>JBFPGZ010000023.1:0-4098 GCA_041083665.1 Leptothrix sp. (in: b-proteobacteria)
CACCAACGTGCCGCACATCTTCGCCATCGGCGACATCGTCGGCCAGCCGATGCTGGCGCACAAGGCGGTGCACGAGGCGCACGTGGCGGCGGAAGTCATCGCCGGCACGCTGAAGGGCGACGCCGCGTTGGCCAAGAGCGCTTTCGACGCGCGCGTCATCCCGAGCGTGGCCTACACCGATCCGGAAGTGGCGTGGGTCGGCCTCACCGAGGACCAGGCCAAGGCGCAGGGCATCAAGGTCAAGAAGGGCCTGTTCCCGTGGACCGCGTCCGGCCGGGCGATTGCCAACGGTCGCGACGAAGGCTTCACCAAGCTGCTGTTCGACGACAGCCCCGAAGCGCACGGCCACGGCAAGATCCTGGGCGGTGGCATCGTCGGCACCCATGCCGGCGACATGATCGGCGAGATCGCGCTGGCCATCGAGATGGGCGCCGACGCCGTGGACATCGGCAAGACCATCCATCCGCATCCGACGCTGGGCGAGAGCATCGGCATGGCGGCGGAAGTGGCGCACGGGAGTTGCACGGATTTGCCGCCGCAGAAGAAGTAGTTGCCCAGTGACGATTTTTGAGAGATAAGGTGTTGGGCAGATGAAAAGAACCCCCGAGCAATCGGGGGCTTTCTTCCTACTTCCAGTCCTTGAGGTCGAGCCAGGGGGCAAATACCCTGCGGATTCCCTCGGATGCCTCGGCGTAGAACCATTTCATCAGTTCTGTGTGTCTTTCGACGTCTTCAGCGGCCATCACGTCACACGACGACTTTGTCTTGGAGTGGATTGCCCAGAGTTCGATCCGCTTGGACGAAATATTCCGCAAATAAGCCTCGACCTCGGCACCGAACAGGAACCCCGCTTGCGGGATGAAGTTGTCGAAGTCTGAAAACGGGGTAGGCCCGGGGCTAGTCTGTATGGCCTCAGAGAGATGGCGCCACGTCCGCTCGAATATTTCGTAGCGTCGTTGGAAGAGGTCGAGCTTGACCTTGGCCCGCGCCGTGGCGTATTGCTTCCACGCAATGTAGGTAGCCACGAGGCCGACCATGAGGGCGACAAACGCGGCGGGAAACCCCTTTGCCATCTCGAAGCAGAGTGAACTCTGCAAACAGTCGATGCTCATCGCAATGCCACCTCTCGTCGGGCTTTCTTGTCCAGGACTTCATATATCGAAGGGCTGAATGCCGCACCGCGTTCTTCCAGACGATAGAGAAGGTGCAGCAGGAGACCGATGTTCATCGCGGGCACGCGCTCGTGGGCGATGCCCATGTCCCACAGCATCCGCAAGTTTGTCTCGCCCTTCGCCTCCAATTGGCGTACAGAATCCCCCTTGCTCTTGATGGCTGCTGATATCCAGCGGGCCGATGTGGTCCCAGTAAATAAAATCCATTTTGGCAGTCCTTCTGAACCGGCCAAGGCTTCAGATATCCACCATGTTGCAGCTAGAGTCACGCTCTCAAAAACAAGTTTGATAGCTACCTCACCGATGTCCTGCCCGAGAGCCGCCAAGGGGGACTGAGTTTTCTTTCCCATGGGTTGCTTGGATACCCCAGGAAGCAGAGGGCCTTCAAGAATCTGGCCATTGGGTGTGTCCGGAAGGTTGCCCGTGAAGGAACAAACAGAGGCGAAGTCCATGATTCGGTCAAGGACGAGAGCATCAATGATCGCCCATTCGAGTAATGGGGAAACGAAGTTATTTGCAGCGATGTAAAGGCTCGCGACGTATTCGACGCCGTCCTTCGTTGCGTGCAGCATTAAATCCTGCTTCTGCTTGTTCTTTGCATCCGGCCTGATTTCGCTCAAAGCCCTGACATGCGTCCAAATGGCGCCATAGGCTTTGATAATATCTTCGGGCTTGGTTTCTATCACGTCTTTTGCTGCTTCCAACATGTCGGCAACAGTCATGTTGAACAGCTGTATATCTCTTCCGTCTTTGGCTTTGAATGACCAATGGTGGAATGCCGACGGAATGGCAGAGATAATCTCCCGCACGCGTTCCGACTGTTCTTCGACGAACTCATCCACGCGTCGATGGTCGGAGAAAGTCGGATCATCACGCATAGCTGCGGTCTCGCACACCGAGCGGCAGAGATCCAGCGCTACCTGCCGAAGTTGAGTGCTACCTTGTGGCACCGTCTTCGGTCTGATCTTCTCGAACATTCTTTGGGCGATTTCGAAGACGTGTCTGCGTGTTCCCGCGTCGGTCGGTTCTCCCATGTCGAACTCCCTGTTGTCATGGTATCCAAGTCTAACGGTGGTTCACTTGTTGCTAAGCGGGAACGTCATGGTGGATGTGGCGTACGGTAGTTGCACGGATTTGCAGCGGTAGAAGAATTGATGTTGCTGCGGATTTGGCTTGCTCAAGCTGGTTTGTTTGGTCAGGCACTTCTCACCACGTTCCTACGGTGTGTCGGCTGCTGCCCGAGCGCCTGCGCCAGAAACTCCACCACCGCCCGAATGCGCGGCAGCCGGTCGCGGTCGGGCAGCATCACGGCGTAGACGGGAATGCTGGTCGGGTCGCGAAACGGCGCCAGCACCTCGATCAGCTCACCGTGCTGCAGTTGCGCCTCGACCAGCTGGGTGTTGATCCAGCCCAGGCCGAGTCCGGCCAGCACCATCTCGATCACCAGCCAGGTGCTGCTGGCGCTGAAGTCGTTGCGTGGGGCGTGCGGGGTGAGCTGGCCATCGATCAGGAAGCGCCAGCGGTTCAGGTGGCCGGCGCTCAGGTGCGTGATGGTGCGGTGCTGCGCCAGATCGGCCGGGTGGGTGGGTGTGCCGTGCCGGCTCAGATAGGCGGGCGCGGCCAGTACCGCGCGCTGATGCTGGCCGATGCGCCGCGCCACCAGGCCGTCCTGTCGCACGTCGTTGGTGCGCAGCGCGAGGTCGAAGCCTTCGGCGACCAGATCGACGAAGCGGTCTTCGGCGTGCAGCTCCAGCCGCAGCGCCGGGTGTTGCTCGGCCAGCTGCGGCAGCGCCGGGATCACGAAGTGCCGTGCCATCGCCGGACTGAGCGCCAGCCGCACCGTGCCGCTGGCTTTGCCGCGCTGCGCCGCCAGCTCGTCACTCAGATCACCCAACGCGGCGAGCACTTGGCGGGCGCGGGTGAGTAGCGTCTGACCTTCCGGCGTCAGGCTCAGGCCGTGGGTCGAGCGCCGCAGCAGCCGCACGCGGTACAGCGCCTCCAGCCGATCGACCGCGCGCGACACCTGCGAGGCCACCGCATCGCGCTCGCGCGCCACCGCCGAGAACGAGCCCAGCTCCACCGCGCGCACGAACAGCGCCAGATCAGCCGGGGCGGCATGCGCATCGGTGAAGGGTGGTGGGGGCTTGATCTTGCTCGGCATGCAAAAGCGCAGTGCGGTGGTGGGGCTGTCCGGGGCCAAGGTGGCTGCGTAGTCTAGCTACACCGGTTGCGCCACTGTTACGCGGCGAGCGGTCCGTACCACCCAGCCATTCCAACTGAAAGATATTCACCATGCCACTGCTGACTCTGACCATCTGGCCTGCGCTTGATGACGCCGGCCTGCAGCTAGCTGTTGCCCGCGAGCTGAGCAATCACACCGAACGACTGCTCGGCAAGCAGCGCTCGCTCACAGCAGTGCGCATCCAGGCCGCGCCCGACGCCTGGTTCATTGGTGGCGAGCCGCTGCCCGGTGTGCGTACCTTCGCGCTCGACATCCGCATCACCGCCGGCACCAACACCGAGGTCGAGAAATCGGCCTGGATCGCAGCTGCCTGGGACAGCCTGGCTAAGGCGATCCCCGGTGCCGTCGCGCCAGCGAGCTACATCAGCATCCATGAGATCGAGGCAGGCAGCTGGGGCTACACAGGCCGGACCCAGGCGGCGCGCAGACAGGAGGCTGTCATGGCATGACGCAGTGGTCGCTCTGATCGGCAAGACCGTCTATCTTTAACAAAGGGGCAGGGGCGTCTGATAAAAACCATCGGTTTTCCCAAAAAGCACCAGATTTTTGGCGAAATGCGAGCCTGTCAGGAATTTTGTGTGCGAGGCATAGCATGAAGATAAAGGAGCATGTATGCCCCCGAGCAAGACGAAGCTGAAGAACGCGGCGATCGCGGCGAGGTCGGCGGCATTGCCGAAGATCCCG
>JBFPGZ010000037.1:0-62525 GCA_041083665.1 Leptothrix sp. (in: b-proteobacteria)
TCGGGATCTTCGGCAACGCCGCCGACCTCGCCGCGATCGCCGCGTTCTTCAGCTTCGTCTTGCTCGGGGGCATACATGCTCCTTTATCTTCATGCTATGCCTCGCACACAAAATTCCTGACAGGCTCCGTCTGGGCCCGGCGCGCCAGCCGCCCGCGCGCGCCGAGCCAGACCAAGTACGAGTGGCTCGACCTGTTCGGCTGGATGCCTCTTGCGATCCGTATTACTGGAAGTAGAACAGCTGGCGCGCGGCACCGCTGTAGTTCTCGGCCACAGCGGTCGAACCGGCCGTGGTGCCGGGCAGCGACAGCACCTGGGCGCTCTGGCGATTCTCGAAGTAGACCGAGCTGCCGGACGGCTTCATCGACCACATCTGGCTGGCGGCGGTGGCCGAGCAGGTGGCCCAGCTCAGCGCGGTGCTGCCGGCCGAGGCTTGCGTGGCGCACAGGGTGCCATAGCGGAGCTGGTAATAGGGCATGGTGCCGACGGTCTGGACGGTCATGCTCCAGGTGCTGGTGCTGGCGCAGGCCTGCTGGTCCAGACGGCTGGCGTTGCCGCGCAGGCACAGGTAGCTGCCGTTATTGACCAGCTTGTTGGTCAAGGTGCCCCAGTTGACGCCCGGCGTGGCGCCGACCAGCTGCTGCACCTCGCTGGCCCAGTAGACCGGCGGCGAACCCCAGGTGTTGTCGCCGGCCAGCCAGTTGCCGCCGATGTTGGTGGCGTAGACGTAGCTGGCCTGCATCTGGCGCGCCGTGCTGAGGATGGTGCTCATGGCAGCCTGCGTCGGCACGCTGTAGACCAGATGCCAGCTCTTGACGCCCTTGGTGGTGGCGGCAGCGGTCGCAGTGCGGATCTGGGTGGCCTGGGCGGTGTAGTCGGTGGTGCTGCTTTCGAACAGCACCACGGTCTCGCCGGCCACGGCGCCGCTCACCACGCAGCTGTCAGGCACGCCGGCGTTGAAGGCGATCTTGGCGCCCGGACGGTACTTGGCAACCAGGGCGCGCAGTTGCTGGTATTCGGTGACGAAGGCGGCGCAGTTCCAGGTCGCGGGAGCCGCCTCGTCGAAGAAGATGCCGGTGACGGAGGGCAGCTGGGTAAAGTAGGCCGCGATCTGGGCTTCGATGCGGCTCCAGGTCTGGCACTGCCCCGGCGTGTTGCAGGTGTGGTTGAACGCACCCGTCGGCACATAACCAAGCAGGCTCACGCCGCGCGCGGCGGTGCGATCGGACAATGTGCGCCACGTCAGCAGATCGGGCACCAGCGTGGTCGTCTGGCCGGTGGCGACGAAGATGCCGCTGTCCGGATTCATGACTGCCACGCTGCTGGCCGGCAGCTGGTCGTACAGAGCGGTGTCGGTGCCCCAGTAGCTGATCACGCCCACGCCGGTGGTCGTCTGGGCCGCCACCGGTGCCACCAGAGGCAAGGCCAAACCGGCCACGGCCAGACAGCGGCGGGCAAGCCGGCGAGCATGTTGCAGAGGCTGGTGGGAAGATTTCGACAGCGACATGGTGGACGGCATCCGATATTGAAAATATCGGAAATTCTAGTACATCGTGCGATCAGCGGAGTGACGGCCCAACCATCAGCGCTGATCGGGTGATGTCCCGATAGCCGGATGGCGCGGCTGCTCCTATCGTCGGCGCTGTACACGGCAAGGAGCAGGTCCATGAGCACGATTGAACATGCAGCAGACACCCATGCCATCGCGACCGCGCCAGGCACGGCTTCCGGCGACGCCGCCACCGAGTTGCGCACCCTCGGTTTTGGCGAGCCACTGCGCTGGCTGGTGCGCGGCGCACACGATTACGTCAGCCACCCCGCCATCAGCCTGTTCTACGGCATCTGCTTCATGGCGATGGGCTGGGCGGTGCTGAAGGTCTACGAACACGCCCCGGCCTACACGCTGGTGATGTCGGCCGCGCTGCTGCTGACCGGCCCGCTGCTGTGCATGGGGCTGTACCAGATGTCGATGCGGCTCGAACAAGGCGTGCAGGAGCCCGATTTCGGCGACTCGCTGACCGCCTGGGACGAGCACATCGCCCAGCTGGCCATCTTCGGCTTCGTGCTGCTGGTGCTGGAAATGCTCTGGGGTCGCTCGGTCATGATCATCTTTGCCGTCAGCTTTGACGGCATGCCCGACCTGAAGGGCTCGCTGCTGGCGCTGCTCGACCCGGAAAACATCGGCTTCATCATCACCTACCTGTGCGTCAGCACGATGTTCGGCCTGCTGATCTTCGCCATCAGCGCCGTGAGCATTCCGATGATGCTGGACCGCCAGGTCGATGCCATCACCGCCGGCCTGACCAGCATGAAGCTGGTGCTGACCCAGCCGGGCGTGATGCTGTTCTGGGGCGCGCTGATCGTCGTGCTGATGGTCGCGGCGATGCTGCCCTGGTTCCTCGGCCTGCTGTTCGTCGGCCCCGTCGTCGGCCACGCCAGCTGGCATGCCTACCGGGCCACCGTGGTCTGGATTGACGAGCCCGTCGCCACGCCGGCTGATCCGACCGCTTGAGCCAGTTCAGCCGCCGGGTGGCGCGCTGTCCATCGAGCTCATCAGCGTTTCCAGCTCGTCGGTGATCTCGGCCTGGCGCAGCGTGGCATAGCGCTGGCGCAAGTGGCGGCCGAGCTCATCCAGGTGATCCTGGGCGCGCTGCATCTGCGCCAGCCGCCAGTGGTTTTCCTGCTCCAGTGCCGCCATCAGGCCGGCGCGCAGACGCAGCAGCAACGCCTGCCGGAGCAAGGCTGCCTGCAGTTGCGGCAACGGCAGGAAATGCTGGGGTCGCCGCAGCGGGCCGCCGGCTGAAGCTGACGCCAGATAGGCCGCCGCGCTGCGGGTGGCCAGCGGCGCTGCCGCCGACCACGCTTGCGTGGCGCCGAGTCGTGGCCACAACTGGCTGCACACCAGGCCGGCTTCGTCGACATGCAGCAGCCACAGCTCGCGGCAACTCGCGGTGGCAGGGGCCAACTCGGCCAGCCAGGCGTCGAGCGTGGTCTCGACATCCTCGATCGCCGCGCAGCCGGCCAGCAGCTGACTGGCACCCGCCGGCAGATCATCCAGCAGCGCCTGCAGCCGCTGGCTGGCCAGCCAGAGCCGCACGGACGGATCAGCGGCACGCAACGCCCGCACCGCCTGCGCCAACCGACTGTTGTAGGCGCCGCAGAAACCCCGCGCGGCGCCGATCACCCACCAGCCGACGGGAGCCATGGCGCGCGGCGGCGCCAGCAGCGCCTCTGAAGCGCGCCCGGACTGACCAGCCGATTCGCCCGAGCCACCTTGCCGCGCTGCGGCCGCATCCGCCTGCAACACCTCGACCTCAGCGAGCGCTTGCAGCACTTCGGCGGCGGCGGGACGCAAGGCCTCGACCTGTCGGCCGACGCGCTGCAGCTCGGCAAAGGCGAGGTTCTTCATCGCAAGCACGATCTGGTGCAGCTCGTCGAGCAAGGCGGCGCGTTCGCGCAGCGCGCTGCCGCTCATGCCGCCGGCCCCGGCGCAGCGACTCCGGTGGCGGCGGATCCGGGTGGAACGGTGGCGGCAGCGGCTGCGGTGGCCGCCGGTCGGGCCAGGCCGGGCAACCAGCCACGCAGCGCAGCGAGCCACTGCTCGCGCGGCGCGTCCAGCGCCGGAGCGGTGGCCGCACGCTCGGCCAGCGTCGCCAGCGTGGTGGCAAGCAGTTCGGGCGCCAGGCCGTCCAGCCAGCCTTCGTTGAGCGCAATCAGCCAGGCCATCTGGTACGCGATTGAGCGCGGCTGCAGCCGGCCTTGCCGGAACAGCGCCTGCAGCAGATGGCCGCGTTGCACGCGCGCCGCCATCTCGGCGTCGAGCCGGGTGCCGAAGCGGGTGAACAGCTCCAGCTCGAGGAACTGCAGATAGTCCAGGCGCAAGCGGCGGCATTCGCGTGCGATGGCGCGGTGCTGCGCCTTGCCGCCGATGCGCGACACCGAGGTGCCGATGTCGATCGCCGGCAGCAGGCCGGCCGCGAACAGCTTGCGGCTCAGATAGACCTGGCCGTCGGTGATCGAGATCAGGTTGGTCGGGATGTAGCTCGCCACCTCGCCGAGCTGGGTCGGCACGATCGGCAGCGCCGTCATGCTGCCGCCGCCTAAAGCAGCGCTGAGCTGGGTCGAGCGCTCCAACAGGCGCGAGTGCAGGTAGAAGATGTCGCCCGGATAGGCTTCGCGGCCGGGCGGGCGGCGCAGCAGCAGCGAGAGTTCGCGGTAGGCCTGGGCGTGCTTGCCGAGGTCGTCGTAGACGATCAGCGTGTCGTGGCCGGCGTGCATCCAGCTCTCGGCCAGCGCGCAGCCGGCGAACGGCGCCAGGTACTGCAGGCCCGGCAGGCTGCCGGCCTCGGCGCAGACCACCGTGGTGTGCGCCAGCGCGTCGTGCTGCGCCAGCAGCGCCAGCGTTTCGGCGACCTGGGTGCGGCGCTGGCCGATCAGCACCAGCACGCAGCGCATCTGCTGGTCACGCTGGTGGATGATGGCGTCGAGCGCCAGCGCACTTTTGCCCGTGCCGTCGTCGCCGATCAGCAGCTCGCGCTGGCCGCGCCCGATCGGCAGCAGCGTGTCGATGATGGTGTTGCCGGTGTAGAACGGCCGCGTCACGAAGTCGCGCTCGATGATGGCCGGCGAGCGCGCTTCCAGCAGCCGGCTCTCGGTCGCCGGCACGGCCGGCAAACCGTCGAGCGGCCGGCCGAGCGGGTCGATGACGCGGCCCAGCAGTGCGTCGCTGCAGCCGAGCGCCAGGCGCTCGCCGCTACGCTGCATGCGCTGGCCGGCGGTGAGCTGCTGCGACTGATCCAGCAGGATGCAGCCGATCAGCCGCTCGTCGAGCTGGAACACCCAGGCACGGCTGCCGTCGCCCGTCAGCAGCACCTCGCCGACCTCGGCGGAGGGCAAGCCGCGCACCCAGGCGATGCCGTCGGCCACGCCGATCACGGTGCCGACTTCCTCGATCTGCAGGCCGATCATGTCGGGCGCATTCATGCCGCCGCCTCAGCGACCACAAAGGCATCGACACCGCGACGCAGGCTGGCTTCCAGCGCGTGACCACCGACTTGCACCCGCAAGCCGGCGAGCAGTTCCGAGTCGAGCTGCCAGTGCCAAGCCAGTTTCGCAGCCTGTGCCGTCAGCAGCCCCTGCAACTGCGCCTCGACCTGCGCGCGCAGCGCGGTGGGCGGCTCGAACGCGGTGCTCAGATCGACATGCAGCATGTCGCCCGAGCCAGCAGCGGCGGTCACATCGTCTGGCCCAGGTGGCAGCGTGCCATTGCGCAGGGCGGCGGCCGCAGCGGCCTGCTGCGGCCCGGCCAGATCGGCCAGGAACAGCTCGATCACCGCCGCTTCCAGCGCCGGTGTGGCCAGGCGCTGCAAGTAATGACCAACGTGCACGGCGGCCTGTTGCTGCAGCGCTTGCAGGCGCTGGGCCTGTTCGCGCATCTGCAACTGGGCGTCGCGGGCGCGCGCCTTGGCGCGCTCGTCGTCCAGCTCGCGCATCAGCTGGGCCAGGCGCCGCTCGCGCTCGACGCCGATCTCGGCCAGCAGCGCCTGCTGGGCGGCTTGGCGCTCGACGTCGAAGCCGGCGCGCTGCTGCTGCAGGGTGGCGGCCTGCTGAGTCAGTTCGGCCTGGCGGGCAGTGATGTCGGCGCGCTGCTGCTCGGCGGCAGCGCGGCGCGCATCCAGCGCGGCCTGCAGCGGCCGGTACAGAAAGCGCGTCAGCAGCCACAGCAGCACCAGGAAATTGATGATCTGCAGCGCAAAGGTGGTCGGATCGAGGTTCATGTCCGCTCCATCAGCGCAGCAAGTACTCCAGCAGCGGGTTGCGGAACAGGATGATCAGCGCGATCACCAGGCAGTAGATGGCGAGCGACTCGATCATCGCCAGACCGATGAATAGCGTGCGGCTGATCGACTTCTCGGCTTCCGGCTGACGCGCCAGCGCGTCGAGCGCCGCAGCGATGGCGCGGCCCATCGCCAGCGCCGGGAAAAACACCCCCAGCGCGATCACCAGCCCGGCCACCACGGTGGACACCAGGCTGAACATGTGCAGATCGGTCATGAATGACAACTCCAGAAAGGTCAAGCCATTGAATTCAGGGTGGATGTTCGTGGCTGACCTCCAGCGCGCTGGCGATGTAGATCAAGGCCAGCATGCCAAAGATGTAAGCCTGCACCAGCGCCTCGACCACGTGCAGCAGCAGCAGCGGAATCGGCACCAGCAGGCCGGCCACCAGCAGCACCAGCATGGCGGCCATCTCCAGGCTCATCATGTTGCCGAACAGCCGGATCGCCAGCGCCAGCGTGCGCGTGACTTCGCTGATCAGGTGGAAGGGCAGCATGATCGGATTTGGTGCCAGGTAATGCGCCAGATAGGTGCGCAGCCCCGCCGCGCGGATGCCGAACACATGCACCGCCACCAGCACGATGACGGCCAGCGCGGCGGTGATCGACAAGTCACGCGTCGGCGATGACAGCCCCGGCACCAGGCCGATCAGATTGGCCAGCACCAGAAACAGCCACAGCGTGCCGATGAAGGGCAACACCTGCGCCACCTCGTCGGGTGCGACCACCTCGGCGACGGCGTCGTGCATCAGGGCGTAGAGGGCTTCGAGGGCGGTCTGCAGTCGGCCGGCCGGCGCCTCGGCGTCGAGGCGCAACCTGCCCCGCAGCCACAGCGCCAACCCGAGCAGCGCGGCGCTGATCGCCACGGCCAGCAGCAGCGGCTCGCGCAACGCCAGCGGCCCCAGGTGCAGCCAGACGGCGGCGTCGAGTTCGCTCATCGACCATGCTCCTTGAAGAAGCGCCAGACGTTCCAGACCCCGAACGCGAGCCCGAGCAGGATGCCGTTGACGGTCCAGCGCACCGAGTAGCCGGCTGCCTGCTCGTCAAACCAGCGCCCCAGGTAGGCGCCCAGCACCAGCGGCACCACCAGCAGCAGCCCGGCGGTACCACCGGTCACCAGCAAGCCGAGCAAACCGGCGCGACGCGCCTTGCGCAGCCGCTCGGCCTGGCGGGCCAGCGCCGTGCGCAGCCGCTCGTCGTCGTCGGTCACGGGGCGTGCTGGGCCAGCTGCTGCATGCGTTGCAGCAACGCCAGTTCGATCTTGGCCTGGCTGGTGCGTGCGCTCAGGCGCAGGCTGTACTCTTCGGTGAGCAGCCGCTCCAGTTCGAGCTGCAGTTGCTCGGGACTGTCGCCGCTCAGAAAGCGCCGGCTGACGATGCGGACATGGTTGTCGGCACCGCGCAGCAGCCCGCCGACACACGCGGCATGGATCCAGGGCGCGTCGGCGCCGCCGCAGCGGTAGCGCAGCAGACCCGGCTCCAGCACCGTGACCAGCGCCTCGTGCCCGGGCATCAGGCCGAACATGCCCGAGGCATCGGCAGCCACGACGCTGCGGACAGCATCGATACGGCGCATGCTGTGCCCGTCCAGCAACTCCAGCGTCATCATGATGGCATCGCTCCCTTCATGTAGCAGGCTTGTTCGGAAAGCTGGTCGTAGGCGCCGGCAAGAAACCGTTCGCAATCGTCCAGCACAGTCGGCAGCGGTACCGAAGCACCCGCCATGCCAGTGTGATCGGCCACCACCTGAAACGGCTGCGTCAGGTAGCGCTGCAGCCGGCGCGCCCGCGTGACGATGCGGCGATCCTCGGCGGCAAGCTCCTCGATGCCGAGCATGGCGATGATGTCTTCCAGCTCCTTGTAGCGCGCCAGATGCTGGCGCACCGCACCGGCCACCCGGTAATGGCGCTCGCCGACGATGCGCACGTCGATCATGCGGCTGTTGGAAGCGAGCGGATCAACGGCAGGGTAGATGCCACGCGCCGCCTGTTCACGCGACAGGATCACGACCGAATCGAGGTGCGCCTGGATGGCAGCGACCGACGGATCGCTCATGTCGTCGGCCGGCACGTAGACCGCCTGCACGGCGGTGATGGAGCCGTGCCGGGTCGAGAGGATGCGCTCTTCCAGGCTGGCGACCTCGGTAACGAGCGTGGGCTGATAACCAACGCTCGACGGCATGCGCCCGAGCAGGCCCGAGATTTCGGTGCCGGCCTGGACGAAGCGGAACAGGTTGTCCATCAAGAACAGCACTTCGCCGTGGCCGGCGTCGCGCAGCGCCTCGGCGTAGGTCAGCGCCGTGTAGCCGGTGTGGAAGCGCACGCCGGGCGTCTCGTCCATCTGGCCGAACACCATCACGGCGCGCTGCATCACGCCGGCATCGACCATCTCGTGCCAGAGTTCGTGGCCTTCGCGGATGCGCTCGCCGACGCCGGCGAACACCGACACGCCGTGGTGCCGGCTGCTCACCGCGTGCATGAACTCCATCATCAACACCGTCTTGCCGACGCCCGCGCCGCCAAACAGCCCGGTCTTGCCGCCCCGCACGAAGGGGCACAGCAGGTCGATGACCTTGATGCCGGTTTCGAGAATCTGATCGCCCGGAATGGTGTCGAGCAAGGCGGGCGGCGCGGCCAGCACCGGACGCAGGTTGCTGCCCTCCACCGCCGGACCACCATCAAGCGGCTGGCCCAGCGCACCGAGCAAGCGGCCCAGACTGCTCGGGCCGACCGCCACCGAGAGCGGCGCGCCGCTGTCGTGCACCGCCATGCCGCGTGCCAGGCCGTCGGTCGGCTGCAGCGCAATGCAGCGCACCAGCGTCTCGCTCAGGTGCTGCATCACCACCAGCGACCAGACCGTGGCGCCCGCCTGCAAGCTCAGCAGATGGCCGAGTGCCGGCAGCAGGCTGCAGCGCACATCCACCACCGGGCCGTGCACCGCCACCACGCGGGCACTGACGGCCGCATCGACGGGGAACTCTTGCGTTCGTGCATTCACATCGACTCGCCTGGCTGGAACACGACCACCAGTGGCGTGTTCACCCAGATTGATGCGACTTAATCTGGTTGTTGCATTGCAACATAAACCAAGGCGCTCAGGTCGGCAACTGGCACCGACCCGGACAATCAAAACGCTTAAAGCGTCAGGATGGTGCAGCCGGTGGTCTGGCGCGCCTCCAGATCACGATGCGCCTGCGCCACAGCCTCCAGCGGGTAGCGCTGCGCGATCGGAATTTTCACCGCGCCGCTGCCGACCATCTCGAACAGATCGTCGGCCATCTCCTGGGTGCTTTCGCGCGTGGCCAGATGCGTGAACAGCGTCGGGCGCGTCACGTAGAGCGAACCCTTCGCCGCCAGCAAGCCCAGGTTGACCGGCGGCACCGGCCCCGACGCGTTGCCGAAAATGGCCAGCAGGCCGAACGGCGCCAGGCAGTCGAGCGAGCCCTCGAAGGTGTCCTTGCCGACCGAGTCGTAGACCACCTTGACGCCGCGCCCGTCGGTGATCGACTTGACGCGCTCGACGAAATTTTCGCTGCGGTAGTTGATGACATAGGCGGCACCGTGCTGGAGCGCCAGCTGGCACTTCTCGTCGCTGCCAGCAGTGCCGATCAGCTGCAGGCCCATCGCCTTGGCCCACTGGCAGGCGATCAGACCCACGCCACCGGCGGCGGCATGGAACAGCACGAAGTCGCCGCGCTGCAGGCCACCTTGCGGCTGGGTGCGACGCAGCAGGTACTGCGCCGTCAGGCCCTTGAGCATCATGGCGGCGCCGGTTTCGAAGTCGATGCCGTCGGGCAGCTCGACCACGTTCCTGGCCGGCATGACTCGCACGTCGCAGTAGCTGCCGGGCGGCTGGCTGGCGTAGGCCACCCGGTCACCGGGCTGCAGATGCGTCACGCCCTCGCCGGTCGCCTCGACCACCCCGGCGGCTTCCATGCCAAGGGCGAGCGGCAGCGCGTTCGGGTACAGCCCGGTGCGCTGGTAGACGTCGATGAAGTTGACCCCGACCGCGTGATGGCGGATGCGCACCTGGCCCGGACCGGGCTCGCCCGCCGGCAACTCGACCAGTTGCATGACTTCGGGGCCGCCGAATTGTTGAATCTGAATGGCGCGCTGCATGGTGTGTCTCCTGTTGATTGGCGATCTCATGATCACCGGTTCTTTCAGCTTACGGCAACCCGGCCGGGTTTGCTGCCGGCAGACCATGCCCGCCTTGGCTACGATGCGAGCCCATGACCCTGACCCCGCGCCTGATCGGACTCCTGACCCTGCCGCCGCTGCTGTGGGCCGGCAACGCGGTGGTCGGCCGCATGACGGTGAGCAGCGTGCCGCCGCTGATGCTCAACGCGCTGCGCTGGTGGCTGGTGCTGGCGGTGCTGCTGGTGCTGGGCTGGCGGGCGGTGGCCACGCCGGCGAACCGGCGCGACGTGCTGCAGCGCTGGCGCTACCTGGCGCGGGTCGGGCTGTTCGGCGTCGGCGCCTACAACGCGCTGCAATACCTGGCGCTGACCACCTCGACGCCGATCAATGTCACGCTGATCGCCTCCTCGATGCCGGTCTGGATGATGCTGGTCGGTGCCTTCGGTTTTGGCGTCCATCCCAAACCGCGCCAGATGCTGGGCGCGCTGTTCTCGCTGGCCGGTGTGGCCACTGTGCTGGGTCGCGGTGATCTGCAGCTGCTGGCGCAGGTGCACTTCAATCGCGGCGACCTCTGGATGCTGCTGGCCGCCGCCAGCTGGGCGGTCTACAGCTGGATGCTGGTGAGCCCGAGCGCCGAGATGAAGGGCGAGCACCGGCCGCTGGTGCAAGACCGCCCCGGCCAGCCCGACAGCCCGGCGCGGGCCTGGAACTGGGCCGAATACCTGCTGGTGCAGACCCTCTACGGCGTCATCTGGGCCAGTGCTGCCGCCGGCCTGGAAAGCGTCATCGACCCGCGCCCGATCGCCTGGAGCCCGGCCGTGCTTGCAGCGCTGGCCTACATCGTCGCCGGCCCCTCGGTGATCGCCTACTGGTTCTGGGGCCGTGGCGTGGCGCATGCCGGCCCGGCGGTGGCGAGCTTCTTTGCCAACCTGACGCCGCTGTTTGCCGCGCTGCTCTCGACCGCGCTGCTCGGCGAGGCGCCGCAGTGGTATCACGGCGTGGCGTTCGGGCTGATCGTCGCCGGCATCGTGGTGTCGTCGGCGCGGCGCCAGTGAACACCCCTGCCCCTCCGATCAAACCGCCATTCCTGTCCTGACCACCATGTCCACCTCGCTGACTGCCCTGCTCGGTATCGAGCACCCCATCATCCAGGCGCCGATGGCCGGCGGCGCGACCACGCCCGAGCTGGTCGCTGCGGTCAGCAATGCCGGCGGACTCGGCTCGTTTGCGGCGGCCACGCTCTCGCCGGCAGCGATACGGGAGGGCGTGGCGCGCATCCGCGCCCTCACCGACCGGCCGTTCAACGTCAACCTGTTCGTGCTGGACGACTCGTACCAGCCCGACGCCGCCACGCTGGCACGCGCCCAGGCCCGGCTGGCGCCGTACCGCGCCGAGCTCGGCCTGGCCACGCCCGCCACGCCAGCGCGCTACTGCGAAGACCCGCGCGCGCAGCTCGCCACGCTGCTGGCGCTGGCACCACCGGTGGTGAGCTTCACCTTCGGCATCCTTGACGCCGCGACGGTGCAGGCCTTCCAGCGAGCCGGCTCGCGCGTGATGGGCACGGCCACCACCGCCGCCGAGGCGCTGGCTTGGCAAAACGTCGGCGCCGATCTGGTCTGCGCCCAGGGCGCGGAAGCCGGCGGGCATCGCGGCACCTTCCTGAGCAACGACTTCGATGCCGCCAGCATCGGACTGATGGCGCTGCTGCCGGCGGTGGCCGCTGCGGTGCAGATTCCGGTCGTCGCTGCGGGCGGGCTGATGGATGGCCGTGGCATCGCTGCGGTGCTGGCACTGGGCGCGCACGGCGTGCAGCTCGGCACCGCCTTTCTGGCCTGCCCGGAATCAGGCATTGCCGCGCCGTGGAAAGACGCCGTCTTGAACGCCGGCCGCGACAGCCGCCTGACCCGGCTGACACGCAGCTTCTCGGGCCGGCCAGCGCGCGGGCTGGTGAACCGCTTCATGGACGAGCTGAAGAGTGTCGAAGCCGAACTGCCGCCCTACCCGGTGCAGAACCTGCTGACGCAGGACATCCGCGCCGCTGCGGCCCGGCTCGGTCGGCCGGAATTGATGTCGCTGTGGGCCGGCCAGGGCGTGGCGCAAACACGCGCGCTGCCGGCCGCCGAGCTGATGGCCGCCCTGCTGCGCGAGTGGCAGACGGCCGCGCCGCACGGCTGAGCCGGCTCACACCCGCTCACAAACCCTGCGGTACACTTCAACGCAGCTAGGAGAGAGCCGCGAGCGCATGCGCTGAACGGCCGCCGAAGGCGCAGCGAGTGGCATGCATCACCCGGAACGCTCAGGCAAAAGGACTGGCGAACACTTCTACAGGAAGTGATCCTCACTGGAGAGAGGCCGACCAGCATTGCGTGTCGCCACGCAAGCCAATCGGTCCACCGAAGGGGCAAGCGGAGCGTCGGCGTGTGCCGGCCCCGTCAATCTCTCAGGTAAAGCGGACAGCGAGGGCAGGCCCACCGGTAACGGTGGATCATCTCCTTGCCCTCTGAAAGGTGTCACATCATGACTGCTGCCGCCACTGCAATTGCCTCCGCCGACCTGCTCAAGACCACACCGCTGTACGCGCTGCATCTCGGCCTGGGCGCCAAGCTGGTGCCGTTTGCCGGCTACGAGATGCCGGTGCAATACCCGCGCGGCATCATCGCCGAGCATCGCCAGTGCCGCGAAGCAGCCGCGCTGTTCGACGTCTCGCACATGGGCCAGATCCGCCTGGTCGGGCCGGACGCCGCCGCCGCGCTGGAAACCCTGGTGCCGGTCGATGTGGTCGGGCTGCCGATGCTCAAGCAGCGCTACGCCTTCTTCACCAACGCTTCCGGCGGCCTGCTCGACGATCTGATGATCACGCGCCGCGAAACCGATCTGCTGCTGGTGGTCAACGCTGGCTGCAAGGACGCCGACCTCAAGCACCTGATCACCCACATCGGGCACCGCTGCACCGTGCAACCGCTGCCCGAGCAAGCGCTGCTGGCCCTGCAAGGCCCGCAGGCGGTGTCCGCGCTGGCACGCCTGAACCCGGCCATCAAGGATCTGAGCTTCATGACCGGCGGCTACTACGAGCTGGCCGGTAGCGATTGTTTTGTGACGCGTTCGGGCTACACCGGCGAAGACGGCTTCGAGATTTCGGTG
Organism: Leptothrix sp. (in: b-proteobacteria); assembly: GCA_041083665.1. Classification (GTDB taxonomy): domain Bacteria; phylum Pseudomonadota; class Gammaproteobacteria; order Burkholderiales; family Burkholderiaceae_C; genus Sphaerotilus. The sequence continues at coordinate 13,116 of JBFPGZ010000037.1, forward strand.
TCGGCCGATCGGGCCGAAGCCCTGGCCCGCGCGCTGCTGGACCAGCCCGAAGTGCAGCCGGCCGGCCTGGGCGCGCGCGACACGCTGCGGCTGGAAGCGGGCTTGTGCCTGTACGGCCACGACATCAACGAAACCACCTCGCCGGTGGAAGCCGGCCTGAGCTGGGCGATCCAGAAAGTGCGCCGCCCAGGCGGTGCCCGCGCCGGTGGCTATCCGGGTGCCGCCACGATCGAGCAGCAACTGCTGCACGGCGCCACCAGCAAGCGCGTCGGCCTGCTCGGGCTGGAACGGGTGCCGGTGCGCGAAGGCTCGGTGCTGTTCGACGGCCAGGGCCACAAAGTCGGCGTCGTCACCAGCGGCACGCTCGCCCCGACCGTCAACCAGCCGATCGCGCTGGCTTATCTGCCCAGCAACCGGGCCGACGCCAGCGGCGAAGTCTGGGCCGAAGTGCGCGGCAAGCGCTGGCCGATGCGCGTCACCCCGATGCCGTTTGCACCGCACCGCTATCACCGCAGCTGAAAACCGAGCGGGTTTGCCGCAAGATGCAGCCCGCGCTCGCCCACCCATCCAACACCTATCAGGAGTACTCATGAGCCTCAAATTCACCGCCGAACACGAATGGATCAACGCCGCTGACGCCGACGCTGCGGTGGTTGGCATCACCCTGCACGCCCAGGACGCCCTCGGCGATGTGGTCTATGTTGATCTGCCCGCCATCGACACCCTGATCAAGCAGGGCGACGTGGCCGGTGTGGTCGAATCGGTCAAGGCCGCCGCCGACATCTACGCGCCAGTCAGCGGCGTGGTGGTCGCCGTCAACGAAGCACTGCGCGACGACCCCTCGCTGGCCAACAGCGACCCGCTCGGCGCCGGCTGGTTCTTCAAGGTCAAACTGAGCGATGCCGCCCAGCTCGACGCCCTGATGGACAGCACCGCCTACGAGGCATTGGTCAGCCAAGCCTGATCGAATGCCCGCCGACCCCTGCGCTACACTGCCCGCCTGCTAGGAGAGAGCTGCCGCGCATCAAGCGCAGCGCAGCCGCCGAAGGCGCAGGGGTGGGGCCGGGAGAACCGGCCGACGCTTCGAACGCTCAGGCAAAAGGACTGGCAGACACCGTCGGGTCGGCACTGATGCTGACGGTGATCCTCACTGGAGAGAGACCGGAAGGCGGCGCGCTGTGGCGCTGCGGCCAAGCCGGTCCACCGAAGGGGCAAGCGCTCGGGGTGTCGCGTCAAAGCGGCGCCGCGCGGCGTCAATCTCTCAGGTAAAGCGGACAGCTGAGGGCGTGCACGGATCTTCAACCATCGCCTGCCCACACTGCCACCGCCATGCCCAAGCTGCCCACGCTCGCCCAACTCGAAAACACCACCGAATTCACCGCCCGCCACATCGGCCCCGACAGCGCCGACGAAGCGCGCATGCTGGCCGCCATCGGTCCCGCCTCGCGCCGCGCGCTGATCGACGCCATCGTGCCGACCAGCATCCGCCGCGCCGCCGCGATGGACCTGCCCGCACCGATCGGCGAAGCCCAGGCGCTGGCCGAGCTGAAGGCACTGGCCAGCCGCAACCGCGTGCTCACCAGCCACATCGGCCAGGGTTATCACGGCACGCTCACGCCGGGCGTCATCCTGCGCAACATCCTCGAAAACCCGGCCTGGTACACCGCCTACACGCCCTATCAGGCCGAGATCAGCCAGGGCCGCATGGAGGCGTTGGTGAACTTCCAGACCCTGGTCACCGACCTGACAGGCATGGCGGTGGCCAACGCCTCGATGCTCGATGAAGCCACCGCCGCCGCCGAAGCGATGACGCTCGCGGCGCGCGCCGGCAAGAGCAAGGCAACACATTTCCTCGTGGCGCACGACGTGCTGCCGCAGACGCTGGAAGTGGTGCGCACGCGCGCCACGCCGCTCGGCATCACTGTCGAACAGGTGCACGCGACGCAGATCGCCGCCTCGGTCGCCGCCGCGCCGGCCTTCGCCGTGCTGCTGCAATACCCCGGCGTGAACGGCCAGGTGCGCGATCTGCGCCCGATCATCGACGCGGTGCACGCCGCTGGAGCGCTGGCCATCGTCGCCGCCGACTTGCTGGCGCTCACCCTTCTGACGCCGCCGGGCGAACTCGGCGCCGACATCGCCTGCGGCTCGACGCAGCGCTTCGGCATGCCGATGGGCGCGGGCGGCCCGCACGCCGCGTACCTCGCCACGCAGGACGCCTACAAGCGCTCGCTGCCCGGCCGGCTGGTGGGCGTGAGCATCGACAGCCACGGCACGCCCGCCTACCGCCTGGCGCTGCAGACGCGGGAGCAGCACATCCGCCGCGAGAAGGCCACCTCGAACATCTGCACCGCGCAGGTGTTGCCGGCCGTCGTGGCCAGCATGTATGCGGTCTACCACGGCCCGGCCGGGCTGACGCGCATCGCCCAGCGTGTCGCCACTTACACAGCGATCCTGGCCGCCGGCCTGCAAGGCCTGGGCTGGACGCTGCTGCACGACACCGCCTTCGACACGGTGCAGATCAAGGTCGGTGACCAGCGTGACGCGCTACTGGCCGCTGCTGTCGCGTCGGGCCGCAACCTGCGCGCCGCCAGCCATGATTCGATCGGCATCACGCTCGACGAGACCAGCACGCGCGCCGACATCGAAGCGATCTGGGCGCTGTTTGCCAGCGGCGAGCAGACCCTGCCGACCGTCGAAGCGCTGGCCAACACCGCGCCGATGCTGCCGGCTCAGCTCCGCCGAACAACAAGCTTCCTCACGCACCCGGTCTTCAACTCGCACCACAGCGAGACCGAGATGCTGCGCTACATCCGCGCCCTGTCAGACAAGGATCTGGCGCTCGACCGCAGCATGATTCCGCTCGGCTCGTGCACCATGAAGCTCAACGCCACGGCCGAGATGATCCCGATCACCTGGCCCGAGTTCGCCAACCTGCACCCGTTCGCGCCGGCCGACCAGCTGGCCGGCTACGCCGCGCTGAACGAGCAGCTCTGCGCCTGGCTGGCGCAAGCGACCGGCTACAAAGGCATCAGCCTGCAGCCGAACGCCGGCTCGCAGGGCGAATACGCCGGCATGCTGGCGATCCAGGCCTGGCACGCCAGCCGGGGCGAGGCGCAGCGCACCATCTGCCTGATCCCCGAGAGTGCGCACGGCACCAACCCGGCCTCGGCACACATGGCCGGCATGCAGGTCGTGGTGGTGAAGTGCAACGCCGAGGGCAACATCGACCTGGCTGATCTGCGCGCCAAGTGCGAGCTGCACCGCGCCAAGCTGGCCGCGATCATGATCACCTACCCCTCGACCTACGGCGTCTTTGACGTCAGCGTCAAGGAAATCTGCGCGCTGGTGCACGAGTTCGGCGGCCGGGTCTACGTGGACGGCGCCAACATGAACGCGCTGGTCGGCGTGGCGGCGCCGGGCGAGTTCGGCGGCGATGTGAGCCACCTGAACCTGCACAAGACCTTCTGCATCCCGCACGGCGGTGGCGGCCCCGGCGTCGGCCCGGTCTGCGTGGTGGAAGACTTGGTGCCGTTCCTGCCGGCGCACCGCACCGCCGGCATCGGCGATGAACGCAGCGTCGGCGCCGTGTCCGCCGCGCCGCTCGGCAACGCCGCCGTGCTGCCGATCAGCTGGATGTACGTGCGGATGATGGGCGCCGAGGGCCTGACGCAAGCCACCGAAACCGCCATCCTGAGCGCCAACTACGTCGCCGCGCGCTTGGCCGACGCCTACGACATCCACTTCAGCGGCGGCATCGACGGTGTGAAGGGCGGCGGTGTGGCGCACGAGTGCATCCTGGACCTGCGCCCGCTCAAAGACAGCTCAGGCGTCAGCGCCGAAGACGTCGCCAAGCGCCTGATCGACTACGGCTTCCACGCCCCGACCCTGAGCTTCCCGGTCGCCGGCACGCTGATGGTCGAGCCGACCGAAAGCGAGCCGCTGGTCGAGCTGGACCGCTTCTGCGACGCGATGCTGGCAATCCGAGAGGAAATCTGCCAGGTCGAAGCCGGCACCCTGCCCCGCGAGGACAACCCGCTGAAAGGCGCGCCGCACACCGCCGAGAGCCTGCTGAAATCCGAGTGGAACCACGCCTACAGCCGCGAAACGGCAGCCTACCCGGTGGCCGGGCTGCGCAAGGCCAAGTACTGGAGCCCGGTCGGGCGGGTGGACAACGTGTGGGGGGATCGGAATCTGTTCTGTTCGTGTGTGCCGGTGGCTGAGCTGGCGGAGTGAGCTTGTTGATTGATGCAATAAAGGCGACAATCGACGCCGAATATGCATCACTCACTCGCCTCCGTCCTGCTGCCGGAATACCGCCGACGTGTGCTCGGCCTGCTGTTGCTGCGTCCTGACGAAGCGCTGCATGGCCGGGAGATCGCGCGGCGTACCGGCCTGCCAGCCGGCACCGTGACACGCGAACTGACACGGCTCGCCGCAGTCGGCCTGCTGCGGCGCGAGAAACGCGGCAATCAGCAGGTCTACCGCGCTGACACCGGCTGCCCGATCTACACCGAGTTGGCCAGCATCCTGCGCAAGACCTCAGGCATGGCGGATGTGCTGGCCCAGGCGCTGGCTCCGGCCGCATCGGCCCTGCGTGTGGCCTTCGTGTTCGGCTCGGTCGCACAAGGGCGTGAGACGGCCGGTAGCGACATCGACCTGCTGCTGATCGGCGACATCGGCTTCGGGCAGGCGGTAGAGTTGCTCTACCCGGTGCAGGACACGCTCGGGCGCGAGGTCAATCCGAAGGTTTTCGCGGTGGCTGAATTTGCTGCCAAGGCAACGACCGAAGCCTTTCTGCGCGACGTGCTGGCCAAACCGAAGATCTTCCTGATCGGGGACGACCATGAGCTTGCAGAACTTGCTGGGCATCAGCCTTGACCGCATCACGCCTGACAAGGCGCAGGTGCTCAAGCTGCTGGCCGCCGCCGAACGCAACCTGGCTGACGCGCAACTCACCGGCCTGAGCGCCGAGAACCGCTTCGATGCCGCCTACAAGGCGATCATGCAACTGGCGATGGTGGCGCTCAACGCCAACGGCTACCGCACCCTCACCAGCAAACCCGGCCACCACCAGACCGCAATCCAGACACTGCCGCTGACCGTGGCCTTGCCCAAGCACAAGGTCATCGTGCTCGACGCACTGCGCAAGCAGCGCAACCTCTCGGACTATTCAGGCGATCTGGTGCCCGAATCAGCCACCACCGAATGTTTGAGCAGCGCCAGCGATCTGCTCAAACATGTGCGCGCCTGGTTGCAGAGCCACAAGCCGGAACTGCTTTGATGGGGGAATCGACCCTGCCGGCTCGGCGGCGTTGGTCAGGCTCCCTTCGAAGTGCAACCACCAGAGGCGGCGTGGCGCACGAATGCATCCTCGACCTACGCCCGCTGAAAGAAACCTCGGGCGTCAGCGCCGAAGACGTCGCCAAGCGCCTGATCGACTACGGCTTCCACGCCCCGACGCTGAGCTTCCCGGTCGCCGGCACGCTGATGGTCGAGCCGACCGAAAGCGAGCCGTTCAAACACGCCCCACACACCGCCGAGAGCCTGCTCAAGGCCGAGTGGAGCCACGCCTACAGCCGAGAAACTGCGGCCTATCCTGTGGCGGTGCTGCGCAAGGCCAAGTACTGGAGCCCGGTCGGGCGGGTGGACAACGTGTGGGGGGATCGGAATCTGTTCTGTTCGTGCGTGCCGCTCAGTAGCGAATGACAATCGGCACGGCAGTAGCTGGATTTGTTGCAAATGCATCATCATCATGCTGTAATTACCGCATGATCAAGCAAGCAGTCGCCACCGCCGAACAGGTCAGCCGCAGCCAAGCGCTCGCCTCTCTTTGGGAACTCCTGGGCGCTGGCAATGGCACGGCCCTTGAGGCCATGCGCATCAGGCTCGACAACGCTTCGGCCTACCAACTGGTCAAACGGGGCATCTCCAGCAAGGCGGTCGCCCCGCTGGGCGAGTTCCTCGGCCTGGGCAAGGCCACCATCGCGGCCTACCTCGATCTGGACCGCAGCACCGCCAGTCGCCGCGCCGCCAAGGATCAGGCGCTGCCCACCCACGCCGCCGAAGGGGTGGTGCGCTTCCTCGAACTCGACCAGATGGCGTGCGACACCTTCGAGTCCGAAGCCGAAGCCTCCGGCTGGCTGCGCCAACCGCATCCCATGCTGGACGGCGAAACGCCGCTGGAAGCCGCCAAGACAGGCTACGGCGCGCAACGCGTCAAGGACATCCTGCTGGCCATCAAATACGGCGGCGTCGTTTGATCTCGGTCTGGCGCATCGGCTACTGCCCGAGTCCGCCGCCCACCGAGAGTGCCCTGCTGGCGTCGCTGGGCTTGGGTTCGACGCTTGGCAATGGCCGCTGGCACACCAGAGGGCCGCTGCAGGTTGTCTACGCCGCTTCCAGCCGGGCCCTGTGCCAGCTCGAAAAGCGCGTCCACAGCAACGGCGCGCATCCGAAGCACCAGGCCCTGATGCAACTGGACCTGCCAGACGGCGCGCCCCTGCTCGATGTCTTTGACCTGGGCCTGCCCGCCGACTGGCGCAGCAACGAGGCCGCCACCCAGGCCATCGGCATGTCCTGGACCGCCGCCGTCGCCAGCCTGGGGCTGTGGGTGCCGTCCTTCGTCGAGCCCGGCGAGAACAACCTGATCCTCAATCCGGCGCATCCCCAGTACCGCTCGATCAGGCTGAGCGTCGAACGCCAGCCCTTCCGGTTCGATCCTCGGCTGTTCTGACAGCCTGGCCGGACACGGTGCAGGCATTCAAGCTACTGCGGGCTTGAACCCGCCACCATACACGCCGTCATCGACCCGCTCCAATCCGCCAGCGGCCGCGCCAGATCGACACCGCAATGCAGCGCCGTCATTTCCGCGACGATGCTCATGGCGATCTCGGGCGGCGTCAGGCCACCGAGGTTCAGCCCGACCGGGCCGCGCAGCCGCGCTGCTTCGGCCGGGCTGACCTCGAACTGCAGCAACCGCTCGCGCCGGGCCTCGTTGTTGCGGCGTGAGCCGAGTGCGCCGACATAGAAGGCCGGCGTGCGCAGCGCCTCCATCAGCCCGGTCGGCCGCGTGGATAACGTGTGGGGGATCGGAATCTGTTCTGTTCGTGCGTGCCGGTGGAGCAATTCGCGCCGAAAAATCGCCCTGCTCCCCAACCCTCCCCTGCCAGGGAAGGGAGTCAACCCGACGGCGCTGGGGACGCTCAGATCACCATCAGGCTGATCGGATCGGTCCAGTGGCCGTAGCCGGCGCTGTTGATACCGCAGGCGCGGAACCAGTAGATATGACCCGGCGTGAGGCCCGCGACCTTCATGTGCATCGACGTGGCCGAGGTGGGCGCGTGCTGCCAGTTGGCCTCGACGTTCGGGTCGCCCTCGGTGTACTGAATGCCGTAGCTGACGGCGCCGGCCTCCTTGGCGACGTGCAGATCGACACTGCCACTTGAATCACCGTGGGCGACGCGAAAATCGACCGGTGCCGGCAGCACCGTATTGGCGGTGCTTGACGGGCCGCCATCGCGGCGCAGTTCAAAACCAGAACTGGCCAGGATATCTTGATTGCCGTGCGCCGCAAATTCAAAATACGTGGCAATTCCAGTCAGAATATCTTCCAGTATCGCCCGCGATTTCTTGCGCGCAGCAATCTTGTTGGTATCACGCGTCTGGCTGGCGTAAAAGTCAGTCTTGAAATTACCCAGCGCAGTGCCCAGTTCATCCGGCACCGGCACACCGTCAGGCCAGGGCAGAGGCAAGCATTTATTTCCGGTGACGCAGACGTGGACGCGCTCAGCCCTGATGATCAGGTTGGCGTCGCTCAGAGTTTTCAGACCGACAACGAGTTTAGGTTGCATGGTGATCTATCTCTAGAGAGGTTCGCGTTCTATTGGGAATAACTGCCCTTTTTGAGGCTCACAAAGTCTGCCGGCCGCAGTCCGAAGGCAGCCCAGCACCAGACCAATGCGCCATTCCATCTAGAGCAGGTCGCTTACCTCTCCAGAGAAGGCCGTCATCCGCTCTAGACAAGGCTGCTGCCACCTCCAGAGGGAGGCGTCCCCAGCTCCAGAGGAAATGCCCCGTTTCACCCACAAGAGCGGTCACCTCTCTGGAGAAAAAGACGCCCTTGCGGGAAGGCTGGATCGCGGCCTATTTAGAGAGCTGCGTGATCCGTACTACTTCACTCGGAAAAACCCATTGCCAGCCCCATGAATAGGCCGATATCCGTCGCTTTTTGCTGCACGTGCTCAGGGCTCCGCCATGAAAGCCACCACCGGCTCACACGGCTGCGCCGACTGCGCACCAACCCGCACGTGCAGCGAGATCACACGTGCCTGCCATCGCGCGTCCTGCGCTGGCCACCGATCTGGCCCGCCTAAGGCCGCACGACAACGCCGGCGTCTGGGCCGTCGCACCAGAGCTTGATCACGTCGCCGTTCTGAGCATAATGGTCACCACACCACTGACTGCACGGGACGGCGCCATGGTTCAGTTCAACACGGTTTATCTGCCTCGAATCGCATCGGCGCGGCTGCCTGCATTGGCGCTCGGCAGATAAACCCTATCTGTTATACATAAAATCATGCACGTTTACAGATTTCGAGCTCCAGGTTTGCTATCTCAAAAAAGTATCATTTACGACGAGATGTATTTCGCATCACCGGAAGAACTAAATGACCCGATTGACATGCAACCGCTTTTTGAATTCCCATTAGACAGTACAGGAACATGGATTCGTCTTCTAAATAATATTTGGGGGAACAATGAATATTTACAACTATCAGCACAATACTTTGGATCCATCGAGAAACTATCATACCTTGATTTAATAAAAAATTATGATTACCACTGCAAAGAACTTTTGAAAAAATTAGCCGACACGAAGATACTAAACAGCAACAACTATGGCAATATATTAATAAGTCTGAGAACTTTAAAGAATTTACTATTATCTTGTGAACCAAGCAGAGGCTATTCAGTATCACTATCAAAAGTCAACAATGAAATGTTGATGTGGGCACACTATGCCGATAGTCACAAGGGATTCTGTTTAGTATTAAGACCTATAAACGGCAAGATTACTCAATGCCCGAAAAGAAGAAAAACAAGCTTAATAGTCTCCGATGGACATTCAAGCGCAATAGGTTATGATTTTCAAGTTGAAGACATCACTTATGACAATCGCGTAAATCCGATTGATGCATTCACAATGCTTCCCATGTCACTCACAGGGTACCGTGAATTTGACTCCGAGGAGACTCGCATCAAATACCACGAATTGATTCGAAAACAATTACTTGTAAAAAATGAGTGCTGGGATTATGAGAAAGAATGCCGACTTCTACTAAAACAGCCTCAGAAGTTTATATCTGGCGAGTTTTCTTATACAAGCTTTCAACGTCTTTTTCATTATGACTTCACACAGGTTGTCGGCATAATTTTCGGATCACGGATGAGCCCCTCAGAAAAGGAAAATATTCGTTCAATCATAAATCAAAAAATAGTTTCACAAGTAGAAGCGAGTCATAACTCATCAGACAAAAAATATATTTTTGATTTCCTCTATCAACAAGCAGAAATGAATTCATCAAGATCAATTACAATAAACGATCTAGAAATAATATCAATGGGGACAGAATTAAAACCAGGCTCCAGCCATTACAAGGATAGAATTGAGAAATGGAAGTCATTCAAAGGAATTACAGTGAAAGACAAAAGCTATACATATGAAGAAATACCATAAGGTATAATTAATTGGATGGACGCCCCCACCCAAGGTAGTGAGATACGCGACGAACCATAGTCAGGGACCGCCTGCTAGGAGTTGCACATGAAGATCAAGACAATTGGCATTGAGCTGGCAAACCAATTTTTTGCCAAGCCGATTTCAAGGCAGCCAATGTTCACGGCCATCTCCTTCCGAAAGACTCTGCGATGAGATGCAACCCCATCAGAGCACCGCACCGCCGGCCTTGGTGAGGTGACCCCTTGATTCGTTGATGCAAGGACAGCGCCATGAAATTAGAAATTGCGAAATACGACGACGATGACTCATACTACGCCGTCAATAAGGCTGACTATGATGCGGGGCTGAACTCTGTGGCCAACGATCCGGCCATCATTCAGGAACTTCGGCATGCAACAAATGAAATCATCCTTCGGCATGCCAGATTGCCTGGAAAATTCGCGGTGAAGATTTCAGTCGCACTCAATCCGCCCAGAGCCAAAGTGCGAGGCTACGCAACCTTCTTGCATCTCGTTCAGGGATGTTCACTTTCTGACCTGGAAAACACTCTTGGCTTCAGATCAGGTGTGCTTCAGCAGAATGGGGCATACCTGTACGTGATCGATGCACTCGCCTTGAATCAAAATAATATTGCGCCACGTGGCAACACGGACTGGTCAGCAGGCATCTCGCCAAGAGATATCGACAATCTCTCGAAAGCCCACGGCAAGACCGTCCAGCATCATCGCAACTACCCCGCTGCCTCAAAACCCATTATTCAGTTTGCACTGCTTGAGGAAGTCCCCATTCTCGGCCCGGTGCGGCTCATCAAACCCGGCGAGGTGGTCTAACGTCTAACGGGCCAGGCTGATGTGCGAGCATGGCAACAATCTCGGCGCCAAGGCACCCTATACCATGAACTCATTGAACGTTGAACAGTGTAACGGCGTCGGCCATATCACGTTGAATCGGGTAGGCGCACTCAATGCGCTCAGCCGCGAGTTTTGCCAGGAGATTGATGCGGCGCTGCTTGCGCTGGAGGCGGCCGAGGATGTGCGGGTGATTCTGATTTCTTCTGCGCTCAAGCATTTCTGTGCCGGCGCAGATATCCGCGAGATGGCCGGCATGACTGCGGATGAGGCAGTTGCCGGCCAGTTCACGGGTTGCGTCGGCAGTCTGGCGCAGATTTCAAAGCCGGTGATCGTGGCCGTCAATGGCCTGGCTGCGGGCGGTGGCTGCGAATTGGTCGAGATGTGCGACATCGTCATTGCAGCTGCGGGCGCTAGATTCTGTCATCCTGAAATCACGCTCGCCGCCATGCCCGGTGCAGGCGGCACCCAGCGGCTGGCCCGGGTGGTTGGCAAACATGTGGCGATGGATCTACTCCTGACCGGCCGGGCTCTGACGGCAGAAGAGGCGCTGGCGGCCGGCCTGGTTTCCAGAATCGTTCCGGATGACCAACTGGAAGAGGCTGCCAAAGCTGTCGCCAGACAGGTGGCGTCATTTTCAGGTCCGGTAGCTCGGCGCATCAAGGCGTCGGTCAACGAGACTCAGGTTCATCTGTCCGATGGGTTGCTTGCCGAGCGTGGCCGCTTTCATGCGTGCTTCAGCGAGCATGATTTCAAGGAAGGGCTTGCTGCCTTCATTGAAAGGCGCAAAGCCCTTTTTCTGCATCGCTAGTGTCACGTCATCGCTCGTCTGTCGGTACCGCTTCTGAACGGTACACAGGGAGCGCCCGTTGACATTTGAGCTTTGACGCGACACTAGGCGTTGCCCGACATGAGTAGTGAGGTTCACCCGCCATGGCTGACATGCGCGAACGGCGCGACGCCAATCAGCGCTTGGTGGCCCCAGAAGGCGAAGCCGATCCAGGCCAGGAGGCCGATCAGCAGCACGACGGCATCACGGCTGGCGCTGCCGGCTGAGGTGGCGGTGCCACTCGGCATGGGGCGCGCTCGGGCGCTGCGGAAGTCGAGCACGGCCCAGAGCAGAAAGCTGCCAAACAGCAGCAGCTCGGCCGGACGGGCATTGCAGAGCAGGTGGGCGAAGGCCCAGAGCTTGACGCTCAGCACCATCGGGTGCTTGAGCCGCGCGCGAATGCGGTTGCCCGGCACGTAGGCGGCCGTCAACAGCACGAACACCGGCAGCATCAGCAGGGCCGTGATGTGGCGCATCCAGATCGGCGCGAGCCACAAGTCGGCTTGCACCGCGCGCGCCTGCCCGTAGCCGACCACGATCAAGACCAGGCCCAGCCCGGAGAGCAGGCTATACAGCCCCTTCCAGGTCGCCTCACCACGCCGAGCCAACTGCTCGCCACGCCAGCCGTCGGCAAAGATCCGCACCGAATGCGTCCCGAGAAACACCAGCAAACCCAGACACAGCCACACCATGAAGCGCTCCTTCGACGGACAGTCGTTTTGTAACCGGGCGCAGTATGCGCGAGCGGCTCGAATGGCGCTGGCGGCTGAAAATCCCCCTCTCCCCCGGCCCCTCTCCCACAAGGGGCGAGGGGTGGAAACGCAGCACACGAATCTTTGGCTTGGCCCCTCGCCCTTCATGGGAGAGGGGTTGGGGAGAGGGCGAGCTACTGAGCGCTTGAACCCGCCACCATACACGCCGTCATCGACCCGCTCCAATCCGCCAGCGGCCGCGCCAGATCGACACCGCGATGCAGCGCCGTCATTTCCGCGACGATGCTCATGGCGATCTCGGGCGGCGTGAGCGCGCCAAGATTCAGTCCCACCGGGCCGCGCAGCCGGGCCGCTTCGGCCGGGCTGACCTCGAACTGCAGCAGCCGCTCGCGCCGGGCTTCGTTGTTGCGGCGTGAGCCGAGCGCGCCGACGTAGAAGGCCGGCGTGCGCAGTGCCTCCATCAGCGCCAGATCATCGAGCTTGGGATCGTGCGTGACGGCCACCACCGCGCTGTGGGCATCCAGCGCCATCGCCAGCACCAGATCGTCGGGCATGGCGCGGGAGAGCGTCACGCCTTCCAGCGCCTGCCAGCCTTCGTGGTATTCCTCGCGCGGCTCGCAGACGGTGACGCCGTAGTCGAGCATCACCGCCATGCTCGCCAGATAGCGCGACAGCTGGCCGCCACCGATGATGAGCAGGCGCAGGCGCGGGCCGTGCACCGTCAGCAGCTGGGCGCCGTCGAAGCGCAGGCTGGAGCCCGGCGCCGCATCGCTCAAGGTGACCAGGCCGGTGGCAAGGTCGAGCCGGCGCGTCGTGCGCCGGTGCGCCTCAAGGCCCGCCAGCAGCTCGCGCAACTGCGAGCCGGCGCCGAGCGGCTCCAGCACCACCTGCACGCTGCCGCCGCAGGGCAGACCGAAGCGCAGCGCTTCCTCGGCGGTGGCGCCGTAGGTGGTGAGCTGCGGCAGACGCGCGGCCAGTTCGCCACGGCGCACGCGCTCGATCAGGTCGTCCTCGATGCAGCCACCCGACAGCGAGCCGGCCACCTGGCCGTCGTCGCGGATGATCATCAGCGAGCCCGGCGGGCGCGGTGCCGAGCCCCACGTCCGCACCACCGTGCCGAGCGTGACGTGGTGACCGCAGTCCTGCCAATCGATCGCGGTGCGCAACACCTCGACATCCATGCTGTTCATTGTTGCCACTCCTGCGTTGAGGGGTCACAGTTGGGCCGCTGCCAGCCAACCCGCCCCGTCCTCCAAGCATAGCCGCCATGAACCACCCGCCACCTGCCCCGATCCGCCAACACTTTGCCAGCGACAACTACGCCGGCCTGTGCCCGAACGCCGCGCGCTGGTTCATGGAGGCCAACGCCAGCGGCCACGAGCCGGCCTACGGCGATGACCGCTGGACCCAGCGCGTCTCGGATCAGTTGCGCGAGCTGTTCCAGACCGACTGCGACGTCTACTTCGTCTTCAACGGCACGGCGGCCAACTCGCTGGCGCTTGCCAGTCTGTGCCAGAGCTACCACTCGGTGATCTGCACCCCGGTGGCGCACATCGAGACCGACGAGTGCGGCGGCCCCGAGTTTTTCTCGAACGGCTCCAAGCTGCTGGTGGCCGAGGGCGACAGCCCCGCCGCGCGCCTGGGCAAGCTCACGCCCGACGCAGTCGAAACGATGGTGACCCGGCGCAGCGACCTGCACTACCCGAAGCCCAAGGTGGTGAGCCTGACGCAGGCCACCGAACTGGGCACGCTCTACAGCGTCGAGGAAATCCGCGCCATCGCCGCGATCGCCAAGCGCCGCCACCTGAAAGTGCACATGGACGGCGCGCGCTTTGCCAACGCGGTGGCGGCGCTGGGCTGCCACCCGAGCGACATCACCTGGCGCGCTGGCGTCGATGTGCTGTGCTTCGGCGGCACCAAGAACGGCTTGCCGGTCGGCGAGGCGGTGGTGTTCTTTGACCGCGCGCTGTCGGAAGACTTCGCCTACCGCGTCAAGCAAGCCGGCCAGCTGGCGTCGAAGATGCGTTTCATCTCGGCGCCCTGGCTAGGGCTGCTCGAAAACGACACCTGGCTCGCCAACGCCCGCCACGCCAACGCGATGGCGGCGCGACTCTACAGCGCACTGCAAGGCGCGCCGGGTGTGGAACTGCTGCACCCGCCACAGGTCAACTCGGTGTTTGCGCGGCTGCCGCGTGCCGCCATCGACCGACTCCATCTGGAGGGCTGGCGCTTCTACGAATTCATTGCCGGTGGCGGCTGCCGCTTCATGTGCGCCTGGGATACCACGCCTGAATCGGTGGATGCGTTTGCAGCGGCCGTGCGCGAGGCCTGCGCCGACACCGCAGCACGCTGAACCTCAAAGGTCGAGCGTGTAGACCTGCGCATCGGCCAGCTCGGTCTGGCTGTGGCCGTCGAGCGCCAAGCCCCATTCCGAGGCGCGGGCGCCCTGCTGCCCCTGCAGGCCACGGGTCATGACGGCGATCTCCTCGGACGCGGCATCGAAATCACTCAGGTGGCGACGCTCGGCATCGAACAGACGGGCCGTCATGGCCCCGGCCGATTCGAGAATCAGGAGGTACTTCGCGGTAGCTCGACGCATGGAAGTCTCCGGCTGGGGATGGAATTTCAGCCTAACAGATTCAAGCAGCGGCGTCTGGCCGCACACTCATCCCTGCATCCACGAGGTTGTCATGGCCATCTCCACCTTTGATCTGTTCAAGATCGGCATCGGTCCGTCCAGCTCGCACACGGTCGGGCCGATGCGGGCGGCGCGGCTGTTCGTGCAGCGGCTCGCCGAGGACCGGCAACTGGCGGCGGTGGCGCGCGTGCAGGTGCAGCTGTACGGCTCGCTGGGCGCCACCGGGCGCGGCCACGGCAGCGACAAGGCGGTGCTGCTCGGGCTGGAAGGGCATGAACCGGACACGGTCGATATCGAGCAGATTGCCGCGTTGCTGCACCAGATCCGCCACACGCGCCAGATTCGGCTGGCCGGCACGCAGGCGGTGGCTTGGGACGAGGCGTTGGATCTGATTTTCCACCGCCGCGAGAGCCTGCCGTTCCACGCCAACGGCATGCGCTGCACGGCCTGGGATGCGAACGGCCAGGAAATATCAAACCGCTGTTATTACTCGGTCGGCGGCGGGTTTGTGGTCAGTGACGACGTGCTCGCTGATGGCAGCAAACAGAAAATCATCGCACCCGACCCGACGGTATTACCGCAACCATTTCACAGCGCCGCCGAGTTATTGGCGCTGTGCGCCACGCAGCACTGCAGCATCGCCGCGCTGATGCGTCTGAACGAGCGCCATTGGCGCAGTGATATTGACATTGATGCGGGCCTGCTGAAAATCTGGGCCGTGATGCAGGACTGCGTGCGCCGGGGCTGCCGCACCGAAGGTATCTTGCCGGGTGGCTTCAAAGTACGGCGCCGCGCGATGGCGTTATATCAATCACTCATCGCGCAGCCGGAAGGCCAGCTGCGCGATCCGCTACAGGTATTGGATTGGGTCAATCTGTACGCGCTGGCGGTGAATGAAGAAAATGCTGCTGGCGGCCGCGTCGTGACCGCACCGACCAATGGCGCCGCCGGTATCGTGCCGGCCGTGCTGCATTACTACACGCGCTTTGTGCCGGGGGCAAATGATGCCGGCGTGATTGATTTTCTGCTCACCGCTGGCGCGATCGGCTTGCTCTACAAGGAAAATGCCTCGATTTCCGGCGCCGAAGTGGGCTGCCAGGGTGAGGTCGGCGTGGCCTGCTCGATGGCGGCGGGCGCGCTGTGCGCCGTCTTGGGCGGCAGCCCGGCACAAGTTGAAAATGCCGCCGAAATCGGCATGGAACATCACCTCGGCCTGACCTGCGATCCGGTCGGCGGGCTGGTGCAGATACCCTGCATCGAGCGCAATGCGATTGCCTCGGTGCAGGCGCTCAATGCGGCGCGCATGGCACTGCGCGGCGACGGCACGCACCACGTTTCGCTCGACAAGGTGATCCGCACCATGCGCGAAACCGGCGCCGACATGAAAACCAAATACAAGGAAACCGCCCGTGGCGGGCTGGCAGTGCACATCGTCGAATGCTGACACACACCAGCCGGCAGGTAGACTCTGGCGCACACCGATACTTCCTTGAACCATGAGCCATTTTTGATCGATGAGCAGTTATTTTCAATTCAAGAAAATTGCAATCCTGATCATCGCCCTGACCTTGATTGCGAGTGGCCTGTACTGGTGGCAGGTTTTCCACTCTTCGGCATTGCTGCACTCGGAAACCATTGCGGCCGAACTGTGGCAAGGTATCGTCGGAACAGCTGTCGTCTGGCTGCTGGCCTTGGCGCTACTCCAGCTGCTGCGTCAGATCGATCGACAGCAAAAGCTGATTCTGGAACATTCGAGGCAGCTGAAAGCCGAGCGCAGCCGCCTGCAAGCCATCTTTGATATTCTGCCAGTCGGTCTTTCTGTTCTGGATCGGCAGGGCCGCATTATCGACTGCAATCCAGCCATAGAAACACTGCTCGGTGTCACCAAGGCACAATACCTCGCCAGAGACACGCACAGCAGCCACTGGTCTGTAGAACGACCTGATGGTCAGATCTTGCCCCCCGATGAATACCCTTCAGCACGCGCCATGAGAGAAGGCGTGGCCGTACGCGCAGTGGAAGTCAAGATTACCATCCCACGCGGCACCTTCTGGCTGCAGGTCGATGCGATCCCCGCCAAGGAGGGTGATATAGGTGCCATCACTGTTTATACTGACATCACTCCGCTCAAAGAAGCCCAGATTGCAGCCATCAAGGCCAGCCATCTTTTGAAAGAAGGCATCGAGAGTATCCCGCAAGGGTTCACGATCTATGATGAAAATGATCGCCTGCTGCTTTGCAATCAGGCTTATCTAGACATTTACCACACCAGTGCCGATCTGATTCGGCCCGGGGCCAGTTTCGAAGAAATTGTCCGCATCGGTGCGCAACGCGGGCAATACACGCATGCCACCGGCCGCATCGATGAATGGGTCGCGGAACGGGTCCGGCGGCACCAGATCGCTGATGGCAGCCATCTCGAACAGCAGCTTGACGATGGTCGCTGGCTGCTGATCGTCGAATACCGGACGCCGAGCGGTTTCATCGTTGGCAATCGGCTTGATATCACGGCCCGCAAGGCCACCGAGGCCGAAATAGAACGGCACCGGCATCACCTTGAAGAACTGGTCCAGGAGCGCACCCAGGCGCTGTCGATTGCCAAGGAAGCCGCCGAAGCCGCCAATCTGGCCAAGAGCACCTTCCTGGCCAATATGAGCCACGAGCTGCGCACCCCGATGAATGCCATCATCGGCCTGACATATCTGTTGATACGCAGCAGCCACGATCCGGCACAGCGCGACAAACTCGACAAGATCAGTCAGGCAGCCAACCATTTGCTGCAGTTACTCAATGACGTTCTGGATTTATCCAAGATCGATGCCGAGCACATGCCGCTGGAACAGGCCCCATTCACGCTTGGCGAGCTCCTGACACGCCTTGACAAACTGATCGGTGACAAGGCTTGGTCACCGCAACTGCAGTTGCACTACGACATTGATGCGCGCCTGCAAGATCTTGAACTGCTGGGTGATGCATTGCGTCTGCAACAGGTCTTGCTGAACCTGCTCAGCAATGCCATCAAATTCACCAAACAGGGTCGCATCGATCTGCAGCTGCGCCTGCAAGAGGAAACCAAGAACAATATCCAGCTCGGTGTCGAACTGCGTGACACCGGCATCGGCATGACGCCGAAAACCATGTCCAGAATATTCCAGCCTTTCGAGCAGGCGGATAGTTCGACCACCCGCAAATATGGCGGCACCGGTCTCGGCCTGGCGATCTGCCAGCGGCTCGTCAACCTCATGGGCAGCCATATCAAGGTCATCAGCAGCCCTGGGCAAGGCAGCACCTTCTACTTCAGCATCCAGATCAAAAAAGCCCCGAGCTCCTTGGCATTGGCAATGCCGCACACAAGTCCTGCGCAAAGCGAGATTGAGCAGCAATTACGCCTTGGTCATGCGGGCAGACCGATCCTGCTGGTTGAGGATGATCCGGTCAATCAGGAAGTAAGTATCGATTTGCTGCGTGGCGTGATTGGTTTCGATGTCGATCTGGCCCAAAATGGCCGGGAAGCCGTGGACCGAGTCAAGCACAAGGATTACGCGCTGATTCTGATGGATATGCGGATGCCGGAGATGGATGGCATCGAAGCCACACGTGGCATCCGTCAGCTGCCAGGCCGCCAGCATGTACCGATCATTGCCATGACAGCGAACGTCTTTTCAGAAGACCAAACCAAATGCATGCTGGCCGGCATGAATGCATTCATCAGCAAACCCGTCGACACGCTGGCGCTGTTCAAGACATTACTGCACTGGCTGGAAGCCGCACCTTGATGCGGCCAGCCACCGCCCCTGATCAAAAGGTTTTTTCATGTCCCTTTCCTATGCTTTTCAACCAGCCCACCTGCTGGCGACTGCCACCCTGGTCGCTGGCTGCTGCAGCGCCAGCACGCCGGTGGAGCCGAGCACCGAACAGCTGCAACCCAAACCGGTCGTCGGCTTGATCACCAAAACAGGCACCAACCCTTTCTTCCTCAAGATGCACGAAGGCGCCAAGGCCGCCGCACACGCCCAAGGCGTTGAGCTGCGGCTGGCCACCGGGCCGGACGGCAGTGATGGCGCGGTATTGGGGCAGGCGGTTGAGCGGATGATGGACCACGGCGCCAAAACCATTCTCATCACGCCGGTCAATAACCGCGTGGTGATCAGCGCGCTGCAAAAAGCGCGCGAGGCCGGAATCCAAGTGATTGCGCTCGACAGCCCGACCGACCCGGCCGATGCCAGCGATGCATTGGTCGCCACCAATCACTACCGCGCCGGGTTTTTGGCGGGTCAATATGCCAAGGCTGCCTTGGCTGGCAAGCCACCAGTGATTGCCACGCTGGACCTGTTTCCCGGCCACTCGCTGGGCGTGCAGCGCCATAACGGTTTCATGGCCGGCTTTGGTTTGCCGGCAGCAGCGGCCGACAGCAGTACCCAGTCGGGCGCGCCCGAGATTGTCTGCATGGCCGATACCTTCGGCAACCGGGCCAAAAGCAAGGCAGCCTTGGCGCAGTGCCTGGCGCAGCACCCCGACATCAATCTGGTCTACACCATGAATGAGCCGGTGGCACGCGGCGCCCATGACGCCTTGCGTGCGGCTGGCAAGGAAAATGCCGCCCTGATCGTGTCGATCGACGGCAGTTGCGCGGGCGTGCAAGATGTGGCCACAGGCGCCATCGCTGCCACGGTGCAGCAATACCCGCGCCGCATGGCCGAACAGGGCGTGGCGCTGGGCCTGAAGTACGCCCGGACAGGCCAGCGTGCCTCAGGCTACGTCGAAAGCGATTTCAGCCTGATCACCGCCACCCCGCTGGCCGGCATCGCCAGCCTGGATGCCGAGGCCGGCGCCGCGCTCTGCTGGTAACGCCGGCCGAGCGCCTCGGCCAGCGTCACGCCGTGCCGAACTTGGTGTCGAAGCGGATGCCGATGCTCTGCAGCAGCGGCGTCGGCAGCAAGCCACCGGCGCAGACGATCACGGCGTCGTTCGGCAGGCGTTCGTTCTCGCCATCGAAGTGCAGATCGACCGTGTCGGTGCCGATGGTCTTGATCTGCGAGTTCAGCACCACGCGCAGCCGGCCGGCGGCTTGCTGTTCTTCGACGCGCGTGCGGTTCTTGGCCTTGACGCGCGAGAACGCGCCGCTGCGATACGACAGCGTCACGGTGGTGCCGGGCTGCTCGGACACGGCGATGGCGGCTTCCAGCGCGCTGTCGCCGCCACCCACCACCAGCACGTTCTGGCCACGGTATTGCTCGGCGTCGATCAGGCGGTAGACCACCTTGGGCGAGCCTTCCTCGCCCGGCACGTCGAGCTTGCGCGGCGAGCCGCGTCGGCCCATCGCCAGCAGCACGCTGCGCGCCCGGTAGCTGCCACGGCTGGTCTTGACGACAAAACCGGCGCCGTCCGGTGTCACGCCTTCCATGCACTCGCTGAAACTGATCTGCAGCTTGGTGCGCTGCACCACGTCCAGCCAGAACGCCAGCAGCTTTTCTTTCTGCACCTCACCGAACTTGACCTTGCCGACCAGCGCCAGCTCGAACGGCGCCGTCATGGCGATCTTGTTGCGCGGATAGTGATACACCGTGCCGCCCAGCTCGGGCTCCTGCTCGATCAGACGGTAGCGCAGCTTGTGCTGGATGGCCGAGAGCCCCGCCGAGAGCCCGGCCGGGCCGCAGCCGACGATCAGCACATCGAGGTCGAAGTCGCCGCTGGCGCCGTGCTCGGACAGGTTCTTGCGAATCGCGTCCATGGCCTGGCGGCCCTGGATCGCCGCCTTGCGGATCAGGCCCATGCCGCCCAGCTCGCCGGCGATGTAGATGCCGGGCACGTTGGTCTGGAAATCCTGGTCGATGTTCGGGATGTCCATGCCGCGCTTTTCGGTGCCGAACACCAGCTGGATGGCATCGATCGGGCAGGCCACCGCGCAGGTGCCATGGCCGATGCAGGCGGCGCCGTTTTTCAGCACCGCCTTGCCGTTGACCAGGCCGAGCGCCTCTTCCGGGCAGGCGCTCACGCACGAACCCGAGCCGATGCAACCCGCCACGTTGATGACCGGGTGCAAGGAGGCCGGCTCGGCCAGACCCGCTTCGATGGCGGTCTTGTGCTCGGCGGCATTGGTGTTGCTGATGCGCGCCTGGCGACGCAGATAGAGCGCGACGATGATCGCGCCGATCACCAGATACAGAGTGACGTAATTCATGAGGCAGGTCCGGCAGCACGTTCAGGCGACCGGACCAAGCCGGCCACCCACGATTCGCGCGACTCTACCCGAGCGACCTGCGCCGTTGGGCGGCCGGACTGTTCGGATTTGGAAACAAAGGTGCCGCAAAGATGCCCGCCAGGCTCACTGCCCGACCACCTGATTGATCTCGATCTTCAAGTCGCCGCTGCCAAGCGCCACCGGTACCGAGCTGCCTTGCAGATCACCCGGCTGGGCGATCGGGTTGCCGGACTTGCTGACGCGCGCGCTCACCACCACCTTGTCGAACGATGACAGCTTCATCTGCGGCGTCATGCCCATCGAGTCGTCGAGCTTGAAGGTGACGGGCAGATCCTTGACCTGCTTGCGCAGCGCGGCCAGCGGCATGCGCGGGCCTTCAGCGGCGCGGGCGAAGATGAACACCGAGTCTTCCGGACTGGTCTTGCCGAGCATCGCGGCCGTGATGGTGACCTTGCCAGCGACAAAAGCGCCAGCGGCTGCAGCCGGTGCGGCCGCCTGCGCCGGAGCTGCAGGCGCCATGCCGGTGGCGGCAGCCGCCGGCGCCATTGGCGCGGCCGGTGGCTGCACCGTCGAGGCCGGCATGCCGCCGAGCTGGCGCGCTTCGGCGACGCTGTTCTGGATCTGCGGCACCAGTTCCGGATTGGCCTTGCCGGAAGTAATGATGCGTTCCCAGTACTTCACGGCACTGGCGTAGTCCTTGCGATCAAACGCCGCCGAGCCAGCCAGCGAGAGTGCCTTGGTGTGATCCGGATCGAGCTTGAGAGCCCGCTCGATCAGCTTGAGCGGCTCGCCTTCAATGCTGTTCTTGTTGACGACCGCCAGCGAGTCGGCGTAATCGGCCAGCAGCGACGGGTCTTCGACATGCAGCGCCAGCGCCTTCTGGTAGGCCGGCACCGCCTCGGCGTGGCGACCCAGCACCGTGTACGAGCGCGCCAGCATGGTCCAACCTTCGCCGTCGTTCGGGTTTTCTTTCATGCGCGCGGCAAGCCGATCGACCATCGCGGCGATCTGCTCGACACCCATGGTGTGCTTGCCGGCGGCAGCGCCAGCGGTCGGATCAGCGGCGGCGTCGCCGGCGCCCGGACCGGCGCCCTGAGCCAGCGTCGATGACGGCCCCATGCCGAAGAACGACGGTGCGCCGTACAGGGCATAACCACCCCCGGCCACCAGCACGGCAAAGGCCGCCGCGATGCCGATCAGCCGCTTCGAAGGCCGCGCCGCCGGCACGGCCACCACCGGAGCCGCCGGGGCGCCGGCCATCACCAGATCGAGCACACGCCGCTCCAGACGGGTCTTGCTCTCGGTGTACTGCTCGGCCGACAGGGTGCCGGAGGCGTGCAGTTGCTCTAGTTGCTGCAGCTGCGCGCGCAGGGTCTGGACGTCAACACTCATCGCTGGGAACTCACTTCATCGTTCAGGCCGGGTTCGTCCGGCTCGAACTGGTCAGGGCTGAGCCGATTGCGGCGGCGCAGCACGATCACAAAAACAGTCAAACCACCCACCAGCAGCAGCACGGGGCCGAGCCAGAGCAATGCGGTGGTGGCCTTGAACGGCGGGCGATACAGCACGAAGTCGCCGTAGCGCTCGGTCATGTACTGCACGATCTGCTTGTCGCTGTCGCCGCGCTGCAGCATCTCGCGCACCTGCTGACGCAGGTCTGAAGCGAGATCGGAGTGCGAGTCGGCAATGGTCTGGTTCTGGCAGACCAGGCAGCGCAGCTCGGCGGTGATGTCGAGCATGCGGGCTTCCAGCACCGGGTCGGTGGCGGCCGGCGCGGCTTCATTGGCGCGGGCCGGTGCCGCCGACAGGCCGCACAGCAGCGCCAGCCAGAGCGCTGCCAGCCACGGCAGGGCCATCATCCAGCGCAACGACGGCGTGGCAGCGGCAGTCGGCACCGCACGGATCGGGTTCGTATCACGCATTGAGTTGCCTCACGAGCGGTTCGATCTTGTCGCGGATCACCTCGGGCGTGACGGGTCCGATCTGCTTGAAGCGGATCACGCCCTGCTTGTCGATGATGAAAGTTTCCGGCACGCCGTAGACGCCGAAGTCGATGCCGACCCGGCCCTGCTGGTCGAACAGCGAGGCGTCGTACGGATTGCCCATCTCGCGCAACCAGCCCATGCCGGCCGGACGGGTGTCCTTGTAGTTCAGGCCGTAGATCGGCAGCAGCTTGCGGTGCGAGAACTCGACCAGCAGCGGATGCTCCTCGCGGCAGGCGCCGCACCACGAGGCCCAGACGTTCAGCATCCAGACCTTGCCGAGCATGTCGTCACGGCGGATGGTCTGCGTCTCGTCATCGAGGCGCGTCAGCGCGAAGGTCGGCGCCGGCTTGCCGATCAGCGGCGAGGGCACCTCGTGCGGGTCGAGCTTCAGGCCGCGCGCCAGAAAGACCGTCAGCACCAGAAACAGCACCAGCGGCAGCAGAAAACGCCAACTCTTCATGCGGCAGCTCCGACGGTGGACGAGGTGGTTTGTTCAGCCTCGCGGCGCGCGCCACGCCGATAGCGGCGATCGCTGGCGGCCAGAATGCCGCCGAAGGCCATCAGCAGGCAGCCGCACCAGATCCAGTCGACAAACGGCTTGACGTAGATGCGCACGATCCAGGCATCGCTGCCCGGCAGCGCCTCGCCGAGCGACACGTACAGGTCGCGCGTCACACCGGCCTGGATGGCCGCTTCGGTCATCGGGTTCTGCTGCACGCGGTAGACGCGCTTTTCCGGGCGCATCTCGGTGACCGCATGGCCATCGCGCGTGACTTCGACCAGACCTTGCGCCGCTACATAGTTCGGGCCCTGCACTTCGGTGGCCCCACGGAAGGTGAAGGTGTAGCCGCTCACGGTGGTCGAGTCGCCGACGTTCATCTTGACGTCGCGCTCCACTTCGTAGGACTTGACCATCGCGATGCCGAGCGTGAACGCCGCCACGCCCAGATGCGCGACCAGCATGCCGACCATCGCACGCGGCAACTGACGCGACTTGCGCACCGCCGCGCCAAGGCCGGCACCCGGCACGCGCACACGTTCCCAGAAGTCGGTCGCCACGCTGGCCACCACCCAGTACGTCATCGCCAGACCGCAGCTCGACACCAGCGAGATGTGGCCGGCCAGCCAGCCGGTCAGCAGCGCCGCGATCACCGCGACCGCCGCCGCCCAGCGCAAGCGCCGGGCCAGATCGGGCAGCGCGGCTTCCTTCCAGCGCGCCAGCGGACCGACACCCATCAGGAAGATCACCGGCGCCATCAGCGGCATGAAGACGCTGTCGAAGTACGGCGGGCCGACCGAGATCTTGCCCAGGCCGAGCGCGTCGAGCGCGAGCGGATAGAGCGTGCCGAGCAGCACCGCCGCGCAAGCCACCACCAGCAGCACGTTGTTGCCGAGCAGCATGGTCTCGCGCGAGATCAGCTCGAAACGCGCGCCCAGGCCGACCTTCGGCGCGCGCCAGGCGTACAGGGTCAGCGACGAGCCGATCACGATCACCAGGAAGCCCAGGATGAACAGGCCGCGACGCGGATCGGTCGCGAACGCATGCACGCTGGACAGCACACCCGAGCGGACCAGGAAGGTGCCGAGCAGCGAGAGCGAAAACGCCATGATCGCCAGCAGCACGGTCCAGCTCTTGAAGCTGCCGCGCTTTTCGGTCACGGCCAGCGAGTGGATCAGCGCGGTGCCGACCAGCCACGGCATGAAGGACGCATTCTCGACCGGATCCCAGAACCACCAGCCGCCCCAGCCCAGCTCGTAGTAAGCCCACCAGCTGCCCAGCGCGATGCCGACGGTCAGGAAGATCCAGGCTGCGGTGGTCCAGGGCCGGGTCCAGCGCGCCCAGGTGGTGTCGAGGTTGCCGCCGATCAGTGCGGCGATCGCAAAGGCGAATGCCACCGAGAAACCCACGTAGCCCATGTAGAGCATCGGCGGGTGGATCACCATGCCGGGGTCTTGCAACAGCGGATTCAGGTCACGGCCATCGAGTGGCGCCGGCCACAGGCGTTCGAACGGATTCGAGGTGATCAGCATGAACAGCAGAAAGCCCACCGCCACCAGGCCCATCACCGCCAGCACGCGCGCCGCCATCGCCTGCGGCAGGCCGGCGCTGAGACGCGCCACCGCCAGCATCCAGGTGCACAGCATCAGCAGCCACAGCAGCAGCGAGCCTTCATGGCCGCCCCAGATGCCGGCAATGCGGTATTGCAGCGGCAGCGCGCTGTTGGAGTTGGATGCCACGTAGAGCACCGAGAAGTCGTGCCGCACGAAGGCCGAGCCCAGGCACAGCATGGCGAGCGCCACCAGCAGGAACAGCACATGCGCGGACGGCCGCGCCAGTGCCATCCAGTCGGCGCGGCCGCGCGCGGCGCCCAGCATCGGCACCACACCGAGCACCATCGAAACGCCCAGCGCGAGCCAGAGCGCCAAATGACCAAGTTCAGGAATCATCGTGTTGCTCCTTGCTGAGCGGCGGAACTCATCATCTTGCCGCCTTCCTTGGCGCGCTTCATCGCTTCAGCGGCTTCGGGCGGCATGTAGTTTTCATCGTGCTTGGCCAGCACTTCCTTGGCAATGAAGGTGCCGTTCTCGACACGCCCCTGCGCCACCACGCCTTTACCCTCCTTGAACAGGTCGGGCAGGATGCCTTCAAAGCGCACCGGCACCTTCTGGATCGTGTCGGTGACGATGAAGTTGACGTTCACACCATCGCGCTTGACGCTGCCGGTCTCGACCAGCCCGCCGAGGCGGAAGGTGCGACCTTCCGGTGCCTCATGCGCCGCGACTTGCGTCGGCGAATAGAAAAACACCAGATTGCTCTGGAACGCGTTCAGCACCAGGGCGGCAATCGCGCCCACGGCCACCAGCACACCGCCGGCAATGGCCAGCCGTTTGTGACGGGGTTTCATGATTCAGGACTCCTCATCAGGCAGTTCCGCCGCCGCCTCACGCGCACGACGATGGCGCTGCGCAGCGCGCAGCGGCTCGATCAACATCACCACGGCGCAGACCAGGTACGAGCCCCAGACATACAGGCCGTAGCCGCCCATCGCAAAAAATTCACTCACGCTCGATGCATTCATGCGCGTTGCTCCACCCCACCTGCCGCTCGGCCGGCCAGTTCACCGACCCAGTCATGCTCGCGTTCACGTTCCAGCACGATGGCGCGGGTACGCAGAAACACCACCGCAAAGGCGTAGGCCCAGCAAGCGAAGGTCATCAGCAGCATCGCCGTCAGCATGGTCGAGGCCATCTTGGGCGCCGCCGTCATGCTGATAGAGGCGCCCTGGTGCAGCGTGTTCCACCAGCGCACCGAAAAATAGATCACCGGCACGTTGACGGCACCGACCAGCGCCAGCAGCGCGCCGGCCCGATCCGCGCGGCGGATGTCGTCGATCGAGCTCACCAGCGCCAAGTAGCCCAGGTAAAGCAGCAGCAGGATGAATTCGGAGGTCAGCCGCGCGTCCCAGACCCACCAGGTGCCCCAGGTCGGCTTGCCCCAGAAGGCGCCGGTCCACAGCGCCAGGAAGGTGAAGATCGCGCCGGTCGGGGCGATGGCGCGCGCCAGCATCGACGCCAGCCGGGCGTTGAAAGCCCAGCCGATCGCGGCCCAGAACGCCATCGCCATGTACAGCACCATCGACATCCAGGCAGCGGGCACGTGGATGAAGATGATCCGGTAGGCCTCGCCTTGCGTGGCGTCGGTCGGCGCGACGATGAAGCCGACGTAGAGCCCGGCCAGCGCGAAGATCAGCGTGGCGGCCCACAACCAGGGCATCAGCACACCGGTCAGCGCATAGAAACGCGACGGAGCCGCAAAGGTGAAAAGTCGAATCGACATGGTCAGGACATGGCTCGCAAATTGAGGCTCATTCAGTCGAGATGCGCAGCGCTGCGGCAGCCGCCAGCGGGCCGGTCAGCACGGCGAAGATCAACAGCGCGCCCAGGATCGAGTAGTGCGCCTGCGGTGACAGGCCGGCCTCGACCGCACCGACCGCGCCGGTGCCGAAGATCAGCACCGGAATGCACAGCGGCAGCACCAGCAGGAACACCAGCATGCCGCCACTGCGCAGGCCCAGCGTCAGCGCCGCGCCGACGTTGCCGAGCAGACTCAGCACCGGCGTGCCCAGCACCAGACCGATCAGCAGCGACAGCAGGCCCTCACCGGACAAGTCGAACAGCAGCCCAACCAGCGGCGCCACCAGCACCAGCGGCAGGCCGCTGAGCAGCCAGTGCGAGATCGAGCGTGCCGTGGCGACCAGCACCAGCGGCTGACCCGACAGCAGCATCTGTTCCAGCGAGCCATCGGCGTGGTCGCTGGCGTAGAGCTGATTGACCGACAGCATCGCCGCCAGCAGCGCGCAGACCCAGACCACGCCGGGCGCGATCTGGCGCAGCGTTTGCGGCTCCGGCCCGACGCCGAGCGGAAACAGCCCGATCGCGACGACGAAGAACACCAGCGGCAGCGCCGCTTCGGTACGGCGTCGGCCAGCCAGACGCAGGTCACGTGCCACCAGGGCAGAAATCACCGAACCCGTCATCATCAGCGCGCCTGCAGGCGGAATTCGGTCGCTGCCGGC
The DNA here is from genome assembly GCA_041083665.1 of Leptothrix sp. (in: b-proteobacteria). Classification (GTDB taxonomy): domain Bacteria; phylum Pseudomonadota; class Gammaproteobacteria; order Burkholderiales; family Burkholderiaceae_C; genus Sphaerotilus. The sequence goes on from JBFPGZ010000037.1 coordinate 40,647, forward strand.
GCACTCGCCGACAGCGCCTGGTGACTGGTCAGAATGACGCTGCCACCACGCTCGATGTGGGCCTGCAGCAAACCGTCGAGTGCGGCGATGCCGGCGACGTCGAGCGCATCGTAGGGCTCATCGAGAATCCACGGCAGCGGCGCACTTTCCAGCGCCAGACGCGCCAGCGCGATACGGCGCCGCTGCCCCTGCGACAGCGTGCGCACCGGCGCGCGACGCCGGCTGCTCAGACCCATCGTGTCGAGCGCGGCATCGATGCGCGGCAGATCAGCGGCGCGGCCATGCAGACGGGCCAGGAATTGCAGCGCCTCGGCAGCGTTCAGATCGTCCTTGAGCGCATTGGCGTGGCCGATGTAGATCGGCTGCAGACCGCGCAGCGCGGCGCGCCGCACCGGCTCGCCATCCAGCAGCACCTGGCCGGCTTCCGGTGTCGCCAGGCCAGCCAACAGCCGCAGCAGGCTGGTCTTGCCGCGACCGTTGTCGCCACGCAGCCAGAGAAAGCGTCGCGCCGGCAGCTCAAGCTGCAGATCACTGAACAGGCGGCGTTCGCCACGCCGGCAGACGAGATCGACAGCGCTGAGCGTCGGCGCGGCGCTGGAAGAATTCGAGGTGGTCACCGCAAACGCGCAAGGGCAAAAAAGAAGGAACAGTCGGCCAGACACAGCAACGACTGTGCACTCTGCCACGAACGACAAGCGCGCGGATGGTAACGGATACAACCCCCGCATCGACTGAATACGGGTTCAGAGCAGGGCTTCAGAAGCGACAAAATGTGACTGGCGTCAACACTGGCCACACCGCCCAAAACGCGCCGTGGGCCCTGGCAAGCCTCGCCGATAGGGGCCATGCCGGCCTGGGTCGCATTCCCTGGGCTGCAATACGCTGAAACGAAAAGACCGTGCGGCGCACCGTGGCGGGTCTGCGCACAGACCCGCCACAGACGACCCACGGTCGTCAGCCGCAGACTCAGCGGAACGACACGACGTAGGCCACGCCGATGTTGCGCACGCTGTAAGACGGCGCTTGCTCGCTGGTCGGCAGCACGCCGCTCAGACCGCCGTATTGCAGGCCGTCATAGGCCCAGTCGACCGCCTTCAGGTGCTGGTAGCTGTAGCCCACCCGCACCGCCTGCTCCTTGGTGAACCGGTAGGCACCACCCAGACGCAGCTCGATCGAGTCGGTCTTGACGGTGGGCAAGGCGGCGGCGGGGATGAAGTAGACCGCCACGCTCGGGTTGACAGCCCCTGCCGCAGTGCTACCCGCATACGGATTGGCCTGATAGTTGCCGCCGTTCACATCCTGGTCGCTGTGCAGCCGGCTGTAGATCAGGCTGCCGCTCAGATCGAGCTTGCTGCCCAGCAGGTTGCTGCGATTCAGCGTCAGGCCGAGCGTGTCCACCTTGTCGGTGGTCTGCGACTGCCAGTCCAGACAGGGATCGGTCTTGCTGTTGTTCAGGCGGACAAGGTTGGTCTGACCGTTGAAGCATCCGCCAGACACCGTCTGAGTCGCGGCTGCGCCGGTCGGCGTGCTGTTGCCATTGCCATAAGTATTGCCAGCACTGGTCGAACGCTGGTCCTCATGGCTGTAGAACACGCTGACGCTGAAGTTTTCGCTGGCCGCATAGGTGCCGTCCAGGTTGAGCGCCCAGCTGGCCGCCTTCTGCAAACCGTAGACCGACTCGCTGTAGTTGTCGTTGTTGTAGTCGAAGCCGCCTTGCAGCGTGAAGGTCTCGCTGGCCTGCCACTGCGCCGAGGTGCGCAACTTGTTGCGGTCCCGATTGGCGTTGTTGTAGCGCCGCATGCCGACCAGCTCGCTGATGCGGTTGACGTTGCCGTACAGGCTGTTCGACAGCGCGTTGTTGTTCGCGAAGAAAAACGCTTGTGCGCTGCCTGCCGGAGCCACCGGTGTCAGCCCAGCAACCGGGCCGTAGCCGGCAAGACCGAGCGCCACCAGCGTGCTGTAAGCAGTCACACCTGCCCCGCCAGGCACCCCAGTCGGGCTGAAATTGGCATAAGGCACCAACGACAGGAAGGCATCTTCGTTGTACTTCACCGTGCGGCGCGAATGGGCCACACCGACACGCGCGCTCAAGTCATCGCTGGCCGTCAGGTTCAACTCAGCCCGTGCGGTGTGTTCGGTGCTCTTGGCAGCGTCGGAGCAGTCGATCCAGCTGCCGTTGCAGTACTTGTCGGTCTTCTGCGTGTCCCAGCCTGCGTGCAACTTCTGCCCAGGCTGCAGGCGGTAGTCGGCATCCAGATTGATCTGGTTGACGCGCTTGCTGTAGGGCCGGTTGGCGTTCAGGTTCAGATTGGTGCCATAGCCACCCGCCAGCAGCGGCAGGTAGGCACTGAAAGGCGACGAGCCTGTGGCGCTCTTCAACTCACCCACGTCGTAAAAGCCATAAGTATTGACGGGCGTGCGGTTGTCACGCTCATCAAACTTGTAGCCGGCGCTCAGGTGCAGATCCTTGGACGGCTTGCTGAGCAGCTTGAGGTTGGCCGTCTTCGACACCACCAAGCCTTGCAGCGAGGTGGCTGGCAGCAGCGGCACGGTAGTCAGGCCGTCGTTCAAGAAAGTTTCGTTCTGCGTCGCCCGGGAATAGGACAGTCCGCCAACCAGCTTGGTGACTGAATCGACGTCATAGCTGCCGGCCAGCGACAGCTTGTGAAACTCGTTGCTCGGTGCCGTGCCCATCGACTGCAGCACGGTCGGACCGGCCCAGGACGCCCAGGTTACCGAAGACACATTGTTGGTGAACAGCGAAGCGTCGTATGCAAGCTGGAGCGTGGAGCCATCGCCGCTATGGCTGGCAGCCACACGATACTGGTTGTGGTCTTGATCGATCGGCTGGGGCAAAGTCGCCGAGTTTTCTGAAGTCGCCGTGGCGGCGCCATTCTGGTATGTGGTTGCGCGAGTCAGCGCTGAGAATGCCTTCAGGCCATCCTTGTGCTCATGCGAGCCGGAAATCGACACCAACCAGCGTGAGTCGATCTGGAAATCACCGCCCAGACCGAGCTGTTCACGTTTGGTCGAGAGATTGACCGACTGGAACAGCGGCAGATCAGCAACCTGCAGGGCGGCGGCCTGGGCCGGCTGCGTTCCGGTCGGTGCAGTCGAGACACCTCCGACAATGGCGTTCGAACCGGTCACCGCAGGCGACAGGCCGCGAGCATTCGGCTGCGTCGCACTGACCACGGGCACCACCGGCACCACCCACTTCGACGGCAAGCTCAGCTTGTTGCTGCCCACGCCCTGGTACGGCGTATGGAAACTGTCCGAGCTGTTGCGCAGCAGCTCGTCATAGCTGAACTTCAGCCTGAAGTTGCCTTGCACGCCGAACTCGCCGTTGAGCGAGCGCGACTGCAGGCCCAGATCGGTGCCAGTGATGCGCCAGCGAGTGGCGTCCTCGCTGTCATAGGCGCCACCGCCGAGCAGTTCGAAGCTGCCCAGCAGATAAACCCCCTTGCGGCTCACGCCGTCGTATTCATGGGCCTTGGCCGAGGCGCTGTTGGTCGCGCCGATGCCCACTTCAATCTTCTTGCTGGGTTCGGTCAGATCCGCGACGGTCGGATCGTCCGCGTGCGCCATGCCGATCAGGCCCAGCGCACCGTGCACCGCCAGCACCGAAGCGCGCAGGCGCAGAAATTTGCGTTGCTTGTTCAATTGGAACTCCAAGAGCTTGGGTTGGCGATCAGCGCTGGAACTTGGCGCCAGCCGGATGGTTGGAGCCGTGCACCACCATGTGACAGCTCAGGCAGGCGCGGCCGCCCATCTGGGCGCGGGCTGCTGCTCCGGCGAGCGGCTGGGTACCGTTAGCCGTGGTCACGCCACCGTTCTGGAGGTTGGCGCCACTGTTGACCTGGTTACCATGGTCGCCGCTGTGGCACGACTGGCACAGCCAAGGCGCACGAGCTTTCAGCAAGGGCGCGTTGTTCGAGCCGTGCGGCGTGTGGCAGTTGGCGCACGATTCGGTCGCCGGCTCGTGCTCCCAGAGGAACGGGCCGCGCTTTTCAGCGTGACAGCTGAAACAGGTTTCGTTGATCGAATCCTTGCGCATCAGCTTCGGACCGATCGAACCGTGCGGGTTATGGCAGTCCGAGCAGCTCATCTTTCCAGCCGCCAACGGGTGGGTCGACAGGCGATGGGTCTGGGCGCGCTCCGATTTATGGCAGGCAAAACAGACGTCTTGCTGCTGGGTTTTCGTCAACACCCGATCCTGGGGGGTATGTACTGCGTGACACGAGTTGCAGGTCAGCCCGGCCGCATCGTGCTGGCTGCTGCTCCAATGGAGTCGCTGGCCGCTCTTGTGGCAAGTCAGACAGGCTTGTTGCTGCTGTTCAGCGCTGGCGCCACCCTTGGCGCCGAAAGAAATATCCGGGGCCGGACGCGTCGAAGAGCCGGTGGCATTTTTCACGTGGGCCGTGCTGGCGCCGTGGCAGCTCTGGCAACCAGGGGTGCGCGCATCCGCCTTGACGCCGTGCCGGGTCTTGTAGATCGACAGCACCGGCTTGTTTTCACTTTCATCGTGACAGCTGGTGCAAACCTTGTCGCCCTCCAGCGTGCGATCGGCCGCAGCCGACGGTATTGCTGCAGGGGCAGCCGCCGAATCAACGGAAGTTTGAGGCGCAGCCCAGGCCGCTCCCGCCAAGCCGGCCACCATCAAGGCACCGGCCAGCAATTTTCTGAATAGTTTCATGACAACTCGCTGGTAAATATCAAATACCCAATGCAGCAGCTCAGCCGCATTAACTGCGGCTACAGCGATCGCGCGGGATCAAATTCGAATCAGTACTTCGTTCCGCCTTCCAGCGAAAGAATCCAGGCCAGCAGATTTTTTATTTCAGCCGGATCCTTGGTCTTGATCTTCTTGTGCTCTTCCTCATGACCGTCGGGAAACTTGACTTTTTCACCGGACGTCACATGGTGAATCAGCTTGGCTTCAGCATCAGGCGTACCGCGAAACTTGGCAGCGACATCCCGGTAGGCCGGACCATCCTTTTTCTTGTCCACCGCATGGCACTTGGTGCAGCCACTCTTCTTGGCAAGCTCCTCTGCTGCGGCGATATCAACCGACCAAGCCGGTGTCGACAGCAAGAAAACGGCAGACAGAAGAAAGCCGGCGCGACCACGCACGGCCACAAAAGATGATTCCATAAACCCCTCTCACTCCAAAACAAGATCCCCGAGATCGAAGGCAGCAGGCCGTCAACCTCGGATCAAACGCCCTCAACCCGCCGAAGACCTGAGCAGTACCGCATCCGCTCGCGGTCTTCATCCATCCATCGCCTCAGCGTCATGGCCCGTAGGCATCGCCTTGTGAGCGGACCTGGACCTGCGCACCGGGATCGTGCCGTCTGGCAACGCCCCTCTTCATTAAGCACAACATAAGCAAACGCTTAAATTGTGCGCCGCAACAACTTTGCATCTCTCGCCGTCAAACATTAAAGACGGCGTAAGAATCCCCCCCCGACATTTCAATTCATCCCTCCCAAAAGAGTCAATAGGGACGTGAATTTTGTGCGTCATCAATGCCATTGACGTGTTGCATAACGATCACCTAAGCTTGAGGCACTGAAACATCACCGTCGTTTAATTAAGTTGAGTTAATTAAACGACGTCTTAATTCTAGATAAGGAACGAACCATGCAAACGCAATGGACCTCTGCAGCAGCATTCACCGGCGCTGTCGATGGCGCACCGGCCCGCACAGCGCACCTCACACGCCACTCGGTGGGCACGATTGCCATGCACTGGTTCAGTGTGCTAGCGATCGTTGCTGCAACGGCTTCCATACTTGCCAGGGAGCTGGTCGAAACCCCGTTTCTGCGCGTTGCATTGATGGAGATGCACCGCCAGGCGGGCCTGTTCGTGGTGCTCGCACTGATACTGCGTTTGGCAATACGGTTCAAAGTTGGCATGGCCGATCATTCAGCAGGCATGCCTTTGATGCTACGCATCGCAGCATTCATGGGCCATTTGGGTCTGTACGTGATGCTGTTCGCCCTGCCGGTGCTGGGCTGGGCAGTGTCTAACGCCCATAGCGTGCCCTTGAAATTGATGGGGCTGATCCCTCTGCCTGATCTGGTCGGCGCCGACTCTGATCTGGCCGATACCCTGACCGATTTTCACGTCTGGGCCGCCTGGGGCATGCTGGCTTTGGTGGTGGCGCATATCGCCGCAGCCCTGTGGCATCACTTCGGGCGACGCGACCAAGTGCTGATGGCCATGCTGCCGGCATCACGCAAGCGCTGATCGAGCGTCTGAACGCAAAACGGCGGGCCTGATGGCCCGCCGTTTTGCTTTTCAAGTGCGACTTATTTCACACAATTTCGCGTTGATAGAGGATTTTCTGTTTTGTTAATTTTGTGATTTATTTCACAGCTTGGAGCATCCTCGTGAGCTGGAACTTGTGCCAAAACAACACGACCGCCCGCGCGGCGACAGATAAAAAATCAACCCGAGCTGCTGATCAGGCGACGAAACGGAATTTGCACCTCAGCACGATGTCGCAGGTGAGCCTTCGCCGAGCATCGCCAGAAGAACCGGGGGTTGCCATCAACGGAGGCCCCCACCCGCGATGGACCCGGCATGGGAGCGTTGCAAAGCAAAACGGCGGACCGTCATGGCCCGCCGTTTTGCTTTTCAGGTGCGACTTATTTCACACAAGTCGCACGAATCGAAAATTTATCGTTTTGGCTATATTTGTGATTTATTTCACACCTCAACACGCCAAAACTTGCGCCAAAGCAACGTGATACGACCGCAGCTGTGGACCGAATCGACCCGGCTGGATCAGAAGTCGTAGCGGCCACCGGCGTAATAGAACAACCGACGGGCGGTCTGGACGTTGCTGGCGCCTTGCGCAGTGGTGCTTTCAGTACGGCTGATTTCCAGACTGGCCTCCGTTTCCAGCGTGACCTGCTGCCAGACCCGGTAGCCGATCCGCAGACCAGGCGTCCAGCGCACATCTTTGGTGCCTGCACTCAGGCCGGAATTGGTGTTCTGGGTATAGAAGCGCAGTGACGGTTCCAGCTGCCAGAACTCGTTCAGGGCCGACATGTTGTTGTACGACGCCAGATAGCCACGGTAGGTCGGCGCGGTCAGGTAGCTCACGCCGAACACATGGGTGTCGCGCGCCGAGTACAGATTGCTGCCGATCAACTGGCCGCCCAGGCTCCAGATGTTGCCGGTGCTGGGCATGCCGTTTTCATAACCCGCCAGGTCAGGAATCTTGGGAATCTCGCTGATGTTGGTCAGGCGTACATCGGTGCCGACCTGCCAGTTCGCGCTGATCGGCGTGGTCACGCCCAGCAGACCTTGCGTCATGAAAGGCGTCGTGCCCTTGATGTGTTGGCGCAACCGCGCCAGGTCATTGGCGTAGTCGTTCGCCAGCAGATCAGACACGCGCCGCGCTTGCACGCCTGAAATGGCCTGAAAGAACAGGCCGTTGCTGAGCATCAGCAGTGGTGTGGCACGCCGGTCCCACATCGCATTGAAGGTCGTCGTGTCAGCCAAGGTCCAGGTGCCCTGCACCGCCGCGATGTTGAGCCCGCGAATCGCCACGTCGTAGTCCAGCGAACTGGACAGCGAGACGCCGCCGTTGAAATAGCGCAGATCAGAACCGATCGCACGGCGATCGACCAGACCGTCAGCGGTCTGCTGGATCGTGTAGGCGCTGCCGCTCAGATGCGGTGTCAGCGCCTCGGCATCGATCGACACGCCGTAGAAGCGGCGCTGGCTGTCGAGCAACGGGTCGGTCGGCACACCGGCCACGCCGTTGATCTTCCACTTCGGCGCGAAGCTGTAACCCGCCTGCACGCCGTCGAAGCGCCCCAGCACGCCACCACCGGTCGGCGACTGGCGGCCCAGGCGGATGCTGGTGCCGAGCGTCAGCGAGCGGTAGTCCAGAAACAGCGCTGACAGCTTGTTCTTGCCGCCCTTGCCGGGCATGTAGTCGGCGGTATAGGCATCGCGAAACACGAACCGCACGTCGCGCTCGGCACTGCGCTGCCGCCAGTTCAGGTCCACATTGGTGGCGAGCTGCTTCTGGTCAGTGGCCGACACCGCCGGCGCCCCCGGCAGCTCGACCAAGCCGCCCAGTTGCGAGTCCTGGAAATCCTGGTTGCGCACCTGCGACTTACCGCCGTAATAGAAGGTCGAGATCGAGCCACTCGTGGTGGTGGTGCTCTCGGCCGCCGGCTTGGCGCGTGCTTCCAGCGGCGCTTCGGTCGGCAAGGTCGCGAGCTGCTGGCGCGCCCGGTCGGCATCCGGCCCGCTCGGGTAGAGCTTCAGGAACAGCTCGAACTCGGCGCGCGCGCGCTGTGTGTCACCCGCTTGCACCCGCACCAGGCCGATCAACTCCTGCGCTTCACGCGATGAACGATTGGGCGGCAATTCCAGCAGGCGATTGAGCGTGTCAAGCGCGCTGGCGGAGTCCTGGCGCTGATAGGCCTCCCGCGCCATCTTCAGCAGTCGAGCACCCTCCGCATCGAAATCCTGGAGCGGCACGGCGGCACTGGCCGCATCGGTCGGCGCGGCCGCCGACTCGGCCGCCAATGCCGTCACAGTCGCCTGCGGAAAGCGCTTGATGAGCTGATCGCGGGCCCGCCGGGCTTCGTTCTGGGTGTCAAAGAAACCCAGGTTGATCTCATACAGCGTGCGGCCATCGACCACCCGCCGTGAGGTCATGACCTGATAGTTCTGCAAGGCCGCCGGAATCGACGACTGCAGCTGCAAACCCGAATCAGCCGAGCTTTGCAAGGTCAGCACATAACGTTTGCCGGGTGCGCCGCTCGGCAGCTTGGTCAGCGCCGTGGGCGGATTGATCGCAGCCCCCAGCCCTTCAAGCACAAACTCAATGCTGCGGTTATTGCGCCCGGCACGCACCCGCATGCGGGTGGTTTCGCTCAAACCCACCACCAGCTTGCGACGCTGCTCGACGAGTCCGACCGGCTCGTCGGTGATCGTGACCTTGGGCAAACCATCGCCCCCCACCAACCGGCGCTCGCCAGCGATGAAAGTCAGCGGTTCGCGGCTCGGCAGCACGTTGTAGAAGGCCTGCGCCAGATCGCCCGAGCGAGAGATCACGCTGCGCAAGTACTGCACCGGCGCGACAAAACGCACCTGCACCACGGCGTCGGCGCCCTCGCGGCGGATTTCCACATCGTCGATGACCTGGGCCTGGGCCCAGGACGCACACAGCGCCAACAGCCACAAGGTCAGAAGGCGGAACAGATTTATTGTTTTCATGACTTGAAAGATCAAACCGTCTTGAAGTGCCGGATCTACTCGCGGGCTCAATTCCACCTGGTGTAGGCAGCACCCTTGCTACCCAGTGGCCGGTGGCAACCTGATTCCGAACAGTCGATCGCCGCAGGTGTTTTCTTCTGGTGTGTCAGCGAGTTCTTGCTCATGTTGCCGAGATAGCTGGTGCCGGTGGCGTGGCAGCCCTTGCACCAGCCGGCACCGCCGCCCATGCTCGAGTTGTGGTTCATGCGTTCCGTGGTCCAGTTGCTGTTGCCGCTGTGGCAGGCGTTGCAATCCAGTGCTCCGCCGTTCAGCAGTTGGATCTCCGGAATGTGATTGGTCGGTTTGGCCTGCGCGCCCGTGGTGCCTTGGCTGGTGTAGCTGCCGTTGTGGCAGGACTTGCAGGCCGCCGTGGTGACCACAGTGTGGTTCATCGTGGTGGCCGAAGCAAAGCTGACTTGCGAGCGGTGGCAGGAATCACACTTGGCAACACCCGCCGGCACGGGAATGTGCGTGGCGGGTTTGCCCAGCGCCGTGCTGCCGGTGTGGCAGGCATCGCAGGTGCCGGTGCCAACCGCATTGGCCGCCGAGTGAGTGAAGGTGGTTCCAGAAGTCCACGACGCGGTGGACTTGTGGCAGTTCTCGCACACCGTGACACCGACGTGGGTGGGCGTGTTCGGCTTGCCCACCGCCGGCGAGAAGCTGCCGCTATGGCAGGTGGCGCACTGCGCGCTCACGCTGAAGCTGCTGTGGAACTTGGCCGGTGTCCAGGCCGCATAGCCGGCCTTGTGGCAGCTGTCGCAGTTGGCACTGCCCACGCCGGCCACGCTGAGATACGGAATGTGCGTGGCCGACTTGCCATCGGCCGGCGGGAAAGCACCGCTGTGGCAGCTGCTGCACTGCGCCGCCACCACCAACTGGGTGTGATTCCACTTGGTCGGCTTCCAGGCGGTGGTGGTGTGGCAGCTCATGCAACCGGCTGAACCGGTCGGAATGTGCGTGGCCGTCTTGCCGGTCGCGGTGCTGCCGTTGTGGCAGCTGGCGCAGTTGGTCGCCACCGTGAAGGTGCTGTGATCGACTTTGGTCGAGCCGCCGGTCCAGCTGGCGGTCGACTTGTGGCAGTTCTCGCACACCGTCACGCCAGCGTGAATCGCCGTGGTCGGCTTGATCGCCATGTGGCAGGTGGCGCACTGCGCCGTGACGGTGTAGCTGCTGTGCAGCTTGGCTGGCGTCCAGGCCGCGTAGCCGGCCTTGTGGCAGCTGTCGCAGCTGGCACTCGCCATGCCGCTGACCGACGCATACGCAATGTGCGTGGCCGACTTGCCATCCGCCGGCGGGAAGGCACCGCTATGGCAGCTGGCGCACTGCGCCGTCACCACCGTCTGGGTGTGGTTCCACTTGGTCGGCTTCCAGCCATTGGTGCTGTGGCAGCTGAAACAACCGGCGCTGCCGGTCGGGATGTGCGTAGCCGTCTTGCCGGTCGCCGTGCTGCCGTTGTGGCAGCTGGCGCAATTGGTCGCGGCGCTGAAGGTGCTGTGATCGACCCCGGAGGCCGGCACCCACGCCACGGTGCGGTGGCAGCTGTCACACGAAGCCGTGGTCGGCAGGTGGTCGGTCGATTTGCCGGGCGCCGTATTGCCGTTGTGGCAGCTGGCACAGGTGCCCGCCTTCACGCCGGCATGGTTGAAGCGGCCGGTGCTGAAGCTGACAGTGCCATGGCAGGTGTCGCAGCTCTGCGTCGTCGGTAAGTGGTTGGTCGGCTTGACCGTATTGGAGCGGGCAAACCGCGAACCGCTGCTGTGGCAGCTGACGCAGTCACGCGGCGTGCCCTTGAACACACCGCCCACGTGGCAGGACTCGCAGCGCTCCTTGGCATGCACGCCACTCAACGCAAAACCGGTGCGCAAGTGGTTGAAATTTTTCGTGTTGGCGCCGGCGCCGGTGCTGCCGGTAGCGGCCGGAGCCGCCTGCGCCAGCACGGCGAACACACACAGACACAGCGCCAGCAGCCAGCGCAACAGAGGGTGAATCACAACAGCATTCATGACGGCCGACTCCCGGCGGATTCGATATCGTGGCGACGTGCCACGTGGCTGCTCCAGCCGAGCAGGTAATTGAACAAAGGCACCCCGGCGAAGCGCGGGGCAGCGTTGCCGACAGCAACCGGCTGCTCCGACTCACCGCTGGCACCCATGCTGCGGTTGGAAATCTTTTTCCAGTTCTCGGTGCTGTGGCACTGCTCGCAGCGCAAGCCGAAGTTGCCGTCGTGCACGTCCTCGCTGCGATGGCAGGCGACGCAGCTGCTGCCGAGCGTGGCACTGAGCTTGCCGCTTGGCGCCGGGCTCTTGTGGCAACTCTCGCAAGCCACCTTGCGATGCGCGCCGTCGAGCTTGTAGTCGGTGCGCTTGTCGTGGTTGAAATCCCAGATCCGCCAGCTGCGCGCGTTGTGGCAGCTCTCGCACTTCACACCGAACTTGAGCTTGTGCTTGTCGTCCTTCTTGTGGCAGCTGTAGCAGTCGCGCGGCGCGTCCTTGTAGCGCAAGCTCTTGTGGCAGTCCTTGCACGCCGTCTTGATGTGCCCGCCGGTCAGCGCGAAGCGGCTGCTGGCGTGGTCAAAATTGGTGGTCTTCCAGGACTTGTCGTTGTGGCAGCTCTCGCAGCGCAGATTGAGCTGGCCTTCGTGCTTGTCGTCCTTCTTGTGGCAGCTGTAGCAATCGAGCGGCGCCTTGCGGTAGGTCTTCAGATCGACGTGGCAGGCGCCGCATTTCACGGGCGGCGAGGCGTGGCCGTTGCGCAGCGCAAAACGGGTCTTGTCGTGGTCGAAGCGGCCGGCCGTCGTTTTCCAGTCGCGTTCGACGTGGCAGGCGGCGCAGTCCTTGCCGAGCGTGCCGTCGTGCTTGTCGTCCTTCTTGTGGCAGCTGTAGCAGTCCTTGGGCGCTTCCTTGAACAGCGGGCTCTTGTGGCAGTCCTTGCACTCGACCTTGGCGTGTTTGCCCAGCAGCGGGAAGCTGCTCTTGTTGTGGTCGAACTTGCCGGCGCTGCCTGGCGTGCCGGAGTCTTTCCAGGTGCGCTCGGTGTGGCAGGCGGCGCAGTCGTGGCCCAGCGTGTCCTTGTGCTTGTCGTCCTTCTTGTGGCAGCTGTAGCAGTCGGCCGAGAGCTTGACCTTGTAGAGGTTGCCGGTGTGGCACGACTTGCATTCGGTCTCGCCGTGCTTGCCCTTCAGCGCGTACTTGGTGTCGCGGTCGTGGTTGAAGGTGCTCGGCTTCCAGGCCTTGGCGTTGTGGCAGCTGTCGCACTTCTCGCCATACAGACCCTTGTGGCCCTTCTGGCCGTCGTCATCCTTCTTGTGACAGCCCAGGCAAGTGCGCGGCGTGTCCTTGAACTTGTTGTCCTTGTGGCAGGCGTCGCACTTGGCATCGATGTGCTTGTCGCGCAGCACGAAGCGGGTCTTGTCGTGATCGAAGACAACCTTCTTCCAGTCGGCCTCGCCATGGCAGTCGGCGCATTTGGGGCCCAGACCGCCCTTGTGCTTGTCGTCTTTCTTGTGGCAGCTGTTGCAGTCCTGCGGCGCCTCGCTCCACTTCTTGCCGGCCTTGTGGCAGCCGACGCACTTGGTGTCGATGTGCTTGCCGCGCAGCACGTAATCAGACTGGTTGTTGTGGTCGAAGCTCTTCTCGTCGAAATCGACGATGCGGGCCTCGCGCCCCTTGTGATCGGTGTGGCAGCTGCGGCAGGCCTGCGGCTTCTGGCGGCCATGGAAGCCGGTCTTGGCACGCATGTCCTGGCCGACCTCCTTGTGGCACTCGGCGCAAAGCCGATCCTGGCCGTTGCGCTCGAACTTGACGTGGCAGGCCTTGCAGTCATCCTCCGTCTTGGCATGTGCCTTGATCAGCTTGCCCGGCGCCAGCACCGACTCGAGCCCCTGCGCCAGCACCGGACTGGCACAACCCAACAGGGCCGCGCACACCCACAGCGCACGCAGCCCACACCCACACAGCAACCACAACCGCAACAACACCGGCTCCCGTCAGTACGCGTGCACGGCGATCACATGCACGATGCCGGTGATCACAAGCAGGAACACGAACGGAACGTGCGCCACATGCCAGAGCTTGAACAGCCGCTGCCAAGCCGAAAATTGCGCCACCCGCACCACAGCCGCCAGATAGTGATCGACCAGCTCGGCCGACACCTGGGAGCGACGCTGCAGATCCTCGCCCGACCAATGCTGGCCACGGGCGATTTCCTGCAGGCAAGGCCGCAACGTCTTCAGGCAGGCACGCTGGGTGTGCCATTTCAGCACCGGCAGCACCAGCGCCTGATGGCACCAGCCGAGCAGGCCGGGGCGAGCCGCCAGCTGCTTGGCCTCGAACGAGCCCAGCTGCGACTCCACCGCCGGCGCGAACCACAGCCGCGAGAGCTCCTTGCCGCCCAGACCGGCGCCCTGGCGCAACTCGCGCAGCACGGCCTTCTCGGTCTCCAGGCCACGGTGCACCCGCACATAGAGAAAGCGCCCGACGATGCCGCTCAGCGCCACGATGATCATGCTGTAGAGCGCCATCGCCGCGTTGAGCGAGCCGACCCGGAAGGTGCAGTGCAGCAAGATCAGCAAGGGGCCGCCGATGCCCAGCACCATGTGCACCCACAGCCACGACTTCATCTTGCCCCAGCCACGGAAAGCACTGATGTACTTGCGCAAGGGGTAAAGCAGCAGGGCCAGCATCATCACGCCACCGACCACGCCGAGCCAATAACCGACGTCATCGCCGGGCTCGAACAGCTCCAGCTGCGTCACACCCCAGGCCAGCCCGATCAGACCGCCCAGCACCAGATACAGCAACTGCCCGCGCCGATTCGGCGCCGGGCGGACGCTGCGGATGGCCGCCGCCGCATTGCGCGCTGCGGCCCGATGCGGTGACGCCGCACGATCCGGCGTGGCGACAGAAGCATTGAGAGTGGGGTTCAGCATGTCCATCGGGCTTGGGAGTCAGAGGTTGATCAATAAATGGAATATTTTCCCATTTAGAATAACCAGTCGAGCTTAAGTGTCCCTGAATTCCGGTGTTACAACGGGTAAGACTGTGCACTGCAACATGCTCAGGCGTTGCAATGGATGCACATGACGCGCGAGCGACAATCAAGACCTCACATTGACGAGCCCAAGATGTCTTCCACCGATCTGGAATTCCTGCCCGAGGGGCCCCCTGAACAGCTGATGGTGCTGCTGCATGGCGTGGGCGCCGACGCGGCTCATCTCGCCCCGCTGGCGCGGGTGTTGCGCACGCATTTTCCACGCGCCGCCGTGCTGGTGCCACAAGGCTTCGAGCCATTTGACCTGGCGCCCAGCGGCCGGCAGTGGTTTTCGGTGGCCGGGGTGACCGAGCAAAATCGTCCGGCGCGCGTGGCGGCGGCGCTGCCGCGACTGCTCGACTGGCTGCACGCCGCCCAGGCGCGCCTGCAAGCCAGCCAGGCCGCCACGGCCCTGGTCGGATTTTCGCAAGGCAGCATCATGGCGCTGGAGGCCATTGCACGCGAAGACGGTCTGGCCGGTCGGGTGCTGGCGTTTTCAGGCCGCTATGCCAGCCTGCCGGCGCAAGCGCCGCAACTCACCACCATCCATCTGCTGCACGGTGCTGACGACGCCGTCATGCCTGTCGAGCTGGCCCGGCAGGCGTTCGAGCATCTGGCCGACCTGCCCGGTGGCGATGTCACCCTCGACATCGCCGACGGTGTGGGGCATGAATTGCACGCCGCGCTGGTCGAGCAGGCCCTGCACCAGCTCACCCATCACATTCCGCTGCGCACCTGGCAGGCCGCACTCGGCAGCGCGCCCGCTGGCGGGGTGCACTGACACCGCCCCGGCAGGCTTCAGGAGTCGATGACGACCAGCCGTGGCGGCATCACGCCACGGCCGCCCGCACCGCTGCGGCCGTCGCGCTTGATCTTGTAGCAAGCGGCATCGGCCAGCGCGCAGGCGACCGCGACATCGCTCACCGTCTCGTCCAGCTCGGCCACACCCACGCTGGCACCGACCCCCAAGTGAACGGCGTCCACTGCCAGATCAATCGCTTCAACGCCAAGGCGGATCTGCTCGGCCACGGCAAGGGCCGCCTGATACTCGCAACCCTGCAGCAGCACGGCAAATTCGTCGCCACCGATGCGCGCCACCATGTCACTGCCACGCACCCGGGCCAGCAACACCTGCGCCACGGCGCACAACATCTGGTCCCCGGCGGCATGCCCGGCGCTGTCATTGACCTGCTTGAACCGATCCAGATCGATAAACAGCAGCGCCAGCGGCACCGCCCGCGAGCGCTGCGCCAGTGCACTGCCCAGATGCGCCTCCAGGGCACGCCGGTTGTGCACCCCGGTGAGCGCGTCGTGCGAGGCCGACCAGGACAGCTGTTCACGCTCGGAGCGCTCGCGGGTGATGTCGGCCAGCAGCCAGATCGTGCCGCCATGTTCATTCGCCGGATCGACCGGCTGGCCTTGAATCCGGCCCCAGAACACACTGCCGTCACGTCGGATGAAGCGCAACTCGTCGTCAAACCGGCCGTGCTGCGCAAATGCCTGCGCCACCCGCTGGCCCAGCTCGTCGTAGTCGGCATCGCTGGCAAAGATCTGCTTGGTCAGCTGACCACACAGATCCTCGGGCGTCTGACTGAGCAGACGGGCAAATTCGGCACTCACCAGCTCGAAGCGGCGCTGGCGTGAAAACGCGATGCCGATCGGCGCCGCAGCCAGCATGCTGTGCATCTGGCGCAGCAAACCGGCGTTGTACTGCTCGGTCTGAGCGCGCTCGCGCAGCACATGCTGCAACACCCGACTGAGCTGGCCGATCTCACCGCCCGGCTCCGGCCAGCCCTCGTGATCCGACATTTCCCCCTGCAGCAAGGCGCGTGCGCGCTGCTCAAGTTGTGCCAGCGGACGCAGCAGCAGCAAGATCAGCAGCAGCATCACGGCACTGCCAGCCAGGGCGACCAGCGCGGCCCAGCCCCACGCCTGGGGACGAGCTTGCCGCAGTCCGCCGAGCAACGCGTCATCCGCCGCGACCCGAAACACCATCCAATCCAGCCCGGCCACCCCGGCGCGCGTGACGATGTAGCCGTCGGCATGCAAGCTCACACCATTGGGCTCGATCGGTCGCCCTTGGGCGCCCCATTGCTGCATCGCCGCCGCCATGCCCGGCAACGCACCGGCATCACGCAGGATGTAGTCATGCTGACGGTGCGCAATGATGCGACCCAGTCCGTCAGTGACGATGGTCTGGACCGGATCCTGATGCATCAGGCTGTCCTGCGTCAGATCGGTCATCAGCTCGCGCGAACTCAGCCGCAACGAGCCGCCCACCACGCCCAGCAACCCATCACCCGGGCCGAGGATCGGCATGGTCAGCATGATGACCGGCTCACGCGATAGCCGGCCGACAAGCGGCTCGGACACCACCGGCCGGCGCTGCCTCAGGGTTTGCTGGAAATAGGGTCGATCGGCAAGATTGAAGTCGCTGGCTTGCACACCTTGCTCGTCGCGCGTCGCCAGGACGCGGCCATCAGGCGCTGCCACGAAGGTGGTCGAGAACAAGGTCGCCAGCACCGGCTTGCCATTCAGGAAGGCCACCGCGTGCGCGCGGCCGGTGAACGTGTCGGCGTGGGTATTGAGGGTCGAGGCGCGCAAGGCCTGCTGCAGCGTCACGATGCGATTGCCGAGCACCCCTGCCAGCCGTTCGGCATTGCTCTGCTCCAGATCGAGCACAGCCCGCTCGGTACGCTGCGCCGCCCGGTCGAGCAGCACCGAGGTGGTCACACCGATGCTGGCCGCGATCAGCAACAGACAGGCCAGCGCCAGCCGCAGCTTGAGCGAGCCACTCAAGCCGCGCAGCCAAACTGCCCACATCTTGCAGGCAGCGATCCAGCGCAGCAGATGAGTTGTGGGAGGCTGTGTCATGTGCGAAAGCCAGAGCGGCAGGCCGATCGGGGTCAGGAAGTCAACGCCACCTGACTCTAATCGAGCTTGAAGGTCGCCACCTTGTCGTTGAGGCGGTCGCCCTGCTGGCTCAGACCGTCGGCGGCGGTCGACATCTGCGTCACCAGCTTGGCGTTTTCGGCCGTGGTGGTGTTGAGCACTCGAATCTCTTCGAGGATCTCCTGCGAGTTCATCTGACCGGCGCGGGTCAGCGCGACGATCTCGTGCATGGCGGCGTGGATCCGGCCGACCTGCGCCTCGGTGTCCTTCAGCGTCTGGGCGGCGTGCTCGGTCAGCGCGCTGCTCTGCTCGATGTCTTCAGTTGAGCGATTCACGATGTCGCTGATGCGCCGGGCCGAGTCGGCGCTGCGCAGCGCCAGCGCGCGCACTTCCTGCGCCACCACCGCGAAGCCGCGCCCGGCCTCGCCGGCCTTGGCGGCTTCGACCGAGGCGTTCAGCGCCAGGATGTTGGTGCGAAAGGCAATGCCGTCGATCAGGCCGACGATCTCGCCGATCTCGCGGCTCTTGCCGCGCAGCGAGCGCATGCGCTCGTGCAGCCGGTCCATGTTCTTGCGGCTGCGCGCCGAGTCGAGCCGCATCGCCTGCACCGCATCGACCGCGATATCGACCCGGCGGCCGCATTCGTCGAGCTGGTCGATGTAGCGGGTCACGCCGTCCATGATCTGCGCCAGGCCGGCGGCGTTGCGGTCGGTGCGATCGGTCAGGTCGGAGGTGCCGGAAGCGATCGCGTGCGAAGCCTGCGACACCGCTGCCACACCTTGGCGCACCGCTGCGAACAGGTCGGCCAGGCGTGCCAGCGAAGCGCCCAGCGAAGACAGCGCTGACGCCACCTCGTCATTGCCCCAGGGACGCGGACGGGCGCTCAAGTCGCCGCTCGCCATCAGGCCGACCTGGCGACGCAGCAGCACCAGCCCGCCGTTCATGACCCGGTAGAACGACATCAGCAGGTAGAGCGCGATGAGCAGCCCGGCAGTGACCGTCCAGACCACCACGCTGCGCTGGGCACTGGTGCGGTCGATGCGCTGCGCC
Source organism: Leptothrix sp. (in: b-proteobacteria) (assembly GCA_041083665.1). Lineage (GTDB taxonomy): Bacteria > Pseudomonadota > Gammaproteobacteria > Burkholderiales > Burkholderiaceae_C > Sphaerotilus. Next base: position 58,905 of record JBFPGZ010000037.1, read on the forward strand.
AGCGCGGCATCGAGCACCGCCAGGCTCTGCGCCTCCAGTGCCGCCAGACCGGCCAGAGCCTGGTCGGCGCTGCGCACCAGCTCAGTCGCGGTGGGCTGAGCACCCTGCCCAAGCACCGATGCCTGGACCTGGGCCAGCAGCACATCGGTGGCACGCAAGGTCGCGGCCACCACTTCGGCCGGCAGAGCGGCCTGTGCGGCCTGGGCCTGGGCGATGTCCCGGCGCAAATCGGCCAGCACCTGCCGAGACCAGGCGCTTTCGTCGCTGGTCTGCAGGCGCGCGGCGAGGTTGTCCTGCATGGCCGGCAGGCTGGCCAGCGCGGCGGCCTGGGTCCGCAGCCGCGCCAGATGATGTTCGAGTTGCGGCAGATGCTCGGCGGCGGCCAACACCAGAAAATAGGTGTTCGCTTGCGGATCAAGCGACAGGCCCGAGCCATCTGCCACCAGCGGTGCATGTTCGGCGGCCGCATCCAGCAGCAGCCCGAGACGCTCCAGCCGCTGCGGCACCTGGTTGGTGGTGGCGGATTCGAGCCGGTCCCAGGCCAGGGCGAGCTTATCGAAACTGGCCGTCACACCAAACGCCTCGATCTGGGCACGGCGTTGCTGCAAGGCAGCAAACAGCACGGCACCCGCTGGCTGGCCACGCACCGGACCGGCGCTGGCCTGCCCCAGCTCACGCAGTTGCAGCGCCCGGTGCTCTTCGCGCACCACGTCGGTGAACGCCGAGAGGGCGCGCAGATAAGCCAGCCCCTGGCGTTCATGCTCGGCCGCGCTGATCGTGACCCCGCTGGCCACCGCGTAATACCAGGCCAGCAAGGCGACCGGCACCAGGAACGCTATCGCCACCAGCATGGCCTTGCTGCGCATCGGCAACTTGCGCAGCAAACGTACCCCTGGTGCAAACGGCCCGTGATAGCGGAAGAATTCCAGCACACGAGCAGACCAGGTGCGTGAGGAGCCCTTCGAACCCGCCGCACCGGTCAGCGTGGAACTATTCATTTGATGAACCCTGGTTACTGGCTGCCCGATGCAGCCAGACGTCTGTCGTCCAGCATGGGCAGTGGTTCGATTGTGGGATGGCACGCACCAAACAGATCCGCACAACTGGGCCGCCCCGAGCGCGCAATTCCAGGCATTGCGGCACCGCACAGCGGGCTTCAATTGAGTGTCGAGATACCGAAAACACACGCTAGGCAGGTTCGCGCATGACGTTCAAGTCGCTGTGCAGGCCCTTGCCCATCCAGCCTTGCTCAATTGAAGGACGCCATGATTTCCGACACCGCGCCCGCTCCAGCCAAGCCATCCGTGCCGGCGCTCCTGCCACGCCTGATCGCCCGTTGGTGGCGTGTGCTTGGCATCGGTCTGGTGGCCATGACCAGCGTGGTGCTGGCCACTGACGCCGCGCTGAGTGCCTGGCCCTACGCCATCGGCAGCGCCTTGTTGTGCATCTGGCTGTGTGAAGCGGGTCGCCAGCCGGACGCGCAGTCCGGCAGCACAGCCAGTTCACCCGAAGGCGCCCGGCTGATGGTGCGCGAAGTCGTGCCGGTCTGGCAGCGTCACCTGGAAGCGTCGCGCAACGAGGCCGAGCGCAGCGTCAGCGCGCTGCTGGAGGCCTTTGCCAAACTCTCCGAGGTGCTGACCGGTGCGGCCGAAAGCGTCACCCAGCTCAATCCGACCCTGGGCGCGGGCGCCACCGACGAGCTGATCGCCCGCCACGACACCGAGCTGCAGTCCTTGCTGGCGCCGATGCACAACGCACTGGCGGAACGCGATCGCATGCTCGGCCGGCTCGGCACCGTCTCCGAAGCCTTGGCCGAGCTGACCGAACTGGCCAAGCAGATTGCCAGCATCGCCAAGCACACCAACATCGTGGCGCTGAACGCCTCGATCGAATCGCACCGGGCCGGACAGAACAACGGCGGCGGCTTCACGGTGGTGGCGCAGGAAGTGCGCACGCTGGCCAGCCGCACCGGCGACATCAGCGAACGCATCCGCCAGCGCCTGGCCATCCTGGCCGAGCAGGTCGATGACGTGCGCCGCAGCGAAGAACTCAGCGGCTGCAACGAGGAAGAGCTCAAGCTGCAAGCGCAGCTGCAGGCCCGTCAGGTCATCAGCACCTTGCTGCGCAGCATGGGCGACTCGCTGGAGAGCTCACGCACGCTGCGCCTGGCCAGCATGGAGCTGCGCGACCAGATCGACCACGTGTTCGTGTCGTTCCAGTTCCAGGACCGACTCAGCCAGATGCTCGGCGGCATCCGCGACGACATGGCGCGCTTCACCGACTGGATGGGCACCAACCAGCCGGCCACCCGGGTCGAAGCGACCCGCTGGCTCGAAGCGCTGGAGCAGACCTACACGATGGAAGAGCAGCGCGCCCACCACCACGGCACGGTGGAAGTGCGGCGCAGCGCTGGCGTCGAATTTTTCTGAACTGACAAGGAGTAGTGACATGAGCAAGACCGTCATGGTGGTCGATGACTCGGGCAGTTTTCGCACCGTGGTCAAGCTGGCGCTGCAAAAGGCCGGCTACGCGGTACTGGAAGCGGGCGACGGCAAGGATGCCCTGGCCAAACTGACTGGCCAGAAGGTCAACCTGATCGTCTGCGACGTCAACATGCCGAACATGGACGGGCTGAGCTTCCTGCGCCACATCAAGACAGTGGCGACCTACAAGTTCACGCCGGTGATCATGCTGACCACCGAGTCGCAGGAAGCCAAGAAGGCCGAAGGTCGCGCCGCCGGGGCGCGGGCCTGGATCACCAAGCCGTTCCAGCCCTCGCAGCTGGTCGATGCGGTCAACCGCCTGTGTGTCTGACGCCATGGGAGGCCCGATGCACGCCCCGGCGCACCGACTTGACGGCGAGTTGACCATCCAGCAAGCCACCGCGCAGCAGCAAGCCCTGCTCGACGCCGTGGCGGCCTGCGCCACTCACGCGCTGACGCTCGACCTGAGCCGGATCGAAGCCTGCGACAGCGCTGGCGTGCAACTGCTGCTGGCGACCCGCCTCAGCCTGGCACAGCACGGCGGCACGCTGCAGCTCGACCCCGTCAGTCGCCCGGTTCATGACGCGCTGCGCACCTACGGCCTGCTCGACTGGCTGCCCAACGGAGACCTGTCATGAGTCAGCACGACGACGACGAAATCCTCGCCGCCGCCCGCGAGGGCTTTCTGGACGAAGCGGCCGAGATGCTGCAGAGCTTCGAAAACGCCCTGCTGGTCATGGAGACCGATCCGGGCGACCAGGAAAACATCAACGCCGCCTTCCGCGCTGCCCACACCATCAAGGGCACCGCCGGCATGTTCGGCTGCGACGCCGTGGTGGCCTTCACCCACGAGGTCGAAACGCTGCTGGAAGCGGTGCGCGCCGGTCATCTGCAGGTCAATGAGCCGCTGATCGCCGCCCTGCTGCAAAGCCGCGACCAGATGGCCAGCCTGCTCGACGAAGTGCACAGCGGTCGGCAGGACGCTGGCGTGGCGGCGCGCAGCCTGGCGCTCGGCGCTGAGCTGCGCCAGCTCGTGCAACCCGGCGCCACGACGCCCGAAGCCGCCGCTGCGGCTGCGGGCACCGCCACGGCGACCGGCCGTCCGCCCGGCGCGATCGACCCGGCCGGCGACTGGCAG
>JBFPGZ010000060.1:0-4058 GCA_041083665.1 Leptothrix sp. (in: b-proteobacteria)
CGAGTGTGTTTACCGGCTTCACGCTGCCGGCGGATGCGCACGGCATGCTGCTGGACAGCTCGATGCTGCGCATCGGTGCGGGCTACACCAGCGCGGGTGATGCCAACGATCATCTGATCTTCGATACGAACACCAGCCGGCTGTACTACGACGCCGATGGTCGGGGTGGTCAGGCGGCCGTGCAGATCGCGACGCTCACCGGTGTGTCCGGCGCGTCCTCGCTCGATGCCAACTCGTTCTACATCACCGATCAGCCTCATGACCTCGGGCTGATCCTCCAGCATTGAGCTGCGCAGCTCGGGGTTCGCGCCGCCGATGGGGTCACCTGTCGGCGGCGTGGTTTTGTCGGACCGCACCAAAGATCGTCGATGCAACGACATGTGCACGTGGCGTACGCCACAAAGTGGCTGATCCAATTTGCTTTTGAGTACGGTAGTGCACAGAAGTAATCCATCATGCAGCCCACTGGTCTGAGTACAGGCCGACGACAGAGACAGGGGGTGAGCTGATGCGCAAAATTCTGGGTGAAATCAAACCATATTTTTTGCCTTTGGCGGCATTCAGCTTTGGCATGCATATGCTTTTGCTGGCGCCATCTATTTATATGCTCATGGTCTATGACCGTGTGCTCACGAGTCGTAGCCTTGAAACACTGACTGTGTTGACCTTTGGCACGGTGGTGGCATTGCTTCTGAACCTGGCTTTGGAAGTGGCTCGATCGCGCCTGTTGTCACTGGTTGGTATGGCGGTGGAACGAGCGCTGGGGCCAACCGTATTAGATGCGATCCTGGTCCGTGCAGCTCGATCGGGCCAGCTGGGTCAGACAGGTGAGCTGCGTGATGTGGCGCAGATCAAAGGATTTTTATCTGGCATCGGTGCAACCGCTTTGCTGGATGCACCGTGGTTACCTATATATTTGATTGTTATTTTTATGTTTCATCCTGCCATGGGTGCTTGTGCCGTGGTTGGAATGATCATCATGCTGGGTATGGGGTGGCTCAGCGAGCGCGTCACCAAACCTCGTGTCGAACGCTCAATGGTTCAAGCACGGGCAGTCAATCAGTATATGGAGTCTGGGCTGCGTAATGCCGAAGTGATCAATGTCTTGGGCTTGGGTGGAACGCTGATCAAACAATGGGGTTTTCGCAACGATGAGCTGCTCCGCTTGCAGTGGGAATTAACCACCGTTTCAACCTGGATTCAAGGATCCGGCCGCTTTATTCGGCAGGCACTGCAGGTGGCGATGATGGCGGTTGGGGCTTATCTGGTCTTGCATGACAATGCTGCCCCGGGTGTGATGATGGCTGCCACCATGATTCTGGGGCGACTGTTGCAACCAATGGAAAGTCTGCTGGCGGGTTGGAAAGGATTTGTTGAGGTGCGTTCGGCCAGCCAGCGCATCACCAATCTATTGAAGATCCACGTTTCCCCAGTCGCACCCATGGCGCTGCCTGTACCTCAGGGCAAGCTGACTTTAGACCGTGTGGTCTATGGTGTTCGGATGGGCGACAAAGCCATCATCAAGGGGGTCAGCTTAGGGCTGGAAGCGGGCGAGTCACTCGCGATTATCGGTCCGAGTGGGGCTGGTAAGTCTACTCTGGCACGATTGATGGTCGGTCTGTTGAAGCCGCAAGGTGGCGTGGTCAGAATTGATGAAACCGATATGGCGCAATGGTCCCGGGATGCGTTGGGTCCACATATTGGGTATGTCCCGCAGGATGTGGAGTTATTCGCTTGTTCAGTCGCTGAGAATATTGCACGGCTTGGTGCTCTGGATGGCGCCTCAGTGGTTGCTGCAGCACGGCAAGCTCAAATGCATGAGATGGTTTCAAAGCTGTCAGATGGCTATGCAACCCAGCTGGGTGAAGGTGGGATGTCGGTGTCAGCGGGCCAGCGCCAGCGTATTGCATTGGCTCGGGCACTCTATGGTAATCCACGCTTGTTGGTGATGGATGAACCAAACTCAAATCTGGATACTGAAGGTGAGCAGGCTTTGCTGAAAGTGATGGGGGTACTCAAGGAGCAGGGTGTTACTCAGGTGATTGTGACGCACCGCCCCAATTTGCTCAATGTGGTTGATAAAGTCCTGGTGCTACGCGAAGGTCAAGTTGAAATGTTTGGCCCACGTGATGAGGTGCTCTCCAAGGTTTTGCGGCCGAATCAACCAGCGGTGCCATTGAAGATGGTGGCAGCCCAGCTGGGAGGCAATCCATGAGCTCGCTGGCAAATAAAAATTCCCTGCCCTTGGTGTCTGTTGTCCCAGAGGATCCCGGACTGTTGCCCGTTATGAGCCGCGTGGCTCGTTTTGGTTGGGCGGCCTTGATGATTACCGTGCTGGCTTTGGTTTCATTCATGTCGGTGGCCTCACTGGAAGGGGCTGTGGTCGCCAGTGGAGCGGTCAAAGTAGACTTGAACCGAAAAGTCGTTCAGCATCAAGAGGGGGGCATTGTGCACGCGGTTTATGTGCGCGATGGCCAGCAGGTGGTTGCAGGGCAAGTCCTGTTGGAATTATCAGATGTGGCGGTCAATGCGAGTGTCGGGCTGCTGCGTAATCAGCGAGATGCCGAGCTGACCCGTACCGCTAGGCTGGAAGCTGAAAAAACCTATGCGCGACATATTAATTTTCCAACTGAGCTGACCAATCGTCGTACTGAGCCAGAGGTCGATGAACTCGTGGCCCGTGAGCGGGCCTTATTTGCCGCTCGGCGCAGCACACTTGAAAGTCAGCAGGAAGTGCTGCGTCGGCAGATAGACGAGGTTCAGGCTGAAATTCGTGCTTTGGATCAGCAACTGGTTTCCGAGCGTAAGGCAGGTATATTACAGCAGGAAGAGTTGCGCTTGAACGAACGTTTAGCCGAGCAGCATTATATTGATCGTCCTAAATTGATCGCGTTGGAGCGTGCGCTGGCAGAATATGTGACACGAATTGGATCGCATGAGGCTGATTTGGCACGAGCGAGACAAAAGATCAACGATCTCAAACTAAAAATGCTATCGCTACGCAATGACTATAGCGAATCAGCGACCCGAGACCAACGTGAAAGCAGTAGTCGATTATTAGAGGTAGAGCAGCGTTTGCAGCCCACCCAAGATGCGGCTAATCGTCAGCGTATCGTCGCACCGGTGGGTGGTGAAGTGGTCGGTTTGAAGGTTTTTTCTGCTGGTGCTGTGATTGGTCCTCGCGATGTTTTGATGGAGATCATGCCTGTCGGTGCCAAGCTGGTGATCGAAGCACGGGTGCGGCCGGAGGATATCGTCCGGATCAAACCAGGAGCGGCCGTTGATGTACGACTGACGGCATTCAGCCATCGTGACACGCCGGTGGTGGTAGGTCAGGTTGACTATATTTCTGCGGATGCTTTTACCGACCAAACCAGTGGTGCGCGGTACTACACCATCATGGTGCAAGTCAGCCAAGAAGCGTTAAATCAGGCTGGCAATCTGTATTTGCAGGCGGGTATGCCAGCGGAAGTCTATGTAAAAACCAAGCGAAGAACCATTGCGGCATATTTGTTTGAACCTGTCTCCGGCTTCTTGTCCCATTCAATGCGGGAAAATTGATGCGGCTCTATCGAGCTATGGCACCGATTTGCAGCGTAGCCCATCAAGGCTGGTGTTGCATTCAAAATAATCTGATGACTCTGTCACGAAAACAATTTTAAGTGCCACAACCACATGTGTAGTTCGCAGATTACGTGGTTTCTGTCGCAGCAGGCATGCCGGTACTGACCATAACATCACTGGTGGTATTGATGCATGGTCGGCAGAAGTGGATCCGTAAGTTCCGCGCTACTGACCTGCTCACCGCCAGTGCGAAGTCCCTACTCATCGTGTTCGACAAGGAAAAAGCGTCCATGAACCTGCCCCTTCCCAACCAGCCCCTGCGCCTGCTGGCGCTCGCTGCCCTGGCCATCCTGAGCAGCAGCGCCGACGCGCAAAGCCTCAAAGCACTGGTGGAGACGGCACGCGACTATGACGCGAGCTACTTGTCGGCCAAGGCGCTGGCCGAATCGGCCCAATACCGTGCCGCCCAGAGCGACGCACTGAACCTGCCCAGC
>JBFPGZ010000026.1:0-4056 GCA_041083665.1 Leptothrix sp. (in: b-proteobacteria)
AAGGGCATGTTATCGGGATACATGAAAGCCGAATTTCTTAATCCATCAGTGCGCATGGCCAGCATCTGATGTGACACCGTAAACCGTGTGGTTTGGCGCTAGATGAATCCTCGCTGCGTAAGCCCTAAGTTAGAGTGTTAATAGCGTGTGCGTGCAGTTGTCAGATGTTGTGGCTGGATTTTTTGGGAAACATTTCGATTGCGTTCAAGACAACTCGCTTGCAGAGCTTAAAATGCGTAAGGCAGGATTCTCAAAATTGCAGCGAGAAAACATCGCTTTACTCAGGGAAATCATCGACCGTTCCGATATGGTGAGTAACGGGTTTTTATATACTATTATTCCGCTGGATGGCATCTATAAAAATAATTATTTTTTGTATGAACATGATGCTCCCCGCTTCATTGCCTGATTGGCCTGATGATTGAGTTTGCTGGGCCTGCGATTAATCGCAGGCCTGCCTATAAATATCAAAACAAGAAATACCTCTGCGCCATCGGCAGCGAGGTGGCGGGCTCGCAGATCAGCAATTGCCCGTCGGCGCGGACCTGGTAGGTCTGGGCGTCGATTTCCATCACCGGCGTGTAGTGGTTGTGCACCATGTCGGCCTTCTTGACGCTGCGGCAGCCCTTGACGGCTGAGGTCTGCTTGCGCAGGCCGTAGCGCTCGGCGGCGCCGCCGGCCAGCGCGGCTTGGCTCAGGAAGGTCAGCGAGGTGCGTGCCAGCGCGCCGCCGAAGCTGCCGAACATCGGCCGGTAGTGCACCGGCTGCGGCGTCGGGATGCTGGCGTTCGGGTCGCCCATCGCGGCGGCCGCGATGAATCCGCCTTTCAGGATCAGGCTCGGCTTGACGCCGAAGAAGGCCGGTTTCCAGAACACCAGATCGGCCCACTTGCCGACCTCGATCGAGCCGACCTCGTGGCTGATGCCGTGTGACAGCGCCGGGTTGATGGTCAGCTTGGCGATGTAACGCTTGACGCGCGCGTTGTCGTTGCGCGTGAGGGCGTCAACTCCCTCTCCCCCCGTGGGAGAGGGCCGGGGAGAGGGGGCCGGGGCCAGCCAGCCGCGCTGCGTCTTCATCTTGTGCGCGGTCTGCCAGCAGCGAATGATCACCTCGCCGACCCGGCCCATGGCCTGGCTGTCGCTGGAGAACATGCTGATCGCGCCCAGGTCATGCAGGATGTCCTCGGCGGCGATGGTCTCGCGGCGGATGCGGCTTTCGGCAAAGGCCAGATCCTCGGCGATGCTGGCGTCGAGGTGGTGGCACACCATCAGCATGTCGAGGTGCTCGTCCAGCGTGTTGATGGTGTAGGGCCGCGTCGGATTGGTCGAGCTGGGCAGCACGTTGGCTTCGCCGACCACCTTCATGATGTCGGGCGCGTGGCCGCCGCCCGCGCCTTCGGTGTGGAAGCTGTGGATGGTGCGGCCCTTGAAGGCGGCCACCGTGTCTTCCACGAAGCCCGATTCGTTCAGCGTGTCGGTGTGGATCGCCACCTGCACGTCGGTTTCCTCGGCCACGCTCAGGCAGCAGTCGATCGCGGCCGGCGTGGTGCCCCAGTCCTCGTGCAGCTTCAGGCCGATCGCGCCGGCCTCGACCTGCTGGCGCAAGGCGTCCGGCCGGCTCGCGTTGCCCTTGCCGAAGAAACCGATGTTCATCGCGAAGGCGTCGGCCGCCTGCAGCATGCGCGCGATGTTCTCGGGGCCGGGCGTGCAGGTGGTTGCGAAGGTGCCGGTGGCCGGCCCGGTGCCGCCGCCGATCATGGTGGTGACGCCCGAGTAGAGCGCTTCCTCGATCTGCTGCGGGCAGATGAAGTGGATGTGCGTGTCGATGGCGCCAGCGGTGACGATCAGCCCTTCGGCGGCGATCACCTCGGTGCCCGGGCCGATGACGATGTCCACGCCCGGCTGCACGTCCGGGTTGCCCGCCTTGCCGATGGCGCAGATGCGCTGGCCGCGCAGGCCGATGTCGGCCTTGACGATGCCCCAGTGATCCAGGATCAGCGCGTTGGTGATGACGCAATCGACCGCGTCGGCCGCGCCGGGCCCGTTCATGCGCTGGCCCTGGCCCATGCCGTCGCGGATGGTCTTGCCGCCGCCGAACTTGACTTCCTCGCCGTAGCCGCCGGCGCGCAGCGTGTAGTCGGCTTCGACCTCGATGATCAGGTCGGTGTCGGCCAGGCGCAGGCGGTCACCGACGGTGGGGCCGAACATCTCGGCGTAGGCGCGTTTTCCAATCGTTGCCATGGTGTGCTTTCCCTTGCGCGTTCAGAGTGCGCCTTGAACCAGGCCGCGAAAGCCCCAGACCTGCCGGTCGCCGGCCAGCTCGACCAGCTCGACGGTGCGTTGCTGGCCGGGTTCGAAGCGCACTGCCAGACCGCTGGCGATGTTCAGGCGCATGCCGTGCGCGGCTGGGCGGTCAAAGCTCAGGCCGGCATTCGTTTCAGCGAAGTGGTAGTGCGAGCCGACCTGGACGGGGCGGTCGCTGGCGTTCTCGACCACCAGCGTCAGCGTGCGCCGGCCGGGGTTGAGGGTGATGTCGCCGTCGTCGGTGAAGAGTTCGCCGGGGATCATGGGGTGCTCCGTGGATGCTGCGGGATGGTGCGCAAGGGCGCGCCGCCTCGGCGATTCATGCGATCGGTTGGTGCACGGTCACCAGCTTGGTGCCGTCCGGGAAGGTTGCTTCGACCTGGATCTCGGGGATCAGCTCGGCAATGCCCTCCATCACGTCGGCGCGGCTCAGCACGGTCTTGCCGTCGCTCATCAACGCGGCGACGGTCTTGCCGTCACGCGCGCCTTCCATGATCGCGGCGCTGATCAGTGCCACCGCCTCGGGGTAGTTGAGCTTCAGGCCACGGGCCTTGCGCCGCTCGGCCAGCAAGGCGGCGGTGAAGATCAGCAGCTTGTCTTTTTCGCGCGGGGTGAGTTCCATGGGCGCCTGGTCCGGTCAATGTGCTCGTCAGAGCTGACGAGTGTGCCGCAGGCGCAAGGCTTATGCCATCAGAACCGGGCTTGCAGTCCGGCGCTCACCAGACCGTACTTCTTGCCGAAACGGCTCGCCGAGATTGTGTTGTAGGCCAGCGGCAGCTCGCCGAGGAACTGGTTGCTCATCAGCTGGCCGCGCAGCAGCAGCGCCACATGGGTGCCGAGCTCGTGGGACAGCTCGCCGACCAGGATGTGGTTGCGCTCGTACGCCACGCCGCCGCGCTGGCGGATCAGCGGGTCGATGCTGGGGCGCTGCCATTGCTGCAACTCGTAGCCCAGCTTGACGCCCCACGGCGCGCTGTGCCAGGCGTAGGAGGCGCCGCCATGCAGGTAGCGGGCCTGGTAGTTCGTTTCGGCCTGGGCGGCATACGGCAGCAGCTGATTCGGGATGCGGATCACCAGGCCGCTGCTGCAACTGCCGGTCGGGGTGGCGGTGAGCTGGCTGCTGCCGAAGCTCAGGTCGTAGGGGCAGTTGCCGACGCTGGAGTGGCCGTTGACGGCCGTGTTGCTCACCGAGCTGCGCCCGGCGCCGACAAAGCCGGACAGCCGGTGCGTGCCGGCGCGCCAGCCACCGATCAGATCAAGCTGCATCTGCCGGTCGCGCGGGGCGACCAGCCGCACGTCCTGCACCTGGGTGTCCAGGCCATCGACCGCCAGCCGGGTGCTGGTGTGGCGCACCAGCTGGTCGGCCTGATCGCCCCAGGTCGAGCCGCGCAAGGCCCAATCCCAAGGGCCTTGGTCGAGGTGCTCGGCCGTGCCGAGCCGCACCTGTCCGGCCAGCTGCCAGCTGTTGAACCGGTAGGTGTCGCTGCGGTCTTGCAGCCGGCGTTGCCAGTAGCTGCCTTCGGCCTGCCAGCGGCCCAGGCCGAGCGCGGCGCGCAGATGCCCGCCGTGGTAGTCGCCGATCTTGCTGCCGGCGTAGGCCGCATCGTTGCTGCGCAGCCCCAGCACATCGACGGTCGAGTTGGCCAGGTCGCCGGAGAGTTCCAGCTCGATGGTCGGTGCGGCGGCGGCGTGGCCAACCGGCGCCGCCGGCCCGGCGGCGTCGAGCAGCGCGTCCAGCGGCGCTGCCCGCGCC
>JBFPGZ010000031.1:0-57619 GCA_041083665.1 Leptothrix sp. (in: b-proteobacteria)
GGCTGGTGCTCGCCAGCCGCCAGCTCGGCGCGCGTCCTGCCCTGGCCGCCCTGCAGGTCAGCGCGCTGGCGCTCGGGCTGCTCGCGCTGCTGTTGCTGGTGCTGCTGCGCACCGATCTGGTCAGCAGCTGGCGCGCCGCCACACCGGCCGACGCGCCGAACCGCTTCGTCATCAACATCCAGCCGGATCAGGCCACGCCGTTCCGCGCCGCGCTCGATCAGGCCGGCGTGGTGCGCTACGACTGGTACCCGATGATCCGGGGTCGGCTGGTCGCGGTGAACAACCTTGACGTCAAGCCCGACGACTACGCCGAAGGCCGGGCGCGCCGGCTGGTCGATCGCGAGTTCAACCTGAGCACGGCGGCGCAGTACCCGGCGCACAACGGAATCGTCGCCGGGCGCTGGACGCCGGAAGAGGCCGACGGCCTGTCGGTCGAGCAAGGCCTGGCGGAGACGCTCAAGCTCAAGCTGGGCGACCGGCTGCGCTTCGACATCGCCGGCACGCTGGTCGAGGGCCGCATCACCAGCCTGCGCAAGGTCGAGTGGACCTCGATGCGGGCCAACTTCTTCGTCATGTTCACCAAGGCGGCGATGCCCGAGCTGCCGGCCACCTACATCGCCGCGTTCCGCGCCCCCGTCACACACGGCTTCGACAGCGCGCTGACACGTGCCTTCCCGAACATCACCAGCGTGGACGTCAGCACCCAGATCGCCCAGGTGCAGCATGTGCTGGATCAGGTCATCAGCGCGGTGGAGTTCCTGTTCGGCTTCACGCTGGTGGCGGGCCTGCTGGTGCTGTTCGCCGCCGTCAGCAGCACACGCGAGAGCCGCGTGCGCGAGTTTGCGCTGATGCGCGCGATGGGCGCCCGCTCCAGCCTGCTGGCGCAGGTGCAGCGCGCCGAACTGCTCGGCGTCGGTGCGCTGGCCGGCGTGCTGGCTTCGCTGGCGGCGTCGGCGATCGGCTGGGCGCTGGCCAAGTACGCCTTCGACTTCGACTGGACGCCGCTGCCGTGGCTGCCGTTCGCCGCCGGGCTGGGCGGCGCACTGCTGGCGCTCGCGGCCGGCTGGTGGAGCCTGCGCGAGGTGCTGCAACGCCCGGTGAGCGAAACGCTGCGCCGGGCGGCAGATTGAGGTGCGACGCGCGCAGCGTCAGAACGCGCTGTCGAGCAGGCTGAGTTCGGAGCTCGACAGCAGCGATTCGATGTCCATCAGGATCAGCATGCGCTCGCCGACGTTGGCGATGCCCTGGATGAAGCGGATATCGACCTGCGCGCTCATCTCGGGCGCCGGCTGGATCGAGCCGGGCGCAAGCTGCATCACGTCCGACACCGCATCGACCACCGCTCCGACCACCCGGCCCTGGAAGGCCAGCACGATCACCACGGTGAAGCCATTCAGCTCGGCGCGCTCGCAGCCGAGCTTGAGGCGCAGATCGATGATCGGCACGATCACGCCGCGCAGATTGACCACCCCTTTCAGGAAGGCCGGCGCATTGGCGATGCGCATCGGTGCTTCGTAGGAGCGGATTTCCTGCACCTTCAGGATGTCGATGCCGTATTCCTCGCCGCCGAGGCGGAAGGTCAGGAACTCGCCGCCGGATGATTGGTGGCGCACGGCAGTGGCGCCGCGCAACGTGGCACTCTGAACCGACAGGGTGCGCGGGGCTTCACAAATGACAGACATGGCCTACTCCAATCTTCACCAGAAGGTCTGGCGTGAGCTCAAAAAGTTTCCCAGTCGGCATCGGCCGTCACCGCGCTGTCGTGCGTCGGGATGGGTGCCGGGCTGCTGGATTCGCTGGCAGGCTGGGCGACTCGCGCCACCGGCGCGGTGCGCTGCCAGGTGGGGATGGCTGGTTTGGCGGCGGCACGCGGCGGCGGCACCGGCCGGCCCGGGACATGCATCGGCTTGGAAGGCTGGATTGTCATCGGCGCGGCCGGCATGCCGGAGCGATCGGCATGCACCTGGAATTTGTCCACCACGTCGGCCAGCCGCCCGGCCTGCTCGCGCAGTGACTCGGCCGCAGCGGCGCTCTGTTCGACCAGCGCGGCGTTCTGCTGCGTCATCTGGTCGAGCTGCGTCACCGCCACGCTGACCTGCGCCAGCTCGGTGCTTTGCTCGCTGGCGGCGGCCGTGATCTCACCGATGATGTCGTTGACGCGCTGCACCCCGGCGACGATCTCGGCCATCGTGCTGCCGGCGTCCTGCACCAGCTTGCTGCCGGACTCGACCTTCTCGACGCTGGCGCCGATCAGGCTCTTGATCTCGCGCGCCGCGTTGGCGCTGCGCTGCGCCAGGCTGCGCACCTCGCCGGCCACCACCGCAAAACCGCGCCCTTGCTCACCAGCGCGTGCCGCTTCGACGGCAGCGTTCAAGGCCAGGATGTTGGTCTGGAAGGCGATGCCATCGATCACGCCGATGATCTCGGCGATCTTGCGGCTCGACGCCGAGATGTCTTGCATGTTGTGCACCACCTGGCCGACCACCTCGCCACCACGCTGCGCAGCCTGCGCCGCCGAGCTGGCCAGCTGGTTGGCGGTGCGCGCCGAGTCGGCAGTTTGCCGCACCGTCGAGGTGAGCTGCTCCATCGAACTGGCGGTCTGCTGCAGATTGCTGGCGGTCTGCTCGGTGCGCCCCGACAGATCCTGGTTGCCGATCGCGATCTGGGCGCTGGCGGTGGAGATCGACTCGGTGGTCTGGCGGATCTCACCCACCATGCCGCCCAGCGCGCCTTGCATGCCTTGCAGCGCTTGAAGGAGCTGTGCCGCTTCATCGGCACCGCGTGTATCGACCGAGGTGCCCAGGCTGCCCGCTGCGATGTCCTGCGCCAGGGCACGTGCCGCCGCGATCGGCGCAATGATGTTGCTGGAGTTGATCAGCGTCAGCGGCACCACCACCAGCACCGCCACCCCCAGGCTGGCCACGAACAGCACCATGGCCAACTGTTGTGCTGCCTGCATGGCCTGATAGTCGGTGTTGGCTTCTGCCGTGAGCACCTGGTTCAGGCTGGCGAGCTTGCTGGCGACCTTGGCCACCTCCTGGCGGACCGCCTCGACCTCCGTTGCGGCCACGGCCACATCACCGGCCCGCTCAAGACTGCCGATCACCGCCCCGAACTTGGTCTGGTAGGCCGACAAGTCGGCCAGCATGGCGCGCACGATCGGGTTGTCGGGATCTTCTTCACCTTCCAGCAGCTTGGCCGCTTCGGTTTCCAGCGACTGCTCGGCGGCCTGCCAGCGCGCCTTGGCGGCGCTGAGCTGCGCCGACTTGCCCTGGCTCTCCAGCAGCTCGTATTCGGCGCTGCGCAACTCGCTGAAAAAGTAGTTGATGCGCGCCAGCCGGCCCATTTCACTGAACGGGTTGGTGACGAAGTCTTCGGCATGGATGCGCATCTGCTGCATGCCGTAGATGCCGACCCCACCGACGGTGAGCAACAGCGCCAGCACCACGCCGATGGCCGACAGCATGCGCGTGCGGATCGTGAACTGACGCATCAGAAGAGACAGGCTGGACATGCTGTGGTTCCCAGTTTTCGAATAAAGCGAGACAAACCCATCTCGGCCGACTCAATGGCGCGAATGCCGCACCAGCGAGCTCACGTCAAGAATCAAGGCCACCCGGCCGTCGCCCATGATGGTGGCGCCCGACACGTGCTGAACCTTGCGGTAGTTGGCCTCCAGGTTCTTCACCACCACCTGCTGCTGACCGAGCAGCTCATCGACCAGCAGCGCGACTCGCCCGCCTTCGGACTCGACCACCACCATGATGGTGGCCATGCGCTCGAAGTCGAAGCGCGGCACATCGAAGACCCGTTCCAGCTCGATCACCGGCATGTACTCGTCGCGCACCTGCACGACCCGACCGCTGCCGCCGATGGTCTTGATGGTCTTGTCGGTGACCTGGAAGCTCTCCACCACCGACGCCAGCGGCAGCAGGTAGACCTCCTCGCCGACCCCGACGCTCATGCCGTCCATGATGGCCAGCGTCAGCGGCAGGCGCACCTTGACGCTCATGCCGTAGCCTTCGGCCGAATCGATCTCGACCGTGCCGTTCAGCGCGGTGATGTTGCGCTTGACCACGTCCATGCCGACACCCCGACCCGACACATCGGTGACCTGATCGGCGGTCGAGAAGCCCGGCTCGAAGATCAGCGCCCAGACCTCCTGATCGCTCATGCCTTCGTGGGCGGCCATGCCGCGCTCGATGGCTTTTTTCAGGATCTTGTCGCGCGGCAGGCCCTTGCCGTCGTCGCGCACCTCGATCACCACCGAGCCGCCCTGATGCGAGGCCGACAGCGTGATGGTGCCGGTCTCCGGCTTGCCGCGCGCCAGGCGATCGGCCGGCAGCTCGACGCCGTGATCGCAGGAGTTGCGCACCAGGTGCGTGAGCGGATCGGTGATCTTCTCGATCAGGCCCTTGTCGAGCTCGGTGGCCTCGCCGTGCGTGACCAGCTCGACCTTCTTGCCCAGCTTGCCGGTCAAGTCCCGCAACATGCGCGGGAAGCGGCTGAATACGGTCGACATCGGAATCATGCGGATCGACATCACCGCTTCCTGCAGGTCACGGGTGTTGCGGTCCAGATCATTCAGGCCGGCGATCAGCTGCTGGCAGAGCACCGGATCGAGGTTGCGGCTGTTCTGCGCCAGCATGGCCTGGGTGATGACCAGCTCGCCGACCAGGTTGATGAGCTGGTCAACCTTCTCGACCGAGACGCGGATGGTCGAGGAATCGAGCCCGGCGCCGGCCGGTTTGTCGTTGCGCGGCGCCGGCTTGGCCGCAGCCACGGCGTGTATCGGCACCACAGCCACCGGCACTGCCGCCGACCCGCTTGACACCGGTGCGCCCGGCGCGTCGTCGAAAAATCCGTAGCCAGGATCGGGCAGGGTCGGTTCGGTGGCCGGATCATCAGAGGGCGCACCCGGACTGTCACGATAGAAACCGTAGCCGGCGCCGAGCGGGCTGAGCTGCACCTCTTCACGCGCCACATGGAAGGTGAACAACTCGATCAGATCGGCGTCGCTGCTGGTCGTCACGATCTTGAAACGGCGCATGCCATCGACGGCCTGCCCCATGTCGAGCGGCTCGATGCGGCCCAGATCGGTGATTTCCTTGAACAACTCGACCAGGCTGTCGGCCTGGCTGACATCGTCGAGCGGACCGACGCGCAATTCGAGCTGGCGCGTCGCGGCCGGGGCCACGGCGGGCGCGGCCTGGTGTGCCACCACCGGCGCCATCGACGCAGGGGTACCCTGCCCCTTGACCATCGCACGGATATTGCTCAACAGCTCAGAGGTATCGATCCGGGCGCCGCCCGAACCCTGATGGCGCCCGAGCTGAGCGCGCAAGGCATCGCCGGCAGTCAGCAACACATCGACCATCGCGGCGGTCGGCGCCAGCTCGTGACGACGCAGCTTGTCGAGCAGCGTCTCCATCTCGTGCGTCAGCTCGGCGACATCGGAAAAGCCGAAGGTCGCCGCGCCACCCTTGATCGAATGGGCGCAGCGAAAGATGGCGTTGAGCGCCTCATCGTCGGCCGCGCTGATGTCGAGCTCGATCAGCAGCTGCTCCATGCGCTGCAGGTTCTCGCCGGCCTCCTCGAAGAAGACCTGATAGAACTGGCTCAGATCGATACCGGCACCGGCGTTGGCGCTGTCGGAAGTCATTTCTGCCATGGTGTATCCCTTGAAACCCTGGACGCAGGCTGATCAACCCGGCATCGACGCCGGCGCAGTGACACGATTCAACGGATCACCTTCTTGATCACCTCGATCAGCTTGGTCGGATCAAACGGCTTGACCAGCCAGCCGGTGGCACCCACCGAACGACCGGCCTGTTTCATCTGATCGCTCGACTCGGTGGTCAGGATCAGGATCGGCGTGTTCTTGAACTGCGCCATCTCGCGCAACTTCCTGGTCAGGTTGATGCCGTCCATGCGCGGCATGTTCTGGTCGGTCAGCACCAGGTCAAAGCTGCGCGAGCCGGCTTTTTCCCAGGCGTCCTGACCGTCCACCGCTTCAACGACGTTGTAGCCGGCGCTCTTGAGCGTGAACGACACCATCTGGCGCATCGAGGCCGAGTCGTCCACAGCGAGAATTGAATGCATATCGTTCTCCGGAGGGAATCAAAAGAGGTCAGAACAGCTCGACCGAGCCGGCATCCATCTCATCTTGTGTGACCGGGTTGGGACGCTGCGGTGCTTCTTGCACCACCGCCTCGCCTTCCGGATCCTGTCCCATCACCTCACGTGCCAGCTGGTCGGCGCAAGCGCGCAACCGCTGGTGGGTGTGGTTGATGAGCTGCGAGGCCATGTCCTGGAACTGCAACGCCGTCACCGCACTGCTCAGACTGGACATCGCGTCGTGCAAGACGTGGGTGTCCAGATTCGGAAACGCCGCCCCCTGGTGCAGCAGCACATTGAGCCGGCGGTTGGCACCGTAAAAATGGGTCATCAGGGCTTCGCTGGCGTCTGACAGCAAGCGATGCAGCCGCTCCAGATCGTTGCTGGCCGTCAACAGGTGGTCCTGCAGTTCGGCAGCCACCAACAGCGGGAGCACTTCGGGCGGCCCTGATGTCGGGGCGTCATTCGTCTGCATGGTGACTCCAGCGCTAACAATCGCTTCAGGCATGGGCTTGGGGATCGGAGCCGATGTCGCACCATGCGGGCATGCAAACGACATCAAGATCCGGGTTCCGGTTGATAGAATTTTTCACAATCTCGACCTAGTGCGGTGGGCCGATGACGCGGTGAAAGCCAGTGCATTTCGGATCTTCTGGGCCTCAGCTGTAGCGGCCCGGCGGGCCCGGGGCGAAAATGGCCCACACCATGCGCTGCACCCCTTTGCGATGAGCTCTCCCCACCACCCACCCCGTCGGCTGCGCCTGCTGCACCTGGAGGACGCCGAACTCGATCACCAGCTGGTGCTCGCACATCTGCGTCGCGGTGGCATCGATCCACAGGTACGCCGGGTCGACACCGAAGCCGACTTCATCACGGCCTTGAGTGAGCGCTGGGACGCCGTGCTGTCGGACTACAACCTGCCGGGCTTTTCCGGCCTGGTGGCGCTGGAGCTGCTGCGCGCGCGCGACACGCTGCTGCCGTTTGTGCTGGTATCGGGTGAGATCGGCGAAGACACCGCCGTCGAAGCGATGCGCAATGGCGCCACCGACTACCTGCTCAAGGGCAATCTGACCCGGCTCGCCCCGGCGCTGCTGCACGCGGTCGATGCCTGTGACAGCCGGCGCGCCCGCGACCGTGCCGACCAGGAAGTGGCGCGCTCGCGCACCCGGCTCTCAGAGCTGGCCCAGCATCTGCAGACCAGCATCGAGATGGAACGCGCGGCCATCGCCCGCGAGGTGCACGACGATGTCGGCGGCTCGCTGACGGCGATCAAGTTCGATCTGGCCTGGATCGCGCGCCACGCCGCCGACAACCCCGCGATCGTGGAACGGGCCCGCCAGGCGCTGGAAACCGTCAAATACGCCATCGAGGCCAGCCAGCGCATCATGCACAACCTGCGCCCCGCCATCCTGGAGCAGGGCCTGATCGCCGCGCTGCAGTGGATGACGCTGCGCTTCGAGAAACGCACCGGCATCCCGACGCTGTTTCGCACCAGCCACGAGCAGCTGCATCTGCCGGCCGGCGTGCCGCTGGTGGCCTACCGCACCGCGCAGGAAGCCCTCACCAACATCTCCAAGCATGCCGGCGCCACCCGGGTGCGGGTTGATCTGACGGTGGCCGCCGGGGTGCTGTCGCTGGAGATCAGCGACAACGGTCAGGGCCTCTCGAAGCAGGATCTGGCCAAGGCACGCTCGTTCGGCATCCGTGGCCTGCATGAACGCGCCAGCACGGTGGGCGGCTGGGTCGATCTGAGCAGCTCGGCCACCGGCACGATCCTGATATTGTCGGTACCGCTCGATGGCTTCAATCACGAAGAAGCCCCCGGCAGCGACAACGCTGCGTTGAGCAGCCCGCACGATCCGTCCACCTGGGGAGAGTTATGACCACACGCGTGATGCTGTGCGACGACCATGCGCTGATCCGGCGCGGAATCCGTGACACGCTGGCCGAACAGCCCGATCTGCAGGTGGTCGGCGAAGCCGGCGACTACGGCGAGCTGCGCACCCTGATGCGCCAGCAGCCCTGCGATGTGCTGGTGCTCGACATCAGCCTGCCCGGCCGCAGCGGCCTGGACGTGCTGCATGCGCTCAAGGAAGAAAGCTCACCCGTCAAGGTGCTGATCGTCTCGATGTACCCGGAAGACCAGTACGCGCTGCGCGCGCTGCGCGCCGGTGCCTATGGCTATGTCAACAAGGGCGCCGATCCGGCGCAGATCGTCGCGGCGGTGCGCATGGTCGCGCAGGGCCGCAAGTACGTGACACCTGAAATGGCGCAGATGCTGGTCGAGAACCTGACCGCGCCCGCCTCTGAATCAGCCCACGAGAAACTCTCCGACCGCGAGTTGCAAACCCTGGTGATGATCGCCTCGGGCAAGCGCCTGTCAGACATCGCCGAAGAGCTGACCCTGAGCCCGAAGACCGTCAGCGTCTACCGCGCCCGGGTACTGGAAAAACTCGGCCTGACCAACAACTCCGAGCTGACGGTGTACGCGATTCGCAACGGGCTGGTGTGAGCGCCGCCGCGAGTCGGCGCATCACTTGCGCGCCTTGGCCGCTTCGTTCAGTTTGGCCAGTTCAGCGTTATGGCTGTCGATGGTGGCGTTGCAGGTGCTCACGGCCTGCTTGAGCGCTTCGAGCTGCACGGCACAACGCTGCAGGGCCTGGCGGTCGGCCTGATAGGCCACCAGCAATTCGCTGTAGCTGATGCCGTCTTTCAGCGCCAGCGGTGCTGAGCAGCCTTGCAGCAAGGCGGTGGGCGGCTCGCACTTCAGCGCGGGCGTCACGGTCGGCACATAGGTCGTGCAGCCGATCAGCGACAGCAGCAGCGCCGCACCGACGGCCCGGCCGGCCTGACGCACCGGGGTATTTTTCTGGTCCATGACGCCCCGACTTTCCTGTGTGTGTTTGAACGCGGCCGCCCCGGTGATCGTCATGCGGCTCATGGCTGCGGCTGCCCGACACGATTCAGCAGCGCCAGCTCGTCGGCCGGCACGCTGGCGGACAGGCAGTTCAAGCCCTGCTCTTGCTGCGCAAGTTGTTTTTGCAGCGCCAGCACCTGCTGCTCGCGCTGACTCAGCGCCTCGCGGTGGGCACCGGTGGCGCTGGCCATCTCGCGGCGGATCTGGTCCAGCTCCGTGTTGGCGCCCTGCCGCTGCGTGCTCAGCGCCGTGATGCGCTCGTTGGCTCGGCTCAGGCTGCCCGCCAGCGCCTGTTGCTGCGCTTCGTGCTCAGCGGCCAGCGTCTTGAGCTTGGCCTCATGGTCGGCGGCCTGCGCCTTCAGTTGCGCATCGATCTGCTGTTGCGCTGCGTCATGCGCCGTCTTGGCAGCGCTGGCGGTCTGCTCGATCGCATGCAGCTGTGCGCGGGCCTCCTCCAGGCCTGACGCGCCCCAGCGATAGCCCAGCCAACCTGCCACCAGCAGGACAACCAGGCTCACAGCGAAGCGGATGTAGATCATGTCGGTCCCGGAGGCAGCAGAAGTGCCCGCATTGGACCTTCTTTAACATGAAAAGTCCATATTCACCGGCCTGTTACGCTGAAAACCACTTAAGTTCGGCCAACTATCGACACCCCCTCGCGGGGGATAGCCGAAACCCGTCTCTGGCCTGATCCTGACAGGCAGGAGATCCATCATGAAAGCTTTGCTACTCAGCGATCAGGGCATGTTGCAGATGGCGTTTGAACGCCTGCTGCGCGGCATCGACGACACCGTGGCACTGTGGTGCTGCGAAGCGATCGTGCCGGCACGCGCCTGCCTGCACCAGAAACCGCCGCTCGATCTGGTCCTCATCGATCTGGCTTGGTGCGGTGCGTTGCGCTTGCCTCAGGTCGTCAACGACCTGCGCCCTGGCATCCATGCGTCCTTGATCGTCGTGCTGGCCGACGGCCCCGCCGATGCGCTGGCGGCACGGACCTCAAACGTCGCAGATCTGATATTGCTCAAGACCGAGCCTGCACAGGCGATCCGCGCGACGCTGGCGCAGCAGCTGGTCAGACACGCACTGCGGCAAACCACCGCCGATGCGCGACCGGACATCATGGTTTGAGCAAGAAAAAATGTGAAGCAAGCCGATAGGCCGGATTCTGTGCAGCCGAACGTCCCGAAAGACGCCGGCCGTGACCGCCATTCATCTGGGCCGGGGGTCGCCCACCCGGCTCGGTGCCACCTACCCGCACACTCCCCGGGCCAGGTCAATGTGTGCCTATTTGGTGTTGCTGCGCGTAGAGATTGCCCGTTTCACCCGATACTTAAATCGGCTCGTCTCTGTTGCTCTGATCCTCACCTCACGGTGGACAGCCGTTAGCTGCTACGCCGCCCTGTGCAGTCCGGACCTTCCTCCAGTGCCACCTTTCGGATCCGGCACCAGCGACGGTCTGGCTTGCTTCACGGGGCGGATTGTCACACACCCGCTCTGCCAGAATGCTCGGTTGCACTCCAGACCGAGACTTCCATGGCCCTCAAGGCAACCATCCACAAAGCCCAGCTGCAGATCGCCGACATGGATCGCGGCGTCTACGCCGACCACGCGCTGACCATTGCGCGCCATCCGTCCGAAACCGATGAGCGCATGCTGATCCGCGTGCTCGCCCTGGCGCTGTGGGCGCCGGCTGACGACCACCGTGGCGCGCTGGAGCTGGCCAAGAGCCTGTGGGATACCGATGAGCCCGACCTCTGGCAGCGCGACTTGACCGGCGAGCTGATTCACTGGGTCGAGGTCGGCCAGCCCGACGACCGCCGCCTGATGAAAGCCAGCTCGCGCGCCGAGCAGGTCTCGGTACTGAGCTTCTCGGCCAGCACGCCGATCTGGTGGGCCGCTCTGAGCAGCAAACTGACACGCGCGCCCAAGGTGGCGGTCTGGCAGATTGACGCCGAGCAGAGTCAGGCGCTAGCGGCCCTGTGCGAGCGCAGCATGCAATGGCAAGTCTCGATCCAGGACGGTACGGTCTGGATCAGCAGTGAGCGCGGCAACGTCGAGATCACGCCACGGCTGCTCAAGGCGCGCGGCTGAAGCGTCCACACCGGGGCGGGATCCCGCAGGATGGATCAGACTTAACCCAGATCAACGCATGCTGCGCTGCAGCATGGCTTAGTTGCGCTTAGGGAAATGTCAGGACGCCTCCATGAACGCACCAGAAAACCATCTCGCCCTCACCGACGAACTGCCGCTGATCACCAATCTGACCTACGACGAGCTGCCGGTGGGCGCCTCGGCCCAGTTGGTCCGCACCCTCACGCCCCAGGACATCCAGGCCTTCGCGCTGGTCTCGGGCGACGTCAACCCGACCCATGTGGACGCGGAATACGCCAACGCCTCGCGCTTTCATGGCCTGATCGCCCACGGCATGTGGGGTGGCGCGCTGATCTCGACGCTGCTGGGCACGCAGTTCCCCGGCCCGGGCACCATCTACGAAGGCCAGGTGCTGCACTTCCACCTGCCGGTGCGCGCCGGTGACACGCTGACGGTGCAAGTCAAGGTGACGGCCCGCGATGACCAGCGCCACCGCATCACGCTCGACTGCCAGGTGCACAACCAGACCGGCGCGCTGGTGGTCAGCGGCGAAGCGCTGGTGCGCGCGCCGACGCAGAAGGTCAGCCGCCCGCGCGCCGCCATGCCGACCATGCATCTGTTCGACCCCGACGCCCGCCTGGCCGACTGGGTCGATGGCTGGGTGGCCGATCTGGCCGGCCAGCCACCGGTGCCCTGCGCGGTGGTGCACCCTTGCGACGAAACCTCACTCGCTGGTGCCATGGCCGCCGCTCGGCGTGGCCTGATCGAACCGTGGCTGATCGGCCCGGAAGCAAAGATCCGCAACCTGGCCGCCACGCTCGGCCTGGACCTGAGTGGCGCCCACATCGAATCGGTGCCGCACAGCCACGCCGCCGCCGAACGCGCCGCGCAGTTGGCCGCCGACGGCACGGTCGAGATGCTCATCAAGGGCAGCCTGCACACCGACGAGCTGATGCACGCGGTGATCAGTCAGCCCAAGCTGCGCACCAAGCGGCGCATCTCGCATGTGTTCCGCTTCGACATTCCGGCCTATCCGAAGCCGGTGCTGATCACCGACGCCGCCATCAACATCGTGCCGACGTTGGAAGAAAAGGCTGACATCATCCAGAACGCCATCAACCTGGCGCAGGTGCTGGGCGTGGCGTGCCCGAAGGTGGCGCTGCTGTCGGCGGTCGAGACGGTCACGCCCAAGATCGCCTCGACGCTCGACGCCGCCGCCTTGTGCAAGATGGCGGATCGCGGTCAGATCACCGGTGGCGTGCTGGATGGCCCGCTGGCCTTTGACAACGCCATCTCGGCCGAGGCGGCGCGCATCAAGGGCATCCGCTCACCGGTGGCGGGTGATATCGACATCCTGGTGGTGCCCGACCTGGAAGCGGGCAACATGCTGGCCAAGCAGCTCGAATACCTGGCCGGCGCTGCCAGCTGCGGCATCGTGCTGGGCGCCCGGGTGCCGATCGCGCTGACCAGCCGCGCCGACGGTGAAGCCTCGCGGCTGGCCTCGGCGGCGCTGGCGGCACGCCTGGCATTTGCCTGGCGCCAGCAGCGGCCCTGAGCGGTCTGGCACGGCCTGCACATCGCAGATTGATATGCCTCAACGGCCGACGGCATCGGTCTGCGCGCCGGCACCGATTGGCGCTATCTATGGCCTTATCTCATTCACCGAAGTTCGACACCATGCTCGCTCCTCGTTCATTGACCTCTTCCACCACCCGGCCGGACCCTGCGGCCGACCCCGCATTGATCGCCGCCGCCTTTGACCGCAGCGTGCATGCCGCCGTGGCACGGCTGACCAGTGGGCTGTCGCCCATTTCGCTCGGGCTGGCCTGGCATGACTGGGCCCAGCACCTGCTCAGTCAACCCGGTCAGGCGCTGCGCCTGGCGGCCCAAGCGCAAGCCGGTGCGGTCGAATGGCTGGCCAACAGCGCCAGTCCGGACCATGTGTCCGACACATCCAGCGACGACGCCCGCTTTGCCGCACCTGAATGGCAGCAATGGCCCTGGACCAGCTGGGTCGCGGGTTATCAGCAAGCCGAACACTGGTGGCAAGACGCCACCGCGCTGCAGGGGCTGACCCCGCACCACAGCGAGGTGGTGCGCGCCTTTGCGCGCCAGTATCTCGACATGCTGAGTCCGAGCAACCTGCCGTTCAACCCGGAAGTGCTCAAGGCGACCCAGCAGCGCCTTGGCGCCAACCTGCTCGATGGCATGCACAACGCCATCGATGACTGGCGCGCGCGCCAGGGTCTGGCACCGATGACCCCGCCGGAGCACCCGTACCGGCCCTGCGTGGACCTGGCGCTGACGCCGGGCGCGGTGGTCTACCGCAACCGGCTGGTCGAGCTGATCCAGTACAGCCCGGCCACCGATACCGTGCAGGCCGAGCCGGTCTTCATCGTGCCGTCGTGGATCATGAAGTACTACATCCTCGACCTGAGCGCGCACAACTCGATGGTGCGCTGGCTGGTCAGTCAGGGCCACACCGTCTTCATCCTGAGCTGGCACAACCCGACCGAGCTGGACGCCGAGGTCGGCCTGAACGACTACCTGCAGTGGGGCATCTTCGACAGCCTGGCGGCGATCCACCGCTTGATCCCCGACCAGCCGGTGCACGCCTGCGGCTACTGCCTGGGCGGCACGCTGCTGGCCATCGCGGCCGCCGCGCTGGCGCGCCCGCAGCAGGTCGCCAACGCCGCCCAGCAAGCGCCGCTGGCGAGCGTCAGCCTGCTGGCCTCCGAGACCGACTTCACCGAGCCAGGTGAGCTCGGCATCCTGATCGATGAATCGCAAGTCGATCTGCTCGAAGCGGTGATGGCCGAGCGCGGCTTCCTGACCGGTCGGCAGATGGCCGGCTCGTTCCAGTTCCTGCATTCGCGCGAGCTGGTCTGGTCAACCCGGATGCGCGAATACCTGCTCGGCCAGCGCAGCCAGCCCAACGACCTGATGGCCTGGAACGCCGACGTCACCCGCATGCCGGCCCGCATGCACAGCGAATATCTGCGCCGCTGCTATCTGAAGAACGAGATCGCCGAAGGGCGCTACGGGGTCGAGGGCCGGCCGGTGTCGCTGTCCGACATTCGCGTGCCGGTGTTTGCGGTCGGCACCGAAAAGGACCACGTCTCGCCCTGGCATTCGGTCTACAAGCTGCACCGCCTGACCGAGACCGAACTGACCTTCGTGCTGGCCAGCGGCGGCCACAACGCCGGCATCATCAGCGAACCCGGCCATGCCCATCGCCACTACCGGCTGCTCACCACCGCCGCCACCGATCCGTGGCTGGCGCCGAGCGAATGGCAGGCCGCAGCGACCCGCCACGAAGGCTCGTGGTGGACCGCCTGGCACGACTGGTTGAGTGCGCGCAGCAGCGGCCAGGTGCCGGCTCGCCAGATCGATCCGGCCAGCATGCTCGACGCCGCGCCGGGCCGTTATGTGCAGGAACGCTACAACGATTGAGGCAGCAGCTTTCATGGCGTAGTGCCGGTGGTGTTCACCTACGTGGACGATGTGGTGCAGTGGCTCGGGCGGCGGCTGCGGCGCGCCGCTCACCCTGCGCCGCAGATTGGAGCCTGAACCGGCGTACGATTCCCCCATCATGGGGTCCGCCGCCAAACTGCCAGCCAGCGTCCAAGCCCGTCGTGCCAGCCGCCGGCGGGTGTTCGTCAGTGCCGCGTTCTGCGCCGTTCTGGCCGGCTGCGGCGGCGGCATCTACCTGAGCTGGAGCGACACCGGCAGCAATGACGCTCCGCCCAATGTCAGCCTGGCCAGCAGCGTCAGCGCCGCCAGCGTCGGCGGCACGGTACGACTGATCGCCGCCGCCAGCGACGACTTCAGCGTGAACCGGGTCGAGTTCTACCGGATTGAGCCAGGCGGCGCCAGCACCCGTCTCGGCAGCGACGGCTGGCCGCCCTACCAGTGGGACACCGCCCTGCCCGACAGCCCGAGCGGCCGCGTCAGCTACTACGCCGTCGCGATCGATGACATCGGCCAGACCGGCAGCAGCGCAACCATCAGCGTGACGGTGCTGCGCTAGCTCAGTCGGCGCCGACGCCATCCAGCACCGCCAGAATCTGCTGCCCGTAGGCCTCCAGCTTCTTGGCGCCGACGCCGCTGATCTCGCCCAGCTCAGCCAGACCGGAGGGGGCGCGCCGCGCCATCTCGGCCAGGGTGGCGTCGTGAAACACCACGTAGGCCGGCAGGTTGTGTTCGCGCGCCACCTCCGAACGCCAGTTGCGCAGCGCGGCGTAACGCTGCTGCGCGGCGGCGTCGAGCGCGATCGGTGCCGCCGCTGGCGTGACCGAGCGCGCCCCGCCCCGCCCTGCCTTGCCGCCCGAGCGGCGTCGCGGCGCCTCACTGGACTGGCGCAGCAGCACCGGCAGCTCGCCCTTCAAGACGGCGCGTGCGCTGTCCGCCAGCGCCAGCGTGTTGTATTCGCCTTCGGCCTGCACATGGCCTTGCGCGATCAGCTGGCGCAGCACGCCGCGCCACTGCACTTCGCTCAGGTCAGCGCCGATGCCGAAGGTGCTCAAGGATTGGTGCTCGTTCTGCGTCACCTTGTCGGTGGTACGGCCACGCAGCACATCAAGCAGGTGGCCGGCGCCGAAGCTGCGCGCACCGTGCCGCTGCAGGCCGTGCTGCTGGATGCGGTAGATGCACGACAGCAGCTTGCGCGCCGGCTCGGTGGCGTCCCAGACCGCCGGTGGCTGCAGGCAGTTGTCGCAATTACCGCAGGACTCGCTGGCCTCGCCGAAATAGGCCAGCAGGCGCACCCGGCGGCAGGCGTGCGCCTCGGCCAGCGAGAGCAGCGCGTCGAGCTTGCCGCGCTGGATGCGCTTGAAATCGTCCTCGGCCGGGCTCTCGTCGATCATGCGGCGCTGGTTCACCACGTCGGCCAGGCCGTAGCTCATCCAGGCGTCGGCCGGTGCGCCGTCGCGACCGGCGCGGCCGGTCTCCTGGTAATAACCTTCGATGTTCTTCGGCAAGTCCAGATGCGCGACGAAGCGCACGTCCGGCTTGTCGATGCCCATGCCGAACGCCACCGTGGCCACCATCACCAGACCCTCGTCGCGCAAAAAGCGGTCCTGGTGGCGCTTGCGCACGCCCGCATCGAGCCCGGCGTGATACGGCAGCGCGGCGATGCCTTCCTCGCTCAGCCAGGCTGCCGTTTCCTCGACCTTCTTGCGACTGCCGCAGTAGACGATGCCGGCCTCGCCGGCGTGCTCGTCGCGGATGAAGCGCAGCAGCTGCTGGCGCGGGTTGTCCTTCTCGACGATGGTGTAGCGGATGTTGGGCCGATCGAAGCTGCTGATGAACAGGCGCGCGTCCTGCAGCTGCAGCCGCTCGATCATGTCGGCGCGGGTGTGGTCGTCGGCGGTGGCAGTGAGCGCAATGCGCGGCACGCCCGGGAACTGCTCGTGCAGGATGGACAGCTGCAGATAGTCTTCGCGGAAGTCGTGGCCCCACTGGCTGACGCAGTGCGCCTCGTCGATCGCCAGCAGGCTGAGCAGGCCGCGCTCGTGCAGCGAGGCCAGCATCGCCAGGAAGCGCGGCGTCGTGACCCGCTCCGGCGCGGCGTAGAGCAGCGTGAGTTCACCGGCGCGCAGCTGGCGCTCGATCTGCTGCGCCTCCTCGCTGCTCAGGGTCGAATTCAGGAAGGCGGCCGAGACGCCCACTTCATCGAGCGCGCCGACCTGGTCGTGCATCAGCGCAATGAGCGGACTCACCACCACCGCCACGCCGTGACCGGCGCGCTGGCGCACGATGGCGGGCACCTGGTAGCACAGGCTCTTGCCCGCGCCGGTCGGCATCAGCACCAGCGCGTCGCCGCCCTGGATCACATGCTCGACGATGGCGCCCTGCTGGTCGCGGAAGGCGCTGTAGCCAAAGACTTCGGCCAGCACCTGCTGGGCCACGGAGCGATCAGAGGAGTGTCGAGGCGAGTTCATCGGTGCCGATGGTAGCGGCGGCGCTGCTAAGCTCGCACGCCCATCGCAAGGAGTACCCCGATGAGACCCTGGCATCTGTGGCTGCTGCTGCCGATCCTGGCGCTGGTCTGGCCGCCACTGGGCGCGCAGACCGTGCCGGAACACACCTTGAGCGCCAGCAGCACGATCGCTCACGCCCCGGCCAGCACCACCGCCGCCCAAGTGCTGCGGGTGCACCGCACCACCGGGGACCGCTGGTTCCTGTTGCGCCGTGCCACACCCGACCAGCCCGCCCGGCTCTATTACCGCGAACACCTGAGCGGCCGCGACCGCCTGCTGGTCGATCCGCAAGCGCTGCCGCATCCAGGCGATGACGCCCTGGCGATCAGCGATTTCAGCGTCTCGCCGAACGGCCGCTATGTCGCCTACGCCCTGGCCCCGGCGGGCGCTGCCAGCGGCGTGCTGCATCTGCTCGACACCGGCACCGGCCGCAACCTGGGCGCACCGATCGAAGCGGTGAGCTCGGGTGGCCTCGACTGGTCGCCCGACAGCAAGACGCTGATCTTCAACCGGCGCCAGCCAGCCGCAGAGTCTGCAGACCCGTCCGACAGCGCGCCGACGCAGGTCTGGCGCTTCGCCCTCGGCACTCCCGAGGCCCAGGCGGTGCCGATCTTCGGCGCTGGCGTGCCGGGCGCTGATGTGGCCGCCGCCGAGCAACCGCAGGTGCGACTGACCCACGACGGCCACTGGGCGCTGGGTCTGATCCGGCTGAGCGGCCAGGCGGATCTCGGTCTGTACCTGGCCCCGCAGGCCGGCGTGCTGAGCGGCCAGCCGCAGTGGCGCCAGCTGTTCGACCGCTCGGCCCAGGTCAGCGCGGCGGCGTATTTCGGCGATGTGCTGTACCTGCTCAGCCGGGCGCAGGCGCCGCGCGGCCGGCTGCTGGCGCTGACCCTGACCGGACCGGGCCAGCATGTGCCGCAGTGGCGCCAGGCTCGCGTGCTGCTGGCGCCCGGCGAGCACGATCTGCGTGGCCTGAGCGCCGCCGCCGATGCGCTTTATGTGGCGCAGCACGACGGCAAGCGGCCGCAGCTCTACAAACTGGCTTATGGCCGGATCGCCCGGCTGCGTGAAGTGAAGCTGCCCGCGTCGAGCCGGTTTGCGCTCGGAGACGCCTTCGACAGCGCCGATCCGCAGCTGCCGGGTCTGGTGCTGGGGTTGACCGACCCGAAGCAGCCGGTGCGGTTGCAGCAGATTGTGCAGATCGGCGCCGACGGCTCGGTGCGAGACACCGGACTGCAAGGGCCCGGTCGGCCGTGATGCCGCCCGTGCGGCACAATTGACGTCCTCTTCCACAGCCCGAGACCGGCTCCGCACACGAGCACTCGGCGCTGTCGCCCCACTCACACCCCCACCTTCGTTTCAGGAGCGGACCCCATGGCCTCCGTCAATAAAGTCATTCTGATCGGCAATCTCGGCCGTGATCCCGAGGTGCGCTACACACCGAACGGCGCAGCGATCTGCAACGTCTCGATCGCCACCACCCGGAACTGGAAAAGCAAGGAGTCCGGCGAGCGCGTCGAAGAAACCGAATGGCACCGCGTGGTGTTCTACGACCGCCTGGCCGAGATCGCCGGTGAATACCTGAAGAAGGGTCGCCCGGTCTATGTCGAAGGGCGCCTGAAGACCCGCAAGTGGCAAGGTCAGGACGGCAAGGACAACTACACCACCGAAATCATAGCGCAGGAAATGCAGCTGCTCGGCGGCCGTGAAGGCATGGGCGGCGGTGGTGGCGGCAACATGGGCGACGAGATGGGTGGCGGTGGTGGCTACAGCCAGCCCGCCGAGCCGCGTGCGCAGCGCAGCGCCCCGCCGGCCCGCCAGCAGGCACCGGCGCCCGCCCCCGCCCCTGCACCGAAGCCAGCTACCGGCTTCGATGACATGGACGATGACATTCCGTTCTGATTCGGATGTCACGGGTCGGCACCCAAGTTCAGGGTGTCGACCATGAATTTTCTAAATGACGCAATTTTCACGCCGCACTCAACTAGGGATAACCCTAGAATTTGCGACATGGAATCGTTAGCCAACCCTCTGCGCCGCCCTCGCCCCGAACCCGGGTGTGATCGCAAGAACGCCACCGCCAGCAAGGCGCGGCTGTGGCGCTGGGTGCCGATCCGGGCCCTGCAGGCACGCCACCGCCACCGCATCGAGCAGCATCTGCTCGGCTTGAGCGCCAGTGACCGCTACCTGCGCTTCGGCTATCCGGCCAACGACGAGCGCATCCACGCCTATGTGCAGTCGCTCGATTTCACGCGCGACGAGGTGTTTGGCATCTTCAATCGCCGCCTGAAATTGGTCGCGATGGCGCATCTGGCCTATGCCGACATGCCTGGCATGGACCTGCAACCGCAGGAACACATGGCCGAATTTGCCGTCTCGGTGCTGCCACAGGCACGTGGGCGTCGTTATGGCGCACGGTTGTTCGACCATGCCGTGATGCACGCCCGCAACCGCCGGATCGCGCGCCTGCTGATCCACGCCCTGAGCGAAAACACCGCCATGCTGCGCATCGCTCGCAACGCCGGCGCCGCCGTGCAGCGCGACGGGTCCGAGTCGGACGCCTGGCTGGCCGTACCGCCGGAAACCATCGGCAGCCATGTCGAAGAGCTCATCTCGACCCACGCCGCCGAACTCAACTACGGTCTGCGCTTTCGCAGCCGGCAGGTGGCACGCGCGTTGGCCGCCCTGCAAACGCTGCGGCGGCGCTGGACGCAACCGCACAAGGCGAACACGCCGTAGGTTGCCGCGCCAGCCTCCAGCGAGATCAGCCGTCGGCCGCCGAACCGACGGCTGTTTTGTTTTCGCTGCACCTGCCGATATCACAGACGGCAGTGTTGAGCACTTATGCCCAACACCGTCAACTCTGCAACACGCCGAGTGTTTCCTCGTCGTTACATTCCAGCCTGTCTGAAGCACACGAGAAAGCGCGGGAGATATTTATGTCGAGCACGGTCTGGATCATCGCGGCAGCCGCCGTCACAGCGCTGATCGGCCTGCTTGCGGTCTTGCGACGTCCGGGGCAACAGCTGGGCGCGCTCGGGCTGCCGGACGAATGGCCGCTGACACAACGCGCCATCTTCACGGCCGAAGAGCGCTTGCTGTTTCGACAACTGCGCACGGCACTGCCACATCACACCATCCTGGCCAAGCTGCCGCTGGTGCGCTTTTGCCAGCCGACCGACCGCAAGGAGCTGCGCCGCTGGTTTGATCTGCTCAGCCCGATTCATGTCAGCTTCGTGGTCTGCGCCGACAACGGCCGCATCCTGGCTGCGCTCGACGTCGAACGCACCGACCGGCCCACCTCGCGACGCGTCGCCACCATCAAGCAGGAAGTGCTCAGCAGTTGCCGGGTGCGCTACGTGAAATGCCGCACCGACCAGCTGCCCAGCGTGGCTGAGCTGCAGTTGCTGGTGCCCAGCCAGGGCGAAGCCGCCCGACCGGTGGTACCGAGCCAGTTGCATGACCAGCGCCAGCAAGGTGGCACGCACGCCACGCTGGCGCATTCGATGCGGTCACGCCGCCACGGTGCCTGGCGCGACTCGCGCTACACGAGTGACTCATTCTTTGCCCCGGATGGCGAACGTGAACCCGTCGACCTGCACGAGGAAGAACCCATGTCGGTCGGACTGCAAGCCAGCGCCAATCGACGCTACATGCACCACGATCACACCGAACAGAACAACCTGCCGGCTGCGGCCAGCGCCGATCGCTGGGCCCACGATCCGAGCCCGCGCTCAGTCCAGCCCGCACGTCTGACACCCTCGAACCGCCACAGCACCCCGATGCCCTTGCGCGACGACGAGCCGTTCCGCGCCAGCCGGCGCTGAGCCCTCGCGGCCACCAGCCGCCCCAGGCTGAACTACGATGGCGCATGAACCCGAACTCCAGTGCGCCCATCCCGTCCATCAGCCCCACCGACACCCCCTACGCCGGCCTGACGCCCCACGTGGTGCTTGACGCCCTTGACGCCGCCGGCCTGCGCGGCGACGGCCGCATCCTGCAGCTCAACTCCTACGAGAACCGCGTCTTCCAGGTCCATCTGGAAGAAAGCATGGATCCGCTCGCCGCCCAGCCGGGCATCGTGGTGGCCAAGTTCTACCGCGCCGGCCGCTGGAGCGACGCACAGATCCTCGAAGAACACGCCTTCGCGCTGGAGCTGGCCGCTGACGAGGTGCCGGCGGTGCCGCCGCTGGCGCTCACGGTCGCGGCTGATCTGCGCCCCGAAGCGGCCGGTATCGCCTTGATTGGTGAGCCGCCGACCCTGGCCAAGCTGGACGGCTGGCGCTACGGCGTGAGCCCGCGCTGCGGCGGACGTTCACCCGAACTGGAAGACCCGGCCACGCTGGAATGGATCGGACGCTTCCTGGCCCGGCTGCATCTGGTCGGTCAGCGCCGCCCGTTCGAGCAGCGCCTGACGCTGGACGGCAGCCGTGCGGCGCGCGCGTCGGTGGCCTGGCTGGTCGAGAGCGACTTG
Source organism: Leptothrix sp. (in: b-proteobacteria) (assembly GCA_041083665.1). Lineage (GTDB taxonomy): Bacteria > Pseudomonadota > Gammaproteobacteria > Burkholderiales > Burkholderiaceae_C > Sphaerotilus. The sequence goes on from JBFPGZ010000031.1 coordinate 21,581, forward strand.
CTGCCGCCCGGCGCACTGGGCGGCTGGCACAGCGCCTGCCTGCGCGCGCTCGACGCGGTTGATGTGCGCATCAATCGCCACGGCCCGCTGGCGCTGATGCGCATCCACGGCGACTGCCACGCCGGCAACCTGCTCTGGACCGCCAGCGGCCCGCACTTCGTCGATCTGGACGATGCAGTCAACGGCCCGGCGGTGCAAGACTTGTGGATGCTGCTCGGCGGTGAACGCCACGAGATGCAGGCGCAGCTCGGCGCGCTGCTGGACGGCTACGAGAGCCTGCGCGAATTCGACCGCCGCGAGCTGGCGCTGATCGAGCCGCTGCGCACGCTGCGCATCATCCAGCACAGCGTCTGGATCGCGCGGCGCTGGCACGACCCGGCCTTCCCGATCGCGTTTCCGTCCTTCGAGAGCCCATCCTACTGGGCCCAGCAGACCACCCAGCTGCATGAGCAGATCGAGGCGATGCAGGAGGAGCCGCTGGTGGCTTGAGCTGCTGCGCCATGAAGAACGCCGGAACGAGTCCGGCGTTCTTCATGCAAATTGCGCGACGATCAGCCGAGGATCAACGCCTGAATGCGCCGCACATGCGCAGCCGGATCATCGAGCTGGCCGCCTTCAGCGAGCAGCGCGTTGTCGAACAGCACTTGCGCCAGGTCGTCGAACGTGCCCGAGCCTTCCGGCAACGCGGCAAGCTTCTTGACCAGCGCGTGCTCGGCGTTCACTTCCAGCACCGGCTGGCTGGCCGGAGCGGCTTGGCCGGCCTGCTTGAGCAGGCGCGCCAGGTGGCCGCTCATGTCGCCCTCTTCGGAGACCAGGCAGGCCGGTGAATCGACCAGGCGAGTCGTGACGCGCACATCCTTGGCACGCGAGGCCAGCGCGGCCTTGATGCGCTCCAGAGTCGGCTTGAAGCCTTCGGCAGCAGCCTCGGCTTGCTTCTTCTCTTCTTCGTCCTGCAGCGAGCCAAGATCGACCGCGCCCTTGGCGACGCTCTGCAGGCTGTGGCCTTCGAACTCGTAGAGGTGGCTGAGCATCCACTCGTCGACCCGGTCGGAGAACAGCAGCACCTCGATACCCTTCTTCTTGAAGATTTCAAGCTGCGGGCTGTTCTTGGCGGCGGCCAGCGTGTCGGCGGTGATGTAGTAGATCGCCTCCTGGCCTTCCTTCATGCGGCTGACGTAATCGGCCAGCGACACACCTTCCTCGGCCTGGGTCGAAGCGAAGCGCAGCAGCTTGGCCAGGCGCTCCTGGTTGGCGTGGTCTTCGCCAACGCCTTCCTTGAGCACCGAGCCGAATTCCTTGTAGAAGGCGGCGTACTTGGCTTTCTCGCTGGCGTCCTCGTTGTCCGCCAGCGACTCCAGCATCGACAGCACGCGCTTGGTCGAGCCTTCGCGGATCGCCTTGACGTCACGGCTTTCCTGCAGCAGCTCACGGCTCACGTTCAACGGCAAGTCGGCCGAGTCGATCACGCCCTTGACGAAGCGCAGGTAGGTCGGCATCAGCGCTTCGGCGTCATCCATGATGAAGACGCGCTTGACGTAGAGCTTGACGCCGCCGCGCTTGTCGCGGTTCCACAGGTCCATCGGCGCCTTGGCCGGGATGTAGAGCAGCTGGGTGTATTCGCTGCGGCCTTCGACGCGGTTGTGCGTGTAGGCCAGCGGCGCGGTCTGGTCGTAGGTGAGCTGCGCGTAGAAGGCCTTGTACTCGGCGTCCGTCACTTCGCTCTTGCTGCGCGCCCACAGCGCGGCGGCCTTGTTGACCGCTTCCCACTCGTCGGAGACGACGTTTTCGCTCTTCTCGGCGTCCCAGGCCTCCTTGCGCATCAGCACCGGCAGCGAGATGTGGTCCGAGTACTTGCTGATGACGCTCTTGAGCTTCCAGGTGCTGAGGAACTCTTCCTCGCCGTCGCGCAGGTGCAGGATGACGTCGGTGCCGCGCGTTTCGCGGGAAATCGTCTCGACCTCGAAGTCGCCGGTGCCTTCGCTGCTCCAGCGCACGCCTTCGGACTGCGGCACACCGGCACGGCGCGATTCGACCGTGATGCGATCGGCGACGATGTAGCCCGAGTAGAAGCCGACGCCGAACTGGCCGATCAGGTTGGCGTCCTTGGCTTTCTCGCCTTCGAGCTTGGCCATGAACTCCTTGGTGCCGCTCTTGGCGATGGTGCCGAGATGCTCGATCGCCTCGGCGGCCGACATGCCGATGCCGTTGTCGCTGATGACGATGCGCTTGGCGGCCTTGTCATAGCTGACGCGCACTTCCAGATTCGGCGTGTCTTCGAACAGCGCGTTGTTGTTGAGCGCCTCGAAGCGCAGCTTGTCGCAGGCGTCGGAGGCGTTCGAGATCAACTCGCGCAGGAAGATCTCCTTGTTCGAATAGAGCGAATGAGTGACGAGGTGCAGCAGTTGCTTCACTTCGGCTTGGAAGGACAGGGTTTGTTTTTCCATATTCAGAATCGAGGCGCTAAAAATCGTGACTTGCGACACAGTGGGGACGGTTCGATGTTTTTTCAAGGCCGCAGCCGCCACGGCGAATTGCTGCCGAATGCAAAAAGCGCAACAGCACCTTGATGCGTGCAGTGGATCACGATCTGTACGCTGCAGACCCTGCTGGAGACGCGTGCCGAGCGGCCAGCGTCGGCCCATGCAGGCGCAAAGCGAGTCTGAACGGCAATTTACAGTCCCGGCCGGATCAAGGATCATGCGTGGCTTGGCACTCCTGCCTTCTTTCTAGCCCTACCTGCCCGTGGTCGATTCCGTCGCCGAAGCTTCTGCTGCCGCCGCCCCCAACACCTTGTCCGGTGTTGCGCGCATCTTGGTTCATGCTGGCAAGTTGCCGGCCAAGACCGCCGAGGAGCTGGCCCGGCTCTCGCGTGATCAGCGCCGGAGTTTTGTCTCGACGGTGGTCACGGGGGGCGCCCTGAGTGCTTTCGAGCTGGCCCACACGCTGTCGAGCTCGCTCGCCGTGCCGCTGGTCGATCTGGATGCCATCGACCTGCAGAAACTGCCGCGCAACCTGATCGACGCCAAGACCACGGCCCAATACCAGGTGCTGGTGCTGGGCAAGCGCGGCAACCGACTCTTCATCGGCGGCGCCGATCCGACCGACCAGGAAGCGGTCGACCGCATCAAGTTCGCGACCCAGCTCACACCCGAGTGGGTCATCGTCGAATACGACAAGCTGCTCAAGATTGTCGAGGCCAAGAGCGCCTCGACCACCGAGGCGCTGGAATCGATCGTTGCCGGTGACTTCGACTTCGACGTCGAAGAGCAGGACACCAGCGCCAAGCAAGACGACGAGGTCACCACCGACGTCGAAGACGCACCGGTGGTGCGCTTCCTGCAGAAGATGCTGATCGACGCGATCAACATGCGCGCCTCTGACCTGCACTTCGAGCCCTACGAGCAGACCTACCGGGTGCGCTTTCGCGTCGATGGCGAGTTGCGCGAAATCACCCAGCCGCCGGTAGCGATCAAGGACAAGCTGGCCTCGCGCATCAAGGTGCTGTCACGCCTGGACATCGCTGAAAAACGCGTGCCGCAAGACGGCCGCATGAAGCTGAAGTTCGGCAACAAGTCGATCGATTTCCGGATCTCGACGCTGCCGACACTGTTCGGCGAAAAGATCGTGATCCGGATCCTCGACTCGTCTTCGGCCAAGCTGGGCATCGAAGCGCTCGGCTACGAGCGCGACGAAAAAGACCGGCTGATGAACGCGATCCGCCGACCCTACGGCATGATCCTGGTCACCGGCCCGACCGGCTCCGGCAAGACGGTGTCGCTCTACACCTGCCTGAACATCCTGAATCAGCCGGGCGTCAACATCTCGACCGTGGAAGATCCGGCCGAAATCAACCTGCCCGGCATCAATCAGGTCAACGTCAATGACCGCGCCGGCATGAACTTCTCGGTCGCGCTGAAAGCGTTTCTGCGCCAGGATCCGGACGTGATCATGGTCGGCGAAATCCGCGACATCGACACCGCCGACATCGCCATCAAGGCCGCGCAGACGGGTCACCTGGTGCTCTCGACCCTGCACACCAACGACGCGCCGTCCACGCTGACCCGGCTGCAGAACATGGGCGTGCCGGCCTTCAACATCGCCGCCAGCGTGATCCTTATCACAGCACAACGTCTGGCCCGTAGACTCTGCGAGAATTGCAAGTCGCCGGCCGACTATCCCCGCGAAGCGCTGCTCAGAGCCGGTTTCAAAGCCGAAGACCTCGATGGCAGCTGGAAGCCTTACAAGGCGGTGGGATGCTCGGCCTGCAACAACGGTTACCGCGGACGTGTCGGTCTCTACCAGGTGATGCCCATCACCGAAGCTCTGCAGCGCATCATCCTCGCCGAAGGCACGGCGCTGGACATCGGCGAGCAGGCTTCGCGAGAGGGTGTGCGTGACCTGCGCCAGTCTGGCCTCGTCAAAGTACGGATGGGCGTCACGACTCTGGAAGAAGTGATCGCCGTGACCAACCAGTAACAGGGTTCGGAGGCGACATGGCCACAGCCAGCTCGGCAGCGGCAAAGATCAAGGATTTTGTCTTCGAATGGGAAGGCCGCGACCGCAATGGCAAAGCCGTGCGGGGCGAAATGCGCGCTGGCGGCGAAGCCATGGTGAGCGCCAGCCTGCGCCGCCAAGGCATCATGATCACCAAGGTCAGGAAGCGGCGCAACTCCGGTGGCGGTTCGATCAAGCAGAAGGACATCGCGATCTTCACCCGCCAGTTGGCCACCATGCTCAAGGCGGGCGTGCCACTGCTGCAGTCGTTCGACATCGTGTCGCGCGGCAGTTCCAACCCGCGACTGACCCGGCTGATCAACGACATCCGTGGCGATGTCGAGACCGGCACCAGCCTGGCGGCAGCGTTTCGCAAGCATCCGATGCAGTTCGACACGCTCTACTGCAATCTGGTCGAGGCCGGTGAGTCGGCCGGTATCCTGGAAACACTGCTCGACCGCTTGGCCACGTACCACGAAAAGACCATGGCCCTGAAGGCCAAGATCCGCTCGGCGCTGGTCTATCCGATTGCGGTGCTGGTGGTGGCCTTCATCGTCGTCACGATCATCATGCTGTTCGTGATTCCGGCCTTCAAGGACATCTTCAAGTCCTTCGGTGCCGACTTGCCGGCGCCGACGCTGTTCGTGATCGCACTGTCGGAGTTCTTTGTCGCCTACTGGTGGGTCATCTTCGGCTCGATCGGGCTGAGCGGCTACATGTTCATCCAGAGCTGGAAACGCTCGGCGCGCATGCAGATGGCGATGGATCGGCTGGTGCTGCGCATCCCGGTGTTCGGCGACCTGCTGCACAAGGCGGCGGTAACACGCTGGACGCGCACCCTGTCGACCATGTTTTCCGCCGGGGTGCCGCTGGTCGAAGCGCTCGACTCGGTCGGTGGCGCGTCGGGCAATGCGGTGTTTGTCGAAGCCACTGAGCAGATCCAGCGCGATGTAGCCAGCGGCGCAGCCCTCACCACCTCGATGCAATCGACCGGCATCTTCCCGAACATGGTGCTGCAGATGAGCTCGATCGGCGAGGAGTCCGGCTCGCTCGACCAGATGCTCAGCAAGGTGGCCGACTTCTACGAGACCGAGGTCGATGAGGCCGTCAAGGGCCTGTCCAGCCTGATGGAGCCGATCATCATCGTCGTGCTCGGCAGCATCATCGGCGGCATCGTCGTGTCGATGTATCTGCCGATCTTCAAGCTCGGCCAGGTGGTCTGAACCGAAACCGATTGCATGGATTTTCTTGTTCACCCGCCTGTGTGGCTGTTCTCGCCGGCCGTGCTGGCTCTGCTGGGTCTGTGCATCGGCAGTTTCCTCAACGTGGTGGTGCACCGGCTGCCGCGCATGATGGAGCGCGATTGGCGCCAGGAGAGCGCCGAGCTGCTCGGCGTCGCGGCACCCGATGACGGCCCGGCGCTGACGCTGTCGACGCCGCGCTCGCGCTGCCCGCACTGCGGCCATCAGTTGCGCTGGTTCGAGAACATCCCGCTCGCCAGCTGGCTGCTGCTGCGGGCGCGCTGCTCGGCCTGCAAGGCGCCGATCTCGCTGCGCTACCCGCTGGTCGAACTCGGCTGCGCGCTGCTGTTCGGCGTGCTCGCGACCCGCCACGACGGCCTGCCGATCGGGCTGGCCTGGTGCGCGGTCGGCGCCACCCTGCTGGCACTGGCGCTGATCGACTGGGACACCACTTACCTGCCCGACAGCCTGAACCAGCCGCTGCTGTGGGCCGGGCTGATCACGGCAGCGCTCGGCTGGACGCTGCCGCTGTCGCAATCGCTCTGGGGCGCCGTTGCGGGCTATCTGAGCCTGTGGAGCGTGACCTTCTTCTTCAAGCTCGCCACCGGCAAGGTCGGCATGGGCGAAGGTGACTTCAAGCTGCTGGCCGCGCTCGGCGCCTGGCTGGGGCCGCAGATGATCCTGCCGATCGTGCTCGGTGCTTCAGTGCTCGGCGCCGTGGTCGGCATCGGCATGAAGCTGGCTGGCAACCTGCGCGAAGGCCGCTACGTGCCGTTCGGGCCCTTTCTGGCCGGCGCCGGCCTGGTCGTGATGCTGGCCGGCCAGGAGCGCGTGCTCGGCTGGATGGGCTGGTACTGAGCCGGCATGCGGCATGACGAGCGATCATCTGAAGATCGGCCTGACCGGCGGCATCGGCAGCGGCAAGAGCACCGTCGCCGGCCTGCTGCGCGAGCTGGGCGCGCACCTGGTCGATACCGACGCGCTGGCACACCGCCTGACCGCTCCGGGTGGTGCTGCCATCCCGCTCATCGCCAAGCGCTTCGGCGTTGAGGTGATCGACGCCAGTGGCGCGCTCGACCGCGCCCGCATGCGCGCGCTGGTGTTCAGCGACCTAGACGCGCGCCGCGCCCTCGAAGCGATCCTGCATCCGATGATCGGCGCGCTGACGCAGGCCGAGGCCGCGCTGGCCCCGCCCGGCGCGGCGGTGGTGTTCGACGTGCCGCTGCTGGTCGAGTCGGGCCGCTGGCGCGACCGCGTCGACCGCGTGCTGGTGGTCGATTGCAGCGTCGCGACGCAAATCGAGCGTGTCATGCACCGCAACGGCTGGAGCGCAGATCAGGTGCAGCGCATCATCGACCAGCAAGCCAGCCGCGAGCAGCGCCGGGCGGTGGCCGATGCGGTGATCCTGAACGACGGCGTGACACTGGCCGAACTGGCCGCGCAGGTGCACACGATCTGGCAGCGCTGGAGCCATCCGACATCAAGTCGCTGAAAGCCGTGCAGGAGTTCTCTCGTATTGCACTGCAGCACTGTGGAACAATGCGCGGCGCGAGCGGCACAGGCGTGCAGTCGCCGCGACGGAGTTTGCTGCCTTGATCCTGTACGAGTATCCGTTCAACGAAAGCATCCGCACGATGCTGCGGCTTGAGCATCTTTTTCAGCGCCTGGATGTGCTGCTGCCACGGGACGATGCGCTCGACCACCACGTCGCCCTGGCCACCGTGTTCGAGATCATGGATGTGGCGTCGCGCGCCGATCTGAAAAGCGATCTGCTGCAAGACCTCGACCGCCAGCGCATCCAGCTGGCCAGCTTTCGCGGCAATCCGTCCATCTCCGAGGTGGCGCTCGACGCCGCCATCAGCCGCATCGACCGCTCGCACCAGCGCCTCGGCGCCGTGCCAGGCAAGGCCGGCCAGGCGCTCACCACCAACGAGTGGCTGATGAGCATCCGCAGCCGCATCAGCATTCCCGGCGGCACCTGCGCCTTCGACCTGCCCGGCTACTACGCCTGGCAGCACGAGCCAGCCCTGCGCCGCCGCACCGATCTGCTGCGCTGGGTCGCCACGCTGGATCCGCTCGCCGATGCGCTGGAAGTCTGCCTCGGCCTGCTGCGCGAAGCCGGCGTGCCGCAGAAGGTGGTCGCGCGCACCGGCCAGTTTCAGCAGCAGCTCGGCAACGGCCGCAGCTATCAGCTGGTGCGAGTGCGGCTCGACCCGAGCTGGCGCCTGGTGCCCGAGATCAGCGGCAACCGGCTGCTGGTGTCGATCCGCCTGATGCGCGCCGACGCCGAAGGCCGCCTGAAAGCCTCGATCGAAGACACCCCGCTCGAAATGACCCTCTGCGCATGAACAAGCCTGTCCCCCCAGCAGCCTCGGCCGCCCCTGCCGATGAGAAGTCCAGCGCGTCAGCCACCGGCCCGCTGGTGCGCTGCCCGGCCTGCGGCGAGCAGACCCGCTATCACCCCAGCAATGCTTGGCGCCCGTTCTGCAGCGCCCGCTGCAAGGGTGTCGATCTGGGCGCCTGGGCGAGCGAGAACTACCGCGTCCCGGCCGCACCACCGGTCGAAGACGACGAGTTCGGCCCGCCAACGCCCTGAGCCGAGCACAACGCGGCCCGTAGCGCCGCTGCACAGCCGGTTCGTTTCAGACGGCGTGCGTCGGCCCGACGTGGCCGCGCTCGGCGGCGAACCACTGCAGCACCGGAATCGTGCCCGGCAGCACCGGCAGCACCTCGACCGGCAAGGTCTGCCAGGCCATCGACTGCGCCTCGCGCATCTCGAACGCGCCGCTCCAGTCGTAGACCTTGCAGAAATGCAGCCGCACCTTGGCGTGCGGATATTCCATCACCAGCTGCTGCCACGGCTCGGCGGCGCCGATCGTGATGCCGAGCTCCTCGTGCAGCTCTCGGCGCAGCGCCTGCTCGACCGTCTCGCCGGCTTCGAGCTTGCCGCCCGGAAACTCCCAGTAGCCGGCGTAGACCTTGCCCACCGGCCGCGAGGTCAGCAGAAAGCGCCCTTCCCGGCCGTCGGCATCGCGTTCGACCAGCACACCGACCGCGACCTCGACCGGCACGCGGTCAGTCGGCGGATGCGGATCGGCCGGCACCGGGCTGGCGGCGATCTTCGGCTCAGACATGATCGAGACCGCTCGGGATGTCGTTCGCTGCCGCCGAGGCCGGCACGGCGGACCCTGCAGTCGCAGCCGCAGACGGTGCCTCGGCGCTCGCCAGCCGCCCGGCGTGATCGCGCGCAAACTGGTACGCCACCCGCCCCGAGCGCGAGCCACGCTCCAGCGCCCAGACCAGCGACTCCTGGCGCGCCGCAACGATCGCCGCCTCGTCCAGCCCGAAATGGCGCAGCCACTGCGCGACGATCGCCAGGTATTCGCCCTGGCTGAACGGGTAGAAGCTGACCCACAGGCCGAAGCGCTCCGAGAGCGAGATCTTCTCCTCGACCACTTCGCCCGGATGGACCTCGCCGTCCTCGGTGTGCTTGTACGAGAGGTTGTCCTTCATGTACTCCGGCAGCAGATGGCGGCGGTTGCTGGTGGCGTAGATCAGCACGTTGTCGCTGGCCTGCGCGATCGAGCCGTCCAGGATCGACTTGAGCGCCTTGTAGCCCGGCTCGCCCTCGTCGAAGCTCAGGTCGTCGCAGAAGACGATGAAGCGCTCCGAGCGCTCGCCGACCAGATCGACGATGTCGGGCAGATCGACCAGATCGGCCTTGTCGACCTCGATCAGGCGCAGACCTTGCGCGGCGTATTCGTTCAGGCAGGCCTTGATGAGCGAGCTTTTTCCCGTGCCGCGCGCGCCGGTCAGCAGCACGTTGTTGGCGGGCCGGCCGGCGACGAACTGCGCGGTGTTGCGCAGCAGGCGTTCTTTTTGCGGCTCGACTTCCTGCAGGTCCGACAGGCGGATCGCGCCGACGTGGCGCACCGGCTCCAGCTGGCCCGAGCCAGCGCGCTTGCGGTAGCGGTAGGCGATCGAGGCGGCCCAGTCGGGCCCGGTCAGTGGATGCGGCAGCACCGCTTCGAGACGGCCGAGCAGCGCTTCGGCACGGTGGATGAGTTGGTCGAGCGTCGTCATGGCCGGCAGTGTACGGGCGGCTTGCCAGCGGCGCTGCGGCGCTTCAGGTCATCAGTTGCAGGGCGGTGTCGAGGTGTTCGGTCGGACTGCGCTTGAAGTCGGAGCGGGCGTAGCGCTGCAGCCGGCCGACGCAGAAACTCACCAGCATCGAGGCGCGCGCGGCGGCTTCGACGGTCGGCATCGGTGCACCACCGGCGTCGAGCGCGCTGCGCAGGCACTGGCGCAGGTGCGATTCGATCCGATCGAAGAACTGGTTCATGCGCAGCTGCAGCCGCTCGTGCTCGAACACCAGCGCGTCACCGACCATCACGCGCGTCATGCCGGGGTTCTTCTCGCCGAACTGCAGCAGCAGCGCCACCGTGTGCGAAGCCTGCACATGACCGTTGTCATCACGCTCGGCGATCTGGTTCACCAGCGTGAAGACGCTCGATTCGATGAACTCGATCAGCCCCTCGAACATCTGCGCCTTGCTGGCGAAGTGGCGGTACAGCGCCGCCTCGCTGACTTCGAGCCGCGCCGCCAGCGCCGCCGTGGTGATGCGCTCGGTGCCGGGCTGCTCCAGCATGCCGGCCAGCGCGTGCAGGATCTGCACCCGCCGCTCGCCCGGCTTGGGTCGCTTGCGGGCCGGCGCCGCAGGCTGAGTCGCCGCAGGCATCGCCGCTGGGGCCGACACTTCAGCCGACACGGCCGAGGCCACAGCGGGCGGCGGCGCGGCATCAGCCACGGCCAGCGCGTCGGGATCAAAGTCGGCAGGCAGGGAAGACATCAGCGCGAGGACGAAAAGAGTCAGGGGCCGCAACGGCGGCGGGACAGTTCCCGCAGCGCGTGGATTCTGTCACACACGTACACAGGTTTGCGACGCAGGCGCGCGCCCACTTCCGGGCCGTGCTGGTTGGCGCGCAGCCAGCGCTGCATCCACACCGTGCGCATGCCGACGCGCCGCGCCGCCTTCTGGTGGCCGAGCGTGTCTTCCACCAGCACGCAGCGCTGCGGCGCCACCTTCAGCCGCACCGCGACCGCGCGCAGCATGCGGGTGTCGGGCTTGGGGCGCAGCTGGCCGAACATCGTCATCTGCTCGATCGCGATCACGCCGTTGAACAGGCGCGCGATGCCCAAGCTCGCCAGCACCCGCTCGGCGTAGGCCAGCGGCGCGTTGGTCAGGATGAACTTGGGGCCGCGCAAGCGGGCCAGCGCCGCAATGTCATGCGGATGCGCGCGCAGCCGCCCTTCCAGCCCGGGCAGCACATGGGTGTGATGCAGGAAGTGCGGCGCCTTCACGCCGTGGTGCCGCATCAGCCCGAGCAAGGTTGCGCCGTAACGATCCCAGTAGTGGCGCCGCAGATGATCGGCCTGCGCCGCATCGACGGCCAGTTCGCGGCAGATGTAGTCGGTCATCGAGCGGTCGATCATCCGGAACGCCGCATGGGACGCGTCGTGCAGCGTGTTGTCGAGGTCGAAGAGCCAGATCGGGGAGTAAGCCATGTCGCGGGTGGCCCAACATTGGGTTCGTATCTATTTGCTGCGCCGGCTGCTGCAGCTGATAATCAGCGCCAGATATTCTGGCATATCGTGCATAATACCATAATGCATTCTTGATCACACTTTCATTTCTGTGCCCAGCACATCGTCAAAATAAATCATTCTCTGTCTTGGTAAGTCGTCATGCCCATTTTCTTATCAAACTTGTTTCATCGCTTGCCGTTCCGACTCAAGCTGGCCATGCTTTCGGCCTCAAGCGCCTTGTTGGCGTTGTTTTTCATGGCCTTGATCACCAGTGCCATGATTTGGTGGGCCGCGAGCGAATCAGCCCGTTATCAGGGCACCGCCATGCGCCCGTTGTTTTCAGCGGCGCTCACACCCGCCATGATCGAGCGCAATTATGCGGCTGCGCAGGACATTGCCCGTGGCATCGTTTCCAGCGATGGCATTCTTGAAATATCGGTGCGCACTGCGGCGGGCAAGTCCGTGGTGCAGCAACGCGCCAGTACCGAGCCTTTTCTGGGGATGCTGATATTCAGCCAGACGTTTGCCCTGCAGGAAAGTGGCGTGACCTTCGGCACCGTCGATGTGCGCTATCGGCCCGGGCCGACCATCGTGCTGATCAAGGGCGTGGTCTGGGCCGCCATTCCTTCGGCGATCGCCTCCGTGTTGCTGGCCTTATGGGTATTCCAGGGCTGGGGCCGGCGCATCAGCGGCAGTCTGGAGCAACTCTCCCGTTCGGCCAGCCAACTCGCCGAGGGTGATCTGAGTGCTCGCGCCTTCGAAGATCCGCCGGATGAAATCGGTCACCTGGCACATACCTTCAATCGCATGGCGCAGCGTCTGGAGCAGCAGTTTGATGCCTTGGCCCACGGCGAACAAAAACAGCGCCAGCTGGTCGCCATCGAGCGCCAGCAGCATGGCCGGCTCGATGCCTTGTTCGGCGCCCTGACCGAAGGCATTGTATTCACCGATATCAACGACACCATCCTGCATGTCAACCCGGCATTCACCACGCTGTGGCAGCTCGCTGAAGATCCGAAACTTGATCATGACCAGCTGAGTCAGCTGTTCGATCGTTCACAACTGCAGGTCTGTCCGATATCGACCGATCAAGCGCTGGCCTTGTCCAGCGATCACCGCATCACCCGCGAATTCATCCGCAGCGATGGCCACGAGATCACCGAAATTCGGCTGCCGGTTCAACCCGAAGGCCAATTGATCGGTCATCTCTGGATCTACGAAGACGTCACCGAGCCACGCCGCGTCATGCGAGAAATGGCCCAGCAACAAGAACGTGAATTGGCGCGCCAGCAAGCAGAAAATGCCACGCGGGCCAAATCGATGTTTCTGGCCAACATGAGCCATGAAATCCGCACGCCGATGAATGCCATCATCGGCATGGCCCATCTGACGCTGCAAACCGAGCTGACACCACGTCAGCACAACTACGTTTCCAAACTGCATGGTGCGGCCCGTTCGCTGCTGGGCATCATCAATGACATTCTCGATTTTTCAAAAATCGAAGCCGGCAAACTATCGCTCGAACAACGCCGCTTCCGGTTGGAAGAGGTGATTTCAAACGCCCTGTCGCTGGTCCGCCAAAAAGCGCACGAACAGGAAATCGAGTTGATCCTGACCATCAACGATCGCACCTTGCTCGGCGAAGACAGCTCGCTGATCGGCGATCCGCTGCGACTCGGCCAGATACTGCTGAATCTGCTGTCAAATGCGGTCAAGTTCACGCACCGTGGCCAGGTCAGACTCTCGGTCGAACTGCTCGGGCGGGATGAGCGGGGCAGCCATTTGCGCTTCATCGTCGAAGACAGCGGCATCGGCATGAGCCTTGAGCAGCAAGCCAGCTTGTTCAAGGAATTCACCCAGGCCGACAGCTCAGTGACCCGCAAATATGGTGGGACCGGTCTCGGATTGACGATTTCGAAGCGCTTGATCGATGCCATGGGCGGGCAAGGCATTGGCGTCACCAGCGCAGAAGGCGAAGGCTCGATCTTCAGTTTCGACCTTTGGTTCCAGCGCTCTGCGCCGTCGCAGCCCTCGTTGCCCAACTTGATCCAGGCACAAGCCATGCGTATTCTGGTGGTCGATGACCATTCTGAAGCGCTGGAGGCTCTGGTCAATTTGCTGCATGTCCTGGGCGCTGGCACCCAAGCCCAGGGCGTCATCGACACCGCCGGTGGTGGCCAGGCCGCCATTGACCGACTCGATGCCGCCGCAGAAGCCGGCACACCCTATCATTTGGTCATGCTTGATTGGGTCATGCCCGAAGTCGATGGCAAACAGGTACTGCGCCATGTGCTCACCATCCCCGAGGCGATCCGACCCAAAATAGTGATCGTGTCAGCCTACGATTCAGATTTCATGCGCGATTCAGCCGCCGAAGCAGGCAGCCATGAATTCTTGACCAAGCCGGTTCTGCCTGAAATGTTGCGCGAGCTGTTCGAGCGTATCTCAGGTCAGCCGGTGACCCATCAAACCACGATCGAAGCCATTCCCAGCAGTATTTCCTTGCAAGGTTTGCAGGTGTTGCTGGTGGAAGATAACCTGATCAACCAGGAACTGGCTTGCGAGCTGATGCGCAGCCAAGGCGTTGAAATCATGGTGGCCAACCATGGCCGTGAAGCCATCACCATGCTGGATGCGGTGGCACCGGGGCATTTCGCCGTGGTGCTGATGGACTTGCAAATGCCGGTCATGGACGGCTATGAGGCCACCCGGGTGCTGCGAGAAAACCCGCGTTACTATGATTTGCCGATCCTCGCCCTCACGGCCCATGCGATGGCTGAAGAGCGCTCGCATTGCCTGGCGCTGGGCATGAATGGTCATATCACCAAACCGATTGATCCGGCTGAATTGTTCGAGCAACTGCGCCGTTATGTACCATCAGCCGCTGCCGCCCCGATCAGCGAGAAATCTGCCGCGCCCGTGCCATCTGCAGCACCCGTGCCGCCAGAGGTCAAGAAACTGCCGGCCCCGCTCGACAAACTAGCCTGGTTAAGCGATATCGGCATCAACCAGCAACTCGGGTTAAAGTATGCCAATGGCAATACCGAGCTTTATCTGCGCATTCTTGAGCGTTTTTCTGGCGCTGCGGCAGAGTTTATCGACACGGCCACGGCACGACTCACTGCGACAGATTGGCCGACCTTGCAGCGCCTGTCACACACGCTGAAAGGTTTGGCTGGCTCGGTCGGCGCCAAGGAGTTGGCGGCGCATTTCGAGAATCTGGAGCGGCTCGCCAAAAATCAAGCAGCTGAACCCTTTTCGGCTACCCTGACAGCGTTGCTGGCCACCCTGCAGCCCATGCTGGCGCAGTTGCGGCAGCATTTCGACCCGCCAGGCCGCCAGGCGGCGCCAGCAGCGCAGCCCGAATCACCCGCCGCCGCAAGCACCACAGCGCCACTGCCGTCGGCCGAGCTGAATCAGTTGCTGAGCTTGCTCGAACAAGGCGACAGCAGCGCCATCGATTACTGGCAGGACCATCTGGCCGCCTTCCGGACCAGCCTGCCCGCCGAGCTGCTCGATCAGATCAACCGGGCCATCACCGGCTTTGAGCTGGAAGCTGCCGCCAAAGTGCTGGCGGCGTTCCAGCCGGTCCGTGCGTCATAGGCGGCCCGGCACCGCATCAATGCGAGCGGATCATCGTGCCGAAGGCCTGATCGGTCAGGATCTCCAGCAGCAGCACGTGCGGCACGCGGCCGTCGATGATGTGCACCGCGTTGACGCCGCTCTTGGCCGCGTCGAGCGCACCGGCGATCTTCGGCAGCATGCCGCCCGAGATGGTGCCGTCGGCAAACAGCTCGTCGATGCGCTTGGCGCTCAGGTTGGTCAGCAGCTGACCTTCCTTGTCGAGCACGCCCTTGATGTTGGTGAGCATCAGGAGCTTCTCGGCCTTGAGCACCTCGGCCAGCTTGCTGGCGACCAGGTCGGCGTTGATGTTGTAGCTCTCGTTGTGCTCGCCGAAGCCGATCGGGCTGATGACCGGAATGAAAGCGTCGTCCTGCAGCGCCTTGACCACGCTCGGGTCGATCGAGTCGATCTCGCCGACCTGGCCGATGTCGTGTTCCTTCGTCGGGTCGTCGCGATCCAGCAGCTTCATCTTGCGCGCGCGGATCATGGCGCCGTCACGGCCGGTCAGGCCCACGGCCTTGCCGCCGGCGGCGTTGATCAGGCCGACGATGTCTTGCTGCACCTCGCCGGCCAGCACCCACTCGACCACGTCCATGGTCTCTTGGTCGGTGACGCGCATGCCCTGGATGAAGGCGCCCTTCTTGCCGAGCTTGTTGAGCGCGTCGTCGATCTGCGGCCCGCCGCCGTGCACCACGATCGGATTGATGCCGACCAGCTTGAGCAGCACGACGTCTTCGGCGAAGTCCTGCTGCAGCGCCGGATCGGTCATGGCGTTGCCGCCGTACTTGATCACCATGGTCTTGCCGTGGAACTTGCGGATGTAGGGCAGCGCCTGGGCCAGGATCTCGGCCTTGTCGCGCGCGGCGATGTGGGACAGGTCGGCAGGGGCTTGGGCCATGGTGGGACTCCAGTCGAGGAATTTGTGCAGAAAACGGCCGATCGACCGCTGATGGCGCAGGATTCTAGGGAATGCCCGTGTCGACCCGGGACTCGACCCGATCTACCGCTGTGGCCACTGTGCACAGCCGAGCAGCAGCTCCGCCAGCGCCTGCGGCGCGCTGATCATCGGGTGATGCCCGGTGGCCAGCTCGGCAACGCGCCAGCCGGGCTCGCGGCGCACGCGCTGGCGCATCACCGAAATGGTGGCCAGCGCGGGCTGCACGCAATCGATGAAGGTGCGCGGCCGCTCGGCCAGGCGGATGGCGTCGAAGTCGAGCGGATCCTGGTAGACGCCGAGCGGCTGCGGTGTCTGGCGCCGATTGGCCCAGTCGCGGTCGGCGCCCTCCAGGCCGAAGATGGCGGCGTCGGGCGGTGGAATGGCGCGGTCCGGGCGCGCCGCAGCGGCCTGCACACGCGCCGCCACCGTCTCGGGTGCGTGCTGGCTCGACCACGACTCACCCGGATGCGGTGTCACCGCATCGACATAGACCAGCTGGCGCAGCCGCTCGGTGCCACCGGACCGCTGCAGCAGCGCATCGGCCACGCCGGTGATGACGATGCCGCCGTAGCTGTGGCCGACCAGCACGAGATCGTCGAGCTCCTCGGCCTCGATCAGGCCGAGCACGTCGTTGATGTGGGTGTGCAGGCCGATGGCGGGCGAGAGCAGATGCGCGCGCGCGCCGACGCCGGTCAGCGTGACGGCGTGCGCCTCGTGGCCGGCCGCGCGCAGCAGCGGCAGCACCCGGCGCCAGCACCAGGCGCCGGCCCAGGCACCATGAACCAGGACAAATTGCGACATGACACGCCTCCGATCGATCTGAATGTGCAAAACCGCAGTGTCGCAAAGAAGCGCGTGCGGCTCACGGCAGCACGGGATCGGCGGGTAGTTGGACCGGCCCCACCGAGGTGCGGCGCCCGGCGTCCAGCCAGCGGTCCAGCGCGCCTTCGATGGTGAAGCGCAAGCGCAAGGTCCAGCCCCGGTGCGGCAGCTCGTCGAGAGTCAGTTCGTTGTCGGCAAAGCCGCGCGGGTTGTAGCCGAACGCCAGCACCACCAGACGGCTCAGGCGCCAGCCCAGCTCGGCGCCGTAGCCTGGCATCAGCCCGTCGATCGAATCACGCCGCCACGCCACATGTCCGGACAGGCTCAGGCGGTCGGCGCCATCGACGCTGGCGCGCGCCAGCAGCATGTCGGTGCGCCGTGGCAGCGGCACGGCGAGCGACTCGTCATGATCGAGCCGGCGCGCCACCCGCAGGCTGTAGTTGCTGCGCGCATTGGCCAGCAAGCCGAGGTGGGCCAGCACGATGTGCGCCTGGCGGTCGCGCACGGTCGGGTCGCGGTAGCCGGAATCGACGCGGCGCTGGCTCAGGGTGTAGCGCCCCAGGATGTAGAGCTGGTGCTGGCTCGGCTCGCGCCAGCCGGCCGCCGCCGCGAAGCTGGTTTCGTTGACACCGGCATTGGTCTGGCCGTGCGGCTGCTTGCGGCCGATGCTGGTGCGCACGTCGCCGAGCCAGTCGGCACTCAGCAGCTCGGTCTGCTTGACGGCCAGATAGGCGCTGTCGTTGGTGTCGGCACGGATCAGCGTGACGTCGGTCGAAACGCTGCGCTGTGGTGAATCGCTGTAGGCGAGCCGCTCGCTGAGCTGCAACGAGCGCTGCGGGCTGGTTCCCGCCAGCGGCACCGCCTGCTCGACGCGGGTGTCCAGGCTCCAGTGCGTCGGCATGTGCCAGCCTTGCCGCCAGCCCAGCACCCAGAGTCGGTCATCGAAGTCGGCCAGGCTGTGCTCGCGCCACTGGCTGTACAGCGCGCCGCCGGTGCCGAAGCCCGCCACGCCCGGCCCCTGTGCCGAGCCATAGGGCAGCTCCAGCCCCAGGCTGCGGCGCCAGGCGGCGTTGCGGGTCAGGGCTTCGTCTTCGGTCAGCAGCGAGGCCTGCAGCGCCTCTTGCCAGACCAGCCGCGCGCCCGGCCAGACACTCGCCGAGCCGAATTGCTGGCTGGCGCCAAACGCCAGCCTCGGCCCGTCCAGATCGGCGACCTGGCTGCGCTCGCCGATCGGTCGGCTGAGCTGGGCCGAAAGATCAAGCCCCGGCCAGTCACGGCT
Source organism: Leptothrix sp. (in: b-proteobacteria) (assembly GCA_041083665.1). Lineage (GTDB taxonomy): Bacteria > Pseudomonadota > Gammaproteobacteria > Burkholderiales > Burkholderiaceae_C > Sphaerotilus. Next base: position 39,564 of record JBFPGZ010000031.1, read on the forward strand.
CTGCCAGCGCGTGCGCCAGAGCGCCTGGGTCGTGGCGCCCGCCGGAGCCAGCGTCGATGCAGGCTCGGGGCTCAAGCGACTGCGGCGCAGGCCGAATTCGCTCGACCAGCCGCTGCCGGGCGGCTGCCAGCGCAGCCCGCCCCAATGCTCCTGCCGATGCAGATTGGTCGGCAAGACACCGGGCCAGTCGTTGAAACTGCTGTGCAGATCGCGCCAGCTGGCGGCCAAGGCCCAGGTCTGGTCGAGCGGCAGGCTGCCTTCCAGCCGCCAGAGCTGGTCGATGTCGCCACGCTCGTACCAGAGCCCGGCGCTACCCGCCGGATGCTGCCAATTCAGGCCGATCACATGGCCGGACTGGCCGGCACTGCCGGGCATGCCGCTGGCGCTGGACAGCGTCATCGCCTCGCGTTCATCCAGCACCGCAATCAGGCCGCGCCCCAGATCGACTTCGCGGCGCTTGCCGTTCTGGCGATAGATCTGCGTCGTGTCGTTGGTGATGGCGGTGTCGGACAGGCTGTCGAGAAACTCGCGCGGCTGCTCGCGCTTGAGGGGCTCGGTGGCCACCGGCGTGGGGATGGGAACGTCGTCAGCCTGCGCGAGCGGCAGGCCGCCGCCCAACGACACGGCGCCGCACAGCCAGAGCCGCCAGCTGCCAGATCGCGATCTGAGTGCAGCCGCTCGGTCCATCCTCAGCGCCGGGTTGCCGTTTGCATCGGCTCAATCACCCAGATAACGGCTTTGCAGATGGGCACGGAAATGGGCCGGGTTGAGCGGCTCGCCACTGGCGCGCCGGGCCAGCTCAGGCGTCGGCCAGCGCGAGGCCTGCTGCCAGATGTTGGCTTTCAGCCAGTCGAACAGCGGCGCCAGATCGCCCGCAGCGATGCAGGCGTCCAGATCGGGCCTGGCGCGCCGCATGGTGGCGAACCACTGTGCGGCGTACATCGCGCCCAGCGTGTAGCAGGGAAAGTAGCCGAACAGGCCGGCGGCCCAGTGCACGTCCTGCAGCACGCCGTCCTTGTGGTTGCCGCGCGTGTCCAGGCCCAGGTAGAGCGCCATCTTCTCGTCCCACAGCGCCGGCAGGTCGTCGGGCTCGATCTGGCCTTCGATCAGGGCGCGCTCCAGCTCGAAGCGCAGCAGCACGTGGGCCGGGTACGTCACCTCATCAGCATCGACGCGGATGAAACCTGGCTTGACGCGCGTCAGCAGCCGCGCCAGGTTGTCCGGCTCGAAGGCCAGCTGGGCGCCGAAGGCCACCACCAGCCGAGGCGCGAGCCGACGCACAAAACCGGGATGGGCGCCGAGCTGCATTTCGAAGCTCAGGCTCTGGCTTTCGTGGATCGCCATCGAGCGCGCCCGCGCCACCGGCTGGCCGAGCCACTCGCGCGGCAGGTTCTGCTCGTAGCGGGCGTGGCCGGTCTCGTGCACCGTGCCCATCAGGCTCTGCAGCAGATCGTCTTTGAGGTAGCGGGTCGTCAGCCGCACGTCTTCCGGCACGCCGCCCGAAAACGGATGCGTGCTCTCGTCGAGCCGGCCGCCGTCGAAGTCGAAGTCGAGCGTGGCCATCATCTCCAGGCTGAGCGCCTTCTGCGCCGCCAGATCAAAGGGCCCTTGCGGGCGCAGCACCGACTCGCCGGCCTGGCGCGTCTGCACGGCAGCGATCAGCCCGGGCAGCCAAGTCTTCAGGTCGCCGAAGACCCGGTCCACCTCGGCGCTGGTGAGGCCCGGCTCGAAGCGATCCAGCAAGGCGTCGTAGGGCGCCACGCCGCTGTCGGCGGCCAGGAAACGCGCCTCTTCGCGCGCGACGGCCACCACCTCGCGGAAGTTGGCCAGGAAACCCGGCCAGTCGTTGGCGGGGCGCTGGCGCCGCCAGGCGTGTTCGCAGCGCGAGGTGGCCAGCGCGCGACGCTCGACCAGCTCGGTCGGCAAGGCATTGGCGGCGCGCCAGTCGCGCCGCATCTCGCGCAGATTGGCGCGCTGCCAGTCGTCGAGCGACTCCTGCTCAGCCTGCGCGAGCAGGTTCTTGAGGGCCGGATCGGTGCGCTGCGCATGCATCAGCGCTTCGAGCTCCGCCAGCGCGGCGGCGCGCGCCTCGTTGCCCTTGGGCGGCATGTTGGCGGACTGGTCCCAACCAGCGATCGCCCCCAGGTGTTCGAGTCGGTAGACCCGCGCAAACCGCTGCTGGAGCTCGGCATAGGCGGGCGCAGCCGGTGCGGACTGAATCGAAGCAACCATGATCGAAGATGATTTTGCAGATCGGACAGCCATCGTAGACCAGCACGACCCGAAAACGCTGGCTCAGCCCTGGAAGGCCCACAACAAGCCGGCCGTCATCGCCACGTAACGCAGCAGCTTGCCGATCGCCATGTAGGCCACGCAGGGCCAGAACGGCAGCCGCAGCCAGCCGGCCACGGCGCACAGTGGATCACCCACGATCGGCAGCCAGGCGAGCAGACAGGCCGGCGCGCCATAGCGGCGCAGCAGACCGAGCGCACGGTTTTCAGCGCCGTGATGCGTGACATGCTCGTAGGCGCGCTCGGCGCCGTAGCCCATCCACCAGGTCACCGCGCCGCCCAGCGTGTTGCCGACCGTGGCCACCAAAATGGTCGGCCAGAACAGCTCAGGGTTCAGCTTGATCAGGCCGAACACCGCCGGCTCCGAGCCCAGCGGCAACAAGGTCGCCGAGATGAAGGCCACCACAAAGATGGTGGACAGGCCGAACTTCGGCAGCGCCAGCAACACCAGCAGAGAGTCGATCCAGGCTTCCATGAGGCGAGATTGTGCGCCGCGCCGGCCGGCGGCCAAGCCCGCGCGCCGGACGCGGCCAGGGTCGGTGCGGCACAGCCCGCCCGCTATACTCTTGCCTCCTTTTTCAGCAGCCCGGCTGCCAACTTCCCCTCATCTCAGCCATGCACATCGGCCCGTTCAAGCTGCCGAATCAGCTGTTCGTCGCCCCGATGGCCGGGGTGACGGACCGGCCGTTTCGCATGCTGTGCAAGCGCCTCGGCGCCGGTTATGCGGTGAGCGAGATGGTGACTTCGCGGCCCGATCTGCGCGACAGCCTGAAGACCTCGCGCCGCATCAACCACGACGGCGAGGCCGCGCCGATCGCCGTGCAGATCGCCGGCACCGACGCCGCCATGATGGCCGAGGCCGCGCGCTACAACCTCGACCGCGGCGCCCAGATCATCGACATCAACATGGGTTGCCCGGCCAAGAAGGTGTGCAACAACTGGGCCGGCTCGGCGCTGATGCAAGACGAGCCGCTGGCGCTGGCGATCGTCGAGGCGGTGGTGGCCGCCTGCGCGCCGCACGGCGTGCCGGTGACCCTGAAGATGCGCACCGGCTGGTGCCAGCAGGAACGCAACGCGGTGCGCATCGCGCGCGGCGCCGAGAGCGCCGGCGTGGCGATGGTCACGGTGCACGGCCGCACCCGCGAGCAAGGCTACAGCGGTCAGGCCGAGTACGACACCATCGCCGCCGTCAAGGCCGCGCTCACGATTCCGGTCACCGCCAACGGCGACATCGACTCGCCCGCCAAGGCGCGTGTGGTGCTTCAGGCCACCGGCGCCGACGCGCTGATGATCGGCCGCGCCGCGCAGGGGCGGCCGTGGATCTTTCGCGAGATCGCCCACGAGCTGGCCACCGGCGAGGTGCTGGCGCCGCCCGCGACGCTGCAGGTGCGCGACTGGCTGGTCGAGCATCTGCACGACCACCTCACGCTCTACGGCGAACGCAGCGGCGTGCGCAGTGCGCGCAAGCACATCGGCTGGTATGTGCAAGGCTTGCCGGACGCGGGGGCGTTCCGGCGCCGGATGAATCTGCTGGAGGACGCGGCAGCGCAGCTCGCTGCCGTGATTGCGTACTTCGACGCCCTGGCGGCGCAGCACCCGCTGCTGCCCGCGTGCGTCGAGGCCCTGCCCGACACGGAAGAACTTGCCGCATGAGTCCCGACAGCCCCATCGACCACTGCATCCGCGACACGCTGGACAGCTATTTCCGCGACCTGCACGGCACCGAACCCGACGCGCTCTACGACATGGTCGTCAAGGCGGTCGAGCGGCCGCTGCTCGACATGGTCATGCGCAAAGCCGACGGCAACCAGAGCCGCGCCGCCGAATGGCTCGGCATCAACCGCAACACGCTGCGCCGCAAGCTGGTCGAGCACAACCTGACCAAATAGGCCGGCGCGCGGCCTCTCTCGCCACGATTTCTCACCTTCCCAGCAAGAACTGGCACCCACCATGTCCACCACCGCTCCGCTGACCGCCCTGCTCTCCGTGTCTGACAAGACCGGCATCGTCGAATTCGCCCGCGCGCTGCATGCGCACGGCATCCGGCTCCTCTCGACCGGCGGCACCGCCAAGCTGCTGGCCCAGAACGATCTGCCGGTCACGGAAGTCTCCGAGATCACCGGCTTCCCCGAGATGCTCGACGGCCGCGTCAAGACGCTGCACCCGCGCGTGCACGGCGGCCTGCTGGCACGGCGTGACTTCCCCGCGCACATGGCGGCGCTGAAGGAACACGGCATCGACACCATCGATCTGCTGATCATCAATCTGTACCCGTTCGCGCAAGCCACGGCACGAGCTGACTGCACGCTGGAAGACGCGATCGAGAACATCGACATCGGCGGCCCGGCCATGCTGCGCGCGGCGGCCAAGAACTGGCAGGACGTCGGCGTCGTGATCGACCCGAGCGACTACCCGCAGGTGCTCGGTGAACTCGCCGCCTCGAACGGCAGCAGCCTGACCCGCGCTACCAAGTTCATGCTGGCCAAGAAGGTGTTCTCGCACACCGCCGCCTACGACGGCATGATCAGCAACTACCTGACTGCGCTCGAAGCCGGCTCGGAAGACAAGACCGAAGCCGTGCCGGTGCGCGAGGAATACCCGGCTGTCTTCAACCTGCAGCTGCACAAGGTGCAGGGCATGCGCTACGGCGAGAACTCGCACCAGTCGGCCGCCTTCTACCGCGAAGCGCAGCCGGTGGCCGGCACGCTGGCGGGCTGGAACCAGATCCAGGGCAAGGAGCTCAGCTACAACAACATCGCCGACGCCGACGCGGCCTGGGAATGCGTCAAGGCCTTCGAGCAGCCGGCCTGCGTGATCGTCAAGCACGCCAACCCGTGCGGCGTGGCGGTCGGCGCGACGCCGCTGGAAGCCTACGAGAAGGCGCTCAAGACCGATCCGACCAGCGCGTTCGGCGGCATCATCGCCTTCAACCGCCCGCTCGACGCCGACGTGGTCGAGAAGATCAACGCCAACAAGCATTTTGTGGAAGTGGCGCTGGCACCGGCCGTCACGCCGGCGGCGCGCGCGGCCTACGCCAGCAAGACCAACGTGCGTCTGCTGGAAGTGCCGATCAGCAAGCTGTCCAACCCGCTCGACATGAAGCGCGTTGGCGGCGGCATGCTGCTGCAGTCGGCTGACACCATCGACATCGTCGGTGACATCAAGGTCGTCACCAAGCTGGCGCCCACCGAGCAGCAGATGCAAGACCTGCTGTTCGCCTGGAAGGTCGGCCGCTTCGTCAAGAGCAACGCCATCGTGTTCTGCAAGGACGGCATGACCTTCGGCGTCGGCGCGGGGCAGATGAGCCGGCTCGACTCGGCCCGCATCGCCAGCATCAAGGCCAAGGCTGCCGGCCTGAGCCTGGACGGCACGGCGGTGGCGAGCGACGCCTTCTTCCCGTTCCGTGACGGCCTGGACGTGGTGGTCGATGCGGGTGCGACCTGCGTCATCCACCCGGGCGGCTCGATGCGCGACCAGGAAGTGATCGACGCCGCTGACGAGCGCGGCATCGCCATGGTGCTGACCGGCACGCGGCATTTCCGTCATTGATCAGTCGCTGACCAGCGCGGAGATTGCCAGGTGCTCAAACAACTCAAGGTCGGAAACTACAGCGTTTTTTCTGACGCGACGGTGAACTGGGCGCCTGGCATCAACGTGATCGTGGGAGAGAACGGCACGGGAAAAAGCCAGTTGATGAAACTGGCTTATTCGGTCGCCTGGGTCAGCCACGAGCAATCGCGCTCGACCCGGCAGACCAAGGAAGAATTGCAACGAAAGCTGGCCGACAAACTGGTCGGCACCTGTCGTCCGGATTATCTTGGCCGACTGGTATCGCGCCAGCGCGGGCGCAACCGCTGTGATGTGGTGATGAGCTTTGCCGATCAGGCCGATGCAAGCATCGCCTTTTCGTTTGCCAGCAACGCCCGCAGCGAAGTCCGGCTGGAAACTGCGCCTACGATGTACCTGGCCGCGCCGCCGGTATTCATTCCAACCCGCGAGATGCTGTCGATCTTTCCCGGATTCACGGCCGCCTACGAAGACCGGCAACTGTCGTTCGAAGAAACCTATTACGACATCGCCAAGGCCTTGAATGCCAGCGCCAAGAAGAAACACTCGGCGGCGGTGCAGGCGATGATCGACGACATCGAGCAATTGCTGGATGGTCACATCAAGCTGGAAGCCGGGCATTTCTATCTGCTGCCAAACAAGGCGGGCCAAGGCAAGATCGAAATCGCGCTGGTCGCCGAAGGCATGCGCACGCTCGCGATGCTGGCCTATCTGCTCATCAACGGCGCGTTGCGCGACCGCAGCACGCTGTTCTGGGATGAGCCAGAAACCAATCTCAACCCCAAGCTGATCGTGCTGATCGCCAAGGCGCTGGTGGCGCTGGCAGCGCAAGGCATGCAGATCGTGCTGGCAACCCACAGCCTGTTTCTGCTGCGCGAGTTGAATATCCAGCTCGCCGATGCCGCCAAGACAAACACACCGGTAACCGCCAATTTCATTGCACTGGCGCGCCAGGACGATGGCACCGCCACGCTCTGCCAATCGGATACGGTTGATGACCTTGAGCCGCGATGCTCGAAGAAGACCTGCGCCAGACTGATCGTTACTTGGCACAGAACTGAAACAAACGCATGCCGAGCATTCCGGACAGACTGTTTCCGCAAGTCATCGATCTCAAGACGGCGCGCGACAAATTGCGCCGCAGCATCAAACCCATTGACCCGCGCGCCGAGTTTGGCTCTGCAGCCGAGCTGAATGCCAAGGCGCTGGGTTGGTCGATTCTCTGAACCCTATTTTTTCAAGACCAGCCATGCGCATCCTCGGCATCGACCCCGGCCTGGGCACCACCGGCTTCGGCGTGATCGATTCCGAGGGCCAGGTGCTGCACTACGTCGCCAGCGGCACGGTGCGCACCAGCGAAGCGGCGCAAGGCGATCTGCCCGGGCGGCTCAAACTGATCTTCGACGGCGTGCGCGAGGTGGTGGCGACCTACCAGCCGACCTGCGCCTCGGTCGAGATCATCTTCGTCAACGTCAATCCGCAGAGTTCGCTGATGCTCGGCCAGGCGCGCGGCGCGGCGATTTCCGCGCTGGTCTTCAACGACCTGCCGGTGACCGAATACACCGCGCTGCAGATGAAGAAGGCGGTGGTCGGCCACGGCCACGCCAGCAAGCCGCAGATCCAGGAAATGGTGATGCGGCTGCTGCGTCTGCCGGGCAAGCCGAACCAGGACGCCGCCGACGCGCTCGGCCTGGCGATCGCCCACGCGCATGCGGCCAAATCGTTTGCCGCGCTCGGCCTGGCCACCGAAGTGACGCGACGCAAGCACGCGCAGTATCGGGGCGGGCGGATTTACTGAAACTGCGCCGGCAACTGCCGCCACCCCGCCGCACCGCGCCGGTAATGCAGCAGCCGGCCGCGATAGGCGCTGACACCCGCGACCAGCGGCACGTTCAGCACAGTTTCCTGCAGCGTGTAGCCCAGCTCGCCCATGCGGCGGTGGAACGGGGTGCGGTTGCCTCGGTTCGGATCGACGATCAGCACCTCGCCCACGGCGGCGGCGTGGCGGGCAATGAACTGCGGCAGCACGCCGCCGTCGTCGCGCTCGTAGAGCACGTCGCTGCCGATGATCAGCTCGAAGCGGCCCTGCAGGCGCGGACCCTGCGCGCAGTGCGGCGCCAGATCGGCTTCCTGCTCGGCCGCCCAGTCGCCGTGCCGATACGGCAGCGGCGGCAAGTGGTTGAGCAGCACGTTCTGGCGCAGGAACTCGGCCGTCAGCGGGTGGCAGTCACTGGCCGTGACCTGCGCACCACGGCGGTGGCAGACCAGGCTGGCCAGCGCCAGGCCACAGCCGATCTCCAGAATGCGCTCGTCGGCCCGCACCGGGCGCAGCGCCATCGCCGCCGCCAGTTGCTGCCCCGATGGCCACACCAGCCCGAACAGCGGCCAGAACGCCGACGAGATGCCCAAGGCCGCCGCCGCGCCGAGCGGATCGGCGTACTGCTGGCGGTCGAGCAGGGAACGGATCTGCACATCGGCCACGCCGCTGACCGCGACGGGTTCGTGCTTGACTTGATAACCCGGCATGGCGGGCCTCCTCGCTGCCAGCCGGACGCGTCAGAGTGGGTCCGGCCTTTGAATCGGCGCTGTGCGGCACAGCACCGAACGAGGCATGCATGCGAGGCAGAACGGAAAACGGCTGCCGCTCAGGGGCTTGATGAGGGCGGCAGATGCGCGGGCAGTGTACCTGCCCGAGCTCACAGCACCATGGCGATGCGCTCCAGCAGCATGACGGCAAAAAAGCCCAGCCCGGCCATCACGGTCCATTTGACGATCAGCGTGGTGCGCTTCAGCCAGCGCCGGTCGCGGGTGCCGAGATAGACCGCAAAACACAGCATCGCCGCCACCAGCAGCAACAGAACCACGGCGCGGAAGATGAACATGCTGCGTTACCAGGCCGGTGCGAGTTCCGCCATGCCTTGCGGCGCGAGTTTCTCGTCCTCGAAGGTGACGATTTCCCAGGCGTCGGCGTCGGCCAGCAAGGCGCGCAGCAGCTTGTTGTTCATGGCGTGGCCGCTCTTGAAGGCGCTGTAGGCGGCCAGCAGCGGCCGGCCGGCGACGTAAAGGTCACCGATGGCATCGAGAATCTTGTGCTTCACGAACTCGTCGTCGTAGCGCAGGCCTTCGGCATTGAGGACGCGGAAATCGTCGATGACGATGGCGTTGTCCATGCTGCCGCCCAGGCTCAGGCCGCGCGAGCGCATCATTTCGACATCCTTGGTGAAACCGAAGGTGCGCGCCCGGGCAATATCGCGTTTGTATTGGCTGGTCGCAAAATCAAACACGACCCGCTGGCCGGTGGCGTCGACGGCCGGATGGTCGAAATCGATTTCAAAACTGAGTTTGTAGCCGTGATAAGGCTCCAATCGGGCCCATTTCAGGCTGCGGCCCTCGCCTTCACGCACTTCAATGGGTTTCTTGATGCGGATGAAACGCTTCGGGGCGTTTTGCAGCTCGATGCCGGCGCTCTGCAGCAGAAATACAAACGAGGCCGCCGAGCCATCCAGAATCGGCACTTCGTCGGCAGTGATATCGATATAGACGTTATCCAGCCCCAGGCCGGCGCAAGCCGACAAAATGTGCTCAATGGTCTGCACCTTGGGCGCGCCCGGATCACCCTCCGCTGAAATGGTGGTTGCCATGCGGGTATCGCAGACGGCCTCCACGTTGACCGGAATATCCACCGGAACCGGCAAATCGATACGGCGAAACACGATGCCGGTGTCGGGCGGCGCCGGGCGCAGCGTGAGTTCGACTTTCTGGCCACTGTGCAGACCGACACCGACCGCGCGGGTCAGGGCTTTCAGGGTGCGTTGTTGCAGCATGGTGGGATTTTAGGCGGGCACGGTGTCAATCACAGCCTGCCAAGCTAAAAGCCCGGCGCCCCCGGGAGGGCGTCGGGCCAAACAAGCGCGGCAAGAACAAAGCGGCCAACGCCGCAGAACAAGCCTTTAGTCAGCCTGCTTGCGCAGGAACGCCGGGATCTCGATCTCTTCCATGCCGTTGCGGGACAACGTATCGACCCTTTCTGCGGCCTGGGTGCGATTGGTGCGCCAGACGCTCGGCACGGTGTAGTCCTGCGTGTGCGCCGGCGCCGCCTGCACCGGCGGCTGCTGGGGCTGCTGTGGCTGGTTCAGGGTCGAGGTCAGCACGGGGATGTTGTCGGTGCCGGTGCGCTGCGTGTTGAGCGACTGGACCACCGCCACCGGCTGCGCCTGCTTGACCTGCCGGGTCGCCGAGGTCAGGCCGGTGGCGATGACGGTGACGCGCAGCGCATCGTTCAGGCTTTCGTCGTAGGCGGTACCGAAGATCACATGCGCATCGTCCGCAGCGTAGCGGCGAATCGTCGTCATGGCGTTGCGGCTCTCGGCCAGCTTGAAGGTCTGCTTGCTCGCTGCGATCAGCACCAGCACGCCACGCGCGCCGGACAGGTCGATGCCTTCCAGCAGCGGGCAGGCCACTGCAGCTTCGGCCGCCTTGGTGGCGCGGTCCGGGCCGCTGGCCACCGCCGTGCCCATCATGGCCTTGCCGGGCTCGCTCATCACGGTCTTGACGTCTTCGAAGTCGACGTTGACCAGGCCCGGGATATGGATGATGTCGCTGATGCCGCCGACGGCGTTTTTCAGCACGTCGTTGGCCTGGGCAAAGGCTTCTTCCTGGGTGACATCGTCGCCCAGCACGTCGAGCAGCTTCTCGTTGAGGACCACGATCAGGCTGTCGACGTTGGCTTCCAGCTCGGCCAGACCGGCGTCGGCCTGCTTCATGCGACGTGCGCCTTCGAACTCGAAGGGCTTGGTCACCACGCCGACCGTCAGGATGCCCATGTCCTTGGCCAGACGCGCGATCACCGGCGCGGCACCGGTACCGGTGCCACCACCCATGCCGGCGGTGATGAAGACCATGTGCGCGCCTTCCAGCGCGGCGCGGATGCGATCCTGTGCCTCTTCGGCAGAAGCCTTGCCCGCTTCAGGACGCGAGCCTGCGCCCAGCCCGGTGTGGCCGAGCTGCAGCAGGTTGTGCGCCGACGAGCGATTGAGTGCCTGCGCGTCGGTGTTGGCGCAGATGAATTCCACGCCTTGCACCCCTTGGCTCATCATGTGCTGCACGGCGTTGCCGCCGCCTCCGCCCACGCCAATGACCTTGATCTGTGTGCCTTGATTGAAGTCTTCGATCATTTCGATTCCCATGCCGCTCTCCTTCGAAGCTCAGCTCTGCAGTTGCCGTATGTTGCTTGCTGCGCAGGCGTGGCCGCCTGCGTTTATATCCATCAGACCTCTAGACGATGCCGCTGCCACGGGTCTTGCTTCATTTCAGAAACTCTTCAGAAACCAGTCTTTCGCACGGCCAAACAGAGTCTGCACTGACCCGGTCTGTTGCGCCGCCTTCATGCCACGGGCGCGTGCCATGCGCGCCTCTTCGAGCAAACCCATCGCCGTGCTGGAGCGCGGGCTTGCCACCATGTCATAGAGTGCGCCACCGTAAATCGGCACGCCCTTGCGGACTGGTTTCAGAAAGATGTCCTCCCCCAATTCAACCATGCCCGGCATCACGGCCGAGCCCCCCGTCAGGACGATTCCCGACGAGAGCAATTCCTCGTAGCCACTCTCGCGGATAACTTGCTGCACCAGCGAAAATATTTCCTCGACACGCGGCTCGATCACACCCGCCAGCGCCTGGCGACTCAGCATGCGCGGACCACGGTCACCCAGGCCCGGCACTTCGAGCTGTTCACCCGGATCGGCCAGCAACTGCTTGGCCACCCCGTGCGCCACCTTGATCTCTTCGGCGTCCTTGGTCGGCGTGCGCAGGGCCATCGCGATGTCGCTGGTGATCAGGTCGCCGGCGATCGGAATCACCGCCGTGTGGCGGATCGCCCCGTCGGTGAAGATCGCCACGTCGGTGGTGCCGGCACCGATGTCCACCAAGGCCACGCCCAGATCCTTTTCGTCCGATGTCAATACGGCCAAGCTCGACGCGCTTGGATTGAGCACCAGCTGCTCAACGTCCAGCCCGCAGCGACGCACACACTTGACGATATTCTCTGCCGCGCTCTGTGCACCAGTGACGATGTGCACCTTGACTTCCAGCCGTCCACCCGACATGCCGATCGGTTCCTTGACTTCATGGCCATCGATGACGAACTCCTGCGGCTCCACCAGCAGCAGGCGCTGATCATTCGGTATGTTGATCGCCTTGGCGGTCTCGACCACCCGGGCCACATCAAAAGGGGTCACTTCCTTGTCACGCACGATGACCATGCCGGTCGAATTCTGTCCGCGAATGTGGCTGCCGGTGATGCCGGTGTAGACGCGGCTGATCTTGCAGTCGGCCATCATCTCGGCCTCTTTCAGCGCCTGCTGGATCGACTGCACGGTGGCATCGATATTGACCACCACCCCCCGCTTCAAGCCATTGGATGGCGCCACGCCCAGGCCGGCCAGCCGCAGCTCGCCACCCGGCAGCACCTCGGCCACCACCGCCATCACCTTGGCAGTGCCGATGTCGAGGCCGACAACCAGATCCTTGTATTCCTTGGCCATTCTGTTCCTCATCCTTCGCGCTCAGCGCCCCTTGGCGCCGGCTTTGGCCGAATCGACCGTGCCCATGCCGATCAAACGCAGGGCATAACCTTCGTTGTGCCGCAAATCGGCGTACTCCACCTGATGGTGGCCGAAGCGCGAAGTGATTTGTGTCACGGTGCCGGCAAAACGCTGCGTGCGCTGCAGCACCTCACCCGGTTGTCCACGCCCCAATTCAAGCACCGTGCCGCCATCGAGCGTCAAACGCCAGGAGCCGCGCTCCGAGAGTGCGAGCTTGTCGATCGAGGCGCCGAGCGGTCTGAACACCGGGGTGAGCCGCTGCAACATGTCGAGCACCAGCGGCGCGCTGCCTTGCGGACCGCGCAGCGTCGGCAGGTTGTCGTCATCCACATCGCCGAGATTGACCTCGAACACCTCTCCTTGCTGATTCACCATCAGGTCGTCGCCAGCATCACGCTCCCAGTAGGCCACCGGGTGATGTTCTTCCAGCTCGACCACCAGCCGGTTCGGCCAGACACGCCGCACCAGCGCGCGGCGCACCCAGGGCACCGCCTCGAACGCCGCGCGGGTTTTTTTGAGATCCATCGTGAAGTAGCCACCCACCAGGCGCGGCAGCGCATGCATGCGGACCGACAGATCGCTGGTGTGCTGCACCTCGCCCTCGATGCTGATCTGGCTGAAGCTGAACAGGGGCAGTTGCACCAGCCAGACCAGCGCCACCCCGACCACGGCCAGCAGCGTCAACGCGAGCAATGCGTTGGCACCGGCGCGCATCAGGCGCACATCGGTCGGAGCCGGCATGGTGCTGGTGGTGGCCATCACGCAGCTGCCAAGCCGACCACCGGCGCATCAAGCCGTGCCGCAGCCAGCAACTGCAGGCACAGCTGCTCGTAGCTCAAGCCGGCCGCACGGGCCGACATCGGCACCAGCGAGTGCCCGGTCATGCCCGGCGAGGTGTTCATCTCCAGCAGGAAGGGCTTGCGATCCCGCGCACGGATCATCAGGTCGGCGCGGCCCCAGCCACGGCAACCCAGCGTCCGATAGGCCGCCAGCACGATGCGCTGGATCTCGCGCTCCTCGGCCTCGGGCAGGCCGCTCGGGCAGAGGTAGGTCACCTCGTCGGTGAAGTACTTGTTCTGGTAGTCGTAGCCGGCTGCGGGCGGCACGATGCGGATCACCGGCAGCGCCTGCGCCGTGACGCCTTCGCCCAGCACCGGACAGGTGATTTCCTCGCCGGCAATGAATTCCTCGCACAACACATCGGGGTCGTAGTGGGCCGACAGCTGCACCGCCGCCGACATCTGTGCCAGCTCGGTGACCTTGCTGACGCCGATCGACGAGCCCTCACGCGGCGGCTTGATGATGAGCGGCAGGCCGAGCTCGTCGGGCACGCGACTGACGCGCTCGGGCGTTTGCTGCTCGGGCGCCAGCCAGACGTAGCGCGGCGTCGGCAGCGCTTCGGTCAGCCAGACGCGCTTGGTCATGACCTTGTCCATCGCGATCGCCGAGGCCATCACGCCGGAGCCGGTGTACGGAATACCGAGCAGCTCCAGCGCGCCCTGCACCGAGCCGTCCTCGCCGTGGCGGCCGTGCAGCGCGATGAAGCAGCGCGCAAAGCCGTCGCGCTTGAGCTCGTCGAGCGCGCGCTCGGCCGGATCGAAGGCCTGCGCATCGACGCCCTGGCTCTGCAGCGCCGCCAGCACGCCACGGCCGGACAGGAGCGAAATCTCGCGCTCGGCCGAGCTGCCGCCGAGCAGCACCGCGACCTTGCCGAACTGGCTCACGGCGGCGGCATCGATCGGCACCAGACCCAGCGCAGCCAGCGCCTGCGCATCGACCGAAGACGGCAGCTCGCTCATGCTTGCTCCTTGCCCAGCAGCGCCACCACCTGCGCCGGCACCGCGCCGATCGAGCCGGCGCCCATTGCGATCACCACATCGCCGTCGCGGCTGTGGTCGGCAATCGCCTGCGGCAACGCAGCGATGGCATCGACAAACACCGGATCGACCTTGCCGGCGACGCGCAGCGCCCGCGTCATGGCGCGGCCATCGGCGGCGACGATCGGCGCCTCGCCAGCAGCGTAGACCTCGGTCAGCAGCACGGCGTCGGCGGTGCCGAGCACCTTGACGAAGTCCTCGAAGCAGTCGCGGGTGCGCGTGAAGCGGTGCGGCTGAAACGCCAGCACCAGCCGGCGGCTCGGGAAGGCGCCGCGCGCCGCCGCGATCACCGCCGCCATTTCGACCGGATGGTGGCCGTAGTCGTCGATCAGCGTGAAATGGCCGCCACCGGCAGCCGGCTGCTCGCCCCAGCGCTGGAAGCGCCGGCCCACGCCGCTGAACTTGGCCAGCGCGGCGACGATCGGCGCGTCCGGCAGCTCCAGCTCGGTGGCGATGGCGATCGCCGCCAGCGCGTTCTTGACGTTGTGCTCGCCGGGCAGATTGAGCGTGATGTGCAGATCGGGCATCTGCACGCCGTTGCGGCGCTGGCAGGTGAAGCGCATCTGGCCGCCGGGCAGCGCCTGCACATCGACCGCACGCACCTGCACGTCCGCGCCGAGACCGTAGGTGATCACCGGCCGCGAGATCATCGGCATGATCGAGCGCACGCCGGGATC
This sequence comes from Leptothrix sp. (in: b-proteobacteria), assembly GCA_041083665.1. Classification (GTDB taxonomy): domain Bacteria; phylum Pseudomonadota; class Gammaproteobacteria; order Burkholderiales; family Burkholderiaceae_C; genus Sphaerotilus. The sequence continues at coordinate 54,575 of JBFPGZ010000031.1, forward strand.
GTCGCCACACAGCACCGCCGCGCCGTAGAACGGCATCTTGTGCAGGAAATCGACAAAGGCCGCCTTGAGCCGGGCGAAGTCGTGCCCGTAGGTGTCCATGTGGTCGGCGTCGATGTTGGTGACGACCGCCAGCATCGGCAGCAGGTTCAGGAACGAGGCATCCGATTCGTCCGCCTCGACCACGATGTAGTCGCCCGAGCCGAGCGCCGAGTTGGCGCCCGCGCTGTTGAGCTTGCCGCCGATCACGAAGGTCGGATCGACGCCGGCCTCGGCCAGCACGCTGGTGACCAGCGAGGTGGTCGTCGTCTTGCCGTGCGTGCCGGCAATCGCGATGCCTTTTTTCAGGCGCATCAGCTCGGCCAGCATCACGGCGCGCGGCACGACCGGAATGCGCTGCGCGCGCGCCGCGATCACTTCCGGGTTGTCGCCCTTCACGGCCGTGGAGGTCACCACCGCCTGCGCGCCCTTCACATGCTCGGCGGCATGGCCGAGGTGGATGCGAATGCCCAGTTCGGCGAGACGGCGCGTCACGCTGCTGTCGGCCTGATCGGAGCCCGACACCACGTAGCCGAGGTTGTGCAGGATCTCGGCGATGCCGCTCATGCCGGCGCCACCGACGCCAACGAAGTGGATGTGCTTGACCGCGTGCTTCATGCGGCTTCCTTGCAGGTTTGAACAGTGACCAGGGCCTCGATCTCGTCGGCGACACGCTGGGCGGCGTGCGGCAACGCGAGGGTGCGTGCGCGCTCGGCCATCGCCTGCAAGCGGGCGCGGTCGAGACTCTTCAACAGTTCGGCCAGACGGGCCGGATTGAGCTGCGGCTGCGGCAGGTGGATGGCGGCGTCGTGGCTGGCCAGCCACTCGGCGTTGTCGCGCTGATGGCTGGTGGTGCTGACCACCAGCGGCACCAGGATGCTCGGCACGCCGGCCGCGCACAACTCGCTGACCGTCACCGCGCCAGCGCGGCAGATGATCAGGTCGCAATCCGCCAGCCGCGCCGCCATGTCGTCAATGAACGGCAGCAGCTGTGCTTCAACGCCGGCCTGCTTGTAGGCGGCCTGCACGCTGTCGAAATTGGCCGTGCCGGTCTGGTGCGTGAGCTGCGGGCGCTCGCCCGGCGCCAGCAGCGCCAGCGCCGCAGGCAGCGTCTCGTTGAGGACGCGCGCGCCCAGGCTGCCCCCCACCACCAGCACCTTGAGCGGGCCGCTGCGGCCGGCAAAACGCCGCGCTGGCGGCGTGATCAATTCGATCTCGGGCCGTACCGGATTGCCGGTCACGACGCCCTGCGGCACCGCGCGCGCCGCCGCGCCGTCAAAACCGAACGCGACCCGGTCGGCGAACTTCAGCAGCGAGCGATTCGAGAGCAGCAACGCCGCGTCGGCGTTGACCAGCAGCAGCGGCCGTCCCAGCAGGCGCGCCATCAGCCCACCCGGAAAACAGACGTAGCCACCCATGCCGAGCACCGCGTCGGCGCTGCGGCGGCGCAGGATGCCGGCACATTCACCGAAAGCCCGCAGCAGCTTGAGCCCGCCGGTGACGAAACCCAGCTTGCCCTTGCCGCGCAGGCCGGCAAAGCCGATCCGGTCCAGCTCGATGCCGGCCGGCGGCACCAGGCGGTTTTCCATGCCCTGGGCGGTGCCGAGCCAGCTGACGCTCCAGCCGCGTGCGCGCATCTCGCGCGCCACCGCCAGGCCCGGCATGATGTGGCCGCCGGTGCCGGCCGCCATGATGACCAGATGGCGCGCCGTCATGAGCGGACCCCGCGCATCAGCTGGCGGTTCTCGATATCGACGCGCAGCACGATCGCCAGCGCCATGCAGGTCAGCACGATGGCCGAGCCGCCGTAGCTCATCAGCGGCAGCGTCAGGCCCTTGGTCGGCAGCACGCCCAGGTTCACGCCCATGTTGATGAAGGCCTGGCCGCCGATCCAGATGCCGATGCCCTGCGCGGTCAGGCCGGCAAAGACGCGGTCCAGCGCGATCGCCTGGCGGCCGATCAGGAAGATGCGCCGCACCATCCAGAAAAACGCCAGCACCACCGCGAGCACGCCCCACAGGCCGAGCTCCTCGCCGATCACGGCGAGCAGGAAGTCGGTGTGCGCCTCGGGCAGGTAATGCAGCTTCTCGACCGAAGCGCCCAGACCCTGGCCGTGCCAGGCACCGCGCCCGAAAGCGATCAGCGAGTGCGTCAGCTGGTAGCCCTTGCCCTGCGCGTACTTCTCGTTCCAGGGGTCGAGGTAAGCAAAGATGCGCTCGCGGCGCACCTCGCTGAAAGTGATGATCAGCGCGAAGGTGCCGAGCAGCACCAGCGTGATGAGCAGGAACATGCGGCCGTTCACACCGCCCAGGAACAGGATGCCCATCGCGATCATCGCGATGACGATGAAGGCGCCCATGTCGGGCTCGGCCAGCAGCAAGGTGCCGACCACCAGCAGCGCCACCGCCATCGGCGCGACGGCGCGCATGAAGTTCTCTTTCAGCTCCATCTTGCGCACCATGTAGTTGGCGGCGTAGAGCGTGATGGCCAGCTTGGCCAGCTCGCTGGGCTGGAAGTTCATGACCCCGAGCGGAATCCAGCGGCGCGACTTGTTGACCACCCGGCCGATGAACGGCACCAGCACCAGGATCAGCAGCACCAGCGCAATCACGAAGATCCACGGCGCCAGCCGCTCCCAGGTCTGCATCGGAATGGCCAGCATCACGCTGGCGACGATCACCGCCAGCGCGATCGACACCACATGGCGGCTGAAGAAATAGGTGGTCGAGTAGTTGCTGAACTTCGGGTTGTCGGGCAGCTGGATCGAAGCCGAATAGACCATCACCAGCCCCAGCGACAGCAGCGCGACGATGACCCAGACCAGCGCCGCATCAAAGCCGACCCAGCGCGTCGGCTGGCCCGCCGAGCCGCCCGCCCAGTCACGCGTCGGCGCCACCCGCGCCGCCACATCGCCGAGCCGCAGCCGCTCGGCCAGGCGCGCGCCCAGCCCGGCAACAGCCGACCAGGCGCGTTGCGGCGCCGAAGCGGTGGAGGCGGAAGCGGCCGACT
>JBFPGZ010000015.1:0-54853 GCA_041083665.1 Leptothrix sp. (in: b-proteobacteria)
TACAACCAGACTCGACTGCACTCGACGCTGGCTTATGTCAGCCCGGTGCGGTTCGAACAAGATTGGCGGGCCGCTCAGGCCAATTCCTGAGTGCGGTTATGGGAGACGAATTCCAGGGGCAAGGTCACAGTGCCCAAGGTGGCGAACTTCCGCGAGGGCAGGTGATTTTATTTAAGTGTTTACCCTTAAATCAGGTCTCTGAACGCGAATTTGCAACCAAAAACCCACCTAAGTTACAACACTTCCTGGTACCGAAGGCTTGGCATCGCTTGACTGTCACGCATAATGTTCGTTCGTGTATGGGTGCGGTGCCTTCTCTGTTCTCCTGAATGAGTCTTGGCTGTAGCTCCTCCACATGTTTTTAGTATTCAGGAACGATTGAAAGGTGCCTATCCATGGGCAACAAGCTTTACGTGGGCAATCTGGCCTACTCTGTGCGTGACGAAGATCTGAACGACGCTTTTGGCCAATTTGGTCAAGTCAGCTCGGCCAAGGTCATGATGGATCGCGACACCGGCCGCTCAAAAGGCTTTGGTTTTGTTGAAATGAGCTCGGATCCCGAAGCTCAAGCAGCGATCAACGGCCTGAACGGTCAAGCGATCGCTGGCCGCGCTGTGGTGGTCAATGAAGCCCGTCCCCGCGAAGAGCGGCCGGGCGGCTTCCGCAGCCCCTACGGTGGCGGTGGTGCTGGTGGTGGCGGCCGTCGTGAAGGCGGCGGTGGTGGTGGCTTCGGCGGCGGTGCTGGCGGTGGCGGTGGTGGTGGCGGCGGTTTCCGCAGCCCCTACGGCGGCGGCGGCAGCGGCGGCGGCCGTCGTGAAGGCGGCGGTGGTGGCGGCGGCGGTGGTCGCGGCGGCTACGGCGGCGGCGGTTACTGATCATGCAGAGCGTGCCTAACGGCACGCCTCTCGCCTGACAAGGCGCCTGGTTGCAAAACCAGGCGCTTTTTCTTTTTGCACGGCCCTTTCGATCGGACCGAGACGGTCAGAGCATCGGATTGCGCGAACCGGGCACAGCACTCGACTCACCCCGGCGTGGCTTGCGGCCGCGTCCCGCCACCATCCGGTCATACACCGCGCCAGGCAAGAGGCGCAACAAACCGGCCACCCAACCCATCGGCCAGGGAATCACCCGACGCCGCACACCCCGACTGATCGCCCGCAGTGCTGCCGCAGCGAACTGGTCGACCGGCATCAGGAACGGCATCGGATACGGATTGCCGCGCGTCATCGGCGTGTCGATGAACCCGGGCAAGATCGTCACGACCCGCACGCCGTACGGGCGCAACTCGACGCGCAGACTTTCGCAGTAGCTCACGACCGCTGCCTTGCTGGCGCAATAGGCACCATGCCCGGGTAGCCCTCGGATCGCCGCCACGCTGGCGATGCCGACCAAGGTGCCACGCCGTGCCACACGCATCGGTGTCACAAAGGGATGGAAGGTCGCTGCCAGGCCCAGGTTGTTGGTCGCGAACGTGTCGCGCAGCACCTCCAGATCGGCTCGCTCGGCGGTGTCGATGCCGATGCTGATGCCAGCGGCGGCGATCACCACCTCGGGCAAGCCCAACTCGGCCAGGCAGCGCTCGGCAGCCGCGATGATGCTGTCGGGCTGCTGCACGTCGGCGGCATAGATTCGCAGCCGTTCCGCCGGCAGTGCAAGCGCCTGCGCCCAGGCCTGCACCACCTCGCTGCGCCGCGCCACCAGCGCGAGCCGCCAGCCGGCCTGTGCGTACTGCGCCGCCAGCGCCTGGCCGATCCCGCTTGACGCCCCGGTGATGAACACCAGCGGAGCGGTCAAGGCAGAACCTCCGTCGCTGCGGCCACCACCGGCGCCAAGCTGCCATGCACCGGCCCACCCAGATCGATGCTGTGCTCGCCGTACTCGTAAACGACCGATCGAGCGTCGAAGCGGCTGCGGCCCAGCGTGACCACCACCGGTCGATCGCTCTCGACCCGTTGCTTGCGGGTGTCGATCTGCAGCCATTCGCTGCGAAACTCGAAGCGCTCGCCCTCCAGAGCCGCCGCCACGCTGGGCGCTCTGGCCGCTTCACGCACCACCCGGGCGTCACCTTCCAGCACCAGCACACTGGCATCGGCTTGCGCCACCGCCCGCTTGGCCGTCGCCAGCAGGTACCGGCCGTCGGCATCACGCCAGCGCAGCCGCACCGCATCGATCTCCAGGGTGTCGGTGTCCGGATAGTGGCGGACCCGCTCGCCTTCGAGTACCCCGGCCGCCGCGTTCGAGGCACTCTGGCGCTGCACCGAGAAGCCGCGCAACTCGTAGTCAGGCACATGCCGCAGCGGGCGGGTGCCCTGCGCCACCTCGGGTTCGGGGCTCTGCTTGAGCAGCCACCAGGTGACGATCGCCAGCAAGGCCATCAGCACCACTGGCAGATAGGTGCTCAGCGCGCTGAGCACCTGGGCAGCCGACCAGGGCTGCGGAGTCAGTGGCGGGACGTCCGGCCGCAACCCGAGCGGCGGCAGGGGCAGCGGCGCGTTGTCGTCATCGACGGGACTCAACGCTCGGCACCATCGAGCGTGGCCAGATGGCCGTTCAGCAGCTCGGCGTAACGCCCGGCTGCCATCAGCAGCAGATCACAGAACTCGCGCGCCGCGCCATGGCCGCCAGCGGCCTGCGTCACATGGTGAGCCACCGCGCGCACCTCGGCATGAGCATTGGCCGGCGCACAGGCGAAGGCGCAGCGGGTCAGCAGCGGCAGATCAGGCCAGTCGTCACCGATCACCGCAAGCTGCGACCAGTCGAGGCCGAGCCGCTGCAACACTTGCGCCGCCGCCGCCAGCTTGTCGTGCACGCCGAACACCGCCTCAACGATGCCCAGATCGGCACAACGCCGCCGTACCGCCGGCGAGTCGCGCCCGGTGATCACCACCGGCGTGACGCCGCCTTGCGCCAGCAGCTTGATGCCATGGCCATCGAGGGTGCTGAAAGCCTTGACGGTTTCACCGTGCTCGCCGATGTAGATGCGCCCGTCGGTCAGGCAGCCATCCACATCCAGGATCGCGACACGCACCGCCTGGGCCCGCAACAGCAGCTCGGGCGCGAAACGCAACACCGGCCGCAGCCGCGCCACGGGCGGCGTCGATGCCGGGGACTCGGCCGGCAAAGCGGCAGACGAGGAAAGATTCATCACAGAAGCCTCAAGGAACACGCAGTTGGCTCAGATGACCTTGGCGCGCATCAGATCGTTGGTGTTGAGCGCGCCGACCAGCACGCCCTCGGCATCGGTGACCAGCAGGGTCGTGACGCGGGCGTCTTCCATCAGATCAGCCGCGTCCACCGCCAGCGCATCGGCGCGCACGCTGCGCGGCTTGGCCGACATCACCTCGCCGGCACACAGGCTGCGCAGATCCAGGCCGCGCTCAATCGAGCGGCGCAAGTCGCCGTCGGTATAGATGCCGAGCGGCCGGCCGCTGGCATCGACGATGGCGGTGGCGCCCAGGCCCTTGGCGCTCATCTCGCGCATCATTTCGGTGAAGGGCGTGTCGGCCGCGACACGCGGCACGGCGTCGCCGCTGCGCATGATGTCGTGCACATGCGTGAGCAGCTTGCGTCCCAGCGCGCCGCCCGGGTGCGAGCGGGCGAAGTCTTCCTCGCGGAAACCGCGCGCGTCGAGCAGCGCCACGGCCAGCGCATCACCCAGCGCGAGCTGCGCGGTGGTGCTGGCGGTCGGCGCCAGGTTGAGCGGGCAGGCTTCCTTTTCGACCCGGTTCGACAGCAGCGCATCGGCATGCCGCGCCAGGGTCGATTCAGCCCGGCCGGTCATCGCCAGCAGCGTGACACCGAGGCGCTTGAGCGCTGGCAGGATCGCCGCCAGCTCGTCGCTTTCGCCCGAGTTGGAGATCGCCAGCACCACATCACCGGGCGTGACCATGCCCAGGTCGCCGTGGCTGGCCTCGGCCGGGTGCACGAACATCGCCGGTGTGCCGGTCGAGGCCAGCGTCGCAGCGATCTTGCGCCCGACATGGCCGCTCTTGCCCATGCCCATCACGACGACCCGGCCGTGGCAGGCCAGCACCAGCTCGACGGCGCGGGCAAAGCTCTCGCCTTGCTGGGCCTTGAGGGCGCGCAGCGCGTCGGCCTCGATGTCGAGGGTCTGGTGGGCCATCCGGATCGCCCGCGCGGAATCGAATGCAGTTGCTGTCACAGGTGGGATCACGATCGAGGCCGAGGTGTCGTTTACGATGCCGCAGATTCTAGGTTGCTCGCTGCCGTTCTCGTTCCCATGGTCACCACGCTCGAAGTTGCCCTGCTCTACCTGCTGGCTGCGGTCGTCGGCGTGGTGGGCTGCCGTCTGCTCAAACTGCCGGCGATGCTGGGTTATCTGATCGTCGGGGTGGTGATCGGCCCGAACGCCCTGGCACTGGCACGCGACTCGGCCGGCGTGCGCTACCTGGCCGAGTTCGGCGTGGTGTTCCTGATGTTCGTCATCGGGCTGGAGTTCAACCTGCCCAAGCTGCGCAGCATGCGCCGGCTGGTGTTCGGACTCGGCATGGGGCAGGTGGTGCTGACCATGCTGGGCGCCGTGCTCGGCAATGTGCTGCTGATCTGGCTGTTCAGCTTCACGGCCCACGTCTGGGAGCTGTCGTGGCAAGGCGCGGTGGCGCTCGGCGGCGCGGTGGCGATGTCGAGCACCGCCATCGTCGCCAAGATGATGGCCGAGCGGCTGGAGCTGGAGAGCGAGCACGGCCGGCGCGTCATGGGCGTGCTGCTGTTCCAGGATCTGGCGGTGGTGCCGCTGCTGGTGCTGATTCCGGCGCTGGCCGAATCGACCAGCGGCCGCGAGCTGGGCATCACCATGGGGGTGGCCATGCTCAAGGCTGCGGCCCTGTTGACGCTGCTGCTGGCTGGCGGCCAGAAGCTGATGCGGCGCTGGCTCACGCTGGTGGCACGCCGCAAGAGCGAAGAGCTGTTCGTGCTGAACCTGCTGCTGGTGACGCTGGGGCTGGCCTGGCTGACCGAGCACGCCGGGTTGTCGCTGGCGCTGGGTGCCTTTGTGGCCGGCATGCTGATCGCCGAAACCGAATACAAGCATCAGGTCGAAGCCGACATCCGGCCCTTCCACGACGTGCTGCTGGGCCTGTTCTTCATCACCATCGGCATGAAGCTCGACTGGCGGCCGGTGCTGGATGAATGGCCGCTGGTGCTGCTGCTGAGCACCTTGCCGGTGCTGGCCAAAGCGGGTCTGGTCGCAGTGCTGGCGCGCGGTTTTGGCGCCCAGCCGGGGGTGGCGATCCGCACCGGCCTGTATCTGGCGCAAGCGGGTGAATTCGGCTTCGTGCTGCTGACGCTGGGCGCCGAACACCAGTTGCTGGGCACGCAGTGGATCAGCCCGGTGCTGGCGGCGATGGTGCTGTCGATGCTGGCCACGCCGTTCATCATCCTGCACAGCGACCGCATCGTGATGCGCCTGTCCGCCACCGACTGGCTGATGCAGTCGGTGCAACTGACCAGCATCGCCAAGCGCGCCATCCGCACCGAAGGCCACGTCATCATCTGCGGCTACGGCCGCTCGGGGCAGAACCTGGCCCGCATGCTCGACGGCGAGCGCATTCCCTACATGGCGCTCGATCTGGATCCGGATCGGGTTCGTCAAGCCGCCGCCGCCGGCCAGAGCGTGGTGTTTGGCGACGCCGCCCGGCTGCAGAGCCTGATGGCCGCCGGGCTGGCACGCGCCTCGGCAGTGGTGGTCAGCTATCACGACACCGCCTCGGCCCTGAAGGTGCTGCAGCATGTGCACGATCACGCCGCCAGGGTGCCGGTGGTGGTGCGCACCATCGACGACACCGACCTGGAAAAACTGCGCCACGCCGGCGCCACCGAGGTGGTGCCCGAAGCGATCGAAGGCTCCCTGATGCTGGCGATGCATGCGCTGGCACTTGTCGGTGTGCCGGTGCGCCGGGTCATCCGCCTGACGCGCGACGCCCGCGATGCGCGCTACACCTTGCTGCGCGGCTATTTCCACGGCGCCGACGACGACACCACCCAGGAAGAGCAGCAGCAGGCCCGGTTGCGCTCGATCAGCCTGCCGTTCGGCGCCCCCAGCATCGGGCATCAGCTCGGTGAGCTGGCGCTGACGTCGATCGGGGTGGGGGTGGTTTCGATCCGGCGCACCAACGGCGGGGTGGTCGCGCCGGATGAGTCGCTGGTGCTGGCCGGTGGCGATACCCTGGTTCTGTCGGGCCTGCCGAGCCTGCTGGCTGTCGCGGAAAGCCGGCTGCTCAGTCTGGAAGGCTGAGGCCTTGGCCGCATCACGGGCCCAAGAACACTCAGGCGGCCGCGACCAAACCGGCCTGATTGCTGCGAATTCGCGTCACCAGGACAGCGCCGGCAGCGCGCATGAATTCGAGCGCGATCTGCGGCGACCGCTGGGTCAGTTCCTGAAAGCGCGGCAACCGCAGTGCCCAGACCGAACAGACGGTCATGGCCTCGACGTTGGCCGTGTGCGCGCCGTCACTGAACAGGCCGGCCTCGCCGATCAAGGCGCCCGGGCGCAACATCACGATGCGGCTGCTGCCCGCGTTCGGCCCGCCCACATACACCTGCAGGCTACCCTGGCCCAGAAAATAGACGCTGCGATCAATGTCACCTTGCTTGATCAGCAACTCACCAGGCCGCACCGTCTGCGGGGTCAGGAAACCACTCAGGGTGCGCCATTGCGCCATATCCAGTCGCGCCCGAAAAGCATCTTCGGTGTTGAGCGACTGTATGGCCCGAATCAATTCTTCAAATCCCATGGACGACTCCGTGCCTGCCAGCTCATACGATTTTGCTGTCAGGCTTGTAACAGCGATGATAGGGCGCACCGACACAACCCTCAAGCCATCTCGTGCATCAATCACGCACCAATGTGGATCGGGCCCGACATCATCCCGAGCAGCCCCCATTGACACGGGCCCGGGAGTGGCTCACTTGCCGATACAGAAGCGCCCGAAGATATCACCCAGCAGATCGTCGGGCGTGTAGACACCGGTGATTTCGCCCAGCGCAGCGTGGGTCAGACGCAGCTCCTCGGCAAGCAGTTCCAGCGCCAGGTCAGCCAGCTCGGCCAACGCGGCAGCTTGTGTGAGATGTGCACGGGCCTGCTGCAAGGCACGCAGATGCCGCGCTCGAGCGATGAAGACACCGTCTGGTGCGGCATGCCAGCCGGCCAGTTCAAGCAGGGCCGCCCGCAGTTGATCAAGCCCGGCACCGGTGCGCGCCGACAGCACCACGCCGTGCTCATCCGACGGCAAACCCGCCAGCACCGCCTCCTGCGGCAACGCTGCGGCGTCGGCCTTGTTGAAGACATGGATCAGGCGCTTGTCATGCGGCAGACGCGCTTCGATGGTCCGATCGGCCTCGGCATAGGCCGCGTCGGCGTGGCGGGTCAGATCGTGCAACAGCAACACCGCATCGGCAGCACCGATGGCATCCCAGCTGCGGCCGATGCCGATGCGCTCGATCTCGTCGCTGGCTTCGGTGTCGGAGCGCAGGCCGGCGGTGTCGATGATGTGGATCGGCACGCCTTGGATCTGGATCGTTTCACTGATCTTGTCGCGGGTGGTACCGGCGATCGGCGTGACGATGGCCAGCTCGGCCCCCGCCAGCGCATTCAACAGCGAGCTCTTGCCCGCATTGGGCTGGCCGGCAATCACCACCTGCAAGCCCTCGCGCAGCAAGGCGCCTTGCCGAGCCTGGTCCAGCACCGCATCCAGCCGCTCGCTCAGCCGGCTCAGGCGGCCACGTGCATCGGCACGCTGCAGAAAGTCGATCTCCTCTTCGGGGAAATCGAGCGTCGCCTCGACCAGCATGCGCAAATCGACTAATTCGGACCGCAAAGCCTCGATGCGCCGTGAAAAATCGCCTGAGAGCGAGCGCACCGCGCTGCGCGCTGCCGCTTCGGTCGATGCATCGATCAGATCGGCCACCGCTTCGGCCTGGGCCAGATCAAGCTTGTCGTTCAGGAACGCGCGCTGCGTGAACTCGCCCGGCTCGGCCAGTCGCAAACCGGGCAGGCGCAACGCGCCCGTGTGCTCGTCAGGCTGCGCCGCCGCCTCCAGGCAGCGCGCCAGCAGCAGCTGCAACACCACCGGGCCACCGTGCGCCTGCAGCTCCAGCACGTCTTCACCGGTATAGCTGTGCGGCGCCGGGAAATACAACGCCAGACCGTGATCGATGGGATGCGCCTCGGCGTCCAGGAACGGCCCGAAAGTGGCCACCCGTGGCGCGGGCCGTCGACCACACAAAGCCTCGATCAGTGGCAGCAAGCTGCGACCTGACACACGCACGATACCGACCGCCCCGCGCCCGGGAGCGGTGGCCACTGCAACGATGGGATCCTGATGTCTGGCAAGCATGGGCGCGCATTGTGCCCCTGGCGCAGACCGCACACCCAGCGCAGTACCGACAACAAAAAGGCCGAGCGTCTGGAAGATCGCTCGGCCTATGAATTCGCGCGGGGGGAGGAGCCAGTATCGGCATGAACCTCCCGAGCCGAGGGCCTTGCCACCAGCCCGAACCATATTTGGTCAATGAGACTGGTGGCAAGGGCCTCAGGTCTGCCCCGCAAACGTATGTTCTCGCAAACAACCACGCAGCTCAAGCCCCATCCTGAACAGGCGCAACCAGACGTGTCAGGGAACACGGAAAAACGCCACAATCAAAGAAATTGATACAAAAAAGCCGGCATGAAGCCGGCTTTTGTTGCACTGCAGCGTATTGGCAGCTCAGCGACGAGGCGTCATTTGGTGGCGCCAAGCTGCTTGTTGATGGCCCACTGCTGGGCAATCGACAGCAGCGTATTGGTGACCCAATACAGCACCAGACCGGCCGGGAAGAAGAAGAACATCACGCTGAACACCAGCGGCATGATCCACATCATCTTGGCCTGCATCGGATCCGGCGGGGTCGGATTCAGCCAGGTCTGGAACACTGTCGAGAGCGTCATGATGGCCGGCAGGATGAAATACGGATCCTTCACCGACAGATCGCTGATCCAGCCCAGCCAGGGCGCACCACGCATCTCGACCGACGACAGCAGCACCCAGTACAGCGAGATGAAGAACGGCATCTGCACGACGATCGGCAGGCAGCCGCCGAGCGGGTTGACCTTCTCCTCGCGGTAGATGCGCATCATCTCGGTCTGCATCTTCTGCGGATCGTCCTTGAGGCGCTCGCGCATTTCCTGCACCTTCGGATTGACAGCCTTCATCTTGGCCATCGAGCGATAGGCGCTGGCGTTCAGCCAGTAGAACGCGACCTTCAGCAGCACCACCAGCGCAACGATCGCCCAGCCCCAGTTGCCGATCAGGCCATGCAGATGGTCGAGCAGCCAGAACAGCGGCTTGGCGATGATGGTCAGCCAGCCGTAGTCCTTCACCAGCTCAAGCCCCGGGGCGAGTGCGGCGAGCCTTTTTTCTTCCTGCGGACCGGCGAACAAGGTCGTGACCAGGGTCTGACTGGTGCCCGGGGCGATCTGGGCCAACGGCAACGTCATCGACACCGAATAAAGGTTGCTGCCTTCCTTGCGGGTCTGGAACGTGCGCGCCAGCGGGTCATTGAACAGCCAGGCCGAAGCGAAGTGATGCTGCACCACCGCGACCCAACCGTTTTCGGCGTTCTTCTGGAAGTCGGCCTTGCCATCTTCGATGTGCTTGAACTCGATCTTCTGGTACTTGGCAGCATCGCTGTAGACCGCCGCGCCGGTGAAAGCGCTCGGACCGCTGAAGGTCGAGTTCTGCGGCACGGTGCCATCGCGCACCAGTTGCAGATAGAGCTGCGGCGCCACCGGAGCGGCCGAATCGTTGATGACCTCGTGGCGCACCTGCACCGCGTAATCACCGCGCTTGAAGACATAAGTCTTGCGCAGCTTGACACCGGCCTGCTCGGGCGACTCGAACACCACCGCCAGCTCGTTCTGGCCATCGGCCAGCGTGCGCGCACCCGGCAGCAGCGTCATCACGGTCTGGTGATTCGGCAGCGCCGCTTCGCCCTGCAGCTTCGGGATCAACCCTGAATCAGCCTGGTAGATGCGCTGCGCCGAACGATCGAACAGCTCGACTTGCTTGCTGGCATCGGTTTCATCGCGATGCTTGAGCAGCGTCAGGCCCACCATGCTGCCGCCACGCGTGTCGAGCGTGGCCTTGACGATGTCAGTGCTGATCTGAACGGTTTCGGACACCACTGCACTGGCTGCCGCCGGCACCGCCAGAGCACCTGCCAACGCCGCCGAAGCCGCAGGGGCCGGCACGCCGGCTGCAGTCGCCTGGGCAGGCGCGGTCACCGCAGGCACGGGCGAGAACATGGACGGCTGGCCGTTGTGCTTGTTCCAGCCATCCCACAGCATCACCAGGGAGAGAGAAAAGACACCCCAGAGCAGGGCGCGACGCGTGTCGGTCATTGCGACGTCTTTCGAAGATCAGTACGGACAGGATCGTCCTGCGCGGCATTGTGCCGATGGCACTGCAACAGGTCGGTGAAAAGCCTTGGCGCGACCGGGACAGGATCGTGTCCACCCGCGCACCAGGGATGGCAACGCGCCAGCCGCCAGAGCGTCAGACGTGAGCCGGTCAACGCGCCATGCTGCTGCAAGGCGTCCAACGCATAAGCCGAACAGGTCGGCTCGAAACGGCAGGCTGAACCCAGCCAGGGACTCAGGAAAAAGCGGTAAGCCCGTACCAGCCCGATCAGGCAGCGGCGCGGCAGGTCCGTGCTCACTTTGGAGCCTTTCGACTTGCCATGCGACTCACGGCGTCCACCAGCAGGGTTTCGATTTCCTGGCGCAAGGCCAAGCCGAGCGCATCGGAGGCCGCGCTCGAATACGCGACCCGGTCGAGCGGGGCACGCAGACGCAGAACCCAGTCCCCGGCCGGCAAGCCATCGACATGACGACGCACACCTTCGCGGATTTGCCGCTTGACGAGCGAGCGGGTCACCGAACGCCGGGCATGCCGCTTCGGCACCACCATGCCGAGGTGACGCGAAACCGCACAAACCACATCGTCATCCACAGGCTGGATAGCTGCAGGGACTTTGCCTGTTGACAACTCGGTTGGCGCGACGTGATGCAGAAAAAAATGGGGGCTGCGTGCGCACGGGCGCACGCTCATTGCCGCAGCAAAGCGGCTCGCACCGGTCAGGGGAACCGGACGATCTGACAAAGGGCGGCTCACTGTGAAGCGAAGCGTAGCCCTGCAGCCCTTTGCAGCCTGATCAGACAGCCAGACGCTTGCGGCCCTTGGCGCGACGTGCGTTCAGGACAGCACGGCCACCGCGGGTCTTCATGCGGACCAGGAAACCATGCGTGCGGGCACGGCGAACCTTTGAAGGTTGGTAAGTACGTTTCATTTCTATCCTCGATTGATGGTTGTAGCGAAGAACTCAGTCGCCACAAGCCTTTGCTCGCAAGTGGATACTCACATTTGCAAGCATCCCGGCGTCAGCCCGGAACACCAACCGCACGAGCATTCCGGCGGACCAAGTACCTGTTGCGTGTGTTTCACACTGACCGGCACCCAGACCTCCGTAAATACCCGAGCCGACTTATCCACATCAAAAGCGCCTGACTACACCAATGCACCCGGCCGGACCTGAAAGTGCACAAAGCACTCGGTCCACCCCGCATTTGGCAAGCCCGACAGACCCAAGACAAGAAATAGGCTTCTTTGGCTGGTTCGGGAAACCCATGATTACAGCAAAAATTGTGTTGCAAGTCAATGACTTGGGCCGCAGCTGCTGAATCTGCAGCGGGATTGACCACTCACTTGAATCTGTGGATAACCCTGTCTTGAACGGCGCGGCTTGGCTACAATCGCGCCCCTTTCGAGAGAGGTTGTCCACAAGATGAACATCGACCTGTGGGAGCGCGGTTGCGAGCGTCTTGCCGCCGAGCTACCAGAGCAGCAGTTCAACACCTGGATCCGCCCGCTGCCGCCGGCCGAGGTCCATGAAGTACACGGCGGCATCGTCGTCGGGCTGCGGGTGCCCAATCGTTTCAAGCTGGACTGGATTCGCAGCCAATACGCTGCACGCATCGAATCGGTGCTGAGCGACCTGGCCGGTCGAGGTGTGCGGCTGGAATTGTCGCTACTGCCACGCGATGGCGGTGGCAGCGTGAGCGTGCGCGTGGGCGCCGTCACCAGTGCCGCTTCATCGTCGGCGCCGGTGCGCTCGACTGCGGCCAAGACCACCTCACCACGGCGTCAGACCACCGCCGTGAGCGCGGCGGCGGCGGTGTCGCACGCGCTGGCCGAGGCCACCGACCATGACGACCAGCGCTACCCGGTACAGCGCTCCTTGCTCGACGACGACAGCGTCGCGGTCGCTACCATCGTTGCTCCGCCAGCGCCGGTGCCGCCGCCACTGGCAGCTCCGGCCGTGATCGTTCAATCACGCACCGCCCCAGCGGTCGCGCCGGCCTCGAACCGGGGCCGACTCAATCCGCTGCTGACCTTCGACAACCTGGTGCCCGGCCGCTCCAACCAGATGGCGCGCACCGCCGCCATGCACGTGGCCAGCGCACCGAGCCAGATGTACAACCCGCTGTTCATCTACGGCGGCGTCGGCCTGGGCAAGACGCATCTGATCCACGCCGTCGGCAACGCGCTGGTGAAAGACCGGCCCGACGCCAAGGTGCTGTACCTGCACTCCGAGCAGTTCATCTCCGACGTGGTGCGCAACTACCAGCGCAAGACTTTTGATGAGCTGCGCACCAAGTACCACTCGCTGGATCTGCTCTTGATCGACGACGTGCAGTTCTTTGCCGGCAAGGAACGCACCCAGGAAGAATTCTTCACCGCCTTCGAAGCACTGCTGGCCAAGCGCGCCCACATCATCATGACCAGCGACACCTACCCGAAAGGGCTGGTGGACATCGACGAGCGCCTCACCAGCCGCTTCGATGCAGGCCTGACCGTCGCGGTCGAGCCGCCTGAGCTGGAAATGCGCGTCGCCATCCTGATGAAGAAGGCGGTCATGGAAGGCGCGCGCATGCCCGAGGACGTGGCGTTTTTTGTGGCCAAGAACGTGCGCGCCAACGTGCGCGAGCTCGAAGGCGCGCTGCGCAAGGTGATGGCCTATTCGCGCTTCAGCCACAAGGAGATCAACATCTCGCTGGCGCGCGACGCGCTGAAGGATCTGCTGTCGATCCAGAACAAGCAGATCTCGGTCGAGAACATCCAGAAGACGGTGGCTGATTTCTACAAGATCAAGATCGGCGACATGTACAGCAAGAAGCGGCCCACCAACATCGCCCGGCCGCGCCAGATCGCCATGTACCTGGCCAAGGAGATGACGCAGAAAAGCCTGCCGCAAATCGGCGAGCTGTTCGGCGGCCGCGACCACACCACGGTGCTGTACGCGGTGCGCAAGATCGGTACCGAACGCCAGAAAAACCCCGAGCTGAACCAGCAACTGCACGTGCTGGAACAAACCCTCAAGGGCTGAGCGGCCGGACTCAGCCGGGCAGAGTCAGAAAAAGGGAAAATAGCGCTTGCTCGGCCCTTGACCGCCTTCCGGCCCCCTACAACAACAACCCACTCTGAAGAGACCGACATGATTGTGTTGAAAGCTGCCCAGGACCAACTGCTGGGAGCCCTGCAGGCGGTCTCCGGCATCGTCGAACGCCGGCATACCCTGCCCGTCCTGGCCAATGTGCTGATCCGCAAAAGCGGCGCCAGCTGCGAATTCACCACCAGCGACCTCGAAATCCAGGTCCGCACCAGCGCCGAACTCGGCGGTGATACGGCCAACTTCAGCACCACCGTCGGTGCGCGCAAGCTGATCGAGATCCTGCGCACCCTGCCGCCGGACCAGATCGTTTCCCTCAGCGCGGCGCAGAACAAGCTGACGCTGCAGGGTGGCAAGAGCCGCTTCACGCTGCAGACGCTGCCCGCCGAAGACTTCCCGCTGGTGCAGGAAGCCGCCGACATGGGCCCGGCCTTCAGCGTGCCGCAGCGCACCCTGAAAAGCCTGATCGATCAGGTGCACTTCGCGATGGCGGTGCACGACATCCGCTACTACCTGAACGGCATCCTGTTCGTCGCCGAAGGCAAGACGCTCACGCTGGTCGCCACCGACGGCCACCGGCTGGCGCTGGCGCAGGCGACGCTGGAGGTCGAGATCCCGAAGCAGGAAGTGATCCTGCCGCGCAAGACCGTGCTGGAGCTGCAGCGCCTGCTGAAGGACGACAAGGCCAGCAAGGGCGGCGACGGCGCCGAGGAGCCGCGCATCGAGATGCGCTTTGCCGGCAATCAGGCCAAGTTCACCTTCGGCGGCATGGAGTTCGTCACCAAGCTGGTCGAGGGCAAGTTCCCCGACTACCACCGTGTCATCCCCAAGCACCACAAGAACCATGTGACGCTGGGTCGCGCGCCGCTGCTGGCCAGCCTGCAGCGCGCCGCGATCCTGACCAGCGAGAAGTTCAAGGGCGTGCGGCTCAACTTCGAACCCGGTGTGCTCAAGATTGCCTCCAGCAACGCCGAGCAGGAAGAGGCCAAGGAAGAGCTCGACATCGACTACGGCGGCGACGCCATCGACATCGGCTTCAACGTCACCTACCTGATCGACGTGCTCGCCAACCTGGGCACCGACATGGTCACCGTCTCGTTGCAGGACACCAGCAGCTCGGCGCTGCTCACGGTGGCCGAGCAACCCGGCTTCAAGTACGTGGTGATGCCGATGCGCATCTGATCCTTGCCGACCCGCGCAGCTGCCCGGCCCGACCAGGGCGGCTGCCCCACAAGCGGGCTGCGGCCCGCTTCAGCGTTTTTGCCGGGGCAGCGGTTTTACCGCCTCGCCCGGCGTGAGTGAGTGACATGAGCAACGACACCCTGCAGCCCACCCCGCCCGAAGCCGTCCCGCAAACCGCCGCCGAGGTGTCTGCCGCCTACGGCGAAGGCTCGATCCAGATCCTCGAAGGCCTGGAAGCCGTGCGCAAGCGCCCCGGCATGTACATCGGCGACACCTCCGACGGCACCGGCCTGCACCATCTGGTGTTCGAGGTGGTGGACAACTCGATCGACGAGGCCCTGGCCGGCCACTGCGACGACATCACCGTCACGATCCACAGCGACAACTCGATCTCCGTCATCGACAACGGCCGTGGCATCCCGACCGGCGTCAAGATGGACGACAAGCACGAGCCGAAGCGCTCGGCCGCCGAGATTGCCCTGACCGAGCTGCACGCCGGCGGCAAGTTCAACCAGAACAGCTACAAGGTCTCGGGCGGCCTGCACGGCGTCGGCGTTTCCTGTGTGAACGGTCTGTCGAAGTGGCTGCGCCTGACGGTGCGCCGTGACGGCCAGGCGCACTTCATGGAATTCCGCCAGGGCATTCCGCAAGACCGCCTGCTGGAGCAGCGCGGCGGCTTCGAGGTCAGCCCGCTGCGCGTCATCGGCGAGACCGACAAGCGCGGCACCGAAGTGCACTTCCTGCCCGACGACACGATCTTCACCAACATCGACTTCCACTACGAGATCCTCAGCAAGCGGCTGCGCGAGCTCTCGTTCCTGAACAACGGCGTCAAGATCCGCCTGGTCGATGAGCGCAACAACAAGGAAGACAACTTCGCCTACGCCGGCGGCGTGAAGGGCTTCGTCGAGTTCATCAACATCGGCAAGAAGGTGCTGCACAGCAACATCTTCCACGCCCGTGGCGACAAGATGAGCGACAACCAGACCAACGTCGGCGTCGAGGTCTCGATGCAGTGGAACGAGAGCTACAACGAGAACGTGCTCTGCTTCACCAACAACATCCCGCAGCGCGACGGCGGCACCCATCTGACGGGTTTGCGCGCCGCGATGACCCGTGTCATCAACAAGTACATCGACGACAACGAGATCGCCAAGAAGGCCAAGGTCGAGATCAGCGGCGACGACATGCGCGAGGGCCTGGCCTGCGTGGTCAGCGTCAAGGTGCCGGAGCCGAAGTTCTCCAGCCAGACCAAGGACAAGCTGGTGTCGAGCGAAGTGCGCGCGCCGGTGGAAGACATCGTCGGCCGGCTGCTGACCGACTGGCTGCTGGAGAACCCGGTCGACGCCAAGATGGTCTGCAGCAAGATCGTCGATGCCGCCCGCGCCCGTGACGCCGCCCGCAAGGCGCGCGAAATGACGCGCCGCAAGGGCGTGCTCGACGGCATGGGCCTGCCCGGCAAGCTGGCCGACTGCCAGGAAAAGGATCCGGCGCTGTGCGAGATCTACATCGTCGAAGGTGACTCGGCCGGCGGCTCGGCCAAGCAGGGCCGCGACCGCAAGTTCCAGGCGATCCTGCCGCTGCGCGGCAAGATTCTGAACGTCGAGAAGGCGCGCTACGAAAAGCTGCTGACCAGCAATGAAATCCTGACGCTGATCACCGCGCTGGGTACCGGCATCGGCAAGGGCATGGGCGGGGACGACTTCAACCCCGACAAGCTGCGCTACCACCGCATCATCATCATGACCGACGCCGACGTGGACGGCGCGCACATCCGCACCCTGCTGCTGACCTTCCTGTTCCGGCAGATGCCCGAGCTGGTCGAGCGCGGCCACATCTACATCGCGCAGCCGCCGCTCTACAAGGTCAAGCACGGCAAGCACGAGCAGTACCTGAAAGACGCCAGCGAGCTCGACATCTACCTGCTGAAGGTGGCGCTGGACGGCGCGCAGGTGCTGCCGGGCGCCGACAAGCCTGCCATCCAGGGCGCCGCGCTCGAAGAGCTGGCGCGCCAGTACGTGCTGGCCAGCAACGTCATCAATCGGCTGTCCAACTGGATGGACATCGAGGCGCTGCGCGCCATCAGCGACGGCCTGGTGCTCGACTTGGACGACGCCGCCAAGGCCGAAACCAGCGCCGCCGCCCTGAAAGCCGCACTGCACGACGCCGAAGTCAGCGCCGAAGTCGATGCCCGCACCGACAAGCGCCACCTGCGCATCAGCCGTCGGCATCACGGCAACATCAAGAGCAGCATCATCACGGCCGACTTCGTGCACGGCGCCGATTACGAAGCGCTGAGCAAAGCTGGCGTGACCTTCAAGGATCTGCTCGGCTTGGACGCCGTCGCCAAACGCGGCGAAGGCGAGCGCCAGAAGGAAACCAAGGTCAGCGACTTCCGCGCCGCCATGGCCTGGCTGATGCAGCAGGCCGAAAACTCGGTCGGCCGCCAGCGCTACAAGGGTCTGGGCGAAATGAACCCGAGCCAGCTCTGGGAAACCACCATGGACCCGACCGTGCGCCGCCTGCTGCGCGTGCAAATTGAAGACGCCATCGAAGCCGACAAGGTATTCACGATGCTGATGGGCGATGAAGTCGAGCCGCGCCGCGAGTTTATTGAAGCCAACGCGCTCAGGGCGGCGAATATTGATGCGTGATTTTCAAGATAACACCGTGCCAAGCAGATAAAAACTGCTTGCACACATAGTAAAAATGCCCAGCAGTGCTGGGCATTCTCGTTCTGAGACATCGGTTCTGCAATGCGCAGTGATTCTTTCTCAGCCTACAGCGGCGGGCAGTTCAGCACTGTCGCGCCAGCCGTGGTACCCGCTCACTTTCACCGGTAACCGGCTCGAACCCGTCGGCGGCCCAACGCTCGGCAGCGGCGTCGATGACGGGTGTGCTCAGTGGCGGCCAAGTTCCGCCAGAGCAGGCGCGGGCCGGCGATCACGGTCGGTTCACCGTGGCCCCAGCGTGATGGCGTGGCTCGGGCGACAGGGTGCATGGGCGCCCGCAAGTGCGGCTGTTGCTCTCCAGCCACGGTTACAACTCCACGGTGCTCAACCCACGCGGGGCTGAAGTCGCCAGCCACCCAGACGCTTCAGGCATGGAAGCATCCATGCGGGTGGATTTCGAAGCACGTCTGAGCTGCGGCGGGCCGGGAAATCTAGGTTGCACAGAATGTGTGCATTTGTGAGAATTCGTGAAATGTTAAAAACAAAGCCGCCACAAGCGCCGTCCACCAAGGCCCATCTGCAGACGCAGCGGACCGTGGTGATTGACGCGCAGAGCGAGCCGTTCGTCGTGCGAGCACTTTCGCAAGAGCCATGCCTTGCCGCTGCCAGCGCCCCTTCGGCGCGTGAGCAGCAGGTCAGTGCTTTCAATACCAGGGTGGGCAAGCAGGCACCAGTTTTCGAGCGGTGCACACAGAAAAGCTCCTATGGCTTCCCCCCGTCAGCAGTATTGCTCTGGCCGTTTTTTGCGCGGATTCGTGTTTCTGGGCCGTTCGATCCGATGGTCGACCCGAAATCTTGTCATGGCGATACTCGCCATCACGACGATCTCTTCCGCGAGTGCCTGGGAAACTGAGCGTCAACTGGTTCATGCGCAGCGCTGGGGCAATTCAGGGCTGGAAAATCTGCGCGCGCTGCAAGCCATGGTGCTGCAGGTATCTGCGGAAGGGGAAACCAGCCGCCTGACGAGCATTAACCGGTTTGTGAATCTCCACATCCATTATGGCAATGACATTGATGTGTGGGGCTCCGCCAATTTCTGGGCCTCGCCGGTGGATGCGATCGGAAAAGGCTGGGGCAGCTGTAAGGAATATGCCTTCGTCAAGTATTTTTCTTTGATCGCGGCGGGTGTTCCGGTAAGCCAACTGCGGTTGGTATACGTGCGGGCCTTGATTGATGCCACTGACGGGCTGCAGGTCGCCCACATGGTACTGGCCTACTATCCGGCGCCGGATCGGGAGCCGCTCATTCTTGATAATTTGACCAGTGACATCAAGCCGGTTTCCGAGCGGCCCGATTTGACGCCCATTTTCAGTTTCAACAATGAAGGCTTGTGGGCGGGTTTCCAGGGCGACCCCTACGGTGATCCGGCCATGAAACTGTCAAAGTGGCGCAATACCCTCGCACAAGCCAAGGAAGAGGGTTCGTTTTAATCCACGCCCACCCGGGCGCGCAGAATGCTGGCTCTTGAACACAAGGAACCACGCATGGCCGGCCCCACCCCCGACTTCTGGCAAGAACGCTTCGCCACCAAGACCACCGGCTGGGACCGTGGCGGCCCAAGCCCGCAGCTGCTGGCCTGGCTCGACAGTGGCGCGCTGCAGCCATGTCGCATCGCGGTGCCGGGTTGCGGTAGCGGCTGGGAAGTGGCTGAGCTGGCCCGGCGCGGCTTCGAGGTGGTCGGCATCGACTACACGGCGGCGGCGGTCGAGAAAGCCCGCGCCCACTGCCAGGCTGAAGGCGTGTCCGCCGAGGTGGTCCAGGCCGATGTGCTGACCTACGCGCCGACCAGTCCATTCGACGCCATCTATGAGCAGACCTGCCTGTGCGCGCTCCACCCGGAGCACTGGTTCAGGTATGCCGGACAGTTGCGCACTTGGCTGAAGCCCGACGGCGTGCTCTGGGCCCTGTTCATGCAGATGCTGCGGCCCGCCGCGACCGAGGAAGGCCAGATCCAGGGGCCGCCCTACCACTGCGACATCAACGCGATGCGGGCGCTGCTGCCGGAAGCCGCCTGGGCGTGGCCGAAACCACCGTATCTCAAGGTGCCGCATCCGAATGTCTCGCATGAGCTGGCGGTGCAGCTGACCAGGCGCTGAATACGCCAGCACCCGTTTTCGGGCTGCGCCGACAACCCCGCGCCAGGCTACTTGGCCGGCCGACCCGGACCTTGCGTGCCTTGCGCCAACCAACGCGCATAGATCCCGGCGGCCGTACGCTGGCTCTGCGCCAGCTGGCGGGCGGTGTCGGCGCGCATCGTCGGCTCGTCTTGCACGCTCGGGTGCGTCAGCAGCAGGTCGCCCGGCGCGGGCGCCTCGGCGGCCCAGCGGTGCAGCTTTTCCGCATCAACCTCGATGTGGAACTGCATGCCCAGGTGCGGCCCGAACGCAAACGCCTGATGTGCACAAGCACGGTTGCCGGCCAGCAGCGTGGCGCCGTCGGGCAGCGCGAAGGTCTGGCTGTGCCATTGATAGACCGGCAGCTCGGCTGCCTCGCCCAGCCAGGCCCGCGCCAGCGGGTGCTCAACGCGCTGGATGCGGCTCCAGCCGATCTCGGGCACCGGGTTGTCGGTGACTTCGGCGCCGAGCGCCCTGGCCAGCAGCTGGCCGCCCAGACAGTGGCCGAGCACCGGCACACCGCGCGCAATCGCATCGCGCAGCAGCAGCTCGGCGCGGTGCAAGAACGGCAGCGTGTCGTTGACGCTCATCGAGCCGCCCAGCATCGCGATGGCATCGAACGCGTGCGCCTGCACCGGCACCTCGTCGCCGGCTTCGACGCTGCACAGCTCGAAGGCGATGCCGCGCTGGCGCAGAAATGTGGCCAGGTAGGACGGCCCGTCAGCGCACTGCGGCTGCACGATCAGGACACGCAAGGGCTCACAGCTCATCAACTCACCTCGGCACAAGAACGAAGAAAACGGCACGCCGCCGTGGCTGCGCAGGGTAGCGGATCAAGGTTGCAGACACCATCAAGTGCGGATAGTTATCCACGACTTGCAAATGCTAATCATTCTTATTACACTAAGTTCATTCGAGTTTGAAACGGGGCAAATCATGTCGCGAACTGTGTGGCTGCGTCGCTTGGCGCTGGGTGTGGGGATCGGTTTGAGCGTGGCGGCGCAAGCGGCCGATGTCGAGATGGTGCTGGTGATCAAGGACCACAAGTTCGAACCCACCGAACTCAAAGTGCCGGCCGGCCAGAAGCTCAAGCTGATGGTGCACAACCAGGACAAGACGGCGGAAGAGTTCGAGAGCAAGCCGCTCAAGCGCGAGAAGATCATCCCGCCCGGCGCCAAGATCCCGGTGCTGATCGGCCCGCTCAAGCCCGGCCGCTACGAGTTCGTCGGTGAATATCACGAAGACTCGGCTCGCGGCGTGATCGTCGTCGAGTAAGGAGCCTCCAGATGCTGGCCGCTGCGCTGATCGTGTTTCGGGAGTCGCTGGAAGCGGCGCTGTTTGTCGGCATCATCGCGGCGGCAACGCGCACGATGGCGCAGCGCGAGCGCTGGCTCGCCGCCGGGGTGTCGCTGGGCGTGCTGGGCGCCGTGCTGCTGGCGGCGCTGGCCGAACAGATCGCCGGCCTGGCCGACGGCATCGGCCAGGATCTGCTCAACGTCGGCATCCTGACGATCGCGCTGGTAATGCTGCTGTGGCACTGCATCTGGGTCTCGACGCATGGTCGCGAGATGGCGCTGGAAGCGCGCCAGCTCGGCCAGTCGGTCAGCAGCGGCGACCGGCCGGCCTGGGCACTGCTGGCGGTGGTGGCGCTGAGCGTGTTGCGCGAAGGCGCTGAAACCGTTCTGTTCGTCACCGGCACCGCCACCGGCTCGGACCTGAGTGCCTCGACGGTGCTCACCGGCACCGGCCTGGGCCTGCTCGGTGGCGTGACCATCGGCACCCTGCTCTATGCCGGCCTGTCACGCATCCCGACGCAGCGGCTGTTTGCGGTCACCAACGGGCTGATCGCGCTGCTGGCGGCCTCGATCGCCAGCCAGCTGGCACGCGCGCTGGCGCAGGCCGGGCTGGTCGAGCGCTGGAGCGAGCCGGTCTGGGACAGCTCCAGTCTGCTCAGCAACAGCTCGCCTCTCGGTACCTTGCTGCACGCCCTGGTCGGCTACGACGCGCAACCCAGCGCGATGCAACTGCTGTGCTATGCCGGCGTGCTGGCACTGATCGCGGTCGGCACCCGACTGGTGATGCGCCAGGCGCATGCCAGCGTGGTTACCGCCGCACCTTGAAACCATACCTGCCAGACATGTCGCCAGTTCCATGGCAATGACGCGACGACTTTTCTGGTTACGCCCGCCCCTGCCGGCCTGAAACCTCTGCTCAAATCGCAGCCCTTGAGATTCACGCGCACAAAGGGGCTGTCTTGCGATTCTTGCCATGGTTAGGCCGTATCACCGGGCTGGTGGGTGTGCTGGCGCTCGCGTCCTGCGGCGGCGGGAGCGACAGCAGCGGTGGTGCGACAAGCGCCACCCACAGCCTAGGCAGCACGGTCAGCGTTGGCAGCGACTGGCTGGTCAACATGGACTACGGCGGCTTCACGCTGCTGTACGACTGCAGCCAGCACACCGCGCTGCGCTACGAGTACGTGCTCGGCTTCGACACTGGCACGGCCGCGCGGCCGGCCAATTTCACGCTCGACCCGACCCTGCCGGCTGGCTGCACCCAGCAGAGCAGCACCGGCACCTACGCCAGCATCGTGCCGGGCTGGGACCGTGGCCATCTGGTGACGTCCAATCACATGGACTACAACGTCGACTACATCCTGCGCGCCAACTACATGACCAACGTCGTGCCGCAGGTGGCCTCGTTCAACCAGGGCATCTGGCTCGACGCCGAGAACGTCGCCGAGTGCTACCGCGACCTGGCGCCGGTGCATGTCTACGGCGGCGTGGTCTACACCGACAGCCGCAACGACTATTTCCTGGCCAGCCACGGCATCGCCACGCCGGACTGGTTCTGGAAGGCGATCCTGACCACCGATCCGGCCAGCGGCCAGCTCAAGGCGATCGCCTGGCTGATCCCGAACCAGACCGGGCTGGCGCCGCTCGACAGCTACCTGGTCAGCCTCGACGAGCTGGAACAGCTGGTCGGCGCCGCGATGGTGGCGATCGACGCACCAGCCGCCGTCAAGGCCGGCAAGCCGGCCACCACCTGGCCGCTGCCGACCAACTGCTCGCTGAGCTGAACCGCCTCACCGACGCCCGACTTTCCGCCCCGCCCGCAACGCCAGCCACAGCAGCACCATGCCCGCCTCCAAGCCGCTCACCAAACGCCAGATCACCCAGATCGTCAGCCTGATCGCCGTGGTGGTGACGGCGGTCGTCTCGTCGTGCAATCACAAGACGCCCGCCACCAAGCACAAGACGCCGCCAAGCAGCAGCGCGTCGGAAAAATCCGGCTCCAAATCGGCGCCTGGCAGCAATGGCAGCGGCGACGGCACGGCGACGCGCCCCTCCAGCGTCAGCGCGATGGACAGCGACGGCTTGGTCACGATCGACCACGGCGGCTTCAAGCTGCTCTACGACTGCGATCGGCGCAGCGCGCTGCGCTACGAGTACGAGCTGCAGGCCGATCGCGGCAGCGTGGCGCGCCCGGAAGCCTTCAAGCTCGACCCCGATCTGCCGAAGGGCTGCGGCCAGCAGTTCAACGCCAAGAGCTATGCCGGCGTGCACAAGGGCTGGGACCGTGGCCATCTGGTGACGTCCAACCACATGGACTACAACGCCGAATACATCGAGCGCGCCAACTACATGACCAACATCGTGCCGCAGGCGGCCAAGTTCAACGAGGGCATCTGGATGGATGCCGAGAACGTGGCCGAGTGCTACCGCGACCTGGCGCCGGTCAAGGTCTACGGCGGCGTGGTCTACGGCACCGACCGGGCCGCCGCCGAGAACGACTACTTCGTCGAGAGCCACGGCATCCGCACGCCGGAATACTTCTGGAAGGTGGTCGTCACCACCAAGCGCGGCTCCGATGAGCTCAAGGCAATCGCCTGGCTGATCCCGAACCGCAACGAGCTCGGCCCGCTCGACAAGTACCTGATCAGCATCACCGACCTCGAAAAGCGCGTCGGCGCCAGCCTGGTCAGGATCGAGCTGCCGGCCGCACTGAAAAACGAGACACCAACCCGCAACTGGGTGCTGCCGCAGGGTTGCTCGCTGAAATAACCTCAGTCCGGCGGCGTGAGCGGACAGGGCCGGCGGCTCTCGAAGCAGCGCTCGGCGCCGGTGATCGGATCGGTGAAGCGGATCGAGCGCGCCACCAGCCGCAGTGGCTGGCGGTAGTCGGGCTCGGCGTCCGGCGCCGGTTCGGGCCACAGCACCGGGTAGATGCGGTCGCCGACGATCGGGATGCCGAGCGCGTTCAGGTGCGTGCGCAGCTGGTGCTTCTGGCCGGTCAGCGGCGTCAGGCGGTAATGCGCCAGCTCGCCCTGGCGCGCGATCAGCTCGATGTGCGTCTCGGCGTTCGGCTCGCCGGGCACCTCGTGCATCTGCATGAAGGCAGCGCTTTCTTCCAGCCGGCTGCGGCGCACCACCGGCAGCGCCAGATCGGGCCGCCAGGGCGCGACCGCTTCATAGACCTTGTGCGCCTGCCGATCACGCAACACCGACTGGTAGGCGTGACGGGTGGCGGGCTGCACAGTGAACAGCACCACGCCGGCGGTTTCACGATCGAGCCGGTGCATCGGCACCAGCGTGTCGATGCCGAGCGCGCGCTTCACGCGCACCAGCAGCGTCTCCTGCAGATAGCGGCCCTTGGGCGTCATCGGCAGGAAATGCGGCTTGTCGACCGCGACCAGGTACTCGTCCCGGAACAGCAGCTCGACCTCGAAGGGGATGCGCGGCTCGGCTGGCAGCTGGCGCCAGTACCAGAGCTTGCTGTGGGCTTGAAACGGTGCGTCGGGCGCGAGCGGCTGGCCGTGCAGATCGAACACCTCGCCGCGCGCCAGGCGCGTGCACCAGTCGTCCCGGCTGACTGCCGGCAGACGCTCGGCCAGGAAATCGACCATGCGCGCCCAGGCGCCGGCAGGTGTGGCGACGCAACTTGGGCCGACGCCATCGCGGGTCGGGGGGATCCAGGTCGGTTTGGAGCGGCTCATCAAAGGGCAATCGAGTCCGGGCCGACCCGGCACAAGTTCGGGCGTGTCAGCCGCGAATGTAGTGTTCCAGCTGCTCGATCACGAACTGCTGCTCGGAAATGATGTCTTTCACCAGGTCGCCGATCGAGATCAGGCCGACCAATTGACCTTTATCCATCACGGGCAAGTGACGCATGCGGTTTTCTGTCATCAAAGCCATGCATTCTTCGTTCGTCTGCAGCGGACTGACGTACATCACTTCGGAAGTCATGATGTCGCGCACCGGCGTGGAGTCCGACGAGCGCCCCATCAGCGCCACCTTGCGCGCGTAATCGCGCTCAGTGACGATGCCGACGATCTGCCCGTTCTCCACCACCGGCAACGCGCCGATGTGATGGACGGCCATCAGCTTGACGGCATCGAGCACGGTGGCGCTCGGTGCAATGGTCTGGACTGACTGGCTGGCTTTGACTCGAAGGATGTTGGCGACGGTGTTCATGGCAAAGGCCCTTTCGACTTCCGGTGGCAATGACACCGATCTTCAGGCATCTGGCTTGGCAGCACTAGCCGGGTTTTTCATATTTGCATGACCAGATGTGACAGGATTTTCCCTGTTTAGAGCTTGCCCTCTAATAATTGCTGCACTGCAACAAAACACTTGCAATCCGTTCACGCCCACCTATACTTGAACCCATGCTGCAGTGCAGCAATTCAGATCTACCCCCCGGAGCTTCACCATGAACATGAATCCTGAACAATTCGCTGCTGCCAACAAAGCCAACATCGAAGCGCTCGTCGAGCTGACCCAGAAGGCCTTCGCCGGCATCGAAAAGCTGGTCGAACTGAACATGCAAGCTGCTCGCAGCTCCATGGAAGAGTCGGCTGAGCAAGCCAAGGCTGTGCTGGGCGCCAAGGACCCGCAAGCTCTGCTGGCCCTGCAATCGACCCTGCTGCAACCGTCGTCGGAAAAGGCGCTGGCCTACGGCCGTCAGGTGTATGACATCGCTGTCAGCACCCAAGCCGAAGTCAGCAAGATGGCCGAAGCGCAAGTCGCTACCGCCCAAGAGCAAATCCAGGCTCTGGTCGACACCGCCATCAAGAATGCCCCGGCCGGCAGCGAAAACGCTGTGGCTCTGATGAAGTCGAGCGTCGCTGCTGCCAGCAACGCTTTCGAAAGCGTGCAAAAGGCTGCCAAGCAAGCCTCCAGCGCTGCCGAAGCCAACTTCGAAGCCCTGAGCAAGAGCGCTGAAACCGCTGCCAAGGCTGCAACGCCGAAGGCTGCTCGCCGCGCCTGATCGCCACGGCGATCACGCTGGGCTGACCTCGCGTCAGCCACGGTGATAAAAAGCCCGACTTCGGTCGGGCTTTTTGCTGTGTGCTTCAGATTGGCACGGCCGGCCCGGCGCGGCCCACCATCACGATGGCGCCATTGCCGCGCGTCTCGTGCAGATCGACCCGGTCCACCGCCGGCAACACCGCGCGGGCCTGGTCGAGGATGTAGCTCGCCAAACTGGCGCTGTCGCAAT
Organism: Leptothrix sp. (in: b-proteobacteria); assembly: GCA_041083665.1. Classification (GTDB taxonomy): domain Bacteria; phylum Pseudomonadota; class Gammaproteobacteria; order Burkholderiales; family Burkholderiaceae_C; genus Sphaerotilus. The sequence continues at coordinate 26,030 of JBFPGZ010000015.1, forward strand.
CAAGCAGACCCGGCAGCTCGTAGAGCGGCTGGTGGTCGAGCGACTTGAAGATCGGGCTGAACAGCTCTTTGACGTCGCCGAAATCGACCGTCCAGCCCATCACCTGGTCGAGCGGCGCCGCCAGATGCAGGCGCATCTGGTAGGTGTGGCCGTGCAGGCGCCGCAGCGCGCTGCCTTCAGGCGCGCGGCGCAGCTGCACCGCGCTGTCGAGGGTGAAATCCTTCCAGATGCGGTACTGCTGGCCGTCGAAGTTGGCACCGCAAGAGGCCGTCTCGTAGACCGTGACCCAAGCCAGCTCAGGCAAGGTCGGCTGCAGGCGCTGCCAGATCCAGCTCGACATCACCTCGCTGGTCGGGTTCGCCAGGCCCGGCAGATCGTTCAGGCAGCCGTAGTTCAGCTCGAAGTGCAGCGGCGCCCAGGCGGCGTCGAGCCGGTCGTGGTCGATCGGCCGGCCGCCCGGCAGCGCGCGCGCATGCACCACCACCTCGAAACCGTGGCCGTGCATGCGGCCGCACTTGTGGCCGGCCGGCACGTTGGGCAACCGGTGCGCGGCCTGGAACACGAAGCGGCGCCAGAGTTCGGCGCGGCCGTCCGGGTCCAGATCGACACCCTGCTGGCGCGTGCTCTGGATGCCGACCTGCAGCACGCCCGGCAGGCCGATCTCGGCGGCGATCCAACGCGCCAGCGCTTCATCGCTCGGCTCAGGCAACAGCTCGTTGAGCAGGCGCCGGTCGAGCCGGGCGGTGCAGCGCTCGAGCGCGCTTTGCAGGCATGCCAGCTCATCGCCTTCAAAGGCGGCCAGTCCGGCCGGCAGGCTGGCGCGCACCTTGGCCAGGAAGCTGTGGCCGTGCAGGCCGGCGGTACCCGACGCTGCGCCGCCGCTCGACAGCAGCTGGCGGGCCGATTCAAAACCGCTGCAGGCGGTGTGCAGGATGCGAGTCATCGGATGCCGATCATCTTGTGGGTCTGGACACTCAGGTTCCATTGCGGATGCGCCATGCAGTAGGCGATCGCGAGTCGGGTGTGCTCGCGCTGCAGCGGGCCGTCCATCGGCTGCAGATAGAAGCGCTCGAAAGCCAGCTCGGCGACCTGCTCCGGCCGCAAGGTGTCCTGCGGAAACACCAGCTTGAGCTCGTGGCCCTGGCGCTGCACCAGCTCGGCGCCGGCCTTCGGGCTGACGCAGATCCAGTCGATGCCGGCCGGCGCGGCCAGCGTGCCGTTGGTCTCGACGGCGATCTCGAAGCCTTGTGCGTGCAGCGCGGCGATCAGCGCGGCATCGACCTGCAGCAGCGGCTCGCCGCCGGTCAGCACGACAAAGCGGCGCGGCTGCTCGGCCGGCCACTGCGCGGCGATCGTGCTGGCCAGCGCCTCGGCCACTGTGAACTTGCCGCCGCCGTCACCATCGGTGCCGACGAAGTCGGTGTCGCAGAACTGGCAGGTGGCGCTGGCACGGTCCGCCTCACGGCCGCTCCAGAGGTTGCAGCCGGCAAAACGGCAGAACACCGCCGGCCGGCCGGCGTTGGCGCCTTCGCCCTGCAGCGTGTAGAAGATTTCTTTGACCGAGTAGCTCATGGCGTGAGTGTGCCTCGGGATCGATTCCTGTCGCGCCGGTGTTCCTACGATCCGGCATCATCACCAACCCACCGAACTGCCCGTGAGGTTGCCGCCATGCGCTACACCGCCGCCCCGAATCGCTACGAATCGATGCCCTACCGCCGTTGCGGTGCCAGCGGCCTGCAGCTGCCAGCCCTGTCACTCGGCCTGTGGCACAACTTCGGCGATACCACGCCGATCAGCCTGCAGCGCGAGATGGTCACCACCGCCTTCGATCTGGGCATCACCCACTTCGATCTGGCCAACAACTACGGCCCGCCGTACGGCAGCGCGGAAGTGAACTTCGGCCGCATCCTGCGCGAGGATCTGGCCGCCTACCGCGACGAGCTGATCATCTCCAGCAAGGCCGGCTGGGACATGTGGCCCGGCCCGTATGGCCAGGGCGGCGGCTCGCGCAAGTACGTGCTGGCCAGCCTGGACCAGAGCCTGCAGCGCCTCGGGCTCGACTACGTGGACATCTTCTACTCGCACCGCTTCGACAAGGACACGCCGCTGGAAGAAACCGCCAGCGCGCTGGCCCAGGCGGTGCGGCAGGGCAAGGCGCTCTACATCGGCATCTCGTCGTACTCGCCGGCCAAGACCGCCGAGATGGCCAAACTGCTGAAAGCCGAGGGCGTGCCGCTGCTGATCCACCAGCCCAGCTACAGCCTGCTGAACCGCTGGATCGAGCAGGGCCTGCTCGACACGCTGGCCGATGTCGGCGCCGGCTGCATCAGCTTCACCGCGCTGGCGCAGGGACTCTTGAGCGACAAGTACCTGAACGGCATCCCGAATGAGGCGCGCATCAACCGCCCCGGCGGCGGCTCGCTGCTGCGCGAGCACCTGTCGGAAGCCAATCTGGCCAAGGTGCGCGCGCTGAACGCCATCGCCCAGAAACGCGGCCAGAGCCTGGCGCAGATGGCGCTGGCCTGGGTGCTGCGCGATGCGCGCGTCACCACCACGCTGATCGGCGCCAGCAGCGCCGCGCAGATCCGCGAGAACGTCGGCGCGCTGGCCAACCTGCAGTTCAGCGCCGACGAACTGGCCGAGATCGACCGCCACGCCCAGGAAGGCGGCGTCGATCTGTGGCACGCGCCGAGCCACGACTGGACCAGCTGAGCCGAGAATCGCACGCTCCGCCGACCCGCTCCAGGAAGCCCGATGACCACCGCTCCCACCTCTGCCGATGTCGCCGCCGACGTCACCACCGCCCTCGCCACTGCCCAGCGCGATCACACGCCGGCCGACAACCAGGCGCTGGCCGCCGCGCTCACCACGCCGGAGCAGGCCTACGCGGTGCAGATCGCCGTTGGCCAGGCGCTCGGCTGGTGGCAGAACGAGCCGGCGCGCCACTGGAAATCCGGCGGCGCGCGGCTCGACAGCATCACCCACGCGCCACTGCCGCCGCACGGCGTCTGGGCCAGTCCGGCCGACGCCAGCGACTGGCCGTTTCACCGTCGCGGCATCGAGGCCGAGATCGCGCTGCGGCTCGGCCAGCCGGTGGATGCCGCGCTGGCCGCGACACTGAACGAGGCCGATGCGGCGGCGCTGATCGACGCCATGGCAGTGTCGATCGAGGTGGTCGATTCACGCTGGCAGGACGGCTCGGCCGCCGCACCGCTGCTGCGCCTGGCGGATGGCCAATCGCACGGCGCGCTGGTGCTGGGCGACTGGATTGCCTTCGATCCGGCGCACGACTGGTCGAATCAGACCTGCGTGGCGCAGATCGGTACGCAGGCGGTGGTGGAACGCCAAGGCAGCCATCCGCTCGGCCGCCCGACCGCCGTGCTGCCAGCCTGGCTGCGCCACGCGACGCAGAACGGTCAGGTGCTGCCAGCCGGCACGGTGGTGACGACCGGCACCTGGGTCGGGCTGCTCGACGCGGCGGCGGGTGAGCGGGTCACGGTCGAGTTTGCTGGCATCGGCGCGGCGCAGTTGCAGCTCTGACGTTGCGTGCCCATGGATCTGACTGCGGCAACAGCGGCAGCCAGATCACGCAGCAGTATTCAGCCCTTCTTCGCCGCAGCCTCGGCTTCAGCAGCAGCAATCAGCGCGGCCAGCGCCTCGTCAACCTCGGCGCGAGCCACGCCCTCGCCCAGGCTGACCGGAGCGGCGTCCAGCGCGCTAGCGCCATCGGTCTTGAGGCGCTTGACCCACTCGCCGGCATCGCGGCCGCCAGCAAAGGCGCTGCTCTGCAGCAGCACGCGGCCGTCGTGGGCGCCGAGCTTGAAGTAGAACTGGCCGTCGGCCTCGCGGTACTGCTTGAACACCGCCAGCGCCACCTTGGCCTTGGCGACCTGAGCGGCAGCCACCGGCGGCGCGACCATGCGGCGCAGGCCGACTGCGCTGCGCAGCTCGGCCAGCAGCGGCGCGGCGATGCTGCGCGCCTTGGCGGCACCCGCCATCAGGATCGCTTCCAGCTCGGCCGGCTGCGCCATCAGCGTCTCGTAGCGCGCGCGCATCGGCGCGAGCTGGCCGTCGATCAGCTCGAACAGGCGCTGCTTGGCTTCGCCCCAGGCAAGGCCCGCGCGCAGCTCGGCGCGGAAGGCGGCGGCTTGCCCTGGCGTGGCGAAGGCGTCGAACAGCGTCACGAGGTGCGCGCCGTCCGGGTCTTTCGGCTCGCCGGGCAATTTGGAGTCGGTGACGATGCGCGCGATGGCTTCTTTGAGCGCCTTGGCGCCGCCTTCGAACAGCGGGATGACGTTGTCGTAGCTCTTGCTCATCTTGCGGCCGTCGAGGCCGGGCAGCAGCGCCATGTCGGGCTCGATCGCCGCCTCGGGCAGCACGAAGAAGTCGCGGCCGTAGAGATGGTTGAAGCGCTGCGCCACGTCGCGCGCCATCTCGATGTGCTGGATCTGATCGCGCCCGACCGGCACCTGATGCGCGTTGAACATCAGGATGTCGGCCGCCATCAGGATCGGGTAGCAGTACAGGCCCATGTTGATGCCGGCGTCGGCGTCCTCACCGGCGGCGGTGTTGGCGTCCACCGAAGCCTTGTAGGCATGCGCGCGGTTCATCTGGCCCTTGGCGGTGACGCAGGTCAGCAGCCAGGTCAGTTCGGGGATCTCCGGCACATCGCTCTGGCGATAGAAGGTGACGCGCTCCGGGTCCAACCCGGCGGCCAGCCAGGTGGCGGCGAGCTGCTGGCGCGAGCGCTCGATGCGGCCCGGGTCATCGCACTTGATGAGGGCGTGGTAGTCGGCCAGGAACAGGAAGCTCTCGACGCCGGGCGCGCGGCTGGCCGCGATCGCGGGGCGGATCGCGCCGACGTAGTTGCCGAGGTGAGGAGTGCCGGTGGTGGTGATGCCGGTCAGGACGCGGGTGATGGACATGGTGGATGCAGCGTTCGGAAATTCTGAAAAGCGAAGATGGCGCAGTGCATGGCGCCGATGTGGCGCGATTGTGGCGGCTCGGCCAGGTCAACCGGCCAGGAACGCCCGACGCTGATCGAGCAGGAACGCCCGGTCGATCTGCTGCGCCAGCGACGCGATGTCGCGCTCGCTCACGCCTTCTGACTGGAACGCGGTCCTCCACGTCTCGACCACACCCGCCACCTGCCCGATCTGCGCGGCAGCCTGATCGCGCGTCAGACCGAACTGACCGCACATCGACAAGGCGTTGTCGAGGGTCGATTCGGCGCCCGCCGTGCCCACGCGCAGCTGCTGGTAGCCGAGCGCCTGGCCAGACGGCAGCACGTCGAAGGCCGGCGACAGCCACCATTGCCGCCCGTCCCGGGTCAGCAGCACATGGTTCTTCTCGTGATCGTCGGTGTTGTCGATCAGCAGGTTGAACACCATGCGGCGGAACAGCTCCTGCTGCTGGCGCTGGTGCAGACCGTCGGCCGACACGCCACGACGGCGCAGCCACGCGGCCAGTTCCGGGTAACCCGGTTCGTCACCGCAGGCGTGCAGCGCGCAGCCGGCCGACTGGCCGTGCAGGCGCCGGCCCGGCTCCCGATCGAAGCGGCGCACCGCCACGGCATGACCGCCCGCCGGCAGCGCAATCGGCCGCGTCGGCGCCACCTCGATGCCGGCACGGGTGGCCAGCGTCATGCAGGCGTGCTCGACCAGCGGCATGTCGATGTCTTCGCCCGGCTCGGAGAACTTGAGCACCCACGGATGTCCGTCGAGCTGCAGCAACGCCTTCGGCCGGGCGCCGCCCATCGTCACGCCTGGCGTCAGCAGCCGCAGCTCGGATGCCGACACCGGCTCGCCAGCCAGCACGCGCCGGGTCAGCTCATGCAAAGTGGCCACATCGGCCCACTGCGGCAACGGTCCGATGCGGCGCGGCACGTAATGCTCGGCCGAGGTGGACACCCCCAGCGCGCCAAAGCGCTCGTCACCGGCGAAGTACAGGAACTCCATCAGCGACAGCCGTGGCGGCCGGTCAATGAAGCGGATCACCCGCTCGCCCCAGCGATCCGGGCGGGCGTCATCGACCGCGCCGGGCGCCGTGTCGCGACGCGTCGGGATGAACTCCTCGTCGATCAGCGGCAGATCCTCGCTGAGCGCAAAGCCCTGCGCACGCCAGGTCGAGGCGTAACGCAGCGACACGCCGCGCACCGAGCGGGCGGTATGCAGCTCGCCAATCAGCACCGGCACCACCGGATCGGTCAGCGACCAGAGGAACAGCGTGTCGCTCACCTGATAAGCCGAGGTCATGGCGCTCACTCCTGCCCGACCGAGCCGGACGCCGAGCGCGAGCGCGAGCGCGCGCGGCGCCGCTGCACCGCTGCCTGCACATCGCGCTCCAGTGCACCACGGTCGTGCTCGGGCGCAGCAAGGTCGCCCAGCGCCTCGGCGCGGCCCATCAGCCACAGCGCCGTGGCGACGATGCCCAGGCCGACGCCCGGATCACCCTGCTCCAGCCGGATCAGCGTCGGCACCGACACGCCGAGCCGGCGCGCCCACTCGCGCTGCGACTCGTTGCGCCGCACACGTGCCAGCGCCAGATCCTCGCCCAGCTTGAGCAGCGCTTTCTGGACCGCCGGCGGCAGCATCTGCAAGGCTTCGGGTGATTTTGGCATCACATCATCTTGAGCTTCTAACCAGTTTTGGTCAACTCTATGTGATGTCAGTCAGCCCTTCACCCCATCCGCCTTGAACATCGCCTTGATGCCACGCAGCGCCTGCCGAATACGCGACTCGTTCTCGATCAGCGCAAAGCGCACGTGATCGTCACCGTGGTCGCCGAAGCCGATGCCGGGTGAGACGCAGACCTTGGCCTTTTCCAGCAGCTGCTTGGCAAATTCGAGCGAGCCGAGTTCGGCGTAGGCTGGCGGAATCTTGGCCCAGATGTACATCGACGCCTTCGGGCATTCGACGTCCCAGCCGACTTCGCGCAGGCCCTTCACCAGCACATCGCGGCGCTTCTGGTAGGTCGCGGCGATGTCTTTCACGCAACTCTGATCGCCTTCCAGCGCGGCGATGGCCGCCACCTGCAGCGGCGTGAAAGTGCCGTAGTCGTGATAGCTCTTGATGCGCGCCAGCGCGGCGACCAGATCGGGGTTGCCGACCATGAAGCCGATGCGCCAGCCGGCCATGTTGTAGCTCTTGGAGAGCGTGAAGAACTCGACCGCGATGTCCTTGGCGCCCTTGACCTGCATGATCGACGGCGCTTTCCAGCCGTCGAAGCAGATGTCGGCGTAGGCCAGGTCGTGCACCACCAGGATGTCGTGCTTCTTCGCCAGCGCGATGACGCGCTCGAAGAACTCCAGCTCGACGCACTGCGCGGTCGGGTTGCTCGGGAAGCCCAGCACCATCATCTTCGGCTTCGGGTAGCTGCCCCGGATGGCGCGCTCCAGCTCGGCGAAGAAATCAACCCCCGGCACGTTAGGCACCGAGCGGATGTCGGCACCGGCGATCACCGCGCCGTAGATGTGGATCGGGTAGCTCGGGTCCGGCACCAGCACGGTGTCGCCGCGATCCAGCGTGGCGAGCATCAGGTGCGCCAAGCCTTCCTTGGAGCCGATCGTGACGATCGCCTCGCTGTCGGGATTGATCTCGACTTGGTAGCGGTCCTGGTACCAGTGGCTGATGGCGCGGCGCAAGCGCGGAATGCCCTTGCTGGCCGAGTAGCCGTGCGTGTCGGGCCGCTGCGCAACCTCGGTGAGCTTGGCAACGATGTGCGCCGGCGTGGCGCCATCGGGGTTGCCCATGCTGAGGTCGATGATGTCCTCGCCACGGCGGCGCGCGGCGAGCTTCAGCTCGGCCGTGATGTTGAAGACGTAGGGGGGCAGGCGATCGATGCGGGCGAAGCGGCGCTTGCCCGATGAGCTGGAAGACATGGTCAGTGACTTTCACGTGAGCGCCCGGAACCGTCCGAGCGACGTGGCGGCTGCTGATGACAGCCGCCGGGGGCGCATCCTAGCGCAAGCCGCTCACGCACCGAGCGGCAACCCACCATCGGCAGGTGTCGTCATCTGCGCCACAAAGCCAGCAAATGCCGCCTGCAGCGGCGCGTAGCGTGCCGCATCGCCCTCCAGTTGCTGCAGCGCCAGGCAGGTGGCTTCCAACGTCGAGAGCTGATCAAGTCGGTGCGCCTTGCGCAGCAGCGTGTACTGCGAGGGCGGCGGCGCCAGCAGCGGCAAGCGCGGCAGCGTCTGCAGCAGCGGGTTCAGAAACAGCATCTTGCGGCTCTTGCGCCAGGTGCCGTCCAGCACCACCAGCCGCAGCCGCTCGGGCGTTGACAGCTGCGCCAAGTCGAGCGGTTCGGGCGCCAATGGCAGCGGCCCGGCGGCGTCCGCCACGGTCTCCGGGTAGAGCAGCAGGTTGTAGCGCGGGCCGACCGGAGCAGCCGGTTCGGTGGCGTCACCCAGCAGCCGCTGCAAGGCGGCCGGCTCGAAGGCTTCACCGATTGCCAGGCGGCTGCGCTGCAGACTCAGGCCCAGCAGCCGCGCGCTGCCCTTGGCCTGATGCTGTTCGAGCGGGTGCTGCAGGATCAGCACTTCGACCGCGTTGGCGGTCGGGCTGATCCAGCGGCAGATGCAGGCGCGCAGCGGGCGCTGGCAGCAGGAGCAAAGCGGGCGTGGGCAGGCGGGCGTCATGGGCGCGCGCAGGCTAGCACGGCTCTTCAGCGGGTGGCTTCAGTGCCGGCCGGCGCGGCGGTATTCGAGGAAGCGGTAGCGCACACCGGTGCTCGACGCCTTGAAGTCGGTTTCGAGATAGCAGTTCCACTGCTGGATCGGCAAGGCCGGTGCAAAGGCCTCGGGTTTGGCGATGTCCTCATCGACCTCGGTGACGTAGACCCGCTGGGCCACCGGCAACGCACGGGCATGCAGATCCGGTCCGCCGATGATGAACACCTTGGCCGGCTTGCCCGCGCCGGCCATCAGGATCGCGTCGCCAATGCTGCAGGAGCGCACCGCACCGGGCAGCTCGATCTGATCGTTTTCGCGCAGCAGCACGATGTTCTGGTGGCCAGGCAAGGGCCGGGCACCGAGCGACTGCCAAGTGCGCTGCCCCATGATGACCGGGCAGCCGACCGTGGTGGTGCGGAAATGCTGCATGTCTTCGGGCAGATGCCAAGACTGCGCGTGGCTATCGACCACCGCGCCAGCCCGGGTCTGGGCCCAGATCAGACAAAGATCCATGAGCGTTACCTCCTTTGCCTGCATCATCCCCCGGTCGGCGGCGGCACGCCATGCCCTGGCTCGATGCCCTTGCTGTCAGCATCCGGCGCAGTAGAGTGGCGGCATGGACCTTCAAGAGCTTCGCATCCGGCGCGTCGGCATTGATACCTGGCGCGAGAACGTGGCCTATCTGCACCGCGACTGCCCGGTCGTGCGCGCAGCCGGCTTTCAGGCCTTGTCCAAGGTGCTGGTGCGCGCCAACGGCATGGCGATCAACGCCGTGCTCAACGTGGTGGACGACGACCGCATCGTGCAGGCCTGCGAGCTCGGCTTGTCGGAAGACGCCTTCGCGCGCCTGAACGTCGCCGAAGGCCACGCCGCCAGCGTGGCACCGGCCGAGCCGGCGGTGTCGATCTCAGCACTGCGCCGCAAGATCGCTGGCGAGCGGCTGTCGCGCGAGGATCTGCACGCCATCATCCGCGACATCGCGCAGGCGCGTTACTCCAAGATCGAGCTGGCGGCGTTCGTGGTCGCCACCAACGGCCACGACCTGGACCGCGACGAGGTGCTGCACCTGACCGAAGCGATGATCGCCGCCGGGCGCCGGCTCGACTGGCACCAGGTGGTGCGCGGCGGCCCGGTGGTGGACAAGCACTGCATCGGCGGCATTCCGGGCAACCGCACCTCGATGCTGGTGGTGCCGATCGTCACCGCCTACGGCATGCTGTGCCCGAAGACCTCGTCGCGCGCCATCACCTCGCCGGCCGGCACCGCCGACACGATGGAGGTGCTGGCCGAGGTCGAGCTGCCCTTCGACCGCCTGGCGCAGATCGTGCGCGACACCAACGGCTGCCTGGCCTGGGGCGGCACCGCCGAGCTCTCGCCGGCCGACGACATCCTGATCTCGGTCGAGCGGCCGCTGGCGATCGACTCGCCCGGCCAGATGATCGCCTCGATCCTCTCCAAGAAGATCGCCGCCGGCTCGACCCATCTGGTGCTCGACATCCCGGTCGGCCCGACCGCCAAGGTGCGCTCCATGCCCGAGGCGCAGCGCCTGAGGAAGCTGTTCGAGTACGTCGCCGACCGGCTCAATCTGCAGCTCGACGTCATGATCACCGACGGCAGCCAGCCGATCGGCCAGGGCATCGGCCCGGTGCTGGAAGCGCGTGACGTGATGCGCGTGCTGCGCAACGACCCGGCAGCGCCGCAGGATCTGCGCGACAAGTCGCTGCGGCTGGCTGGCCGCGTCATCGAGTTCGACCCGGACGTGCGTGGCGGCGCCGGCTGGCGCATCGCGCGCGACATCCTCGAATCCGGCCGCGCGCTGGCTCAGATGGAAGCGATCATCGACGCCCAAGGCCGCCGCGCAGTCGCACCTGAACTAGGCTCGCTGACCTTCGAGGTCTGCGCGAGCCAGGCCGGCATGGTCAGCGCGATCGACAACCTGCTGCTGGCGCGCATCGCCCGGCTGGCCGGCGCGCCGCAGGTGCCGGGCGCTGGCGCCGATCTGCTGTGCAAGGTCGGCGACGCGGTGACGGCCGGCCAGCCGCTCTACCGCCTGCACGCGCAATACCCGGCCGATCTGGCTTTTGCCCGCGATCTGGCAACCCGCGACAGCGGCTACCGCATCGGTGTCTGACCGGCTCGATCAACGCCACCATGCCATCACTCCGCATTCCCGCCGTCCTGATGCGCGGCGGCACCAGCAAAGGTGTCTTCTTCCTCGCCGACGACTTGCCGCTTGATCCGGCCGCACGCGACCGGCTGCTGCTGCGCGTGATTGGCAGCCCGGACCGCTACGGCCAGCAGATCGACGGCCTGGGCGGCGCCACATCGAGCACCAGCAAGGTGGTGATCCTGGCCCGCTCGACGCGGCCGGACTGCGATGTCGATTACCTCTTTGGCGCGGTCGCAATCGAGCAGCCGGTGATCGACTGGTCGGGCAACTGCGGCAACCTGAGCGCGGCGGTCGGGCCGTGCGCGATCAGCACCGGGCTGGTCGCGGCGCCGCCTGACGGCCTGGCGACGGTGCGGATCTGGCAGGCCAACATCGGCAAGCGCATCGTCGCGCAGGTGCCGATGCGCGGCGGCGAGGTGCAGGAAGACGGCGCCTTCGAACTCGACGGCGTGGCCTTCCCGGGCGCCGAGATCCGGCTCGAATTCCTCGACCCGGGCGCCGACGGCGACGCGGACGCGGCAGGCGGTGCGATGTTCCCGACTGGCCGCATGATCGACCAGCTCGACGTGCCGGAGCTCGGCCTGATCGAGGCGACGCTGATCAACGCCGGCCTGCCGACCATCTTCATCGACGCCGCCAGCCTCGGCCTGACCGGCACCGAACTGCAGCGCGACGTCAATCCGATTGCGGCGCTGCTGGCACGCGCCGAGGCGATCCGCGCCCACGGCGCAGTCGCGATGGGGCTGGTCGCGAGCGCCGCCGAGGCCAGCGCGACCCGACCGCACACGCCGAAGCTGGCGCTGGTCGCCGCGCCAGCCGGCTACACCGCATCCGACGGCCGACGCGTCGAGGCCAGCCGGATCGACCTGCTGGCGCGCATCTTCTCGATGGGCAAGCTGCACCACGCCATGACCGGCACCGGCGCAGTAGCCATCGCGGTGGCGGCGGCGATTCCCGGCACGCTGGTGCAGCGGGTGATCGGCCCGGCAAGCGGCACAGCGGGCGGCGGGTCCGGCACCGCAGCGGGCAACCCGGCCGACGCCAGCACACGGCAGGTCCGCTTCGGCCATCCCTCCGGCGTGCTCGCGGTGGGCGCCGAGGCACAGCCGACCGACGACGGCGCCTGGCTGGTGCACAAGGTCGTGATGAGCCGCACGGCGCGCCGACTGATGGAAGGCTGGGTGCGCCTGCCCTGTGCATAACATCGGCCGATGCACACCCTTGAACAACTGCGCAGCGGCGCGCTCGCCGGCCTGCGCCGCCTGAACCTGTCCTGCGGCCTGACCGAATTCCCGCGCGAGATCTTCGATCTGGCCGACACGCTGGAAATCCTCAACCTGAGCGGCAACGCGCTGAGCGAGCTGCCTGCCGACCTGCCTCGCCTGCACCGGCTGAAAGTCTTGTTCTGCTCGGACAACCGTTTTACACAGCTGCCCGAGGCGATCGGAGCCTGTGGACAACTTGAAATGGTCGGCTTCAAGGCCAACCAGATCCGCCATGTCCCGGCCGCCGCACTGCCACCCAAGTTGCGCTGGCTGATCCTGACCGATAACGCCATCGAGGCTCTGCCCGCCGGGCTCGGAAGTTGTCCACAGCTGCAGAAACTGATGCTGGCCGGCAACCGGCTGAGCCAGCTGCCGGAGGATCTATCCACATGTGGACAACTCGAACTGCTGCGCATCGCCGCGAATCGCCTGACCGAACTGCCCGACTGGCTGCTGAGCCTGCCGCGCCTGTCATGGCTGGCGTATGCAGGTAATCCACAGATCCATTCATCAACATGTGTACAAACTGTGGATAAAAATCTTGTCCCGGCCATCGATTGGGGAAAACTGTCGCTGCAACAACAACTTGGCGCAGGAGCCTCCGGTTTTATCCACAAAGCCTGCTTGAAAGATATCAACAATTTATCCACAGAGGTTGCCATCAAGTTGTTCAAGGGCACCATGACCAGCGATGGCCTGCCCGACAGTGAGATGGCGGCCTGCATTGCGGCCGGAAGTCATCCACAGCTGATCAGCATGATTGGAGTTATCCACAGCCATCCAGCCGGCACGCCCGGCCTGGTGCTGCCGCTGATCGAGCCGAGTTTTGCCAACCTGGCCGGCCCGCCCAGCCTGGCGTCCTGCACGCGTGACGTCTACCCGGCCGGGTGGCGCATTCCTGTGGATAACTTGCTGGCGATCGTGCGTGGCATCGCCAGCGCGGCGGCACATCTGCACGCGCGCGGCATCCTGCACGGCGATCTGTACGGCCACAACATCCTGTGGAATGGCCTGGATCAGGTGCGGCTGGGCGACTTTGGCGCGGCTTCGTTCTACCGGCCGGACGGCTCGGCCAGCGCGCAGGCGCTGCAGCGCATCGAGGTGCGCACGTTTGGCTGCCTGCTCGAAGAGCTGCTGATGCACTGCGACACCACGGCGCCGCATGGCCAGACGCTGCCCCGCCTGGCCGCCCTGCAAGCACGCTGCCTGCACACCGAGGTCCGCGCCCGCCCCGACTTTGCCGAGATCGTGCAGACCCTCACCGAGCTGTGAATAAGCTGTGTGTAACTTGCCCCACCGCGCCTCAGTCGGCGGTCTTGGCCAGAACGCTGAGCGACTGCGTCGCATGCGCGACCTGCGCCGCCGCCAGCGCGGCCAGTTGCAGACGGCGCTGCAGCCAGGGCATCAGGGCGTTGCCGGCCGGCGGCCGGGACGGCACGGCGCGCGCCTGGGCGCCATCGAGCGTCGCCAGCAGGCCGGCTGAATCGGCGGTGAACGTCAGCAGCCGATGGATCTGGGCGCTGGTGGACTGCAGCACCGCTTCCGACTCGGCCTGATTCAGCTCGCCGGCGCGGGTGGCGATCATCAGCCGGACGGTGGCCAATTGCGCCAGCAAGGCATGGCTGTGCATCAGCACGGTGGCAAAGACATACAGCGGCAGGCGCACCCGCTCCGGCTCGACGCTGGAGCGCTGCGCCACCGCCGCCAGACTGCCGAGCGCCACGTAGACCTCGCGGCGCGCCAGCCGCAGCGCCAGATCGTCGGCCGGACTGGCGGACCAGCGCAGCGCCTCCACGCTGAGCGCATCCAGGCTGCCCAGCAAGCGCTTGAGCAGATGCGGCAAGCCACGCCGTTCCCAGGCCGGCAGCACGTAGCAGAACGCCCAGGCCAGCACCGCGCCGAGCAGCGTGTCGGCCAGCCGCTCGCCGGTGCCGAAGCCGCCGCTCGGGTGGGCCAGATGCGCCTGCACCAGCGCCATCACGGTGGCAGCGATGGCAGTGAGCAGGTAGCGCGCCACCGCAAAGGCATGTGCCACGCCGGTGGCGACCAGAAACACCGCCGTGGCCAGCGCCGTCACACCGAGCTGGGCCAGCCCGAGCACCAGCAAGCAGCCGAGCACGGTGCCGGCCACGCGAGCGTTCAGGCGGGTCAGCGTCTGCTCCAGATTGCCGCGCAGCACCACCGCCACACTCAGCACCAGCCAGTACGGGTGCGAGGTCCAGGGCAGCAGCATGGCGATGAAATAGGCGCAGCCCAGCGCCAGACCGGCCCGCACCGCATGGCGCAGCACCGACGAGGACAGGCGGGCCTGCGCCCGCAGCGCCGCCAGCGGCCAGCCCTCGACCGACACGAACAGCTGCAGCGCCGCCCGGTCGAGCGCGACATGCGGCTCGGCGCCCTGCATCAGGGCTTGCATGCGCGCCAGCACCCGATCCATGTGCCGGCTGCGGTCGAGCAGCGCGGTCTTGAGCCGGACCCGGACATCGTCGGGCGCAAAGGTGGCTTCGGCGGCCAGCGCGTCGAGTTCGGCATCGACATCGACCACCGGCACAAACGGCTGGCCCAGCCGCACGCTGCCATGCATGACGTCGAACACCACCGCCACCCGGCCCAGATGGCGCGCCAGCGAGCGGCGCACCCGCTCGGCCAGCACGTCGTGGCCGAGCAGATCCAGATCGAGTTCGCTGGTCAGCAGCGTGTCGCGCAGATCGATGCCGAGCAGCAGCAAGGCGGTCTGGCGCTGCGTCTGCACGGTGATGCGCGCCGCGAACAGCAGGTCGCGCGCGGCTTGCAGGCGCTCGTCCAGCGCGGCTTCGTCACGGATCCAGGTTTGCAACGGCAAGGCCGGGCCGCCCGGCAGCGGTGCATCCTCCAGCAGCACGGCGCGGGCACGCAGCAGCCGGGCCACGGCTGCCAGCACTTCGCTGAGCGCCAGCGCACGGTAGCGCGGCTGCAGCCAGGTCGAGCTGAGCAGCGCCCAGCCGAAGTAGAGCGCGCTGCCCAGCAGCGTCCAGCCGACATGCCGCCACAGCACGCCCGGCTCCGGCGACGGTGGCGCCGCCAGCGTGAACACCAGCGCCAGCACGCCGACAAAGGAGATCGGCCCGGCGCGCGGCCCCCAGGCCAGCGTCATGGTCGAGCCAAAGCCGATCAGCGCCACCGCCAAGCCAAGCCAGAGCGGTGTGGCCGCCAGCAGCGCCACCAGCAGGCTGACGCCGCAGCCGATCAGCCCGGCGGTGAGCACCCGGCGCCAGGTGCGATGCGGCGCCAGCGGTTGATCGGCCAGGCTGGCGTAGACGGCACCGCTGACCGCTGCCAGCGCGGCCAGATGGCCCGCCACCAGACCGACCAGCAGTTGCACCAGGCCAAGGCCCAGCGCCACGGCAATGCCGTTGATCACGTTGGCGGGAAGGCGGTGCAGAAGTCGTTTCAGTGCCATGGGGCGGCATTGTTGCCGAGGGGCCATGACGGCAGCCCTGCTCGCCACTGCGGCAAGCAATCGAGTGCAAGATCAGCGTCCATGATTGCCCTGTCCGTTCTCGATCTCGCTCCGATCGCCGAAGGCAGCAGCGCTGCCGAGGCGCTGCACCACTCGCTCGACCTGGCCCGCCACGCCGAACGCTGGGGCTACCAGCGCTTCTGGCTCGCCGAACACCACAACATGGACGGCGTGGCGTGTTCGGCCACCGCCGTGCTGGTCGGCTTTGTGGCGGCGGGCACCTCGACCATCCGGGTCGGCTCGGGCGGCGTGATGCTGCCCAACCACGCGCCGCTGGTGGTGGCCGAGCAGTTCGGCACGCTGGCCACGCTCTACCCGGGCCGCATCGACCTGGGTCTGGGCCGCGCGCCGGGCACCGATCAGCTCACCGCCCGCGCGCTGCGCCGCCATCTGCACGCGGCCGACGAAGACAGTTTTCCACAGGACGTGCAGGAGCTGCAGCGCTATCTGGCCGACGCCGAGCCGGGCCAGGCGGTGCGCGCCATTCCGGGTGTCGGCACCCAGGTGCCGATCTGGCTGCTCGGCTCCAGCCTGTACAGCGCGCAACTGGCCGCCTACCTGGGCTTGCCGTTCGCGTTTGCCTCGCACTTTGCGCCCGACCTGCTGATGCAGGCGCTCGACATCTATCGCCGCAACTACCGCCCGTCGGCCGACTGGCCGGCGCCGCACACGATGGTCGGCCTGAACGTGATCGCCGCCGACAGCGACGCCGAGGCGGCGCATCTCTACACCTCGATCCAGCAGCGGTTTCTCGGCATGGTGCGCGGCCAGCGCGGCCCCTTGCCTCGGCCGGTGGATGACATGGCGGCGCTGTGGAACGAGACCGAGCGCCGCCAGGTCGAGCGCATGCTGTCGGTGGCGGTGGTCGGCGGACCGGCGACGGTGACGCAGGGGCTGAACGCGCTGATCGAGCGCACCGGGGCCGACGAGCTGATCGTCGCCGGCGCACTGCACGACCATGCGGCGCGGCTGCACTCCTACCAGCTCACGGCGCGTTGCGCCGGGCTGATCTGAGCCGACGGCCGCGCGCCTGAAGCGCCGGCCTCAGGCCTCGACCTTCAGGCCCAGCACCAGCTCCAGCGGCGCCGGCCGGTGCAGCAGATAGCCCTGGGCGTAGTCGATGCCGATCTCGCGCAGCAGCGCCATCTCGTCCTCGCGATCGACAAACTCGGCGATGGTCTGCTTGCCGACTGCGCGCGCCACCTCACGGATGCAGCGCACGGTGGCCTGGTTGATCGGGTCGGTGAGCAGACCGTGAATGAACTGGCCGTCGATCTTCAGGTAATCGACCGGCAAGGTCTTGAGCGAGCCGAACGAGGACACGCCGCTGCCGAAGTCATCCAGCGCAAAGCGCACGCCGTGGCGCTGCATCGCCTCGATGAACTCCAGTGCGTCGGCCAGGTTGGTGATCGCGGCGGTTTCGGTGATCTCGAAACACAGCCGCTGCGCCTCGACGTCGGTCGACAGCAGCAGCTCCTCGACGTAGGCGTGAAAGCTGCGATCACCGATCGAGTGCCCGGACAGATTGACCGACAAGGTCGCCAGGTGCCCCAGGTGGCCGCGCTGGCGCGCCATCAGCCCGAACACGGTGCGCACCACCCAGCGGTCGATGCGCGAGGCCATGTGGAAACGCTCTGCCGCCGGTAAAAACACGCCGGGCGCCACCAGCTGGCCGGAGGCGTCGCGCAGGCGCAGCAGCACCTCGCAATGCAGCTCGCGAGCCTCGGTCTGCAAGGGCTGGATGCGCTGTGCGTAGAGCACGAACTGGTCGTCGTCGAGCGCCTGCTCCAGCCGCCGCACCCATTGCATGTCGCCCTGGCGCGACTGCACCGCCTTGTCGGTATCGAACCAGGTGTGGACCCGGTTGCGCCCCGCCTCCTTGGCGGCATAACAGGCGGTGTCGGCCGCCTGCAGCACGGCCGCACCGTTGGGCCAGCGGGCGTCGATCGGCACCAGCCCGATGCTGGCGCCGATGCGAAAGCGCCGGCCTTCGTGGGCGAAGCGGAACTCCTCGACTCGGGCGCAGACCTCGATGGCCACGCGCTGGGCCTGCTCGGTGCTGCAGTGCTCCAGGATCAGGCCGAACTCGTCGCCGCCCAGCCGCGCCAGCGTGTCGCGCGAGCGCACGCATTGGTGCAGCAAACCGCTGATCTGGCGCAGCAAGCGGTCGCCGGCCGCATGCCCGCAGGCATCGTTGACGAGCTTGAACTGGTCCAGGTCGACGTAGAGCAACGCATGCTCGACGCTTTGCGCCTGGGCCTCGACCAGCATGCGCTGCAGGCTCAGCTCGAACTCGGTCCGGTTGATGAGTCCGGTGAGTGCGTCGTGGGTGGCGCGGTGGCGCATCTCGGACACCAGCAGGCGCTGCTTGGTGACGTCGCGAAACACCAGCACGGCACCGATGATCTGGTTCTCGGCATTGCGCATCGGCGCCGCCGAGTCCTCGATGCCGTATTCCTGCCCGTCACGCGTGATCAGCACCGTGTGGTTGGCCAGCCCGACGGTGTGGTTCTCTGCCATGCAGCGCTGCACCGGGTTGGCCACCGTCTCACGGCTGCTTTCATTGACGATCCGGAACACCTGCTCCAGCGGCTGGCCAGCGGCCTCGCCAAGCAACCAACCCGTCAGGCACTCGGCAATCGGATTCATGTAGTCGATCAAGCCGGCCTGATCGATCGTGATGACAGCATCCCCGATCGAATGCAGCGTCACACGCAGCTTTTCGTGCTGCTCGGCCAGCAGCCGGGTCAGATGCACTTGCGCTGCCTGGGCCTGCACCCGCACCGTCACGTCACGGCCGACCGAATGGATCAACGGGGTGCTGCCGTCGTCATCGAGCAGCAAGCCGTTGCTCCACGCCACCCAGTGCACCTCGCCGTTGGCAAAGGTCATGCGGTTCTCGTCGGTGGCGGGCACACCGTTGGCAACCACCCGCTGCAAATGCGCCTGCACGGCGGCCCGGTCCGACTCGGCCACCATGTCGAACAGATTGGTGCCAATCATCTGCCCCGGCGTACTGCCGAAATGGCGCGCATACGCCTCATTGACGTAGGTGAGTCGGCCATCGACATGCGCCAGCGAGATCAGCTCGCTCTGCCCATCCAGGATGGCCCGGTAACGTGCCGCGCTCGAAACAGCCGCGTGGGCCTGGGTCTGATCGATCGGTTCATCCGAATGCAGAAAAATCGGCAACTGATTCATGTGAGTGATCATCCTCCTGTCGATGCACGCCTGATCTGGTGATAAGCCGAATCTGCCAGAGTCCAATGGGTTTTGCCGCCCTTTGGGCCAATCACCCTGCCGCGAGACACCGCAACAACGGCGTCGACCGCCCCGCCGAAGGGCGCAAAGTTGGCGTAGAGTGCCCGGCACCCATTCACAGCACCGGCCGAGGCCGGCAAGGAGTACCGACGTGTTCAATGGCAAGATCCTCGTCGCCCAAGGTGGCGGCCCGACCGCCGTCATCAACCAGTCGCTGGTCGGCGTGGTACTGGAAGCGCGCCGGCACCGTGGTGTTGAAGCGGTCTACGGCGCGCGCCACGGCGTGCGCGGCATCATCAACGAGGACCTGGTCGATCTGACGCAGGAGACCAGCCACAACCTGGAACTGGTCGCTGCCACGCCCGCCTCGGCACTCGGCTCGACGCGCGACAAGCCCGATCTGAAGTACTGCCAGGAAATCTTCACCGTGCTGCAAGCGCACGGCATCGGCCAGTTCTTCTACATCGGCGGCAACGATTCATCCGACACGGTGCGCATCGTCAGCGAGCAGGCCCAGGCCGCCAACTACGCGCTGCGCTGCATCCACATCCCGAAGACGATCGACAACGACCTGGTCGGCAACGACCACACGCCGGGCTTCCCGAGTGCGGCGCGTTTCGTCGCGCAAGCCTTTGCCGGTGCCAACCTCGACAACGCAGCACTGCCGGGTGTCTACGTTGGCGTCGTGATGGGCCGCCACGCCGGTTTCCTGACCGCCGCCTCGGCGCTCGGCAAGAAGTTCGCCGACGACGGCCCGCACCTGATCTACGTGCCGGAGCGGGTCTTCGAGATCGAGAAATTCCTGGCCGACGTCAAGGCGACCTACGAGCGCTTCGGCCGCTGCGTGATCGCCGTGAGCGAAGGCATCCACGACGCCGCCGGCACGCCGATCATCACCACGCTGGCAAAGGACATGGAGTTCGACGCGCACGGCAACGTGCAGCTCAGCGGCACCGGCGCGCTGGCCGATCTGCTGTGCGAGGAGATCAAGCGCAAGCTCGGCATCAAGCGGGTGCGCGGCGACACCTTCGGCTATCTGCAGCGCAGTTTCATCGGCTGCGTCAGCGACATCGATCAGCGCGAAGCGCGCGAGGTCGGTGAAAAAGCCGTGCAGTTCGCGATGTGGGGCGGCCGCGACGGTCGCACCTCCGGCTCGGTGGCGATCAAGCGGGTCGGCACCTACTCGGCCGACTACGAGCTGCTGCCGCTCGACGCGGTGGCCGGCAAGACCCGCACGATGGAAGATGAATTCATCACCGCCAATGGCACCGATGTGACCGACGCGTTCCGGCTCTATCTGCGGCCACTGCTCGGCTCGGGCATGCCGGACGCCTTCCGGCTGCGGCCGAACCCGGTGCCGAAAGTGCTCGGGCGCGGCTGAGCAAGCTCAGTGCGGCAGGCCTCAAGCCAGCCGCACCGGCGTGCGCTGACCGCTGCGCACCGCCTCCAGCACCGCCAGCGCGGCGGCCAGCGAGCGCACACCGTCGTCACCGCTGGCGGCTGGCGTGCCCAGTCCCTGCACGGCGCGGTTGAAAGCCGCCAGCGCATGCTCGTAGAGGTTGTGCTGCGGCAGTTCGATGGCCCACTCGCCGGCGGCATCGCGCAGCAGCACCTCGCCGACCGGGTGCTGAGTCATGACGTTGCGGCCGAAAATCGAGCCGGCACTGCCGTGGATCTCGATGCCGGTGCCGGCGTAGGCCACATTGAAGGCGTCGTGCAGCTGCGCCAGCACGCCGTTGTCAAAGCGCAGCACCGCCATCACGCCGGCCTCGACCGGGCCGGAGCCTTGCGTCAGCGCCACCGCCTCGACCGGTTCGGCACCCAGGATGAAGCGCAGCGTGTCGGCGTCGTGCACGGTGATGTCGAGCACCACGCCGCCGCCGGCCTCGGGCTTGTCCACCCGCCAGCCCTGCAGATGCGTCGGCAGCTGCACGGCGTGGAACACCCGCGCAAACAGCGGCGTGCCGATCGCACCGTCGCGCACCAGCTGGCGGATCGCCTGGTGCGAGGCGGCGTTGCGCAGATGGTGGTTGGTGGCCAGTACCACGCCAGCGGCCTGACAAGCGGCAACGATGGCGTGTGCATCGGCCAGATCGAGCGCGAGCGGCTTCTCGCACAGCACGTGCTTGCCAGCCTGCGCAGCCTGGATCGCCTGCGCGGCATGCCGCTCGTTGGTGGTGCTGATGTAGACCGCCTCCACCGCCGGGTCGGCCAGCAGCGCCTCCAGCTCGGTGTAGGCCGCCGCAATGCCAAAGCGTGCGGCAAAGGCCGCGCCGCGCTCGGCGTCGCTGCTCAGCACCGCCGCCACCGTGTTGCCGGGCTGGGCGCGCATCGCGTCGATCATCCATTCCTGCGCGATATTGCTCGCGCCCACCAAGCCCCAACCCAGTTTGTGTGTCATCGCAGCGTCTCCAGCCATGCACCAGCCCTGCCGCACCGGATGGTGCGCCGCCGTAGTGCATCGACCAGTGTGGCTCGGGTCAGTTTCAGGCGTGCGTCAAGTTCTGTCGCGCCGTGGCGTGCATGCCCCGCCGGCTACGATGGCCATGAACTCCCCAGCACCCTGCACCAGCCAACATGAATTCAGGCCTCGACACCTTCGCCGTCATCGACTTTGAAACCACCGGCATGACGCCGGCCCATGGCGCCCGCGCCACCGAGATCGGCGTCGTGCTGGTGCGCGACGGCCAGATCGTCGGCCAGTACGAGAGCCTGATGCGCAGCGGCGCCTGGGTCTCGCCGTTCATCGAGGAGCTCACCGGCATCAGCAACGCCATGCTGGAGGACGCCCCGCCCGCCGAGCAGGTCATGCGCGAGGTCAGCGCCTTCACGCGCGGCTGCGGCCTGGTGGCGCACAACGCAGCGTTCGACCGGCATTTCTGGCTCGCCGAGCAGGTGCGGGCCGGCTGCGCCGACGCCACCGAAGCAGCCGCCCTGGCCAGCGCTGGCAGCGCGCGCACCGACGGCTTCGGCCCGCAGCCGGCCAGCCAGAGCCTGCCGCCGGTGTTTGCCTGCACGCTGCTGCTGGCGCGCCGGCTCTACCCGGAAGCGCCGAATCACAAGCTCGGCACGCTGGCCCGCTATCACGCCCTGCCCGATTGCGGCCGGGCGCACCGCGCGCTGGCCGACGCCACCATCACTGCGCATCTGCTGATCCGCATGCAGCGTGATGTGGAGGAGCGTTTCGGCGCCGAACTGGCGGATCAGAGCGTCAGCCACGCGCTGCTGACCCGGCTGCAACGCGCGCCCAAGGAGCAGCTGGCGCGCAGCATCGCCTCGCACCAGCGCGTCAGCGCCTGAGGCGCGCTACAGCGGGCGATCGGCGGGCTCCGGCTCGCCAAGCAGTTGTGCCAGCTCGGCGAGCTGCTCGGCATTGAGCCGGCCGCTGTCACGCGCCAGACCAAGCTGGCGCTGCGCCAGTCCGCGATAGAACTGCATGTGCGGCGCGCCGAGCCGGGCCAGCTCGGCCAGGTGGCGCTCGATCACGCCGGTGTCGCCGCGCGAGATCGGGCCGGACAGCGCACCGGCCAAACCACGGTTATCCACAGCGTCGAGCGTGCCGCGTGCCAGTGGCAACAGCGCCTGGAGCGCTGCGGCTTCATCGACACCGAAGCTGCGCCAAAGCTGCACCGCCTCGTCCAGCACCGGCAGCAAAAAACTCGCCGCATAGCCGGCTGCGGCGTGGTAGCGAGTGCGAGCGCCGGGCGGCAGCGTGATCGGCGCCATGCCGAGCCGCTCGGCCAGTTGCCGCAGCTGCGTCTGCAACGGCTCGGCTGCCTCGATCGCAACGCTGCTGCCGGCCAGCAGATCGGCGGCCCGGGCGGGGTCGGCAAAGATCTGCAGCGGGTGAAAACCACCGGTCAGCGCGCCCATGCGAGCCGCCGCGTCGAGCGCCGCGACCTCGGTGGCACCGCTGCAATGCACCACCGCCTGGCCTGGACGCCAACGCAGGCTGGCCGCCACGGCCGCAATCGCGTCGTCCGGCACGGTCAGCAAGACCAGCTCGGCGCGATCTGCGGCCTGCTGCGGGCTGCAAATCAGCTCGGAGCTACCGGAGGGTACCGAACGACGTCCGAGCGCCACCAGCGGGCTGTCAAGGCGCTGCAGCGCGATCTGCAGCGCCTGGGCCACTCGGCCTGCGCCGATGCAGGCGATCGAAACGGGGATTTTGGGGTGCGTCGCGACGAGGTTCATCGGAAAAAGGGTTGTGCACAGGAAGCGTCAAACGGAGTGTCGGGCCGAGGCGGATGGTGCGGCAAGCCAATGCACGCTGAACAGCCCAGCCGCATCGCACCAGACCGGGCCAGGCTGCCAGCCGGCCTGACGCGCCAGCGCCTGGAAGCCCTCGACGCTGTACTTGCAGGAATTTTCGGTGTGCAGGCTGGCGCCGGGGCTGAACTCGAAACGCTCGCCACACAGCCGCACCGTCTGGCGCCGCGCGCTGAGCAGATGCATCTCGATGCGCTGCAGCTGCGGCTGGTAATAGGCGTAGTGGTGGAAGGCGCCGAGGTCAAAGTCGGCGCCCAGCTCGCGGTTGGCGCGCGCCAACAGGTTCAGGTTGAAGGCGGCGGTGACGCCAGCGGCGTCGTTGTAGGCGCGGTGCAGCAGCGCCGGATCCTTGATCAGATCGACGCCGATCAGCAGTCCGCCGCCGCGCAGCAGCTGTGCCGCCGTCGCCAGGAACTCGCACGCCTCCAGCGGGCTGAAATTGCCGATCGACGAGCCCGGAAAGAAGCCGACCCGTTGGCGCGTGCCGGCCGGCGATGCCGGCAGCCGGATCGACCGGGTGAAGTCGGCCACCAGCGGTGTGATCGGCAGCGTCGGGTAGTCCTGCTGCAGCCGCCGGACCTGCGCCTGCAGATGCGCCGCCGAGATGTCGATCGGCACGAAGCGCGCCAGCGTCGGCAGCGCATCGAGCAGCAGGCGGATCTTGTGCAGCGAGCCGGCGCCGAACTCGATCAGGTCGGCCCCCGCGCCGATGCATTCGGCCATCTCGGGCGCATGGCGCTGCAGCAGCGCGGTCTCGGTGCGGGTCAGGTAGTACTCGTCGAGCGCGCAGATGCGGTCGAACAACGCCGAGCCGGCAGCGTCGTAGAAGAACTTCGGTGCGATCGAGCGGGGCGTGGCGCGCAGCGCCTGCAGCAGCGCGCTGGCGAACTCGCCGCGACTGTCTTGGCCATTGGCATACGGCGGGGACTCGGCTTGCAGGGTCATGACAGCTCCTCGGTGGCAGGACAGACCCGCGCGGCTCAGGCGTCGCGGGCCAGGCGCACGCCGCTGAACTGCCAGCGCGCTACGGGGGCAAAGAAGTTGCGATAGCTGGCGCGCAGATGGCCGAGCGGCGTCGCGCAACTGCCGCCGCGCAGCACCAGCTGGTTGATCATGAACTTGCCGTTGTATTCGGCCGCCGGCCCCGACCAGGGCTTGAAGCCCGGATAGGGCGCGTAAGCCGAAGCGGTCCACTCCCAGACCTCGCCGTAGAGCTGCTGCAGGCCAGCGCCCGAAGTGGTCGCCGCGACGTGATCGAGCGGCTGCGGATGCGGTGCCAGCGGGTCGTAGCGCTGCGTGGCCGGGTCGATCGCGACGGCTGCGGCCTCCCACTCGAACTCGGTCGGCAGGCGCGCGCCGGCCCAGGCGGCGTAGGCGGCGGCCTCGTAGCCGCTCAGGTGGCAGACCGGCTCGTGCAGATCGAGCGGCTGCAGACCGTGCAGCGTGTAGACCTGCCAGGCGCCCGGGTCGGTGTAGGCAGCGCTGCCTGCGGGTGCCGGGTTGCGCCAGTAGGCCGGCGCGTCCCAGTGCTCGGCCTGCCGCAGCGCCCAGCCATCGCTCAACCACCACTGCGGCTGTTGATAAGCGCCGTCCCGCATGAACGCCAGGTAGTCGGCGCAACTGGCTGGCCGCGTCGCCAGCTGATAGGGCGCCAGCAGCACCGCATGGCGCGGGCATTCGTTGTCGAAGGCAAAACCTGATCCGTCATGGCCGATCTGGACCACGCCGCCGGAGTAGCTCTGCCAGCCTGGCAACGCGAGTGTCTGACGATCTCGGCCCCGATCGGCCAGCTGCGGCACATACACCGGCGCCAGCGGGTTGAGCGAGAAGGCGTGCTTGATGTCGGTCAGCAGCAACTCCTGATGCTGCTGCTCGTGGTGCAGACCGAGCGTGAACACCGGTGCGGCGGTGGCCAGTTGCGCCTCGCTCGCCTCGGCCAGCCAGTGCAGCACGGCGGCATCGACCTGCTCGCGGTAGCGCCAGACCTCCGCCAGCGAGGGTCGGCTCAGCAGGCCGCGCTGCGAGCGTGGGTGGCGCGGCCCCAGCGCTTCGTAATACGAGTTGTAGAGGTAGAGATAGGTCTGGTCATGCGGCCGGTAGCCTGGCTGATGGCGCTGCAGCAGCAGGGCTTCGAAAAACCAGCTGGTGTGGGCCAGATGCCATTTGGTCGGGCTGGCATCGGGCATCGACTGCAAGCCCTGGTCTTCAGCGCTGAGCGGCGCGCTGAGCTGGCGCGTCAGGTCGCGGACACGGCGGTACTGCACGGCCAGCGCTTCGCGCTCGAACGGAGCTGGCTCGCTCAATCGGGTCAGGCGGTCGAGGCGGCGGTTCACGCGGGGCTCCTCGGAGCTGTCAGCACAAGGCCCACAGCATGCCGCCATCGAATTGGCCGCGCAACCGATGGCCTATCAGGCCACCGGATTTGCGCCAGCGCGGCCGGTCAGCCTTGACTCACAAGGTCTTGGTCACCAGCTTGAAGTCGGAGTCCTCGGGGAAAGGGCCAACCGCAAAGCCCAGGCTGCGCATCAGCCGCAGCATGTTGTCGTTGTTGGCCAGCACCAGGCCGTCGATCTCGGCCAGGCCCTTGCTGCGGGCGAATTCCATGATCGACAGCATCAGCCGCGAGCCCAGCCCCTGGCCCTTGTAGTGGTCCGACACCGCCAGCGAGAACTCGCAGGTGGTCTGGTCCGGGTTGGTGATGAAGCGCGACACGCCGATGATCTCTTCGGTATCGACAAAACCACCCGCGCCATCGAGCTTGCGCTGCCGATGCACCGCCACCAGCGCCATTTCGCGGTCGTAATCGATCAGCGTGTAGCGTGCCAGCATGCGCGCCGGCAACTCGTGCATCGCGCTGGCGAAGCGGAAGTAGCGGCTTTCCTGCGACATGCCGCGCACGAAGGTCTGCAGCATGTCGGCGTCGTCCGGGCGGATCGGCCGGATGGTGTAGAGGTCGCCACCCTTCATCGGCCACTCGCGCTCCTGGCTGCTCGGATAGGGCAGGATGGCCAGATGGCTGTAGTCCTTGGCGGTCGGACCGGCGTGGTCGATGACGATGCGCGCATCCACCGCCACCGCGCCGGTCTCGTCGACGATGATGGGATTGATGTCCATCTCGCGCAGCTGCGGCAGCGCGCAGACCATTTCCGAGACACGCAGCAGGATCTGCTCGACCGCCACGATGTCGGCTGCGGGCGCACCGCGCCACTCGCCCAGCGTCTCGGCCACCCGCGCCCGCTCGATCAGCCGGTGTGCCAGGAACTGGTTCAGCGGCGGCAGCTCCATGGCGCGGTCGGCGATCAGCTCGATCATGGTGCCGCCGGCGCCGAAGGTGATCACGGGGCCGAACGGATCGTCCGTCGTCAGGCCGACGTAGATCTCACGGCCACGTTTCTTGCCGCTCATCGGCTGGATCGTCACGCCGTTGATGCGCGCCTTCGGCATGGCGCGGCCGACAGCAGCGAGCATGTCGTTGTAGGTGTCGCGCACCTGGGTGGCGGATGTCACGTTGAGCGCCACACCCTGCACATCCGACTTGTGGCTGATGTCGGGCGAATCGATCTTCAGCGCCACCGGATAACCGAGCTGGCTGGCGATCAGCATCGCCTCGTTGGCGGTGCGGGCCAGCATGGTGCGCGTGACCGGGATGTGGAAGGCCGCCAGCAGCGCCTTCGATTCCATCTCGGTCAGCACGCGGCGCCGCTCGGCCAGCACGGCTTCGATGAGCAGGCGCGCGCCTTCGGTATCGGGCTTGGCCAGGTTTGACAGCGGTGACGGCGTCTGCTGCAACAGCAACTGGTTCTGGTAGAAGCTCGCGATGTTGCTGAAGGCGTCGACCGCCGCTTCCGGGGTGCGGAAACTCGGAATCGAGACGGCGTTCAAGGTTTCACGCGCCTCGCGCACCCGCTCGTCACCCATCCAGCACGACAGCACCGGCTTGCCGACCCGGCTGTAGACCTCGCAAACCGCTCGCGCGATGGTATCGGGGTCGGTGTCCGGCTTGGGCGAATAGAGCAGCAGGATGCCGTCCACGCCGACATCCTTGGCACATGCCAGCAGGGCGTTGCGGAAATGCTCCGGCGTGGCTTCCTCACCCAGATCAATCACCGCATTGAGGCTGGCATGCGGCGGCAGCTTGGCGACCAATTCACCACGGTTCGCCTCACCGAGCTGCGCCACCTTGATGCCGATCTCGTTGGCCCAATCGGCCGCCAGCACGCCTGGGCCACCGCCGTTGGTGACGATGGCGAGCCGCTTGCCGACCGGCCGATAGCGCGAAGCCAGACACTTGGCGGCCGAGAACAGCTGCGTGAAGGCCCGCACCCGCACCACGCCGGCACGGCGCAGCACCGCTTCGAACACATCGTCGGAACCGACGATGGCGGCCGAGTGCGTCAGCGCGGCGGTCGAGCCAGCCGGCTTGCGCCCGGCCTTCATCACCACCACCGGTTTGGTATAGGCCGCCGCCCGCAGCGCGCTCATGAAGCGCCGGGCGTTGTGGATACCTTCCATGTAGACCAGGATGCTCTGGGTCGCGCCGTCATTGGCGAGAAAGTCCAGCACCTGCGGCAGATCGACAGCCGTGTTCGGCCCGAGCGACACCACGGTGGAAAAGCCCACGCCGTTGCCGGCCGCCCAGTCGAGGATGCCGGAGGTCAGCGCACCGGACTGCGACACCAGCGCCAATGGTCCGGACGCAGCCAGCGGTCCGACCGCACTGGCGTTCAGTCGCAGGTGCGGCCGTTGCAGGCCCAGGCTGTTCGGGCCGAGCAGATAGACGCTGTGGCGCCGCGCGATCGTGTGCAACTCGTTGCACTGTGCCTGCGGCAGGTTGCTCGACAGCACCAGCGCCGCGCGACAGCGGATGCGTCCGGCGATCTCCAGAGCCGCAGCAATCTTTTCCGGTGGCAACGCAATGACAGCCAGATCGGCGCGTGACTGCGCCAGATCAGCCAGCGTACCGGTCATTTCGATGTCCATGAAGGTCAGCTGACCTTCATAGCTGTGACTGCGCAACTCGCGCACCATGGCTCGCGCCTGCGGTGTCAGCTGATCAGGTTCCTCAGGGTTGCCTGTGAAGACAATGATGGAACTGGGCGAGAACAAGGGGGTGAGGAAATGCCGGTCCACGAACTGCTCACAAAAAACAACAAGGCTGTCAGCATAAGACTGCCTTCAGCGAAGTCCATAGCTGAGCATGCAAGTGTTTGCTGCATCGCAACATGCTTGCGCATCTCAAGCAGCTCTTGTGCAACATGCACTGTGCCGGTGTTCTTTTCTTTCTATATGAATATCTTTTATTTTTAAGTCATTGTTGTAATAGAGGCGCTGACTTTCTGTGGACAAGCCACTATTTATCTTTATTGACAAGCACTTAGCCTTTGCACAAGCCTGTGCGGTAGCCCCCTAATAAGCAGGGGAGGAAATGACAACAACTTCACACTTGTGCTACTTGCGGTGCATAACTAGGGTGTTGTTCAAAAGTTGTCCCCAAACTTGTCCAGTTGTGGATGACATGGTGGATGAATCAGTGGACAAGTTCACAAGTTATCCACGAGTTGCTCTGTGTGCTGGTCTAATTTCCCCGGACACCTCGATAGGTGGAATCCACCTGGACGAGGAACATGAGCAAGAGAGAACGAAGGACCTTCAAGGCGGAGTTCAAGCTGCAAGTCGTGCAGATGATTCG
>JBFPGZ010000042.1:0-11438 GCA_041083665.1 Leptothrix sp. (in: b-proteobacteria)
GCTCGACCGCGCCGATGCTGCAGCCCTCCGGCTGAGGCGCGCCTCCCGGCGCTTGTCTCCCCATCGCCTTGACTCCGGTCGTTCTGGCTAGCGCCTCAACGTCAATACCGGGGGGCTGAATACGTACTTGCGAGAGAGCCAAACCGGCAATAGACTAGTCTTCTGACTAGTTGGCTATGAGGTTTCGCCATGCAGACTTGGCCCGTACAGGACGCGAAGGCACGTTTCAGCGAATTTCTGGATGCCTGCATGGCCGATGGGCCGCAGATGGTCACCAAGCGTGGCGCTGAAGCCGCCGTGCTGGTGCCGGTCGATGTCTGGCGCCGCTTGCAGGCGGCAGCACGCCCGTCGCTCAAGCAGCTGCTCTTGTCGGATGCCGGCCCCACCGAGTTGGAGATTCCGGCCCGTGGCATGGCGCGCCGCCGCGATGCGCCGGATCTGGAGTAAGCCCGGTGTATCTGCTCGACACCAACATCATTTCCGAACTGCGCCGGCAAAAACCTCATGGTGCCGTGGTGGCTTGGCTGCAAAGTGTGGATGACAAGGACTTGTTCATCTCGGCCGTCACGATCGGTGAAATACAAGCCGGCATCGAACTGACCCGCGAGCAAGATGTCGCCAAAGCCACCCAGATCGAACAATGGCTGGATCTGGTGGCCGACAGTTATAACGTGCTACCGATGGACGCCAGCATTTTCAGAACCTGGGCCAGGCTGATGCACAAGACGTCCGACACGTTATATGAAGACGCCATGATTGCCGCCACCGCCAAGGTTCATCATTTGACGGTGGTCACCCGCAATATTGCTGATTTCCGCTCGTTTGGCGTGGGGCTGTTCAATCCGTTTGACGGGGCGTCGTGCTGATAGCATCGCTCAAATGCCGTATCAGCGCTGGCCGAAGATGGCACTGTCGGCTTCAGCGGACGGATAACGGCCCTCGCCTGATGGGTACTTCGACTCGATGCAGACAGCGCGATTGCGGTCGAGGTGGATGACGATATTCGGCTTGAGCCCAACTGGAACACCAGCAATCAAAATCAAACCAACCAACCCACGTACAACAAAAAGAACTATGACATTTTACGGACAATGTCACTAGCAACAGTCCATCTGCGCCCCTTCATATCGTCAATTATTTCATTCAGCTCCGCATCATTTTCTACAATTGAATCCCGAACAATCAAGACAGGAGATGATTCTTCACGGAATTGAACAAGTTCAACCTCCAAAAAATCATCCTTAAGAGAGAGCGCAGACCCTATGAAGGGGACAGCCGCAAATCGAACGGACCGTTCAAAACAAACAACACGACGTTGCTGCGACTTGAAATAATACCTGACAGTACATTCGATCACGGTTGAGCCCCTTAAAGATTAATACCGACTTAGAAAAATCACCCCACCCACCGCCGCGCATTCCCAAACATCCGCTGCCACGGACTGGCGGCATTCAAATCCCCACTCGTCCAGCTCATCTGGATATTGCGGAACACGCGCTCGGGGTGCGGCATCAGTACGGTGAAGCGGCCGTCGGCGGTGGTGACTGAGGTCAGGCCATCGGGGCTGCCGTTCGGGTTGAACGGGTAACTTTCGGTCGGCGCGCCGGTGTGATCGACGAAGCGCATGGCGCGGTGCACCTTTTGTGCATCGCCGCGCTGGCTGAAGTCGGCAAAGCCTTCGCCGTGCGCCACCGCGATTGGCAGGCGGCTGCCTTCCATGCCCTGGAAGAAGATCGACGGGCTGGCCAGCACTTCGACTTGGGCCAGGCGCGCCTCGAACTGCTCGCTCTTGTTGCGCGTGAACTTGGGCCAGTCTTGCGCGCCGGGGATGATCGGGCTCAGCGCCGCCATCATCTGGCAGCCGTTGCACACGCCCAGCGCAAAGGTGTCGCTGCGGCCGAAGAAGGCCGCGAACTGTTCCGCCAGCGTCGGGTTGAACATCACCGAGCGCGCCCAACCCTCGCCGGCGCCGAGCGTGTCGCCATAACTGAAGCCGCCGCAGGCCACGAAGCCCTGGAACATGTCGAGGCGGGCGCGGCCGGCCTGCAGGTCGCTCATGTGCACGTCAAAGGTGTCGAAGCCGGCCTTGGCCATCGCGTAGCTCATCTCGACGTGCGAGTTGACGCCCTGCTCGCGCAGGATCGCCACCTTGGGCCGCGTCAGGTTGAGGAACGGCGCGGCCACATCCTCGGCCGGATCAAACGTCAGCGCGACGTGCAGGCCGGTGTTGTCGGGCGCGCCGGCGGCGGCGTGTTCGCTGTCGGCGCAGACCGGGTTGTCGCGCAGCGCGGCGATGCGCCAGCTCACGTCGTCCCAGGCCTGGTGCAGCTGCTGCAGCGGCGCGGCGAAGACGCTCTTGGCGTCGCGCCAGACTTCCACCGCCGCGCGGTCGTTGGTCTTGCCGATGACGTGGCTGTGTTTGCTCAGGCCATGCATGCGCAGGGTCTGCATCACCTCGTTGCGCACGGCGGTCGGCACCTGGATCACGGCGCCGAGTTCTTCGCTGAACAGCGCTTTGAGCGTCAGCTCGTTGCGGCGTTCGGCCACCTGGCCAGCCCAGTTCTTCGAATCCCCCGTGTCGGCGCGGCTGTCGCTGATGCCGTCGCCTTCGGTGACCAGCATGTCCACGTTCAGGCTCACGCCGACGTGGCCGGCAAAGGCCATTTCGCACGCTGCCGCCCACAAGCCGCCGTCGCTGCGATCGTGGTAGGCCAGCAGCTTGCCTTCGCCGCGCAGCTGGTTGATGGCGGCGACCAGGCTCTTGAGTTGTTCCGGGCTGTCCAGATCCGGCACGTCGTGGCCAAACTGACCCAGCACCTGCGCCAGCATCGAGCCGCCCATGCGGTTCTTGCCGTTGCCCAGATCGATCAGGATCAGGCTGGTGTCCAGGCCGGCGGGCGTGTCGGTCTTGAGCTGCGGCGTCAGCGTGCCACGCACGTCGTCGAGCGTCGCGAACGCCGAGACGATCAGCGAGACCGGCGCGACGACTTGTTTTGCTTCGCCGCCGTCGCTCCACTTGGTGCGCATCGACAAGGAATCCTTGCCGACCGGGATGCCGATGCCCAACGCCGGGCACAACTCCATGCCGACCGCCTTGACGGTTTCGTACAGCGCGGCGTCTTCGCCGGCTTCGCCGCAAGCGGCCATCCAGTTGGCCGACAACTTGATGCGGCTCAGCTCGATCGGCGCCGCCAGCAGATTCGTGATGGCTTCCGCCACCGCCATGCGGCCCGAGGCGGGTGCGTCGAGCGCGGCCAGCGGCGTGCGCTCGCCCATGCTCATGGCCTCGCCACGGAAGCCGGCGTAGTCGGCCAGCGTCACCGCCACGTCGGCCACCGGCACCTGCCAGGGCCCGACCATCTGGTCGCGGTGGCTCATGCCGCCCACGGTGCGGTCGCCGATGGTGATCAGGAAGCGCTTGCTCGCCACGGTCGGATGCCGCAGCACGCTCAGCGCCACCTCATCCAGCTTGACGCCCGTGAGGTTCAGCGCCGCTTCAGTGCGCTCGACGCGCTTCACATCGCGGTGCACCTTGGGCGGCTTGCCGAGCAGCACGTCCATCGGCATGTCGATCGGGCGCTCGCCGCCCGGACCTTCTTCCAGGATCAGCTCGCGGTCGTCGGTGGCGACGCCGATCACCGCAAACGGGCAGCGCTCGCGCTCGGCCATCGCGGTGAAGATCGGCAGGCTTTCCGGCGTGATGGCCAGGACGTAGCGCTCCTGGCTCTCGTTGCACCAGATTTCCTTCGGCGCCAGGCCGGTTTCTTCCAGCGGCACCTTGCGGATGTCGAAGGTCGCGCCCTTCTCTGCCCCATCGACCAGTTCCGGGAAAGCGTTGCTGATGCCACCGGCGCCGACGTCGTGGATCGCCACGATCGGGTTGCTGGCACCGAGGTTCCAGCAGTGGTTGATGACTTCCTGTGCACGGCGCTGGATTTCCGGGTTGCCACGCTGCACGCTGTCAAAGTCCAGCGACGCGGCGTTGGTGCCGGCCGCCATCGAGCTGGCCGCGCCGCCGCCCATGCCGATGCGCATGCCCGGGCCACCGAGCTGGATCAAGAGCGTGCCGGCGCCAAACGGCAGCTTGTGCGTCTGCGCGTCATGGATCACGCCCAGGCCGCCGGCGATCATGATCGGCTTGTGATACCCGCGCATCACGCCCGCCACGTCCTGCTCAAACACGCGGAAATAACCCGCCAGGTTCGGCCGGCCAAATTCGTTGTTGAACGCCGCGCCGCCCAGCGGCCCGTCGATCATGATCTGCAGCGCGCTGGCGATGTGCTCGGGCTTGCCGATCGGTTGGGCTTCCCACGGCTCGCTGGTGCCCGGCAGGTTCAGGTTCGAGACGCTGAAACCCGTCAGGCCGGCCTTGGGCTTGGAACCCCGGCCGGTGGCGCCTTCGTCGCGGATCTCGCCGCCGGCGCCGGTCGAGGCGCCCGGGAACGGCGAGATGGCGGTCGGGTGGTTGTGCGTCTCCACCTTCATCAGCACGTGCATGGTCTCGGACCGGGCGGCGTACTGCGGCGCGTTGGTGTAGCCCTCGGGCGCCCAGCGCTCGACTTGGCCACCTGCCATCACCGAGGCGTTGTCGCTGTACGCCACCACCGTGTGCTGCGGGCTGAGCTTTTCGGTGTTGCGGATCATGCCGAACATGCTGAGCGGCTGCTTGGTGCCGTCGATCGTGAAGTCGGCGTTGAAGATCTTGTGGCGGCAGTGCTCCGAGTTGGCCTGCGCGAACATCATCAGCTCGACATCGCTCGGGTTACGGCCGAGCTTGGTGAACGCGTCCACCAGGTAGTCGATCTCGTCGTCGCTCAGCGCCAGGCCGAAGTCCTTGTTGGCCTTGACCAGCGCCAACCTGCCACTGTTCGGGCCCTGGCCAATCACATCGACGTGTTCCAGCGGCTGCGCGGGTTGCTCGTCGAACAGGTGCAGCGCGGCTTGGCGCTCCAAGGCAGCACTTTCGGTCATGCGGTCGTGCAGCAGCGCGGCGCAGGCTTGCAGCTCTTCAGCCGACAGCGGCTTGGTGCTGCCTTTCAGCGTGTCGAGCAGGCCGGCCACGCCGCTGCTTTTCAGCGTCAGGCGGAATTCGGTGACGCGCTCGACGCGGTGCAGCGCCAGGCCGCAGTTGTGCGCGATGTCGGTCGCCTTGGACGCCCAAGGCGACACGGTGCCCAGGCGCGGCATGACGACGATCAGCGCGCTGTCCTGGTCGGCGGCAGTGGCGCCCGCGTAGGCGTCGCCGTAGTTCAGCAGCGCGGCGAGCTTGTCCACCGCGTCGCCAAACGGTGCCGCGTCGGTCCAGACCCAGTGCACATGGCGGGCCGCCACGCCGTGGATGCGCGGGCTGACCGCTTGCAGCTGCGGCAGCAGCGCCTGGGCGCGAAAGACGGAAAGAGCGTTGCCGCCCTCGAAGTGCATCAGGTGCTTGGAGGCTGAGGTGGGCGCGGTGGTGGGCACGGGTGCTGGCCTGCAGGAAGTTGGGGGCGCGAAGTGCGCTGGTCGGCTGCGGTGACTCGGGTCACCACGGCTTGGCAAGCCGGCGATTTTAGGCTGTCAGCGCCCCGCCGCATCGATCGGCGTGACTTCCTGCACCTGCGCGGCCACCCGCTCGGCGATCGCCAGGCTGGCGGTGAGCCCCGGCGACTCGATGCCGAACAGGTTCACCAGCCCCGCCACACCATGCTGCGCCGGGCCGTCGATGCGGAAATCGGCCGCTGCCTCCAGCGCCCCGCTGATCTTGGGCCGCACGCCGGCGTAGGCCGGCGCCAGCGCCTCATCCGGCAGGCCCGGCCAGTAGCGCCGGATGGCGTCGGCCATGCCGGCCACCCGCTGCGGCTCGACGCGGTAATCCAGCGCGTCGGCGGGCGGGAATGCGTCGGCGGCGCCTGGCGCGGCCGGTTCGATCCACTCGGTGTCGGGGCCGAAACGCATCTGCCCAGCCAGATCGAGCGTCACATGCACGCCCAGGCCGGCGGCGTCGGGCAGCGGGTAGATCAACCGGCTGAAGGCCGCCTTGCCGCTGCAGGCGAAGTAGTTGCCCTTGCAGAAACGGGCCAGCGGCAGCGCGTCAACCGGCAGTCCGAGACGCCGGGCCAGCGCTGGTGCCCACAAGCCGGCGGCGTTGATCACGCTGCGGGCGCGCACCGTCATTTCGCCATCCGCCGTGGCGATGCGCAGCTCGATGCCCTGCGGCGTGGCCCGCCCGCCCTGCACGGCCGTGCGCAGCGCCAGCAGTGCGCCATGCGCTTCGGCATCCGCCAGCAGCGCCAGCATCAGGCCGTGGCTGTCGATGATGCCGGTCGAGGGCGACAGCAGCGCCGCCGTGCAGCGCAGCGCCGGCTCCAGCGCGGCGGCTTGCGCAGCATCCAGCCACTGCAGATCGTGCACGCCGTTGGCGCGGGCTTGCGCCTGCAGCGCCGCCAGCTTGGCGTGCTGCGCCGGGTCGGTGGCGACCAGCAGCTTGCCGATGCGGCGGTGCGCCACCTGATGGCGGGCGCAGAAGTCGTACAGCAGCGCGCGGCCCTGCACACACAACTGCGCCTTGAGCGAGCCGCTCGGGTAGTACAGGCCGGCGTGAATCACTTCGCTGTTGCGGGCGCTGGTGGCGGTGCCGAACGCATCCGCCGCTTCGAGGACGATCACCTCGCGGCCGGCGCGTGCCCGCGCACGCGCCCCCGCCCGCCCCCCCCCCCCCGCGCCGCGGACCGCGCAATCGATTCTTTCCATGCCGGGCGAGCTTAAGCCCAGGCCGCTGCACTTGCCAGCAGGCGCTCTACGGATAAAACCCGAGTGAGATAATTGGCATCTATGTCGATCACGATCAAATCCGCCTCAGACATTGAGGCTATGCGGGTGGCCTGCCGGCTCACCTCCGAGGTGCTGGACATCCTGGCCCCGCATGTCAAACCCGGTGTCACCACCAACGAGCTGGACCGCATCGCGTACCAGCACATCGTGGAGGTGCAACAGGCGATTCCCGCCCCGCTCAACTACGCCCCGCCCGGCTACACGCCGTACCCGAAGTCGATCTGCGCGTCGGTGAATCACCAGATCTGCCACGGCATCCCGAACGACAAGCCGCTCAAGAACGGCGACATCGTCAACCTCGACATCACCGTCATCAAGGACGGCTGGCACGGCGACTCCAGCCGCATGTTCATCATCGGCGAAGGCTCGATCGCGGCCAAGCGCCTGTGCCACCTGACCTACGAGTCGATGTGGCGCGGCATCATGAAGGTGCGCCCCGGCGCGCACTTTGGCGACATCGGCCACGCCATCCAGACCTTTGCCGAGAACCAGGGCCTGTCGGTGGTGCGCGAGTTCTGCGGCCACGGCATCGGCCGCAAGTTCCACGAAGACCCGCAGGTGCTGCATTACGGCCGCCCCGGCACGCTCGACGAGCTGAAGGTCGGCATGGTCTTCACGATCGAGCCGATGATCAACGCCGGCCGGCGCGAGATCAAGGAAGCCGGCGACGGCTGGACCATCGTCACCAAGGACCGCTCGCTCTCGGCCCAGTGGGAACACACCATCGTCGTCACCGAGACGGGCTATGAAGTGCTGACGCTGTCGGACGGCTGTCCGCCGCCGCCTGATTTCGTGCGCGGCTGAAGCGCCTGATGAGTACCCCCACTGCGGTTGTCGTGCCGCTGAC
Source organism: Leptothrix sp. (in: b-proteobacteria) (assembly GCA_041083665.1). GTDB lineage: Bacteria > Pseudomonadota > Gammaproteobacteria > Burkholderiales > Burkholderiaceae_C > Sphaerotilus. Next base: position 7,658 of record JBFPGZ010000042.1, read on the forward strand.
CGTCCAGCCCCGCCCCGACCTGCCCCAACTGCGCGGCCTGCTGCGTGAAGGCCGTAAAGCGCTGGTCGAGCAGTTCCGACAGGAACGCGCCACTGTTGCCGCTGCCCACCAGCTGATCCGGCAACTGGCCCGCCATGTCGATGCGGTGCTCGGACAGCTGTGGGAGCAATCCGACATGCCGCAGGGCGCCGCGCTGGTGGCCGTGGGTGGTTATGGTCGCGGCGAGCTGTTTCCGCATTCCGATGTGGATGTGCTGGTGCTGCTGCCGTCGGTGCAGCCTTGCCCAGGCTGTGCCTCGGCCGAGACCTGCAACCCGACCGCCAGGATCGAAGCCTTCATCACCGCCTGCTGGGACATCGGGCTGGAAATCGGCTCCAGCGTGCGCACGGTCGATGAATGCGTGGCCGAAGCACAGTCCGACGTGACGGTGCAGACCGCGCTGCTGGAGGCACGCTATCTGTGCGGCACCAAGCGGCTGTTCAGCCAGTTCCAGCGCTGGACCCGCGACGTGCTCGATCCGGCGGCGTTTTTCCGCGCCAAGTTGCTGGAGATGCGCCAGCGCCACGTCAAGTACGAAGACACGCCCTACTCGCTGGAGCCCAACTGCAAGGAAAGCCCGGGCGGCCTGCGCGATCTGCAGGTGCTGCGCTGGGTGGCCGCCGCCGCCGGGCTGGGCCGCACCTGGGGCGAGCTGGCCAGCAAGGGGCTGATCACCCGCTTCGAGGTCAATCAGCTGCAACGCAACGAAGGCCTGCTCCGGCTGATCCGCGCCCGCCTGCACATGGTGGCGGGCCGCCGCGAAGACCGGCTGGTGTTCGACCTGCAGACCGCCGTGGCCGAGAGCTTCGGCTACCACTCGACCCCGGAGCAGCGCGCCAGCGAGGCGCTGATGCGGCGCTACTACTGGGCCGCCAAGGCGGTGACGCAGCTCAACCAGATCCTGATGCTCAACATCGAAGAGCGGGTGATGGGGTCGCAGAACGACCCGATGCGGCCGATCAGCGCGCGCTTCTTCGACCGCGCCGGCATGCTGGAAGTGGCGTCCGACGATCTGTACGAACGCGATCCGCACGCCATCCTGGAAACCTTCCTGGCCTTCCAGCTGAACGTCGGCATCAAGGGCCTGTCGGTGCGCACGCTGCGCGCGCTCTACAACGCGCGTGGCCTGATGGACGCCAAGTTCCGCGCCGACCCGGAAAACCGCCGCCTGTTCATGGAGATCATGCGTCAGCCGCAGGGCCACACGCATGTCTTCCGGCTGATGAACCAGACCTCGGTGCTGGGGCGCTATCTCTGGGTGTTCCGCCGCATCGTCGGCCAGATGCAGCACGACCTGTTCCACGTCTACACGGTGGACCAGCACATCATGATGGTGCTGCGCAACGTGCGGCGCTTCTTCATCCCCGAGCACACCCACGAATACCCGTTCTGCTCGCAGCTGGCGGCGCACTGGGACAAGCCGTGGATCCTGTATGTGGCGGCGCTGTTTCACGACGTCGCCAAGGGCCGGGGCGGTGACCACTCCGCGCTGGGCGCGCAGGAAGTGCGGCGCTTCTGCCGCGACCACGGCATCGACAAGGACGATACCCGCCTGATCGAATTCGTGGTCAAGGAGCACCTGACCATGTCGCGCGTGGCGCAAAAAGAGGATCTGTCCGATCCGGACGTGATCAACGCCTTTGCCCAGCACGTGCGCGACCCGCGCCGCCTGACCGCGCTCTACCTGCTGACGGTGGCCGACATCCGAGGCACCAGCCCGAAGGTCTGGAACGCCTGGAAGGGCAAGCTGCTCGAAGACCTCTACCGCGCCACCTTGCGCGCGCTCGGTGGCGCGCAGTCCAACATGGACGCCGAGATCGAACAGCGCAAGCAGGAAGCGCGGCAGATGCTGGCCCTGCATTCGATGCTGCCCGGCGCCGAGGAAGCGCTCTGGAAAACGCTCGAGCTGAGCTACTTCGCGCGCCACGACAGCGGCGAGATCGCCTGGCATGCGCGCGCGCTGAACCGCAAGGTCGAGATCACCGAGCCGATCGTGAGTGCGCGGCTGTCACCGGTCGGTGAGGGCCTGCAGGTGCTGGTCTACGCGCCGGATCGGCCCGATCTGTTTGCGCGCATCTGCGGCTATTTCGACGTGGCGCAGTTCAGCATCCTGGACGCCCGCATCCACACCACCCGCACCCGCTATGCGTTTGACACCTTCCAGGTCATCACGCCGTATTTCAGCCAGGCCTACCGCGATCTGATCGCGCTGGTCGAAACCCAGCTCGCCCTGGCGCTGAATCGGGAAGGCGCCCTGCCGGAACCCAGCCGGGGCCGTCTGTCACGCCGGGTCAAATCGTTCCCGGTCACGCCGCGCGTGCAGTTGCGCCCGGACGAGCGGGCCCAGCGCTGGCTGCTGTCGGTCTCGGCCAGCGACCGCTCCGGCCTGCTCTATTCGATCGCCCGGGTGCTGGCCGAGCACCACATCAACCTGCAGCTGGCCAAGATCAGCACGCTGGGCGAACGCGTCGAGGACACCTTCCTCGTCAACGGCGAAGCGCTGCAGAACAACCGCGCCCAGCTGGTGTTCGAGTCGCAGTTGCTCGACGCGATCAGCTGACCCCAAGAAAAACCGGCTGCATGGTCCTGGTGACCTGCAGCCGGAAAGCTTTCAAGCTCTTTGACGTGCAGCCTGGCTGCGCTTGAAAGCAGGAGGGTCTGAACGCTTCAGATGGCCATGATGCTGACCGGGTTGCTCCACAGGCCGTGGCCGGTCTTGCCGCCGACGGCACGCACACGCACCCAATACACCTGGCCGGGCGTGAAGCCGCTCAGCGTGATCCGGGACCACGAGGCCGACACATCCCAGTGGCGCCAGTTCTCGGGCAGCGACGGGTCACCCTGGGCCACCTCGATGTCACACGCACGCGCCCCCGGTAGCCGGGTCACATGCAGCGTCAGCGTGCCGCTCAGGCTGCCATGTTCGACGCTCAAATCAGCCGGTGCCGGCAGCGGCTCGTCCGAGCTGCCCGAACTGCTGCTGGAGCGCGGCCGGCGCAACTCGAAACCTGATGAAGCCAAAGCATCCGCATTACCGTGCGCCGCCATTTGCACAAACGCGGCCAGATGACTGAGCTTGTTTTCCAGCACCACACGCAAGGCCTTGCGCTCGGCAATCTTGAACGTATCGTGGCTTTGGGCGGCAATCATTGCTGCCTGGAAACTATTCCGGTCGCCCCGAATTTCATCCAACGGTGGCACCCCTGGCGGCCACGGCGCGAAATGCGGGTTATTCGTCATGCTGGTCAATACCGTGTCGGTCAAGACCAGCAGCTCCATATCTGACAGTGTGCTTGTACCCGCATTGATCTGGGGTAAAGCGTTGTTATTGGTTGTCGCAGACATATTTATTCCCTGTGAGTTGAACATCCAGGCGCCTGCTTGTTGGTCCCTATCGAATAACCACTACTGCAGGGCCGACGGTCATTCGACTCCTGCCCCGCCAATCAGCCTATGAGCCAGATCAAAGACGCGGCGAGTGTGCCTTCCGGTCCGACACCGGCCCGCGATCACTTACACCGTCAGATTCGATGTGAATATTGCAGAGCGACAATTTAGCGCAGCAACCGATTGACTGTGTCCAGATCGCGATATGTCAGCGTGCCGGCCGCCTGGCGCAGCTTCAGGCTGTTGAGCAGCACGTCATAGCGCGCCTTGGCCAAGTCGCGCTGGGTGGTGAAGAGCTGGGTCTGGGCGTTCAGCACGTCCAGGTTGACGCGCACGCCAACCTTGTAGCCGAGCT
>JBFPGZ010000055.1:0-3751 GCA_041083665.1 Leptothrix sp. (in: b-proteobacteria)
GCTATCGCAAGAGCTCCCGCTCCACTCGCAACGCTCCCGTCAAGCGCGTTCATGATCTTCACCAGACCCATGTCTGCGTCGCTCGGCTGCTTCAGCACCGCAAGGCCAACTCACCTTGAAAGCACTGACCTCGATGCCCTTCGGGTTGGTGCCGAAGGGCTCCAACTTTTTCCCGTCCTGATCGACGTATTGTGAGACCGCAAGCCAAGTTCCCACAATTTGCTCTTTGAGGCTTTGCGCATTCGCGGGGGCGGAGAAAATTGCCATCATCATGGTAAATGCCATTGAAATGATGGCGCTTTGATTTGGTACTTTGATGCTCATGACGTCCTCGCAAAATACTTGGTAAGTAATCAATGCCTGCGGCAGTGACGCAAGCCAACAAATGAGTTCATGGTATCGTCGAAGTTGGTCAACCTTGAATAGCGGTGGCTGCATTTTCATAGCCACCAGCGAACACGCTTGACGTAACAGCGGTACTATTCACGGAATTTATCCGTGAGATATCTCTCCTCTCGCAAAACAACACCCAGTGTGTGAGGGCGACCGCAGACAGGACCATGTCGATGGACACGACGATGAATAACGTGCCGAAGAACACCGGAACTTGGGCGAGTACCCCGGCGCTGTCTTGGGCGCTGGCCTGGTTTATTCGTGCAGACATCAAGGCACCAAAGCAGGCTTCAGCAGCGAACTCATGTGTTGCATTGCTGCAATGGCAAACGGGGCCGTGTTGAGTACGTCGGGCGACCGGCGTGCCAGTTCCAGATACCCCGACAGATCGTCGCCAGCCAGTTCGGCCGCGTCACTGGGTTGCGCTGCAGGTTGGTTGCGTTGGTCCAGTGACAACACCGTTCCCAGCCCGGCGTAGAGATAGTGTTGCCCAAACAGCTTGCGCAAGGCCGTGAACGTCGGTTCGCCGGTGCAATGACCAGGCGCAATCCAATCGACCTTGAACGTCTCGAACAAGGCCGTGCTCACTTTGTCGATCACGGCGTCGGCAGCAACGACCAGATGGAAACCCCCCGCAACGAAGTGAATGTGCGGATTGATCTTGACCGCTTCGGTCAAGATTGCCTGAATGCCCGGATGCGAGCACCCGACCACCAGGACGAGGCCCTGTGGGGTGTTGATCGCCAGCGACAACTCCTTGAGTTCGCGCGTGCCAGGCGCATCCGACACCAGCGCGATCAGGGTGACGCCTGGTGCCACCTCGGTCGTCTGATCGACCAGTGCCAGGTTGGCTTGTGGCCAGGCGTTGCCGAACCTCATCAGTTCCGGGGCCTGCCCGTCGTAGTAGCGCGATTCGGCCGACAGCGTTTCATCGCGACGGTAGAAGCTGCCCGGCAGCGAGCCGCCGAAGACGCCGAACACCTCCTTCGGCGCATAGATCTTGACCTTTGGGTTGACACTGAGCAGGTAGTTCAAACCCGCCATGTGATCACCGTGGCGGTGCGACATGACGACGAAATCCAGGTTCGTCAAATCCACACCGGCGGCACGCACGTTGTGGGCAAAAACGCCCGGGTCATTGCCGGTATCGAACAGGATGCGTTTGCCGCTGACCTCAACCAGGGCGGCATAACCCCAGTCCTTCTGCATCGCCTCGGAGCGGCCGAATGCGTCATACAAGATTGTGATCTGTGCTGGGCTGGGCTCTGCCGGCGTGCTTGTCTCTGACAGCGGACGGCTGACGCATCCGCCCAGCAGCAGCGCTATGCTGAGGCCCAAGCAGAAAAGCCGTGTGAGATGTGCCAAGGCTTTGTGCCCGCTGATCTGACTCATGATCCGCTGCTCCTGCCGCCCAACAAGGTCGCGTGGCTGACGATGCGTTCGAGGAGGGACAACAGCCAGTGGCGAAAGTCACCTCTGAATGCGGGCGCCGTTCACGTCACCGTTTCTTGCGTGAAGCGGCTGATCTCGTCGAGTGGAATCAGCGGCATGTTGCTGTCCTGCCAGACGATATGGCGCAAGCGTTGCTCGTCGATCAGTTTGAACACATGGGGCCGGCTCACGCCGAGCTTGCTCGCCGCGTCTTCGACCGTCAGCAATGTCGGTGCGCTCTCATCGCCAAAGGTGGTTTGTGAGTGCGGGTGGGCTGTCGCTGCAGTGGGCATCACGTTGACCGTTGCTTTGGGGCCGTAGGTCTTGCCAGACCATTTGGCCTGGCGCATTGCGGTGTTGGCGTTGTGCACCAAGGTGTCGCCGTCAAGGCCATCGTCCGGGAACAGACACAGCCCGACGCAGGCCGAGACGTTGATCGATGTCTCGCCGATGATGAGCGGCTCGCTCAGGGCCGCCATGATGCGTTCGGCGAGCAGGTTGGCCTCGGCATCGCCGGCGTTTTCGGTCACGAGGGCAAACTCGTCGCTACCCCAGCGGCCCACCGTGTCGCTGCCGCGAATGCAGTGCTGCAACCGCTCGGCCACCTGTTTGAGCGCCTGGTCACCGGCCTCCTGGCCGTAGCAGTCGTTCAGCAGCCTGAAGTCGTCGAGGTCAAGGAACAGCACCGCCAGCGAGCTGCCGGCACGGACCGCGCGGTGGATGGCTTGTGTGAGCCGGTCGATGAAGGTGTGACGGTTGGGTAGCCCGGTCAGCTCATCTCGCCCGGCCAGGCTTTCGAGTCGTTTCTGCGCCGCTGCTAGCGCTTCAAGGCGGGCGTTCTGCTCAGCCAGTGTCTGTTCGTAGTCATGCGTCTTGCGGCGCAATTCGAACTCAAGGGCTCTGGTCCGCTCCATCAGAAGCGCCATGGTGTCGTGCGGCTGCCGTGCGGCGCTGCCTGGCCGACATCGTCGCCACTGTGGCACCAGCGCGCTTGGCAAAGGCCGCGCTTGAACCGTGGCCACCGGGCTGCCCGCCATGCCGCTCAAGCTGTGCGGCTGTTTGTACAGGCCGTTGAGTCGGTAGGGAGCCAGGGTCTCGTTGGCGTCGAGGACGACAAACTGATCCTGGACTGCTGTTTCATGCCACTGCCCCATGGGTCTCCTTCGAGGATGATCTGGCCGGCTCTACCAGCCCATGCGTGCTTAGCGGGTATGGTCCCGCACGGCAGTGTTCTGCGTGCAGCGAGCTGCTGGTTCGCTGTGCATGGCAGCAAAACCGCTGCCCATCGCAACGCAGGTCGCCAGCATCTGCCAGCCTGCTTCGGGGAGCAGGAATGCATTCGCCGCCCACTGACGGCGCGCCAGATGGCGCAGCAGGTCTGCGCCGTGCATACCTGGCAGGGCGGCACTACAGACGGTGACGTCGGGCATCAGCGAAAGCATCCAACTGAGCGCCAAGTTCCCGGCGCGGGGGCTGGCCTCGTTCAAACTGAAAACACTGGTGGTGCTGGGCATGGGTTGTCTCGTTGTGTTTGCTTGTGCAGGGCTGTGCCGATCTGAGCATCAGTCCGCAGGCTACTTTTGCTCTGGTCTGCTTTTCCTCTGAGGCTAAAATGTGACTTTTTTCACATTTGTGATGTATGCATTCCGGGAGGACTGCAATGCAATTTGCGCACTTTTGGTGTGCGAATCGCACCGCTTGACAGGTGGCTTCGCTGCGTTCTAACCGGCCCGAGCGCTCAGCCGCAAACACCCCTCGGATAAACTAGGCAACGCGACGGCTCTCCGACTGGGTGGCTGTGCCCCACCCAATCAGGACATTTCAATGCGACTCGGCCCCCTTCCGGCATTTTTGCAGCGGCTGAAGCATCGAGTGGCACGTTATGGCATTGCGCTGGCGGCGGTCGCGGCGGCGGTGGGTTTGCGCA
>JBFPGZ010000050.1:0-26441 GCA_041083665.1 Leptothrix sp. (in: b-proteobacteria)
GGCCAAGGCCGGGCGTGGCTCTGTTGCTCCGCCTGCCAGGCGCGCAGCATCGGCTCGACCTGCGCCAGCAGCGCCGCGCGGGTGCGCTGGCCCGGGCCGGCCAGCGGCAGCAGGCCGCTGCGCTGCAGCCGGTCGGCCGCCAACGCCAAGCCGCCGTCTGGCACGGCCGGGTCGTGGATCAGACGGCTGAGCAGGCCGCTTTCTTCCAGCCCACCGACCACGAAGGGCTCGTCGTCGTTCAGCAACTGTTCGGAGCGATCGAACACCACGCCAAGCTGATGGCGGAAGTGGCTGCGCACGGGGCTGCGCAGGAATTCGGTCAGCAGCGCCAGCGTGAGTGGCGGGTTGGCCGGTTCGCCGGCAGCGGCGGGCGTGTCGGACGACGGCGTGCGGTTGTCGTCGTTCGAGCTGGAGCGATCGGCATGCCCGCAGGCATCATCCGCCACAGCCTTCACGGTGACCGGCAGGCCGGCCGCACCCGCAAGCTCGTTGCCAACTCGCGGGTCACCCGAGTCGCCCGACTCAGCGCTATCGGCCAGCGCCGGCTCGTCACGGTGCGCGGCACGCCACTCGCGCGCGTAGGTGACAAGGCCGTTCGCCGCCGCATCGGGTTCGAAATAGCGCCGGCTGAAGGCCTGCAGCGGATGTTCGGTGCTGAGCCGAGCCGGTAGCTCGGCGCCCCAGCCGGCGGCCAGATAGTCGCGCAGCTGCGCCACCAGCACCGACGGCGGCTGCAGGCTCTGGTCGCGCGGGCTGCGGCCTGACCAGCTGATGTAGAGCTGGCGGCGCGCCGCCAGCAGCGCTTCGAGCATCAGGTAGCGGTCGTCGTCGCGCCGGGCGCGGTCGCCGGGGCGGCGCTGGCCGGGCAGCGCCATCAGGTCGAAGTCGCTGCGGATGCCACGGCGCGGATAGTCGCCGTCGTTCATGCCGAGCAGGCAGACCACCTGGAACGGAATCGCCCGCATCGGCATCAGGGTGCAGAAGGTGACGCCGCCGCCGAGGAAGCGCTCGTTCAGGCCGGGCTCATCGACGCCGCCCAGCCAGGCTTCGCGCAGCACCGCGAGCGGCACCGCTTCGGTGTAGTCGGCCACCTCGCAGGCGTCGAGCCAGCGGTTCAAGGCCTCGTCGAGCGAGGCCAGCAGCAGCCGATCGGCCTCGATCTGCGGCTTGAAGAAAGCGGCCAGCAGCGCGCGGGCGTGCTCGGCCCAGACCGCCGGCGTGGCCGCTTCAGCCGCCAGCCGCCACCAGTCGCGCACCGCCTGCAGCAGTGCGGCCAGCGAACCGGCCAGCGCGGCGTCGAGCCCGCCGACCTCGGCGTAGGGTTCGATACCGGCCCAGGGAGTGGTGGGCGCGGCCGGCATTCCGGGCCGCGTGGCCAGCTCCAGCGCACCGGCATCGCCGACCGCGTAGCCCAGCAGCATGCGCTGCAGGCCGTGCGCCCAGGTGTTGGCGTCACCGCAGGCGGCCAGGCCGAGCGTGCCGCGATGCGGCGCATCCAGCCCCCAGCGCACCCCGGCGCCGGCCAGCCAGCGCGCCAGCAGCGGCTGGTCGGCGGCATCGACACCGAAGCGCGCCGCCAGCGCCGGCACTTCCAGCAGATCGCGCAGCTCGCTGGTGCTGGCGCGCTGCGGCTGGCGCAGCAACCACTCCAGCGCCAGCAGCACCGGCTGCAGGCCGCGCTGGCGCAGGTCGGCGATCTCGAACGGAATGTGGCGCGCGTCGAAGCGGCCGTACTGGCCGAACACCGCGCGGATCGCCGGCGCGAAGGGCTCGATGTCCGGCACCATCACGACGATGTCGCGCGGCGTCAGCGCCGGCTCGCCCGGCTCGCTCGCTTCGGCCAGCAAGCTGAGCAGCTGGTCGTGCAGCACCTCGACCTCGCGCTGGGCGCTGTGGGCGCTGTGAAAGACGATGGAGCGGTCGCCCGCCCGCACCGGCCCGAGCCCGGAGGCCGGCGGCTCACCGACCAGCGGATGCTCGGCCAGCGGCACCAGATCGCGGATCGCCGCCTGCACCTGGCCGAGCAGATGGGTCGGCGCGGTGGTGTCGAACAGGTCGATGCGCGGCACCTGCAGGCGCGCCTGGGTGCTCTCGGCCTCGTCGAAGGCGTCGAGCAGCCGCACGAAATCACGCCCCTGCCGGCCCCAGGCCGCCAGCAGCGGATGAGCTTCGGCATGCGCGGCCTCCAGCGGCAAGGCGGCCAGGTCGCGCCCGCCGCGCAGGCCGTGGCGGCGCCGGCTGGCGTGCAGCAGCTCGCGGCCGTCGATGATGTCGGCCCAGTGGTACTGGCACGGGTTCGGCACCGCCAGCAGCACCTGGCAGGTTTGAGCCAGCGCGGCCAGCGCCTGCAGCGTCTGCAGCGGCAGATTGGCCAGGCCCAGCACCACCACCCGCTGCGGCAACGGCCGGTGCGGTGCGTCGCCCTGATGCAACGCGCTGACGAAGCGCTGGTGCACGGCCGGCCGCAGCCCGGCGCGTTCAATGTCATCCAGCTCACCGACCAGCTCGCGCCACAGCAGCGCCTGCCAGCGCTGCTCCGGCGGCAGCGCCAGCCCGGTGCCGGTCGGCTCCAGCGCGGCGGTAGGCAAGTGGTCGTGGCCGGCGGCCCAGGCGTCGAGCCAGTCGGCGCGGTAGATCTGGTATTGGTCGTACAGATCGGCCAGGCGCTGTGCCAGCTGCAGGCGCCGCTCGGTGTCGGCCACACCGTCCCGCGCCGCCAGGCCACGCCGCCCCGCCAGCAGGAAACCCTGCAGCGGCTCGTAGCCCGGCTGCTCGACCAGCGCCGAGTCGAGCAGGCGCATCAGCCGCCAGGTCAGCGGCGCCTTGTCGAGCGCCGAGCGCAGCGGCGCACCCGCCGCACCGAGCATGGCCCGGTAGCTGCGCCACAGAAAGCGCGCCGGCAGCTCGACCCGGGTCGCGGCGCAGACGCCGGCGCTCTGCGCCAGCGAGCGCTTCAGCCACTCGGCCATGCCGTTGCTCTGGACCAGGAACACTTCCTCGTCGAGCGGTCCGAGCGGTGCGCGCCTGATCCAGTCGAACACCGCCTGCTGCAGCAGCTCCAGGCGGTTGCCGTGCAGGATCAGCAGACCGGGCGGCAGCAACGCAGTCATCCGTGCGCCAGTGCCCCGAAATGCGCCCCGACGCTACCGGCCGAGGCCTCAACCGCATCCAGCGTGGCCTCGACGGTCTTGAGCGAGACGTCGCGCGCGCGCGCATCGACCAGCTCGGCGGCATCGATCTGCTCCAGCGCGACCCGCCGCAAGGCTTTCTGGTCGTGACACCAGGCGTCCAGACACCAGCGCTGCTCCGACTGCACCAGGCGTTGCGGCGAGACCAGGCACTGATCCATGCGCGCCCCGGCGGCGATGTGCAGCCGCAGGCGGCGCCGCTCGGTCAGGGCTCGCCCGACCAGCTCGAAAAACCGGCCGGCCGCCAGTCGTGGCAGCGGACTGGCGATGCGCACGCGCCGCATCAGCTCGCGAGCCTCGGCTTCGCTGGCGCCCAGCATGCCTTGCAGCCGCTCCTGCAACGGCAGCAGATGGCGCGCCAGCGTGCTGCCCACATCCAGGTGGCCGATCAGCTCATGCATGCTCAGCAGCGCCTGCACTTCAGCATCGCTGAACCAGGTGCGCGGCGGTGCCGACTCAGCAGCCAGTGCGGTGCGGCCCGGCTTGGGCTGCAGGCGGTAGCCATTCGATTCGCGGTCGTAGACGATCGGTGCGTCCATGCGACTGCGCAGATGTTCGAGATCGCGCTTGAGCGTGGCACGCGACACGTCCAGCTCGGCCATCAGGTCCACAAAGGGCACGCTGCCACGGCTGCGGATCAACATCTCAATCTTGTAAAAACGTTGTGTACGTTCCATTCAAAAAACCTCCCGTTTTGGCAGCCGAAATGCTCCGGCTTGATGCTGATGCTAACTGCCTTGCGCCCTATGGTCTGCCCATACCCGACTGAGCCGTCACCGGTGATGACCGTCTTGGCAACTCGACACACCCGGCCGTGCAACTTGTCACACCTGAGCGGCGATCTGCTGGGCAAGATGCCGGCGCTGTCAACCTGGAATCCCGCACTCACGGGGGCCGCAACGCCTGAGCACGCAAAGGCGGCCCAATTTCCTGTGCATGCAGATCCCTGGCTGGCACATTGACGCTGCCCGCAACGTGCTCGTGCCAGACGCTCGGAGCAAGCAAAACGCCCAGCCTCAGGAGAAGCCAGTGACCCCTGCCATGCACACTGCAGACGTCCATCCCGTCGATCCGCGCACCGGCTTCGAGCTGGGTTGGGACCATGCCCATCACGGACTCGATCCAGCCGCCGAGCTGCTCGCGACCAGTGCGCCGGTGCGCGAAGGCTGGCAAGCCGGACGGGCCAGTTTCGGGCCACGCACCCTGCAGCTCAACCCGCTGGTGCAGCAATGGCTCGACCTGCGCACCAGCGCCTGGCTGCGGGCGCGCCACTTCGACACCCTGGCCGTGACGCCGAGTTATCTGGCGCAGATCAGCGGGCGACACTGCCCCGTCACCCGCGAACACCTGCAAGCCGCCGACGGCCCGGCCTTGCCGCAGCAAGCGCTGATCGAGCGGGTCTGCGAAGACGCCGGTTACGCCGCCGGCAACCTGGCGATGCTGAGCCGGCGTGCCGCCACCGCCAAAGCCGATCTGGGCCACGACGAGGCGTTCGACCAGATGCGCCGCATCGACGCACAAGGGCTAGGCACACTCGACGGCCTGAATGCGCTGCAATGGGCCCGTCTGGCGGTGCTGCTCTCGCTGGTGACGCCGCTGTCGCATGAACGCGCCGCCAGTTTGCCGCTGCTGGTGCTGCCGCCGAACCGGCTGCACCTGATCAACCCGATCCAGGGCGTACAGGCCTTGCTGACCTTGCAGCTGCTGCGCAGCGGCTGGAGTCAGCGCATCCCGGCGTTCGAGGCGCTGCTGCCCACCGCCGCACTGCGCCGCGAGCTGCGCACTTTTTTCAGCGTGCTGCTGCCCAAGGTACTGATGGGCGGGCGGCCCGAAGACGCGCAAGCCTGGCGCTGGGCCTTGGAAGACGCCTGGCGCCACCCGAAAGTGCAACAGCAATGGCGCCGCTTTGCGTTGCAGCTCAGCGCCGAACAAGCCCAGGCGCTGCTCGATCAGGCCGTCAAACAAGGCTTGTGCGCGCAGCGTGCCCGGGCACTCTCCAGCGAAGAAGCCACTGCGGGCTGGCAACTCAGCACGCGCGGCTATGCCGAACCACAACCCGCCCGCCCGTCGGTGCACCACAGCACCGGCTGGCAACGCCTGATGCGCTCGGTGATGGCGCTTGATCCTGACAGCTGCCACACCTTGCCCACCTTGCCACTGCTGCGACCTGGCTGGACCTCCACCTTCCTGCCAGGCCGCCGCGCAACGATCTGATACAGCCGCGACAGATTCAGCACAGTCCGGGGCGTTAAGCAACAAAGCGGAGATAGGGGACAGGCAGGCTGGTGTCTACACTGGCAGCCATGTCATACACCTCTTTTTTTCGTCTCGGTCTGACGCTGCTGGCGGCTCAACCGCTGGTTGGCTGCCTGTCGACAACCCCACCCGCCAGCGCCGATGCGCCCAAGCCCGTCTTGGCAGCGGCATCCAAGCCAGCGCTCCCGGCACCCGCACCGGTCGCCACGTCCATCCTGCCGCTGGTGCTGCATCTCAACGATGATGCAACTCCCGATCTGCCAGACCTGACGCAGCGCCTGCAGCAAGTAGCGGCGGGCAACCCCTCCGCCGACCCTGTGACTGTGCAAAATCTGCGCGTCATCAGCCCGGGCTGGTATGGTTTCAGCTTCGTTTGCAATCGCCGCATCGCCTGCGAACAAGCGCGCAGCCGGCTGGCCGCTCAAACCGACTGGGTGGCCGAGCTTCAAAACGACGGGCGGCGCAGCCGGCCGGCACCGATCGCACCGCTGACCCCCAGCGCTCGCTGAGCACCTGCGAGCGCCCCATCCCCTCCGAGTCCACCGATTCATGCGCCACAGCCTTCTCGCTCTCGCCCTGTGCTCCACCTTAGCTTTGCTGAGCGCGCCCCTGGCACAGGCCCAATCCAGTTCGATCGCCAGGAGAAGCACCAGCTCGGCCGTGGCATCGAGTGACGAAGCGCGCGTGATCGTCAAGTTCCGCAGCGGCGCAGTCAGCGCCTTGTCGGCGCAACCGGGTAGCGGCAGCCACCGCGTCATGCGCGCCCAGACACTCGGCCAACGCCACGGACTGTCGATGCGCGACGGCGCCACGCTGGCCGATCGGACCCAGGTGGTGCACGCCACCGGCTTGAGCAGCACCGCGCTGGCTGAGCGGCTGGCGGCCGATCCGGAGGTGGAATACGCCGTGGTCGATCAGCGCCGCCATGCCCATGCGGCGCCGAACGACCCGCTCTACGCTGGCGGCGCCAGCACCTCACCGGTGAGCGGCCAGTGGTATCTGCACGCACCGGACAGCACGGTTCGTTCGTCGATCAACGTCGAAAACGCCTGGGCGATCACCCATGGCAGCAGCAGCGTGGTGGTGGCGGTGCTGGACAGCGGCGTGCGCTTCGATCATCCCGATCTGGTCGGCAAATTGCTGCCAGGCTATGACTTCGTCAGCGACGTCAACACCGCCAACGACGGTGATGGCTGGGATGACAACCCGTCCGATCCGGGCGACTGGATCACCTCGACCGAGAGCGGGACCAAAGGCGGCCCGTTCCATGGCTGCGAGATCGGTGACAGCCTCTGGCACGGCACCCAAACCGCCGGACTGGTCGGTGCCATGACGCAAAACGGCACCGGCATGGCGAGCGTCGGCCGCAACGTCATGGTGCTGCCGGTGCGGGTGCTGGGCAAATGTGGCGGCTACGACTCCGACATCGTCGTGGCGATGCGCTGGGCGGCCGGACTGAATGTCCCCGGGGTGCCTGCCAACCCGAATCCGGCCCGAGTGATCAATCTCAGTCTGGGATCGGCCGGCGCCTGCAACGGCCTCTACAGCAGCGTCATCACCGAGCTGAGCAATCTGGGTGTGACCATCGTCGCATCGGCCGGCAACGACAGCTTGGCCGTCAACGCACCCGGCAATTGCCCCGGCATCATCGCCGTGGGCGGTTTGCGCCACACCGGCACCAAGAGCGGATTTGCCAGCCTCGGCCCGGAAGTGGCCTTGAGCGCTCCGGCTGGCAACTGCGTCAACACCTCGGGCGCCTGTCTCTACCCGATTCTCTCGACCAGCAACACCGGCGCCACCACACCGCAAGCCGGATCGGCGGGCGCCACGTACACCAGCAGCGGCATCGACGCCAGTCTCGGCACCAGCTTTTCTGCGCCGTTGGTCTCGGGCACCGTGGCGCTGATGCTTTCAGCTAACCCCACGCTGAGCGTGGCGGAAGTTCGCAGCCGTTTGCTCGCCAACACGCGCAGCTTTGTCAGCAGTGGGGCCAGCGGCGTGGTCAGCAGCTGCCATGCTCCGGGCACAACCACCCAGGACGAGTGCTACTGCACCACCAGCACCTGTGGTGCCGGCATGCTGGATTCCGGCTTGGCAGTCCAGGCGGCGGCAGCCAACCTGCCAGTGGCCGACATCTTCAACTCGGCCTTGCCAGTGACGGTTGGCAACAGCATCGCCCTGTCGGGCGCCAGCTCTTCGGCACCGAGCGGACGGACCCTCAGCAGCTACGCCTGGACGATCATCAGCGGCACCGATCAGGCGCAGATCACCAGTGCGACCAATGCCAGCAACGCGACCGTGAAAGTCACCGGCAGCGGCGCCTTCACGGTCCAGCTGAGCGTGACTGACAGCAGCGGCGCCAGCGCCACCACCACCCAGACCTTCAACCTCAAGACCACGGCAGCCAGCAGTGGCACGGCCAGTTCGTCAAGCGCCAGCAGCAGCACCGGCGGCGGCGCCCTCGACTGGGGCTGGCTGCTCGGCTTGGCCGCCGCAGTGCTGACGCTGGCGCGCCGCCGCCAGGTCTGAATCACAGATCGCGCAAGGCGGTCTGCAACAGTCCGGCCACACGAGCGCGATCGCCCAGCGCCTGCGCCAGCAGCAGGCTCAGCTTGACCAGCAGCAGCTCGGTCTTGTCAGGACCTGCCTGGTCGATGGCGTCGGCGAGCAGGTCGTAGACCTGTTCCAGGTCCGGCAGGACCAGGCCAGCGGCCGGCTCCAAGGCGGTGGTCGTCATGGGTTTCCTTTCGATTCAGTCAATTCGGTGCAACGCGGCGTCAAGCCGATCCGGCGTCAGGTTGAGCCAGCGGGCGCAGACATGCTGGTCCGGCCGCAGCAGGTAGGCCGCACCGTCGCCGGGCACGCCCAGATGCTGGCGCAGGCGCCCTTGCGGATCGGGCAGCTGCAACACCTGCAGCAGCACGCCGCGCTGGCGCCAGGCCTGCACCACCGGGTCGAGCGCCGCCTGCGGCGCGAACAGCAGCAGCGTGAAGGCACCTGCGGCCGAGCCGCACAGGTGGTCCAGCAGGTAGTCGTCGTCGGCCAGGCGCAGGTTGGGCAGCGGCGCGCCATCGGCCGGACCGGCGCTGAACAGCGCGTTGTCGTCGCCCGGATCGTTCAGCGCCGAATCCGCGTGCACATGCGGGCGCGAGGTGCGCCAGTGGAACAGCGGCCGCACAAACGCTTCGCTCAGTGACAGCGACAGCACCGCATCGCGCAGCAGCCGAAAACCTCGGCTGGGCGGCGTCATGAAACGGGTGCTCTTGCCCGCCTCGTCGATGATCTCGCGCGCCGCACCGACCCGCTCGGTGCTGTAGCTATTCAGCAGCGCCAGCGGCGCCACACCCTTGGCGACCAGACCGAGCTTCCAGCCCAGGTTCTGCGCGTCCTGAAAACCGGTGTTGGCACCGCGCACGCCGAAGATCGGCAGCATGTGCGCCGCATCGCCGACGAACACCACCCGGCCGTGCACGTAGTCAGGCAGCGTCATGGCGCGCGCCGAGTAGACCGAGCACCAGTCCAGCTCCCAGCTCTTGCCTTTGTGGCCGACCATCGCCAGCTGGGCGTCGATGCGAGCCTTCAAGGACTCGGGCGCCAGCGCCTGCTCGGGCGTCTCGCCGGCCGGTAATTGATAGTCGATGCGCCAGATGCCGTGCGGCTCGCGGTGCATCAGCACGGTGTTGCCGGGGTTCCAGACCGGATCGAAAAACGCCAGCCGCTCGGTCGGCAGCGGCAGGTCGACGCGGATGTCGGCGATCACGAAGCGGCCCTCGTAGGCGGCTCCTTCCATGCGCAGATCGAGCATCTGACGGATGCCCGAGCGGGCACCATCTGCGGCCACCAGCCAGTCGGCCTGCTGCACATAACTGCCGCCGGGCGTATCGACCTCGAACTCGGCACGCTCGCCGTCGTGACGCAGGATTCTGGTGAGCGCGTGGCCCCAGCGCAGCTCGATGAGCGGCTGCTCGGCCACCGCATCGAACAGGTACTCCTCCAGATACTGCTGCTGCAGATTGGTCATCGGGAAGAAGCGCTGATCGGCATCGTGCGGCGCCTCCATGCGGAAGACCCGCTCGCCCCGGTAGAACGAATTGCCGAACCGCCACGGCAAGGCGCTGCGCACCACCGCGTCGGCCGCGCCGACCTGCTGCAGGATCTCCATCGAGCGGCGCGTGAACACGATCGCCCGGCTGCCTTCCGAGACCTGCAACTGCGACTCCAGCAGCACCGTGCGCACGCCTTGCTGCGCCAGCGCCAGCGCCGTGACCAGCCCGGCCGGGCCGGCACCGGCAATCACCACCGGCGCCGAGTCCGGCTGGCCCAGCGCCGCCGCAGCGGGCCGCAGCGTGGCCGGATGGACCTGGTATTGGTAATAGATCGAGCGACGAGGCTCGGTGGTCGGCTGATGCATGCGCGGGTCTCCTGGTGCCACAGGGGTGACAGGTGAGGCATTTTGGCGTCAATTGGTTGCGCGCACAACCATATCAACCCTGATGACTGACTACACTGCCGCCATGACGGCCACTGCCCCGCCCTTTTCTCTGCCCTCCAGCCAGGCACCTTTGCCGCTCGACGCCCAGCTGAGCTACCGGCTGCACCTGATCCACAAGCTCAGCGACGCCGCCAGCAGCGACGCCTATCTGGCCGACTGCGGCTTGCCACTGGGCGAAGGCCGCTGCCTGGCGGCGATCGGTGCATTTGCGCCGCTGTCGGTGGTCGAGCTGGGTTTGCGCGCCAATCTGAACAAGGGTCAGGCGAGCCGGGCGGCCCAGTCGCTGGCCAGCCAGGGGCTGGTACACAAGACCGCCCACGACACTGACGGTCGCGGCGTGGTGCTGACGCTCACCGAGGCGGGCCAGGCCATGCACCAGCGCGTGATGGCGCTCATCGAGCGGCGCAATCAGGAGATCTTTGGCTGCCTGACGGCGGCCGAACAGCAGCAGCTCAGCGACATGCTGGCCCGCCTGATCGAGCATGCCAGGCCAGCGGCCGCCGCTCCGGCCAGCGCCGAGCCGGCCTGAGCAGCAAAAAGCGCCACGACCTGCTGGTGGTGGCGCTTGAGGCAACGCGGCACTGGCCCGTCGGGCCAGAAGCGGTTAAGCGGAGTGTTGCAGCAGCCGAGCGGCGAGCTGGTTGACCTGGCCCATCGACAGCAGATGGGCATGCAGCAGCCCCAGGATGCCGTTGCGGTGCAGTTCCAGCACCACAGCGTCGGGCAGGTTGCGCAGCTTGTCTTCATCCACCATGAAGAAGCCGTCGGCCTTGACCATTTCGCCGTTGGCGAGCTGGCCGTTGATCTCGCCGCCGCGCAGCAGCTCCAGCTCCAGCAGGCGGTCGCACATCGCGCGGGTGCGGATCGACTCTTCCTCGAAACGGTCGAGGAACTGCTTGACCCCGTCGAGGTGCGGCGTGGCCTCACCTTGCGCGTTCAGCAGCTCATTGCCCTCGGTCTGGTTGAAGCCAGTCCAGGCGCCGTCAAACATGATGCCGACCTGCTCCTGCGAGATGCGGGCATAGGCAAACGGATAGCGGCGCAGGAACGCCGGCAGATAACGCGCGCTCCAGCTGCCGTCGGCGGCCACATAGAGGTTTTCGCGCTCACGCAGACCCAGCAGCGCCACCGGCACGACATGGGTGCGGCCTTGGGCGTCGCGGTCGCTCGGCACAAAGGCAATCGTGAATTCGCGCGAGACGTCGGGGAATTCCAGACCGGTGACGAACACCGCGTTCATGTCCCGGGCAACGCTCCAGTCAGTCACCGGCTTGACATGCAGGCCAGCATGGCGCGTGCGGTCCAGCAGGGTGGGCTGGCGATAAAGCAGCGATATGGGCTGCTGACCGGCGCCTTCGGGCGTGGTCGAGGACGTGAAGGCAGTTGCCGGTGCGGCACCGTTCGGGGAAGTCGTCATTCATCAGCTCCTTGAGAGTTCAACTGGCTGGCCAGCACCTTGTCCACACGTTTGCCATCGAGGTCGACCACCTCGAAGCGCCAGCCGCCCCACTCGACTGCGTCGGTGACTTGCGGCAGACGCCCTAGCAAAAGCATGATCAGGCCGGCCAGGGTGTTGTAGCGACCCCGGTCTTCGTCTGGCAGCTGCTTCAGACCGAGGCGATCCTTGAGTTCCGGCACGGGAATCAAACCGTCCACCAGCCACGAGCCGTCTTCACGCTGGATCGCCCAGGCGTCTTCCGACAGTGGCGGTGTGAACTCGCCGGTGATGGCTTCGAGCACGTCGCGCAGCGTGATCACACCTTGAACCACGCCGTACTCGTCTACAACGAACACCATCTGCACGATGGAAACACGAAAATGCTCCAGCAATTCCATGCCGCTGAGCGTTTCCGGCACAAATACCGCAGGCTGCATGGCCTTACTCAGCGACAACTCACCACCCAAAGCGAGCTGGGCCAGCAGCTGTTGTGAAGTTGCGACACCCAGCACATCGTCCAGGCTGCCACGACAGACCGGGTAACGTGAGTGGCCATGCTCGGCAATCACGGCCAGCACCGCCGCGTGAGCCGCATCGACATCGAGCCAGGCGATGTCGCCGCGCGGGATCATCATCGAGCCGATCTGGCGGTCATCGAGCCGGAACACGTTGCGCACCATCTGGTGCTCATGGGCCTCGATCACGCCGGCGTCGAGGCCTTCTTCCAGGCTGGCGGCGATCTCTTCTTCGGTCACGCCACGGTTGCCGTTTTCACGCACACCGATCAGCTTCAGGACAGTGGTGGTGGTGCTGGACAGCAGCCGCACGAAGGGCCGCGCCATCACCGAGAGCCAGTCCATCGGCGGGGCCATGACACGAGCCACCGACTCCGGATGCATCAGCCCGATGCGCTTGGGCACCAGCTCGCCAAAGATGATGGTCAGGAAAGTGATGCACATCACCACCAGACCGGTGGCGACCACATCCAGCGCCGAGTGCGCCACCATCGGCAGCAGCGGCTGCAGCCAGCGCGACAGCGGATCAGAAAATGCTGCCTCGCCGACGATGCCGTTCAGCACCCCGATCGAGGTGATACCGATTTGGACGGTCGAGAGGAAGTGGGTCGGGTTCTCATGCAGCGCCATCGCGACGCGCGCACCGGCGTCGCCACTTTCCACCATCACCTGCAGCCGGGCCTTGCGGCTGGCGGTGAGCGCCATTTCAGACATGGCGAAAGCGCCGTTGAGAAGGATCAGAAAAATCAGGAGAGCAACGTCCATGGCTGGCACGGCCATCAGCGCCGCACCGAGAGTGAGAAATGCGCGGGAGCGTAGCAGAATCAGGTGATGATCTACCTGCTCGGAGACCTCCAAGGTTGCTGCGATGCTTTCAACCGCCTGCTGGAGCGCATTGATTTCTCGCCGTCGCGTGACCGACTTTATGTGCTGGGCGACATGGTCAACCGTGGCCCGACCTCGCTGGCCACGCTGGAGCGGCTGCACGGCCTGGGCGACTCGGCCTGCTGCCTGCTCGGCAACCACGATCTGCATCTGCTGGCGGTAGCACACGGGGTACGCCGGCTTGGTCGCGGCGACACGCTCGACCCGATCCTGCAATCACCCGAGCGGGCGCGCTGGATGGACTGGATCCGCCATCAGCCCCTGGCGCTGCAGGCGCACGGCTGGCTGATGGTGCATGCCGGCGTGCCGGCGCCCTGGAGTGCGGCCGACACGCTGGCACTGGCCGGCGAAGTGCAAGCGCTGCTGCGCGGGCCCGATCTGGCCGGTTTCCTGAGCGTCATGTACGGCAACGAGCCGGCGCGCTGGCGCCCCGAGCTGCGCGGACCGGAGCGCTGGCGCTTCATCGTCAACGCCCTGACACGGATGCGCTTTTGTCAGGCCGACGGCACGCTCGACTTCGATCTCAAGGAAAGCGCCGACACCGCCCCGCCCGGCCTGCTGCCCTGGTTTCAGGTGCCGGATCGACGCTGCGCTGGGGTGCCGATCGCGTTTGGCCACTGGTCCACGCTGGGCCCCTTGAACCAGCCGGATCTGCTCGCACTCGACACCGGCTGCGTCTGGGGCGGCACGCTCAGCGCGGCCCGCATCGACGGTGGCCGGCGTGAACTCATCCAGGTTCGCTGCGCCCAGGCGCAGAGTCCCGGTTGAAATTCGCCTACAATCGCGCCCCAAGGAAGCGTGGCCGAGCGGTTTAAGGCACCGGTCTTGAAAACCGGCGAGGGTTTATCCCCTCCGTGAGTTCGAATCTCACCACTTCCGCCAGATTGAAGCCCAAGTCGTTGATTCGATTGGGCTTTTTTATTGCCCGCTTTGCTTTGCCACCATCCTTCCCGGCAAGCACAGGTGCGCGCACTTGCTGCACATCGGCCATCTCCTGGCTGCTGCACCACCACCCGGGGTGCCACGAGCATCTGACACGGCGTTTCCGCAGTGCTGGCGCCAAGACATTGGGCGTACTCACAAGTGCAACTTACACAGAATTAAGACTAATGCGAATTTAGCATTTAAAGCATTGCCAAATCGCTTTGATTGCGCCTTGGTGGCAAGCATGAAAATCTTTTGGCATATTGCTTGCTTTTTGTGAATCTGAATGGAAAAACAGCTTCAAGCATCAAAGTACCGTCCCAAACACGCAAAACACTTTTGAAACGCAAAAAAATCCTTGATGCATATCATGTTTGATCGTGCAAGAAAACATCAACTCTGACAACAGAGTGGTCAAGTTTGTGAACAAAATCACAGGTTGTTAATCACCCAAGACAACCATTCATGTTCGTAAGAACTTCTTAATACACCCCCCCAAAATGAGGGGTGTATGTAAGAAAAAAGCGCCATTCGTAATACCTGTACGTAGGAAAGCGCTTTTTCTTCACGTTTTTTCACCGAAGGATCCAGAACATGAGCAGCCGTCGCAGCATCAGCAAGGCCACCAAGGTTGACGCTCATACCGTCAACCAGCGTCAGAGCCACTTCCAGGCCAAGCGATTGGCCACGGCCGTCGCAACGGCTCTGCTGGGACTCAGTCCGTTGGCACAGGCCGCTGTCGGCACTGTCTGTAATGACAACCCGGCGGCTCCCGTAGCTCCCGCTCCTGCGGGCTGCGTCAATGTCATCTCGACCTACTACGCCAACAGCCCGCTGCTGCGCAAGTTCGTCGACACGCTGCCTGGGCTGACGGCTGCGGGCGCCAACACGTTCGACCGGGCCGGCAAGACCGGCGCGGGTGAATACATCCCGCTGGCGGTGGCCGACACCACGACCTATCCGGGTTCCAACTACTACGTCATCGGGGTGGTGGAGCACGAGCAGTGGATGCACAGCGACCTGCAAAAGCCCACTCGCCTGCGCTCGTACGTGCAGCTGTATCCGCAGGGCTACACCGGCGCCAAGGCGGCCACCGCCACCGCGCTGACCTACACGAATGGCGCGCCCATTTATTGGCCGGGCACGACCGAACAAGTCTGGGGCTACGACAAGCCGCACTACCTGGGCCCGATCATCGTCACGGTCACCGGCACACCGGTGCGGACCAAGATGGTCAACTTCCTGCCGCCGGGCCAGAACATGCCGCTGCCGGTAGACGAATCGCTGGGTGGTGCCGGTACCTCGCCGACCCAGGACAAGTACTCGCAGAGCCGGGTCGCCTTCCACCTGCACGGCGGTGACAACCCCTGGATCAGCGACGGCACGCCGCACCAATGGATCACCTCGGCCGGTGACACCTCGCCCTACAAGCGCGGCGTGTCCCAGGTCAATGTGCCCGACATGCCGACTCCGGGCGACAGCAGCCTGACGCTGTTCTGGCCGAACGACCAGAGCTCGCGCCTGATGTGGTACCACGACCATACCTTTGGTCTGACGCGTCAGAACGCCTACATGGGCGAAGCCGCCGGCTACCTGATCATCGACGCGGCCGAGCTGGCCCTGCTCAGCGGTGGCACCGTCAATGGCGTCGCCATCAACAAGGCCCTGCCGGGCTCCTTGCTGGAGCAGATCCCGCTGATCATCCAGGACAAGGGCTTTGTGCCGGACGACATCGCCGTGCAGGATGCCAAGTGGGACACCACCGTCTGGGGCAAGCCGGGCGACCTGTGGTGGCCGCACGTCTACGAACCCAACCAGCTGTGGGATGCCACCGGCAGCACCTTCATTGCCAACCCGGCTGGCCGCTGGGACTACGCCTACGACGCCGCGACCGGCAAATACGTGCCGCCGCGCCTGCCGCTGCCGGACGGTTCGGTCAACCAGCCGTCGGCCACGCCCGAGTCGTACATGGACACCGCGCTGGTCAACGGCGTGGCCTATCCGGTGCTGAACGTCGAGCCCAAGGCCTATCGGGTGCGTTTCCTGAACGGCTCGAACGACCGCTATATCAACCTGTCGCTGTGGGTGGCCGATGGCAGCCGCGTCAGCAGCGATGGCCGCACCAACACCGAAATCAAGATGGTGCCCAACCTGCTGGGCACCAACGCGGCCGGCTTGCCCGTCTACCGCAACGGTGGCGTGCCTGATCCGGCGGCGGCCGGCCCGAGCATCATCCAGTTCGGCAACGAGTCGGGCCTGTTCCCGGCGCCGGTGGTGCGCCCGGCCGCGCCGATCCAGATGGACACCGACGAAGTCATCACCCACGGTGGCCTCTACCTGACCGCCGCCGAGCGGGCCGACACCGTCATCGACTTCTCGCAATACGCCGGCAAGACGCTGATCCTGTACAACGACTCGGCCGTGCCGGTACCCGCAGGTGATCCGCGTTACGACTACTTCACCGGCAACCCGGACCTGACCGCCGCCGGTGGTGCACCCAGCACCCAGGCCGGCTTCGGCCCGAACATCCGCACCGTCATGCAGATCCGGATCGCCCCGACCGTCGCAGGTGCCGCCGCCGCGCCGACGCCGCAGGACGCCTGGGATCCGACCGGTGTGGGCGGTCCGCTCGCCACCGAGTTGCCCAAGGCGTATGCCCTGACGGCCGATCCGAAGCCGGTGACCGAGACCTTCGACGCGCTCAACCCGCCGCAACTCGACTTCGCGGCCAAGCAGCTGATCTACCCGAGCGGCAAGGTGCTGCCGCTCAAGGTCAAGACCATCGAAGGCTTCAACGAGCCCAACTTCGGTCGCCTGGTGGCACAGATCGGCGCCGAACTGCCCGGTCAGGTCAGCCCGACGCCGCTGGCTTACATCGACGCCCCGCACGACGTGATCCGTGGTGGTGAAACCCAGTACTGGCTGATCAAGAACAACGACGCCGACAACCACCCGATGCACTTCCACCTGTTCAACGTGCAGGTGCTGGCCCATGTGACCCAGACCGTGCCGCCGGTCGTGATGGAGCCGGAAGAAGACGAGGCCGGTTGGAAGGAAACCGTCAAGAACTGGCCCGGCCAGGACGTGATCGTTGCCGTGCGCCCGAAGACGCCGCAACTGCCGTTCGGCCTGCCGAACAGCGTGCGCCTGCTCGACCCGACGCTCCTGCCAGGCGCCTCCACCAACACGGTGCTGTTCCCGGCCGGCACGCTGAATGCCCCGCTGGCGTTCACCCAATATGACCTCGATCCGGGCAGCCGGACCTATGGCCAGCCCAAGACGGTCACCAACACCATCGTGGACATGGGCTGGGAATACGTCTGGCACTGCCACATCCTCGGTCACGAAGAAAACGACCTGATGCAGACCCTGGTGTTCCGTCCGACCATCCACAAGCCGGATGCGCCCAAGAACGTCACGGTCAGCCGTTCCGGCCTGGTCAGCTGGACCGACCCGACCCCGGCCGACGTTGCCACGACCAAGGGCAACACCCGCAACGAGATCGGCTTCCGCGTCGAGCGGGCCCGTCTGGTGGGCGACAAGACCGGCGACTTCAAGCCGTTGAGCGCCAAGTCGAGCTACGTGATTCCGAGCGTCAACACGCTGGCCAACGCGACGTCCTTCCAGGACAACACGCAGGCTGACGGCGAGTACCTGTACCGGGTCGTGACCGTCAACCAGGCGGGCGAAACGCCGTCCAAGGCGGTGCGTGCGACCTGGCGCAGCAAGCGGGCCGAAGCACACGGCGAAGACGGCCGCGACGGCGACACCCGCTAAGCCAGGTCCGAAGCAGCATGATGCGTTGGTCTTTCCGTCCCCGATGGTCTGTCGGCCTGGCTTTGAGCCTGGCCATCCACCTGACTTTCATCAACCCGGCTGGCGCCCTCGCAGCCGATGACGGTGAGGCCGCCGTCGCGGCCGGCCAACGCATCTATCAGAACGCGCAACTGCCCTCCGGCCAGCCCTTGAGCGGCCAGCGCCCGATGGGCCGGGTCACCGGCCTGGATGCGGCCTGCGTCAACTGCCATCGTCCGAGCGGACTGGGCGGCATGGAAGGCCATGTCGCGGTGACGCCGATCACCGGCCGGGCGCTGTTCGGCGGCGCCCGCCCGCAAGACCAGCCGGTCGTCGTGCGCCTGGACCGGCTCAACGAACCGGCCGTGTCGATGCCGCACGCGCCCTACGATGAAGCGGCCTTGGCCAAGGCGATTCGTCAGGGGGTGCTGCCCGGCGGGCGCGTTCTGGATCCACTGATGCCGCGTTTTGATCTGAATGACGATGAAATTCGCGCCCTGAGCGAGTATCTGAAAACACTCTCGCCCACCTGGTCGCCGGGCGTTTCAGAGCAGGAAATTCATCTCGCCACCGTGATTGCGCCGGGCATGGCCGCCGAGCGACGCCAGGCCTTCATCGATACTCTGCAAGCGCTGGTCAGCCAGATCAGTGTCAATAATATCGACGGCTTGCGCAAGAAAATCCCCGTGGTTGAACGTCGCCTGCACAGCCGCCGCAAATGGGTACTCGATATCTGGGAGCTGAGCGGCCCGAGCCAAACCTGGCAACAGCAATTGCTGGCCCGCCATGCCGAACGTCCCGTGTTTGCCGTGTTATCCGGCCTGGGTGGTGGCGAGTGGCAACCGGTGCACGATTTCTGCGAGCAGCAAAAGGTGGTCTGCTGGTTTCCGAGCATCGATGCCAGCCCGCAAGGCGCTGAGCACGGCCACTACAGCGTCTATTTCTCGCGCGGTGTGCTGCTCGAAGCCGATGTGCTGGCTCAGCGTTGGCAGACTGAGGCCGCGCGGCCCCGGCAGGTACTGCAGATCCTCAGCGCCGACCCCGCCGCCAAGCAGGCCGCACAGGCTTTGGCCGTGCAACTGGATCGGGCCGGCATCGCGCATCAGGAACTGGCCGTGAGCGATGTGCCAACGGCGGCACTGCCGGCTCAGCTGAGCTCGCTGGTGGCCACTGATGCCGTGGTCGCCTGGCTCAGGCCGGCCGACCTGCACCAACTGTCGACTCTCAAAGCACCCAAGGCCCCGGTATTTTTTTCCGCCACCCTGGGGGGTCGAGAAACTGATTTGACGGGTTCAACCACTTTGCAAGCCGCCTGGCGCCAGCAGGCCTGGCTGATTCAGCCGATGGAAGCGCCCAAGATGCGCCAGGCCAATCTGGAACGTTTCAATACCTGGCTCAAGGCGCGCAAGCACGGCCTGGTCGATGAGCGGCTGCAGGCTGAAATCTATTACGCCGCCAATTCCCTGGCCGCCATGCTGAATGGCATGCTCAATAACTTGCATACCGGCTACTTGATCGAACGGGCCGAATCGACCTTGTCGATGCGTGAAGCCATGGACGTTCAGGAAGAAATCCAGGCCATGATGATGGGGGGTATGGCCAAACACCCCGCATCCGCTCCCCAGACTCTGCCCACCGATTCGCCGCAAAGCCATGCCGAACATCCGGTTGACCTGCAGGAACTCATGAAGCGTCGGGGCACCACCGCTTATCCGCGCCTGAGTCTGGCGCCGGGTCAGCGTATTGCATCCAAGGGCGCCTACATCGAGGCGCTGGCCCCTGCAGAACAGGCCGGCGAACCGCTGTGGGTGGTTCCACAGCAGCCATGACCCCGGCAACGGGGCGCCTATTTCTTTTATCCAACCGGAGAATCTCTCGTGCTGAAGACGCTACTCATCGCCACCGCCCTGCTTTCGCAAGCCGCCCTGTGTCTGGCCCAAACTGAGCCGGCTTCCGCGCCGGCCAACCCGCATCGGGCGCACGACCAGAAATTGCTCGGTTGCCGTCAGCAGGCCGAATCAAAAAGCCTGCAGGGGCAAGACCGGGCTGATTTCATCAGCCAATGCATGAAGGCCAGCTGAGTGCAGGGTTGCCAGTTTCTGGCGGTCACTCCTGCAGCGGCGGATCAACCTCGGCAAACAACTGCTCGGCAGTGATGCCCAGCTCGACGCTGGCCAGTTGCACGGACTGGCCCGGCTCGAACGGATGCAGCACCCACAGCCCGTCGGCGCCCTTGCGATAGACATCGGTGCTGCGCGTGTCCAGATCGACCAGCACGTATTCCTGCAGCGTGCCGATCTGGCGGTAATGCGTGAACTTGGCACCACGGTCATAGGCCGCCGTGCTGGGTGACAACACCTCGACCAGCAGCGTGGGCTCGCGCTTGACCAGCCGGCTGGCGTGGTCAGCCGCGCTGCAAGTCACCAGCACGTCCGGGTAGAACACGCTGCCGGCAGCCACCACCTGCAGCTTCATGTCGCTCATGTAGACCCGGCACGGCGCGCCATGCAGATGCTGGCGCAAGGCCATCACCAGATTCATCGCCACGGTGACATGCCGGTCTTCCGCGCCGGCCATCGCAAACACCTCGCCAGCCACGAACTCGTGACGGACAGACTGCGTCGCATCCCAGTCAAAAAACTCGCTCAGACTCATCAAGGGTTTCGGTGCCGCTTGGCCCATGCATCACTCCCGGTCGGTGGTGTCGTTCATTTCACACTGTAGCCGCGACCTTCCAGACAAGCCTGTGTGGCTTGCTGATAGTTGTCCGGGCTGCCAGCCGGGCTCACCACACCAGCGCCTGGCGCCGCCTGCAACGCCAGCGTCGGGTCATAGCCGGATTGCTGCACGGCCCAGCGGTGGCAGTCGTATTCGTCGGCCGCCTGCTTTTCGGCGCTCTGGCCGAGCTTCGGATAGACATAACGGCGCTCCGGCGTGCTTGGCGCCACCGGTCCCGACTGAATACCGCCCGGCCGCTCCACCACCTCATAACCCTCCGGCACCCGGCGGTAATAAACATCGTTGGCGACGTAATAGGTCACGGCGCCCAAAGTCACGATCGATGCAAATACCGGTAAATCCGTGATGACGATACCGAAGGGTGGATTCACCACCATATATCCACCGGCATAAGGTGCATACCAATAACCATTGGCAAACCAGTAACGGCTGCCGCGATGATTGCCCACCCAATGCCGTGGCGGCAGTGCTGATATCCAGCGATCCGACGCCCCATAACGTTGCTCACCGCCATACGCGCGGCGCGATTCATGGCCGTCGCGCCAGTCGTGCCCATCCGCTTGCGCGATGGCACAGGCACCCAAAACAGCAAATCCCAGCAAACGGCGAACCACAACTTGACATGACATCACAGCACCTCTGTACAGCTCAATTGACACTGTAGCCGCGCGCCGTCATGCAGGCCGACATGGCACGGCGGAAGTCCAGCATCGACGCTTCAGTGCGCTGCTGCTGGGCCCGCTGCACCTGCGCCTGGCGGCGGCGATCTTCGGCGTCGGCGCGAGCCAGATCGGAGCTGGCCCCCAGCGCTGCGCCCAGGATGGCACCAAACACCAGCCCTTCGGCACTGTGGTGCCGACCCGCCATCACGCTGCCCACCACCGCGCCGGTGGCCGCCCCGGTCACTGTCCCCACGCCATCGGGCTGGGTCGGCGGCAGCGGCTCGGGCGCCGCGCCAGCCCCGAGCGGACTCATGCCCGGCTCCAGGCCGGTCTGCTGCACCGCCCAGCGGTAGCACTCGTAGCGATCCCGATCGACCCGCGCCGCATCCTGGCCCTGGGCTGGATAGAAGTAGAGCGGCCGACTCTCGGCCGGGCGCACCAGCGGGCGTGGCGGCGGTGGCGGCAGCTCGCGGTAGTAGTAGCGCGGTGGCGGTGCCACGCAGCCAGCCAGGGTCAAGGCAGCCAAGACGGCACCGAGCAGCGCAATGCCGCGCCCACGACGGTTTGAATCGCTAAAAAATGCGTTGATTTTCATATTTCCATCGTCCCACGCCGACTTTGCCCGATTGCTTCCAGATTGTGAATATCCGCAAGTTTGCTGACACGACGCAACGGTCAAGCCCTGCCGGCTCGAACATAAAAAAACGCGGCCTTGTCATATGTGAACAAGCTGACGTGCAGACTTAACACAGCTTGCCAACACGCACAAATCCCCTCCATTCGGGGGAGTAGTTGCACCTAAACCGGCGGCTAAACTGCGCCGGCTTATGAGGCTTAATCCATTTAACCAGATGAGGAACATGGTGCAACTCAACCGATCCCTGCGTACCAGCACAGCGCTGACCCTGAGCTTGATCACTGCGGCCGCGCTGCTGGCCGGCTGCGGCGACAAGAAGTCAGGTGGGGCGACCCAGGTGGCCGCCAAGGTCAACAAGCAGGAGATCTCGGTCCACCAGATCAACTTCGTCCTGCAACGCCAGCCGGGCCTGCGCCCCGAGCAGGTCGCGCCCGCCACCAAGCGCGTGCTCGAAGGCCTGATCGACCAGGAACTCGCCGTGCAGCAGGCCAGCGAAGAAAAGCTCGACCGCAGTCCGCAGGTCGTCATGGCCATCGAAGCAGCGCGCCGCGAGATCCTGGCGCGCGCCTACGCCGACCGCATCGCCGAAACCGCCTCCAAGCCGACGCCGGATGACGTCAAGGCCTACTACGCCGCCAAGCCGGCCCTGTTTGCACAGCGCCGCATCTACACGCTGACCGAGTTCAACGTCGAAGCCACGCCCGAGCAAGCCGGCCAGATCGCCCAGCGCCTGCCGGCCGCCAAGAGCGCCGACGACATCCAGACCCTGCTCAAGGCCGCCGGCGTGCGCAGCGCCACCCGCACCATCACGCAGGGGCCGGAAAACCTGCCCTTCACTGTGGTGGACCGCATCTCCGGGCTCAGCGAAGGCCAGAACCTCAGCTCGCCCACCCCGACCGGCCTGAACATCCTGGCGCTCACCAGCGCCAAGCCGGCCGCCATGGATGCAGAGCAAGCCAAACCCGCCATCGAGCAATTCCTGCTCAACGAGCGCAAGGGCAAGCTGGTTGAAGACGCGCTGAAAAGCCTGCGCAGCAAGAGCGAGCTCAAGTACATGGGCCAGTTTGCCGATGCAGCCACCCCGGCCACCGCAGCCGCCTCTGCCCAGTAACCCGAACAGGACCAGACGATGATGCCCAGCCGCCATGACACCGCCGCCCGCCTGCCCGCCCAGGGCGCCAGCGCCCGCAGCACCTTGCAGCGGGCCATCTGCACCCTGGCCGGCGTGGCTGCGCTCAC
Source organism: Leptothrix sp. (in: b-proteobacteria) (assembly GCA_041083665.1). Classification (GTDB taxonomy): domain Bacteria; phylum Pseudomonadota; class Gammaproteobacteria; order Burkholderiales; family Burkholderiaceae_C; genus Sphaerotilus. The sequence goes on from JBFPGZ010000050.1 coordinate 22,771, forward strand.
CCTGGCCGCAGCCGTGGTGGTGCCGGTGGATGCCCAAGCCCAGAGCGCCGCGCTCACCGAAGCGCGGCGCGACTACACCCTGGGCGCCGGCGACACGCTGCGCATCAGCGTCTACCAGAGCCAGGACCTGACCCTGGAAACCCGCGTCTCCGAGAGCGGCACCATCAGCTTTCCGCTGCTGGGCACCATCAAGCTGGTCGGCCTGTCGGTACCGCAAGCTGAAAAAACCATCGCGGACGGCCTGAAAAACGGCAATTTCATCCGCCAGCCGCAAGTCAACATCCTGCTGCTGCAGATCCGTGGCAACCAGGCCGCCGTGCTCGGCATGGTCAACCGCCCGGGCCGCTTCCCGATCGAGGTAGCCGGCATGCGCCTGTCGGATCTGGTGGCCACTGCGGGTGGCATCGCCCAGACGGGCAGCGACAGTGTCACTCTGACCGGCTTGCGCAACGGCCAGGTAATGCGCCAGCAGATCGATCTAGCCACCCTGCTCACTACCGGCAGCCCCGACCAAGACCCGATCATCCAGAACGGCGACACCGTCTACGTCGATCGCATGCCGATGGTCTACATCTACGGCGAAGTGCAACGCCCCGGCCCGATGCGGCTGGAGCGTGGCATGACCGTGCTGCAAGCGCTGGCCAGTGGCGGCGGCGTGACCGTGCGCGGCACCGACAAGGGCATGAAACTGCATCGGCGCAGCAGCAACGCCGGCCAGGTCGATGTGCTGGAGCCAGCCATGACTGACACCGTGAGAGAAGGTGACGTGATCTACGTCCGCCAAAGCCTGTTTTGAGGACGCATCCGTTGCACCACCCACCTCATCTCAGCGCCCGAAGCCCTATCACGTTAAATCGGAGTCACCATGTCCTTTGTGCCTAACACCAACCCGACACAGCAACGTCGCCCGACACTGGTCCACAGCGCTGAGCCTGATGGCGACGAAACAGTCTCCACGTTCGGCAAGCAGCAGGACCGCAACATCGGCGATATCTTCCGCGAGACCAGAAACCTCACGGATGAGCAGATCGCGACCATCACAGAACATCAACGAGCCAAGGGGCTGCGCTTTGGTGAATCAGCTGTGGCGCTGGGCATAGCGACGCGGGCCGATGTGATCTTTGCACTCAGCCAGCAGTTTCACTATCCCTATGTACCGGAGGCGCGTCGCAACATCTGCCGCGAACTGGTATTGGCCAACCAGCCCTTCAGCAAGCAGGCCGAAGCAGTACGTTCTATCCGCAGCCAACTGCTGATGCACGCCCTCAATCCCAAAGAGCAGCATCGTGCCATGGCCGTCATCAGTCCGGAATCTGGTGACGGCAAAACGTATTTCGTCGCCAACCTCGGTGTGGCCTTGGCACAGATGGGTGGCCGTGTCCTGGTGGTCGACGCCGATCTGCGCGGCCCCCGCCTGCATGAGGTTTTCGGTATTCCTAATACCACCGGCCTGAGCAGCATCCTTAGCGGCCGGCAAGAAGAGAGTGTCATCCACCAATCCCACGACATTCCCGGCCTCTACGTCATGCCAGTGGGCATTACCCCGCCTAACCCACTGGAACTGCTGGAGCGCCCTGCCTTCCGCCTGTTACTGGGCGAGCTGGTACGCCGCTTTGACCACGTGCTGGTCGATACCCCAGCCCTCCAAGAAGGCTGCGATACCACAGTGATCGCTAACAAATGCGGACTGGCCCTGGCCTTGGCACGCAAAAACAAGACGCGCATCAATCGCCTGGATCAACTGCTTGCTGCCGTCAATTCCAGCGCAACTCGTCTCGCAGGTGTGGTAGTCAACGAATTCTGAGTCTGTTGATCACAGCCATTTATTTTTATATTCAGATCAACCCTGCTTAATAATCAAGTCAGGTTCTTCCAGTTGCCAGCCCCTGATTTTCTGACAAGTGCCCACTTAAGAAGGTTATGCTCACCGTTTTTAATGGCGAACCCACAGCAACAAGCCGACAGCTTGCATTCAAGGCTCTAATGCCTTGGTTAATCGTGGTCGTCGGACTGATCTCCCTTTACGGTCCGACCTTCTGGGATTTGTTTCACGGCATTTGGCGCGGCGAGCGGCAAGGACATGGTCCCATCGTCTTGGGACTCAGTCTCTGGCTGATGTGGCGCAAGTGGCCTGAGTTGCAAGCATTGCCTGTCCGGCCAAGCCCGATCCTCGGCTGGACGGTATTACTTTTTGGATTACTGCTTTACCTCACGGGACGATCACAAGACATTCTTCAGTTCGAGGTGGGCTCATTGATCTGGCTGCTGCTAGCTGCCTTACTGCTCCTACACGGCCGTCATGCCGTCAACCTGATGTGGTTTGGGCTGTTCTTCATGCTATTCATGATCCCATTGCCCAATTCTATCGTGTATTCACTGACTCAGCCTGTGCAACTTGCGGTGTCTTATACTGCCGATGCCATTCTTAGCACAATTGGTTATCCAATCAGCCGCAGCGGTGTAGTACTGCAAATGGGTCAATACCAGTTGTTGGTTGCTGAGGCATGTGCAGGTCTTCACACACTTTTCACGCTGGAAGCTTTGGGGTTGCTCTACTTGAATCTGGTCAAGCATGAATCTGTGGCCCGTAACGTGGGCTTGGCTTGTCTTGTCATTCCGATTAGTTTTACCGCCAACATCATCAGAGTCATAGTGCTGTCCTTGATTACCTATCACTTAGGCGATGAGGCAGGACAGGGTTTCCTTCATGGCTTGGCCGGCATGGTACTCTTCATGACTGCTCTGCTACTACTGATTGCCACCGACACCTTGCTACGTCATCTGTTCAAGGTCAGCACCACCACAGAACCACACGTCGCAATTTGATACATTTAAGACTATACCGGCGACGGGCTTTTTGGATAAAAAAATGTCACCATCCACGATGTCTGTGGCAATGATCGCCACCATCGCAATGCTACTCACTGCGGTGGGCGCCAACCATCTCAAGCCTAACCTCTATCTGGCAGATACTCGATCGCAATTAAAGATTCAACCTTCTATTCCAGAATCTTTTGGCGACTGGAAAATAATTCCTACCACGGGCGGCATTGTGAGTCCGCAACAAGAAGAAATAACGAATAAAATCTATTCTGAAACCATTAGTAGAACTTACGTAAACAGCTCTGGCTATCGTGTGATGTTAATGATTGCATATGGCAAGAATCAAAATGATTCATTTGCAGTACACAAACCGGAAGTCTGTTACCCTGGCGAGGGTTTCCAAGTCAGAAGCAACAGCATTGAATATTTGCGCACCCCCTCCGGAAATATTCAGGTACATCGACTTGAAACATTTCTAGGTCAGAATCGTCCCGAGCCCGTGACATATTGGACAACAATTGGTGACCATGTTGTAAATAGCATGATTGACAAAAAGATTGAAGAATTCTCATTCTCTATTCATGGATATATTGCTGACGGCCTACTTTTCAGAGTTTCCAGCATTGATGGTGATAGCAAACAAGCATTTAATATTCAACAGTCATTTGTGAATGACTTCATCGCGATTCTATCCGTTACCGATAGACATAGAATTACTGGGCTAACCCAATGATTCAGCATTAAACGAGACCTACACGAACCATCATTAAATGATATATTCAATAATTTAAAAATTAACCGGCCAAGGATGGAATTTAATAAGCAAACAAAATGCATATTTTTCAAGA
>JBFPGZ010000020.1:0-298090 GCA_041083665.1 Leptothrix sp. (in: b-proteobacteria)
CACCGAGATCGTCGCCGTCGGCAAGGGCAGCGCCGATCCGCTGGTCGATTGCCCCGGTGCCAGGCAGACGCCCGCGCTGGTCCAGTGTCTGCAGCCCAATCGGCGCGTCGAGTTCAATATCACTGGCGTGCACAAATAAAATGAGCGGGCCTATTGATCATGGACCCGCTCACATCAGTGTATATCGATGGCCTGGATAAGCTGGTCAAACGATTTGAACGACATCGGCCAAGTATTTGGCCGGGTTTGCGATGTCCGGTATTTCTGCATGCACCAGCGCAATGGCATTTGATCTGGCGATTTCCGGGCCAGCGGCTTGAACCGTCACACAGTCAGTCAGGGTACTATTGATATGGAATGATTGGAATTTGTGGGTGGCTTTGATGAGAAATCTAACTTTGAAACTGGTCATGGCTTCCTCGGTGTGTGGTTTGGTTGAAAATCAATGCCCAAATGATTGATTTATTCGACGGCTATTCATCAGAAGCGATCATCGATCGTCAAAAATTTCAGATGCAAACCAAGTCGAACGATCTCGCTGCGAGCAGCGCAAATGCTAAGCGGATGGCTATTCGACGGATCCGTGCAAAGGGTTTCCAGTTGATTTTTTTGAGATCAATGTCACAGCAACAATTGACTGATCCGGTAGTTATCAGCGAACCCTCGGCCAGGTGCTTTGTGGTGTGACTTGGTCTTGGTAGCGCGCGACCAACGGATGGTGCGCGCCAAGCGAGGCAGCCGCAGGGCTGACTGATCGGCCAGGGTTGGGGTGCAAACGCCAGGGGTTTGACTGCGAACAGGGTCGGTGCATCCGTTCCTGATGAGAAAATTCGCAGATGAAACCTGACGACGCTGCTTTGCATGCCCTGGACGGCGCGACTCGCTGGCCGGCGTTGCGCCTGCAGGCCGGTGCGGCGGTGCCGAGCGACGAGTGGCTGGCCGAAGAAACACCCGTGGCGCTGGTCTACAACGGCATTTCGCACGCCGTGATGATGGCCACGCCGACCGACCTGGCTGACTTTGCGCTGGGCTTTTCGCTCACCGAAGGCATCCTTGGCTCGCGCGACGAGTTGCTCGATCTCGAAATTGAAGCGGGTCCGGCTGGCATCACCGTGCAGCTGTCGATCACCGCCCGTCGCCTTGTCCGGCTCAAGGAGCGGCGCCGCACCTTGATCGGTCGCACCGGTTGTGGTTTGTGCGGCACCGAGAGCCTGCACGAAGCGGTGCGGCCGGTGGCGCCGGTGGCCGATGGCCCCCAAGTGACGCCCGCAGCGGTCGAGCGGGCGATGCAAGCGCTGTCTGCCAACCAGCCGCTCAACCTGGCCACGGGTGCCACTCACGCGGCGGCCTGGTGCGACCTTACCGGCCAGCTGTTGCGGGTGCGTGAGGACGTCGGCCGCCACAATGCGCTCGACAAACTGATCGGCGCCATCGTGGCCACACCGCCGCCCGGGGCGGATCGAGCCGGTTTTGTGGTCATCACCAGCCGCGCCAGTTTCGAAATGGTGCACAAATGTGCCAGTGCCGGCATTGGTCTGCTGGCCGCCATCTCGGCGCCGACCCGGTTGGCGGTTGAACTGGCGGGTCGCACCAACCTGACCCTGCTTGGCTATGTCCGTGGCCAGCGGGCCACCGTCTACCATGGTGTGCAGCGGCTGTCATGCTGATCGAGCCGCGTACAAGCTCAATTCATTCAAACGCTGAAGATTCACAGGAGAAATGTGTCATGTCGAGATTGCACCGAATGGGCCTGATGCTCATGTGCTGGGCTGTGCTGGCCTGCTGGAGCGAGTTGAGCTGGGCGACCGCCTTGAAGCCGGGCGATACGGCGCCGGACTTCAGCACCGAGGCGGCACTGGGCGGCAAGACCTTCCGCTTCTCGCTGGCCGATGCGCTCAAGAAAGGTCCGGTGGTGGTGTACTTCTATCCGAAGGCCTTCACCAGCGGCTGCACGATCGAGGCACACAACTTCGCCGAGGCGATTGACCGCTATGCAGCGCTGGGTGCCAGCGTGGTCGGCGTGTCGCACGACAGCATCGAGACGCTGAAGAAGTTTTCGGTCGAGGAATGCCGCAACAAGTTTGCCGTGGCCGCCGATCTCGACTCGAAGATCATGAAAGCCTATGGTGCGGCGCTCTGGATCAATCCGAACATGGCGGATCGGGTCTCCTATGTGCTCAGCCCCGATGCCAAGGTGATCTATGTCTACAGCAGCCTGAGTCCGGATCACCATGTCGAGAACACGCTGAAAGCGCTCGGCGACTGGAAAGCGGCGCGTTGGCCGTGAGTCCCTAGAATGCGCGCCTGTAACAAGATAGAGGCGACATGAGCATCAAGAGCGACAAGTGGATCCGCCGCATGGCCGAAGAGCACGGCATGATCGAGCCGTTCGAGCCCGGTCAGGTGCGTTTTGCGGCCGATGGCCAGAAGATCGTCAGCTACGGCACCAGCAGCTACGGCTATGACATCCGCTGCGCGCGTGAATTCAAGATCTTCACCAACGTCTACTCGACCGTGGTCGATCCGAAGAACTTCGACGAGAAGAGCTTTGTCGATGTCGAGGGCGATTGCTGCATCATCCCGCCGAACAGCTTTGCGCTGGCGCGCACGATGGAGTACTTCCGCATCCCGCGCAACGTGCTGACGATCTGCCTGGGCAAGAGCACCTATGCGCGCTGCGGCATCATCGTCAACGTCACGCCCTTCGAGCCTGAGTGGGAAGGTTATGTGACGCTGGAGTTCAGCAACACCACGCCGCTGCCGGCCAAGATCTACGCCGGTGAGGGCTGCGCGCAGGTGCTGTTCTTCGAGAGCGACGAGGTCTGCGAAACCAGCTACCGCGATCGGGGCGGCAAGTACCAGGGGCAGGTCGGTGTGACCTTGCCCAAGGCGTGACGTCGCGACCACCCTCCAAGCGGAAACCACCATGCGCCATCTCGTGCGGCCTGCGGCCATCGTGGCTGCTTATTTCGACACGCTGACACCGCCGCAGCAGGTGAGCGTGCGGGCCATGCAGCAGGCGCTGCTGGAGGCCGTGCCGACGCTGGAGCAATCGGTCAAATGGGGCAATCTGACCTTCACCTGCCATGGTCGCAATGCCTTGGCGATCGTCGTGCACAAGGCCCATCTGACCTTGCAGGTCTTCAACGGCGTGCTGCTGGGTGAACGCTTTCCGCAGCTGGAAGGCGTCGGCAAGGGCATGCGGCACATGAAGCTGCGCTACGGCCAGGCCGTGGATGTCGAGCTGGTCGGCCAGATCGCCCGGGCGGCGGTGGCGACGGCGAGTGATGAGTCCTTGCGCTGACGCTCAGGCGTTGCCGCCGAGCCAGCGCGCTGCGCCATAGCCGACGGCAGGCTCACGCGGCAGCAGGCTGTCGATGGCCCGATCAAGCGCCATCGACGCCCGTGCCAGCGAGTCACGCTGCGCCGCCACCCGTCGGCCTGCCTGCGCCAGCCGGGTGCGCAGCGGTGCTGGTAGTCCGCCCGTCCGGGCCGCCAGGCTGAAACCATCTACCGCCCGCTCCAGCGCGTGGTGCAGTTGCTGGGCATGGTCTTCGATCGCCAGGCCGTCGTGCTGACGCAGGGCCTCACCCAGCGCGACCAGTTCACCCTCGACCTGCAACAGCATCGATTCAAGCTCGACGTTGTTGTTCGGGGCGACCTTCTCGCGGGCGTCGGGGGGGCTGTCAGGCGTTTCCATCATGGTGTGTCCACTGGCGGATCGGGCGTCTATGGGCGGCTGTCAGGGCAGAGCTGTCAGCGCTGCGACGACGCGACGCGGCCGAGCAACTCCTGCGCGTTGGCAATCAACTTGTCGGCCACTGCTTCGGCATTGACCTTGTAGCTGCCATCGGCGATCGACTGCTTGACCTGCTCAACCTTGGTCTGATCAAAGGTGCCATCGACCGTCTGACCCAACAGGTCGGTGGCGGTGCTGGATAGTTGCACGGTGGTGCTGGAATTGCTGGGGCTGGCCGCGCCAGGGCGACCCTTGCTGACGCGTGCGCTGTCGGTACCGTCTGGCGGCGGCGCGCTCGCATTGGCCAAGGGACTGATCCCTGGCGCTCCTGCGGTATTGCCGATTTTCATGACTTGCTCCTTGGCACCGCTGCCGGGCCGGGTGTGAGAGATGCCAGCCCATGGCTGCGTGCGCCGATTCTGCGCCAGGCTTGATGACCTGACAAAACCGCTGACCGCACACCTGGCAACAGACGCATCTCCAGCACGATTTCGGTGCTTGCGGCATGAACTTGAGCGTTGTCGCGTGGCGTCATGGCCGCAACTCCACGCGCCGCTCACCCACTGGCGTGGCCACCAGAATGCGCCCGCTGTCGGTACGCACCCGGACACTTTGGCCTGCCAAGCCGGGCGCCAGGGCTTGGGCGCTACCGGAAACAGCAAAACCGTCGCCTTGCGCAATCACGGTGACCGGATCACCGGCGGCAAACCATTGCCGCGCTCGCACGGCGTCGGCGCGCAAGGTGGCGCCGGGTGCCAGCGCGACGGCCAGACGCCGGCCGATCAGTTCGGCGAGATCGGTGCAGGCGGGTGAGACTGCTGCGGCCAGATCCACCTCGGCGAGGCGTAAATCCGTGGCTTGCAATTCGGTCCCGGCAGGCAAGTCGCGCGCCGCCACCACGGCCGGTGCCCAGACCCGCACCGTCACCGGCAGATAGACATTCCAGTGCACCGTGCCCGAGGTGCAGCGCAGGCCGACGCGTGCCGTGCCCCACAGGCGCTGGCCGGTGGGCAGATACGGTTCGATCTTCAGGCAAGGCGCCAGCTTCAGGCGAGGGTCGAGCTGACCGGTGATCACTTCGACCCGGGGCGTGAGCTGGCTGGTGTCTGCGCCACGGGTCTGACCGAGTGCCAGTTCGCGCACACCCGCCAGGGCATCAGCCAGTGGCTCGGCCGTCTGGGCGTGCGCGCTCGGGATGCCCATCAGCATCGCCAGCAACGCTGCCAGGGCGGCAAGGAAGTGCGGTCGGCACGGTTTCATGATGCCGCCACTCTAGGGCGCGACCGATGGCGTCGAGGCCGCGATATGCGCCGCTGCAGGCAGCCTTTTCCGGCTCATGTTTCGGCCTCACCCGACCAAGAATGCGCTCACCAGCCCAGAGCGCTGTGGTGCATTCGGGATTGCCGAGGCACCGGCGGCCGGGCGCAGGAGTCATCAAGATGCTGGACCGCCTCTCCGACACGCTGAACTTTCAGTCGCAAGCCCTGGTGCTGCGCGCCGAGCGCCAGCGCCTGATCGCCAGCAACATCGCCAATGCCGACACCCCCGGCTATGTGGCGCGTGACATGGATTTCGCCGCTGCCCTGCGCGAGGCCACCGGCCAGACCCAACCGGCCGGCACGGTGCTCACCACCAACGCGGCGCACATCGCCCCACAGACCGGCGCCCGCACCGAACCGAACCTGCTTTACGCCACTGCCAGCCAGACCAATCTGGACCGCAACAGCGTCGACATGGACCGCGAGCGCGCCAGCTTTGCCGACAACGCGGTCAAGTACGAGGCGACGCTGCGTTTTCTCAACCAGGGCGTGCGCACCATGCTCGACGCCATCAAGGGCCAGTGAGGCCGCCGCCGCACTGAATGATCTGAAGGAGTGGCCCGATGTCGATGCTCAATATCTTCAATGTTGCCGGCAGCGCCGTCAGCGCACAGAGCCAGCGGCTCAACGCCGTGGCCTCCAACCTGGCCAACGCCGACACGGTGGCCGGCCCGGACGGCAAGAGTTTCAAGGCGCGCCAGGTGGTGTTCCAGACCGTGCCGATGGGCGAGGTGGGCGCGGCCGGCGTCAAGGTGGTGCAGGTGTCGGAGGACCAGAGCGCCGGCCGGCGCGTGCACGACCCTAAGCATCCGAGTGCCGACGCCGACGGCTACGTCACCTACAGCAACGTCAATCCGATCGAGGAGATGGTCAACATGATCTCGGCCTCGCGCTCGTACCAGAACAACGTCGAAGTCATGAACACCGCCAAGACCCTGCTGCTCAAGACGCTGCAGATGGGGCAGGGCTGAGTGGCATCCACCTCCTTTGAAGGGCAGATTACATGAGCACCACCGTCTCCAGCAGCACTGCCGCCAGCAATGCCTCGGTCTTGCAGCAGCTCTCCGGCGCCAGCGGCCAGAGCACCAGCCAGGCCACCTCGGATCGGTTCCTGAAGCTGCTGGTCGCGCAGATGCAGAACCAGGATCCGCTCAGCCCGATGGACAACGCCCAGGTCACCAGCCAGATGGCGCAGATCAACACGGTGTCGGGCATCAACACGCTGAACGACTCGATCACTTCGATGAGCGGTCAGTTCACCCAGATGCAGGCCATGCAAGGCGCGGCGCTGGTGGGCCACAGTGTGCTGGTCGATGGCAACCAGCTGGCGCTCGGCAGCAGTGGCACCGCGAGTGCCGCCTTCGACTTGGCGGGTGGGGCCGATTCGGTCAAGGTGGATGTGCTTTCCCCGGCCGGGCGCGTGCTCGACACGATCGACCTCGGCGCCCAGACCACCGGGCAGCACAACTTCAACTGGACGCCACCCTCCGGAGCCGACACCAGCGGCCAGCTGAGTTTCCGCGTCGCAGCGACCTCCGGTACCGCCAGCGTCAGCGCCACGACGCTGATGCGGGCCGATGTGCAGGCGGTCAGCACCTCCGGCTCGACGCTCAACCTTGAACTCAAGAACGGCAGCACGCTGCCCTACAGCCAGGTCCGGGCGGTTTTCTGATCGCTCGGCCCGACCACGGCATCGCACTCACGGCAATCGACACAAGGATTCACGATGGACTTCCAGCAAGGTCTCTCCGGGCTCAATGCCACCAGCCGCAATCTGGAGGTGATTGGCAACAACGTCGCCAACGCCAACACCTATGGCAGCAAGTCGTCGCGGGCCGAGTTTGCCGACATGTATGCGGGCGCCGTCAGTGGCACTGGCACCGGCAACATCGGCACCGGCGTGCGGCTGGCGACGGTGTCGCAGCAGTTCAGCCAGGGCGGTTTGACGACGACCAGCAACCCGCTTGATCTGGCCATCAACGGCGCCGGCTTCTTTCAGGTCAAGGACAACAACGGTCAGCCGCTCTACACCCGCAACGGCGAGTTCAAGGTTGATAGCGACGGCTATGTGGTCAACAACGACGGCTACAAGTTGCAAGGCTACGCGGCCGATCCGAATGGCGCGATCGTGCCCAAGGCCACCAGCGCGCTGCAGCTGCCGACCAAGGGAATCGCCCCGCAGGCTACGTCCAAGATCACGATGGACATGAACCTGGACTCGCGCTCCGACGTCACCAAGCCGACCACCGGTGACGCCATCAACTTTGACGATCCGAAGACCTACAACAACGCCACCTCGACCTCGGTCTACGACGTCACCGGCCAGCAGGTCGCGCTGACCTACTACTTCCAGAAGGATTCGGTCGATGCCGCCAGCGGTGATGTGACCTGGAATGTCTTCGCCACCGCCAACGGCACCTCGGTCAGCACCGACGCGGCCGGCAAGCCGAGCGCGGTGACGCAGATCAAGTTCCCGATCAGCGGGGCCGCGCCGCTGCCGCCGCTCGACCAGCCCATCACGCTGCCCGACATCCCGGCCACCACCAAGACCGTCGGCGGCGTGACCTCGACGGTGAGCCAGAAGATCAGTGGCATCACGCTCGATGTGAGCAAGTCGACCCAGTTCGGCACCGCCTTCAGCGTGTCCGATCTGCAGCCGAACGGCTATGCGCCCGGCCAGCTCGGCAGCGTCAGCATCGGCAAGGACGGCGTGATCTCGGCCAGCTATTCAAACGGCAAGACCATGGCGGTCGGCCAGCTCGAACTGGCCAATTTCCGCAATCCGCAGGGGCTGCAACCGCTTGGCAGCAACGTCTGGGCCAAGACGCCTGCGGCGGGCGAGCCGATCACCGGCACGCCGACCACCGGCAACCTCGGCTCACTGCAGTCGGGCTCGCTGGAAGACTCCAACGTCGATCTGACTGCCGAGCTGGTCAACATGATCACCGCGCAGCGCGCCTACCAGGCCAACGCTCAGACCATCAAGACGCAGGATCAGGTGCTGCAGACGCTGGTCAGCCTGCGCTGATTGAGGGCTCGTCATGGACCGCATGATCTATCTGTCGATGTCGGGCGCCAAGGCGACGATGCAGCGCCAGGATGTGCTGGCCGGCAATCTGGCCAACGTCTCGACGAACGGCTTTCGCGCCGAGTTGCAGGCCTTTCGCTCGGTGCCGGTGCAGGGCAGTGGCGCTTCGACGCGCGTTTCGATCCTGGAAACCACCACCGGCTACGACCCGCAGACCGGTCCGATCAGCGCCACCGGGCGTAGCCTGGACGTGGCGATGCAAGGCAACGCCTGGCTGGCGGTGCAGGGCTTCGACGGCACCGAGGCCTACACCCGGGCCGGCGCGCTGGATGTCAACTCGGAAGGCCTGCTGGTCACCAAGAACGGCCACACCGTGCTGGGTGAAGGCGGCCCGATCACGCTGCCGGCCAACGCCCAGGTCGAGGTTGCCAGCGACGGCAGCATCAGCGCCAAGGTCGGACTGGGCAAGCCGCAACCGGTCGGCAAGCTCAAGCTGGTGACGCCGGAAACACCCTTCCAGCGCAGCGATGACGCGCTGTTCCGCGTTGCGGGTGGCGGCGAGCTGCCGGCCGATCCGAGCGCGCGGCTGCAGAGCGGCGCGCTGGAGGGCTCGAACGTCAGTTCGATCGAGACGATGGTCGGAATGATCGCGGCGGCGCGTCAGTTCGAGTCGCAGATGAAGATGGTGCAGACCGCCGAAAAAGACGAGCAGGGCGCCCAGCAACTGCTGTCAGTGAACGGATGACGGAAGGAACACGATCATGATGCGCGCCCTGTGGATTGCCAAGTCCGGCATGGAAGCCCAGCAAACCCAGCTGGATGTCGTCTCGCACAACCTCGCCAACGTCGGCACCAACGGCTACAAGCGCGCCCACGCGGTGTTCGAGGATCTGATGTACCAGACGCTGCGCCAGAGCGGCGCGGCCAGCTCGGAGCAGACCCAGCTGCCCACCGGGCTGCAGGTCGGCCTGGGCGTCAAGACGGTCGCCACCTCGCGCCAGTTCAGCCAGGGCACGCTGCAGCAGTCGGGCAATCCGCTCGACGTCGCCATCAAGGGCAACGGCTTCTTCCAGATCCAGATGCCGGATGGCACTGCAGCCTACAGCCGCGACGGCAGCTTCCAGGTGAGCAGCACCGGCCAGCTCGTCACCAACAACGGCTACACGGTGCAGCCCGGCATCACGATTCCGGCCAATGCGCAGACCGTGACGGTCGGGGAGGACGGCACTGTCTCGGCGGCACTGCCAGGTCAGCCCGCGCCGCAGGTGGTCGGGCAGTTGCAGCTGGCCAGCTTTGTCAATCCGGCCGGTCTGGAAGCCAAGGGCCAGAACCTCTATACCGAAACCGCCGCCTCGGGCACACCGAACGCTGGCGCGGCCGGCAGCAACGGCCTGGGCACCTTGTCGCAAGGCTTTGTCGAAACCTCCAACGTCAACGTGGTCGAGGAACTGGTCTCGATGATCCAGACCCAGCGCGCCTACGAGCTCAACTCGAAAGCCATCACGACTGCTGACCAGATGCTGCAAAAGCTCGCCCAGCTGTGAGCTGCGCCACCCGAAGGAGCCCCACATGCGTTCACTGATGCGCTGCACCGCGCTGGCTGCGGCTGCCCTGCTGGCCGGCTGCCAGTCGCTGCTGCCGTCCACCGCCAAGGTCGATGTGGCCGAACCGACCTTTGTGCGGCCGGTCATGCCGGCGCCGGCCGCGATCAGCAACGGCTCGATCTTCCAGGCATCCGCCTACCGGCCGATGTTCGAGGATTACCGCGCCCGCCTGGTCGGCGACACGCTGACGGTGCAGATCGTCGAGAAGGTCACCGCCACCGCCAAGTCGACCACCAATGTCGAAAAAACCGGTTCGGTCGATGCGTCGGTCGGCGCGCTGCCGCTGCTGAGCGCCACGTCGCTCGGTCGCCTCGGGGTGTCGGGCTCCAGCGCCAACAAGACCTCGGGCAAGGGTGACACCGAGAACACGAATGAATTCACCGGCACCATCACGGCCACCGTGATCGAGGTGCTGCCGAACGGCCACCTGCTGGTGGCGGGCGAGAAGCAGATCGGCGTCAATCACAACGTCGATGTGCTGCGCTTCTCGGGGCAGGTCGATCCGCGCGCGATCCAGCCCGGCAACTCGGTGGCGTCGGCGCAGATCGCCAACGTGCGCATCGAACAAAAAGGCCGTGGCGCTCAGGGCGATGCGCAGCAAACAGGCTGGCTGGCGCGCTTCTTTTTGACGCTTGCGCCGATTTGAGTTCTCCCAGAATGAGTTCCATCCACTCAAGGATCTGGAACCCATCATGGACCTGCAGGAACGACTGCTACGATTGAGCCTGATGCTGGCAGCTGTGCTGGCCAGCGCCGCGCTGTGCTGGCCGCTGCCGGCCCACGCGGTGCGCATCAAGGAAGTCGCCGGCGTGCAAGGCGTGCGCAGCAACCAGCTGGTCGGCTATGGCCTGGTGGTCGGACTCGACGGCACCGGCGACCAGACCACCCAGACCCCCTTCACCGCCCAGAGCCTGCAAGCGATGCTGCAGCAGATGGGCGTGACGGTGCCGGCCGGCGCCAACATGCAGCTCAAGAACGTCGCTGCGGTGATGGTCACGGCCACGCTGCCGGCCTTTGCCCAGCCGGGCCAGGCGATCGACGTGGTGGTGTCCTCGATGGGCAATGCCAAGAGCCTGCGCGGCGGCACCCTGATCGCCACGCCGCTGAAAGGCGCCGACGGCCAGATCTACGCCATGGCGCAGGGCAACCTGGTGATTGCCGGCGCGGGCGCGGCCGCCGGTGGCTCCAAGGTGCAGGTCAACCATCTGTCGGCCGGGCGCATTCCGGAAGGTGCCACGGTCGAGCGCGCCGTCGCCACACCGCTGGCGCAGGGCGACGCGCTGGAGCTTGATCTGAACGCGGCTGACTTCGCCACTGCGCGCGAAGTGGCGCGGGTCATCAACGATCGGTTCGGGCGCGGCACCGCGCAGGCGCTCAGCGGCCGGGTCGTCAAGGTGCGCATGCCGCCGACCCCCGATGAGCGCGTCAGCTTTCTGGCCGAGGTCGAGAACCTGCCGCTGGAGCTGGCCATTCCGGCCGCCCGGGTGGTGGTGAACGCCCGCACCGGCTCGATCGTCATGAACCAGGCCGTCACGCTGGGCGCCTGCGCGGTGGCGCACGGCAACCTGTCAGTGACGATCAGCTCGACGCCCGTCATCAGCCAGCCGAATGCCTTCTCGGCCGGCCAGACCGTGGCGGCCGAGAAGAACGACATCACGCTCAAGCAGGATGCGGGCGCGCTGATCCAGCTGCCGGCCGGCACCAAGCTCACCGACGTGGTCAAGGCGCTCAACTCGCTGGGCGCGACGCCGGCTGATCTGCTCGCCATCCTGCAGGCCATCAAGGCGGCCGGTGCGCTGCAGGCCGAGCTGGAGGTGATCTGATGCGCCCGCCCAGCCTCACGTCCGGTGCATCCGGCGCCAGCCAGACGCTGGCGGCGGGCGGCGGCGCGCTCGACGCGCTGCGGCTGTCGGCGCAGAAAGATCCGAAGGGCGCCATCCGTGAAGCCGCCAAGCAGTTCGAGTCGCTCTTCATGCAGGAGCTGATGAAGAGCATGCGCGCCACCACCATGTCGTCCGGCATGCTCGACAACAACGGCACCGAGCTGGCCGGCGGCATGCTGGATCAGCAGTATTCGCAGCAGATGAGCGGCCTGCCCGGTGGCCTGGCCGACGCGATCATGAAGCAGCTGGAGCGCCAGATCGGCGGTGCGGCGGCTGGCGCGGCCACGCCGGGGCCGCAGTCGGTTTCCGGCGCGCTGTCCGGTTTGCGCCGACCGGCGCCGGCCGCAACGCCAGCGCCGTCATCGGTGTCGGGCGCTGCGGCGCCCGCCGGTTCAGCCGGCGCGCTGGATGCGAGCGGCCTCAGCCGTGCCGAGCAGTTCGTGCGCCAGCACCAGGCCAGCGCGCAGGCGGTGGCGAGTGAGAGCGGCATCCCGGCCAGCTTCATGCTGGCGCAGGCGGCGCATGAAACCGGCTGGGGCCGGCACCAGATCCGCCAGGCCGATGGCACGCCGTCGAACAATCTGTTCGGCATCAAGGCCGGTGCCAACTGGACCGGCCCGGTCGCCGTGGCCACCACCACCGAGGTGATCGACGGCGTGGCCCGCAAGGTGCAGGCGCGCTTTCGGGCCTACAGCTCGCCGCAGGAGTCGTTCCGCGATTACGCCCAACTGATCGGCAACAGCCCTCGCTACGAGGGTGTGATGCACGCCGGCCATGACGCGACGGCCTTTGCCCAAGGCCTGCAACGGGCCGGATATGCCACCGACCCCGACTACGCCCGCAAGCTGGGCGGGGTCATCAACACCACGCTGCGTCTGCAGCGCCTGACGGTGTGAGGAAGACACGACCATGAGCACCTACGGATTGTTGTCGCTGGGCACCAGCGGCATGGCGGCGGCGCAAGCCCAGCTGCAGACCACCGGTCACAACATTGCCAACGCCAGCGTGGATGGCTATTCGCGCCAGAAGGCCATGCTCAGCACGACGGCGGGGCAGTTCAGCGGTTCCGGCTACATCGGCCGAGGCGTGAGCGTGCAGACCGTCACCCGTGAGGTCAGCAGTTTCCTGACCGACAAGGCCTCGCAGACCCAGGCCAGTGCGGCGGCGGATCAGTCGCGCCAGACCATGCTGGAGCAGCTGCAGGGCAGTTTCGGCACCGGTGAAAACGGCATCGGCTACGCCACCTCGAATCTGTTCAACGCCTGGTCGGATCTGGCCAGCAATCCGGGCGACAGCTCGGCGCGCCAGGTGGTGCTGGCGCGGGCGGATGATCTGGCATCGATGGTTCGCAACACCAGCACGCAGCTCGATTCCCTGCAGAGCTCGGTGAACGACCAGGTCACTACCAATGTCAGCGGCGTCAACGCCATGGCCAAGCAGGTCGCGGCGCTGAACCAGCAGATCGCCGGCTCGCAAGGCTTGGGGCAGACGCCCAACGACCTGCTCGATCAGCGCGATCAGCTGGTCAGCCAGATCAGCCAGCAAGTGCAGGTGACGCGGCTGGAGCAGAAAGACGGCTCGCTGAGCCTGTTTGTCGGCGGCGGCCAGAGCCTGGTGCTCGGCGCCAATGCCTACGAGTTGACCGCGCATCCCGATGCCACCGACCCCAGCCATATCGCGATCGGCGTCAAGATTGCCGGCAGCGAGCGGCCGCTGGGGGCGGATGCCTTGGGCGGCGGCGCGCTGCAAGGGCTGTTGCGGTTCCAGAACGATGACCTCAGCTCGGCGCGATCTCAGCTCGATACCCTTGCCGGCAGCATTGCCAGCCAGGTCAATCAGCAGCAAAGCCTGGGCGCCCGGCCCGATGGCCAGGCCGGCACGGCGCTGTTCAGCGTGTCGGCCACCCAGCCGGCCGGATCGATGCGCCTGCTGCTGTCCCAGCCGGGCGATCTGGCGGCGGCCAGTCCGGTCAGCGTCAGTGCGGCGCAGGCCAATACCGGCACCGCCAAGGTGGCGAGTTTCAGCTTCAGCAGCGCTGACACGATGCCGTCCAAGCCGATGACGCTGGCTTTCACCGACAACAACGGCGCCTACACGATCCAGGACGCCAGCGGCACGGTGGCCGCCAGCGGCACCTGGAGCGCCGGCCAGCCGATCCAGCAGTTCGGCTTCGAGCTGCAGCTCAGCGGCGTGCCGAAGAAGAATGACGTGCTGACGCTGGCCAAGACGGTCGATCCGGCCAGCAACAACGGCAATGCGCTGGCGATGGCCGGGCTGGCCAACCAGGCCAACACCTCCGGGGCCACTTACACCGATGCCTACGCCGCAACGCTCGCCAACATCGGCGTGCGGGTGCAGGGTGCGACCTCGGCCGCCTCGGTGTCGAGCACGGTGGCGGCCAAGGCCAAGGAAGAGCTGTCGAGCCGGACCGGCGTCAATCTTGATGAAGAAGCGGCCCGACTGATCCAGTACCAGCAGAGCTACCAGGCCGCCGCCAAGGTGTTGCAGGTGGCCCAGAAGGTGTTTGACACGCTGCTGTCCCTGGGCAGCTGAGGAGAATCGTGATGCGTCTTTCGACCGCCAACAGCTATGAAGCCAGTGTCAGCCTGCTGCAGAAGCGCCAGAGCGAACTCAGCACTGCACAGACCCAGATGACCAGCGGCAAGCGCATCAGCAAGCCGAGCGACGACCCGGCCGGCGCTGCGCGTGCCGAACGCGCGCTGGTCGAGCAGTCGCGCGGCGAAACCCGGCTGCGCGCCATCGACGCCAGCCGCAACGCCATGACGCTGACCGAGTCGGCGCTGGGCAACGCCATCGACCTGGGCCAGAGCGCTAGAGAGGCACTGGTGGCGGCCGGCAACGGCGGCTACTCGCCCTCGGAGCGCCAGGCACTGGTGGCGCAGCTGCAGGGCTTGCGCTCGCAGCTGCTGTCGGCCTCGAACCAGAACGACGGCAACGGCGGCTACCTGTTCGGCGGCCAGGGCATGAAGACGGCACCGTTTGCCGATCAGGGCGGCGGCGTGGCGGCACAGGCGCCGGGCCAGAGCGGCGCGCTCAATGCGGCCAGCGACGAGAACCTGCCGTTGTCGGTGAACGGCAGCGACATCTGGCTCTCGGCCGACAGCGGCAACGGCAGCTTCGTGAGCTCGGCGGAGGCGCAGAACAAGGGCCAGGCCTGGATCAACGCCGGCCAGGTGACCGATCCAGGCGCCTTGCAGGGCAAGGACTACCAGATCGAGTTCGGTGTCAGCGCCACCGGCGCCAGCACCTACAGCGTCTACGAAACCAGCCAGGACGCCGCCGGCAACCTGACGCGCACGCTCGCCAAGGACGCCAGCGGCGCCGACCTGAGCGGCAAGCCCTACCAGAGCGGCCAGGCCATCACGACCGTTGCGGGCATGTCGTTCACGATCACCGGCAAGGTCAGCGACCAGGACAAGTTCGATCTGAAGCAGTCCAGCCCGACGCTGAGCGTGTTCGACGCCATCGACCACGCCGTGGCGACCTTGTCGAACAAGAACGCCAGCGACTCGCAAGTGATGCAGGCCGTCAACAGCGGCATCCGTGACATGGACCAGGTGCTGGGCAAGTTCCAGGCGGCGCGCTCGGTGGTCGGCGAAACCATGAATCGCCTCGATGGCTTGCAAAACCGCACCGATGCCCGTGTTCTTTCAGCGAAGACCACCCGCTCGAATGCCGAAGATCTGGACATGGTGCAAGCCGTCTCGGCGTTCACCAACAAGCAGAGCAGCTACCAGGCGGCGCTGCAGTCGTACGCCATGGTGCAGCGCCTGTCGCTGTTCCAGTACATCGGCAACTGAAAGATTGTTCGTCATCATGGACCTCCCCATCTTCGACCGGGTCGTGCTGAATTACTGCCCGGTCATCGACCGCCAGCGCCATGTGCTGGCGACCCGTCTGACGGTGTTTCCGGTCAAGCCAGGGCGCTGGCTGCCGGTGGGCGAGTTGCTGCGCGCCGTCACCGAGGTCTGGCCGATCACCGGGCCGGCGGTGGCGCTGTCGGTGCGCAGCGAAAGCCTGCTGGCCGATCTGATGGTGATCCAGCCCACCAGCAACGTGATGCTGGAGATCCCCAAGTTCATGGCCGCCGACGAGCGCCATCTGGCGGCGATCCAGACCCTGGCGGCGAACGGCAACACCTTGCTGCTGAGCGGTCGCCCCGACCAGCCACTGGCCCGCGAGGTGCTCGAATGCTTCAAGTATTCGATCATCGACCTGGCCGACGAGCGTCGCATCGACAGCGGTGAGATGCCGTGCGTCAAGCGGACGATCGGTTTTTTCCAGGACGGTGTGTCCAGCGTGGCCGACATGGAAGGCGCGTTCCGGCGCGGTGCGGTGGCGGTGCTGGGCTGGCCGATCGACGAGGTGGTGCGCTCGCATGCCCATGCCCACCACTCGGCGGCGCGGCCCGATCTGCAAGCCACCATCGAGCTGATCAATCTGGTCGATCGCGAGGAGCCGCTGGAGCGGCTGGAGGCGATGCTCCGAAAAGAGCCGACGCTGGCCTTCAAGCTGATGCGCTACATCAACTCGCCGGTGTTCGGCCTGTCGGTCGAGATCAGCTCGTTCAGCCACGCCGTGATGCTGCTCGGCTACCAGCGCCTGAAGCGCTGGCTGGCGCTGCTGCTGGTCACCGCCGACAGCGATCCCAATCTGCGGCCGGTGATGTTTGCGGCCGTGCGGCGTGGTTTGCTGATGGAGGCGCTGGCCGATCCGACCGACGATGCGCAGCGCAGCGAGATGTTCATCTGCGGCGTCTTTTCGCTGCTGGACCGGATGTTCCAGCAGTCGTTTGCCGAACTGCTGCGGACCATCCCGGTCCCCGAGGCGGTCTACAGCGCCCTGGCCGACGGTGCCGGTCCGTACGAACGCATGATCAAGCTGGTGCGCAGCCTCGAAGGCGGCGCCGGCCTGGAAATCCGCGAAGCCGCCCGCGACGCCGGCGTCGGGCTGCGCACCGTCAATCAAGCCTTGCTGGGCGCCTTGTCGGATGCGGGTCAGCTGGTCGGCTGACTGAAGGCCCGCCACCTGCCGCCCGGATCAGCGCTGGCGCTGCGTACACTGGATGCTCCTGCGCCCGATTGGTGCCATGAGCGATCCCACGTCCCCGACCCATTACCACTTGCCAGCCTCGTTGCTGGACAGTCTGAGCGACCCGGTGCTCGTGTTCGAGCGCTCCGGGCATCTGCATTTGGCCAACCAGGCGGCGCTGCGGCTGCTGCCTTGCGAGCCCGGCATGGGCCTGGCTGATTTCGATCGGGTGTTCGACGCCGCGACGATGCTGCGCCTGCGCTCGGCGCTGGCCAGCGCCTCTGCTTCAGTGAGCGTGCCCTGGGCGCCGTCCGGCCGGTCGGTGCCGAGCCTGTGGCGCATCAGTGCCCAGCACTGGGCGCTGCTGTTGCCGATCGAGTCGGTGCAGGCACGTCCGCAGCCCGGCGTGGCGGTGGCGGCGATGGCAGACGGTCCGCTGCGTGAACTGCATGGCTTGCTGTGGAGCACGCCGTTTCCGGCCATCCTGCAGGACGAATCGTTCCGCCTGATCGATGTCAACGCCGCCTATGCGGCCCTGATCGGCTGGCCGCGCGAGCGCCTGGTCGGGCGCGATCCGATCGAGCTGCAGCCCGAGGCCGACCGGGCCGCCACCTTGGCCGACCGCGCCCGCCTGCTGCAGAACCCGCGTCAGCCGGAGGCGCCAGCGCTGATCGAGCTGCGCCTGCTCGACGTCACCGGCCAGCGCCACTGGCTGCGCGCGGTGCGCCATGTCGCCCTGACGCAGGACGGTCGCCGGCTGCTGCTGACGCTGATGCAGGACGGCAGCGCCGAGCAGGCCGCGCGCGAGCAGGCTGAACGTGCCGCGCGCGAGCTGGACCAGTGGTTCCAGCTCAGTCCGTTCGGCATGGCCTTGTTCGACGACGGCGGCCTGGTGCTGCGTGCCAATCTGACTTTCGAGTCGATGGTCGGCCAGCCGCTCATCGAGCTGCGCGACGCCGGTGCGCCGCTGCACAAGCTGCTGCACTGGAGCGAGCACCGCCTGCAGCTCGACCTGGAACCGGGCGGCCCGTGGGTCAGCAGCGAAGGTCCGCTCAGCCGCAGCGCCGACGGCAGCCAGCGCTGGGTGCGCGCCCATCTGCGCTGCCATGAAGCGCGCGGTGGCCAGCGCCGCTACATGTGCCTGCTCGAAGATCGCAGCGCCGAGGAAGACCGCGACCTGCTGCGTCAGCAGCTCGCCGCGCTGGTCGATACCGCCCGGGTCGGCCTGGCCACCTTCCGTGGCGCGCAGACGGTGTTCCGCTCCAGCGAAGATGAATTGCCGCACATCGGCGCCTTGCAAGGCATCCGGCGCGAGCTGGTCGTGCCGGCGTCCTTGCCCGAGTTCGAGCGCCTGCAGCGCGCCTTCAAGCAGGGCGAGCGCTGCGAGGCGCGCTACGCGATCCAGCATCCCGAGCTGGGCTTGCGCTGGCTGGTGACGCGGGTCGCGCCGGGGCGGTCCGGGCCGGAGCAGCCGACCACCTCGGTGGTGACGCTCGACGTCACCGAGCAGCAGCGCACCCAGGAGCGCGCCGAGCAGCTGCTGACCGAACTGGCCACCATCCTGGAAAGCTCGCCGGCCGGCATCGCCTCGATGCGCGGCTATACCTTGATGCACTGCAACCGCCGCTTCGAGCGCATGCTGCGCCTGCCGGCCGGCGCTGGCGTCGGCTCGGACGTGCGCCAGCTGCTGGCCAGTCGCAGCAGCGGTCTGGCCGATCCGCAGGCCTTGGCCGCCACGCTCGACGCCGGCCAGCTGTTCGAGGCCGAGCTGGAAGTCTCGGCCGAAGAGGGCGGTTCGCACTGGTATGCGCTGTCGGTGCGGCGTACCGGTCCGGCCGGCAGCGCGCCGCAGGCGATCGCGGTGCTGTCTGAAATCACCCGCCTGAAAGCGCAGCAGGTCGAGCTGGAAGAGCTGGCGGTCGAGCGCGCCCGCATGGCGCATGTGCTGGGTCAGCAGGCGGATCGGACCCGCGCGGTGCTCGATTCGGTGCTGGTCGGCATCGTCACCGTTGATGAGCGCGGCCAGATCTCGTGGCTGAACCGCTCGGCGCGGCGCATGTTTGGCGGCGGGCTGGGCGATTTTCTCGGCCAGCCGATCGACGCCACCGCCACGCATGATTCGCATCACCCGTTCCGGCGCAGCTTCGAGCTGTTCGCCGAGCTGCGTGACGGCGAGGCGGTGCAGTTCGAGTGCCGTGTGCAGGCGCGCGATGGCCGCACCTTCTGGGTGGTCGGCAATGCGGTGGCCACGCTCGGTGCCAGCGGTGCCCGCGAGCTGACCTACGCGCTGATGGACATCGAACAGCGCCGTCAGGCCGAGGCGCGGGTGGCCGAGGCGCGCGAGTCGCTGCAACGCATCATCGAAGCCGCGCCGATGGCGATCAGCTTGTGGGACGCCAGCTCGCTGGTGGTGCTGCAGCTCAACCACGTCGCTGCCGAGCTGAGCGGCTGCGAGGCCGCCGCTGCGCTCGGCCAGCCGCCCGAGCAGCTCTACTCGGCCGAGCTGGCCGCGCGGGTGCGTGCCGACATGCGCAGCTCGCTGGCGGCGCCGACCGCCGTGACGCAGCGTGAATACCTGTTCGAGCGCAGCGAGGAGCTGGGCGGCCGCCAGGTCTGGGAAGCGCGCTATCTGCCGCTGCTGCGCGACGGCCAGCCGCCTGAACAGCTGCTGCTGGTGGCGTCCGACGTCACGGCGCAGCGCGCCGCCCAACGCGCCGAGCTGGAAGCAGCGATTGCCCAGCGCGACATGCTGGTGCAGGAAGTGCATCACCGCATCAAGAACAACCTGCAAGGCGTGGCCGGGCTGATGCAGCAGATCGCGGCGCGCCGGCCCGAGGTGCAGCCGATCATTGCCGAGGTGGTCGGCCAGGTGCAGGCGATCGCGCAGGTCTACGGCTTGCAGGTCGGGGCGGTCGGGCCGCTCAAGATCCGCAATGTGGTCGAGGCGATTGCGCAGTCGGTGCAGCGCACCTTCGGCCGCCATATCGAACTCAAGCTGGAAGGCCCGTCGAGCCTGCAGTGGACCCTGCCCGAGTCGGAAGCGATTCCGATCGCGCTCACGCTCAACGAGCTGCTCACCAACGCCATCAAGCACAGCCCGGCCGGCAGTGCGGTCGGCGCGCGCCTGATCGCGCTGCCGGAGGGCGTGCGGGTCGAGATCAGCAACGAGGGCCGCTTGCCGGACAACTTCCGCCTCGATCACCGGCCCTCGGCGGTGTCGGGCCTGGGGCTGGTGCGGGCCTTGCTGCCGCGCCGCAACGCCTCGCTCGGCATCGAGCAAAGCGGCACGCAGGTGCTGGCGCAGGTCGCCCTGGCGCCGCCGGTGGTGCTGCGGCTGGTGGTGCCGGACAAGGTGCGGGTCGGCGCGCTGCTGCCGTGAGTTGACGGCTGTTCGCGCAGCGGCGCTCGTGCGAGACTGCAGCCTTGACGAGCGAGGTGACCGTGACCGATGCAGCCGCCCGCAAGGGCAAGATCCTGGTGGTGGACGACGACCGGCTGGTGCTGGCCACGCTGGCGCACGGTCTGGCGCATGCCGGCTATGAGGTCATCGATGCCGACAACGGCGACGACGCCATCCTGCTGGCGCACGAACACCGGCCCGAGCTGGCGCTGCTCGACATCCGCATGGACGGCCTGAGCGGCTTCGACGTTGCGGCCTACCTGCGCGAGCACCTGCGCATTCCGTTCATGTTCCTGTCGGCCTTTTCGGATGAGGCGACGCTGGCGCGCATCAAGTCGCTCGGCGCGCTCGATCATCTGGTCAAGCCGCTCGACATCGCGCAGATCGTGCCGGCGGTGGAAAGAGCCTTTGCCCAGGTGCGCGCGCGCCAGGTCGGGGCCGGCAGCGCGCCTGCCGCTGCGGCGTCGCGGGCTGCGTCAGGTCCGGCAGCAGGGGACGATCCGCTGGCGCAACCCATCGCGATCGCCGTCGGCATCGTGATGCATCGCTATTCGCTGCGCCGCCATGAAGCGCTGGAGCGCCTGCGCCGGCTGGCCCAGCAGGAAGGTCGATCCGTGGAAGCCAGCGCCCAGGCGCTGGTGGCAGCGCTGGAGCAACTGGCGCTGTAGTGGGTGTGTAATGCAATCAACCTCAGGAGAGTCGAAGATGGCTGTGCAACATGCAAACTCAGGTGAACCGGTCGATGTGCGTCCGCTCGGGGCCAACCTGGCCGGCGCGCAGACCATCGCGCTGTTCAAGTCGCAGGATCTCGAAGTCATCCGGCTGGTGTTGCTGAAGGGCAAGTCGATGTCATCGCACAGCGTGGCCGGCGAGATCACCCTGCAATGCCTGGAGGGTGAGATCGAGGTGGTGGTGGCTGGCCAGACGACGCTGCTGCAAGCTGGCCATCTGATGTATCTGTCCGGTGGGGTGCGGCACAGTTTCACCGCTCGGCTGGATGCTTCGGCGCTGCTGACGATCGCGCTGCCCAGATAGCGTCGGGCAAGGGCGCCGGCCTCTGCTCAGCCCAGCGTGAAATAGAAGGTTGCGCCCTTGTCGACTTCGGCTTCGGCCCAGATCCGGCCGCCGTGGCGTTCGACGATGCGTTTCACCGAGGCCAGGCCGACGCCGGTGCCGGCAAATTCGCTCGCGCTGTGCAGGCGCTGGAACGGGTTGAACAGGCGCTCGGCAAAGCGCATGTCGAAGCCGGCGCCGTTGTCGCGCACCAGGTAGACCTTGCGGCCGTCCTGCAGCTGCTGGCCGAACTCGATGCGGGCCACCGCGCAGCGGGCGCTGTATTTCCAGGCGTTGCCGAGCAGGTTGTCGAGCAGCATGCGCAGCAGGGTCGGGTCGCCGTGGCAGCTCAGGCCCGGGCTGATGCTGGCGTCGAGCGTGCGTTCGGGCGCCTGGCGGCGCAGTTCTTCCAGCACCTGTTCGGCCAGCAGCGACAGGTCGACCGGCTGGCGCGCCAGCGGCTGGCTGGAGAGCTTGGACAGCGCCAGGATGGTGTCGATCATGCTGTTCATGCGCGCGGCGGCACCGAGGATGCGCTCCAGGTGATCGTTGCCGACCCGGTCCAGCGCGGCGCCGTAGTCTTCGCGCACGATGCGGGCAAAGCCTTCGATGACGCGGATCGGCGCGCGCAGGTCGTGCGAGATGGTGTAGATCACCGAGTCGCGCTCGCTCGGGCTGCGCTCGGGCGGCTTGGGTGGCGGCTGCGGCAGCCAGAGGATGGCGGTCAGCGTGTCCACCGGCAGCACGTGCGCTGCCGCGCTGGCTGCGGGCGCTGCGGTGTGCAGTGCTTGCGGCCGTGCCAGCGCCTGCAGCATGGCCTCGCGCGGCCAGGCCGGGATCTGTTCCAGCCAGCTCACCAGCGCGGGCGCACCGCTCCAGCTGACTTGCACCTGGCTGCGCGCCGCGCTGTTCAGGTAGGCCAGTTGCCAGGCGGCCGGCAGGCTGGCGCGATGCACCAGCAGTGCCGGGCCGGGCAGGGCTTCGCACAGGCGCAGCAGCACCGGGCCGAGGATGTCGGGCGGTGGCGCCGTGATGGCGCTGTCAGACGGAGCGCTGTTGGCGGTCGGCAATGCGGCCGGGCGGGTGCCGCCGAGTTGCCACCAGACGGGCACAATGAGCAGAACCAGCGCCCCCGCCGCCACCGCGACAGCCGTCCAGCCGGTGAGCGGCCAGGCCTGCGCCAGCGAACTGCCCACCCACACCAATGCCAGGATCACCGTGAGCAGCAGCGTGACGCTCAGGAGTGTCGAAACGTGCCAAGCCCGATCCGGCAAAGCTGTACGGCGGTGTAGCATGCGACCGATTGTAGGGACAGGCTGGTGCCGATTCGGGAGGTCTCCGCAGCCATGAGCGGTTTTCCAGTCAGTGTTCTGCGCCGCTTGCGGCAAGCTTGGCACCAACGTCTTCGTGCTGCGGCCGACGACGACACGCGTGTCATGACGCAGCCCTTGGTGTTTGATCCGGCCGATCTGGAGTCGTTGCTGGCCGAGGCGCTGGATCTGGGCGCTCGGCTGCAGGCCGCCTGTGAACTCGGGCCGGCGCTTGATCTGGTGGCGCGCCGGCTGGCGCTGGTGCTGAACGTGTCGCAGCTGATGTGCCTGCGCGTGCAGGACTGGCGCAACGACAGCGCGCTGGTGCGCCCCAGCGGCGACGCCAATGCCGATAGCGAAGAGCTGATCGATCTGGATCAGCTCGCCACGGTGCGCTTGCATGAGCGCCCGCTCGGCGAGGCGCTGGCCGCCCAGCAGCCCCGCGCTGGCGCACCGCTGCTGGCTGCGCCGTATCCGTGGCGTCCGGCCGGTTGCCAATCGGTGCTGGTGCTGCCGGTGGCGTGGCGCGGTGTGGCGGTGGCGGCGATCGAGTGGTACGACGGCGTGCCGCTCGGGGCTGCGCAGTTGCAGCTGCTGCAGCTGATCGGCCAGCAGCTCGGGGCGGTGGCGGGGCGCGAGGCCGATCGGCGCCAGGAAGCGCCGCCCAGCTCGTTGCTGCTGGGCCGGCTCGGGCTGGTGACCTCGCGTGCCGGTCGTGGTGTGGCGGTGACTGATGAATCCGGCGTGGTCGAGTGGATCAATCCGGCCTTCGTTGAAACCACCGGGCATGCCGCCGCTGACGTGATCGGCCAGCCGCTCTGGGACGTGCTGGTGCGCGATGCGGTCGATCCGATCAGTGGTCAGGCGCTGCACGAGTGTTTCCGGCGCGGCGCCGCTTTCAGCCACGAGTTCGAGGCGCGGCGCGGCTTGGCTGGCCGTGAGCCGCACATGCTGTACTGGGCCGAGGTCGATGCGCTGGCGATGCTGGACGAGCGCGGCACGCGGCTGCAGTACGTCTGCTTGTGCAACGACGTCACCGAGCGCAAGCAGCGCGAGTTCAGCATCGAGGAAAGCCGCGACCTGATGGTCGCGCTGACCGAGAACATCCCGATCAGCCTGATCGTGCTCGACGCGCGCCAGCTCAGCGTGGTGTCGTTGAACCGGCATGCCGAGATCGAGTTCGGTGCCCAGCGCGATGTGGCGCCCGGCCGCGCGCTCGACGAGGTGCTCGGCCCCGGGGTGCTGACGCGTCTGGCGCCGATGCTGCGCGAGGCGCTGGCCCGCAGCGGCGCGGTCGAACACGACTTTGTCTGGCCGACCGCCGACGGTGACCGCATCGTCAGCGCCCGCCATGTCGCGGTGCGCGACCGCATCGGCCGTGCCAGGCTGCTGATCTGCCAGCTGCGCGACATCACCGAGCGGCGCCGCACCGAACTGACCCTGATCGAGACCGAGCTGCGCTACAAGGAGCTGGTCGATTCGATCGACGAAGGGGTGTTTGTCACCACGCCGCCGCAGGATCAATACCCTTACGTGGGCGCGCGCATGTTCGAGATCTTCGGCATGACCGAAGCCGAGTTCCGCGCCGATCCGCAGTTGCCGCGCAAGCGCGTGCTGGACGCCGACCGTGCCGCCCTCGAGCGCCAGCGCGAACAGTCGCGCCAGGGCGAAGCCACCGATCTGGTGTTTCGCATTCAGCATCCCGAGCTCGGCCTGCGCTGGTTGCGCCAGCGCACCCGCACCCGCGCGCTGCCGGATGGCGCGCTGCGGGTCTACGGCCTGATCGACGATGTCACCAACGAGCGCGAGCGCGAGTTGCTGCTGCAAGCCGCGCGCGATGCCGCCGAAGCCGCCAGCCAGGCCAAGAGCCAGTTCCTGGCCAACATGAGCCACGAGATCCGCACGCCGATGAACGGCATCCTCGGCATGACCGAGCTGCTGCTCGGCACGCCCTTGAATGACAAGCAGCGCCGTTTTGCGCAGGCCGTGTACCGCTCGGGCGAGAGCCTGCTGGAAATCATCAACGACATCCTCGACTTCGCCAAGATCGAGGCCGGCCGGCTGGAGCTGGCGCCGACCGAGTTCGTGCTGCGCAGCGTCGTCGAGGACACGCTGGAGCTGCTGGCGCCGCGCGCGCATGACAAGGGCCTGGAGCTGAACTTCCACGAAGCGCCCGATCTGCCGGCGCTAGTGCTGGCCGATTCACTGCGGCTGCGTCAGGTGCTGACCAACCTGGTCGCGAATGCGATCAAGTTCACCGAACGCGGCGAGATTCAGATCACGGTGCAGCGCCAGGTCGAGCCCGGCTTGGCCGGCGCCTTGGTGCTGGAGTTCAGCGTGCGCGATACCGGCATCGGCATTGCGCCCGAAGTGCTGCCACGCCTGTTCAGCGCCTTCACGCAGGCGCACAGCGGCATGGCGCGGCGCTACGGCGGCACCGGCCTCGGGCTGGCGATTTCCAAGCAGCTGGTCGAGCTGATGGGCGGCCAGATCAGCGTGGCCAGCCAGCCGGGGCTGGGCTCGGAGTTTCGGTTCTGGTTCCCGGTGCAACCGGCGCTCGGCCAGACCTTGCCCGCCGAGCTGACCGAGATGCCGGCGCTGCGGGTGCTGCTGGTCGAAGACCATCCGACCAACCGCACCGTGCTGGAAAACATGCTGCGCGCCTGGCACATGGCGGTGTGGGTCGCCGAGGACGGCCAGGCCGCGCTGGAGCTGCTGCAAACCTGGCCGGCCGAGGCGCCGCCGCTCGATCTGGCGCTGATCGACTGGCACATGCCACGGCTCGACGGCATCCAGCTGGCGCGTGCCGTGCGCGAGCAGCAGTTGCAGCCGCAGATGAAGCTGATTCTGCTGTCGTCGGCCAGCGTGCCGGACGATGCCTGGCAGGCCCAGCAAGCGGGTTTTGCGCGTTTCATCCACAAGCCGGTGCGGCGCATCGAGCTGCGCCAGGCCATCCTGGGGGTGGCGGCGGCCTCGGTGGCGGCCACGCTGCCGGCGCCGCAGCTCGATCGGCGCGTGCTGGTGGTGGAAGACAACGCCGTCAACCAGGAGGTCATGAGCCAGATGCTCAAGCAGCTCGGCTGCCGCGTCCAGGTGAGCAGCTCGGCGCTGGAGGGGCTGCAGGCCTTGTGCGAGCAGCGCTTTGATCTGGTCTTGATGGACATCCACATGCCGGGCATGGACGGCGTCGAAGCACTCAGCTGGCTGCGGCGCGGCCCGACCCGGCGCTTTGCGCTGCGCACGCCGCCGAACACGCCGGTGGTCGCGGTCACCGCCAATGCGCTGGCCGGCGACGAGGAGCGTTTTCTGGCGGATGGCTTTGATGCCTATCTGTCCAAACCGTATCGGCTCAGCCAGTTGCTGGCGGTGCTGCTGCGCCTGCTGGGGTTGGCGCCGCCAGCGGTCGATGTCGAGCTTGAACCAGAACCGGGCGCTGCTGCCGTCGAGCCGGCCGCCAGCACGACTGCTGCGGATGAGCCCGTCCTTGATCCCGTCGCGCTGGAGCGGTTGCGTGAACTCGACCCGAGTGGACAGAATCGGCTCGTCGAGCGGGTGCTGAAGGCCTTCGAGACCTCGATCGAGCGGCTCGGGCCACAGCTCGATGACGGGCTGCACACGCGGGATCCGGCGGCGGTGCGGCATGTGGTGCATACCCTGAAGTCGTCGTCGGCCAGTGTCGGTGCTTTGCCACTGTCGCAGCTGTGCAGCGATGTCGAGCTGCAGATCCGGGCTGGCGCAGAATTCAGCCTCCTGGCGCCCCAGATCGAAAGGGTGCGCCACGAAATGGGGCGGGTGCATCAAGGCCTGCAGAGTCTCAATAAAAGGCAGACGGCTTGAACTGGGCGATGTACTGGACGCATGACGAAGAACTGCAGCAACCCAAGGTGCTGCTGATCGATGACGACGAAGTCAATCTGCTGCTGACCGGGGCAGCCTTGCGCGAGCGTGGTTTTGCCGTGACCGAGGTCAACAGCGGCGAACAAGGCCTGCGTCGCTTGGCCGAGCTCACGCCGGACGTGGTGGTGCTTGACGCCTTGATGCCCGGGCTGGACGGCTTTGCCACCTGCCGCGAGCTGCGCCAGCTGCCGGGCTTCGAGATGATCCCGGTGCTGATGCTCACCGGTCTGGACGATGACGCCTCGATCGAGCGCGCCTACCAGGTTGGTGCGACCGATTTCTTTGTCAAGGCGAGCCAGTGGAGCCTGCTGGCCGGGCGCTTGCGCTACCTGCTGCGCACCGCGCGCATGAACCTGGAGCTGGAGCGCAGCCGCGCCAAGCTGGCACGGGCGCAAGATCTGGCGCGCATGGGCAGTTTTGACTGGCGCCACGATCCCAAAGGGAGCACAGGCCTGGTGATGTCACCCGAGGCGCTGCGGGTGGTGGGTTACGGCACACGCGATCACGTCAGCTTCCGGCGCTTGCTGCGCATGGTGCCGAGCATGCAGCGGGCCGGTTTGCTGTTGCTGTTCCGACAGGTGCTGCTGCACGGCACCGTGCTCGATACCGACATGATGCTGGCGCTGCAGGACGGCCGGCATCGCGTGGTGCACGTCGAGGCCGAGCCGGAGTTCGACGAGGCCGGCCATCTGAACGGCTACACCGGCATCGTCCAGGACGTGACCGACCGGCGCCTGATCGAAGACAAGATCAAGCATCTGGCCAACTTCGATTCGCTCACCGGACTGCCGAACCGGCGCCAGCTGATCTGGCGCGCCGAACATGCCTTGGCCCAAGCCAAGCGGCATGGTCATGCCTTTGCGCTGCTGCTGATCGATCTGGACCGCTTCAAGATCATCAATGACACGCTCGGCCACGGCGCGGGCGATGAGCTGCTGATCGAGGTGGCGCGCCGGCTGCGCTCCTGCGTGCGCCACAACGAGCAGGTCACCGAGGTGGCGATCGAGTCGAGCATGCTGCGCTCGCACCGTTCGCTCGAAGCGGTGGGCCGGCTTGGCGGCGACGAGTTCGTGGCGCTGCTGCCGGAGATTCATGGCGACCATGATGCCGAGCGGGTCGCCGGCCGGATTCTGGACGTGCTGCGCGAACCGATCGTGCTGGGTGGGCGCGACTACTTTGTCACCGCCAGCGTCGGCGTGGCGGTGTTCCCGCGCGATGGCGTCAGCGTGGTCGATCTGCTGCGCAATGCCGATGTGGCGATGTATGCCGTCAAGGCCAGCGGGCGCAATGACTTGCAGCTGTTTCGGCCCCATCTGGTCGGCCAGGGCCGCGAGAAGCTGGAGCTGGAAAGTGCCTTGCACAAGGCGATCGAGCGCAACGAACTGGTCTTGTACTACCAGCCCAAGATCGAGCTGCAGAGCGCGCGGGTGGTGGGTGTCGAGGCGCTGATGCGCTGGCGTCGTGGCGCCGTGCTGGTGGCGCCGCTGGATTTCATTCCGCTCGCCGAGGAAACCGGTCTGATCGTGCCGATGAGCGAATGGGCCGTGCGCGAGGCGGCCGCGCAGGTGCGTCGCTGGCGTGACGATGCCGGCCTGGATCTGACCGTGGCCGTGAATCTGCCCAGCCGCCTGTTCGAGCGCAGCGATCTGGTCGAGCGCATCCATGACGCCGCCGTGCACAACGGCGTGCCGCATGCGTCGATCGAACTGGAAATCACCGAAACCAGTTTGATGAAGAATCTGCAGGACGTGATTCCGGCGCTGCACCGGCTCAACGCGATCGGGGTGCAGATCTCGATCGACGATTTCGGCACCGGCTACTCGTCGCTGGCCTATCTGACCTCGCTGCCGATCAGCGAGGTCAAGATCGATCGCTCGTTTGTGCGCGATCTGGGCGTGACCGAGCAGAGCTCGGCGGTGGTCACGGCCATCATTGCGCTGGCGCGTTCACTCGGCTTGCGCGTGATCGCCGAAGGGGTTGAAAACGTGCGCCAAGTCGAAGTGCTGCATCGGCTGGGCTGCCGCTTGATGCAGGGCTTCGTGTTTGCCCAGCCGCTGCCGGCCGAGCAGTTGCAAGCCTGGGTGCTCCAGCAGCAGCAATACAGCGCGCCGGCGTGGCTGGAGTCGCTGGGCGTGCACCTGGAGCAAGACCAGCCTTGACGGGCGGGATCCAGCCGGGCCGGCTGCCTCAGGCCGGCAGCAGGCTGGCCAGCTTCGGCAGCGCGGCCAAGGCATTGCGGCGGCTCAGCTGCGCCAGCTCTTGCAGCGACAGGCCGCGCAATTCAGCCAGCGTCTCGGCAATGCGGGGCAGCTCGGCGGGCTCGTTGCGCGAGGTCTGGCCGGCGGCGCGCTGCTCGGTGGTGCGGTAGAGCCAATGCGGCGGCATGTCGGGCGCGTCGGTTTCCAGCACCAGCGCATCAAGCGGCAGGCTGGCGGCGAGGCGGCGAATCTGCAGTGCGCGCTCGAAGGTCAGCGCGCCGCCGAAACCCAGTTTGAAGCCCAGCTCGATGAAGGCGTGCGCCTGCTGCGCCGAACCGTTGAAGGCGTGCGCGATGCCGCCGCGCACGCGGTGCCGGCGCAGCTGCTTGAGCAGTGCGTCGGCGCTCTTGCGCACATGCAGGATCACCGGCAGATCACATTGCCGCGCCAGCGCCAGTTGGTGGATGTACCAGTGCTCCTGGAGCAGCCAGTCCTGGCCTGGCACAAAGTGGTCGAGGCCGATCTCGCCGACCGCCACCAGTTGCGGATCGTCGCGGGCGGCGTCGAGGGCCTGCCGGAGTTGCGCCAGCGCGCCCTCGGGCTGCGCTGCGACAAAGAGCGGATGCACCCCCAGCGCGTAGCCGCAGCCGAACTGATGCGCGATCTGCCGCAGCGGCGTGAGGTGTGGCACCGAAACACCCGGCAGCACCAGTTGCTGCACGCCGGCCGCGCGGGCGCGCGCCACGACCTCGGCGCGGTCGGACGCAAATTCAGGCGCGTCGAGGTGGCAGTGGGTGTCGATCCAGCAGGCGGTCATGACCTTGATCATGCCTCTGGCGCAGAGTTTGCGTTGGCTTGTGTGGAACTGACGCGACCAGTCGGACCAGGCTCGCAATAATGCCGCCAACCATAAGGAACCACTGATGCTCACTGTGCACCCGCAGCGCGAGTCGCTTCATAACGAGGTGCATGCGCGCCCCTACGAACGCATGAGCGCGCCGCTGGCGCTCACGCACATCGGCCTGATCGGCGCCGACGATGCGCGCGCCTGCGAACACCTGAACAGCTTGCTGCGCAGTCGGCACCAGCCACTCGCGGCCGATGACGCCAGCCACCTCAGTACCGACCTGAGCGGTCTGCGGCTGCGCTGGGAAAAACACACCGAGTTCCACACGCTGACCTTCTGGCGCGCGCTGAACGGCGATCCGGCCAGTTTCGAGCCGGCCGCGCTGCCCGATGCGCCGCGTGAGTGGCTGCAGACGCTGCCGGGTCAGTGGCTGGTCGGTCTGCATGTGCTGGTGCTGGTGCGCGATCGCGACGACCCGGAGGCGCTGCCGGCGCTGATCCGCCGCTCGCTCGACGAGGACAGCCTGGTCGCGGCCACCGTGATGGACGAGCAGGCCACGATCTACACCGATTTCCAGCTGCACGCCGACGGTTACGGCCGCTGGATCATCGAGGTCGACGACATCAACCCGCGCCGGCTGGGCCGGGCGGTGCAGCGCGTCCTGGAGATCGAGACCTACCGGATGATGGCCTTGCTCGGTTTGCCGGCGGCACGCGAGGTGGGCGCCTCGCTGGCCTCGGCCGAGCGTGAGCTGGCCGACGTGGCCGACGAGATCCGCGCTGCCGACAAGCAGCAGGAGCCCGCGCTGCTGCGCCGCCTGACCCGGCTGGCGGCGCAGGTCGAGAGTCTGTACGCCCGTACCCACGCGCGTTTCTCGGCCAGCGCGGCGTATTTCGAGCTGGTGCAGCGCCGCATCCACGAGCTGCAGGAAGATCGCGTGCACGGCCTGCAGACGCTCGGCGAGTTCATGGATCGGCGCCTGTCACCGGCGATGCAGACCTGCGCCTGGGCCACAAGGCGCCAGCAGGCGCTCTCCGAGCGCATCTCGCGCACCAGCAACCTGCTGCGCACCCGTGTCGAGATCGAGCAGCAGCAGAGCAGCCAGGGCTTGCTCGACGCCATGAACCGGCGCCAGGAAGCGCAGCTGCTGCTGCAGAGCGCGGTCGAAGGCCTGTCGGTGGCGGCAATCACCTACTACGGCGTCGGCCTGCTGGGCTATCTGACGAAGGGCCTCAAATCAGCCGGGCTGAGCCTGTCGCCCGACGTGGTGATGGCGGTTGGTGTGCCGGTGATTGCCTTGTCGGTCTGGCTCGGCATTCGCAAGCTGCACCACCGGGTGCTGGCGTCGATGCACTGAATTGACATCGGACGGCCAATGATCAGAATGGGAAACACCATGCACTCGACACCCATCGACCCCACGAAGACCAGCATCCTCCAAGCCGTCGCGCCGTCGCATCACGAGGCCGTGCCACCCGACCGCATCCGCCTGGCGGATTTCCCCCAGCTGCGGCAACTGGCCTGGCACATCCCGGGCGCTACCGAACTGAGCCCACCGGAAGCGCTGAACATCTACGAGCGGCACTGGCGGCACCTCGACCTGGATCGCATGGATCCACATGAACGCGAGCTGCTCGACGCATTGCGCCGCACGCTGGGCCGGGGGTATCTGCTTGTTTGAGCGGGCGCACCACCGCCGCATCGCTACCGTGCTGGAGGCGCTGGATGCACCGCTGCTGACCGGCAACGGTTGCCTGTTCGGCGGCGGCACCGCGATCGCATTGCGTCACGGCGAGTACCGCGAGTCGGTGGACATCGATTTTCTGGTCTCTGACGTGGCTGGCTACCGGACCTTGCGCCAGCGTGTCACCGGGCCGAGTGGCGTGGCAGCCATCACCCGTGCAGGTGCTGCCCTGCAGCAGGTGCGGGAAGTACGCGCCGACCAATACGGCATCCGCACGATCCTCCAAGTCGATCAGTTCGCCATCAAGTTCGAGATCGTCCTTGAAGCGCGCATCCGGCTCGACGCGCCCGGCCCGGACGACCAGGTCTGTGGTGTCGCCACGCTCACGCCGCTCGACATGGTGGCGAGCAAACTGCTGGCCAATTCCGACCGCTGGGCCGACGACGGCGTCTTCAGCCGCGACTTGATCGACCTGGCGATGCTGCAACCCAAAGGCAAGCGGCTCACGCAAGCGATCGAGAAGGCCCGGACAGCCTACGGCGACAGCATCACGGCCGATCTGGCCAAAGCCATCGTCCATCTGCTCGGCCGCCCGGGACGCCTGGAGCGCTGCATTGATGCCATGCAGATGACGGTGCCCAAGGCGCTGCTGTGGCAGCGAATCAAGGCGCTGGAACTGAAGCAGGCTTGAAGCTGATGCTGGCGAAAAACCCGTTGCTGCCGCCGTTCAGCGCGGCGGCACAGCGTGTTTGAGTATCGCGGTGGTGTATTCGAGAAATTCGTGCAGATGCCGGGTGATCACGCTGACGGTGATGGGCAGTTGCAGATTTTTATAGTCGTGCACGGCGATGTTCCTGAAACCCACCATGTGCTTGAGTGACTGCGCCAGGGCAGGCTCGATCCAGCCGGCCTGCGCCAGCAGGGCGAATACGTCGCGGGCACTTTGTGGCACGCCGAGCTTGTCGCGCCGAACCAGGTATTGACCGATGTCCAGCGCGGCTTCGCAGGCGCGCTGCAAATTCAGGATGGCGGCGTCCTGCCGGGTGAAATCGGTGGCGAAGTTGGCGCCTGCTGCTGCATATTCTTCGCGGACCCGCGCGACACAACGTTCGATGGTGGCGGCCTTGTTGACCAGCACATCGTCAACCATATATTTTTCCTTCGCGTGCAATATCAGCCATCAGTCCGGCGCGGGCTTCGTCGAGCGCGGTCTTGGCGCTCAGCACATAACATTCATACAACCCTGCTTCCAGCCCGACTGACCACAGCGTGATACCGGTCGTGAGAACCTGGTGCTGCATCACGATGCTGGCGGCGCGCATGTCGAGCAAATCCACGTCGCAGCCGGCGATGTCGGCCAGTTCGCCTGCCAGCGCCCACAACTGCAGCGGTTCGGCGTAGCCGGCCACCAGCACCGCCAGATCCAGATCGCTTTGCGGTCCAGCGGTGCCTTGCACACGGCTGCCAAAGGCGTAGATCGCCAGTGCCTGCGGCAATGCGGCTCGCAGGTGCCGGCAGATCATGTCGGCGATGGGTGGTTCAAGCACGGTTGGATTCACGTTGCGGGTCATTCTGATCCATCACCCTTGCAACAGTGCCGACCCGCAGGCGAACCGGCGATCGAGTTATTTTTTCTCGCCGTCCTTCGGCAGATCCTTGAAGGCGGCCATCGGGTCTTCTTCCTTCTTGGGGTCAGCCTGGGCGCCTGAGGCGCCGGCCGGGGCGTCGAACAGCTTGCTCTGATCGTTGTCCTGCTTGATGTCGTTGGCCTGGAACTCGATCTGCACGTTGTCGAAGTTGACCTCCTCCTTCTTGCCCAGGCCACCCGAGACCAGGTTCGGGAAGGTGATGATCAGGCCGACCATCAGGATCTGGATCAGCACGAACGGCACCGAGCCCCAGTAGATCTGGCCGGTGGTGACCTTGGGCGTCAGCTTGCCGGTGACGCGGTCCTTGTAGTCGTCGTGCGGTGCCACCGAGCGCAGATAGAACAGCGCGAAGCCGAACGGTGGGTGCATGAACGAGGTCTGCATGTTCACTGCCAGCAGCACGCCGAACCAGACCAGATCGATGCCGAGCTTTTCGGCCACCGGGCCGATCAGCGGCACGACGATGAAGCTCAGCTCGAAGAAGTCGAGGAAGAACGCCAGCACGAAGATCAGCAGGTTCACCACGATCAGGAAGCCGACCTGGCCACCCGGCAGGCCGGTGAGCAGGTGCTCGACCCATTTCGGGCCATCGACGCCCTGGAAGGTCAGGCTGAACACGGTCGAGCCGATCAGGATGAACACCACGAAGCAGGCCAGCTTCATGGTCGAGTCCATCGCCTGGCGCAGCAGTTTCATGCTCAGGCGCTGGCGTGCCACGGCCATGATCAGCGCACCGACCGCGCCCATCGCGCCGCCTTCGGTCGGCGTGGCGATGCCGAGGAAGATGGTGCCGAGCACCAGGAAGATCAGCGCCAGCGGCGGGATCAGCACGAAGGTGACGCGCTCGGCCATCTTCGACAGCAGCTTCAGGCCGCTGACCTTGTTGATGACCGACAGCAGGAAGGCCACGCCGACGCCGACGCACATCGACACCACGATCAGCTCGTCAGTCGGAGTGCTGTCCGGGCGGGTCTTGGCAAAAACCACCGCCAGTGCGGTCGAGAGCGCAGTCAGCAGACCCAGCGAGGGCAGGCCGGAGTCGCCGTTGTCTTCGCGGATGGTGCGGGCTTCCTTGGGCAGCGCCGGCACCCAGGTCGGGCGGATGAAGCTGATCAGCACGATGTAGCCCACGTACAGCCCGGTCAGCACGAAGCCGGGAATGAACGCGCCCTTGTAGAGGTCGCCCACCGAGCGGCCCAGCTGGTCGGCCATGATGATCAGCACCAGCGAGGGCGGGATGATCTGCGCCAGCGTGCCCGAAGCGGCGATCACGCCCGACGCCACGCGCCGGTCGTAGCCGTAGCGCAGCATGATCGGCAGCGAGATCAGGCCCATCGAGATGACCGATGCCGCCACCACGCCGGTGGTCGCGGCCAGCATCGCGCCGACGAAGATCACCGCGTAGGCCAGGCCGCCCCGGATCGGGCCGAACAGCTGGCCGATCGTGTCGAGCAGATCCTCGGCCATGCCGGAGCGCTCCAGGATCAGCCCCATGAAGGTGAAGAAGGGGATGGCCAGCAGCGTGTCGTTCTGCATGATGCCGAAGATGCGCAGCGGCAGCGCCTGGATCAGCGCGGCCGGCAGCATGCCCAGCTCGATGCCGATGAAGCCGAACAGCAGCCCGCAGGCGCCGAGTGAAAAGGCCACCGAGTAGCCCATCAGCAAAAAGCAGATGAGGCCCAGGAACATGATCGGGGCCATGTTGGCGGTGAGGAAGTCGGTCATCGGGCGGCTCCCTTTTTCTTGGCGGCTTCAGCGGCCAGGATGGCTTCGGCCAGTTCCTCTTCGGCGCTCTTTTCCTGTTTCTTCCTGGTCGGGTCGTCGATCAGGCCCTGCAGGAAGGCAAAGCGCTTGATCAGCTCGGACACACCCTGCAGGCCCAGCAGCGTGAAGCCGGCCGGCACCAGCGCAAACACCGGCCAGCGGATCAGGCCGCCAGCGTTCGATGACATCTCGCCCGTGACGAAGGCCTTGATGACCAGCGGCGTGACCAGCTCGACCACCGTGATGACGAGCGGGAACAGGAAACAGACGATGCCGAACATCTCGATCTTGATCTGGGTGCGCTTGGAAAAACGACTCAGCACCACGTCGATGCGCACATGTTCCTGGCGCAGCATGGTGTAGCCGGCGCCGAGCAGGAAGGTGGCGGCGAACAGGTACCACTGGATTTCGAGAAAGGCGTTCGAGCTGGTGTTGAAGGCCTTGCGCACCACCGCGTTGAGCGCGGAAATGAGCACGGCGGCCAGTACCAGCCACGACACCCAGCGACCGACGAATTCGCTGAGCGCGTCGATCCTCTTGGACAGCTGAAGCAGGGCGATCAAGGACAGTCTCCTGGAGATGATGCAGGCGACCGCACCTGGCCGCCATCGCAGCGATGCGGTCAGGCGCCTTGGGTGGCGGCCACGAACAGCTTGGTCGAGCGGGCACCGCTGCGGCAGAACGCCAGCAGCGGGCGTGGCAGCTCGGCCAGCAGCTCGGCAAAGCGGGCAATCTCCTGCGGGCTCTGGTAGCCACCCGCCACCGGCAGGTGCACGTAGCGCAGACCGGCGGCCAGCGCGGCGGCTTCGATGGCGGCGTTGGTCGGTTGATCCGGCCCCCCCTCGAAATCAGGTCGGTTGTTGATGACACTGCGAAAACCGGCGGCGGCCACCTGGGCCATCGCAGCGGGTTCGAGCTGGGGCGCCACGCAGACGTCGGGTGCGATGGCTTGAATAGGCAGGGCAGTGCTCATGATCGGCCGGAGTGAGGGGGTGAACGGGGTGCCAGCTTACTGCGCCAGCGCGCGCTTGACGGCGGCCGAAACCAGTGCCATGTCGGCGTTGCCGGCAAAACGCTGCTTGGCCGCCCCCATGACCTTGCCCATGTCGGCGGCACCCTTGGCGCCGAGTTCGGTCACCAGGGCCGCGACGGCGGCGTTCACTTCTTCGGCCGACAGGCGTTGCGGCAGATAGATTTCCAGCACGGCCAGTTCGGCCGCTTCCTTGTCGGCCAGATCGGTGCGGCCGCCTTGGGTGAACTGCTCGATCGAGTCCTTGCGCTGCTTGATCAGCTTGTCGACGATGGCCACCACCATCGCGTCGTCGAGCGTGACGCGCTCATCGACTTCCTTCTGCTTGAGCGCCGCCAGCAGCAGCCGGATCGTGCCCAGACGGGCCGTGTCCTTGGCGCGCATGGCGGTTTTCATGTCTTCGGTGATGCGGTCCTTGAGGCTCATGGTCGGTTCGTAGGTGGTGGTATCGGGTTCCAGAAACGACAAAACCCGCAGCGGCGTCCCGCGCGGGCTTTATCTTTGCCAAACTGGCGTGAACCAGCTTGGGCACTGAGCGGGTGCTAGACCAGCAATCAGTACAGCTTCTTGGGCAGCTGCATCGAGCGCACGCGCTTGTAGTGACGCTTGACGGCCGCAGCCTTCTTGCGCTTACGTTCAGCGGTGGGCTTCTCGTAGAACTCGCGAGCACGCAAGTCGGTCAGCAGACCCAGCTTTTCAATAGTGCGCTTGAAGCGACGCAGTGCGACGTCAAACGGCTCGTTTTCCTTGACACGGATGGTCGTCATGAATCGAAGGATCCTTCAGTTATGCCCCCGGTGATCGGCGTTGGCTCCGGAGTACCGCAGCAGGCTTCTAAACAGTCTGCCGCTGGCGCCGACTCGAAAGGCTCTTTGCCAGCAAAGCCGGGAATTATAGCTGATTCGAACAAGCCTGCGTGATGTTCATGGACTGAGCACACGCCATGGCGCTGGCCCAGGCCCATTGGAAATTGTAACCGCCCAGCCAGCCGGTCACATCGACCACCTCGCCGATGAAGTGCAAGCCTGCCACGCGGCGACTTTCCATGCTTTGCGAGCTCAGTTCGCGCGTGTCCACGCCGCCCGCCATCACCTCGGCCTTGGCCCAGCCTTCGGTGCCGGTCGGGGTGAGTTGCCACTGCGCCACGCCAGCGGCGAGGCGCTCCAGATCCTTGTCGCGCAGGTCCGGCATCGGGCGGGTGGCGTCGATGCTGGCGCCGCGCAGCCAGCGCTCGCTCAGGCGGGTCGGCAGATGCTGCGCCAGTTCGTTGCCGAGCTGGCGCTTCGAGCTGCCCTTGGCACGGCGCAGCACATCGGCCAGATCAAGACCCGGCGCCAGGTCGATCGTGAGCGGCTCGCCGCGTTGCCAGTAGCTGGAGATCTGCAGCACCGCCGGGCCGCTCAAGCCGCGATGCGTGAACAGCAGATCTTCATGGAAGCGGGTGCGCTGGCGGCCGCTGCCGCAAGAAATTTCGACCGGCAGGGCCAGGCCGGACAGTTCGGCGTAGGGCTGCCAGAGCGCGGCGTCAAAGGTCAGCGGTACCAGCGCCGGACGTGGCTCGATGATGGCGTGGCCGAACTGGCGGGCAATCTTCAGGCCCCAGTCGCTGGCGCCGATCTTGGGCACCGGCAGGCCGCCGGTGGCGATGACCAGTTGGGCGCATTGCACCGGGCCGGCGTCGGTGTCGAGCTCGAAGCCGCTGTCGAGCTGGCGCACTGCCTTGACGCCGCAGGGCTGGCGCCGCACCACCGCGCCGCTTTCGCACTCGCGCAGCAGCAGGTCGATGATGTCTTGCGCCGAGTCATCGCAGAACAGCTGGCCCTTGTGTTTTTCGTGGAAGGCGATGCCGTGGCGCTGTACCAGCGCGATGAAGTCGGCCGCCGGATAGCGCGCCAGCGCCGAGCGGCAGAAGTGCGGGTTGCCCGACAGGTAGTTGGCCGGGCCGGCGTCGCGATTCGTGAAGTTGCAGCGCCCGCCGCCGGAGATGCGGATCTTCTCGGCCAGCTTGGGCGCGTGGTCGAGCAGCAGCACGCGCAGGCCACGCTGACCGGCCACGCCAGCACAAAAAAGGCCGGCAGCGCCGGCACCCACCACGACCGCATCGAAATGTTCCATCGGCGCGATTATCCGCGCCGATGGCGCTCAGACGTTCTGCCAGTCCAGCCCGGCGGTGGCGAACATCTTGTGCAGCTCGCCGTCACGGGCCAGTTTGTCCAGCCCCGCCTGCAGCGCCTTGGCCAGATCGGTGGCGTCGCGTTTGACCGCCATGCCGACCGCCCAGCCGTCGCGCGGCGCGCGTGGCAGCGGCAGCGGTGTGATCTGGAAGCGAGCGTCGCCGTGCAGGGTCGATTCCAGCTCGGAGCGCAGGCCGCAGGCGGCCACCACTTCGCCGTTCTTGAGCATCTGCGCTGCATCGACGCCGTCGCCCAGCTTGGTGACGAGCTGCTCGCGGTAGGCGCCGTTGTCGGCACCGATCATCAGCCAGCCGGCCAGCGTCTGGCCCGGCACGGCGATGCGCTGACCGCGCAGCGCTTCGAGCGAGTCGAGTTCCGGCACGCGCTTCAGATCGCGCGCGATCATGACCTTCTCGCGCCAGTAGGGGCCGAAGATGGTGACGCGCGGGTTGTCCTTGATCAGTGGCGGATCGACCGGCACATGCAGCAGCACGTCGGCCGGACCGAAGCCGAGGTAATGGCCCTTCCAGACCATGTTGCGCAGGTCGTCGTTCATGTTGTCGTCGGCGGTGAACGGCAGCAGGCTCAGGCCCACGCCGAGTTCACGCGCCAGGGCGTTGGCCATCAGCACTTCGATGCCCTGGCCCTTGTCGTGGAACGGCCGCAGCTCGTTGTAGACGCCCACCACCAGGCGACCGCGCTGGCGCACCTTTTCGAGGGCGCTCGGCTCGTCGGCCGACTGGGCCATGCTGAGCGCGGGCAAGGCGCCACCCAGGCCAGCGCCAAGCAGCAGGGTGAGTTGGCGCAGATGTTTGCGCCGGTCCAGGTCGGTGTCTGACGCGGGCTGATGAGCGGTGGGGCGGTCAAAAAGGGACATTGACTTGTCTTTCCGTGGGTGCAGCGGTGCAGATCGCCGACTGTAGTTGCCTGCCGCCGCCATGGTCATCCGGGCCGACCAGCCGTGCAGAGCGGGTCGGCCCGGGAAGACGGGTGTGCCAGTCAGTGGCTCAGAGCGGCTTTTCGCGCCGGGTTTCCAGATACGACTTGATGGCCCAGACGGCTTCCTGGCTCAGGATGCCTTCGAAAGGCGGCATGTAGACCGCGCCGTTGCGGGTCTTGCCACGGCGCACGCTGGTGGTGAAGTATTCGTTCACATCCAGGAGGCAGGCTGCCTTCTTGGTGGCGTTGCCCATGGTGGCGCATTCGTTGTCCAGCTTGCGCAGATCGGGGGCGATGCCGCCCGAGATCGCTTCCAGACCGTGGCAGCGAGCGCAGTTCTGGTTGAAGGCTGACGAACCGATTTCCACCGCCTTGTCGTTCTTGCTGTAAGGGTTTGTCGGCAGCCAGTCTTCGCCCAGTGGTTGCAAGCCTGTGGTGTCAACGGCCTGCGGGGTCACGTTGCCGTGGGCGGCAGCGAAGTTGCCCAGCATTGCGCAGCCTAGAACCAGCGCCACAGCGCGCCAAAAGTCTCCTCGTGCCATCTCTCGTATCTCCGGTGGGGTTGATGCTGGCATTGAAACTGCAATGACCATGCCATCGCCCAAAACGCGCTGTCACGAGCGGCTGGTTTCGGGGTGACCCCGAGGGAGTTGTCCCTTATTTGCACGCTGAACTGCCTGTGCCCTACCATCCGGGACAGGCAGGATAAACAAGCTGTGCGATTAAAGAACATCTGTGCGGGTCCGATACGCCACATCTGTGAAGTCGGAAGTCACAGGGGGTGTGCAGCTAGGAGATATGCCGCTTGAGCGGCGCTTGATGGAGACAAGGCAATGGCCGGACCTTTTTCGCCCGGGAGCACGGGCGGACGCCTGCGTCACTCCGGTGATGATCAGCGCAGACCCATCGCATCGGCGCTGCCGCTCGATGGTGTGCATATTGAAAAAATCGAGCAATCCCATGACCGCTGTGTCGCCTTAGGGCTTTCCCGGATCGAGCGACCCGACTATGCGCCGCTGGGGCGCTCGGACCTGACGGTGGTGCGCGAGCGCAATCAGCGCCTGTACGCCCACGCTGCGCCGGTGATGGAGATGCTGTTCGAGCAGATCGTCAACAGCGACTCGATGGTGGTGCTGTGCGATGCCACCGGCACCATCCTGCATTCGATCGGCGACCAGGACTTCCTGGGGCGGGCGTCCAAGGTGGCGCTGCAGCCGGGCGTGAACTGGTCGGAGTCCTGCAAGGGCACCAACGCGGTCGGCACCGCGCTGATCGAGGAGTCGCCCACCCTCGTGCATGCCGATGAGCACTTCATGCACGCCAACCACTTCCTGACCTGCTCGGCGGCACCGATCCTCGACCCGCGCGGCAACATCCTGGGCGTGCTCGATGTGTCGGGCGACCACCGCAGCTATCACCAGCACACCATGGGGCTGGTGCGCATGTCGGCGCGCATGA
This sequence comes from Leptothrix sp. (in: b-proteobacteria), assembly GCA_041083665.1. Taxonomy (GTDB): domain Bacteria; phylum Pseudomonadota; class Gammaproteobacteria; order Burkholderiales; family Burkholderiaceae_C; genus Sphaerotilus. The sequence goes on from JBFPGZ010000020.1 coordinate 40,029, forward strand.
TCGAGAACCACTGGCTCACCGACGACTATCGCAACGTCATGCGGGTGCACTTCCACAGCCGGGTCGAGTTCATCGGCACGCTGATGGAGGGCATCCTGGCGGTCAGCGAGGAAGGCCGCTTCGTCGGCGCCAACCGTGGCGCGCTGGAGCAGCTCGGCCTGAGCGGCGCGGCCTTGCGCATGCACACGCTGAATTCGCTGTTCGGCACCACGGTGACGGCGCTGGTCGATCGGTTCCGCTCACCGCTGGCACTGCCGCAGCCGGTCGAGATGCAGGGCGGGCGCCATTTCCATGTCCATGCCCGTTTCAACTGGCCAGTCTGGCATGGCATGGCCGATCACCAGAACCGCGCCAGTGGCGGCGACGTGGTGGCCGATGTGCCGACCACACGCTTTGAGACGGCCGATGGCAGCGCTGCGTCCGGCGCCGACGCGTCGGATGTCGTGCGGCCATCCGCGCGGCCGGCCGTCCGCGTGCCGGCCGATGCGGCCGCCAGCACCGAGCGCAGCGGTCTGCGCAGCCTGCAGACCGGCGACGCGCAGATCGGCCAGGTGATCGACAAGATCCGCCGGGTGCTGAATCGCGACATCCCGATCCTGATCCTGGGCGAAACCGGCACCGGCAAGGAGTTGCTGGCGCGCGCCATCCACCAGGATTCCGAGCGCGCCAAGCAGCCCTTCGTGGCGGTCAACTGCGCCTCGATTCCCGACACGCTGATCGAGGCCGAGCTGTTCGGCTACGAGGAAGGCGCCTTCACCGGTGCACGCCGCAAGGGCTCGGTCGGCAAGATCGTGCAGGCCAACGGCGGCACGCTGTTCCTCGACGAGATCGGCGACATGCCGATCGGCTTGCAGGCGCACCTGCTGCGCGTGCTGCAGGAGCGCCAGGTCACGCCGCTCGGCTCCAACAAGTCGGTGGCGGTCGATGTGACCATCATCTGCGCCACGCACCGCAACCTGCGCGAGATGATCGAGCAGAAGGTGTTCCGCGAGGATCTCTACTACCGCCTGAACGGCTTGGCGGTGCGGCTGCCGCCGTTGCGCGAGCGCAGTGATCTGACCGCGCTGGTGGCACGCATGCTGGAGCGCGAGTGCCCGAGCCGGCGTCTGCAGCTCAATCCGGAAGTGGTGCGCCTGTTCCAGGGCTACAGCTGGCCGGGCAATGTGCGACAGCTGTTCAATGTGCTGCGCACCGCTTGCGTGATGGCCGCCAATGAAAGCGCCATCACCCGCGATCACCTGTCGGACGATTTTCTGGAGGACGCCCGCCGCGCGCTGGCGGCGGTGGCCAGTGCGGCGCCAGCACCGACGCCGGCGGTGGCCGAGCCAGCCGCCGGTCAGCGAGCCCCGTCATTCGCGGCCGCAGCTCCCGCGCCGACCGGATCGTTCGGGTCGGGTGGCGGCAGTGCCGGCTCAGTGCCACCGGCGCCTCCGAGCATGCCGATGACGGCGCAGCGCCCCGGGCCGCAGCACCACGGCGTGACGCCGTTTCTGCCGCACCCGCATCAGTCCGGTTCGGTGCCGGAGCCATCACGCTCGCTCGAAGACGTCGAGCTGATGACGATCCGCAGTGCGGTCGATGCGGCCGGCGGCAACATCTCCGAAGCGGCCAAACGGCTCGGCATCAGCCGCAACACGATCTACCGCAAGCTGCGCTGGAACACCGGAGAGCGCTGAAAAACCCGTGTCGGAGCGGCTGGGGTGGGCCGTGTCAGTGTGACGCGGGCACCTCGGTCGAATTGGCCGAGGCCGGCACGGCGCTGTCATTGGCCAGCCACTGCGCTTCGCTGACGCGCCAGACGTGCTGCCAGTTCAGGCTGTGGCGCATGCCGAGCGGCATGCCAGCGGGCAGATCCGGCAGGGCGGCCGGTGGGGCGGTTTCCAGATCGCCACGGGCGTACGCGCTGGCCACGGCGCTCTGCAGCGCTGACCAGTAGCGCAGGTGGTCGGCCGGGGCGTTGGCGCCTTGCAGCGGTCCCTGCTCGGGCAACCAGCGGGCGCGATTGCCGTCAGCGGCGGCGAGACGCTGCAGCGTCTGGGTGGCCGCCTGCAGTGCGCCGAGGTCGGCGTCGCGCAAGTCGGGGGCGCCATCGGCCCAGAGCAGGCCGTGCGCGCTCCACAGCGGCTGATTCACCAGTCGCCAGACCGTCACCGGCGTGCCAGGCGCGCGTTGCAGCCGCCACCACAGCCACGGGCCGAGCTGGCCGTGGCTGCCGTGCAGCAGCCGGTCGGGCAGGGCGATCGGTGTCGGACCGAGCTCATCCGCTGCGGTGCCCAAACGCAGTCGCAACCGTTGCACGCAGCGCGGGCAGCGCTCGCGCATCGTCTGTGCCACCTCGGCATGGGCCCAGCGCCGCACGCCGGGCAGCCCGGCTTGGCCGAGCACCAGCTCGGGCCGGGGCCAGGGCGCGATCACGTCGGTGATGCGCCGGCCGAGCTGCGTCTTGATCTGACACGCCAGCGCGCGGCCGTAAGTGGCGCTCGGGCCGCTGCCGAGCAGCCAGGTCTTGGGGCCTTGCGCCACCAGCAGCAGGTTGGAGATCGCGCCGTGATTGCCGGCATCGCTGTCGCCGGCCGCGCCGGGAATCTGCCAGACCCCGGCCGCAAGCGCTTGCAGCGCCATCGGCGGACCAGGGCAAACGGCGGCCGAGGCGGCGCTGGTGCAGAAACTGAGGCTCAGGCCGAGCAGGTCGGCCAGCCAGGGATGCTTGAAGCTCATACGGGCTTGTGCTGTGTCAGGCTAAGGCGCTGCTGTGTCAGGTTGGCACAGTCTGTGCCGCTCACCTGGGTGGATGGGGCGGCTCTGTTCGGGTGAGGCCGGAGATAAACCCCTGCCTGAGCATGCCATGAGGCCTTGTGGCGGCGGCACAGGTCTTGCACGAAGCGATCATCGTGCCGCAGCTGCGGTGATCAACGGAACAACATGAAGCTGATCGTGCTCAAGGGCGGGGATGAGCCGGTGGCGGTACCGGCCGCGCTGCGAGTCGGCGCCATGCCGACCCGCGCGGCCGGCGCCTTGGCGGTCTCGGGGGATGGGGCGCACTGGGTGCTGCTGAATGTCTCGCCCTCGGTGGCCGAGCAACTCGCCACCGACGCGCGGCTGCTGCAACACCCCGGTTTGCCGGATGCGTCGGTGCGCACCGTCGTGCTGACCGACGCGCAGATGGACCATGTCACCGGCTTGCTGAGTCTGCGCGACGGCGCGCCGATTCACCTCTACGCCACGCCGGCGGTGTTCGAGGAGCTCACGCTCACGCTGCCGGTGCTGCCGATGCTGGCGCATTACTGCGGCGTGCACTGGCATGTCATCCCGGTGGCGGGCGAGTGCCGCAGCGCGGTGTTCCGTGTCGAAGGTCAGCCCTCGATCGAGTTCACCGCCATCGCCACCGACAGCCCCTTGCCACCGCATGCGGCGCGCCACGGCAACCCGGTCACCGGCGACACCATCGCGCTGGCGATGCGCGACCTCTCGACCGGCGAGCGTTATTTCTGTGCCAACGGCCTGAACGGTGCCGGGGCGGTGGCGGTCGAGTGGATGCGCGAGGCCGACTGCGTGCTGGTGGGTGACGATACCGAATCGACCTGGCGCTTCGACGGTGATGGCTCGGTCGATGTGCTCGATCTGCTCGGCAATACCCGGGCGCGGCGCAAGCTGCTGCTGCGTCGCGCCGATCATGGCTACCGCGACCGCAGCGCTGTCGATGAACACCGCGAACTGACCCGACTCGGCATCGAGCTCGCAGTTGACCGCATGGAGATCACGCTCTGAACATGCTCACGATCGAGTCCCTGACCAAGCGCTACGGCCAACGGGTCGCCCTGGACGGCCTGAGCCTGGCGCTGCCTGCCGGCCAGTTCGTGGCGCTGCTGGGGCCGAACGGTGCCGGCAAATCGACGCTGTTCCAGATCCTGACCGGCCTGTTCGTGGCCGACGCCGGTGAGGTCAGCGTCGCAGGCCAGTCGTTGCGCCGCTCGGCGGTGGCGGCGCTGCGCCACATCGGCGTGGTGTTCCAGCAGATGTCGCTCGATCTGGATCTGTCGGTCGAGCGCAACTTGCGCTTCCATGCCGACCTGCACGGCTTGGCACGAGCCGTGGCGACCGAACGCCTGCTGGCCGGCTGCGCGGCGCTGGGGCTGGACAAGGATCTGGCCCGGCCGGTGCGCGAGCTGTCGGGCGGCAATCGGCGCAAGGTCGAGCTGGTGCGCGCGCTGCTGCACCGCCCGAGCGTGGTGCTGCTCGACGAGCCGACCGTCGGCCTGGACCCGAAGTCGCGCCGCGACCTGCTCGCCGCCATCAAGGCCGACGTGGCCGAGCGGCGCAGCACGGTGCTGTGGGCGACCCATCTGGTGGAAGAAGCCGAAGCGGCGGACCGCGTGCTGGTGCTGCACAAGGGCAAGTTGCTGGCCGATGGCACGCCCGCCGAGGTGGTGGCGGCGCTCGGCGGCAGCGGGCTGGAGGATGCATTCATCCGCGCGACGGCCTAGATTGACGCGGCCGGTGCGCCGGCCAGATGGGAACAGACCTGCCAGACGAAGCAGGCCGGCCCAGCCCAGGTTCAGAGAAAAGAAGGAGACAAAGATGCATCGTTCCATTCGCCCTCATGCACTGCGGCGCGCCGTTGGCGCGCTGGCGCTGCTTGGCATGAGCCTGGCGCAGGCCCAGACCGCCTATGTGTCGAGCGAGAAGGATCACACCCTGACCGTGATCGACCTGAAGACCCAGGCTGTCACCGGCACGGTGCCGACCTGCAAGCGCCCGCGCCATGTGCAGCTCACGCCCGACGGCAAGAAGCTGATGGTGGCCTGCGGTGAGTCGAATGCCGCCGACGTGATCGACCTGGCGACGCGCAAGTCGGTGGGCCGGCTCGCGATCGGTGAAGACCCGGAGGCGTTCGATCTGTCGCCGGACGGCAAGACGCTCTACATCTCGCAGGAGGATGACGCAGCGCTCGGATTCTTCGACATCGCCAGCGGCAAGTTCACCCGCACCGTCGAGGTCGGCAAGGAGCCGGAAGGCGTCAAGGCCTCACCCGATGGCAAGACCGTCTGGGTCACTTCCGAGGTGGCGAATCTGGTCCATGTGATCGACACCGCGACCGGCAAGGTGCTCAAGAACATCAAGGTCGGCAAGCGCCCGCGCCGTCTGGCGCTGACGCCCGACGGCAGCCAGCTCTGGGTCACCAACGAGATGTCGGCCAGCGTCAGCATCATTTCGACCAAGGACTGGTCGGTGATCGACACCATCAAGTTCGAGGTCAAGGGCGCGCGCAGCACCGACATCACGCCGGTCGGCCTCCTCATGAGCCGCGACGGCAAGCGTGCCTTCGTGGCGCTGGGCCGCGCCAACCGGGTCGCGTTCGTCGATGTGGCGAGCCGCAAGACCACCGATCTGGTGCTGGTCGGCAAGCGCGCCTGGAATGTGGCGCTCGACAAGGCCGAGTCGCTGCTGCTGGTGGTGAACGGCCTGTCGGACGACGTCACGCTGGTCGATGTGGCCAGCGCCAAGCCGCTCAAGAGCATCGCGGTGGGCCGCGTGCCGTACGGCGCGGTGATCGTCGAATGAGGCGCGCTTCCGTTCGGGCGGCGCTGCTGCTGTGCGCCGGCCTGGCTGGCGCCAGCTCGGCCGCGCACGCCGCCACCTTCAAGCTGACCCTGCTGGTGCCGGCCGACGACGCCCGGCTGGAGCGCAGCCGTACCGAGCGCGCCTACCTGGGCCATCCGGGCGGCCCGGCCTCGGACGGCCTGCAGGTGGCGCTGAAGGAAGCCAAGTTCGAGCTGGACGCCGCCGGCGCTGCGCTGACGCTGGAGACCGTGCCGGTGGCCAGCTTGGCGGCCGCCCGGGACGCGGCGCTGAAGGCCGAGAAGGCCGGCGCGGCCGTGCTGCTGGCCGATCTGCCGGCCGACTGGCTGCTCGCCGCCACCGACGCCATCAAGCTGCCGGTCATGAACCTGGGCGACGCCAGCGATCGCCTGCGCCAGCAGGACTGCCGGCCGCGTCTGCTGCATCTGCTGCCGAGCGAGCGCATGCGCGCCGACGCGCTGGCGCAGACGCTGGCGGCGTCGCGCTGGAGCCAGGTGCTGCTGCTCACTGGCCCGTCGCCGGATGACGCGCAGCGCAGCGCCACCGCGCAGGCGGCGATTAAGCGCTACGGCCTGAAGCTGGTGGCGGCCAAGCCGTTCAAGCTCTCGGGCGATCCGCGCGAGCGTGATCTGGCCAATCTGCGCCTGCTGACCGGCAACGCCAGCTACGACGTGGTCTGGGTGGTCGATAGCGACGGCGAATTTGCCCGCACGCTGCCGTACCGCACCGCGCTGCCGCGTCCGGTGGTGGGCGATGCGGGCTTGACGGCGCTGGCCTGGTCAGCGCAGTTCGAGCGCTTCGGCGCGCCGCAGGTATCGCGCCGCTTTGTCAAGACGACTGGTCGAGCGATGACGGCGCACGACTGGGCTGCCTGGATGGCCGGCAAGGCGCTCATCGCCGCCGCCACCGAGGTGCCCAAGGGGCCGCCGGCCGCGCTGGCCAAGGGCTTGAGCGAGCTGGAGTTCGACGGCTCGAAAGGTGTGCCGATGAGCTTTCGGCCCTGGGACGGCCAGTTGCGCCAGCCGCTGCTGCTGAGCGACGGCCAAGGCGTGGTCGCCACCGCGCCAGTGGACGGCGTGCAGCACCCGAAGAACAACCTCGACACGCTCGGGGTCGATGCGCCCGAGAAACTCTGCAAGGCCCGCCCATGAGTGCTTCCGCCATCGGCCATGCGCTGCAGGCGATGCGCGCCATCGTCTGGCGCGAGATCGCCAAGTTCGCGCGCCAGAAAGGTCGGCTGGTCTCGGCGCTGGTGCGGCCGCTGCTGTGGCTGGCAGTGTTCGCGGCCGGCTTTCGCAACGTGTTCGGCATGGCGATCAATGAGCCGTACGAGACCTACATCCCCTACGACGTCTACATCGCGCCCGGGCTGATCGGCATGGTGCTGCTGTTCAACGGCATGCAGTCGAGCCTGGCGATGGTCTACGACCGCGAGATGGGCCTGATGCGGCTGCTGCTTACCGCGCCGCTGCCACGGCCGTGGATCCTGCTGTCGAAGCTGGTCGCCACCGCTGTGCTGTCGCTGGTGCAGGCGCTCGCTTTCGTGCTGGTGGCCTGGCTGCTCGGCACCGAGCTGCCGCTCTGGGGCGCGCAGACGCTCCACGCGCTGCTGGCGATGGTCAGCGCCGCGCTGATGCTGGGCTCGCTCGGGCTGGTGCTGAGCGTGCACATCAAGCAGCTGGAGAACTTCGCCGGCACGATGAACTTCGTCATCTTCCCGATGTACTTCATGTCGACCGCGCTCTATCCGCTCTGGAAGCTGGAGGAGTCGGGCGCCGGCTGGGTGTATCAGATCGCCCGCTTCAACCCGTTCACGCATGCGGTGGAGTGGATGCGCTTTGCGCTGTACGGCAAGGAGGCCGGCTGGTCGCCGTGGATCGTGCTGGGCACGCTGCTGCTGTGTTTCGGCCTGGCCAGCTGGGGTTACGACCCGCAGCGCGGCTTTGGCGCCTTGACCAAACGGGGCGGCGGCGGTCCGCCGGGAGGAGCAGCATGAAAGCTGGACTGCAGGATCTGCTGGTGTCGGGGCGTCGCCTGGGCGATGTGGCGTTGACACAGGCGATGGCCGGTGCGAGCCGCGCGGTGGTGCATCTGGCCAACGTCCGTCGGGTTGCCGCTGCGGTGCCGAATGCTGAGCCGGTGCGGCGGCGGGTGCCGATCGAGCCACTGCTGCTGGAGTGGCTCACGCTTGGCGGCCTGATGGTGTTCGCCGGCTGGCTGCTCGGCGTGCGCGGCGTCTGGCGTTTGCTGTTCAGCTCCGACCCGACCGGGCTGACGATCGTCATCCTGGTGGTGTTCGTGGTGGCGACGCTCTGGAGCGGCAGCCGTTCGCACGAGCTGCAGCGTCAGCGCCAGCTGATGCACGCGACGCTGGCCGAGTTGCGCCACCACGGTTTGCAGGCCTGGGCGGCTCGCCGACCGGCGCCGGGTACCGAAGCCGCCGAGGGCATGCCGGCCGGCTGGGCCGCCGACTACTGGCACGCGCTGGCCTGCGCGCCGCGTGACGCCGACGCGCCGCTCGATCTGCTCAGCGAAGCCACCCACGGCCCGCACCACACCGCCTGGTGGGTGAACGGCATCCAGCTGAAGCTCGGCCTGCTCGGCAAGGTGATCGGCTTCTCGATGCTGGCGATGCAGATCGGCCAGCTGCAGAGTTTCGATGCGGCGCAGTCGCAGGATCTGCTGCGCAGCCTGACCTCGGGGCTGGGTGTGGCGCTGCTGACCACCATGGTCGGGCTGGTCGGCAACATCGTGCTGGGCCTGCAACTGACGCGGCTGGACCGCTACGCCGACACGCTCTTGGCCGACTGCCAGCGCCATGGCATTGCGCTGAGCGCTGATGCGGCGCGTCAGGCGCCGCCGGACGGAGCCTGACGCGATGCGCCGCGCCCGTCCCGGCCGTGAAGCGGAGGTCGATCCGTTCTACGACATGTTGTTCAACATGCTGATCGCCTTCGTGTTCTGTTTCATCATCGCGCTGCTGGCGATGAACCCGAAGGCGCTCAAGGCCGGCGACATCCCGGCCAAGGCCGAGTTCATCATCACCGTGTCGTGGCCGGACCTGAACCCGAACGACATCGACACCTGGGTGCAGGATCCGGGCGGCAACCTGGTCTGGTTCCGCGCCCGCGAGGCCGGCCTGATGCATCTGGATCACGACAGCCGTGGCAGCGGGTACGAGAAATTGATCGTCAACGGCCACGAGATCATCAACCCGCTCAACCAGGAAGTGGTGACGGTGCGCGGGCTGATTCCGGGCGAGTTCACCGTCAACGTCCATTACTACGACTCCAAGGACGGCAAACCGGTCGAAGCCACGGTGTCGGTGATCAAGGTCAATCCGCGCGCCGACGTGGTGTTCTACGGCCAGGTGCCGCTGGCCCGCAAGGGTGATGAGGCGACCGCCGTGCGCTTCACCGTGCTGCCCGACGGCACTGTCAACAACATCAACACCTTGCCGAAGACGCTGGTCCAGCGTCTCTGACTACCATGACCCTTGCTGTCGTTCTGAGTTTTGTGCTGCTGGCCGCGCTGGCGGTGCTGGCGCTGATCTGGTCGCACTGGCCGCGCTGGCTGAAAGCCTTGCTGGTCGCGGCGGTGGCGGTGTTCTATTTCTGGGCCGACGACGCCGTGCACCAGATGTGGGGCTGGCCGAGCGCCGACACGCTGCCCGAGCGCTTCGTGCTGCTCGCCGCCGTGATCGAGGAGCCGAGCAACAAGAGCTCCGGCGCACTGTTCGTCTGGGTGCAGGCGCTCGACAACGGCAAGCCGGTGCGCGCGCCGCGCGCCTACCAGTTGCCGTATGCGAAGGATCTGCACGCGCTGCTCAACGAGGGCATCAAGAAGTCGCGCCAGGGCGTCACGCAGATGGGCACCACCGAGCCGAAGGTCGGCAAGCGCGGCCTGAGCTGGCTGCGTCCGGGCGGTGACGAGCAGGTCGTGAAGATCCGCGACCTGCCGGTGCCGCAGTTGCCAGAGAAGTGAGCGGGTGATGCGCCATCCCCGTCACACCACCGCCCGCGTTGCACTGCTGCTGGTCACCAGCGCGCTGCTGGCCAGCTGCTCGGGCGAGCGCCCGGGTGCGTCGTACTTTCCGCTCGACGCCGGGCACCGCTGGACCTATCAGCTCAGCAGCGAGTGGGAGAACAACACCACCGACAAGGAAATGGTGGTGCTGAGCGCGCTCGGCCGCGAAAGCCTGGAGAGCGTCGGCATCAGCGGCGCGGCCTGGCACCGGCGCAGCGAGTCGGGCGTCGATTACTGGCTGCGATCCGATGAAACCGGTGTCTACCGCGTCGCCAGCAAGAGCGATGTCGAGATGGAGCCCAAAGCCGATACGCCGGCGCGTTATGTGCTGAAAGCCCCGATCGCGCTCGGCACCAGCTGGCAGGCCAGTACCACGGCTTATCTGCTGAAGCGTCGCTCGGAGTTTCCGCCCGAGATTCGGCACAGCCACCCGGCGGTGCCGATGATTTATGTGATCGACGCGCTCGGACTGAAGGTCGAAACCCAGGCCGGCAGTTTTGACGGTTGCCTGCGCGTCAAAGGCAGTGGCACTGTGAAACTGTTTGCCGACCCGGTCGTGGGCTGGCAAGACATGCCGCTGACGACCTTCGAGTGGTATTGCCCAGGTGTCGGCCTGGTGAAACTGGAACGCAGCGAACCCGCCAACTCGACTTTTCTGTTGGGCGGCACGCTGAAAATGGAATTGATGTCATGGCAGTAAGCCCGAAGATCATCCCTCCTGTGGCGCCCGGCACAGGTCTGTTGCCACGGCGGCGTTTCTTGTGCAACGCCAGTCTGGCGGCGCTGGCCAGCTGCACGGCGGGTGCAGTCAGCGCAGCGCTCACGCCAGCTGCTCGCGCCCAGCCCGGTGGCGATGGCTATCCGACCCGGCCGATCACGCTCTGGGTGCCCTGGCCGGCCGGTGGTGGTACTGACTTGACCATGCGCCTGCTGGCCGATCTGGCCGGCCGCCATCTGGGCCAGCGGGTATTGATCGAAAACCGCGCCGGTGCGGGCGGCACGCTGGCCATGCCGGTGCTGCAGCAGGCCGCGCCGGATGGCTACACCATCGCGCAGCTGCCGCAGCCGGCGCTGCGTGCGCCTTATCTGCAAAAAGTGCTGTGGGATCCGATCCGCGATACCACGCCGATCATCCAGCTCACCGGCGTGACCTTTGGCGTGCTGGTGGCGGCCAGCAGCCCGTTCAAGACCCTGGATGACCTGTTTGCCTACGCCCGCAGCCATCCGGGTGAACTCAGTGTGGCCACCAACGGCATGGGCACCACGCCGCATGTGGTGATGGACGACCTGTTCGCCAGAAAAGGCCTGAGCTACAACCATGTTCCTTACAAAGGCACCGCCGAGCAGATGATGGCGGTGACCTCGGGCCAGGTGATGGTGGGTGTCAATTCAAACGGTTTTGCGCCTTTTGTCGATTCGGGTCGGATGCGCCTGCTGGTGACCTTCGGTGAGCACCGCACCAAGCGCTGGCCACAGGTGCCGACACTGAAAGATCTGGGCTACCCGATCGTGGCAATGTCGCCCTATGGCCTGGTGGGCCCGCGCGGCATGCCAGACCGAGTCGTGCAAATTCTGCACGATGCTTTCAAAGTGGCGATGTACGACCCGATCCATATCGCCGAACTCGCCAAGTACGATCAAGAGTTGGCCTACCTCGGCCCCGAGGGCTACGGCCGCGCCCTGCGTGACGCTTATGCCGCTGAAAAACGCACCGTCGAGCGGCTCGGGCTGGCGCGTGGCGGTGCGGTTTGAGAAAACTGCGCGTTAAAACACTGATACTTTCATAAGCATCTCGCAGTGGTGTGCACTGTGCATGTGCAATGCATCACTGCCACCCTATCTCGGGGGGGAGTTCGCGGGGGTTGGAACCTGACAATAGCGGCCATTCACTGAACGATGTGCAGGAGGTTGGCGCATGCCACCGGATGGAACCGCCCAGATTGCTTCACCCTCTCGCGACGTGTCGTCTGATGCATCGCGGCCGTCAATGGCCGCGCTCATGAATCCGCAGCGGAATTCACCGAGTCTTTTTGCATCTTCGGCACCGCAGTCGATACCGGTGTTTGTGGCCGCTTTGATGGAGCCGCTGGTTGCGGTGTTGTCATTTCTGACCGTGTCGCTGGTGCAAGGTGAATCAATCGATCGCGCGGCGATGATCTTGTGCATCCTCGTGCTGATTCTGGTGTTTCCTGGCACGAATCGTTTCTACGAACGGCCGTTCAATTCGGCGGTGGACATCATTTCGTCTTGGGCGGCGGTATTGGGTATTTTGGCGCTGTGTGGCTATGCCACCAATAGTCTGAAATTCTTCGAGCCCGCCGTGCTGCTGGCTTGGGCAGTGGCAACGCCACTGATTCAGTTTGGTGGGGTCATGCTCGGGCATGTCGTCATGCGTTCGCACGCGGCTCAGCCAGCGTCACGCCGGCCAGCGGTGGTGATCGGTGCGGGTGGCTTGGGCGTCAAGGTGGCGCAGACTTTGCGCCAGCGGCGTGAGTACGGCCATGATTTCATGGGCTATATCGAGGATCGTGCTGGCGAGCGCCAGCACATCGAGGCGCGCCAACTGGTGGTCGGACGTTTCGATCAGGTCGTCGATGTGATTCGCCGCCACCATATTCGCGATGTCTACATCACGCTGCCGCTGAGTTCTCAGCCGCGCATCGTGCGCTTGCTGGCGGCCTTGCAGGACACGGCGGTCTCGATCTATTTTGTGCCGGATGTGTTTGGTGTCAGCGTCATTCAGGGCCGCATGCGCAATATGGATGGCGTGCCGGTGGTGAGCCTGCTGGAAAGTCCGTTTGTAGGCATGAACGGGCTGATCAAGCGCATCAGCGACATCATTGTCGCGGCACTCGTGCTGCTGCTGATTTCACCGATTCTGGCGGTCATTGCGGCAGGCATCAAATTGAGTTCGCCCGGACCGGTGATTTTCAAGCAGCGCCGCAATGGTCTGGACGGACGCGAAATTATCGTCTACAAGTTTCGTTCGATGCGGACCATGGAAAACGGTGCCAAGGTCACGCAGGCCACCCGCAATGATCCGCGTGTCACGCCGTTCGGGGCCTTTTTGCGCAAGACCTCGCTGGACGAACTGCCGCAGTTCATCAATGTGTTGCAGGGCCACATGAGCATCGTCGGGCCGCGTCCGCATGCCGTCGCGCATAACGAGCAGTACCGGCCCATCATCCGTGCCTACATGGTGCGGCACAAGGTCAAGCCTGGCATCACCGGGTGGGCGCAAGTCAATGGTTGTCGTGGTGAAACCGATGTGGTCGACAAGATGATGGCCCGCGTCGAATACGACATTGAATACCTGCGCAACTGGTCGCTGGGGCTGGATCTGCGCATCATCGCGCGCACGATCCGCCTGGTGCTGTTTGATCGCAATGCGTATTGATAATAATAACTGAATATTGCTTTGGTGGTGGACCTGATCAATGGTTGCCACAGGTTTATTCAAATTAATCTGATTGGTCAAATCATGCGTCGATTCACTAAAAATTTGTCCAGGCCATCCGTGCTGGCTTGCGCTTGCTCCAGCCTGCTCTTGGCAACCGTTGCCCAGGCCCAGGAGAGCAACCCGTATTACGCGGGTGCGACGCTGCGGACAACGTCGAACAGCAATATCAATCTGGCGCGAGCAGCGCAGGCGCAGAGCGACAAGATGACCTCCGTTGGATTGCAGACGGGCGTTGATCAAAGCTTTGGCCGGCAAAAGGTGTTGATCGGTTTGAGCGCCAACAATAACATATTTGCCAAATATACCAATAACAACCACACCGACTACAGCCTGAGTGGCAAGCTCGATTGGGAAACGATTGAACGCCTGTCGGGTACGTTCACCATTGGTTCCAGCCAGTCTCGTTATGTCGACCCGAATGCCAGTGTCACCAGTTCGGACCTGAACCTGCTGCGTGCCACCAATATGGGTTTACAGGCTCGGCTTGGTGATGTGACTGCGTTGACGTTTGAAGGTGGCATGTCGCTGAGTCAGAATAAATATTCGGCACTTGCTTACAGAAACTATAATTTGATTCAGCAGGCTGTCAATGCTGGTGTCAGATTCAGACCGATGGGTGGCATATCGCTGTGGACTGGTTTGCGGCATACCAATGGTCGTTATCCAAACTATTACACCGGTGCTGACGAAGTCAGGCGCAACGACATTGACCTGATCGGTGATGCACGTTTTACAGGTGCCAGCAGCGTCAATGCTCGCTTGAGCATGACGCGTGAATCACATTCTGCGCTGGCGGCGCGTGACTATCAAAGCTGGACCGGCGGGCTGGGCTGGACCTGGCAACCAACCGGCAAGCTCAAGCTGGGCCTCAACATGGGCCATGACAGTAACGTTGGTGCGATCGATTATGCGTTCAATCTGATCGCGACCAGCGATTCGCAGATCAGTACCAGAATCAATCTGACTGCCGAATGGGAACTGACATCGATTCTCAATTTGACGGCTGGCTGGTCGGATGCGCGGCGTACATTGGACAATTCATTGACTGTTGCTGGCAACTCTGCGGTGCGGTCTGGCAAGGACAATACCACGGTGGCCAGTCTGGGCTTGCGGTATACACCCTTGCGCAATGCCGAACTGGGTTGCTCGCTGGCAGTCACGGATCGCAGCACCAGTGAAGCTGAAACCTCGACGGTGACGTACCCTTACCACCAAAGGTTGCTCAGCTGCTACGGGCAATTGCAGTTGCGCTGATCGCTTCGGCTCAACATGAGCCGGCCACAAAAAAGCCCGCCAGCTGATTTGCTAGCGGGCTTTTTATCGGGCAGTATTATTTCAGCGCCGGCCGATCGAGTGGTATTCCAGCCCGAACGAGCGGATCAGTTCCGGCTCGTAGAGGTTGCGGCCGTCAAACACGACCTTGTCTTTCAGGGCGGTGCTGAAGTCATCGAAGTCGGGCGTGCGGAATTCCTTCCACTCGGTGACGATCAGCAGCGCATCGGCGCCTTCCAGCGCTTGCTTCTGGCCTTCGGCGTAGCTCAGGCCGTTCCAGTCCTGCATGACGCGCTGGGCTTCCGCAGCCGAGACCGGGTCATAGGCTTGCACCTTGGCGCCGCGCTTGAGCAGCTCGCTGATGATGACGCGGCTGGGCGCTTCGCGCATGTCGTCGGTGTTCGGCTTGAAGGCCAGGCCCCACATCGCGAAGGTCTTGCCGGCCAGGTCTTCGCCGTACTTGGCGACCACCTTGTTGACCAGCACCATCTTCTGCTCTTCGTTGACCTCTTCCACGGCGGCAAGCATCTTGGACGGAATGCCCATCTCGGCCGAGGTCATGGCCAGCGCCTTGACGTCCTTCGGGAAGCACGAGCCACCGTAACCGGCACCGGCGTACAGGAAGTGCGTGCCGATGCGCGGGTCCGAGCCGATGCCGACGCGCACCAGTTCGATGTCGGCGCCGACCTTCTCGGCCAGGCGTGACAGCTCGTTCATGAAGCTGATGCGGGTGGCCAGCATCGCGTTGGCGGCGTACTTGGTGAACTCGGCGCTCTTGATGTCCATCACCAGCAGGCGATCGCGGTTGCGCACGAACGGCTGATACAGCGCCTTCATCAGCAGGATGGCGCGCTCGTCCTCGGCGCCCACCACCACGCGGTCCGGCCGCATGAAGTCGGCCACCGCCGCGCCTTCCTTCAGGAACTCGGGGTTCGAGCAGACCGAGAACTCCATCTCCGCCAGGCCGCGCTTGGCCAGCTCGTCGGCCACCGCCGCCTTGACCTTGTCACCGGTGCCGACCGGCACGGTGCTCTTGTCGACGATGACCTTGTGGTCGGTCATCAGGCGGCCGATGTTGCGTGCGGCGGCCGTCACGTACTGCAGATCGGCCGAGCCGTCTTCGTCAGGCGGCGTGCCGACGGCGATGAACTGGATCGTGCCGTGCGCGACGGCGCGCTCGATGTCGGTGGTGAACTCCAGCCGGCCGGCAGCGGCGTTGCGCCGAACGATTTCCAGCAGGCCGGGTTCGTGGATCGGGATGCCGCCTTCGTTGAGCGTCTTGATCTTGGCCGCATCCACGTCCAGGCAGACCACGTGGTTGCCCATTTCAGACAGACAGGCCCCAGTGACAAGGCCCACATAACCGGTGCCGACGACGGTGACTTTCATTCGGTTGATTCCCTAATAGTGGAAACGCTGATCGTAAGAACTGGGCCGCATTGTGAGCTGATCTGGGTCTAGTCTTGATGTTGAACTTGTGACGCCGATGGTGCAGGCGCAATAAATCGTTCCAAGGTCACGCTGCGGTGTCGGCATCGATTGCGGTCCAAATCAGGTCGCGCTTCGGGTATCTTGCCGACCATGAACGATTTCACCTTTTTCTGGCACGACTACGAAACCTTCGGCATCTCGCCCCGGCGCGATCGCCCGGCGCAGTTCGCCGGCATCCGCACCGACGCCGATCTGAACGAGCTCGGCGCGCCGGTGATGCACTACTGCCAGCCGCCGCTGGACCGGCTGCCCGATCCCGAGTCCTGCCTGCTGACCGGCATCGTGCCGCAGACCTGTCAGGAGCGCGGCCTGCCCGAGCACGCCTTTGCCGCCGCGATCGAGCGCGAGCTGGCGCAGGCCGGCACGATCGGCCTCGGCTACAACACCATCCGCTTCGACGACGAGGTGACGCGCTTCCTGTTCTGGCGCAACCTGATCGACCCGTATGCACGTGAATACAAGGATGGCTGCGGCCGCTGGGACTTGCTCGACGTGCTGCGTTGCACCTATGCGCTGCGCCCGGACGGCATTCAGTGGCCCCGGCACGATGACGGCCGGCCCTCATTCAAGCTGGAGCACCTGAGCGCCGCCAACGGCCTGCAGCACGACGCCGCGCACGATGCGCTCTCCGATGTGCGCGCCACCCTCGCGCTGGCGCGGCTCATCAAGCAGCAGCAACCACGCCTGTGGGACTTCTGCCTGAAGCTGCGCAAGAAGGACGCCGTGCTTGCCGAGATCGGCATCGGCCGGCCTTTTCTGCACATCTCCGGCATGTACGGCGCCGAGCGCGGTTGCCTGGCCGTGGTCTGGCCGCTGGCGCCGCATCCGAGCAACAAGAACGAGCTGATCGTCTGGGATCTGGCGCACGACCCGGCCGAGCTGTTCGCGCTGGACGCGGCCACCATCCGCCTGCGCCTGTTCAGCAAAGCAGACGACTTGCCGGAAGGCGTGACGCGCCTGCCGATCAAGACCATTCACCTCAACAAGTCGCCGGTGGTGATCGCCAACCTGAAGACGCTGAGCGCCCCGATGGCCGAGCGCTGGGGCATCGACATGGCGCAGGCGCTGCGGCACGCCGACACCGCCGCGCGCCACGGCGTCAGCATGGCCGGCATCTGGCCGGAGGTGTACGAGCGGCCCGAGTCGAGCGCACCAGTCGATGTCGATGAAGACCTGTACGGCGGCTTCCTGAATGATGTCGATCGGCGCCGGCTGCAGCAGCTGCGCCGGCTGGGGCCCGATCGGTTGGCCGAGCATCACCCCGACTTCGACGATCCGCGTCTGGCGGAACTGCTGTTCCGCTACCGCGCCCGCAACTTCCCGCAGACCCTCACCGAGCCCGAGCAGCAGCGCTGGCAGCAGCATTGCGCGGCGCGGTTGCACGACGGCGCCGGGGGCGCGCTGACGCTGCCGGCCTTCTTCGAGCGCATCGACACGCTCGGCGAAGCGCTGACCGAGGCCGACGAGGAGCGCGGCCAGGAAATCCTCGGCGCGCTGTACGACTGGGCTGAGCAGATCGCACCCGTGCGCTGAGCGGCCCCACACTGGCAGATTCGTTGACGGAGGCCTGAACCATGAATTTGCGTTTCAACACCGCACCGCTTTGGCTGCTCGGTCTGGGCGTGCTGCTGCAAAACAACGTGAGTGCGGCCGAGGCCGGCTCGCGCATCACCCGGGTCACGGTCTATCCAGGCTCGGCGCTGGTCGAGCGCACGGCGCGGGTCACGCCGGGCATGAAGGAGCTGGTGCTGCCGTGCCTGCCGGTCAACTTCGACTTGCAGCAGTTGCGGGTCGAGGCGGATGCCGGCATCCGCCTCGGGCCGGTCAGCGCCGTGACCCAGCCGCGCGAGCAGGTGCCGGCCTGCAACAGCTCGGTGCACGACGCCCGCATCCGTGAGCTTGAAGACCAGCTCGCGGCCATCGCGGCGGAGCAGGGCGGTCAGGAACTGGCGCTCGACTATCTGAAAGCGCTGGCGCCCGAGTCGGCCGCCTCGTCGCCACGACCGACTGGGGCGCAGGGCGCCACCGGCGCGCAACTCGTTGCCACGGTCGAGACCTTGAAGCGGCTTGGTCAGGACTCGCTGCAGCAGCAGCACCGCCTGGCCCGTCAGCGCGAGGCGCTGGAGCTGCAGCTCAATCCGCTGCTGGCCGAGCGCGACCGTCTGCGCAGCGCCAGGGGCAATGTGCGCAGCCTGACCCTGAACCTGTCTGCCGCCCGCGATGGCGAGGTGCGCTTGCGCTATGAGGTGGCCGGCCCGAGCTGGTCACCGGCCTATCGCGCCACGCTGGACGCGAGTGCTCGCACGGTGCAGCTGGAGCGGCTGGCGCTGGTCGGCCAGGCCAGCGGCGAGGATTGGCAGGGCGTGAGCCTGCGGCTCTCGACCGGTTCGCCTCGTGCGGCGGTGGCTGGTGCCGAGCCGCGCCCCTGGGAGTTCTCGATCCGGCCGCAGATCCCTGAGCCGGTGGCGATGGCCTATGCCGCTGCGCCCGCGCCGATGGTGGCGATGAAGTCGCGCGCGCTTGCTGGCGAGGTTGACGCCGCTGAGCCCGAGTTCGTCGTCCAAGTGATGCAAGGCCAGTTCAGCACCGAGTTCGAGGTGCCGGGGCAGGTCACGCTGGCCGCCAACAACCAGCGCGTCAGCTTCCCGCTCGGCAGCCAGACGCTCGACGCCCGCCTGCTGGTGCGCACCGTTCCGGCCAGCGACAGCGCCGCCTATCTGCTGGCCGATCTGGCCCGCCCCGAAGGCGTCTGGCCCGATGGCCCGCTGCAGCTGTTCCGTGGCGCGCAGCTGGTCGGCAACAGCATCTGGCGCAGCGGCGAGCGGGCCCAGATCGCCTTGCCCTTCGGCCGTGACGAGCTGGTGCGGGTGCAGGTGCAGCCGGTGCAGCAGATGAACGCCTCGGCCGGTTTCATCGGCAACAAGACCGAACGCCAGATCGGCCGCGCCTACCTGGTCGAGAACCGCCACAGCACCCCCATCGAGCTGCAGTTGCTCGAAGCCACGCCGGTGAGCACCGACGAGCGCATCAGCGTCAGCAAGAAGCTCAACCCGGCGCCGACGCTGGAGGCCTGGCAGGAGCAACCCGGCGTGGCCGCCTGGGAGCGCACGCTGGGCGCCGGTGCCTCGGCGCGCTTCTCGGCCGAGTACACCATCACTTATCCGAAGGACAGCAGCATTTCGGAGCGGCGCTGAAGACACCCCCTCCGGGGGGATCGTGCCGTGAGCATGAGCGGACTACGCTGACCCTCAGGTGGCGCGTGCCACCGCAGTTCGCGGAGGTTGATTCATGGCATCGCATCGTTCAAGTCCACGCCTGCGGCCACTGCTGGCGGCGCTGGCGGCCGTCTTCGGTCTGCAGTTCACGGCCGCCTGCGCCCAGGCGCCGACCGAGCCGGCAGCGGTAGCGCTCAGCGCCGAGTTGCGCACACCGCCCGCCTTGCTGCTCGCCAAGGTGCTCGGCCCCGGCGTCGAGGTGACGCAGTACCTGGTGAGCGAGAAGTTCGACGGCGTGCGGGCGCACTGGGACGGAGAGCACCTGCGCTTTCGCAGTGGCGCCGAGGTCCATGCGCCGGGCTGGTTTCTGGCCCGGCTGCCGCAGCAGGCGCTGGATGGTGAACTCTGGCTCGGGCGCGGTCGCTTCGACGCGCTCTCGGCCATCGTGCGCAAGGATGTGCCGCTTGACGACGAATGGCGCCAGCTCAGCTATCTGATCTACGAGCTGCCTGGCGCGCCGGGCACTTTCGCCGACCGGGCCGGGCAGATCCGCGC
Source organism: Leptothrix sp. (in: b-proteobacteria) (assembly GCA_041083665.1). Classification (GTDB taxonomy): domain Bacteria; phylum Pseudomonadota; class Gammaproteobacteria; order Burkholderiales; family Burkholderiaceae_C; genus Sphaerotilus. Next base: position 59,628 of record JBFPGZ010000020.1, read on the forward strand.
CGTGGTGGCTGGCGCTGGTGGTGCCCCGCTGGTGGCGGTCGAGCAGCGGCGCCTCGGCAGTCGGGCCGAGCTGCAGCGCCAGTTTGACGAGGTGGTGCGCGCTGGCGGCGAAGGCCTGATGCTGCATCTGGCCGAGGCGCCGTACCTGACCGGCCGCAGCGAGGTGCTGCTCAAGCTCAAGCCGCTCGACGACGCCGAAGCCGTGGTGCTGCAACACCTGCCCGGCAAGGGCAAGTACAGCGGCATGCTGGGTGCGCTGCGGGTGCGCACGCCCGACGGCCGCGTCTTCACGCTCGGCACCGGCTACACCGATGCGCTGCGCGCCAACCCGCCGCCGATCGGCGCCACCGTCACCTACACCCACCGAGGACTCACCAGCAAGGGGCTGCCGCGCTTTGCGAGTTTTCTGCGGGTGCAGGACGACCAACTACATTAGGCGGCCAACGCCGTTCCACGGCTGTTTCACTGCCCACTTGTCACGTCTGATGTCCACCACCACCGTCACCCCGCTCACCGAAGCCGAATTCGATCGGCTGCAGAACTTCCTCGCCAGCCTGCCGGCCGGGGCCATGAACATCGAGGAGCTGGACGGCTTTTTTGCCGGGCTGATCTGCAGCCCGGTGCTGATCACCGCCGACGTCTGGTTGTCGATCGTCTGGGGCGAGGAAGCGCTGCGCTCGGCCGACTTTGCCGATCAGGGCCAGGCGCAGGACATCCTGGCGCTGCTGACCCGGCACTGGAACGCCGTCACCGAGAGCCTGCGCAAGACGCTCAGGAGCGATGCCGACATCCACCTGCCCGTGCTGCTGGAAGACGAGGCCGGCGTGGCACACGGCAACGACTGGGCGCGTGGTTTCACCCGCGCCATGCACCTGTCGCCCGACGGTTGGGATCAGCTGCTGGATGACGGAGAGCAGGGCGGCGCCGTCATCCCGATGATGGTGCTGGCGCACGAGCACGATGACGACCCCGAAACCCGCTCGCCAGCCATACCCGCCGACAAGCGCGACGAGCTGCTGCAGCACCTGATCGCCGGGCTGATGCACACCTACCGCTATTTCGAGCCGCAGCGGCGCGCCGCTCTGCTAGCCGACAAGCAGGGCGCCACCTTCCGGCGCACCCAGGCCAAAGTCGGCCGCAACGACCCGTGCCCGTGCAACAGCGGCCGCAAGTTCAAGCTCTGTTGCGGCAAGAGCGATGCGGTGCAGCGCTGAGGGCTGAGCCGCTCACCCTGCCAGCGTCAGCACCTCGAAGCCGACGATGTTGCGACCCGGCTTGCTGAACTCGACGCCGATCAGGTGGATCGGCTGAGCCAGGGCGCGGTACTTGTTCGTTGCGCCAGTACCAGTCATGCGGAATGCTGGCAAAGAAGGCGCGGATCAGATCCTGCATCGCCGGCACAATCCACCCCTTCGCCGCCCACCCTGGCGGCCCCGCTTCTGAGAGGGAAACCCGATGTTGCCGAACTCCCGTCGTGCCGTGATCCGTACCCTGCTGGGCAGCAGCCTGCTGCTGACTGGCGCACTGGCCGCCGCGCAGGCCACGCCTGGCGTGCTGCGTGTCACCGCCATCCCCGACGAGTCGCCGACCGAGCTGGCGCGCAAGTTCGCGCCGTTGGCCAAGTATCTGGAAGGCAAGCTCGGCCTGAAGGTCGAGTGGACGCCGGTGACCGACTACGCCGCTGCGGTCGAGACGCTGGTGAACCGCAAGGTCGATCTGGCCTGGTTTGGCGGCTTCACCTTCGTGCAGGCCAATGTGCGTTCGGGCGGCAAGGTGATGCCGCTCGTGCAGCGCGAGGAGGACGAGAAGTTCCGCTCGGTCTTCATCACCGACGCCGCCTCGGGCATCAACAAGCTGGAAGATCTGAAGGGCAAGACGCTCAGCTTCGGCTCGGCGTCCAGCACCTCGGGGCACCTGATGCCGCGCAGCGTTCTGCTGGCCGCCAAGATCAACCCGGACACCGACCTGAAGCGCGTCAGCTTCTCGGGCGCGCATGACGCCACCATCGCGGCGGTGGCGAGCGGCAAGGTCGATGCCGGCGCGCTCAACATCTCGGTCTGGGACAAGTTCGTCGCCGACAAGAAGGTCGATACCAGCGCGGTGAAGGTCTTCTACACCACCCCCACCTACTACGACTACAACTGGAGCGTGCACGCCGACATGCCCGCCGCGCTGCGCGAGAAGATCGCCGCCGCGTTCCTGGCGCTGAAAGCCGACACGCCCGAAGGCAAGGAAATCCTGGCGCTGCAGCGCGCCACCCGCTTCATCCCGACCAAGGCCGAGAACTACGCCGGCATCAAGGTCGCCGCCGAACACGCCGGTCTGCTGAAGTGACGGTGGCCGCCGCCCCGCTGGCCGTCGAGCTGCGCGGCCTGCAGGTCGCGCCGGCTGCGGGCGCCGCGCGCATCGTGCTGCGCGACCTCGACCTGCGCCTGAATGTGGGCGAGCAGGTCGCGGTGATCGGCGCTTCCGGCGCCGGCAAGACCAGCCTGCTGCAGGCGCTGGCCTGCGCGGTGGCGCCGCGTGCCGGCAGCGTGCGGCTGTTCGGCCAGGAGCCGTGGGCGCTGGCGTCGGGCGCGCGGCAACGGCTGCGCGGGCGGCTGTTTCTGGCGCCGCAGGTGCCGCCGCTGCCGCCGCGTCAGCGCGTCGTCACGGCGGTGCTGGCCGGGCGGCTGCCGCAGCAGAGCGTCTGGCAAAGCCTGCGCACGCTCTGGAGTCCGCGCGAGCCGGACGCCGCCACCGCCCAAGCCGCGCTGGCCGCGCTCGATCTGCCCGAGCAGCTCTGGCAGCGGGTCGATCGGCTTTCGGGCGGCGAGCGCCAGCGCGTTGGCCTGGCGCGCCTGCTGGTCTCGGACGCCGAGCTCTGGCTGGTCGATGAGCCGCTCTCGGCGCTCGATCCGGCCCGGGTCGAGCGTGTCATCCAGTGCCTGACCGAGACGGCGCTGGCGCGCCAGCGCACCCTGGTCTGCAGCCTGCATCAGGTCGAGGTGGCGCGGCGCTGCTTTGCGCGCATCCTGGCGCTGCGCGACGGCCAGCTGGTGTTCGACGGCCCGGCGCACGAGCTGACGAACGAGCGCATCCGCGCCCTCTACGGCGCCGATCTGGCCGAGCTGCAGCGCCCCGACGCCGCCGATCCTGCCGCAGTCGCCGCGCCCGCCGCGCCGCAGGCGATGTGCCGATGACCGCGCTGCACGACCCCGCGCTGCCGCGCCGCTGGGCCACGCTGCTGCTGGTGGCGGCGCTGCTCTGGCCGCTGCTGGTGCTGACCGAGTTCCAGCCGTGGACGCTGTTCGATGCGCGCAGCCTGCGGGTCACCGGGCGCTTTCTGGTGCAGTTCGTGCCGCCGCGCCACGACGCTGAATTCCTGCAGATGCTCGCCGCCGAGACTTGGCGCACCGTGGCGATTGCCACCGCCGGCATGACGCTGGCCTGGCTGATCGCGGTGCCGCTGGCGCTGACATCGACCGCGCGGCTCTCGGTCAGCGCCATCGCCGGCCGGATGGACGCGCTGCCGGCGCTGCTGCGCCAAGTGGTGCGCTGGCTGACGATCGTGCTGCGTTCGGTGCCGGAGCTGGTCTGGGCGCTGGTGTTCGTGCGCGTGGTGGGCCTGGGGCCGACGGCCGGCGTGCTGGCGATCGGCATCGCCTACGGCGGCATGCTGGCCAAGGTCTACGCCGAGATCCTTGAGAGCGCTGATCCGGCCCCGACGCAGGCACTGCTGCGCGGCGGCGCCGGCCGGCTGCAGGCGCTGCTGTTCGGTGCGCTGCCGCAGTCGGCCAGCGAGCTGGCGAGCTACACCGTCTACCGCTGGGAATGCGCGGTGCGCTCGTCGGTGGTGCTGGGTTTTGTCGGCGCGGGCGGCCTGGGCCAGCAGCTCGACAGCGCCGCCAAGATGTTCGCCGGCCACGAGGTCAGCGCGATCCTGCTGGTGTTCATCGGGCTGGTGTGGCTGTCGGACCGCTTCAGCGCACTGCTGCGGCGCTGGCTCGGTTGAGGTGGCGGCATGACTGAACCGATGCCATTGCCGGCCAGGCCGCCAGCACGCGGCGGCCTGTGGCTGCTGGCTGCCGTGCTGGCGCTGATCGGGGCGAGCTTCTGGAGCCTCGATCTGCGCTGGGCCGACTTTCTCGGCCTGGAGGCGCTCGGCAAGATGGGCGGCTTCATCGCCAGCTTCTTTCCGCCCGAGACGGCGCCGGCCTTCCTGGCCAAGACGCTGGGTGCGACGCTGGAAACGCTGGCGATGTCGCTGCTCGGCACGCTGCTGGCCGCCGTCGCGGGGCTGGTGCTGGCGCTGCCGGCGAGCATGCAAGCAGTGCGAGGGCAGGGCGCTGGCATCGTGCAGCTGCTGCACGGCGCGGCGCGGCTGCTGCTCAACGTGCTGCGCTCGATCCCCGAGCTGGTCTGGGCCGCGCTGCTGCTGATCGCCGCCGGCCTGGGGCCGCTGCCCGGCACGCTGGCGCTGGCGCTGCACACCACCGGCGTGCTGGGACGGCTGCTGGCCGAGAGCATCGAGAACGCGCCGCCCGAACCGGCGGCGGCCTTGCGCTGGCGCGGCGTCGGCGCCGTGCGCGTCTTCCTGTTCGCGACGCTGCCGCAGATCGCGCCGCAGCTGCTGTCCTACAGCCTGTACCGTTGGGAGAACAACATCCGCGCGGCCGCCGTGCTCGGCGTGGTCGGCGCGGGCGGGCTGGGCCAGATGCTCAGTTTCCACCTGAGCCTGTTCCAGATGCGCGAAAGCAGCACCGTGCTGCTGGCGATGATCGGTCTGGTCGGGTTGGTGGATGCGCTGTCTTATCTGGCGCGGCGCTGGCTGGGGCGGTGAGGCGCCGGGCCGGCTCTGCCGAGCGTTGCACGTCCGTCATCCAGCCAAGCAACAATGCAGCCCATGAACATCACACACCGCATCTGCTCCATTGCTTTCGCTGGCTCGCTGCTCGGCGCATCGGCGCAGGCCGAGACGCTCGGCGAGGTCGATACCGCCTTCAAGCTGATCGGCCCGAACCACAAGGTCGTGGTCGAGGCTTATGACGATCCGAAGGTTGGCGGCGTGACCTGCTACGTCTCGCGCGCCCGTACCGGCGGCGTGAGCGGCGCGCTCGGCCTGGCCGAGGACAAGGCCGAGGCGTCGATCGCCTGCCGCCAGGTCGGCGAGGTCGCCATCAAGGACGCGCTGCCCAAACAGGAAGAGGTCTTCAACGAGCGTCTCTCGATCCTGTTCAAGAAGCTGCGCATCGTGCGCATCGTCGACGCCAAGCGCAACGTGCTGCTGTACCTGACCTACTCGGACCGGCTGATCGACGGCTCGCCGAAGAACAGCATCACGGCCGTGCCGGTGAGCGGGGCGATACCGGTCAAGTGAATCCGTGGGCGTGAACGAACGGCAACAGGTATCACCCAGGCCCAGACCCTGCCGTCGTTCAACTTCCAGGACTTTGTCGCACCGGCGCAGGCCAATGCAAGCTCTTGCAGCGGCGCGGCCAACACGACGGCCACCATCGGTCAGGTGCATCTGGCACAGACGCATCTGTTCGAGACGACGCACCCGTTTTTCCACCTGAGCGCGGACCGCGCGGCGCTGTTGCGCGTCACGGTCACGGGCAGTGGTGCGGCGCCGGCGGTGTGGGTGCAGGGCAGTGCCGGCGGTGTTTATCTGGGCAAGTTCTGCCTGAGCGGTCCGGCCACGCTGCCGGCCAGCGTGAACGCTGCGACGCCGAGTCCGGCCACCAGTTTCGTCGGCATGCTGCCGGCCAGCTGGGTCCGCAAGGGGCTGCAGTTGCAGATCAGCGCCGGGCGTTCCAGCAAGCTGATGACGACCACTGAGCTCAAGGTCGGTGCGGCGCCGGTGCTGACATTTGTCACCTCGGACTGGATGCTGTTCGGCGATACCGAGCCGACACCGCTGCCGAGCGGTTTTGCGCAGGAGTTTGCCGCCAAGCTGCCGCTTACCAAGGTGCAGTACAGCGCCTTCCCGTTGCAGATTCCGGTTGCGCAGCTGCCGATTCCGCCGCGCAGCGACGGCTACAGCCCGACCGGCGTGGTCGGCTCGCAACCGGCGATGCTGGCTACCACGACGCCGCATTGCAGCGCAGCCGACAAGAGCGCCGGCACCTGTGCCGGCTGGAGCGGGTTTGGCGTGCTCACGGCGGTGCGCAGCATGACCAACAAGTTGCAGGGCGCGAACGGCACGGACCGGTTCTCGCACTGGTATGGCGCGTTGAGCAAGAACCGTCATGTCGGTGGCGGCCTGGGCGGTGGTGTGACTGGTTCCGGTGACGACTACGGTCTGACCTTCAACCATGAACTGGGTCATGCCTTCGATATGCCGCACTGGGGCGACAATCTGTACGACCGCGTCGCTGCCGGGGCCACACAGATTCATCCCTACACGGGCGGTGTGATGAATCTCAGCACCAATCAGGCCAATGGCGGTGGTTTCGGCAACAGCTGGGCCTACGATCCGCTGGCAGGTGGTGGTTTCATCAACCCGATCTGTCAGAGCACCGGCCGCGAGCGTCAGGAACCGATGCAGCGCGTCGGCTCCTGCCTGGTGAGCGGGCGGATTTTCGATGATTTTGGTGATTATTCGGCGCTGTACGTGAATCGTTACTTCGTCGGTGCCAGCAGTGCCTATGCCGGCACGGTCAGTTCACCGCGTGATCTCTACGGCAATCTGAATCCGGTATTCTCATTCCCGACCAAGGGTGGTCGGCCCAATCTGGTGTTGGGTGCGGCTGGCAGCACACCCAAGATCATGAAGTGGAATGCCACCAGCGCCACCTACGTCGAGCAGACCCCCGCAGCGGTGAGCAGCGACAGCCGGATTTTCGGACAATACTATCCGCTGCAATGGAATGTGCCGGTCTACACGCTGTGGGGTTCGTTCAGCAGCGCCACGCCGGCCGCAAGCACCATCCAGGCGCCGCTCAAGTACAACGGCAATCTGAAGCGACTCTGGGATCCGACCAACCCGACCGATTTTGCCGCGATGAAGAGCTTCATCAGCGGTGACAGTTTCTGGTGGGGCGCCGATCTGGTGGCGAAAGCCGAATTCTCGGACGGCAGCGTCAAGCATGCGCTCATCACTGAATATGCGCGTGGCGCGGATCCGCTCGCTGGCAATACCTTCGCTTACTGGGCGATCAATATTCCGGCGCCCAGCACCGCCACGCTGACACGGGTGTCGCTGTATTACCGCCCGATGGAAGTGCGTTACGGTGATGGTGGCAACCCATCATCGGTTTATTACGTCTCGACCAACTTGAACAGCACGCTCAATAACGGCGTGACGGCGGCCAATTACCTGAGTGGCGCCACACTGGTGGCGACCAAGGATTTCACCGCGCCCTGATTTATGCCTGCCCTGGTGATCCAGGGCAACTGACTGGAATCAACCCATGAAAATAACTTTCACACTCGTGCGCCAGGCGCTTGCCGGCTTGGCCCTGGCTGGACTTGCCGCTTCGGCCAGCGCCAATCTGACCGGTGACCAGGTCCGCGTCGATTATTACCTTGGCGGCCAGACCACGCCGGCTTCAATGGGCAGTGCCGTGACGGTGGGGGCGGGTGTCGAACACAGCTCCTACGAGGTTGCGAGTTCGGCGCTGAGCCCGGCCTTCTCTTTCGGCAGCATCGATTTTGGCAGCAACAGCATCCAGATCGAACTGAATGTCGGCAGCTACATGCCGTGCCTGTCGGCCTTCGGCTGCAGTTTCGATGGCCTGCGCATCACCAACCTGAGTCATGCGAATGGTTTTGGTGACTTCAACGTGACGATGTCGCAGGGGGCTGGTCTGGCGAGTTTCCAGAAGGATGGCAACGGCTATCTGTGGTTGAACTTCGCCGATGCCGATCCGTATGCCGCCAGCACGGTGCAGCTGAATGTCGCGTCCGCCGCCCCGGTGCCCGAGCCCGCTTCGTTGGCCATGATGCTGGCCGGTGGCCTGGTGTTGGTGGCGCGGCGGGGGCGGCGGAGCTGAGGGTTGTCCTCTGCTGCTTACTTGGTGATCGAGCTGCAGGTGGCCAGATTGGCGCCTGCCGCATAGCTCAGGCCGGCGGCCGCAATACTCGACACGCAGAAGGTGACCTTGCCGGCGGTGCTGGACTTGGCCGAGGTCAGCGTCACCGAACCGGTGCTGTCGGTCAGGCCGACGGTGCCGCCGCTGGTAATCACACCTGACCAGACGCCGGTGACCGAAGCGCTCGGCACCGGCAATCCCTTGCCGTCCAGCACGGTGATCTTGCTGGTGACCTGGGTCTTCTGGGTGATCACCGCCTGCGTGATGGCCTGGACATGCACGTCGGTGGGCTTGCTGACCGTGCAGGTTTCACCGCTGACGTACTTGGTCCAGTCGTACATGCCGGTCACCGGGGCGCCGGGATAGACGAAGGTGCCGGCCCAGCCTGCGGCCGTGCTGTCCACCGGCCAGACGTTCATCATGATCTTCTGGACCGAATCGGTGACCTTGGGCGTGTTCACGAGCGCGGCGTGCAGCCCCGGGATCGGATAGACCAGCGTGCCGTCCACGAACCACTGGATGCCGGTGGAGGTCCACTTGAAGGCGTACTGGTGGTAGTCGAGCGAGGTGTCGAAGCTCAAGGGGATGAACTTGGCGTTGTTGCTGGTGTACGCCGCGTCATTGGTCCAGAAATTGGCCTGGAAACCGAAGGTGTTGTTGCCCAGGAACTCGATGTCGATCTCGTTGTGGATGCCGTTGCCACCGTTGTCGGACGGGCCGGCAAAGGTGAAGAACGAGCTCACCACGCCACTTTGCTTGACCGGCTTCATGCGGGTCTCGTAGCAGCCGTAGCCGTAGAAACCGGTGCTCTGGTAGGTGCCCGAGGTGTAGGGCGTGGTCACTGTCGGTGCAACCACCGATGCGACCACATTGTCGAGTTTGATCGACATCACGCCGCCAGTCATGCTGACGTGATCGGTCATCCAGGCGTTGTTGAAGGGTGAGCCGTTGGCCCAGGTGCCGGCCTTCAGCCAGCGCGCGGTGTCATAGCTGTTCAGATCGTCATTGAAGCTGCCCTGGGCGACCGGGGCCACCGCCCAGGCGGCACTGGTGGCCAGGCTGATGGCCAGGGGAATCGCTTTCAGAATCGATGGGTTCATGCTGCTCTCGTGCGTTTGTGTCGATGTTGTAGGAAGTCTGGCGAGCCAGCGACCGCGCGCGAGTCTAAATGAAAATTCTGAAAACGAGATCTTTTTCAAATCACCGGTCAAAGCCCAGCCGGTTCAGGCGATGTAGTCGGGCTGGCGCTGCGGCTCGGCTTGCACAAAGGCCGGATGCTGGCGCGCAAAGGCATTGATGCGCCGCACGCGCGGGAAGGCGCTCAGGTCCACCTTCATGCGCTCGGCGTTCGCCACCTGCGGTACCAGGCAGCAGTCGGCCAGCGTCGGTGCAGAGCCGACGCACCAGCCGTCGTGGTCCGGCAGCATGGCCTCCAAGGCCGTGAAGCCTTCGATGATCCAGTGCGCGTACCAGGTGTTCTTCTGCGCCTCGCTCATGCCCAGCGGGCCGGTCAGATATTTGAGGACGCGCAGGTTGTCGAGCGGGTGGATGTCGCAGGCGATCAGCAGTGCGATCTCCAGCACGCGGGCGCGCGCGGCGGTCTCCAGCGGCAGCAGCAGCGGCGCGGGCTGCACACGGTCCAGGTGATCGATGATCGCCAGCGACTGCGACAGGCTCAGCTCGCCATCGACCAGCGTCGGCACCAGGCCGGCCGGGTTCTGCGCCAGAAAATCGCTGCTGCGCTGCGCGCCAGCGCGCAGGTTCACGCCGATCGACTCGTAGGCCAAGCCCTTGAGCGCCAGCGCGATGCGGACCCGGTACGCGGCCGAGCTGTAGAAGAAGGTGTAGAGCTGCATGGTGTGGGCACTCATTCGGGTTGGCCGATCTGCAGCGTGATGGTACCGACGCCTTCGATGTGGCCGTCGATGCGGTCGCCGGGCAGCACCGCACCGACGCCTTCCGGCGTGCCGGTGTAGATCAGATCGCCCGGCTGCAGGTGATAGAACAGACTCAGGTCGGCGATGATCTCGCGGATGTTCCAGATCAGCTTGTCGAGGTTGGATTGCTGGCGCGGCTGGCCGTTCACCGTCAGCGCCAGCTCGCCGCGCTCCAGCAGCACGCCCGGCATCGGCACGATCTCCGAGCAGACCGAGCCCTGCTCGATGTCCTTGCCCAGATCCCAGGGCCGGCCCTTGTCGCGCGCCACCAGTTGCAGGTCGCGTCGCGTCATGTCCAGGCCGCAGGCGTAGCCGTAGACCAGCGTGTGGGCGGCGTCCTGTGCGACGCGAAAGCCCGCTGCGCCGATCGCCAGCACCAGTTCCATCTCGTGGTGGTAGTTGCTGGTTTCCGGCGGGTAGGCCACGCTGGCGCCCGATTCGACCAGCGTCGAGGGCGACTTGGTGAAATAGAACGGCCGCTCGACCGACTTGTCGACCGGCTTGCCCATCTCGATGGCATGCGCGTGGTAGTTGCGCCCGACGCAGAAGATGCGGTTGATGGGGAGGCGCTCGGTCTTGCCGCGCACCGGCAGCGAATAGACGGGCGGCGGGGTCCAGAGGTAGGTGGTCATGGGTTGGTTACTTTGATTCAGCCACGGTTTTCGAACACGCCGAGCTTGCGGTGCAGCGGGCTTTCGTCAGCCATGAAAACAAAGGAGGGCGCGTCGGCGCGCAGGTTGTGTAGCGTGACTTCGCTGTAGCCGGGCGCGCAGCAGGTGTCGGCCTCGGCCAGCGTGAAGCGCTGCGCTTCGATGGTCGCCGCAACGCCGCCTTCGATGAGGTGAAACACCACCGCAGGTGAGCGCACCGGCAGGCGCAGGGTCTGGCCCGGGCGCAGCATCAGCGCGTAGTAGCCGAGGATGTTCTGGGCGTCGGCGCCGGTCTCGGGATTGACGTAGGTGAGCTGCACCGCTTCCAGCTCGGGCTGATCGGCAGCCAGCGACTCCAGCGCGGCACGCGCCTCGACCCACGGGTAGCGCAGCATCGGATAGGCCTTGCCGGAGCGGCCGAACACGGGGGTCGGCACCATGCCGCCGCGCGCGTAGGCGCGGTCGCCGCGACCCGGCACCTGCGTCTGGCGCGAGCCGTCGATGTGGTAGCTGGCTTCCATGTAGTAGACCAGCGGCAGGTCCAGCACGTCGAGCCAGACCACCGGCGCGTTGCCGTCGTGGCCGTGCTCGTGCCACAGACCGGTGGGGGTGAGGATCAGGTCGCCGCGCGACATCGGGCACTTCTCGCCCTCGATGGTGGTCCAGGCGCCTTCGCCCTCCACCACCATGCGCACCGCGTTGGGAGTGTGGCGGTGCGACGGCGCCCATTCGCCCGGCAGCAGCAGCTGCATGCCGAGGTACATGGCGCTGCTGGCCTGCATCTTCTCCAGGCCGTGGCCCGGGTTGGCCAGCACCAGCACGCGGCGTTCGGCCTTTTCGATCGGCGTGAGCTCGCCGGCCTTCAGCAGCAGCGGCTTGAGTGCTTCATACGACCAGCAGGTGGCCTGCGTGCGGCGCGTCGGCACGCCCGGCGGCAGCACGGCGCGCAGGCTGGGCCACAGCGGCACCAGGTTCTGCTGCGTCAGCGCGTCGCGGTAATCCTGCGGCAGGTCTTCCAGGCGACCCAGTTGGTCAAAACGGCCTTTTTCCATGTCGAGACTCCAGTCTGAATTCAGTGTCCAGGGCGCTGCGGTCGGCTCAGCGCTTGGCCAGGCAGTTATCGACGTTCCAGCCGTACAGCCATTCCATCGCGTCGTAGAAGCGTTCGGCCGAGCGGCCGCGCCACAGGTCGTTGCGCACCAGCCGCTCGACGCCTTTGGCGTGGTAGATGCGGCCCATCTCGCGGCTGGAAAGCACGATGCGCGCGGTGCGGGCGGCCCGCGAGCGCTGGTACAGATCGAGTGCCTTGGCCCAGTCGTTATCGTTGACACGCAGCGCTTCGCCGAGCGTCACGGCGTCTTCGAGTGCCATGCAGGCGCCTTGCGCCATGTACTGGGTGGTCGGGTGCGCGGCGTCGCCGAGCAAGGTGGCGCGGCCGTAAGTCCACTGCGCGATCGGCTCGCGGTCGGCGGTGGCCCAGCGCTTCCATGTCTTTGGCAGGTCGATCAGCTGGCGCGCCTTCGGGCAGATGTCCTGGAAGTAGCTCTGCACTTCTTCCGGGCTGCCGTCGGTGACGCCCCACTGCTCCTGCTGGCGGCTGTGGAAGGTCACGACGACGTTGTACTGCTCGCCGCCGCGCAGCGGGTAGTGCACCAGATGGCAGTTCGGCCCGACCCAGATGCTGGCGGCGTTCCACTGCAGGTTCTCGGGGAAGTCTTTTTTATCGATCACGGCACGGTAGACCACGTGGCCGGTGACGCGCGGCGGGTCGTTCACATACTGCTGGCGCACCACCGAGCGGCCGCCATCGGCGCCGATCAGCGCCACGCCGCGGTGTGCGTTGCCGTGCTGATCAAAGACGGTGACGCCTGTGTCGTCCTGCTCGATGCGCTCGACCCGCGTCGAGGTGAGGAACTCGACCTGGCCGGTCTCCTGCGCGCCTTCGAGCAGCGAGAGATGGATGTCGACCCGGTGGATCACCGCATACGGGTTGCCGAAGCGCTGGCGGAACGCCTCGCCGGTCGGGATCTTGCCGACCTGGTATTCGTCCAGCGCGTCGTGCATCACCATGTAGTCGGTGTAGACGGCGCGACCACGCGCCTTCTCGCCGACGCCGAGGGCGTCAAAGGCGTGGAAGGCGTTCGGGCCGAGCTGGATGCCGGCGCCGATCTCGCCGATCTGCGGTGCCTGCTCCAGCACCTTGACCTTGAAGCCCTGGCGCACCAGCGCCAGCGCGGCGGCCAGGCCGCCGATGCCACCCCCAGCCACCAGGACCGGAGTGTCGGATTGCGTTGCGTTCATGGGCGTCCTTTCGAGTGCCGGTTGATCATCATTAAGCATATTATGTGTATGCTGATGATTTGAGTGAAATCCGGACTAACCCTGGAGAGTCACCACGCGGCCCTAAGAGCGATCGATATCACCCCACAGGGTGTCCTTGGCCTGCAGCGCTTCGCGTCGCACCGACTTGGCGCGATACATCGCTGCGTCAGCGGCCTTGAGCAGGCGGTCGATGTCTTCCGCATCGCCCAGGAACAGATGAGTGCCGATGCTGGCGCCGCCCAGATATCGCAGCGAGCCCAGCTGGAATTCGGCGTTCAGCGCGCTGCTGATCTTCTGGGCCAGGGCTTGGGCATGCCGCTCGGCTTCCTCGCGCAGGGTGCTGATGTTTTCGCACAGCACCACAAACTCGTCGCCACCGTAGCGGGCCACCGTGTCGCTGTCACGCACGGCGCTCTGCAGGCGCTGCGCCACCGCCACCAGCATGGCGTCGCCGGCCTCGTGGCCGTGGCTGTCGTTGAGCTGCTTGAACTTGTCGAGGTCGATGAACAGCAGCGCGCCATAGGCGTGCGAGCGCTGGCTCATGGCGGCGGCATGGCGCAGCCGGTCCAGCAGCAGGCGCCGGTTCGGCAAGCCGGTCAGCGCGTCGCGGTAGGCCAGCCGGCGGATCGCCTCGTCGGCGGCCTTCTGGCGCGAGATGTCGCGTGCGATCTTGGATGCACCGATGATCTGGCCTTGCGCGTCATGCACCGGCGAAATCGTCACCGAAACGTCGATATGGCGGCCGTCCTTGCGCACCCGCACGGTTTCGAATGACTCGACGATCTCGTCCCTCATGATCTTGGCCAGGATCTGCTGCTCTTCGTCATGGCGGTCGGGCGGGAACAGGCGCAGCAGCGACTGGCCGATCATCTCGGCGGCGCTGTAGCCGAACATCTGTTGCGCGGCGGCATTCCAGCTGCTGACCTTGCCGTCCAGGGTCTTGCTGATGATGGCGTCGTGCGAGGACTCCACGATCGCTTCATAGCGGCGCTGTGCTGCGTCCGCCATGCGCTGCGAGGTCTGATGCAGACGCAGCAGCAGGCCGGCGCTGATGCCGATGGTGAGCAGCGCCAGCAGCAAGGTCAGGATGTCCTGCAGGCTCCAGTCCTGCGGAAACTCGTCCAACGGCAGACCCACCAGGACATAAAACGGATAGTTGCCGACTTGCCGGTAGGCATTGACACGGCGCACACCGTCGATCGCCGTGCGGGCCACGAAGCTGCCGGCGCTTGGCTTGGTCGCGATGGACTCAAGCAGCTGCTGCGAAACGTCGCGACTGCCGATCGTGATCTGGGCGTTTTTGGGCCAGGGCTGGCGATAGAGCAGCGCCAGGTCGGTGGTGCGCAGGGTCAGGGCGCTGTTGGGGCCGAGCTTGAGCTCCCTGAGCAACTGGCCGAGGTGCTCGATCGCCACCTCGGCGTAGGCCACGCCGTGCTGCGGGTCGGGCGACTCGGCGGCGCCAGGCAGGCGGATCGGCCGGGCCAGCACCATGTGCCAGGCGCCCTCTGGCGTGCTGCGCAAGGGGCCTGCGACCATCAGCCCCGTGTCGGTCTGGCCCTGGGTCTGGCTGAAAAACAACGGGTTGACGACTTTGGCGGGCGGCTCGGATGGCGCGTCGCCGTAGTGAAAAAAAGCCTGGCCTTGGGCATCGGTGGCCCAGAACGTCGCGCCCGTGATGCGGTGCAGTGGCGCGGCGGTCAGCTCCAGTCTGAGTTGATCAATCGACCGGTGGGCGAGCGTCACTTCGTCGGCTTGCTCGACCATCGACAGCAGGGCGATGTCGATCTTGTCGAGACGGTCGGTCAAGTGTGCTTCCAGCAGTCGAGTGGTGTTGTCAACCGCCTGCCTGACCTGCTCGATGCGGCGCAGCCGCTCCTGCTGAATCGACACCGATGCCAGCACGAGCACCAGCAGCGCAACCACCCCAGCGGCAGCGGCGTAAGGAAGCCAGGCTGCGCTGGTTTTCAAGCGTGGCGGCATGGAGGGCAACAACACAAGAGGCGATGGGTCATGACGGCAATCATCGGCTTGCGGACTCAGTGTAATGCCCGGTTCGGCAATGCTGCGCTGACAAGCCGTTCTGCCAACCCGCCGCGCCCTGAATCGCCGCGACAATGCCGCCCTGATTCCGGGTCTCAGTGAGGTTGTGCCACCGTGTCAATTTTGTGCATCGATTCATCACGTGTCCGCCGGGTGCGGCAGCTGCTTGTCTGGGGTGCGCTGGCCTGTGGTGCCCATGGCGCGGCACATGCGCAGGCGTCGCTGCCTTACACCCCGAGCGTGGCGGCTCGCCACGCCATCGAGTACTTGTCCGATGAAGTCGGGCTCGGTCTGCCGGTGATGCAGTGGCCTTTGCCGGCTGCAGCGATGCAGTCCGCGATCGACGCTTTGCCGGCCGGCCTCAGTGCGGCGCAGGCGCAGGCGCGCGATCTGGTCGCCGCCGAGTTGCGCCGCCGAGCTGGCGCCGAGCTGGCGCTGCGGGTGGGCAATCGGCGTGGCTCGCTGGTGGGGTTTGGCGATGCCGCCGTGCCGGGCTCGTCGCTGGCGCTGCGCAGCACGGCGCTGCAGGTGGGTGACGGCGTGGCGATGCAGCTCGGTGCTCGGGTCGATGCAGCGCCGGTGCTCGGAGCGGTGCCGGCCGGCACCGTCGCAACCAGTGGCGTGCAGGTTCGTCTGGACGATGCGGCCGTGGTGGCGCAGATCTGGGGCGTCAACCTGCAGGCCTGGTCGCGGCGCAGCTGGTGGGGGCCGGGCTGGCAAGACAGCCTGGTGCTGGGCAACAACGCGCCGGCGCTGGGTGGCTTCGGCTTTCAGCGCGCTGCGGCAGGTGCGTCCGAGTCACCCTGGCTGTCCTGGCTGGGGCCGTGGAACTTCGAGTTCTTCATGGCCGAGCAGGAAGGCCACGCCAACCCGGCCAACGCCTGGCTGATCGGCAACCGCCTGACCTTGCGGCCCTGGCAGGGGGTTGAAATCGGCTTGACCCGCACGGCGCAGTGGGGCGGCGGCGGTCGCCCGCAGAGCGCGTCGTCGTTCGTGAACATGCTGACCGGTACCGGCACCAACGCCGACACCACCTCGCAGCAGGCCAGTGATCCCGGCAACCAGATGGCCGGCTTTGACTTGCGCCTGCGCTGCCCGCAAGGTCTGCGCTGCGTGGGTTACACCCAGCTCATCGGTGAAGACATGGCCGGCTACCTGCCGAGCGAATACCTGAGTCTCTACGGACTGGAAAGCTGGGCCGCCGATGGCAGCGCCCGCTACGTCATCGAGTACCTCGACAGCAGCTGCAACGGCACGCACGGATCAGCGCGGCAGCTGGGTTGTGCTTATCGCAACTACCTGTACCCGCAGGGCTATGCGAGTCAGCGCCGCTGGCTGGGGGCTGGCACCGGCCCGGATGCGCGCGTCGTGACGCTCGGCTGGTTTGGCGCCGACAGCGCCACCTCGCTGCGCTTGCACGCTGGTTTGCTGGACGGCGTGAATCAGACGAGCAGCGAGCTCGGTGCGGTTGCGCCTTATGTGCCGGGCGCAGTGGCTCGCCTGTACGCGGCGCAGTGGCAGCGTGAGTTGCCCTTGGCTGGCGGCGTGCTGACCCCGCAGCTGGGTTGGCAGCGCCTGAGCGGCCGCGACTGGGCCAGCAACAGCGTGTCTTTCGGCGCCAACTGGCGCATCAGCCTCGATGCCAAGCGTGGCGGAGCGGCGGCCAGTGCCGGCTGGCAGCCGAGCGGTTGGGCTGACCGCGAACCCTGGCTGGCGGCGGCAGCCGTGATGGCCGCAGGCTTGGCGCTCGACCGGCCTGCTGACGACTACGCGCGCCAGCACGGCAATGACGGTGCGCTGCGTGTCATGCGCCATGCCGGCAATGCCGTGCCGGTGGCCGCGATGGCCTTGGCCGGCACCGACTGGCTGTTGCACCGCGACAGCACCGAGGCCAATCCAGCCCGTGCCGCCGTGCTGGCCGGGTTTGCCGCCTATGGCAGCAACCGCCTCATCAAGGCCGCCGTGCAGCGCGACCGGCCCACCGAGGAGCTCGGCCCGAACAGCTTCGGCCAAGGCGCCAACCGCAGCGACAGCTCATTTCCGTCCAACCATGTGGCGGTGGCCTGGGCGCTGCTCACGCCCTATGCCAAGGCGACCGGATCCGACGTGCCGTACTACCTGGCCGCGCTGGTCAATCTGAGCCGCGTGGCGGGCCGCGACCACTGGGCGTCCGACACGGCGGCCAGCACCTTGCTCGGCTACGGCCTGGGCAGCTACGCCTGGTCGCGCTCGCAAGCCGATCCGCGCGCGGCCACGCTGCATCTGCTGCCGCGTGGTTTGGCGGTGTCGGTGCCGTTGCAGTGAGGCTCAGCCCTCGACGCTGAAAAACCGGCTCGGCGCCATGCCGACGCTGCGCGTCACCATCGCGCTGAAGGCGCTCGGGCTGGCGTAGCCGAGCTCGGCGGCGATGTGGCTCATCGGCCGCTTGCGCGCCGCCAGCGACAGCGCCTTGGCCAGCAGCACCTGCTGGCGCCACTGCTGGAAGCTGGTGCCGAGCTCCTGCCGGAACAGCCGCGCCACGGTGCGCGGGCTGGCACCAGCCTCAAACGCCCAGCCGGCCAGGTTCGGGTGCTTGGTCGGTGCGTCGAGCATGCTTTCGCACAGATGGCGCAGGCGCTTGTCCTGCGGCAGCGCAACACCGAGCGGCAGCGGTTGGGCGCGGCGCAACTCGTCCAGCAGCAGGGCGCCGAGATGGTGTTCACGCTGCTGCTCGGCGGCGGCTGGCGCCTCGTCCTGCGAGCTGAGCGAGAGCTGCAGCACCAGCTCGCGCAGCAGGTTCGAGACCTCGATGACGCGGCAGCTGCGCCAGGCGTCGTCCTGCGCCGGCTCGACCTCGGGGCCGCAGCGGCCTTCGGGCTGGTGCACGTAGAGCGTGCGCATGTCGGCGTCTTCCACCACCGTGACGGCGTGCACCACCTGCGGCGGGATCCAGACCGCGCGCGACGGCGGCACGATGTAGGTGCTGCGCCCGGCGGTGACGCGCGTCACGCCGGTGCCGGAGAACGCCACCTGCGCCCACGGGTGGCTGTGCGGCTCGACGCGGGTGTCGGCCGCCAGTCGGCGCGACTTGGCGCGCACCGGCCGATCGGGGCGCGGTGCGTAGCGCAGCGGGTCGAGCGGCAAGATGGACGCGGTCGGGCTTGGCATGATCTCGATAGAAGTTGTCGCTCTATCGTAACCATGTCGCCGGCAGGCCGCCTACAGTGCGGCGCATGAGCTCCATCCCCTTGCCCTCCGGCGCCGCGCCGGACCCCGCCGCCGCGCTCGCCCGACGCGACGTCACCACCATCGGCCTGATCGGGCTGGCGCATGGCACCTCGCATTTCCATCACCTGCTGCTGCCGCCGCTGTTCCCGGCCTTCATCCACGATTTCGGGCTGAGCTACTCCGAGCTGGGTCTGCTGGTGACCGTGTTCTTCGTCATCTCGGGTGTCGGTCAGGCGCTGGCGGGCTTTCTGGTCGATCGCATCGGCGCGCGGCCGGTGCTGTTTGTGGCGCTGGGCAGTTTCATCTGCGCGTCGGTGGCGGCGGCGCTGGCGCAGGGCTACGCCGGGCTGATGCTGGCGGCTGCCTTGGCCGGCCTGGGCAACGCGCCGTTCCATCCGGTCGATTTCACGATCCTGAACAAGCGCGTCTCGGCCAAGCGGCTCGGGCATGCCTTTTCGGTGCATGGCATCACCGGCAATCTGGGCTGGGCGTTGGCGCCGGTGTTCCTGATCGGTCTGAGCAGCGCCACCGGCAGCTGGCGCATGGCCTATGTCGGCACCGCGCTGGTGGCGCTGACGGTGTTGCTGCTGCTGATCAGCCAGCGCGATGCGATCGACGACCGGCAAGGCAGCTGGGGCGCCGCGCCGGGCGGGGCTGCCCATGCGGCGGCGGCCGATGAGCACCCGATGGCATTTCTGAAGCTGCCCTCGGTCTGGCTGTGCTTCTCGTTCTTCTTCTGGACCACCGCAGCGCTGAGCGCGATCCAGAGCTTTTCCAGTCCGGCGCTGAACCGCCTGTACGGCTTGCCGCTGTCAGTGACCGCCTTTGTCGTCACCGGCTACATGCTGTGCGGCGCGGCCGGCATGGTGGTGGGCGGTTTTCTGGTGACGCGCGTCGCGCGGCTGGAGCGCACCATCGCGGCGGCGATGGCGCTGGCGGCCGTCTTGCTGCTGCTGGTGGCGAGCGGCTGGCTGGCGCCTTATCTGGCGGCCGCTGCTGCGGCGCTGGCGGGTTTCGGCACCGGTCTGGCCGGCCCGTCGCGCGACATGCTGATCAAGCGCGCCGCGCCGCCGGGTGCCACCGGCCGCGTCTACGGCACGGTGTATTCAGGGCTCGACACCGGTTTTGCGCTGGCCGCGCCGGTGTTTGGCGCCATGCTGGACCGTGGCCTGAGCAGCGGCATCTTCTACGGCGCGGCACTGGCGCTGCTGCTGGGCATCGGCTCAGCCGGGCTGGTCGGGCTGCGAGTGGCGCGCCAACCGACGGCCAAGGCGCTTTGAGTAAGATCTGTGCGTATCAAACACTACCGAGGAGAACCCATTTGAAGCTGTATCTGAAAGCCGGCGCCTGTTCGCTGTCGCCCCACATCGTGCTGGAAGAGTCCGGCCTGGCGTATGAAACCGAAGCGGTCGATCTGAAAACCAAGCTCACCGCCAGCGGCGCCGACTATGCGGCGCTCAATCCGAAGGGCTATGTGCCGGCACTGCTGCTCGACAACGGCGTGCTGCTGACCGAAGGCCCGGCGATCGTCCAGTATCTGGCCGACCTGGTGCCGGAGCGCCAACTGGCGCCGGCCAACGGCAGCGTGGAGCGCTACCAGCTGCAAAGCTGGCTGACCTTCATCGGCACCGAGCTGCACAAGTCGTTCAGCGCCTTCTTCAACCCCGCCGCCGGTGACGACTGGAAGGCCTCGGTGCGCGCCGGCATTGAACGCCGCCTGGGCTACATCGACCAGCAACTGGCCGGCAAGGACTATCTGATGGGCGCCACCTTCACGGTGGCCGATGCCTATCTCTACACCGTGCTGAGCTGGTCCGGTTTCATCAAGCTCGACCTGGCCCAGTGGCCGGCCGTGGCGGCCTACTACGGTCGGGTGGTCGCCAGACCGGCCGTGCAGGCGGCCCGCAAGGCGGAAGGTCTGGCCTGAGGCCTGATCGAACGGCAGCCGCAAGGACATGAAAAAGCCCGGCAGGCCTTGCGGCCTCCGGGCTTTGTTGAATTCAGGACGCTTCAGCGTCCTGAATTCAGTGCTCAGTAGCGCGGGCCACGACGGCCGGGTGCGTCACCACCTTCACGACGCGGAGCGCCTTCGCGCAGGCCGGTCGAGCGGGTATCCGGGCGAGCACCGCCACGGTTGTCCGGACCTTGATGGCTGAAGCCGCTGGTACGGTTGTCATGGCCATGGAAACCAGCGCCGCCGGCACCACGGGTGTCGTTGCCACGACCTTCCCAACGGTTATCCGGACGACCTTGGAAATCACCGCGACCTTCCGGGCGGGCCGGACGGAAGTCGTTGCCACGCGGAGCACCCGGGCGAGCACCGAAGCCAGGACGGCCACCGGGGCGGCCACCGAAACCAGGACGGCCTTCCGGACGACCTTCAGGACGGCTGTCCAGACGCGGCACGATGCGCTTCGGCTCCAGGCCTTCCAGGGTGCTGACCGGAATCTGTTGCGTCGTGAAGTGCTGAATGCGGCGCAGCATCGGCGCGTCATGGCGCTCGGCCAGCGTCATGGCATTGCCGGTGCGGCCAGCACGACCAGTACGGCCAATGCGGTGCACGTAGTCTTCGGCCTTCATCGGCAGACCGTAGTTGATGACGTGGCTGATGGTCGGCACGTCGATGCCGCGTGCGGCGACGTCGGTGGCGACCAGCACACGCAGCTCGCCACGGCGCAGGGCCATCAGCGTGCGGTTGCGCATGCCTTGGGCCATGCCGCCGTGCAGCGGTGCTACGGCGTGACCCAGGCCGTAGAGGCGCTCGGCCACGGCATCGGCATCGCGCTGCGTGCTGGTGAACACCAGCGCTTGCTGCAGGTCGGTGCTGGTCAGGATCTGTTGCAGCAGGGCGTCCTTGTGCGCGATGTCATCGGCCCACAGCAGTTGCTGGGTGATGTTGTCGTGCGTGTCGGTGTGCGAGCTGACGTCGATGCGCTGGGCATCAGGCTTTTGCAGCTGCTGCGCCAGGCGGCCGACGCTGCCGGCGAAGGTGGCGCTGACCATGACGGTCTGACGTTCAGCCGGAATTGCCGAAGCGATGTGCTGGATGTCGTCGATGAAGCCCATGTCGAGCATGCGGTCGGCTTCGTCAAGGATCAGCATTTCGACGTCACCCAGACGGGCGGTGCCGCTGCCGAGGTGGTCGATCAGGCGGCCCGGGGTGGCGATCAGGATGTCGAGCGAGCCGCGCAGCGCCTTGATCTGGATCGGGTAAGGCATGCCTCCCACAGCGGTGGCAACGCGCAGACCCGGCACGTGACGGCCGTAGGTGTCCACGGCCTTGGCCACTTGCATCGCGAGTTCGCGGGTCGGTGCCAGCACCAGCACACGCGGGCCGCTCGGAGTGCCACGCGGGGCAGCGTCACGTTCACGGTCGCGGCCGAAACGCGGCTTGCGGCGTTGATCGCTTTCGCTCTGTGCCAGCGAGGACTCTTCAGCCATCACCGGAACGGCCTTGCCAGTGGCGGCAGCCAGGGCAGCTTGTGCCAGGCGAGCGGCTTCACGCAGGTCCAGCACCTTTTGCAGGGCGGGCAGCACGAAGGCGGCGGTCTTGCCGCTGCCGGTGTTGGAGCAGACGCGCAGATCGGCGCCGGTCAGAGCGAGGGGAATGGTGCGGGCCTGGACTTCGGTCGGCGTGGTGTAGCCGGAGTCAGTGACAGCGCGCAGCAGGGTGGCGTTCAGGCCAAGGGTATCGAAACTCATGTGATGTAGGTCGTGCAAATGCGAGCAAGCCAACTGCAGCACCAGCCGTGATCACAACAGGCAAGCCGATACCGATCTGCATGGGTTTTTAAACGCACGCAGCTCAAGGCACCGACGAGCCGCTGTCAACGCAGCCAGCGCGTCAGAACGCAAATAGCGGAAGGGGGAAGGCCCACTCGCGGTCGAACAGCATCGCCGCCGACCATGAAGTTGCACGCTGGCAAGAACGCCTGCGTCAGAGCCTGTACAAGGAAGAGGTCAGAGGGGATGTACGAAACAACGTACACCCTATTGGTGTAGCGCTGAGCCTATGAGTATAACCGATGATTGACGCAATGCAACACAATCATCGGTGCAACTCAGATATTTCAGGCCAGGCTCGGGGCGGTGGCCGGTTCAGCCTGTGCGGCTGCGCTTTGACGGCGCGCGCGTGAGGTGGTCATCACCAGCGCTTCACCTTCGATCACCGCCACGCCCTTGACGCGGCAGACCGTCTCCAGCTCGACGTGGCGTTTGGCCAGATCGACCGACTTGACCGTCACGCTGGCGTGCACCGTGTCGCCGGGCCGCACCGGCGCCAGGAACTTGAGCTGCTGGCCCAGATACACCGTGCCGGGGCCGGGCAGGCGGTTCGCGACTGCGGCCGAGATCACGCTGGCGGTCAGGAAGCCGTGCGCGATGCGCCCGCCAAAACGCGTGGTGGCGGCGAACTCCTCGTTGGTGTGCACGGCGTTGTTGTCGCCCGAGACACCGGCGAACAGCACGATGTCGGCTTCGGTGATGGTCTTGGCGTAGCTGGCCGACATGCCGATCTGCAGATCTTCGACGTCGTAGCCGTTCATTTCATTCATCGCGGTCTCCCTGATGGTTATTCGATCGCGCTGGTCGACTTGACCTGGGCGCGCAGCATGAATTTCTGGATCTTGCCGGTCGAGGTCTTCGGCAGCGGCCCGAACACCACTTTCTTGGGCACCTTGAAACGCGCCAGCAGCATGCGGCAGTGCTCGATCATGGCTTCCTCGCTCAACTCGGCGCCGTCCTTCAGCTCGACGAAGGCGCAGGGCACCTCGCCCCATTTGGCGTCCGGCAGCGCGACCACGGCGGCGGTCAGCACGGCCGGGTGGCGGTGCAGCGCGTCTTCGACCTCGATCGACGAGATGTTCTCGCCGCCGGAAATGATGATGTCCTTGCTGCGGTCCTTGATCTTGACGTAGCCGTCCGGGTACATCACCGCCAGGTCGCCGGTGTGGAACCAGCCGCCGGCAAAGGCGTCTTCGGTGGCGGCTGGGTTCTTCAGGTAGCCCTTCATGACGACGTTGCCACGGAAGAAGATCTCGCCCATCGTTTCGCCGTCGGCCGGTACCGGCTGCAGCGTCTGCGGGTCGAGCACCGCGATGGCTTCCTGCATCGGGTAGGTCACGCCCTGGCGGCCGTTCAGCAGCGCGCGCTCTTCCAGGCTCAGCTGAGCCCAGCTTTCCTGCTTGGCGCAGACCGATGACGGCCCGTAGACCTCGGTCAGGCCGTAGACGTGCGTGATGTCGAGGCCGATCTGCTCGCAGCCCTCGATCACGGCAGCCGGCGGCGCCGCGCCGGCGATCAGGCCCTTGACGCTGTGCTCGATGCCGCGCCGCAGGTGTTCAGGGGCGTTGATCAGCATGCTGTAGACGATCGGCGCGCCGCACATGTGGGTGACGTGATGCTCGCGGATCTGGCCGAAGATCAGGCCCGGATCGACGCGGCGGATGCACACGCTGGTGCCGGCGATCAGTGCCATGGTCCACGGGAAGCACCAGCCGTTGCAGTGGAACATCGGCAGCGTCCACAGATAGGTGGTGTGCTGCGGCAGGTTCCAGGAAATGACGTTGCTGGCCGCGTTCAGGTAGGCGCCACGGTGGTGGTAGACCACGCCCTTCGGGTTGCCGGTGGTGCCGGACGTGTAGTTGAGCGCGATGGCGTTCCACTCGTCGGCCGGCAGCTGCCAGGCGTAGTCGGGGTCGCCCTCGGCCAGGAAGGCTTCGTAGCTGATCTGGCCGAGCGCCTTGCCGGCGGGGGCCTGCTCGTCCTCGACCTCGATCACGTAGGGCCGGTCCTTGCCGAGCATCGCCAGCGCTTTGCCGACCACCGAGGCAAATTCGCGATCCGTCAGCAGCACCTTGGCGTTGCCGTGCTGCAGCATGAAGGCGATCGCTTCCGGGTCGAGCCGGGTGTTCAGGGTGTTGACCACCGCGCCCGACATCGGCACGCCGAAATGCGCCTCGAACATCGCCGGCACGTTGGGCAGCATCACGGCGACCGTGTCACCCTTGCCGAGGCCGCGCGCCTTCAGCGCACTGGCCAGGCGGCGGCAGCGGCTGTAGGTTTCACGCCAGGTCTGGCGCCGCTCGCCGTAGATCACCGCCGTGCGGTCGGGGTAGATCTGCGCGCTGCGCTCGATGTAGCTCAGCGGCGAGAGCGCCACGAAGTTGGCGGCGTTCTTGTCCAGACCCAGTTCATACGGATCGATGTGCGACATCTCTTGGTCTCCTCTTCGGTGGAGGCCGGGACGATCCCAGAACACCTTTGCACGACTTTCGGCCGACTGTGACGAATGTTTGCGTCGGCGCAGGGCCTGGCCGCACCCCACCTAGAATCAGCCGCCCAAAGCGCAGCCGGAGACTCATGTGAGCGCAGCCACCCCTGACTTGGCCGGTCCCGGTCCGCAGCGTTTCGACACGCTGCAAGCCGGCCTTGATCTGCTGGACGAGGGCATCACGGTGTTCGACACCGAGCTGCGCCTGATCGCCTGGAACCAGGCCTTTCTGCGCCTGCTCGACTTCCCTGCCACGCTGGCCTACGCCGGTGCGCCGTTCGAGAGCTTCATCCGCTACAACGCCCAGCGCGGCGAGTACGGCCACGACGACATCGAGGCCAGCATTGCCGAGCGGGTCGAGGCGGCGCGCGGCTTCATCTCGCACAACCTGGTGCGCACGCGCCCCGACGGCCGGGTGCTGCGGGTGCGCGGCCAGCCGCTGCCGGGGCACGGTTTTGTCACGCTGTATTCCGATCTGACCGAGCAGCAGCGCGCCGAACACCGCATCCACGAGCAGAACCTGATGCTCGAAACGCGCGTGGCCGGCCGCACCAGCGAGCTGCGCGCCATCAACGAGCGGCTCATGCAGGCCAATTCGGCCAACGAGCAGATCGCCCGCTCGCTGCGCCGCAGCGAGGAGCAGATGCGCCTGATCACCGACTCGATTCCGGCGCTGATCGCCTACTTCGACCGCGACCGCTCGTACCGCTACATCAACCGTGGCTACCGCGAGTGGTTCGGGCTCGATCCGGCCCAGCCGGAGCGCATCAGCGCACGCGAATATCTGGGCGCGCAGGTCTACGCCGGCATCAAGCACAACGTCGCGCAGGCGCTGGCCGGCGAGCCGGTCAGCTTCGAGTACGAGATCACCACCATCAGCGGCCGCAAGCTGCTGGCGCGCACCACCCTGATTCCGGATCGCACCGCCGCTGGCGAGGTGGCCGGCTGCTTCGAGCTGACCTTCGACATCACCGAGCAGAAGCGCACCCAGGAGCTGCTGGCGCAGGCGCAGAAGCTCGACGCGCTCGGCCAGCTCACGGGCGGGCTGGCGCACGACTTCAACAACATCCTGACCGTCATCATCGGCAACCTCAGCGCGCTGTGCGAGACGGTGGCCGGGCCTGCCGACGCGCGTCTCGATGCCGGTCTGGCCGAGCGTCTGCTGCCCGACTACGTCGAGCCGGCGCTCGATGCCGCCCGGCGTGGCGCCGAGCTGATCCGTGGTCTGCTGACCTTTGCGCGACGCCAGTCGCTGGCGCCCTGCGCGGTGGATGTCGGCGCGCTCAGCCACACCGTCGAGCGGCTGGTGCGGCGCTCGCTGCCCGAACACCTGCGGCTCGACGTGCCGGCACCGCCCGCGCCGCTCTGGGCCATGGCCGATGCGCATCAGCTGGAAAACGCGCTGCTCAATCTGATCCTGAACGCGCGTGACGCCAGCCCGGGCGGCGGCGTGGTCAGCGTGTCCGCCAGTGCGGCCGAGCTGGATGAGGGTGCTGCCACGGAACGGCAGGTGCCGGCCGGCAGCTACGTGCGCATCGACGTGGCCGACACCGGCCAGGGCATGGACGCCGCCACGCTGGCGCGCGTCTTCGAGCCGTTTTTCACCACCAAGCGGCCCGGCGCCGGCACCGGTCTGGGCATGGCGATGGTGTACGGTTTCGTGCGCCAGTCGGGCGGCGCGGTGAGCATCCGCAGCCAGCCGGGGCAGGGCACCACGGTGTCGCTCTGGCTGCCGAGGGTCGCGGCGCCCGGCGCGCTGGATCAGCCCGATGAAGAAATGACGGTCGCGAACGCCGGCGAGCGCGGCCTGGCGCTGCTGGTGGAAGATGATGCTGCCGTGCGCCGCGTGGTGCGGCGCAGTCTGCTGGCGCTGGGTTATGTGGTGATCGAGGCGGCTGATGGCGTCGAGGCCAGCGAGATGCTCGCCACCATGCCGGGCATCCGCCTGCTGCTGACCGATGTGGTGATGCCGGGCGGGGTGGACGGCCGTGATCTGGCGCGGCGCGCGCGTGAGCGCCATCAGGTGCCGCAGGTGGTGCTGATGAGCGGCTACGCGCCCGGCGAGGTGCAGGCGCCCGGCATCACGCTGCTGGCCAAGCCGTTCAGCAAGGCGCAACTGGCGGCCGTCCTGGCCGAAGGTGAGTCATGAGCACAACGAATTTTGGCGATCTGCCGGCCAACTCGGCCGACCTGATCTACGTCATCGAGGACGATGACAGCGTGGCGCAGCTGATCGTGGCCACGTTGCGCGAGTTCGGCTTTGCGGTGGAACGCTTCCGCAACGGCTCCAGCATGCTGCGCCGGCTCGCCACCGAGCGGCCGGACCTGTGCATCGTCGATCTGGGCCTGCCCGACATGGACGGCATGGATCTGGTGCGCCAGCTGATCCGCCAAGTCAGCTGCGGCGTGCTGATCCTGACCGGCCGTGGCCACACGGTGGACCGCGTGATGGGGCTGGAGCTGGGCGGCGACGACTATGTCGTCAAGCCCTTTGAGCCGCGCGAGCTGGTGGCACGGGTGCGCAGCATCCTGCGCCGGCGCGCGGGCGCGGCCGGCGCCGGCAGCCCGCAGCGGCGCTACGCGCATTTTCTTGATTGGACGTTTGACTGCGCCTCGAATCTGCTCAAGGCGCCGGACGGCAGCGAGCACATGCTCAGCACCGCCGAAACCCAGCTGCTGCGCAGCCTGGTCGAGCGGCCGCACCAGATCTTGAGCCGCGAGCAGCTGATGGGCAGCCGCGACATCTCGCCGCTGGACCGCAGCATTGACGTGCGCATCTCGCGCCTGCGCCGCAAGCTCGAAGCCGATGCGCAGAATCCCAAGATCATCAAGACGGTTTACGGTGCTGGCTATATGTTTTGCGCCGCCGTGAGCTGGACTTGAGCCAGCGTTTGCCGCGACTGACCGCCCATTTTTTCGGGCACATAACAAGGAGACAAGATGACCCCGCAGGAGATCCTGGCCGCCCACGGCCCGCGCGAATCGATGGAATACGACGTCGTGATCGTCGGCGCCGGCCCGGCCGGGCTGGCCGCAGCGATCCGGCTGAAGCAGCTCAACGCCGATGTGTCGGTGGTGGTGCTGGAAAAGGGCTCCGAGCCCGGCGCGCACATTCTGTCCGGCGCTGTGATAGACCCGATCGCCTTGAATGAGCTGCTGCCCGACTGGAAAGCGCTCGGCGCCCCGCTCAACCAGCCCGTCACCGGCGACGAAGTGCTGTTCCTGACCGAAACCGGCGCGCGCTCGACGCCGGCCGCGCTGATCCCCGAATGCTTCCACAACGACGGCAACTACGTCGTGGCCCTGGGCAGCTTGGTCAAATGGCTCGGCGAACAGGCCGAAAGCCTCGGCGTCGAAATCTTCCCCGGCTTTGCCGCCGCCGAAGTGCTTTACGACGCCGCTGGCGCCGTGCGCGGTGTCGCCACCGGCAACATGGGCGTCGGCAAGGATGGTGAGCCGGGTGACGCTTTCCAGCTCGGCATGGAACTGCTCGGCAAATACACCTTCTTCGCCGAAGGCGCTCGCGGCCACCTCGGTAAGCAGCTCATCGCCCAGTTCAAACTGGACGACGGCAAGGATCCGCAGAGCTACGCGCTCGGCGTCAAGGAGCTGTGGGAAATCCCGGCCGACAAAGCCAAGCCGGGTTTGGTGGTGCACACCGCCGGCTGGCCGATGGACAGCCACACCTACGGCGGCGGCTTCCTTTATCACCTGGAAGGCAACAAGGTCACGCTCGGTTTTGTCACCGGGCTGGATTACCAGAATCCATGGCTGAGCCCGTTCGAGGAAATGCAGCGCTGGAAAACCCACCCGGCGATTCGCCAGCATCTGGAAGGCGGCAAGCGCCTGAGCTACGGCGCACGTGCCATCACGGCGGGCGGCATCTTGAGTCTGCCCAAGGTGGTGTTTCCGGGCGGCGCGCTGCTCGGCTGCGATGCCGGTTTCTTGAACGCGAGTCGCATCAAGGGCAGTCACGCCGCCATCAAGACCGGCATGCTGGCGGCGGAAGCGGCGGTTGCCGCGCTCGGCCAGAACCGCCAGGCCGATGAGCTGACGGCGTATCCGGAAGCGTTCAAAGCCAGCTGGCTGTACCAGGAGCTGGACAAGTCACGCAACTTCAAGCAGTGGTTCAAGAAGGGCAACACCGTCGGTGCGCTGATGACCGGCATCGAGCAGTGGCTGCTGCCGAAACTCGGCTTCAAAAGCCCGCCGTGGACGATTCACCGAACCGAAGCAGATCACACCCGGCTCAAACCGGCGGCCGAGTGCCAAAAGATTGAGTATCCGAAACCGGATGGAAAACTCACTTTCGATCGCCTCAGCAGCGTCTTTGTGAGCAACACCAATCACGAAGAGAACCAGCCGGCGCATTTGACACTCAAGAACCCGGGCGTGCCGGTCAGTGTCAATCTGGCCCAATTCGGCGGGCCGGAGAGCAGATACTGCCCGGCCGGGGTCTACGAGTTCGTCAAGGCAGATAACGGCGCCGACAAGCTCGTCATCAACGCCCAGAACTGCGTGCACTGCAAGACCTGCGACATCAAGGATCCGACCCAGAACATCGTCTGGGTCACGCCTGAAGGCGGCGGCGGGCCGAATTACGCCGGGATGTGACTCCAGGGCTCGGCTGCGCGCCGGGCCGTGTCATTGCTGGGGCCTGTACGCGACAGGCCGAGCGGTCCTGACATCATTGATACCGATCAAACTGAAGAGGTGGTGGCTTCTATTCTGGGCACTTGATGAGCATCAGTGCGTCAGCAGCAATGCAATAATTGAATGCATTGAAAATACAGGGGTAAGTAATGTTTGGGAATTTTTTCAAGAAGAAACTGGCAACAGATCATCATCATGAAAAAGAGCCTGATAATAAATCAGATCTGATATTTGAGACCATGATGACTGCCATCAATGAGAAACGGAAGGTGGATCCGTTGATCGGCGCAAAGATTGGCAGCAAAGAAATCGTACAACATCTGATCGCAGCGCTGCGGACGGACAAAGGTGTTCATATTGAAAGCCTGCTCAGTGCTCTTGGTGCTTTGGCTGGATATGCCTGTCAAGCAAGCATTCGTGCCGAGTTGATCGAGGCCAAAGGTGTGGCTGAAAATGCGGTATTCGCTGTCGCAAATTGCGTCGATGGAAGGAAATATTATTTTGGGGATTTATTGAATAAACCGCTTGCAGAAAGTCAGTATTCGGTCTGGAGTTTGGCGGCTGGAGCGGCTCAGCAATTGGGCGTCAAAGATATGCTAGATCTTGAAGGCGTTTTTGGCTATGTGACTGACTCCATCGGTGGAGAAAATTTTGGAGTGCCTCGAATTCCAGAGGGTCATACGCCTTCAGATCTGCCCATCAATTTCTTGAAAATCCATTGGCCCAAGCTGATGCCACTTATCCGGCGGTTCTGTGCGCAGCCGAGTGAGTGGCCCGTGTTATTCGGTCTGGCGATACAAGAGGTGCTCTACATGGGCCAAGGCACCATTGATCCTGCGGTGGCGCTCTCGATTGCGATGGAAAGCGCAATTCCCATGTCGAAGGTCGATCTTGAGGCTTTCTGATCTGGGTGTCTGCTGGCCAAGAGTGCCTCAGCGGCTGTTGGGCGGCTGATATGAACCACTTCGGTGCGCCGCCGATGGCGTGCGGCTTGCTTCGTCGTCGGGATGGCCGGCATCATCCGGCTGATCACCAAGCCAGGAGCAACGATGAACCGCAATGACGTCACCGAACTGATCATCGAAACCAAGGTTCGCAAGGGCCTGACGTGGGACGAGGTCGCCGCCAAGGTCGGCCAGAGCAAGGAGTGGGTCACGGCCGGCTGCCTGGGCCAGATGACCTTCACGGCCGAGCAGGCTGGCGTGGTCGGCGAGCTGTTCGAGCTGCCCGCCGAGGCGGTCAAGTGGCTGCAGGTGGTGCCCTACAAGGGCTCGCTGCCGACCTCGGTGCCGACCGATCCGCTCATCTACCGCTTCTACGAGCTGATCAGCGTCTACGGCACCACCTTCAAGGAGCTGATCCACGAGGAGTTCGGCGACGGCATCATGAGCGCGATCGACTTCAAGATGGACCTGACGCGCGAGGCCGACCCGAAAGGTGACCGCGTGAACATCACAATGTCGGGCAAGTTCCTGCCGTACAAGACCTATTGAGGCCACCGATGTCCGACACCCGCCCGCCCGTACCGCCCTTCACTGACGCCTCCGCGCGGCAGAAAGTCCGCCTGGCCGAAGACGCTTGGAACAGCCGCGATCCGGACCGGGTGGTCGGCGTCTACACCGACGACACGGTCTGGCGCAACCGCGCCGAGTTCCCGGTCGGCCGCGAGCAGGTGCGCGGCTTTCTGCAGCGCAAGTGGGCGCGCGAGCTCGATTACCGCCTCATCAAGGAGCTGTGGGCCTTCACCGAGCACCGCATCGCGGTGCGTTTCGCCTACGAGTGGCGCGACGATTCGGGCCAGCACTTCCGCAGCTACGGCAACGAGAACTGGGAGTTCACTCCCAGCGGGCTGATGCAGCGGCGCTTTGCCAGCATCAACGATCTGCCGATCCGGCCGGAGCAGCGGCTGTTCCACTGGCCGCTGGGCCGGCGCCCGGATGATTATCCGGGGCTGTCCGAGTTGGGGCTGTGATCTTGTCGGCGGCGGGCTGGCGCGCCGGCAGCCAGCGCAGCAGCGTCGCGTAGAGCGCCTCGGTATCGACCGGCTTGGCGACAAAGTCGTTCATGCCGGCGGCGACACACGCGGCGCGGTCTTCCGCGAAGGCGTTGGCGGTCATGGCCAGAATCGGCAGCTCGGCTTTGCCGGGCAGGCGCCGGATGATGCGGGTGGCTTCCAGCCCATCCATGCGCGGCATCTGCATGTCCATCAAGACCAGATCGCAGGGGTGGCTGACCACTTGCTCGACCGCCTCCAGGCCGTCGCAAGCCACCGCCACCGTCAAGCCGGCCGCTTCGAGCTGGGCGATGGCGATTTCGCGATTCACCGGGTGGTCTTCGACCAGCAGCACCTGCGCCCCTGCGTGTCGCTCACGCAGCAACGCGGCGGCCTGAACGGTGGTGGCGCCAACCAGGGTCTGGGCGGCATTGGCGCTGCCGCGTTGCAGTTGCGCAGTGAACCAGAAGGTGCTGCCCCGATCCGGCTCGCTGTGCGCGCCTGCTTCACCGCCCATCAGGCGGGCCAGCCTTCGTGTGATGGCCAGCCCGAGACCGGTGCCGCCAAAGCGCCGGGTGGTCGAGGCATCGGCTTGCTCGAAGGCCTCGAACAGGCGCGGCAGCTCTTCCGGGGCAATGCCGGTGCCGCTGTCCTGCACTTCAAAGCGGATGCACAGCGTCTGGCCTTGCTCTGACTGCAGCTCGGCACGCAGCACGATCAGGCCCCGTTCGGTGAACTTGACGGCGTTGCCGGCGTAGTTGAGCAAGGCCTGGCGCAGCCGGGTCGGGTCGCCCTTCAGCCAGATCGGCACATGATCCGGATCGACCACCACCTGCAGCCCCTTGGCGGCGGCCTGGTCGGTGATGAGCGAGCGCACCTGATCGAGCACGGCGGTGAGCGGGAAGTCGGCGTGCTCCAGTTCCAGCCGACCGGCTTCGATCTTGGACAGGTCGAGGATGTCGTTGATGATCGACATCAGGTGCTGCGCCGCCTGCTCGATCTTGTCGAGTCGCTCGGCCTGCGCGGGCCGGGCGGTGTCGTGCTGCAGCAGCCGCGTCAGGCCGAGCACGATGTTCATCGGCGTGCGGATCTCGTGGCTCATGTTGGCCAGAAATTCGCTCTTGGCGCGGCTGGCGGCCTCGGCCTTGTCGCGCGCTTGCGCCAGCTCGGCGTTGAGCTGCTGCAGGTGCAGATCGGTGCGCCGCATCTCGGTGAGGGCTTGTTCCAGGTCGCGGGTGCGCTCGTGCACCATCACTTCGAGGTTCTGCGCGTGGGCCTTGGTGGCTTCGATGTCGGTGTTCGAGCCGAACCACTTGATCGGGCGGCCCTGGGCATCGCGCAAACAGGTGGCGCGGGTGTTGAACCAGCGGTAGGTGCCGTCCTGGCGGCGGATGCGGAACTCGCTATGGAACTCGGTGCCCGCTGTGACGGCGGCCCGCCAGGCCTGCAGGGCGATGTTGCGATCGTCGGGATGGAGTGAATCGAGCCAGCCATGACCGAGCTGCTGCTCGGCCTGTGCACCGGTGTAGGCCAGCCACTGCGGGCTCAAGTAGTCACATTCGCCATCCGGCGTGCAGGTCCAGACCAGTTGCTGCAATGATTCGAGCGCATGCCGGAAATGGGTCTCGCTGGTCTGCGCCTGCTGTCTGGTTCGGTGCAGCGCTCCGCTGAGGACGCTGACCAACACGCCATCGGCGATCAATATCGGCCACTGCAGCAAATCGTGACTGGTTGCACTGGTGAGGCGGCCGGTAGGCTGGATGAAAAACAGATTGATCCCGATCGCGGCCAGCCCGGTGGCGAACAGGCCTGGCCCCAGTCCGCCCAGGTAGGCGCTGGCGATGATCGGCAACACGAACAGCACCAGCAGCGGCCGGTCGCCGTACGCCACCCCCAGACTGGCGCGCAACAGCAAGGTGGCCGCGACCAGCACCGCTGCGAGGGCATAAACCCGCCAGCCCCGCAGCAGGGCAGTCGAGTGTGATGGCGTGGCGGGTGAAATTTCCATTTTCACCACGGTTTCTACCATGTCTTCAGCCCCCGCGACGACCCGCTTCTTGCAGGGCGCTGCGAAGCGGTGCCGATGGCTGAGCTGCTTGGCTGGGCCGGATCAAGGCAGGGAATCGTCGGCGGCCATTGTGGCCACCACACCAGCGGTATCCAGTGCCGTGCGCATTTCTTCGAGTGAATTCAGCTGCGACCATAGCCAATACTCACCGAATTGATTGGGACCGGCCACGATCCGAGCTCCAGCGCTGATCAGGGCGCTGCGCAGTTTCTCTTCGTCGATATTCTTGACGAAGGTGACCCGCAGGCTTCGGTGCACGAGCGTGGGGCCTGAACGTATTTCCTGCCGTTCGCCATGCGCCGAAAATTCGGCCGTGCTGATCCATCCGGCCTGCAGCGCGACCAGTGCCCATGCGGCGTACGCAAATTCTGGCTTGGCGAGGAACTTGAACTTGTTCGCGAGTTCCTGCCACCAGCCGGAATGTGCCTGTGCACTGCCGGCTGAGGAGCCGGCGTGTCGAGCCTGTCGCTCGGCCTCGACCTTGCGCAAAAGGCGATGCAAACCCAAATCGCCTTGTGGTTCCGGCGCCGTGAGGCAGGGTTGCACGAGCATCTTTTCGAGTTCGAGGGTTTCCCGCGCCCAACACGATTCCGCGAGGCGCGCCTCGAACCACGATCGCTCCTCCTGCGCCAGCGTGCCATTGATATACCAGGGCAGCCGCTGCACAAAAAGTTCCTGCCCGTGCTGATCGCCTGCAAGTGTGTCTGACGGATTCATGTGCTGATTCTCCTGGCTGATGCCACGGCTGGCTGCGTGCCACTTTCCACGCAGACACGCATGTTTTGGCGGGCATGAAACAGTCTTGTTTTCACTGTGCCGACCGGCACCTGCTGGATGCTGGCGACGTCCGCCACTGGCAATTCCTCGAAATACACCAGATGCAGGCATTCCCGGTGCACATCGCTCAATTCGTCCATGCAATCGCGCACCTGCTGTGCCTGCTGCCAGCGCGACAGCCGGGTCTCGCCATCGTCCAGGTCCGAAGCGAGCGATTCGGCAAGCTCATCGATATCATCATGATGGGGCTGTGACCGGTCCAGGAATTGCAAGCACTTGAAGCGGGCAATACCGAGTATCCAGACATGCGCCTGCGATTCACTGCGGTATCGCGCCGCGTTCTTCCACACCTCGTAGAGGGTTTCGAAGACGATGGTTTCGGCATCGGCCGAATTGCGCAGGCGCTGAAATGCGAACGCATGAATGCGCCGTGCCAGCAGTTTGTGGATGGCGACCAGTGCGCTTTCGTCGCTGGCGGCGCAGCGTTCAAGCAGGGTTCGCAAGGCAGCATCGTTGGCGACAGGGAGTTTCATCGTTCACCACGGTAATGGTTGTTTTCGATTCAGCGTGTATAGATGATCGATTCCCGATGCAGCAGGCGCCGGATCTTGCTGACGAGCTGTCTGGCCGCCTGCGCGTCGGCCAGGTCGCCGAGCAGGACGATGAATCGGCTGTCGGGCTTGAGCACGCGGATGGCACGCTCCTCGGGCAGCAGATCCTGATGGGTCCACACGACATCGCGCAGCGTCGCAGCCTGCCGGTAGGCATTGCTCTCGTCGCTGAACAGGCCGATGCGCACAGCAAAATGGCCCTTGGGCAGATCGGTGCTGATCGGCAGCAGCGTCAACTCCGGGGCCGCTGCCTCGGCGGGTGGCCGGCCTGACTCATCGACCGGCGTCAGCCCGCCCACTGGAGCCACCCGTGGCGACACTGCCGGTGCGGTTTCAGGCTCGTCAGCCGGTGGTGCGCCGACAGTCGCCATGGCCACCGATGCGGCCGCCACCGATGTCGAGGCCATGTCTCCCGGGTGCCCGTCATCTGCAACAAGGTTCGCGGGCGGGTTGCCGGCCACGCGACCGCTCGGCATGGCCGCCGCGATCGCCGGTGGCGGTTCGGCGCTGCTTTCAGCCGTGGTTCCTGATGCTGGTCTGCTGATCAGCCAGCTCGCGACCGAACAGGCCTGAAGGCCGCCCAGCAGGGTTGCACAGACCAGCAGCCGGGCCGCCCAGAGGGCTGCCCGAACTTGCAGACGATGATGAGTCAGTTTCATGGTGACAGTCATTCAAGTGTCAAAAGGCCGGCGGCAGGTTGATCGGCTGTTTGCAGTTGAAGCAGAAATCCCCTGAAAAGGAGGAGTAGATGAACGGCGTCTGGGCACGGCCGAAGTTTTCCTGGGTTTCCTTTTGCACCCCCTCCATCACGCGCTTGACCAGATCATCGACGCCGAGGCCGCGCGTCCTGATGTTTTCGAGAAAATGTTTGGTCAACGGCCCGTTGCGGCCTTCGCCGTCGAAGGCAGTGTCGTCCGAGGCGGTCGCGTACAGCACCATGGTGCCGGGTGGTGCGTCCTTGATCGCGGCCAGGCCATACCGGGTGTGCGATACCTGCATCGCACCCACGAGCGCCCTGAGGCTGCGTTGCTGAGGGGTATCGATGCCACGGCGGCGTTGTGCGGCAAACGGATCGCTGCGACAGGCATCAAGCACGATCATCTGGAAGCGGCCGGTATTTCTGCCGAGCAGGGCAAACACTTCGCTGAGCGCAACGAATTGGTCATGAATATCGCTCGGCTGCATCAGCCGGGCCCGGGTCGGCACGAGATAGTTTTCTCCATCGACCTGGATGGCATGGCCCGCATAATAAAAGACCGAGGCCGTTTCCCGGCCGAGCCGACTGGCAAACTCCCGCACGCCGGCCAGGAACGTGGCTCGGTCCTGGATATCGCCGAGGCAGGCAGCCCGAAACCCCGATTGTTTCAGCGCATTGCACATGTCGGCCATGTCATTGGCCGGATTGTCGAGCGTGCCGAAAGTCTCGTAGCTGGCATTGCCGATCACGAGTGCCTCGCGCACACCGCCCGCCATGGCTGCTGCGGATGCCGGCGCAGGGCAGGTCGATATGAACAGTGCCGTGGCAGCAGCAAACATCGATTGTTCAATTGAATGGCGAAGCGTGAGCATCTTGCGACCTCTCGAACAGATCAGGGCGTGACGATCAGAATGTCAGCAGCAGGCTCAAGACCGGGCCTTGCGTCGTATCGACCAGTTTTGTCGTGACATTGGGGCTTGGCGGATTGCCCTGGGGATCGGTGCTCCCCAGACTGTAGTCGCGGGTGGTGACGGTCTGCATGCGGTATCCGATCGTCAGCAGCAGATTGCCAGGCACCTCACTGCCAAAATCCGGGCTGAATGCCAGACCGAATTCGCCCAGGCGATAACCTGCGTTGAATCTTGTGTGGCCTTCGGCATCCTTTTGTGACTGCGGCAGTTTTGCCTTCATGTAGCCGATGCCAGCGGTGCCGTACAGGTACCAGCTCGATCCGATCTCGGCGTTGGCGTTGATGCCCAGGAGAGGCCCATGCCACTCGAAGGTGTCCGGTCCATAGGTTTGTGTCAGACGCTTGTAGCCGGCCGTCAATGTCAGGTTCGGCGTCGCGGCGTAACCCGAATTGAAATCGATCTCGCGCCTGCTCGCACGCACCAGGAAACCACCCGGCGTGCCTGCATCCTGCAGGGTGTAGTTGGTCTTCGTCATCACGCTGACGGTTTCCCTGAACTTGCCGTGACGCAGGCTGAGGACTGGGATCACCGAGGTGCTGGTGCCGCCGTTGACCGCCTGAACGATCTGATAGCGCTGCGTGCCCAGCGCCACGCCGGTGCCTTTCGGACTGGTGACCCAGCTGTCCCAGGTGTTGGTCCAGGTCTTGACCGACAAGGTCACTTTCAGTGGTTCATACAGTCCCTGGGACTGTGCCGCCGAGCCGATGGCCAGCAAGGCCAGCATGATGAGCGTGCCTCGCCCTGTCCCCCGTGTGCCGCTGCTCCCATCTGCGTCGACACGGCGTTGTTGCCCTGCGTTCATGGTGCTAATCCCTCGTCGAACCTGTCTGGTGGTTGCACATGCTCATCGGCTCCTGCCAAAGTCGATGCCGGCCCCGGCCCCGGACGGAATTCCGCACTCGCCTTTCTGGCCGAGGCGGATGCAGACCTCGCCGACCAGGCTGCTGGTTTCCCACGGCACCTGCAGATTGCGTGTCTCGCGCGCGACCGCACCGCGCACGCGCTTGAACACGCTTTCCACAGTCGCGCCAGGCACCAGCATTTCGGCAGCGAGGTAACGTGCATAGGCGCCGTTGCCCTGGGTGCCGTCGAGTGCCACGGCACCCGGAGCCGCCGCATAGGCGACCAGGGTGCCCTTGGGAGACGGTTCGGGTGCCAGGCCGATGGCCGGCAGCCGGCCCAGTTGAATTTCGCGCGTCTTCGGCCGCGCCTTGGTCGGCTCCAGCGGCGGCAAGCCGTTGCGGCAGGCATCCAATACGATGATATTGACGCCCTGACCGGTGCGTGCGATGCGGTCGATCACATCAGACGCATTGACGGTGAACTTGAGCAGGTCGGACTCCTCACGCAGGACGGCGTCCACCGGCACCATGAAATTCTGGCCGCGAAACTGCGCACCATGCCCGGCGAAATAGAGCAGGCGCATGTCGGTCGGCGCGGAGCGCAATATCCATTCATCGAGCACCTTGAGCATCGGCTGCAGCGCCAGATCCTCGTGGTGTTCGACCTCGTAGGCAATGCTGCGCAAGCTCTGGCTCATCAGCCGGGCATCGTTGACCGAATTGCGCAGCGGACCGATCGAATAGGCGGCATTGCCGATCACCATGGCCGACCGGGGTGCAGCCTCGGTCTGGGCGCGCGCCGTTGCGCCGCCAAGGACGGCGGCCCCCCCCATCAACGCCAGCATTGCCCGGCGACGGCTGCACCGTGCCATGCCGCCGGTTCCAGGCCCTGTCGTCTGCATAGTTCGGCTCCTCGCGGACGGTCATCAGCCGATGACCCGGAATTGAACCCGCCTGTTCATCGGCGCTGTCAGTGGCAGACCGTCCAGCGGTTCGGACGAGCCCTTGCCGACCGGCTCCAGGCGGCGCGCATCGACGCCATAGTATTCGACCAGCAAACGATAGACCGACAGTGCGCGTTCCCAGGACAACGGCAGATTGCGTTGCGGACCGCCGTTGGAATCGGTATGGCCCTCGATCGCCAGTTTCAGCTGGGCATTGGATTCGAGCAGCTGGGCCACGCTCTCGACATATCCCAGCGAGCTCCGCATCACACGACTGCTGTTGGGCTCGAAGGAAATCGGCATCGCGACGACCGCAGGGTTGCCGACTGCGGCGGGCTGCGCCGCTGTCACCGCCGAGGCTGGCGACTGGGCCGGCGTGTCCCACACGATCCGGCGGGTACGCACCTGCTGGGCAGGTGGGGCCATCGCTGCAGCGCCGCCGGCATCACCGGAGGCCAGTTTCAGGGCGACCCTCAGTTCGGTCAGGCTGGGCACCCGTTCCATCACGACCACCTGCGCCTGGACCGCCGGCTGCCCGAGCAGCCATACGCACGCTGCGACGAGACGCTTGATGTTATGGAGCTTCATTTGGTCCCCCTGCTGTTTCACTGGTTGCCGATCCTGATGCGGGCGGTTTCGCCAAAGCCGCCTTGCATCTGCACGATCGAGCCGACGCTGACGTTGACCCGGCCCGACCCGGCGTTGTTGCCGATCTCGACCGACTGGGTGTTCATCGTGCCGGCCTGGGTTTGTGTCAGCGCGCCGACCTGCACATGTGTCGTGCCGGTGCCGAGTGCATTGCCGATCGCCACCGCCTGCTCGTTGGCGACGCCGGCCTGCAGCTGCCGCAGCGCGCCGATGCTCACCACGGTGCGGGCGTTGCCGTCGGCATTGCCGATCGCCACGCGCTGGGTGTTCAGCGCGCCCGTCTGCACTTGCTGGAGGCTGCCCACGTCTACCTTGGCGCGGCCGTTGCCGACGCTGTTGCCGATCGCGACCGACTGCCGATTGCCGTGGCCAGCCTGCACCTGAGCCAGGTTGCCGATATCGACCACGCTGTGGCCACTGCCCTGTGCGGTTCCGATCAGCGCCTCCTGGGTATTGCGGCTGCCGCTGCCCGACTGGCTGGCGCGATGCACCGCAACGTCGGCCTGCTGCGCGGCGGCGGGCGCAGCCCACATCACGCCCGCCGCGACCACCGCAACGGCTGCAGTCGCCACCGCGACCCAAGATGCCCTGGTCGGGCCATGCGGACTCTGCGCGTGTATCCGTCCGCTGCGATACGTGTCGATGCTTGCCATGTCGAGTACCTCCTGATATTTCGCCGTATATGACTTGCGCTTGTGAAGCAGTCTCATCCACCCAGGATTGGATCGGTCGGCGAATTGAATTCGCCATGCCATCGCACCACGGCCGGGCCGGTCTGCCGGACCGTGCCTGCGCCGAACAGGCCGACGCGCAGTTCGCGCCTGACGTTCAGCTCGGCGTGGCCGGCTCCGAATACCTCGACCTCGGCCTCCTGTGATTCGAGCCCGAGGGCCAGATAAGTCCCCGCATCGGCGACGCAGACCTGCTGCTGCCCGGTTTTGCCCGCTGCGCGGATACTGCCTGTGCCTCGTATGTCAGCCGAAATACCGATCAGGTTCAACGAATCGGCGTCGATGCTGGCAGCATCATCGACCTGCAGTTTCAGCGTTTGCTGCCGGCCCATTTCGAGCGCCACCTGTGCGGCACCCCACGCGTACACCGCGAGCAACGCCGGGCAGCTGAGCAGCATTTCCACCGGTGCCTGGGTCGAAAATGACGCCGCCTGCACGTACAGCGTGCGCTCCCTGACCCGGGCGCTCAGGACGGCCAGCACGTTCGGTTCGGCGCGAATCTCGATGCTCGGTGCCGGCCCCTGGCGAACCCGCATCCGGCCGCTGACGCCGATCTCGATCGCGTCGAATGGCGCAAGGTCCAGCAGCCGGCTCGTGCGAGCCGTGCACGCCATCGCCGGCAGCAGCCACGGCAGGGCCGACAGCTGCCTCAGGACCGTGCGCCGGTGCGGTGGTCGTGACGCTATTCTTTCCATGACGGGGTCTCCAGCGCACAAAGGGCCTGCCTGAAGTCGAGCAGCAAGAGGGTATTACCGTCGGTTTCTGCGGAACGCACGGTCAGGCCGTCGCTGGTGCCGAGCGGCGCATGCACTGCGACGGCATTCGTTTCGAGAATCAATTTGCCTTCCTGCCAGCACCGCAGCACCTGGCGTGCCCGGCCGGCCGGCTGGCCGCTCACCGCAGCGCTGTCGGACGCCGCCTGGGCCGGTGGTGCCGGCTGGGTTACCGCGCCGGATCGGCCCTTGCCCTTCGCCGGCGGCCCGACGTCGATGCCTGCGAACACGCTGCTGCTGGCGCAGAGCAGCACACCGACCAGCCAGTGCACGCAGCGCGGGCTCGCAGGAGGATTTACCGCTCCGGTATTACTGAGGCGTGACATCGAAGACTCCCATCGACAGTTCCTGTCCGGTGGTGACGGCGGCCATGGCCTGCTGCAACTGCGCGACATCGGTGACACCTGCGGTTGAAGGCAGCGCCTGCTCGCCCAGATTCCTGCTGGTCGCGGCGCAGGCCACGCTTTCGGTCCTGCCGCTCTGGCTGGCCACCAGCTTGAACGGGAAACGGCCCGGGATACTCAGCGTGCCCCCGCCTTGGATGGCCGCAGACGGCTGCACAGGGTTGGGGAAGAACTGCGTCGTATGGCGGTCCTCATCAACCAGGAAGCAGTACAGATAGGCATCGCGGTCGACGCCGATTTCCAGGCCCACCGGCTCGCCGCGCCGATAGCCGACATCGGGACCGCGCGTGCTCCGGATCGATACCATCGGCGCGCTGCCGGCTGGCGCGTCCTGCGCAGCAGTCGTGCCGGGCGCCGGCCCGAGTTCGGCCAGACGTTGCACGGCCCGCGCCTGCACCTTGACGTGGTCGGCCGAGAGATAACTGCGGAAGAACACTTGGTCGATTTCAAGATCTTCCTTCAGGTCGAGCGCCGACTTGTAAGCCAATACCGCACGCTTCAGATCGTCATTCACCCTGCCGTCGATCGGACCCTTGTAGAGGCCGCGCACCCGCATCTGCACCTGCAGCCAGCTGGCCAGCGATGGCACATCGGTCCTGAGGGTTTCCCACCAGTCGTCGATTTCAGCCGATACCCCGGCATCGGCCTCGGTCAGGCCCAGGCAGCTCCAGTATGGAATCTTCAGCAGGCGCCCGTACAACTCGATCACCGAGAGTTCCACCAGCGTGCGCAGCGCCTGCCCCTGTCCGTCGCTGGTATTGAAGACGAAGTTGTACTGGGCGCCAAACTTGTTCAGTGTCAGGTCACCGTCGTAGCCCTTGCCCTTGCGCCGGATCAGCACGTAGTTCTTCGACGTCACGCCCGGCATCATGGTCAGACTGCGGGTTTCGAGCATGTTCAAGTCCAGGCTCAGGCCCGAAAACGAATCGGATCGCGCGGCACCGAGACAGAGCGGACCTAAACAGACGGCACCGTCGTCCTGCTTGCGCAGCATGGTTTCGTCGAATTGCGAAATCGACCCCTGCACCGCAAAATCGGCCGCCTTCAGGATCTCATCGCGGCCCTCGAACAATTTGGCCCGATCCCAGGGAATCAGGCTGATGGCGCGGCTGGCGCGCGTCATGCCCGACGTCGCCGAAATGAACATGTCCTTCGCACCAACCCGCATCTTGCCGGTACTGTCCGGAATTTCCTCCAGCACCACGGCCACGCCACGGACACCGTAATTGCGGAATACACCATCCATGCAACGCAGGGCTTGCGCAAAACTGGTGACAGTATTCATCGGCGTACCACCCTGCGGTTTGGCCGCCATTTCCTTGGCCTGGCTGCGCAGCGGATCCGGGTCGGTCTTGTCGCCGTCCGCTGAATCGAGTGTCGCGCAGCCGATCAAACCCATCGACACGGCGCAGCACAGCAATGCCGAGCGCAGGATATTCATGGCGGTGTTGCGAAGTGATCGCGAGTGGACAGCGGTATACATGGCCGATTGAAGCAGCATGCTCGTCACAATGAGGCTCCCTGAAATTTGAAGATAGATCCCTGAGCGTTTTGGCCGTGACTTGTCATGCAGGCTGTTCAGCGCTTGCAGGTCGCCGTGTTGTAGATGTTGCCGGTGACGATGATGGTTTTTTCCCGGTTCGCAATGCGGCTGCTGCCGGTGCTGGTATCGGTATTGCCGATCTCGACACTGCCGCAATTGGCGGAAGTGCCCGTGCCACTCATCTGGTTGCCGATCAGCCTTTGCTTGAGCGTCTGCTTGGCCACCAAGGCACGATCCTTGTCATCGAGTTCGAGCGCTTCGGCGCGTGGAGTGGCCGCCTCGGCGAGCGTGACCAGGCAGGACAGCATGGCCGCAGCCACGGTGGCGACCCCATAGAGACGTGGTTTCATGATCCCTCCGGTCAATCAGGTGGACAGGTGGGTGGGCGGGAGCGCTCTGTGCACTCCCGCCTGCCCTGATCACCCTGCGTTCATGGGCCCGTGTTGCCCACGTTCATGAGCTGCGCATTCATGACGCCGCTGGATTGCAGTTGCGACACGTTGCGGGAAACCACGTTCGCACTGCCGGCAGTGGCCTTGCCGAGCGCCAGCACCTGGGTATTGAATACACCCCCGGCCTGCAGTTGCGAGGTATTGATGGCCGTCACCGAACTGCGGCCGCCGTTCGAGGCGGTGCCGATTTCCATGCGCTGTTGGTTCTGGAAACCACCCGACTGGATCTGGCTGGTGTTGAGTGTCGAAACACGGGTGGCGCCGTTGCCGCTGGCCGAGCCGATATTGAGCAATTGGGTATTCTGCACCGCACCCAGCTGGGTCTGAGAGGTGTTGATGGCACCGACGACGTTGGCTCGACCGAAACCGCTGGCGTTGCCGATCGCCAGCCCCTGGACGCTGTCCGATCCGCCCACCTGGGTTTGATGAACCCCGTTCGCCAGGACACGGGCGGCACCCGAACCGCTGGCATTGCCGATGTCGGCGCGCTGGACATTCCTGGTGCCGCCGACTTGGAATTGGTCGGCATTGCTGAGATTCACCGAAGAGGTCTGGGCGAAAGTCGCTGCGCTCAGGGCAGCCAGCATGGCGGCGATACTCGCCTTGGTCACGAAGTTCATGATTCACTCCTGAATTGAGTTAGCGTAGGCTGGGTTATTCGAGCTGCCGTCTCGGCCTACATCGGGATGGTGCTCTGTGCTGTGCACGCCCTTGAGTCAGCCAAACCTGCCAGACGGTTCAATCACCCGCTGAAAAATATCTGCACTCGCCATGAAAACACGAAGGGCCGCCATGAGGACTGATCCTCGTGGCGGCCCCACAAAGCGACGTGACGGACGCAGCAGACTCAGAATGAGTATCGCAGCCCTGCCTGCAAGGTCGAGAATCTCGACTGTGGCGCGTTGCTGCTGACCCAATGCGCGCCATAGCGGAAATCAAGTGCCCACGCCGGACTCAACTCGCGCTGCAAGCCGAGCACCACGCTGCCACCGGTCTTGTTGCCGCCGTTGTTGAAGTGGTAGGTATCCAGCGTCGGCAAGGCGTAGCCGCGCCAATCGGCTGGTTGATTCAAGTAGACCTTGAGGCCCACGCCGACATCGCGCACCGTTGCATCCGGCGGCGGCAGTGGCCCATCCCCATTGATCCGGGCAATACCAAGCGTGGCTGCCGCTGAAATCATCGGTGGCCAAGCGCGTGCCAGCCATTCACGCTCCAGCGTCAATGTCGCCGCCAGCCCGGTCTTGGCTTGATTGCCGAACGTGCCGGTCGGTATCGCGGCACCCAGCAGCAGGCCGATGCTCCAGGGTTTGGGCTCCAGAGCTTCGGCGTGCGCATGCACGCGAATGGAACCACCGTTGGGCAGATTGCTAACCTTGTAGAGGTTTGGCCCTATATTGTCAAAGCTCGCTCCAGGTGGCAGTGATGATTCATCGATGGTCAGGCCATATCGCCAGCCGGTCAGATCGCCAGCATGCAGTGCCCCGAAGCCGAAGGAATACTGCGGCTCGACCACGGTCCGCATGACTTTATCGCTGCCCATCTCCTGCCGCCCAAGGTCATGAAATACCTGTACCCGGTAAGAAGGGGTTGCTGCCTCGACCGTTTCTTTCGAGACCACACCTGCAGAGAGCATCTTTCTGAGCACAGGTGCCGTGATCTGGCCGGCCTGGATACCTTGCACCAACTCGTCGGCGCACAACTGATCCTTCCCCTTGGGCACACAGGCCCGTGTAGCGTCATAAGTCGGGCGGTCTTGGCGGGTCTGCTTGACTTTCATATCACCCTCAAGACTGTGAACGATCGCATTGATGAACGTGGTCAACTTTTCGTCCTGGCCGACCGTGGTCCCTTTGCCCGGTGTACCTGGAACACGCTTGGCATATTTCGGCATGTTATGACCGACTACCTCGACATACAGGTCGCGGGTGCTCTTGCTTAGTAGTTGCTGCAGACCCTGGGTTGATATTTCAGCGGGGATGTCGATCGTCGATGCTTGGATATATGGGAAATTACTCACAACATTATTGTTGACATACTTGAGTCCCTTGTCGTCGTTCATGTCGACACGCAAGCCAGCATACAACTGTGCCAGCTGACTGTTGGT
Source organism: Leptothrix sp. (in: b-proteobacteria) (assembly GCA_041083665.1). Classification (GTDB taxonomy): domain Bacteria; phylum Pseudomonadota; class Gammaproteobacteria; order Burkholderiales; family Burkholderiaceae_C; genus Sphaerotilus. The sequence continues at coordinate 104,281 of JBFPGZ010000020.1, forward strand.
AGTAGTGATGGCAGTCGGCGGCTGAATATCACCCTGATTGAATGCGCAAGGTATGGTCAACACCGGGATTCCACCCGGACTTGGATTGCCTACAGCATCTGTGGGGATGCACCCTGAAATATTATTCCATGGCTCATCCACGTCTATTGCTTGTGACCCGAATTTGGCCAGTTTGAATTTGCCATGCAATTTATTGAAATCTCCTGGTTGAAGTGCTCCATTCAACACCAGAGGTGCCGCTAATAATTTGTTAATCTTGACGCCAGGTGCAGGTGGCGGAATACCATCCATTCTAATTGCCGCCGCGCCATCCGCCAGATATATGCCAGCAGCCGGTAGCTCCACTCCGTCCAAGGGGCAATTTCCTGGGCTGTTTTGATTCTGATAGAGACAGAGTGTCCCCCACTGACTCGATGCAGGATAGCGGCGCCCATTTTCCGAATCATTTCCTGAACCAGTTCCATCAAACTCACTTGGACCACCTGGCCACACGTAGCGTCTAGCATAGCCAGAGTTTGGGCCATTAGCCACGCTATCACTTATCTCGAATTCGTACCATACCTTGTATGTCTTTTGACTTGCATTTGGATCAATTGGTGCGAGGTAATCCTTTGGTAATATGAGCTGTATGCCTATGAATGGCGGCTTTCCTCCTGGTGTATCTGCTGTGTTAAACCATATTTTTGGCCTAACGGAAATGATGGGAAAACCATCAGTAAACGCGGTGCCACCAAAATCATTGTTAATGTCGGCATTAGAGAAATCAGGAGAGCCTGGGTTGAGATCGAACTTCGAGATATCATATCTCCCCGGGCCCTCTCCTTCCAGAAATTCACCTTGCCCATCTTTGATGTTGATGACAATCGCAGTATCTCGACTGATCGCCGCCGTACCCTCATCAAGAACAACTGGCCGTTGAAAGCCGATCCGAAGCCTGTTTAATGAGATATGATTGGATTGCAGAAATGGCACCTTGATACTGAATGAAAGAAAAATGCTGTCCGGGTTGATGCCAGAATTTACACTGTTATCCATGCCGCTTAATATCAGCAGCTTGTTGATATCACGTGTCGAATCATTGAAGGTTTGCGATGTAGCATTATCCCAGCAGTTTTCCCAAATGTTGCAAAATGAATCCACAGTCGGCTCGGGTCTGATCGGAACCTGTGTTTCCTTAACGCTCAGACAATTTGGATGAGTACCAGGTAAATTGTCGCAATTATTTTGTGCCATCGTCGATTCACCGCAAAAACCTATTGCAAGCCAGATAAATCTGGCGCAATCTGATAGAGTCACGTGCCGCATGAAATTGGAATAACTTTGGTTGATCAGCCTTCTCATGTCGATCCTCCTTCTAAAGAAGTTGCTACCGGAAACACACCGTTCATCGATTGGTCATAGGGTCATGGCATAGATGCTGAGGTTATCTGTAAATATCAATCTGGCATCGCGCACCAGCATCCCCGTCGAATAGATCGTGTAACCGTTGCGTGCTGGCACTGGCACTGCTACATTGGCCGGAAGCGGACCGGTTGTCGTTTTGCCGCCATTGCCTCCGACAACAGCGGCCCAGCTGATGCTGCCATCACTCTGAATATTGATCATGTATATTCCCCTGTCGGTGTACGCATAGGCGGTATACTTGTTTTCAAATGTCAATGCCGATACCGTGAAACCGGGTGAATTTCTCATTGCCTGGGCGTTGTACGTGTTCAATTTTCCACCCGCCGGAACGAGGTGGAAAAGTGTCCGCCTGTTAAGCGGGTCGGCAGTGAACGCGTAGATCTCGCCTGCGCTGTCAATAGAGAAGGCACGGATATTCGCTGCCAGTCCGGTGACAGTCAAAGTGACGACGCTATTGTCCTTCAAGTCAATCTTGCGTATCTTGCCTGTCGCGCCAGAATCGGTTGCATCCAGCAGATAAAGACAATTGTCAGGTGATAGCACCATATGACCTGGCGAGATAAACTGTGCATTTTCAAGCGTCCCATCGACAATGGCTGGTTTGACCGAAGAATTGCCAGCCAATAGTGTCATCCGCCCCGCTGCATCGATCTTTCGGATGACGTGATTGTTGGTGTCGCTGATGTAGATATTGTTGTCAGCATCAATTGCCAGGCCACTCGGCCCCGTGAGTTTATCGCTTTTGTTCTCAGTCGTCAGTTCAAGCGTTGTGACCTGACCATTGACATCTATTTTTCGCACTGCATTGTTGACTGTATCAACAACATAAATTAATCCATGCTTGTCTGCAGCGATGCCCTGCGGGAAGTTGAAACGCGCCCGGGATCCCTTGCCGTTCACGAATCCCAATTCGCTACCGACACCTGCGAATTCTTCGATGGTGTCCATTTTGTCTACGGCAACCTCTCGTGGTACAAGGCGCAGCAACGTTGCACCGGGCTGCTGACTGGAGCCCAGATCGGACACCAGGATGGTTTCGTCAGGAAGCGCAGTCACTGCGACCGGAGTATTGAACTCGCGCACATCGCCTTGGTTTGTCACATGACAACCAGGGGCCGAAATGACCGTGCTCACCTGCAACTGAGCATCTATCCGGCGGACACGGTTGCAATCCTTTTCTGCCACATAGATCGTGCCATTCCGAGTTATGGTGACGCCAGTAGGGGTACTCAGCCTTGCCGTGTTGCCAGTGCCATCTGTTGGCACCGGATTTTTCCCGTCGGCCGAACTCCCCGCCAGATTTGTGACCATGCCATCCGGGCTCAGGCGACGGATGGTGTAATTGTCTCTGTCAGCAACGATCACATTGCCATTGGCATCGATTGCCAAGGCGGTCGGTGTGCTGAAATGGATGACCGGATCGGTTTCCGCCCCACTCACCCCAACCACACCCGCCATCACGCTGGCTTGGAATTTTCCATCCGAACCAACTTCCAAGGCCCGTATGACGTGGTTACCGGAGTCCGCCAGATAGAGTTTTCGCCGACCTTTGTCATAGGCAAGTCCGCTCGGACTCGCCAGTGCTACGGACGCCGCGCCGGAACTCGTGGTGGCAGCATTCGCAGCGGTCGCGATGACGGAGACATCACCGGTCTGCGTGATCTGCTTGATGGCATTGTTGCCTGTATCGGCGACGATGATCCGATCGCTGTCATCGACGGCAATGCCGTTCGGATTGAAGAAACGTGCCTGGCGTCCATTACCGATCGCATTTCCACTGGCATCTGGCAAACCGGCCAGCGTTGTCACGATGTTCGTGGTGGAAATCCTGCGGATCGCGTTTCGGTCGATCACGAAGATATTGCCTTGAGAATCTACAGTCGCCGGCCCGGTCAGGCTGAAGGTGGCATCCTCTTTCGTGCTGTTCTGGCTGGGTTGTGTATAGGGCGCCCCTGCAACCAGCAGCAGCGACTTCACATCAAAACACTGCACGATGATGTTCGAGACCGCCTGGTCCTGAATCGTACCTGCGCCATTGATGGTGCGGCAGTCAGTGCCTTCTGGTTTGGAAGCGATCTGGATATCGTATTTGGCATTGCTCGGCAACTTGGCGATGGTGAATTCGATGTCGTTGCCTGACGCGTCCTGCGGCTTCACGCTGGAGGTATCGACGCCGTTCTGCAGCACGATCTCGCCACGCGCGAGTCCGGCCACTTTGCCGGAGATGGCGTAGGTGGTGGCACCGCGACCCATCTGGCCTTGCGTGCCACCGCCGCAGGACCACAGTACCAGCGCGGTGGTCAGCACCATCGTGCAAGCAGCTGCGGTCGAGCTCCACCTGCGATGTGTCTGCTGCATTTTCATGAGCCCCTCCAAACATGGCCGAGCCATTGTGTTTTGGGTCTGGTCGGCTCGCTAACTTAGGTACTAATAAGTTGGCGGCTGTCCGGCAGACCCACTTCGCGCATTGGATGAGTGCGTGCGTGACAGTGAGTCAGGGTTTGGTGCGTTTTGGTTCAATGCGCTGCTCGATCGGCGGCTTTTAATTATGTTCGCGCTGTGCACGGAACAGGAATCGCCTACTCGGTCGAATGGGTAATGGCTGGAGAATCGGGCCGCTCGGCCTGCCATGCCCCGCGCCAGATAAATTATGACGGGTGCATGAACCTCGGCGCGAATTGCTGCAACTTACTGGCAAGACAACACCCCGCCAGGAAGGAGCAGACCATGAACCCCACCACTTACCAGACCGAGGCCCGGTTCGAGCTGCGCTTCAAGTCGCTCTTCAACGAGGGTCGTGGACTGTCCTTTCCCTGCGACGCCCAGGGCTGCGTCGACCTCGACGCTCTGAGCGCCAAGCTGCGCCTCAACTACCTCTATGCCCACACTCTGATCGGGCGCGAGTTCTCGATGCCTGCGGTGCTGCCTGTCAGGCTGAACTGACTGGTGACGCGCACTACGTCAAGGTACCGATCCGGGGTGATCTGCACGGCAATGCAGAAGGACTTGCTGATCGTGCTGCGGCCCTGTACCTGAGGGCCTGAGTTCGGGTCCGTCTGGCCAGATCCCGATTTGAAACCTACACTGCCGACGCACTCATTTATTGCGGGAGGAGCCGCACATCATGGTGATCAAACAGTGGAAGGTTGGCTTTTCGGGTTGGCTGGCGCTGGCTGGCTTGAATGCTTTGCTGTGGCCCGCCACACCGGCGTTGGCCTGGGGGCCGGACGGGCATCACACGGTGGCGGCCTTGGCCGAGCAGTTAATTGCCGGCCGCCCGGCCGAGGCGCAGGTGCGCCAACTGCTGGGTGGCATATCGCTGCAGGATGCGGCGGTGTGGGCCGATTGCGCGCGCGGGATTGATCCTGCCAAAGGCTATACCTATACCAATCCAGGGCAATATGCTGAATGCAAGGTGTTTGAAACCCCGCAAGGCGAAGCCGAAATGGCGGATTTCGTGCGGCGCAACGATACCAACTGCACTCGCAAGGCCAATTCAGAGACCTGTCACAAGCAATATCACTACACCGACGTGGCCTTGCAGCGCAAGGTTTATCAACTCGGCAAGATTGGTACCCGTGACGATGACATCGTTGCGGCCTTGCAGGCGGTGATCAAGGTGCTGCAGGGGCAGCCGGCGCCGGCGCCATTCCAGATCAAGGATCAGCGCGAGGCCTTGCTGCTGCTGGCGCATTATGTCGCCGACGTCCACCAGCCCTTGCACGTCGGGGCAATTTATCTGGATGCGACCGGCAAGCAGATTGATCCTGACACCGGCAAGTTTGTCGCGTCGATGAATACCTACGGCGGCAATGAGCTGATCACGCTCAGTTCCACTGGCAAGCCCAGCTCCAACCTGCACCATGTCTGGGACGAGGTGCCGGCGGCCCTCAAGGCGGGCAAGATCGACGCGGCGTGGCTGGCGCGGGCACGCAAGGTCAGCAAGACCAAGGGTACGGTGAATGATTGGCCGGTATCCTGGGCCACGGGCACGCTGACGCAGGCCAAGGCTGGATATGCCGGCCTGACTTACGGCGCGAAGAGCGGCAGCAGCTGGGAAACCCATCTGCCGGCCAATTACACGGCCCAGATCAATACCATCAAGGATACTCAGATCACCCGGGCCGGTGCCCGTCTGGCGCAGGTCTTGCAAACCATCTGGCCGTGACTCAATCCCTGAAGCGCCAATTCAATGCCACTGTATAAGAACGCGGCGCGCCCGGCGCGACAAACTGTTCGTTGCGCCAGTCGGCCGGGGCCTGCAGCGTGCCATTGGCGCTGTAGGCATTCTGGCCGAGCTGGGCACCGCTGCCGTAGTGGCGGTCAAGCGCATTATTGACCTTGCCGCTCAGGGTCCAGCCGTCGCCGAGTTTCCAGCTCGCGTTCAGGTTCAATACCGCAAAGCCGCCAATGTGGCCGCTGCCGTTGAAATTGACGCCGTCGGGTTGCTGCTGCTGGTTATCGTTGCCGCGCGCGACGCTGCCGGATTGCGCCGTCAGGTTGGCGCCCAGGCGCAGCCCGGGAACTGCGCGCCAGCCCAGATCCAGCTTGAGCAGTTGCCGGGGCATGCCGGGCAGGCGGTCGCCGGGACGCACCTCGATCTCGCCTTCGGCCGGGCAGGCGCTACTTGCTGGCGTGGTGGCGGTGCTGGCGCTGCTGTTCGCGCTGGCGACCAGGCAGGCGCTGCTGCGGTAGCTGGCGTCGAGCAGGGTGTATTGCAGGCCGACGTCATAGACCGGGGTGCGGCCCGTCAAGCCCATTTCCAGGCCCTGGCGGCGCGTCTGGCCGACGTTGGCAAAGTAGCCGGCCGCGCGGCTGTTGCTGACGAACAGGATGTCGTCGTGGTTGTCTGACACGAACACGCTGCTGTTCCAGCGCCAGCCGGCGGCGAGCTGGCCGCGCACGCCGGCCTCGACCGAACGTGACACCACCTGCTTGAGCGGCGGGTCGGACTGCAGCGCGTTCGGCAGCACGCAGGGGTTGGCCGGATCGGAGCAGCCGAGCTCGATCGGGCTGGGCGCGCGGCTGCCCTGGCTCAGGTTGCCGTAGACGGTCCAGCCGGACGGCGCGGTCCAGGTCGCGCCGAGCGAGGGGTTCAGGCTGTCGTAGCCCTGCGCGCTGTCCAGCGCGGTGGCCAGGCCTTGCGTGCGACCGACGTCCACGGTCGTGACCTGCGTGTGGTTGTAGCGGCCGGCGGCGGTGAGTGCCAGCGCCGGGCTGAGCTGCAGCGTCTCGGTGGCGTAGACGCTGCTGGTGCGGCTGCGCCCGCTGAGCTTGGCGTTGAGTTCTTCGGCCTGCACGTCAGTGACGGCGCGGCTGGCGTCGAGCGTGCCGAGCGCGCTCGCTTGCTGGAACTCGGTCTGGCTCTGGTCGTGCGCGGCGCCGAGCGTGAGCTGGCTGTCGGCTGCCGCGCGGCTCCACTGCAGCGACAGGCCTTGCGTGTGTTGCGCGCCTTGGGTGCGGTTCTCGACGCCGCTGAGCGCCGAGACGCCGTCCCAATCCTGGTTGATGTCGCCGTTCACCGTGTCGGTGCTGAGCTGGCGCACGTGTGCCAGCGCCTGGACGCGCTGGCCGCCGCCCAGGTCGTAGCCAGCCTGCAGGTTCAGCGCCGCCAGGCGGTTGCGGGTCTGATCGGGCTGGGTGTAGATCTGGCGGCGGCTCTGCGCCAGCATCGACTCGGGCAGCAGGCCGTTGCCGATCAGCGTGTTGTCGGCGCCGTTGAAGCTCAGGCTCCAGTCGAGCGGGCCGTCTTCGTGGTTCAGCTTGGCAAACAGCTGGTGCACTTGCGACGGCGAGTGCTCGCGCCAGCCGTCTTCCTTGAACAGGTCGGTGGCGACGAACAGGTAGGTGTTCTCGTCCAGCGCGCGGCCGTGCGACAGCTCCAGATCCTTGCGGCCGAACGAGCCGAGCGACAGCTCCAGCTCGGTGCCGGGATGGCTGTCGCCGCTCCTGGTGGCCAGCACCAGCGCGCCGCCCAGCGTGTTGAGGCCGAACACCGGATTGGCGCCGGGCAGCATCGTCACGCTGCTCAAGGCGTTGCGCGGCACCAGATCCCAGTTGACGACGTCGCCAAAGGCCTCGTTGAGCCGCACGCCGTCCAGGAACACCGACAAGCCCTGCGGCTGGCCGAGCAGCGGGCTGGCGGTGTAGCCGCGAAAGCTCACCTCCATCTGGTACGGATTGCCCTGCGTCTCGGTGACCTGCGCGCTGCCCATGTGGTTGCGCAGCAGCTCGGGCAGGTTGCTGGCACCCAGCTCGTCAAGCCGTGCGCTGTTGAACTGCTGCACATTGGCCGGCACCTTGTTGCGGTCGATGCCGGTGCCGGGAATCGGCGCGGTGCCGACGATCTCGACCCGCTCCAGCGTGGCCGGCGTCGGGTTGCTGCCAGCCGGCGCGGCGGTCTGTGCCGAGGCGGCGCTCGCGCTGCAGGCCAATGCGATCAGCGCGGCCGCCGCGACCGGATGGCGCGGCAGGCGTGCAGCGCGCGGGGTCGCGGCGACAGATGCGGACAGGACGGAGCGGGTGGACAGCAGAGCCATGACTTCTGAGCTTCGGGTGTGACAACCGCGCACCGTAACGGGCTCCAGGCGGTTATTCCAGCGAAAGATTGGTGACCGCTGGAATGTCCCAAGTGCGGCGCGTGCCACTGTCCCCGCGTGGGGCGGGTCGCTCTGGAGCGATGGCCAGCCACTGTTACAGCGTGGAGCAAGGCTCGGCTCGGCTGGCTGGCCTGCTCCTGACGCCAGTCCGCGCTTGCTGCGTCAGTGCAGGCTCAGCTGCACGCGGGTGGCGGCGCTGGCGTCTGCGTCGGCGCGCTTGACGGTGGCGCGGTTCAGCAGAATGCGCTCGGCTGGCAGCTGGCTGGCCAGGTGCGCCATCACGTGGGTGGCGCGGTCGTCAGCCAGCGTTTGCAGGTCGGCGAGCGAAACCACAGGCGCGCTGGCGGCAGCAGCCACGGCCGAAGCGGCTGCCGCTGGTGCGCTGGCTGCTGAGTTGCTCGTTGCCGGGGCGGCTGCGCCTGCGAGCTTGCTTGCACCGGGCGTGGGCGGTCGCTGCTTGGCCGCTGCGCTGGCAGCCGTCTGTGCGGCGGCTTGCGCGGCGGCGGCCCGAGCGCGCTGCAGCGCGTCGGCGTCCTGGTCCGGGTCGGCCTGGCCGGTGACTTCGAGCTTGACGCCGGGCCGGTCGGCCAGCTTGGTGGCGAGCTCATCAAGCCGCGCGCGCCCAGCCGGGCTCAGCTCGGCCGAGCCGGCGGCGAAGTCGATCTGGCCGGCGTCCTCACGGCCGTCGCCGAACAGCAGCGCAAACGGCGCCGTCACCGCCTTGCTGACCAAGTTCACCAGCATCTGCCAGACGATGCCGCCGACCGAGAAGCTCGGGTCATCCAGCGTGCCAGACACCGGCAGGTGCAGTTCGATCTCGCCACGGCGGTTTTTCAGCAGCGACACCGCCAGCCGCACTGGCAGTTGCGTGGCGGTGCTGTTCTGGACCGCCTCGCCAAAGGTCAGCTGGTCGATGAAGAGCTGGTGATCGGCTTCCAGCCGGCCTTGCTCGATCTTGTAATGCAGCGTCGCCGACAGCGAGCCGGTCTCGATGCCGTAGCCGGCGTAGCGCTCGGCGTAGGCGCTCAGGCGCGTCAGGGCGATGCCGCGTGCGCTGACTTCGATGTCGGTGTCGATCTTCGGGCCAAGCGGATGGACGCGGCCGTTGATGCGCAGCGGCGCGCTGTCATCCAGCGTGCCGGCCAGTGTGATGCGTGCCGGCGCGGGCGAGGCCGCGTTCAGCGCCGAGACGGTGCCCTGCAGCTGCGTCAGCCGGGCCGAATAGTTCGGGCGGATGAAGAAGTCGCTGAAGCGCACTTCGCTGCGGCGGATGCCGATCGACTGCCAGCGCACGTTCGGCGCGCTGGCGGCTGCCCCGGGCGCAGAAGCGGCGGCGGCCGTGGTGGTCGCAGCAGGTGGTTGCGGCGCCCGAGCCGCCCCGGAGGCGGCCGTCTGCGGCGTGGTCAGCGAGGTCGGCGGCTGCTCGGCGCCGTGCTTGCTGACGTCGGCCAGATTCAGGTGGCCGTCCGGATGCAGGATCACGCGGGCGTCGAGCCCGTCCAGGCTGACCCGGCCGAGGTTGGCGTCCAGTACGCCGCCGCGCCAGCCGATCTCCAGGCCTTCGAAGCCGAGCTGCTGCCAGCGCACGAACTCGTCGCTGGTCAGGCCGTCACGGGTGCGCAGCTGATCGAGCGTCAGTTTGCCGCGATAGTGCAGCGCCAGCGGGGCGGTGGCGGCCGGCTGCTCCAGCGTCAACTCGCCTTGGGTGCCGAGCCGGCCGGCCACCAGCACCAGATTCAGCTGCGGCGCGATGTAGGGCTGCAGCACCGCCAGGTCGATCGCGCCGAGCTGCACGGCGGCCTGCAGCGCCAGCGGCGTGCGCCGCACTTGGCCTTGCAGTTGTAGCGTGCCCGGCGCGCTCGCGGCTTGCTCGCCGACCGCCGAGGCCAGCTTGGCGCCAAGCGTCCAAGTGATCGGCTGCGCGGCGTCACTGGCGATGTTGTGCAGCTCCAGCTGGGTGTCTTGCAGCTCAAGGTGGGTGGCGGGCTGCACGCTGGCGTCATGCACGCGGACGCGGCAGTTACGGCAGCGCACTGTCTCGATCAGCCATTGCAGCGCAGGCGCGGCGGCCGTTTTGCTGTCGCTGCTGGATGTAGTGATGCTGGCGGCGCTGCTGGCGGCGGGCGCGCTGGCCGGCGCTTTGGCGTGTGCCGGCGCGGGCTTGGGTTCGGTGGTTTTGCCGGGCGCCTGGTTGCCGGCCGCGCGGCGGGTGTAGCTGGCATCGAGCTGGTCGAGCTCGACTTCGGCGATGCGGTAGTCCTGCGCCAGCGGTGCCAGCGTCAGACCGCGCAGATGCAGCGCGTTCCAGCGCGCCTGGGCGCCCAGACCGGGCAGCGCCAGATCAAGCTGGCGCAGCGCCAGCTCGCCCTTGATCAGCAGTCGCGGCGTTTTGGCGGCCTCGAAGTCCACGCTCAGCGCCAGGTCGAGCGTGCCCGAGCTGAGCTGCGGCGCGAGCTCCGGAGGCAGCACCGGCTTGAGCAGGCCGAGCCAGGGCTGCAGCGCCAGATCGTGCCAGTCGAGCTGCAGCTGGGCCGGCTGGCCCGGCGCGAACGGTTTGGCTTGCGCCTTCAGTTGCAGCGCGCTGCCGTCCAGATGGGCGTCGAGGCGCGGCTGCACCACGATCGCCACATCGCTCGGCAGGTTCGAGATGAAGGGCAGGCCGATCTGCAGCGCCTCGATCTCGTGGTGCTGCGCCAGCACATCGTCCTGCAGGTGGATGCGGCCATCGATCAGCTCGATGTTGTGCAGCGCAAAACGTGCTGGTGCGGCGTCCGGCGGGCTGGCCGGCTGCTGTGCCTGGCGTTGGCGCAGGTGCTCCAGCAGCGCGCTGAAGTTGTGGCGCTCGGCCGTCTCGCGGTGCAGCCACAGGCTCGGCTTGTTCAGCTGCAGGCGCTGCACCACCGGCGCGCGGCGCCATAAGCTCTCAGCCGAGAGCTGCAGCGTGGCGCTGTCCAGCTCGGCCAGCGGTGCGTCCTTCGGGCCGACGCGCAGGCCGTGCAAGCGCAGGTCGAGCTGCCAGGGCGTGAATTCGATGCGCGCCAGGCTCACCGGCGCGCCGAGCGCCTCGGTCGCGGCCGCCTCGATGCGCGGGCGGCTCCACTCCGGCAGCCACCAGGTCAGCAGCCCGACCAGCAGCGCCAGCAGAGCAAGCAGCCCGCCCAGGCTCCAGAGCAGCCGGCGCAGCCAGCGGCGTGGCGTGGCCGGCTGGTTCGGCGCGGTCGGGGCTTCAGGAGTCGGCGGAGCGGAGGCAAGCGAGTCGGTCATGCAGGAAATGCCGCGAGCGGAGCGGGTCGCGGTGAAGGAAATGAAAAAACGGCGGAGGGCGCGATCCTAAGGCCACGACGGGCGAATCAGTGCCGTTGCAGTGCGGACCATGTGGGATAGCTGGCGTCGCCCAGCAAGCGCCCGCGTTCATAGCGTGCCACGCGCCGATAGGGCGTGCGGCTGCTGCTGTTGTCGTAGATGCTGGCGGTGTCGGCCTGGTCGATGGCGCGTGTCACCAGGGTCCACAGCCGTTCGTAGCGCTCGCGGACTTTCTGCGCTGGCACCGAGTGGCCACCTTGTTCGCTGCGCAGCTGCACCCGCTGCAGTGTCAGCTCCAGCGGCACCAGGATCACATGCAGCGCCACCAGGTAGCCGGCAGCCTGGGCCTGCTCGATCAACACCAGCTTGGATGGATGCGAAAACACCGTCTCGGCCACGAAGGAGATTCGTTGTGCGATGGCCTGCTCACGCGCCTGCTGGGCCAGTGCGGAGGCGTCGTGACCATGCGCTTCTTCGTCCCCTGGCCAGCGCTGCCGCGCGATCAGATCGGCGTTGATGAAGGGCAGGTGCGTGATGGGTGAGAGCACCCGCTCGAAGAAGGTTGTCTTGCCGGCCCCGTTCGGGCCGACCAGCAGATGCAGGACGGGCATGGCGAAATGAAAACGACGGCTTCAGCGGCTGGCCGGTGTCACCACCCGCAACTGACCTTGTTCGTCGAGTTCGGCATAGCGATGTCCTTCGGCAGCGAAGGCGCTGGACAGGTCGAGCGACCCGAGTGCGTGGGTCAGCTGCTCATCCCAGTCGGTCCGTACGGCCGCCTGCTCGGGCGGCGTCAGCTGGTCATAGCTGCGCTGGCCGGCCAGCACCGCCTGCACGCGGGCCACCGAGATGTCAGGGCTGCGCTCCAGCTCGCGTCCCAGCCGTGCCCAGTGGCTGACCTGCTCGGCCACGCTGCGACTCATGGTCCGGGCCACCTCGCGGGCCGAGGCGTCAAGTTCACGGTCGAGACGAATGGGGGCGGCGGCAGCGGCCATGGCGAACTCCGATGAAGGCGTGTAGCACAATGCTACATCAACTGCATGCCCCACGGGTCAGACGGAGGGTGCCGGGATCGTCTCGACCGCGAAGCCGACGATGTTGCGCGCCACCTTGCTGAATTCGACACCGATCAGGTGGACCGGCTCACCTCGGTCGCTGTACTTGTCAGCGTAGCCCTGAGCCTTGATCTGCTGCAGTGCCTCGCCCTTGGCTGCGTGCTCGACCACCTTGAACTCGAACACGAACACCTGCTGCTGGAACAGCACCGTCATGTCGATGCGGCCGTGGTTGGTCGAGTCCTCGACCCGGATGTCCAGGCCGAGCGCGGCGAAGTGGCTGTAGAACACGCTGGCGTAGTGACCCTCGAAGCCCGCCAGCGGGTTGCTGCGGTACCAGTCGTGCGGGATGCTGGCGAACAGCGCCTGGAACAGCGTCTCCATGGCGGGCAGGTCGGCACTTTTCAGGAGATCGATCAGACGGATGCGTGAATTGAACGACGCTCGCTCCGGTACGCCGTAGCCCTCCAGCAGGGCGGCATTCAGGCTCGACTCGACTTCGCGGTTCGGATAGCCCAGCGTGTAGACCCATTGACCCGGCAGGGGCTGGTGGGCACCGTGCAGCGTCAGGTAACCGGTCTGGAACAGCAGCGCCTCCGGTGCGATCTTGTCGACATCAAAGCTCGACAGCAGCGCCAGGCTGCTGTGCAGGCGGCTCAGATCGGGGGTGAAGAAGTGCCGCTCGGTCAGCACATTGATGAGGAAAGTGGGGGTGCCGGTTTCGAACCAGTAGGGCTGGAACACTCGGTTTTCGAACAGCAGCAACAGATCGAAGGGGTTGTAGACTCCTTCTCCCAGCCAGTTGTAGCCGTTGTACCAGCGGCGGATCTCGTCACGGTCGAGACCAGGCAACTCGGGCGCGAACACCGTGGCCACATCAAAGTCGGTGTACCCGCACAGCGCGCTGTAGCGGGGATCGAGCGTGATGTCACGCAGGTTGTTGAGCCCCGAAAACAGGCTCACCTTGCTGAACTTGGACACGCCGGTCAGGAAGACGAACCGCAGGTGCTGATCCGACTCCTTGAGCGCCAGATAGAAGTTCTTCAGGCCCTCGCGCACCACACGGGCGACTTCTGGCTGGGTGAGGTTGTCGAGAATCGGCTTGTCGTACTCGTCCACCAGTACCACCACCGGTGTATCGAAGCGGCGATGCGCCTGCTCGATCAGGTCCGCCAGATGGCTGGCCACGTCATCGACCGGGATGTCTTCGGCGAGCTGCAGCCCAAGGGCCGCCCGGTTGCTGCGCAAGTTGTGCTGGATGCGCTGGGTCAGGCTGAGGGCATCCGTGACGGTGCCGCCGCCGAAACTGATGCGAATGACCGGATGGCGCCGTGACCAGTCCCAGCGCGACTCTGCGACCAGCCCCTCGAACAACTTCCGGTTGCCTTCGAACAGCTCCTTGAAGGTATCGACCAGCAAGCTCTTGCCGAAGCGGCGCGGCCGGCTCAGGAAGAAGGCCTTGCCTGACGACTCGATCAGATCGATGGCGAGCCCTGACTTGTCGACGTAGTAGCAGTTCCGTTCGCGGATCTCGCGCAGGTTCTGGATGCCGATGGGCAGCTTGCGGCGGGGTAGTGCAGGGGCGGCGGTGCTCATGGGGCCAGTGTAGTGGGGGGTGTACACCAGCAGTGCCGTGTCGCTCAGCCACCCCGGCCCGCCTTCGTCAGTCTGGCGCCCGGCCAAGTGCCTCGATCAATCCGCCTCGCTCGGCGCCCGACTGGCGTCGTTGTTGGCCTCGACCAGAATCTTCAGCAGGCGCACAAACTCCGTCTGCTCGGCCGCTGGCAGCGGCTGCAGGATGCGCTGCTGCGTCTTCAGCATCGACGGCATGATGCGTTCGAGCACGTCCTGCCCTTCCGGCGTGACCGTCAGCAGGCGCACGCGGCGGTCGCCGGGCGAGGCGTTGCGGCGCATCAGGCCGCGCAGTTCGAGCCGGTCGATCACGCCGCCGATGGTCGAGGTGTCGAAGCCGATGGTGCGTGCCAGCGTGCGCTGGTCGATGCCCGACTGGCGCTGCACCGCGCTGAGCGCGGCGAATTGCACCGGCGTCAGGCCGAAGGCTTCGGTCTCTTCCATGAACAGACCCACGGCGATCTGGTGCAGCCGGCGGATGTAGTGGCCCGGCATCTTTTCAAGTTCGACCGACGCGAGCGGCTTGGCGGACATGCGCCTTCTCCAGTTTCAAGGGTGAGATCGGGTGCGATCGACAGGGGAATTTCGATCCTATCACTGTGCTTTTGGTCAGTGAGCTGATGTTCCGGCGTCCGGCTTGTCCTGCAGCAAGCTCTGCAGGCACTGGCTGCGGATGCCGTAGAACTGCTTGATGGCTTCGATCTGCGCCAGCACTTCTTCGGTGTGGGCCGGGTCGGTGTGCGCGCGCCTGACGGCCAGGATCATCTTGTTCTTGTTGGTGTGTTCCAGCGAGATGAACTCGAACACCTGGGTGTCGTAGCCGGCGGCGTCGAGCAGCAGGGCGCGCAGGCTGTCGGTGACCATCTCGGCTTCCTGGCCCAGATGCACGCCGTGCTGTAGCAGCGGGCGCAGCAGCGGCGGTGTCTTGATCTGCGGGCGCACTTCCTTGTGGCAGCACGGCGAGCACAGGATGATGCTGGCGCCGGCACGCAGCCCGAAGTGGATCGCGTGGTCGGTGGCGATGTCGCAGGCGTGCAGCGCAATCATCACGTCCAGGCCGGTCTGGGTGTAGTGGCGCACGTCGCCGGCGTCGAAGTCGAGGCCGTCCAGGCCGTGGTGGCGCGCGGCGTCGTTGCAGAGCTGCACCAGCTCGGCGCGCAGCTCGACGCCGGTGACGCGCGGCACGCGGCCATGGGCCCGCAGCGCCTCGAACACCGCGAAGGTCAGGTAGCCCTTGCCGCAGCCGAAGTCGAGCACCCGCACCGGCCGCGCTGCGTCAGCGCCGGCCAGCGGCGAGGCCGCCAGCGCGCTGTTGAACACCTCGGTGAACTTGTTGATCTGGCGCCACTTGCGCGACATGGCCGGAATCAGCTGCTGCTGCGGCGTGGTCAGGCCCAGATCGGTCCAGAACGGCCGGGCGATGTCGAGCTGGCGCTGCTTCTCGCGGTTGTGCGCGGTGGCATCGGGCTGGTCGGCGTCCGGCGTGTCGTCGCCGGCCGTCGCGCCAGGCAATTGGCCGATGCGCAACTGGCTCTTGTCGCGGCCGCCTTTTTCTTTCACGGTCAGCTGCACTTCCTGCGTGCGGGTCTGCAGATGGGCGTTCTGGAACGCCGGGCCGATCAGCGCGTCCAGCACCGTCAGCGCTTCGGCCAGCGGGTGGTTCTTGGTGATGTCCTTGGTGCTGTGGCGATAGACCAGCTGCAGGTGCGGCTGCTCGCGCAGCTGCACCGGGCGCACCAGCAGGCGCTCCAGGTCGGCCGGTTCGCCGTGGTGCCGGCCCAGCGTGAGCTTGACCAGGCTGCGGGTGGCGACGGCGCTGTCGAGCAGGCGCATGAAGCGGCTGCGGGCGCTCGGTGCCGGGGTGGCGGGCGAGGTCGGGTCGGAAATCAGCTCGGTGAACATGGCGCGGGCTCGCTGGTCGGGACGGCAAAACGGGGCAGGGCGGGCAGCCCGGGCTGCGGATTGTCGTGCACTCGCCACCCGTTGGTGGCTTTGTGCGCCAGGTTTGCTTGACAGCAGACGGGTCGGGTAGGTCTGCTGCCAGAATTGACATTTGATCAACCGACCTCACCGGTCTAAGGCCAAACGTGCCCAGTGCATTCAACTTCTCTGCCTCACCCTTTGATTGCCTCAGCAGCGATGAGCGTCAGCTGGTGCGCGACAACGTGGACATCGATTATTTTCGTGCCGATGCGACGATCCTTGATCCGGGCGTCCAGCCGACCCATCTGTTCGTGATCATCAAGGGGTATGTCCAGCAGTGGGATGATGATGAGTTGATCACGACCTACGGCCCCGACGATTGTTTTGATGGCCGCTCGCTGATGGCTGGCAAGGTGAATGGCCGGTTTGTCGCGGCCGAAGAAGTGGTGTCATATCGGCTCGCCAAGGAAGCGGTCACGGAGCTGATTTCCAGCAACGCGACCTTTGGTGCGTTGTTATTCTCGGATCTGTCCAAGAAACTCAGCGCCTTGTCCGAGCGGCACAGTCAGCATGAATTGCAGTCGCTCACCATGGCGAAGATCGAGCAGACCTTTATCCGGCCGGCGCATGAGGTCGATGCCGGGGCCGACATCATCACGGTGGCAAAGGTGTTTCATGACAAACGTACCCGCAACTTGCTGGTGCGTGACAGCCGTACCAATCCACCACGGTTGGGGATTTTCACGACGACCGGTTTGCAGCGTGCCATATTGCACGGTACACCGCTTGACAAACTGTCGGTCGGGGAGTTGACCAATTTCGAGCTGATCACGATTCGGCCCGGTGCGCATCTGTTTGATGCCCTTGCTTTGATGATTCGCCATCAGGTGCACCGCCTGGTGGTGGCCGATGGCGACAAGATCATCGGATTCTTGCAGCAGCTTGATCTGCTGAGTTTCCTGTCGAATCACTCCTACCTGATTTCGCTGCAGATTGCCGAGGCCGAAGACATCGCCACCCTCAAGCAGGCGGCTGAGCAGATCACCCGCTTGATCACGATTCTGTACCGTGGTGGCACCAAGGTGAGCCAGATCGCGCAGCTGGTGCAGGAGCTCAACGCCAAGCTGTTCGAGCGGGCTTGGCAGCTGATTGCGCCGGCCGATCTGGTGGCCAATTCATGCCTGTTCGTGATGGGCAGCGAAGGGCGCGGCGAGCAGCTGCTGAAAACTGACCAGGATAATGGCCTGATCCTGCGTGACGGTTATGTCTGCCCGCATGATGTGCCGGCCTTGTGCCAGCAGTTTTCTGCCGCGCTGACCGAGTTTGGTTATCCGGAATGCCCGGGCCACATCATGGTCAGCAATCCGGAATGGTGTCAGAGCGCCAGCAATTTCATGCAGACGGTGCGCAACTGGCTGCTCACGCCGAATGCCGACAACATGATGGCGCTGGCGATTTTCCTCGACGCCCATGCCGTCTGTGGCGATGCCTCCTTGCTGGAACAGGTGCGTGGCGAGATATTCCGCCTGGCCACTGACAACGATGCCATGCTGGGCCGTTTTGCGGCGTCGGTGGAAGCATTTTCTGACGGTACCAGTGGCTGGTGGAACAAGATTCTGCTGCTGGGTGAGTCGAATAAGGAACTGCTCAACCTGAAGAAAGCGGGTACTTTCCCGCTGGTGCATGGCGTGCGCAGTCTGGCGATGGAGGCGCGTTTGACACAAACCAGCACGGTGAGCCGGATTGACGCTTTGGTGGCGGCTGGCAAACTCACCGCGCAAATGGGCACGGATCTGATCGATAGCCTGCAATTTTTCATGGGACTGAAACTCAAGACCGGCTTGGAGGCGATCGAGATGGACCGTCATACCGGGGGTGGCATTGATATCGAAAAACTCAGCAGCCTGGATCGGGATCTGTTGAAAGATACCCTCGGCGTGGTCAAGCGATTCAAGTTGCTGGTTCGGCAACGCTTTCATCTGGACCATCTGTGATGAGTGCGAGCAGTGCAATGTCGCCGCTGAGCTGGTATGCCGAGCTCAAGCGCTGGTGGATGCTGTATCACCTGGCCGATCAGCGTTTCCGCTTCATGTATGACAAGCCGCCACCGAATGAATGGGTGTCGGTCGATTGCGAAACCACCGGGCTGAATGTGGGGCGCGACGAGATCATCTCGATCGGCGCGGTGCGCATCGTCGGTGACCGGGTCATGACCAGCGAGCGGCTGGAGTTGCTCGTCAAACCGAGCAAGGGCGTGTCAGCCGACAGCGTGCGGGTGCACCGCTTGCGTGAAAGCGACGTCGCCCAGGGGCTGGACCCGGACGAGGCCATGAAACAGCTGCTGCAGTTTGTCGGTGGCCGGCCGCTGGTCGGCTATTACCTTGAGTTCGACGTGGCGATGCTCAACAAGGTGCTCTGGCCGATGTTCGGGGTGTTTCTGCCGCAGCCCAAGATCGAGGTCTCGGGCATGTATTACGACTACAAGTTTCGCCAGCTCAAGAGTCACGAGGTCGATCGCAATATCGATTTGCGCTTTGCCACCATGATGAGCGATCTGGCGCTGCCCACGCGCGAGGCGCATGACGCCATCAACGATGCGGTGATGGTGTCGATGGCCTTCATCAAGCTGCGCCATCTGCTTGGGCAAGCCTGAACGAGCATACGCTGCGGATTGAGCGCAGGCATGAAAAAACCCGGGCATCGAGCCCGGGTTTTTCGTTTCAAGGCCGATGACTCGGCCCTGATCAGTCAAGCAAGCGGATCAGTGACCCGATGCACCCGACGCACCCAGACCCGTTTCCGAGCGGATTTGTTGAGCTTCGAAATCAGCACGTTCTTGTGCTGCTTGCGGGCTCTTGTCGAGGATCGAGAACAACCAGATGCTCACGAAGGCGATGGTCATCGAGAACAGCGCCGGGCTGGTGTACGGGAACCAGGCCGAGCCCTTCGGGTTGCCCAGCGTGGCTTCCCACACTGACGGCGACACGACGGTCAGCGCCACCGACGAGAACAGACCCAGGAAGCCACCGATCACTGCACCCTTGGTGGTGCAGTCTTTCCACAGCACGCTCATGAAGAGCACCGGGAAGTTGGCCGAAGCCGCGATCGCGAAGGCCAGCGACACCATGAAAGCGATGTTCTGCTTTTCAAAGGTGATGCCCAGCGTCACGGCCAGCACACCCAGGCACAGCGTGGTGATACGCGACACCTTCAGCTCCGAAGCGCTGTCAGCGTTGCCCTTCTTGATCAGCGTGGCGTAGATGTCATGCGACACGGCGGAAGCGCCCGACAGCGTCAGACCAGCCACCACCGCGAGGATGGTGGCGAAGGCCACGGCAGAGATGAAGCCGTAGAACACGTTGCCACCGACCGACTTGGCCACCAGCACCGCTGCCATGTTGGCCGTGCCCGCGCCGCCCTTGATGATGCCCTTGGCAACATCAGCGTACTCGGGGTTGGTCAGCACCAGGGTGATCGCGCCGAAGCCGATGATGAAGATCAGCACATAGAAGTAGCCGATCCAGGTCGTGGCCCAGAACACCGACTTGCGAGCTTCCTTGGCATCAGGCACCGTGAAGAAGCGCATCAGGATGTGCGGCAGACCGGCGGTACCGAACATCAGCGCCATGCCGAAGCTGATGGCGGAGATCGGATCCTTGATGAAGCCGCCCGGGCCCATCAGTGCCAAGCCGATCTTGGCGGCTTCTTCCGGCGTCTTGCCATTGTTCTGCGCGATGGCAGCCTTGACTTCGACACCCTTGGCGAACAGCGCTTCCGGCGAGAAGCCGAACTGCGCCATCACCATGATTGCCATGAAGGTCACACCACACAGCAGCAGGCAGGCCTTGATGATCTGCACCCAGGTGGTGGCGGTCATGCCACCGAAGAGCACGTAGACCATCATCAGCGCGCCGACGATCACCACAGCCATCCAGTATTCGAGACCGAACAGCAGCTTGATCAGCTGACCGGCACCGACCATCTGGGCGATCAGGTAGAACGCCACCACGACCAGCGTGCCCGAAGCAGCGAAGGCGCGGATCGGGCCTTGCTGGAAGCGGTAACCGGCCACGTCGGCAAAGGTGAACTTGCCGAGGTTGCGCAGGCGTTCCGCCATCAGGAAGGTGATGACCGGCCAGCCGACCAGGAAGCCGATCGAGTAGATCAGGCCGTCGTAGCCGTTGGCCATCACGGCGGCAGAAATGCCCAGGAACGAAGCGGCCGACATGTAGTCGCCCGCGATCGCCAGACCGTTCTGGAAGCCGGTGATGCCGCCACCGCCGGTGTAGAAGTCAGCCGCTGACTTGGTCTTGGCGGCCGCCCACTTGGTGATGTACAGAGTGCCCGCCACGAAGATGGCGAACATCGTGATGGCGGTCCAGTTGGTCTCTTGCTTGGCGACCTGACCCAAGTCAGCGCCGGCAGCGTAAGCGCCGCCGGCGGCCAGTAGAGCCAGGAGTGCGGCGAGCAGTTTGTTCGTACGCGTCATTTGGCTTCCTTCTGCAGGATTTCGGCGGTCAGCGCATCAAACTCGCTGTTGGCACGACGGACGTAGATGCCCGTGATCACGATGGTGAAGATGATCACGCCGAAGCCGATCGGCACGCCGACCGTTGTGACACCCGCACCCAGCGGCTGAGCCAGGAAAGGTTTGTTGAAGGCGATCAGGGCGATGTAGCCGTAATAAACAACCATCATCAGCAGCGTGAGCATCCAGCCAAACGAACTCCGTTTGGCCTTGAGCTCCTGATACTTCGGGTTTGCCCTGATGCGGGCGACAACCGGATCTGTCATTCAGCGCTCCTAAATATAGATATTGAACCAACGTCGAACAGAAAGAAGACATGCGTCTTTCTGTAACTTATTCAGTCTAGAGGTCAACTCTGACCTTAACCTGACCCGCATACAGAACAAAAAACGGCGAATCTCTGGGGGTAAAGATAAATCTAGGGTTTTTACTGCTTGCCAGCTCCTGGGTTGATGTTCTTGTGATAAACGCGATCAATCAGCAGGGTGCCCTGGTGCCCCATGACGGGGCAGTTGAAAACTCATCGACATGTGGTTGTCACATTGCGGTGCCAAATGGCTGCGAGAAATATCAATGCCTGTTTTCTGCGAAGAGCATGGGTATTTGAAAGACTGCCGTTTGGCGCTGTATCGTCATTCAGGGTAAACCATTGGATACCAGCCATGGTTGATCGACGGTGCTGTGACAATGCCGTCGCGAGCCTGGTTGGTGGCGGTGGCTGGCCTTGAGTGGGGTGATCCAGCGCAATTGGGGGGTGGTTTGCGGGCTGGTCTGGGTTTGAATCCGGTGGCATTCTCAGGCGTGCTGGGCCATAGTGGGGCAGGCAAAAACAAGGAGACAAGACATGGCCCTCACCCCCCAACTGGATTTCTGGACGAGTTGGCTGCAACCTTGGACCGCTGGCTTGAGCTTGCCAGGCCATGCCGCTGACAGCCGCCTGGTCCAGCAACGCGCGTCGGCTCTGCTCCAGCATGCCCATGCGCACAGTGCCTTTTATCGCCGTCATCACGGCGTCGAGACGGGCGGCCGGCGTGCGGTGCCCGCTTGGCGGGACTTGCCGCCAGTGCGCAAACATGAGCTGATGGCCGGGTTTGACGACTGGGTCACCGATCCGGCCCTGACCTTGGCCGGGGTCAACGAATTTCTGGCCGATCCAGGTCGCATCGGCAGTGACCACTTGGGCCGCTATGCGGTCTGGACCAGTTCGGGAACCTCGGGCGAGCCGGCCATCTTTGTGCAAGACCATGCCGCGTTGACGGTTTACGCGGCCTTGCTGGCGAGTCGGATGGATCATCGCTGTGCCACCGGGCGCTGGTGGGCCCAAGCCGCCAGCGGTCAGCATGGCTTGTGGGGACTGGCGCCGCGCAGCGCGCTGATTGCCGCCATTGATGGCCATTACGCTGGCGTGTCGTTCTGGTTGCGCCAAGGCCGCGAGCGTGGCCGGCTGGGCGGACAATCCCGCACCTTCCCGGTCAGCTGGCCGATTGAGCGGCTGTGCACCGAGTTGCAAGCCTGGCAGCCTGCCTTTGTGGCGAGCTATCCGAGCGTGCTGGTCGAGCTGGCCCGCCAGCAGGAAGCGGGGGTGCTCAAGCTGGCGCCGCTGGCGCTGTGGTCGGGCGGCGAAGGCTTGGCGGCTTCAACCCGCAGCTGGATCGAAACGGTGTTCGGTGCACCGGTGGTGAACGACTACGGCGCCTCGGAATGCCTGAGCATCGCCTTTGAATGCCGCCACGGCCGCCTGCACCTGAACGACGACTGGGTCGTGCTGGAGCCGATCGATGCCGCCGGCCGGCCGGTACCGCCCGGCGTGGCCTCGCATTCGGTGCTGCTGACCAATCTGGCCAACAAGGTCCAGCCGCTGATCCGCTACCAGCTGGGTGACAGCGTGACCTTCTATCCGGATGCCTGCGCCTGTGGCAACGCTCGGCCGTCGTTCAGCGTCGAAGGCCGCTGCGACGACACCTTGCGGCTCAGCAACGGTCGGCACGGGGTCGTGCATCTGTCGCCGATGGCGCTGACCACTGCGGTCGAGGAGGGCGCCGATGTGCATCGCTTCCAGCTCTGCCAGACGGCGGCCGATGTCATCGATCTGCGCATCGACACGCTGACCCGCCCGGTGCCGGCGGCGCAGCAGCAGCGCGCGCTGCAGGCGCTGCGTGATTTCCTCGCCACCCAAGGTTTGCCGAAGGTGCAGGTGCGGCTCGATCCGCAGCCGCCGTTGCTGGAGCGGCGCAGCGGCAAATTGCGCCAGGTGCTGTGCCTCGTCTAGCGCTGGCCCTGCAGCAGCATTTCCAGCGCCGGCAGCGGTAGCGGTGCGCCGAACAGGAAGCCCTGGCCTTCATCGCAGCCCTGTGCCAGCAGGGTCTGCCACTGCAGCTCGGTTTCGACCCCTTCGGCGATCACCGACATGCTCAGGCTGTGGCCGAGCGCAATCACGGCGCGGGTGATCAGGTGGTGATTGGCTTCGCTCTGCATGCCGTGCACAAAGGAGCGATCGATCTTGATCTGGTCGATCGGCAGCTCGCGCAGATAGACCAGCGACGAGTAACCGGTGCCGAAGTCGTCGAGTGCAAAACCGACGCCGAGCTGGCGCAGCGCCATCATCTTCTGGCGGGTGTCGTTGATGTCATCGAGCAGCAGGCTCTCGGTGATTTCCAGCCGCAGGCGTTCGGGCTGAGCACGGTGCGTGTCCAGCGCGGCGGCGATGCGGGCGACAAAATCCGGCATGCGGAACTGGCGTGCGCTCAGGTTGATCGACAGGTTCAAGGCCTGTGTCGTCGCATCGGTCGACCAGCGCGCCAGCGTGGCGCAGGCTTGGTCGAGCACCACATCGCCGAGTTCGACGATCAGGCCGCTCGATTCGGCCACATCGATGAACTCCAGCGGATTGATCAAGCCGCGTGTCGGGTGCTGCCAGCGCACCAGTGCCTCGGCGCCGATCAGGCCGCCGGCCTGATTGACCTGCGGTTGATAGTGCAACAACAGCTCGGCCCGTTCCAGGGCCAGCCGCAGCTCGGCTTCCACGCGCGAGCGGGCATCGACGTTGGCCTGCATCTGGGCGTCGAAAAAGCGCAGCCCGTTGCGGCCGGCCGCTTTGGCCTGGTACATCGCCAGGTCGGTCTGCTTGAGCAGGTCATCGACGCTGACTTCGATGCCACGGAACAGGCTGATGCCGATGCTCGGAGTGCAGTGACGGCGATCCTGGCCGAGTTCGTGGGCGCGCCCCAATTGTTCGATGATCTTGTGCGCGACGCTTTCGACCTGCACCGCCGCACTGTCACGGTTGATGTCGAGGTTTTCCAGCATCAGCACGAACTCGTCGCCACCGAGGCGGGCCACGGTGTCGCCGTGGCGCACGCAGGCTTGCAGGCGCTGCGCGGTCTCGATCAGCAACTGGTCGCCCATCTCGTGGCCCAGGCTGTCGTTGATCAGCTTGAAGTGGTCGAGATCGATGAACAGCAGCGCCCGATAGGCCAGGCTGCGCTCGCTGATCGCCATGGCGTGGCGGATGCGGTCGAGCAGCAACCGGCGGTTGGGCAGCCGGGTCAGCGAGTCGTAGTAGGCCAGATGGCGGATCTCTTCCTCGGCGCGTTTGGCGGTGCTGATGTCGCGCGCGATCTTCGACACACCGATCATCCGGCCATGGGCATCGCGCAGTGGCGAGATGGCGACCGAGACATCGATCGGATGGCCGTCCCTGTGCAGGCGCACGGTCTCGAAGTGCGCAATGCTTTCGCCTTGCCCGACCCGCGCCAGCAGCTCGGCCTCGTCAACCAGTTGCTTGGGCGGCGAGAGCATCCGGATCGGCTGACCGATCGCCTCGTCGGCCGCGTAGCCGAACAACTGCTCGGCGCCGGGGTTCCAGTTGGTGATCAGGCCGTCGAGCGATTCGCCGATGATGGCGTCCTGCGAGGAGTTGACGATCGTCGCCAGCCGCGCGTGCAGCTCGCTGGCGGCGCGCTGGTCGGTGATGTCGGTGTTGCTGCCGAACCACTTCACGATCTGGCCGTCGCCGTCTTTCAGCGGCATGGCGCGGGTGTCGAACCAGCGGTAGATGCCGTCATGGCGGCGCAGGCGCAGCACCATCCAGCTCGGTTCACCGCGTGCCATCGCCGCGTTCCAGCGGCTGATGACGCCGGCCCGGTCATCCGGATGGACCTGTTCGAACCAGCCCGTCCCCAAATGCAAGCTGGCCGGCCGGCCGGTGTAGTTGACCCAGCTGTCGCTCAGATAGTCCCAGGCGCCGTCGGTGCCGCAGGTCCAGACCAGCTGCGGCAGCGAGTTGGAGAGCTGGCGGAAATGGCTCTCGCTTTCGCTCAGGGCGCGCTGCGTCTGCTTGAGCGAGCTCACATCGATGACGTTGACCAGCACGATGCTGGAGTTGGAGTCGGGCGGCGGAAAGCTCATCGACAGCAGGATGTCGAGCAACTGGCCGTCGAGCGCATGCAACTGCATCTCGGTGACGAGCTGTTCCTGCCGATTCGCCAGCGCGAGCAAGATGGCCCGCAGCCCGGCGCGGGTGTGGGCTTCGCGGAAGACGTTGTCGAGCGAGCCCAGCAACTGCGTCTTCTGCTCGGCCCGGAACATCGCCAGGGTCCAGGGGTTGACGTCGAGCACCTGCACCTTGGCCAGCGCCGCATCGAGAAACTCGGGGTGTTGCTCGAACCAGCGCGCAAAGTCGTGCACGCCCTCGGCCCGCAGCGCTTCGATGTCGGCAATGACGGCGCGCCAGTCTTCCTGCCAGATCGAGGTCGGCGCGTTGTTGTAGATGGTGCGAAAACGCTGCTCTTGCTCGGCCGCGGTCTGCTCGGCGCGGCGCAGCTCCGAGATATCGAGAAAACTCAGCACCGCGCCGGGTCGATCGCCCTGACTGGTCAGATAGGGCGTGATCTGCATCAGGTAGTGGGTGGCGTCGCGGCCCACATGCAGGCTCAGGGTGCGGCCCGAGGCGATCGTCTGGCTGATCTGCTGGCGCAGCTCCGGCAGATCCAGGTAACACGGCACCCCCAGCAGGCCCTGGCCGATGTCGCTCGGCAGCAGGCCGAAGATGCGCGCGGCCAGGGCGTTGAAGCGCGTGATGTGCAGCTGGCGGTCCACCAGCACCATCGCCACCTGGGTCGAGTTCTGCAGATTGTTGAGCTGGTCGTGCGCCTCGGAGAGCTGCGCGGTCTTGTTCTGCAGCTCGTCGTTGATGGTGGTGAGCTCTTCGTTGGTCGATTGCAGTTCTTCGTTGGCGGTCTGCAGCTCCTCGTTGGAGGCTTGCAGCTCCTCGCCGGCCGACTGCATTTCCTCGTTGAGCGACTGCAGCTCCTGGTTGGCGGTGTCCATCGCCTCGATGACGGCTTGCAGATGTTCGCGCGTGCCGATCAGCTCTTCGTGCAGGCGGGCCACTTCCTGGGCCAGGGCTGCCGGCGCGCTCTGTTCGATCAGCGCCGGGACCGGCTCGGTGCGCAGCGGCTGCTCTTCGATGCTGACCAGCACGCTGCCGTCCAGCCCTTCGCGGCTCAGGTCGCGCAGATGCAGGCGCACCGGCACGAGGGTGTCGCCGGTGCCGTTCAGCACCGGCGTGCTGATCACCTGGCCGCTGATGCTGTGGCCGGCGCTGCGCTGCAGCCGGCGCAGCAGGATGCTCATTTCGGTGCGCAAGGCCGGCGGGCACAGTGCGGTGATGGAAAAGTCGGCCGAGCCGTCCGGCAGCATCAGATAACGGTTCGCGCCGCCATGGAAATGCTGCGGCACATGGCGCGCGTTGAGCAGGATGCTGGGCGGCGCGTAGGCGCGCAGCAGCACGTCCTGGATCAGCTCGTCATGCTGGCGCATCGGTGTGGCCGGTGCATCGTGGGCGGTTGGCGTTGCCTTGATGGGGGATGGGTTGGACAGCATGGGCGGCCGCAGCGGGGTGCCGTGGTGGCGCCGGTACAGGCGCAGCTTGGCGTCGATCGGGCTGAACAGCGCTCGCAGATCGCGCACCGACTCCGACTTGCCCAGCACCAGCAGGCCGCCCGGATTGAGGGCGTACTGGAACTTGTAGAGGATGTCTTCCTGGCGCTGCGGCTGGAAATAGATCAGCACGTTGCGGCACACCACCACATCCAGACGTAGGAACGGCGGATCGCGCAGCAGATCGTGGCGCGAGAACACACACATCTCGCGGACCACCGGACTGATGCGCCAGCCGCGCGCTTCATGCAGGAAATAGCGATCGAGCAGCGGTGCTTCCAGGCCGTCGAGATCGGCCTGGGCGTACAGCCCGCTGCGGGCCTGGTCGATGGCGGGCTGGTCGATGTCGGTGGCAAAGATCTTGATGCCGCGCTCGTCACGCTGGTTGGCCAGCCATTCGGCCAGCACGATCGCAATCGAGTAGACCTCTTCGCCGCTGGCGCAGCCCGGCACCCACAGGCGCAGCGCCTCGCCCACCGGCTTGCTCGCCAGCAGCTGGCCGAGCTCGACCTTGAAGGCCTCGAACACATCGGCGTCGCGGAAAAAGGTCGTCACCGAGATCAGGAACGACTGCTGCAGCAGCGCGATCTCGTCCGGGGTGCGCTCCAGATAAGTCAGGTAGTCGTGCAGCGAGCCCAGGCGCAGCGCCTGTTGGCGGCGCACCACCTGGCGGCGCAGCGTTGCTTCCTTGTATTGCGAGAAATCGATCTGGGTCGCTTGCCGGACCAGATCGAGCATGCGCGCAAACGAAGCCTCGGTCGCGCCGGGGTCCGCCTCCGGCACCGGTCGGCCGGGCGGACTGCCCGCCACGGCAACGGCGCAGAGATCTGACGTTTTTGGCGGCGGCGGTCTCTGCATGGCGGGTGTGGGGATGGCCTCTGAAGTGAATCGATCGATGGGGCGCGATCGATGGTAGCCGATCCGCCCGGCCGGTCCGGCAGTGAAGTTTGCTGCGGTGCACGCCGATATCACTGGCATTCCCTCACTGCGCCACTGAAGGTCTCACCATGGCAGCGTCTTCCGTACTTTCCGCTCAAGCCGCCACTGGCTTGTCTGCCCGTCTGCCTGCCGGCACGGTGGCGCGTGTGCAGGGTTATTCGGTGCGGTGCTTGTCGGATGGGCAGATCCGCCCGTTGCAGGTGGGTGACCAGCTCCAGCCTGGTGATCTGATCCTGGCGGCCCAGAACGCCATTGTCGAGGTCGGCCATCGCTCGGAGCCTGTGGCGAGCCCGGCCGGGTTGGTCGAACCTGGCACTGACACCACGAACCCGCTGGAGCCGGCGCTTGATCGCATCGTCGCCGAGCTCAATGCCGCCATCGGTGTGGCCGCACCGCCTGCCGTTGGCGACGAAGCTGAAGTGAACAGCCTCTGGCCGGGGCTGCGGGTCGAGCGTGTCATCGAGGTGGTCACGCCGCAGGCGCACGCCTTCGATCTGTACGGTCGTGCGGCGCTCTTGCCGGTAGCGCCAGAGCCAGCGCCTGCCGAGCTGACTCAGATCGAACGCGAGGTCATGTGGCACAGCCGGACTGATGGCGTCGCATCGGCGCACGGCGGCCATGTGTTTGCCGAAACCATCCTCAGCGCGGACGCTCACGTCAGCCCGATCAGCGCGCCGCCACACGCCGATTCGTCGCGGACCGAAGTGCCAGCGCCGGGCCATGAACTCAGCATGGTGGGCCAGTTCAACCCGCCGGTGACCGGCGCTGGCGCGGCTGCGTTCAGTGCCCAGCATGACGTGCCAGGCCGCTACGGCCTGTTCTCGGTCGATGCGGACGGTGCCTGGACCTACAGCCTCAATCACAGTGCCGCGCCGGTGCAAGCCCTGCGTGCGGGTGACAGCGTGCGCGATGAGTTCACGGTCTGCAGCGCCGATGGCAGCCGCCATGTGGTGGTGGTCAGCGTGCAGGGCCGTGCCGACAGTCTGCCGGTCTGCAGCTACGGTGATGCGGTGGCGGCAGCACCGGCGGCCTTGCCAGTGGCCCCCGACCACGCGCATGAAGTTGCCGCCGTTGGGGTGTTTGCCTGGCAGCTGGGCGAGGCCGACGCCCATCACGCAGCGGTCGAGGCTGCACTGATCGAGATGGTGACCGGCCCGACGGGTGCGACGCTCGATCTGCATGATCTGCTGCCGGGCGGGTTGGCCGGCCACGCTGGCCATACGTCTGGCAGTACCGACTCCGAGCGCTGGTGGCTGGATCGTGGCACTTCCATCGATGGCCCGGAGCAGCACAGCACGACCGTTTACCACCCCGACCGGATCGCCAGCGATGCCGGCCAGCCCAGCGTGCTGGCGCAGCTCAGTCACCCCGATTGGCTGCCGCAAGACCACGGCGGCGGGCGCTGAACCCTTAGCATGTCGGCCGGGAAGTGAAGTTTGCCGCGCTGTGTGCCGATATACCGACATCCCTTTACTGCGCTTCTGAAGGACACCATGACAGCGTCTTGCTTCATTTCTGCCCAGGCGGCGGTCGGCTTGCCGGCCCGCCTTCCGGCGGTCGTACCGGGTGACTCCTCCGAGTCTGCCGGCGATCTGATCCTGCTCGCCCAAGATGCCATCACGGATGCGGTCAGTGATCTGGCGGCGTCAGCGCCGGCGCCGGTTGAGCGCTCCACTGCCGAGCTGTTGCCCGAGCTGGACCGCATCGCCGCCGATCTGAATGCCGCCAGCGGCGTGGTTGCGCCGGACGCCGTGCCGCACTACATGCATTTCGAGCTGTACCTGAATCAGCCGGCGCCGGTCGATACCCCCGTGCAGCTGGCGCTGGGCGATGGTGATGGGTTCGGCGCGGCGGCTTATCTGGGGCGGCCGGAGGTGTCGTTCAACGGCGGCCTCAGCTGGCAATCGATGCCCGAGCTGGTGTTGCCGGCGGGCACCACCACCGCTCGGGTGCGGCTCGCCCTCATGCCGGAACGGCTGTTTGATGGCGAAGAGTGCCACCCGGTCACGACGACACTGGCCGCCGGCCCGGCCGCCAACACCATCGCTCGGCCGACCGACAAGCCGTGGCATGCCGATCAAGAGCTCGGCATCGTCGGCCAGCTGGTCCGGACCGAGGCTGATGCTGGTGCCGCATTCCTGTGCCAGGAGCAGGTGCCGGGCTGCTATGGCCGGTTCTCGGTCGATGCCGACGGCGCCTGGCGCTACCACCTCAACCACGCCGTGCCCGAGGTACTGGCCTTGCGCCCCGGCCAGAGCCTGACCGAGTGCTTCGATGCCCGCAGCGCTGACGGCACGCCGCACGATCTGCTGATCACCATCCGTGGCGGTGACGACTCGCTGCTGATCTATGGCGTCGAGATCAGCCTGCCGGTCCTGAGCTGCTGAGCCGCTTCAGCGCTGGCTGCGCGCCTTGCGCTTGTCGAACTCGGCGATCTGCGTTTTCAGCAGCAGCATCAGGACGCGGGCGTCGGCCTCGCTCATGCTCAGCACATGGGCCGGCTCCTTGCCCTCCGGCGTGTTGCGCGGCAGCAGCAGGGCGTCGAGCTTGATTTCGACCAGGCCATGGCTGTTGCTGGCCGACTTGTAGCGCTGGACTTCGAAGGTATAGGTTTTCATCGTCGATCTGAGGGTCGTGGAAGGCGAGCGGGGGTTTGACCACCGTCAGCCCAACTGGGCGGCTGCGGCCTCGCGCAGCTTGTCTTTCTTGCTCTTGCGCTTGCCCTTGATGCCACCGGTGGGCGCCGGGCCGGGCGCGGGCGTCTGGGTCGGCTCGAAACCGGCGATCTGTTCGCGCGGCACGCGCTGCTGCTGGCGCTTCTCGATCAGGCGGAAATGTGCTTCGCTGCCCTCGCTGTCGGCGCAGATGAAGCTCACCGCCACGCCGTTGGCGCCGGCGCGGCCGGTGCGGCCGATGCGGTGCGTGTAGTCCACCGCCGAGCGCGGCAGGTCGTGATTGACCACCGCCGGCAACGCCACGATGTCAATGCCGCGCGCGGCCAGATCGGTGGCCACCAGCACCTGCAGCCGGCCCGCCTTGAAGTCGGACAACACCTGGCTGCGCCCGCCCTGACTGAGCTCGCCGTGCAAGGGTGCCGCCTCGACGCCGGCGCGGTAGAGCTTGTCGGCGACATGCTCGGCGGCGTAGCGCGAGGCCACGAACACCAGCACGCGGTCCCAGCCGTGCTCGCGGATCAGGTGCCGCAGCAGCGGCGTGCGTCGCGCGGTATCGACCTGGATGGCGCGCTGTGCAATGGCGGGTGCGCTGACGGGCGCCGCCGCCACGTCGATGCGCACCGGGTCGTGCAGCAGCTGATCGGTGAGCGTGCGCACGGCGCTCGGGAAGGTGGCCGAGAACAGCAGGTTCTGGCGCCGCGCCGGCAGCAGCGACAGGATGCGGCCCAGCTCTTCGGCAAAACCGAGATCGAACAGGCGATCGGCCTCGTCCAGCACCAGCAGGCTGATGTCGGCCAGGCGCAGCGCGTTGTGCTCGATCAGGTCGAGCAGCCGGCCTGGCGTGGCGACCACGATGTCGGCGCCGCCGCGCAAGTTCATCATCTGCGGGTTGATCGACACGCCGCCGAACACCACCGCGATCTTGAGCTGCTGCGGCAGATGCCGGGCCAGCGCCAGCATGGTTTCGCCGACCTGGGCCGCCAGTTCGCGCGTCGGCACCAGCACCAGTGCGCCAACCTGGCGTGGCGTCTCGCGGCCGAGACTGGCCAGCCGTTGCAGCAGCGGCAGCGCGAAGGCTGCCGTCTTGCCGGCGCCGGTCTGCGCCGAGCCCAGCACGTCACGCCCCTGCAGGATGGCCGGAATCGCTTCGGCCTGGATCGGCGTCGGGGCGAGGTAATGGCGTTCTTTGGCGGCGCGCACCAGGGCGGGCACCAGACCGAGGGAAGCAAAAGGCATGAGGTGGCAGTCGGGGCAAAAGGTCGGGGAAGCCGGGTGGACGTGGTGCGGTTCAGGGCGCCGAAGCAGCGCTGGCGGCAGGCATGACCGGAGCTGTCGCTGCAGGCGCGACATTCTCCAGCCCGATGCCGCTCAGGTAACTGCCATCGGCCCATTCGGTGTAGACCCAATCGCCGCCGCTCTGCAGCACGCCATCGGGTACCGGCAACTCCTGCACCGGCGTGGCGCGCAGGGCGCGCTGCATGTACTCGATCCAGATTGGCAGCGACAGGCCGCCGCCGGACTCGCGCGAGCCCAGGCTGCGCGGCGTATCAAAGCCCATCCAGACGACAGCGACCAGGCTCGGCTGGAAACCGGCGAACCAGGCGTCGACCGCCTCGTTGGTGGTGCCGGTCTTGCCGTACAGATCGGGGCGTTTCAGGCTGGCTTGGGCGCGGGCGGCGGTGCCGCTGCGGGTGACTTCCTGCAGCAGGCTGGCGGTCAGATAGGTGTTGCGCTGCGGCACGACGCGGCTGCCTTCATCGACCACCGGCGGCGCGGCCTGGAACAGCGCCTGGTCCTCGGCATCGGTGATGCGCTCGATCACCAGCGGTGCCACGCGCAGCCCGCCGTTGGCCAGCACCGCGTAGGCGCTGGCCAGCTGCAGCGGGTTGGTGGCGCCGGAGCCGAGCGCCAGCGTCTGGTTGTCGGGCTGGCGATCCACATCAAAGCCGAAACGGCCAGCCCACTGGCGCGCGTTTTCGGGGCCGAGCAGCTGCACCAGCCGGATCGTCACCATGTTCTTCGACTTGGCCAGGGCCTGGCGCAGCGTGATCGGGCCGTCGTACTTGTCATCGGAATTCTTCGGATCCCAGCCGCCCAGGCTGGCCGGCAGCGGCGCGTCGTTGATCACCGAGGCCGGCATCACGCCGTGCTCCAGCGCGGCCGAATACAGGAAGGGCTTGAAGCTCGACCCGGGCTGGCGCCAGGCCTGCGTCACATGATTGAACTGGTTCTGCGTGAAATCGAAGCCGCCGACCAGCGCGCGCACCTGGCCGTTCTTGGGGTCGAGCGAGACCAGCGCGGCCTGCACTTCCGGCCACTGGCTGACGCTCCAGCTGTCCGCGTTGGCGTTTTTCTGCACCCGGACGATGGCGCCACGGCGGATGCGCAGTTCGTTCGGGGCCTTGGCGCTCAAGCCGGGCTGGGCCAGCCGCAGGCCGTCGCCGCTGATCTTCAGCACCTCGCCGGTGGCCAGCGTCACGGTCATGGCGCGCGGACTGGCTTCGGTGACGATCGCCAGACGCAGGTCTTCATCGTCGCGGTAATCGACCAGCAGGTGCGCGATGTCGCTGTCGCTGGCGTCAAGGGGCAGGTCTTCCTCGGCTTCCGGGCCGCGCCAGGGCTGGCGGCGGTCGTAGTCGAGCACGCCACGCCGCAGCGCCCGCCAGGCGGCTTGCTGATCCACGCTGTTGATGGTGGTGTAGACCTTCAGGCCGTCGGTGTAGGTCTTTTCGCCGTACTGGGCGTAGACCGCCTGGCGCGCCATCTCGGCCACATATTCGGCGTGCACCAGCGGCTGGCCCGAATGGCGCACCTGCAGCGGTGCGGCCTTGGCGGCGGCCAAGGCCTTGTCATCGAGCATGCCGACCTCGTGCATGCGCTCCAGCACCACCAGCTGGCGCTTGCGGGCCCGCTCCGGATTGGTCATCGGGTTGGCGTAGGACGGGTTTTGCGGCAGGCCGGCCAGCATGGCGCATTCGGCCACCGACAGATCTTTCAGCGGCTTGCCGAAGTAGGTGCGCGCGGCGGCCTCGAAGCCGTAGGCGCGCTGGCCCAGGTAGATCTGGTTCATGTACAGCTCCAGGATCTCGTCCTTGCTGAGCTGGCCTTCGATCTTGAGCGCGAGCAGGATCTCCGAGATCTTGCGCGTGTAGGTCTTGCGCGAGCTGAGGAAGAAGTTGCGTGCCACCTGCTGCGTGATGGTCGAGCCGCCCTGGCGGCGGCCGTGGAACAGATTGGTCACGGCCGCGCGCAGCACGCCGCGCAGGCTCACGCCGCCGTGCTCGCGGAAGTTGGCGTCTTCCACCGCCAGCAGCGCGTCCTGCATGCGCTTGGGGATGTCCTCGATCGGCAGCACGTAGCGCCGCTCGGCGCCGAACGAGGCCAGCTCGACGCCGTCGCTGCTGTAGACCTGCAGCGCCAGCTTGGGGTGGTAGTCGTTCAGCTTGTCGATCGCGGGCAGCTGCGGGTAGATCACCAGCGCGCTCACGCCCAGCACGATCAGGCCGAGCAGGGCCACGGCGGCCGCGCCCACCAGCGCCAGCCACCACAGTCGGCCGTCGGCTTTGGCACGCAGAGAGATCCAGAAATTGGTT
The DNA here is from genome assembly GCA_041083665.1 of Leptothrix sp. (in: b-proteobacteria). Lineage (GTDB taxonomy): Bacteria > Pseudomonadota > Gammaproteobacteria > Burkholderiales > Burkholderiaceae_C > Sphaerotilus. Next base: position 137,872 of record JBFPGZ010000020.1, read on the forward strand.
AGACGCATCGGTGTTGGCCTCGGGGGAGGGGGCGATTATCCCCGCCATCCCGTACAGTCCCGGCTCCGATTGCCCCAACACCTTTACCGACGACGACAGAAAGCGAAGCTGACGATGGCCATCCAGTGGTTCCCCGGTCACATGAATCTGACCAAGAAAGCCATCATCGACCGCGTCAAGGAAGGCGTCGATGTGGTGGTCGAGCTGCTCGACGCCCGTCTGCCCGGCTCCAGCGCCAACCCGATGCTGGCCGAGCTGACGCGCGGCAAACCCACCCTCAAGCTGCTCAACAAGCAGGATCTGGCCGATCCGGCGCGCACCGAGGCCTGGCTGGCCTACTACAACGGCTTGCCGGCCACCCAGGCCATCGGCCTGGACGCCAGCGTCACCGCGCCGGCGCAGCGCCTGATCGCGGCCTGCCGCGCGCTCGCACCGCTGCGCGGCGGCATGGTCAAGCCGATGCGGGTGCTGATCTGCGGCATTCCGAACGTCGGCAAATCGACCCTGATCAACACGCTGGTGGGCAAGCGCGCTGCCAAGACCGGCGACGAGCCCGGCATCACCAAGCTGGAGCAGCGCATCGTGCTGGCGAGCGACTTCTATCTGTTCGACACGCCCGGCATGCTGTGGCCGAAGATCGTGGTCGAGAAGAGCGGCTACAACCTGGCCGCCAGCGGCGCGGTCGGCCGCAACGCGCTGGACGAGGAAGTGGTGGCGGTCGAGCTGCTGCACACCCTGCGGCGCGACTATCTGCCCCGGCTGGTCGAGCGCTACCGGCTCGGCGATGACACTGCCAGCCTGAACGATGCCGAGCTGCTGACCGAGATCGGCCGCAAGCGCGGTGCGGTGCTGCCGGGCGGGCGTGTCAACCTGCAAAAGGCCGCTGAAGTGGTGATGCACGAGTTCCGCGCCGGCACGCTGGGCCGCGTCACGCTGGAAACGCCGCAGGAGTTTGTCGCATGGGTGGAGGAGGCCGAAGCCGCCGAGCTGGCGCTGCAGCGCGAGCGCGCCGACAAGAAGGCGCGCCGCCGAGGGCACGAGCCGGTCTGAGGCGGCACGGGCGGCCGGTGCATGCGCTAACCTTGCCGGCATGGCTGTTGTTTCTTCTGCTGCGCTGCCCCGGGCAGCGGCCCTGACCCGTTTCGAGCGGCTCGACGCCTTGCGCGGCGTGGCGATGCTCTGGATGGCAAGCTTTCATTTCTGCTTCGACCTGAACCACGACGGCTTGTTGCCGGGGCAGAACTTCTATCGGGATCCGCTCTGGACCTGGCAGCGGATCTGCATCGTCTCGCTGTTCCTGCTCTGTGCCGGCGCGGGCCAGGCGCTGGCGCTGGGCGCGGCAGCGCGTGCCGACACGCCGCGTTTTGACGCCCGCTTCTGGCGCCGCTGGGCCCAGATCGCGGGCTGTGCGCTGCTGGTGAGCGCTGGCTCGTTCTGGATGTTTCCGCGCAGCTACATCACTTTTGGCGTGCTGCACGCGGTGGCGCTGATGCTGATCTTGCTGCGGCTGCTGGCGCCGCTCGGGCGTGGCTGGCTGCTGGCGCTGGCACTGCTGGTGCTGCTGTTGCCGCTCGGCGTGCAGCATGAGTTCTTCGATACGCGCTGGACCAACTGGGTCGGGCTGGTGACGCACAAGCCGATCACCGAGGACTATGTGCCGCTGCTGCCCTGGTTTGGCGTCATGAGCCTGGGGCTGCTGCTGGGCGGCTGGCTGCTCAAGGCGCGGCCGATCTGGTTGGGTGGCGCCCTGCCGCGCACGCTGCGGCCCTTGGCGACGCTGGGCCGCTGGCCGCTGAGCTTCTACATGCTGCACCAGCCGCTGCTGATCGGCCTGCTCACGGCCTGGCTGGCGCTGACCGGCCACTGAAACGCGGCTTCCAAAAGCCAACGGCCCTCCTGGCAAAACCAGCGAGGGCCGTCAAGGCAGACCCATCCAGCCCGCAGGCCGGATCAGTCACCGACCTCAGTTGCTGAACTTGTAGTCAGTCTTGGCCTTGGCCTTCAGGTCGTCACGGTACTTGGTGAGCTTTTGCTGCTGCATGCGCTGTTGCAGCTGCGGCTTGACTTCGTCGAACGGCGGGAACTGCGCGTCACGCACGTCTTCCAGCAGGATGATGTGGTAGCCGAACTGGCTCTTCACCGGCGTGTCGGTGAACTGGCCCTTTTCGAGCTTGGCCATCGCTTGCGAGAACTCAGGCACATAGCTGCCCGGGCCGGCCCAGTCCAGATCGCCACCGTTCGGTGCCGAACCCGGATCCTTGGAAGCCTTCTTGGCCAGGTCTTCAAACTTGGCGCCGCCCTTCAGGTCGGCGATGATGGCCTTGGCGTCGTCTTCCTTCTCGACCAGGATGTGGCGGGCGTGATATTCCTTCTCGCCAGCGGTGCCCTTGAGCTTGTCGTACTCGGCCTTCAGCTCGGCATCGGTAACCGGGTTTTTCTTGCCGAAGTCATTGAACAGCTCGCGGATCAGGATGCCTTGGCGGGCGATCTCGATCTGGGACTTGTATTCGTCGCCGGTTTGCAGGCCGCGCTTTTCGGCTTCCTGCACAAAGATTTCGCGCAGCACCAGTTCGTCCTTGACCTGGCGTTCCAGCTCCGGCGTGCGTTGCTGGCCTTGCTTGACGACTTGCGTCATGAAGGACTCGAAACGCGCCTTGGGGACCGGCTTGCTGTTGACGATGGCAACGTTTTGCGCTTGTGCAGCCAGCGGCAGCACAGCGGCTGCCAGGGCGATAGCGGACAAGGCGATCGAAAGCTTCTTCATGGAGTCGAGGACCTTTACAGCGGAATGAGCGGAGCGGCGCAGGAAATGCTTTTATCTACCTCTACTGCAGCCGCCAGTTCAGGGCGGAACCTGTTCCTACACAGGCAAGTCCGCCTCGATGGCCAGGGCGTGGATGCCCCGGGGGATCAAATCGGCGAGGGCATCATACACGAGGCGATGCCGGGCCAGCCGCCCCAAACCGGCAAAGCGGCTGGCGCGAATCTGCACATGAAAATGCCCGCCGGCAGCGGCCCCGGCGTGGCCGGCGTGCTGGTGGCTGTCGTCGCGCACCTGCAGGTAAGCCGGTGCCAGCTGCGCTTGCAAGGCGGCTTCGATGTCGGCTGCGCTGACCCAGTGGGCGGTGCTCATTCTTCCACCTTGCCCAGATGGCGGTTCAGATACAGGCCTTGGGCGATCGTGAAAACCAGCATCAAACCCATGCCGCCAAATAGTTTGAAATTCACCCAGGTCGAGGTCGAGAAGTTATAGGCGACCCACAGGTTGAGCACGCCCATCAACATGAAAAACCCGACCCAGGCCAGATTCAGGCGCTGCCAGATCGGCTCCGGCAGTTCCATCTGCTCGCCGAGCATGGTTTTCAGCAGATTCTTGCCGGCCACGATCGGGCTGAGCAGAAAACCCATGGCCATCACCCAATACAGCACGCTGGGTTTCCACTTGATGAAGGTGTCGCTGTGGAAATAGATGGTCGCCCCGCCCAGCACCGTGACCAGCACCAGGCTGACCCAGAGCATGGTGTCGACCTTCTTGCCGCGCAGTTTCAGGAACAGCACCTGCGCCAGCGTGGCCACCACCACGACCACAGTCGCCAGCAGCACGGGGGCTTCCTTGGCGGCGACCACGCCACCGGACACCATGAAGCCGAACCAGTCGGTAGCGAGCCGGGCGGCGTCGTCAGCATGTTTCTCGGCCACGTTGAAGGTTGCGAAGAACAGCAGGATGGGGAGAAAGTCGAGCAGAAATTTCATGGGGGTGAATTTTCGCAGGTCCGCAGCGGATTGCCGCGCAACCGCACCACCGGCTCAGGCGGGTTTGTGTTGTTGTGCGTTGCTTTCAGGGCTTGGATGGCGCTGGCGTGAAGTCCAGTGAGGCCGAATTGATGCAATAACGCTCGCCGGTCGGCGCCGGGCCGTCGTCGAACACATGGCCGAGATGCGCACCGCAGTGCTGGCAGCGCACCTCGACGCGCACCATGCCGTGCGTGCGGTCGGTGATGCGCTCGATGTGGGCCGCCTCCAGTGGCTGCCAGTAGCTCGGCCAGCCGCAGCCGGCGTCGAACTTGGTGGCCGACTCGAACAGCGGCGTGCTGCAGCAGACGCAGCGATACACGCCTTCGGCCGAGTGATCCCAGAACTCGCCGGTGAAGGGCCGCTCGGTGGCGGCCTGGCGTGTCACGGCGTACTGGACCGTGTCGAGCTGGGCGCGCCATTCGGCGTCGCTCTTCGTCACGGAGTAAGAGCTGTCGTCTTGGGGCTTGGTGGTGCTCATGATGAACAGGAGATTTCCAGTGAACAGGCCCAGTCGGGCGGGAAGTCGGCGTAGGCGCTGTGCTCGGGCTGCTCGTCGAACGGCCGCTCCAGCACCTGTGCCAGACGTGTGACTTCGGCGTAGTCACCTCCCTCGGCCTGACGGATCGCTTCCTGCGCCAGGTGATTGCGCAGGATGTATTTCGGGTTCACGCCCGCCATGCGCACGGCGCGCTCGGCGTCCAGGCTGCCCTCAAGCCGCAGCTGCGCGGCGTAACGCTCGGCCCAGGCGTCAAAGCCGAGGCGGTCCAGGAACAGGTCGCGGATCGGCGCGTTCTCGGCCGCAGCGCCGACGCCGGCCGCCAGTGGCTGCGCCGGTGTGGTGCAGAAGTTGCCCAGGCGCCGGAAGGCGATCGTGTAATCGACCCGGCCGGCTTCGAGCAGGCGCAGGAAGTCATCGATCAGGTCCGGGTCGCTGCCTTGCACGCCGGTCAGGCCGAGCTTGGCGCGCATGCGCCGGGTCAGCGCAGCTGGAAACTCGCTGCGGTAGGGCTCCAGCGCGGCCAGCAGGCTGTCGGTGTCCTGTACCAGCGGCGTGAGCGCTTGCGCCAGTGCATGCAGATTCCAGTACGCCACGCCGGGCTGGCGCGCGTAGGCGTAGCGGCCCTGGTTGTCGGAGTGGTTGCAGATGTGGCCGGGGTCGAACGCGTCCAGAAAGCCGAACGGACCGTAGTCGATCGTCAGGCCCAGGATCGACATGTTGTCGGTGTTCATCACGCCGTGGCAGAACCCCACCGCCTGCCAGTCGGCCAGCAGCTCGGCGGTGCGCCGGCTCACTTCCTGCAGCAGCGCGGCGGCCGGCTCGGGCGCGTCGCGGCATTCGGGGTAGTGGTGTGCCAGCACGAAGTCGAGCAGCCGGCGCAGCGCGGCCGGCTGGTTGTGATGGCAGAAATGCTCGAAGTGGCCGAAGCGCAGAAAGCTCGGCGCCAGCCGTGTCACCACTGCGGCCGTTTCGATGCCCTCGCGCCGCACCGGCAGGTCCGACGCCGTCAGCGCCAGCGCGCGGGTGGTCGGGATGCCGAGCGCGTGCATCGCTTCCGAGCAGAGGAATTCGCGGATCGACGAGCGCAGCACCGCGCGGCCGTCGCCCATGCGCGAGTAGGGCGTCTTGCCGCTGCCCTTGAGCTGCAGCTCCTGCGGCCCGGCGGGGCTCGCCACCTCGCCGAGCAGCAGCGCGCGGCCGTCGCCCAGCTGGCCGGCCCAGACGCCGAACTGGTGACCGCTGTAGACCGTCGAGGCCGGCTGCATGCCCGGCCAGGGCGTGCCGGCGCTGAAGGCGTCAAGCGCGCCGTCGGCCTGCCACCAATCGGCCGGCCAGCCGAGCAGCTCGGCGGCGCGGCGGCTCAGTGCGGCCCAGTGCGGATCGGGCAGGGCGGCGCCGTGCTGCGCAAACACATGCGGCTCACCGAGCGCGGTGTAACGGTTGAGCCAGCGCAGTTCGTGCGGATCGAACGCGCAGGAACTTGGCGCTGGCATGGGCGCCGAAATGGGCGACAGGGCTTGCAGGGTGACCGACATGCGGGCAGTGTAGGCAGCCTGGCGTCAGCTCGCTGCTGCAGGGACTTGTCGCCCTGTGCCGGGTGCGAGTCGCCCAGGCGACAAATCGCTAGGGTAAGCAGGACTGCTGCCGCGCCGCAGTGCTTTCTATAGTGATCGGTTCATGTTTCACCAACACTTCAAGGACGGACCGCCATGAGCAGCCTGATGGGCCAGATGATGCAGATGCCGCTGTTGATCTCGTCGTTGCTGGTGCATGCCGCGCGGCATGCGGCCGACACCGAGATCGTCTCCAAGCGCGTCGAGGGCGACATCCACCGTACCACCTACCGCGAGGCCGAGCTGCGCAGCCGCAAGCTGGCGCAGGCTTTGGCCCGGCTGGGCTGCGAGGCGGGCGACCGGGTCGGCACGCTGGCCTGGAACGGCTATCGGCATTTCGAGATCTACTACGGCGCGTCGGGCTCGGAGCTGGTTTGCCACACCATCAACCCTCGGCTGTTTCCGGAGCAGATCGCCTGGATCATCAGCGACGCGGCCGACAAGGTGCTGTGCATCGACCTGACCTTCCTGCCGCTGATCGAGAAGATCGCCGCGCGGCTGCCGACGGTGCAGCACGTCGTGCTGATGACCGACCGCGCTCACATGCCGGCCGAAAGCAAGATTCCGAACCTGCTTTGTTACGAGGAGCTGGTCGAGGCCGAGAACGGCCAGTACGCCTGGCCGAGCTTTGACGAGAACACCGCGTCGAGCATCTGCTACACCTCGGGCACCACCGGCAACCCGAAGGGCGCCATCTACAGCCACCGCTCCTCGGTGCTGCACGCCTACGGCGCGGCGCTGCCGGACGCGATGGACTGCTCGTCGGCCGACGTGATCCTGCCGGTGGTGCCGATGTTCCACGTCAACGCCTGGGGTCTGCCCTACAGCGCCGCGCTGGTGGGTGCCAAGCTGGTGCTGCCCGGACCGCACCTGGACGGCAAGTCGCTGCACGAACTGTTCGAGAGCGAGCAGGTCACCTTCAGCGCTGGCGTGCCGACGGTCTGGCTCGGCGCCATCAACTACATGAAGAACAATGGCCTGAAAACCACCAGCCTGAAGCGCACCGTGATCGGCGGCTCGGCCTGCCCGCCGGCCATGATGCGCACGCTGGAAGACGAGTTCGGCATCGAGGTGATCCACGCCTGGGGCATGACCGAACTCTCGCCGCTCGGCACGCTCAGCAAGCTCAAGGCCAAGCACAAGGCCCTGCCTGCCGCAGAGCAGCACCACCTGCTGGAAAAGCAGGGCCGGGTGATCTACGGCGTCGACATGGCGCTGATGGGCGCCAACGGCCAGGCCGTGCCCTGGGACGGCAAGAGCAGTGGCGACCTGATGGTGCGCGGGCAGTGGGTCATCGGCAGCTATTTCGGCCGCAGCGACTCACCGCTGCGCGAGATGGATGGCCAGCAGTGGTTCCCGACCGGCGACGTCGCCACCATCGACGCCGACGGCTTCATGCAGATCACCGACCGCAGCAAGGACGTCATCAAGTCCGGCGGCGAGTGGATCAGCTCGATCGACCTGGAAAACATCGCGATGGCGCACCCGGCTGTCATGGAGGCCGCCGTCATCGCCTGCCGCCACCCCAAGTGGGACGAGCGGCCGCTGTTGGTGGTGGTGCGCAAGCCCGGCACGCAACTCAGCCGCGAGGAGCTGCTGGCCTTCTATGACGGCCGCATCGCCAAGTGGCAGATCCCCGACGACGTGGTGTTCGTCGATGACATCCCGCACACCGCCACCGGCAAGATGCAGAAGCTCAAGCTGCGCGAGCAGTTCAAGGATCACGTGCTGCCAGGGGCTTGATGGGGGTGATCTCGCGGCCTGTCGGACTTGAGCTGTTGGCAGTCAATCCAACCAAGGCTGGCCGCCAGTTGCGCCGGTGCGGCACCCCCATGCTGCGCGCGACCGGTGGCATCGCGATCGGCCGCCAACGGATCGCTCTGCGGTGCCGCTGGCGAGCTTGCCCGTGGCGCTTGATCGCGATCCGGCTGGGCGAGGGACGGATCCCGTGTCGCTCAACGGCTGGCTGTCCCCGGTGTGACAAGCCTTAGTGGTAGTCCCTGAACGCAAGTGCGGGCGCATCCTGCAACATCCAAGGCAGTGCCGACCCAGATGCGGCGCGCTACAAGGAGACAGCGATGAGGACTAGCGACATCACCTGGCGCCACGGCTTGCAAGCCGGCGCGCTGGCCGCCCTGACCCTGTGCGCTTCGGCCGCGCTGGCCCAGAAGGGCGAGACGGTCAAGATCGCCTGGATCGACCCGCTCACCGGCCTGATGGCGCCGGTCGGCCAGAACCAGCTCAACAGCTTCCGCTTCTTCGCCGAGAAGTTCAGCGGCGCGGGCAATCCGGCTGGCGTCAAGTTCGAGGTCATCGGCATCGACAACAAGCTCAGCCCGGCCGAGACGCTCAACGCGCTGAAGGCTGCCGTCGACCAGGGTGTGCGCTACGTGGCGCAGGGCGACGGCTCCGGCGCCGCCACCGCGCTGATCGACGCCGTCAACAAGCACAACGAGCGCAATCCGGGCCAGGAGGTGGTCTACCTCAACTACGCGGCGGTCGATCCTGACCTGACCAACAGCAAGTGCAGCTACTGGCATTTCCGCCTCGATGCCGACACCTCCATGAAGATGGAGGTGCTCACCACCTTCATGAAAGACCAGAAGGACATCCGGAAGGTCTACCTGCTGAACCAGAACTACTCGCACGGCCACCAGGTTGCCAAGTACGCCAAGGAGATCCTGGGCCGCAAGCGCCCGGACGTGCAGTTCGTCGGCGAGGATCTGCACCCGCTGGCGCAGGTGCGCGACTTCGCGCCCTATGTGGCCAAGATCAAGGCTTCCGGCGCCGACACGGTGATCACCGGCAACTGGGGCTCGGACCTGACGCTGCTGCTGAAGGCTGCCAACGAGGCCGGCCTGAACGCCAAGTTCTACACCTACTACACCGGCGTGACCGGCACACCGACCGCGCTGGGTGCGGCCGGCGAGGGGCGCGTCTATCAGGTCGCCTACAACCACTACAACCTGCCGGGCCAGATGGCCAAGTGGATGGATGAGTACAAGAAGCGCTTCGGCGATGACTTCTACAGCGGCTCGATCATCCACGCCTACACGCTGCTCGGTGCCGCGATGGCCAAGGCCAAGTCGACCGATCCGGTCAAGGTGGCGGCGGCGCTGGAAGGCCTGAGCGCCAAGAGCTTCAACGGCGAGGTCGAGATGCGCAAGTCGGATCACCAGCTGCAGCAGGCGTTGTTCGTGACGCGCTGGCAGAAGGCCGACGCCAAGTATCCCTACAGCCCGGAAAACACCGGCTACACGCTGGTGCCGCTGCAGGAGTACCCGGCCTACGTGGCCAGCACGCCGACTTCGTGCCAGATGAAGCGGCCTTGAGCGCTGCGCGGCAGCACTTGCAGGCACACTGGCGCCCCGGCCCGTGGCAGGCGGCTGCGCCGGGCCGTTTCTTTGTCGGCTGACTCTCTCGATGCAAGGTGTGGCTGGGCCGTGGACCAGATCGTGATCAATCTACTCAACGGCCTGAGCTCCGGGCTGCTGCTGTTCATGCTCAGCTCGGGGCTGACGCTGATTTTCAGCATGATGGGCGTGCTCAACTTTGCCCACGCCAGCTTCTACATGGCCGGTGCCTACCTCGGCTACAGCCTGAGCGGCTGGCTGGGCTTCTGGCCGGCGCTGCTGCTGGCGCCGCTGCTGACCGGCGCGCTGGGCGCGCTGTTCGAGCGCAGCGCGCTGCGCCGGGTGCACAAGTTCGGCCATGTGCCTGAGCTGCTGCTCACCTTCGGCCTGTCGTACGTGGTGCTGGAGGTGGTGCAGCTGATCTGGGGCCGCAGCTCGGTGCGGTTCACGCCGCCGCCTGAGCTGCAGGGTTCGGCCTTCACGCTGATCCAGTCCTCGGTGCATGGCTTCAGCCTGGTTTGGGGCACGGCGCCGGCCGAGCTGTGCCAGAGCAGCGCCGCGCTGCTGGTGGCCTGTTCGCGCTTTCCGCTCACGCGCGCTTTCATGATGGGCGTGGCGCTGCTGATGCTGCTGCTGCTCTGGCTGCTGCTGACGCGTACCCGCATCGGCCTGGTGATCCAGGCGGCGCTGACGCATCCCGAGATGGTCGAGGCGCTTGGCCACAACGTGCCGCGCGTCTTCATGCTGGTGTTCGGCGGCGGCTGCGCGCTGGCCGGGCTGGCCGGCGTGATCGGCGGCATCACCTTCGTCACCGAGCCGTCGATGGCGGCGCTGGTCGGCTCGATCATCTTCGTCGTCGTTGTCGTCGGAGGCATGGGCTCGCTGGCCGGCGCCTTTGTCGGCTCGATCCTGATCGGCCTGCTGCAGACGCTGCCGCTGACGGTGGACGCCTCGCTGGCGATGCTGCTGAACCGCTGGGGCGCCGCCGTCGGGCCGCAGACGCTCGGCTGGCCGCTGCTGCGCATCACGCTGGCGCAGGCCGCGCCGATCCTGCCCTATCTGCTGCTGGTGCTGATCCTGATCCTGCGGCCGCGCGGCCTGCTCGGCACCCGGGAGGAATGAGGTCGATGGCCCGCGAATCTGCGCCCAATTTCCATTTCAAAGCCTGGAATGTCAGCCGCTGGCTGCTCTGGAGCTTGTTTGCGTTGATCCTGCTGGTGGCGCCCAAGCTGTGGACCTCGAGTTTCGCGCTCACCATGCTGTCGCAGATGGGCATCGCCATCATTGCCTGTCTGGCCTATAACCTGCTGTTCGGGCAGGGCGGCATGCTGAGTTTCGGCCATGCGGTCTACAGCGGGCTGGGCGCTTATCTGGCGATTCACACTTTGAACCGGATCGGTGCCGGCGAGTTGGGTTTGCCGGTCAGTCTGGTGCCGCTGGTCGGTGGTTTGGGTGGTTTCCTGTTTGCCGCGTTGCTCGGGTTTGTGACGACCAAGAAGGCCGGCACCACCTTTGCCATGATCACGCTCGGCGTTGGCGAGCTGGTCTGGTCGATGTCGCTGATGCTGCCAGAATTCTTTGGCGGCGAGGGCGGTATCTCCTCGAACCGGGTGGTCGGCAAGGCGGTGCTGGGTATCAGTTTCGGGCCGCAGATCCAACTCTATTATCTGATTGCACTGTACTGTTTTGTCTGCACGGCATTGATGTATGCCTTCACCCGCACGCCACTCGGGCGCATGCTGAACGCGGTGCGCGACAACCCGGAGCGGGTCGAGTTCATCGGCTACAGCACCCGGCACATTCGTTATCTGGCGTTCATGATCTCGGGATTCTTTGCCGGCATTGCCGGTGGACTGGGCGCGCTCAATTTCGAGATTGTCACCGCCGAGGTGGTCAGCGCGCATCGCTCCGGTGCCACGCTGCTGTTCGTGTTTCTGGGCGGTGCGACCTTCTTTTTCGGGCCGATATTGGGTGCCATTCTGATGGTGATTGCCCTGGTGCTGCTGTCCGAGCTGACCATGGCATGGCTGCTTTATCTCGGGCTGGTTTTTCTGTTCATGGTGATTTATGCGCCGGGCGGGTTGGCCAGCCTGATCATGATGAATCTGCGCGTCGCCGCGCATGGCAAGTTGCGCCGGCTCTGGACCGCTTATCTGGCGCTCGGTGGCACGGCGGCAGTGGTGCTGGTGGGTTTGGCGGCGATGATTGAAATGATCTACCACCTGCAGCTCAATGCTGCGCTCGGTCCCCAGCTGCGCTTCATGGGTGCCACCTTGAATGCCGGCGCGGCCGACAGCTGGGTCGGTGCCGGGTATCTATTGGTGGTCGGACTGGGTTTGTTCGAGCTGACCCGGCGTGAATTCAAGCGCCAGTGGGACACGGTCCAGGAAGAGATTGAACAAGACATCAAGCACCGGGAGACGCTGTGAGCCTGGATACTGCGGCGGTTAACAAAACTGCCTATGCGGTCGAACTGCTGGATGTGCGCAAGAGTTTCGGCAAGACCGACATCATCCGGGGCGCGCAGTTGCAGGTGCGCGCCGGTGAGCGGGTCGCCATCATCGGCCCGAATGGTGCTGGAAAATCGACGCTGTTCAATCTGATCAGCGGCCGGCTGGCGCCGAGCAGCGGCGTCATCAAACTGAACGGCGAGCGCATCGACGGGCTGCCGCCGTATCAGATCAACCGTCGGGGTTTGGCGCGCAGTTTTCAGGTCAGCAATCTGTTCACGCGCTTGTCGGTGTTCGAGAATATTCGCTGTGCGGTGCTCTGGAGCCTGGGTTATCGCTACGCCTTCTGGAAGTTTCTGGCCGATCTGCACGACGCCAATGACCGTACCGAAGAACTGTTGACGCTGCTGCAGCTCGACCGGCGCCGCGACGTGCTGGCCATGAACCTGACCTATGCCGAACAGCGTGCGCTTGAAATCGGCTTGACGATTGCCGGTGGCTCTTCGGTGGTCTTGCTGGATGAACCGACTGCCGGCATGAGCCAGAGCGAAACCCGGCGCTTCATCCAGCTGATCCGCGACGTCACGGTCGGACGCACCTTGCTCACCGTCGAGCACGATATGGGCGTGGTATTTGGCCTGGCGGACCGGATTGCCGTGCTGGTGTATGGCGAAGTAATCGCCTTTGATACCCCGGATGCGGTGCGCGCCAACCCACGCGTGCAGGAGGCTTATCTCGGTGCGGTGCCGGCTGAGCAGCCAATCCTCACTGCAGGAGCTTGAGATGCTGCAGATCGAGCAACTGCACGCCTTTTACGGCAAAAGCCATGTGCTGCACGGTGTGCAGTTTGAAATTGGTCCGGGTGAAATCGTCGCGCTGCTGGGTCGAAATGGCTCGGGCCGTTCCACCACCGTGCGCACCATCATGGGTTTGGTGGAGGGGCGCGGCTCAATCCGCTGGCGCGAGCAGGAAATTCTGGGCCGCAAAGCCTTTGCGATTGCCCAGCTCGGCATCGGTTATGTGCCGGAAAACCGCGATATCTTCCCCAAGCTGACGGTCGAGCAAAACCTGCAGCTCGGTGAAAAATCCAGCCGCAAGTCGTCACGCTGGCAGTTGGATGATATGTATGCGATTTTCCCGCGCCTGAAAGAGCGTCAGCACACCGAGGCCGGCGTGTTATCGGGCGGCGAGCAGCAAATGCTGACCCTGTGCCGAACCTTGATGGGCGACCCCGATCTGATCATGATCGATGAACCCACCGAAGGGCTGGCGCCAAAAATCGTCGAGCAGGTGGCCGAGTTTCTGCGCGAACTGCGCCGCCGTGGCATCAGCGTGCTGCTGGTCGAGCAGAAACTCACCATCGCGCTGGAAGTTTCCGAGCGCTGCCTGGTGATGGGGCACGGCCAGATTGTGTTTGACGGTACGCCCGCTGAATTGCGCGCCAATGCCGAGGTGCGCAAGGAGTGGCTGGAGGTGTGAGGGCGGCGTGATTACGGGTTTGTACTGAGCAAAGAAGACCCTGCTTGTCGCCTGACGGACATCTGCCGCAGCCGCCTGGGCCTAGAATCGAACGATCGTTCTATTTTGTCCATCACGCCATACGAGGGAAGCACCAGAATGAGCGCGAGTTATGAAGTCCGCAGCGGCGTTGCCGTCATCACACTGAACAACCCGCCGGTGAACGGCCTGGGCTACGAGACGCGGCGCCAGTTTGCCGCCCACGTCGAGCAGGCTGATACCGATGCCGCCGTGGTGGCGATCGTGATCACCGGCGCCGGCAAGGCGTTTTCGGGTGGGGCGGATATCAAGGAATTCGGTTCGCCCAAGGCGATTGCCGAGCCCAATCTGCTCAGCCTAATCCGTCTGCTTGAATACTGCAGCAAACCGGTGGTGGCGGCCATTCACAGCGTCTGCATGGGCGGCGGGCTGGAGTTGTCGCTCGGTTGCCATTACCGCGTCGCGGCACCGGGCGCCAATATCGCGCTGCCGGAAGTGAAGATCGGTCTGGTACCCGGCGCCGGTGGCACGCAGCGCCTGCCGCGTGTGCTGGGTGTGGAAACCGCGCTCAACATGATCATCACCGGCGAGCCGGTCAAGAGCGAAGTGCTGGCGCAAGTGCCCGGACAGAAATTGTTTGACCGGATTATTGAGGGTGATTTGCTGGCCGGTGCCGTCGCCTTTGCGCAGGAGATTGCGGCGCTGCGCCCGCTGCCGCTGGTGCGCAATCTGAAAGCAGAGCATGCCGAGGCGGAGGGTTATTTCCAGTTTGCCCGTAATACCGCCAAGGCGATGGCGAAGAGTTTCCCTGCGCCGGCCCGCTGCGTGGATTGCGTCGAACAGGCCGTCAAAGCCAAGTTTGATGATGGCATGGTCTATGAGCGCGAAACCTTTCTCGGCCTGATGTGGACGCCCGAATGCAAGGCGCTGCGGCATGCCTTCTTTGCCGAGCGCGCCGCCAGCAAGATCCCCGATGTGCCGGACGACACACCGCGCCGCGAGATCAATAAAGTGGCCGTGATCGGCGCCGGCACGATGGGTGGCGGCATCAGCATGAATTTCCTCAACGCCGGCCTACCGGTCATCATGCTGGAAATGAAGCAGGAGGCACTCGATCGAGGTTTGGCGGTGATTCGCAAGAACTACGAATCACAAGTCAAGAAAGGCAAGCTGAAGCAGGATAAATACGAAGCCCGCATGGCGCTGCTCAGCACAACGCTGAATTACGCCGACTTGCACGATGCCGATCTGGTGATCGAAGCGGTTTTTGAAGATATCAATGTCAAGCAAGCCGTATTCGAGCAGCTGGATGCGGTGATGAAACCGGGTGCCATTCTGGCATCCAATACTTCGACGCTGGATGTCAACGCCATTGCCGCTTTCACCAAGCGCCCGCAGGACGTGATCGGCACCCATTTCTTCAGCCCCGCCAATGTGATGAAGCTGCTGGAAGTGGTGCGCGGTGCCGCCACCGCCAAGGACGTGCTGGCCGCCGTGATGGCGCTCGGCAAGAAAATCAAGAAAACCTGCGTGGTGTCAGGCGTGTGCGATGGCTTCATCGGCAACCGCATGATCGAGCAGTATTTCCGCCAGGCCGGCTTCCTGCTCGAAGAAGGCTGCACACCGGCCCAGGTCGATCGGGCGGTGGAGAAATTCGGCTTTGCGATGGGGCCATTCCGCATGAGCGATCTGGCCGGTAACGACGTGGGCTGGTATATCCGCAAGCGCCGCTACATTGAAAAACCGCAGCTGCGCTACAGCCGCACCGCCGATCTGCTGTGCGAGCTGGGCCGCTTTGGCCAGAAAACTGGTGCCGGTTGGTATGACTATCAAGTCGGCAAGCGTGATGCGCTGCCCAGCGCGCTGGTCGAGCAGATGATTGCTGAGCATCGCAAGGCGCTCGGCATCGAGCCGCGCAAGATTGGCGATGAAGAAATCGTGCAGCGGCTGGTGTTTTCGCTCGTCAATGAAGCGGCCAAGATTCTGGACGAAGCTATTGCCAGCAAGGCCAGCGATATCGACATGGTCTATCTGACCGGCTACGGTTTCCCGCTGCAGCGCGGCGGGCCGATGTGCTATGCCGATACCTTCGGGCTGTTCAACGTGGTGCAGGCCATGAAGCGCTTTGCGCGCAATCCGCTCGATGACGCCGAATTCTGGCAAGCCGCGCCGCTGCTGGCTCGCCTTGCCGCCGAAGGCAAAACCTTCAACTAAAGAATCAGGGATCCACACCATGACCAACGCTGTCATTGTTTCCACCGCCCGCACGCCGCTCGCCAAAAGCTGGAAGGGTGCCTTCAACCTGACGCATGGCGCCACGCTGGGCGGCCATGCCGTGGCTGCAGCAGTGCAGCGCGCTGGTATCGATCCGGGCGCGATCGAGGATGTGCTGATGGGCTGCGCCAACCCCGAAGGCGCCACCGGCTGGAATATCGCCCGCCAGATTGCCTTGCGCGCCGGCCTGCCGCCGCAGGTGTCCGGCATGACCGTGAACCGATTTTGCTCCAGCGGTTTGCAAACCATCGCGCTGGCGGCGCAGCGCATCCTCAGCGGCGAGGGCGAGGTGTATGTGGCCGGGGGCGTGGAGAGTATTTCCTGTGTGCAGCAGGAAATGAATCTGCACATGTTCGAGGACAGCTGGCTGAAGGCGCACAAACCCGAGATCTACTGGCCGATGCTGCAGACGGCTGAAAATGTCGCCAAGCGCTACCAGATGGACCGTGAGCGCATGGACCGTTTCGGCGCCGAGAGCCAGCAGAAAGCCTGTGCGGCGCAAGCGGCCGGCCGGTTTGCGGAAGAAATTGCGCCGATCACGGTCACAGCCGGGGTGGCCGACAAGGTGCTGGGTTTGCGCACCCGCCAGGTCAGCGTGAGCGTGGATGAAGGGCTGCGCGAGGGCACTACTTTTGAAGGCGTGCGCTCGATCCGTTCGGCATTGCCGGGCGGGGTGGTGAGTGCGGGTAACGCCAGCCAGTTCAGCGACGGTGCCGGTGCCTGCGTGGTGGTGGATGAGCGTTATGCAGAGCGCCACAACCTGAAGCCGCTGGGACGTTTTCTGGGTTTTGCGGTGGCCGGTTGCGAGCCGGACGAAATGGGTATCGGCCCGGTATTTGCCGTGCCCAAGGTGCTGGCCCGGCTGGGTTTGACGGTGGCCGACATCGACCTGTGGGAGATCAATGAGGCGTTTGCAGTTCAGGTGCTTTACTGCGCCGACAAGCTCGGCATCGCGCCAGAGCGGCTCAACGTCAATGGCGGTGCGATTGCGGTGGGCCACCCGTATGGCATGAGCGGCCAGCGCCTGACCGGCCACGCGCTGATCGAAGGCCGTCGCCGAGGCGCCAAGCGGGTTGGTGTGACGATGTGCATCGGCGGCGGCATGGGTGCGGCAGGTATATTCGAGGTGTTGTGATGTGATTATCTAGAAAGTGAATCCCGATGCTTCGACATGTCGTGATGTGGAAATTGAAAAAATCGACAGACGCGCCTCGTTTCAAGGCTTTGCTGGACAGCTGCCGCGACTTGGTGCCGGGCATGCATGAATTCGAGGCCGGTATCCGCAGCGCCGATCTGGACGCCAATTGCGATGTGGTGCTGGTTTCGACATTCGCCGATGCGGCGGCGTTGCAGGCGTATCTGAACCATCCGCATCACAAGACGGTCGGAGCTGAACTGGGGCCGATGCGCCGGGATCGGCATGTGCTCGATTATCTGGTCTGAATGGAATGGCCACCATGCAGTTTCCGATTCATATTCCTTTTGTCGAAGCTTTGGGTTTCGAGCTGATTCGTTTCGAGGCCGGCGAGGCCGAAATCCAGCTGGAGCTGCGCGCTGAGCATCTGAATTCATTCAAGGTGGCGCATGGCGGCATCAGCATGACCTTGCTTGATGTGGTGATGGCGCATGCCGCGCGCAGCATCAACCGTGATTTGCCGGATGCGGGCCCGGGCGTCGTGACGGTGGAGATGAAAACCAGTTTCATGCGCCCCGGCGAAGGCCGCCTGCAAGCGGTCGGCAAGCTGCTGCACCGAACCAGCACGATGGCTTTTGTGGAAGGCAGTATCTACAGCAGCACCGGTGCCTTGTGCGCGCACGCGACCGGCACGTTCAAATATGTGCGCAAACTGCCGACCGAAGGCCGCAAGCTGCAAACCCTGCAGCGTCGGCTGGATGGTTCGGGTTCCGATTGAGACGAGCAATCGTCACGAGGACATGCTGATGAGCCTGATCAACCGACAAATCCTGCTGGCTTCGCGCCCCACCGGCGAGCCGGGGCTGGAAAATTTCCGCCTGGTTGAAACCAGCGTGCCGGATCTGGCCGACGGTGAAGTGCTGGTGCGCAATCATTATCTGAGCCTGGATCCGTACATGCGCGGGCGCATGAACGAAGGCAAGAGTTATGCGCAGGCGCAGGCCCTGGATGAGGTGATGATCGGTGGCACGGCGGGAGTGGTGCTGGCGTCGAACAACCCGCATTTCAAGGTGGGCGATCAGGTTGTCGGCATGGGCGGCTGGCAGGAGTATCTGGTGGTGGGCGCGCAGCAGCGCGGCGTGCTGCAAAAGGTCGATACCCAGCATATTCCACTGTCAGCTTATCTCGGCCCGGTGGGTATGCCGGGGGTGACAGGATGGTATGGGCTGCGCAAGATCATCAATCCCAAAGCCGGTGAAACCGTGGTGGTGAGTGCTGCCAGCGGCGCGGTGGGCAGCGTGGTGGGCCAGTTAGCCAAGGCGCGCGGCTGCCGTGCGGTGGGTATCGCCGGCGGGCCGGAGAAATGTGCTTATGTGGTGGATGAACTGGGCTTTGATGCCTGCATCGATTACAAGCAGCATGCCGATCTGAAATCCTTGTCGGCGGCGCTCAAGCAGGCCTGCCCGGATGGCATCGATGGTTATTTCGAGAATGTCGGTGGCATGCTGCTTGACGCCGTGATGCTGCGCGCCAATGCCTTTGCTCGCATCGCCATGTGCGGCATGATTTCCGGCTACAACGGCATGCCGATACCGATGGCAGCGCCACAGCTGATTCTGGTCAACCGCATGAAGGTGGAAGGGTTCATCGTCAGCGAGCATATGGAGCTCTGGCCGCAAGCCTTGCAGGAACTCGGAGGCTTGGTGGCGACTGGCCAGCTCAAATACCGCGAAACGATCGCGCAGGGTCTGCAACAGGCGCCTGAAGCTTTTCTGGGGCTGCTGAAAGGTCGCAATTTCGGCAAGCAGTTGGTCAAGCTGGTTTGATCGATTTCAGCAAGGACAGGCGATGAATCATCTGCAAGGTCGGATCGCCGTGGTGACCGGCGCTGCCTCGGGTTTCGGCCTGGAACTGGCGCGTCTGGCGGCCGGCTTGGGCATGAAAATCGTGATGGCTGATGTGCAGGCTGAGGCCTTGGCTGCAGCTGCTGCTGAAGTGCAGGCACTTGGCGCCGAGGTGCTGCCTTTTCAGCTGGATGTGGCCAAGGGCGAGCAAGTCGAGGCTTTGGCAGCGGCGACTCTGGAGCGGTTTGGCGTGCCGCACTTGCTGTTCAATAACGCCGGTGTGGGTGCCGGTGGCCTGATCTGGGAGCACACGCAAAAAGATTGGGAATGGGTGCTCGGCGTCAATCTGATGGGCGTGGCGCATGGCGTGCGGGTATTTACCCCGCTGATGCTGGCGGCGGCAGCCGAGCAGACGGATTATGAAGGGCACATCGTCAATACCGCCTCGATGGCCGGCTTGCTCAATCTGCCGAACATGGGGGTTTACAACGTCAGCAAGCACGCGGTGGTGAGTTTGAGCGAAACGCTTTATCAGGATCTGGCCTTGGTCACCGATCAGATCAGCGCCAGCGTGCTGTGCCCTTATTTCGTGCCAACGGGTATTCATCAGAGTCATCGCAATCGGCCGGCCGAGTTGCGTGACAAACTCAAGCCGAGTCAGAGCCAGCTGATTGCGCAAGCGATGATCGGCAAGGCAGTCAGCGCTGGCAAAGTCACCGCGTGCGAGGTGGCACAGCGGGTTTTTGAGGCGGTGCGGGCGCGGCAGTTCTATATTTACAGTCACCCGAAAGCGCTGGCGTCGGTTCAAACCCGCCTGGACGATGTACTGCAAGGTCGCAATCCGACCGATCCTTTTCGCGAGCGGCCTGAAATTGGTGCAGAGTTGCGCCGCAGCCTGCGCCCCACTGGTTCGATAGAAAGCTGAAGCCGGCCCCAAAGAAAAGGGCGCCCGGAGGCGCCCAAAATGCCCGATGTCACCACCGGGTAGTGCAAAGAAGGTCTAGAGGGGCAGACCAACCGTGACGTGATGATTCTCTTCATCCATCACCGTGGCGCATCCCCGTGAATAGGGGGGGTATGGCGAGTTGATGCAGATTCAGCGTGTGAAAGGTCACGTCGTTTGCCAAGCTGGCGGGCCTGGCATCTATCTGAGGTATTGCGGCAGCCAAGCATCCGGTTGTACGCAAAAGCCAACGGCATCTCTGCTGCGGCGTGGCGGAGCTGGCGATCAAGGTCGGCGCCAGCCGTCCCGGCCGCGTGTGCTGGCACTGTGGCACACTCGCCGGCCTTCATTGTTCTGACGGCTGACTCGCTTGGAAAAGATCCTTTTACAGATCGCGGCGGAGCTCAAAGTCCGCCTTGCACAGGTGCAGGCTGCGGTGCAGCTGCTTGACGGTGGCGCCACCGTTCCCTTCATCGCCCGCTACCGCAAGGAAGTGACCGACGGGCTCGACGACAGCCAGCTGCGCGAGCTGGAAACGCGCCTCGGCTATCTGCGCGAACTCGAAGAGCGCCGCGCCGCAGTGCTGAAAAACATCGACGAGCAAGGCAAGCTCACGCCTGAGCTGCGCGCTGCTGTTCTGGCTGCGCCGACCAAGCAGGAACTCGAAGACCTCTACCTGCCCTACAAGGTCAAGCGCCGCACCAAGGGCCTGATCGCGCGCGAAGCCGGCCTGGAGCCGTTGGCCGACAAGCTGTTTGCCGACCCGACGCTGGATCCGGCCGTTGAGGCCGCCGCCTTCCTGAACCCCGACGCCGGTTTTGCCGACGTGGCGGCAGTGCTGGACGGCGTGCGTGATCTGCTGGCCGAGCGCTGGGCTGAAGACGCCGCCTTGATCGGAGGCTTGCGCGAATGGCTCTGGGCGGACGGCCTGCTGCAATCCAAGCTGGCCAGCGGCAAGGACGAGAACAACGCCGACGTCGCCAAGTTCCGCGACTACTTCGACTACGCCGAGCCGATTGCCCGAGTGCCCTCGCACCGCGCGCTGGCGGTGTTCCGTGGCCGCACGCTGCACCTGCTCGACGCCAAGCTGGTACTCGACGAAGTGCTGGTGCCGGGCCAGCCCTCGATCGCGGAAGGCCGCATCGCGGTGCACCTCGGCTGGAGCCACGCCAAGCGTCCGGCCGACGAGCTGATCCGCAAGACCATCGCCTGGACCTGGAAGGTCAAGCTCTCGCTGAGTCTGGAGCGCGACCTGTTCAGCCGGCTGCGCGAGTCGGCTGAAGGTGTGGCGATCAAGGTGTTTTCCGAGAACCTGCGCGACCTGCTGCTGGCCGCGCCGGCCGGCAAGCGCGTCGTGATGGGGCTGGATCCCGGCATCCGCACCGGCGTCAAGGTCGCGGTGGTGAGTGACACCGGCCGGGTGCTCGATACCGCCACCGTCTACCCGCACGAACCGAAGCGCGACTGGGAAGGCTCGCTGCACATGCTCGGCAAGCTGTGCGCGGCCCACGGCGTGAACCTGATCGCGATCGGCAACGGCACCGCCAGCCGTGAAACCGACAAGCTGGCCGCCGACCTGATCAAGCGCCTGCAAGAGCTCGCGCCCGAGGTGCAGATCCAGAAGGTGGTGGTCAGCGAAGCCGGTGCCTCGGTCTATTCGGCCAGCGAATTTGCCTCCAAGGAGCTGCCGGATCTGGATGTGTCCTTGCGCGGTGCGGTTTCGATCGCGCGCCGGCTGCAGGATCCGCTCGCCGAGCTGGTCAAGATTGACCCGAAGAGCATCGGCGTCGGCCAGTACCAGCACGATGTGAATCAGGGTGACTTGGCGCGCACGCTGGTCGCGGTGGTGGAAGACTGCGTCAACTCGGTCGGCGTGGATCTGAACACCGCGTCGAGCGCGTTGCTGTCGCGCGTGTCGGGCCTGTCGAACACGGTCGCGGCCAGCATCGTGCGCTGGCGCGATGCCAACGGCGCGTTCCGCAGCCGTCAGCAGCTGCTGGATGTGTCGGGCCTTGGCCCGAAGACCTTCGAGCAGGCGGCCGGCTTCCTGCGCATCCGTGGCGGCGACAACCCGCTCGACATGTCGGGCGTGCACCCGGAAACCTATCCGCTGGTCGAACGCCTGTCGGCCCAGACCGGCCGCCCGGTCACCGAGCTGATGGGTCGCAGCGATGTGCTGAAAAGCCTGAAGCCCGAGGCCTTTGCCGACGAGAAGTTCGGCGCCATCACGGTCAAGGACATCTTTGCCGAGCTGGAAAAGCCGGGCCGTGATCCGCGCCCCGACTTCAAGGTGGCGCGCTTCAACGACGGCGTCGATGACATCAAGGATCTGAGCGTCGGCATGCTGCTGGAAGGCACCGTGAGCAACGTCGCGCAGTTCGGCGCCTTTGTCGATCTGGGCGTGCATCAGGACGGTCTGGTGCATGTCAGCCAGCTGAGCAACAAGTTCGTCAGCGACGCGCGCGAGATCGTCAAGACCGGCGACATCGTCAAGGTGCGTGTGCTGGAGGTCGATCTGCCGCGCAAGCGCATCTCGCTGACGATGAAGCTTGAAACGGCTGCGGCTGCTGGTAAAGGTGCCGGCGCAGGCAAGAGCGACAACAGCTTCCGGCCGGCGGCGCGTGGCGAGCGCGCCCATGGCGGGCAGGGCGGTCGTGGCCAAGGCAACGCGCCGCAAAGCGCGATGGCGGCGGCGTTTGCGAAACTGCAGACGCGCAAATAACGCCGATCTATCGCCAGGGTTGCACCCCTTTACATCCAGGCGATCAACCGGAACAGCGTCTCAGCCGTTGAAGTGTGGAAGGGGCCAATGTCTGGCCCCGGGAGCGCAGTATGAATCGTTGGTTGCGTTGGGCCTTGGCTGCCCTGGCGGTGAGTTTGTTGAGCGCCTGTATCGTCGTGCCGAGGCCCGGTGGCTACGTCTACCCAGAGGGTCACCACCATCACCACCATGACGATTGACGCGTCGCTACACTGCGGGCCGTCTTGTCTTTGACCGGCCGAGGGCCCGCGCCGCGTGACTACCCATCATCACTCGCCCTATCACCGCGCTGCGCCGCATGCAGCGCTCTCCGATGCCGAGCTGGAACTGGCCCGTGCCCAGCTCACGCCGTCGATGCGCGACGTGCTGGTGCGCATCGGCCGGGCCAGGCGTGCCCCGCTGCACACGTTGACGCCGCCCGAGGCGCGCCTGGCCTACGTGGCCGGCGCCGAGGTGCTGGAGCCGCCACGGGCGCCGCTGGCGCGGGTCGAGAATTTCGAGTTGCCGCTGGGCGATCACGCTTGCGCGGCGCGGCTCTATGCGCCGAGTTTCGAAGTGCTGCCGGTGCTGCTGTATCTGCACGGCGGCGGCTTCGTGATCGGCGGGCTGGAAACCCACGACAGCCTGTGCCGCCAGATCGCACTGCGCAGCGGTGCGGCGGTGGTGGCGCTGGATTACCGTCTGGCGCCGGAGCATCGTTTCCCTGCGGCGGTCGATGACAGCTGGGGTGCGCTGCAGTGGCTGGCGCGCGAGGCGCAGCAACTCGGCCTGGACGGCAGTCGGCTGGCGGTCGGCGGCGACAGCGCCGGCGGCACGCTCTCGGCGGTGGTCGCGCTGATGGCACGCGATGCCGGCCTGAAGCTCGCGCTGCAGCTGCTCATCACGCCGGGCACCACGGCGTACGCCGACACCGCCTCGCACCAGCGTTATGCGCAGGGCTTCCTGATCGACAAGGCGCTGGTGGACTGGTTCTTTGCCCATTACATCGACCACGCCCAGCGCAGCGACTGGCGTTTCGCGCCGCTGTATGCCGACGAGGTGGAGGGCGTGGCACCGGCCTGGATCGGCCTGGCCGAATGCGACCCGCTGGTCGATGAAGGTCTGGCCTATGCGGATCGGCTGCGCATGGCTGGCGTGCCGGTCGACATCGAGCTCTACAAGGGCATGACGCACGATTTCATCAAGCTCGGCCGGGCGGTGGCCGAGGCCGGGCAGGCGCAGGCCGCCATCGGCGCGGCGCTGCGGACGGCCTTGTTCGAGGTCTGAACGACCCGACGCGCGGCGCGTGCTGCTACGCTTGCAGCCTGTCGTCCAGCCGCTACCCGTTGCGCCATGAGCTTGCCCCGCGTCATCATCCAGACTGAAGATTTCGACCTCTCGACCGAGGTGGCGGCGCTGCGTGCGGGCGACCCCGGCGTCGGCGCGATCGCCAGTTTTGTCGGCACGGTGCGCGACCGCAACGACGGCGAGGGCGTGAGCGCGATGGAGCTGGAGCATTACCCCGGCATGACCGAGCGCTCGATCGAGACCATGATCGACGCCGCTTTCAAGCGCTTCGACATCCGCGCTGCGCGGGTGATTCACCGCGTCGGCGTGCTGGCGCCGCTGGACCAGATTGTGCTGGTGGCGGTCACATCGATGCATCGCGGCCAGGCCTTCCAGGCCTGCGAGTTCCTGATGGACTACCTCAAGACCCAGGCGCCGTTCTGGAAGAAGGAAACCACCCCCGAAGGTTCGCGCTGGGTCGATGCCCGCGTCAGCGACGACGCGGCGCTGCAGCGCTGGGGCATCGAGTCGGGGAATCTGGCGTGATGAGCTTGCCGGCGGCGGTCGCCGTGTTTGTCGGCGCCGGGCTCGGAGCCTGGCTGCGCTGGTGGCTGGGCCTGATGCTGAACCCGCTGTTCCCCACCTTGCCGCTCGGCACGCTGGCAGCCAATTTGCTGGGCGGACTGCTGGTCGGCGTGGCGGCGGCCTATTTCTCGCACAACACCAGTCTGGCGCCGGAGTGGCGGCTGCTGGTCATCACCGGTTTCATGGGCGGTCTGACCACGTTCTCGACCTTCTCGGTCGAGGTGGTGACACTGATCAGCCGGGCTGAATATCTCTGGGCGCTGACGGCGGCCGGCACGCACCTGGCCGGCTCGCTGGTCATGACGGCCATCGGCCTGCTGGCGACCAACGCCTTGTTCGTCCGCAGCTGATCGATTGCGAGGAGCTGGCCATGCAAGGTGTCTATCTCAAGTTCTACGTGCAGGAAAACCGCCGGCATCACGCGATCCTGGTCTACGAATGGCTGCTCGAAGAGGCCAGGAAGCTCGGCTTCCATGGTGGCTCGGCGTTCCGGGCCATCGCCGGCTTCGGCCGGCACGGCGTGCTGCACGAGGATCACTTCTTCGAACTGGCCGGTGACTTGCCGGTCGAGGTCGGCTTCGTGCTGAGCGAGGCCGAGGCGCAGGCCTTCCTGCAGCACATCAGCGCCGAGGGGCTGGCGCTGTTCTATCTGCAGCTGCCGGTCGAGTACGGCGTCACGCCGGGCCGGTAGCCGGGCTGCACCGGGTGGCCGGGTCGAAGTTCCCGTGCCGATCTTGATCCAGATCGACTTCGGCACGCCTGCTGCGGATCTGTGCGCCCTTGAAATGTCGCCGCATCACCTCAGATCGTCTTCAACCCGGAGGACATCTCGATGCGACTCGACAAACTCACCACCCTGTTGCAGCAAGCGCTCGGCGAGGCTCACAGCCTGGCGCTCAATGCGGATCACCCCTACATCGAACCCCCGCATCTGCTGAAGGCCTTGCTGCAGCAGCCGGACGGGCCGCGCGCGCTGTTGCAGCGTGCCGGCGTGAATGTCCGGGCGATGGAGGATGCGATCGAAACCGCCTTCTCGCGGGTCGCCAAGGTCGAAGGCATGCAGCTGCAGCCCGGCCGCGAGCTGGTCACGCTGCTGCAGGCGGCCGAGAAGGAAGCCACCAAGCGTGACGACCAGTTCGTCGCCAGCGAGATGGTGCTGCTGGCGCTGAGTGAGGCCAAAACGCCGTTTGCCGACGCGCTGCGCAAGGCCGGTCTGAACCGCAAGGCGCTCGAAGCGGCGGTGGATGCGGTGCGCGGCGGCCAGAAGGTTGATAACGCCGAGGCTGAAGGCCAGCGCGAGACGCTGAAAAAATACACGCTCGACCTGACCGAGCGGGCCCGGCAAGGCAAGCTCGACCCGGTGATCGGCCGCGATGACGAGATTCGCCGCGCCATCCAGGTGCTGCAACGCCGCAGCAAGAACAATCCGGTGCTGATCGGCGAGCCGGGCGTGGGCAAGACCGCGATCGTCGAAGGGCTGGCGCAGCGCATCGTCTCCGGCGAGGTGCCGGAGTCGCTCAAGAACAAGCGCGTGCTCTCGCTCGACATGGCTGGGCTGCTGGCCGGTGCCAAGTTCCGTGGCGAGTTCGAGGAGCGCCTGAAGGCGGTGCTGAAGGAAGTGGCGCAGGAGGAAGGCCGCGTCATCTTGTTCATCGACGAGCTGCACACGATGGTCGGCGCCGGCAAGGCCGAAGGCGCGATCGACGCCGGCAACATGCTCAAGCCCGCGCTGGCGCGTGGCGAGCTGCACTGCATCGGCGCCACCACGCTGAACGAGTACCGCAAGTACGTCGAGAAGGACGCGGCGCTGGAGCGGCGTTTCCAGAAGGTGCTGGTCGATGAGCCGAGCGTCGAGGCCACCGTGGCCATCCTGCGCGGCCTGCAGGAAAAGTACGAGGTGCACCACGGCGTCGAGATCACCGACCCGGCCATCATCGCTGCGGCCGAGCTGAGCCATCGCTACATCACGGATCGCTTCCTGCCCGACAAGGCGATCGACCTGATCGACGAGGCAGCGGCCAAGATCAAGATCGAGATCGACTCCAAGCCCGAGGTGATGGACCGGCTCGATCGCCGCATGATCCAGCTCAAGATCGAGCGCGAGGCGATGAAGAAGGAGAACGACGAAGGCTCGATCCGGCGCCTGGGCCTGATCGAGGATGAGTTGCTCAAGCTGCAGCGCGAATACAACGACCTCGAAGAGATCTGGAAGTCCGAGAAAGCTGCGGCGCAGGGCTCGGCGCATGTGAAGGAAGAGATCGACCGCCTGCGCTTCCAGATCGAGGAGTGGAAGCGCAAGGGCGACTTCAACCGCGTCGCCGAGCTGCAGTACGGCAAGCTGCCGGAGCTGGAAAAGCGCCTGAAGGAAGCGCAGTCGAAGGAAGCCGGCAAGGCTGGCACCGGTCAGCCGCAGCTGCTACGCACCATGGTCGGCGCCGAGGAGATCGCCGAGGTGGTGTCACGCGCCACCGGCATTCCGGTCGCCAAGCTGATGCAGGGCGAGCGCGACAAGCTGCTGCAGATGGAGGCCAAGCTGCACGAGCGGGTGGTCGGCCAGGACGAGGCGATTCAGGCGGTGGCGGATGCGATCCGGCGTTCGCGCGCCGGGCTGTCAGATCCGAATCGGCCGCTCGGCAGTTTCCTGTTCCTGGGCCCGACCGGCGTCGGCAAGACCGAGCTGTGCAAGGCGCTGGCCGGTTTCCTGTTCGACAGCGAAGACCACATGATCCGCGTCGACATGAGCGAGTTCATGGAGAAGCACAGCGTCAGCCGGCTGATCGGCGCACCGCCCGGCTATGTCGGCTATGACGAGGGCGGCACGCTGACCGAGGCGGTACGCCGCAAACCCTACAGCGTGCTGCTGCTCGACGAGGTCGAGAAGGCACATCCGGACGTCTTCAACGTGCTACTGCAGGTGCTCGACGACGGGCGCCTGACCGACGGCCAGGGCCGCACGGTCGATTTCAAGAACACCGTGATCGTGATGACCAGCAACCTGGGCTCGCAGATGATCATGCAGATGGTCGGGCAAGACAGCGAGCTGATCCGCGAGGCGGTCTGGACCGAGGTGAAGGCGCATTTCCGGCCCGAGTTCCTGAATCGCATCGACGAGGCGGTGGTGTTCCACGCGCTCGATCAGAAGCACATCGAGTCGATCGCCAAGATCCAGCTCAAGGGGCTGGAAGGTCGGCTGGCCAAGCTGGAGATGCAGCTCGACGTGTCGCCCGAGGCGCTGCTCGAACTGGCCAAGATCGGCTTCGATCCGGTGTTCGGCGCGCGACCACTCAAGCGCGCCATCCAGCAACGCATCGAGAACCCGGTTGCCAAGCTGATCCTGGAAGGCCGCTTCGGGCCGAAGGACGTGATTCCGGTGCACCTGGGCCTCGATGGCGGCTTCGAGTTCGGTCGCGTGGTGCACTGATGCGACCCAGCTGACCGCGCCGCCGTCAAGCGGCGCGGTCAGTGCTATCCATCAAAGCACCGGGCTGCGCGGCAGGGCGGCGTCCAAGGCCATCAGTTGCGGACGCAGCTGCGGCCAGTCGGCCTGGGCCGGGGTGTAGACCAGATGCACGGCCCATTCGGGCTGTGACATCAGCACCCGCAGACCCATCGAATGGGCGCCGCCGTTGACGACCACTTCGTCCGGTCGGCCGGCCAGCACCAGCTGCTTGCGGGCGTGACCGGCGGCAGCCAGCAGGGTGGTACCGCGTCGCGCCAGCTCGATCGCTGGTCCGCGCGCGCCCAGATGTGCCAGTACCCGGCTGGTCTGGATCTCGAACACGCAGCCGGACACGACGCCGGGCATCGCCCCCAGACCTCGCACATAACGCTCCAGCGGATTGGCGCGCGGCGCAGGTGCGGCTGCGGCTGGCATGGCCGGCGCGGCGGTCGATGGCGTCAGCAGGCCGGGCCGGCTGGCGGGCGCCGCCGCACTGGCAGTCGGTGCGGTTCGGGGTGGATTGGGGCGCAGTGCTGTTTTTTCGGTGCTCTCGAGCGCCTCACCCAAGCTCGGCAGCATGCGCCCCGAGCCGTCCGGGTAGAGCGTGTGCTGCAGCTGGTTCCAGTCGCTCAGGATGCTCGACCAGGCTTCCACCGGCCGGGTCACGCGTTGCGAGACATGTGCCACCACCCCGGTGCCGAGCATGCGCTCACCGATCGGGCCACTGGCGGTGGTCACCATGCCGAGCGGCAGGAACAGCAGCTGCTGGCAGGCCCAGGGGCCGTGGAACATGTTCTGTCGCAGCGGCTCCAGCAGCTCGGTCAGGGCGTGGGTGGGCAGATCGCCCAGCAGGATGGCGCCGAGGGTCGCGTGCCCCAGCAGCACCCGCGCCACGGCGTTGCGCGAGGTGGTGTCGGCATCGGCATCGGTGGTGTAGAGCCGGATCGGTGTGCCGTTGACCGACGGGCAATCGACATACTCGATGGTGGCCAGCGTGGTGCCGAAACCGGCGCGCCGGATCACCAGGTTTTCGACCGGCTGGCCGCAACTGGCCGCCACCGCTGCCAGCAAACGTCTGGACAGCACGCAACCGAGGTCGTGCACCGCGATGAAACTGGGCTGCAGATGGTCGAGTTGCTGCTTGAGCGCGTCGCCAATATCGCAAGAGATGAACAGTTCGCGGGTACCATTGCCAACAGCCCGACCGATGTCGGGCGCACTGCCGAGATAGTCCCCAGGACTGCGCAGTAGCTGAGTTGCCGGGTGGGCGTCGTCATCACTCATAAATGATGGGCGGCTTTCCAGCAAAGTGTCATTCGGACCGCTATGAGGCCAGCGGTCAGGGTCCGCGTTACGAGGCATGCAAGGTTCCCCCAGTCGATTTGCCGGCGTCGCTGACCTGGCGATGCGAGCGGGCTATCGGAGCATCCTATCATTGCACACGCTTACATTTTCGTGGTTGCTCTGGCGGCTGCGTTGTGATCTACCCGCATGTCTTCATCTCTACCCTCGCAGGATGGCCTGCCCGTTGTCATTATCGGGGCCGGTCTGGCCGGTCTGACGGTCGCACTTCACTTAGCGAAAACCCGCCCGGTGACGGTGCTGGCCAAGCGCAATCTCGATGAGGCCGCCACCGCTTGGGCGCAGGGCGGCATCGTTGGTGTGTTGGGCAGCGACGACAGTATCGAGAGCCATGTGCGCGACACCCAGGAGGCCGGTGCCGGTCTGGTCGACGAGCACACGGCCCGTTTCATTGCCGGCCACAGCGCCGAGGCGGTCGGCTGGCTGGTCGATCAGGGCGTGCCGTTCTCAAGCGATCCCGACGGTCCGCTCGGCCTGCACCTGACGCGCGAAGGCGGTCACGCGGTGCGTCGCATCGCCCATGCCGCCGACGCCACTGGCAAGGCGATCCACGAGGCGCTGCTGGCCGAGGTGGCGCGGCACCCGAACATCAGCCTGCGGGTGCGCTGGATGGCGATCGATCTGATCACCTCGCGCCACGTGCGCCGCCAGGAGCCGCCGCGCTGCTACGGCGTCTATGCGCTCGACATGGACAACCAGCGGGTCGAGACCCTGCCAGCCAGCGCGGTGGTGCTGGCCACCGGCGGGGTTGGCAAGGTCTATCGCTACACCAGCAACCCCGAGACCTCCACCGGCGACGGCATCGCGATGGCCTGGCGGGCCGGCTGCCGGGTCGGCAACATGGAGTTCATCCAGTTCCACCCGACTTGCCTGTACCACCCGCAGGACCGCAGTTTCCTGATCACCGAGGCGCTGCGCGGCGAGGGCGGCCACCTGAAGCTGCCGGACGGCACCCGCTTCATGCAGGCACACGATCCGCGCGCCGAGCTGGCGCCGCGCGATGTGGTGGCACGCGCGATCGACTTCGAGATGAAAAAACATGGTCTCGACCATGTCTGGCTCGACGCCACCCATCTTGGCGAGACATTCCTGAAAGAGCATTTCCCGACCATCCACGCGCGCTGCCTGGCGCTCGGCATCGACATCGCGCGCCAGCCTATTCCCGTGGTGCCGGCGGCGCATTACACCTGCGGTGGCGTGGTCACTGATCTGGCCGGGCGCACCGATCTGCCGGGACTGTACGCGGTCGGCGAGACCACCTACACCGGCCTGCATGGCGCCAATCGCCTGGCCAGCAACTCGCTGCTCGAATGTGTGGTGCTGGGTGAAACCTGCGCCGAAAGCATCATGGCGGCCGAACCGCCGGCCGATGTGCAGCCACCGTCCTGGGATGAGAGCCAGGTCGAGGACGCCGATGAGCAGGTGGTCATCTCGCACAACTGGGACGAGCTGCGGCTGGTGATGTGGAACTACGTCGGCATCGTGCGCACGACGCGCCGGCTGGAGCGTGCGCTGCACCGCATCCAGCTGCTGCGCGGCGAGATCGAGGACTACTACGCCAACTTCCGCGTCACCCGCGACCTGCTGGAGCTGCGCAATCTGGTCGAGTGCGCCGAGCTGATCGTGCGCTCTGCGCTGATGCGGCATGAGAGCCGTGGCCTGCACTACAGCCGCGACTTTCCGGATACGCTGCCGGTGAGCTTTCCGACCGTGCTGGTGCGCGAGGCCCGCAGCCCCAACAAGGCGGTGCAGTCGCTCGGACTGTGGCGTACCGAAGGGCCGCGCTGAGAACAGATCTTCAGCGCCGGGCGCGCATGGCGATGCGTGCCTGCACAAACTCGAACGCAAAGGTCACGGCGTCATGGATGGTTTGTTCCATGCCGCTGCGTTCTTTTTCGGTCAGGTAGAAGGTCAGATCAACCGAGTGGCGGATGTAGCGCGAGCCCAGCCGGTTCAGCGCCACGCAGGCCACATCGGGCAGCGAATCAGCCACCAGATACGGATAGTCGGTGGCCAATCGCAGCACGGCTTCGAAGACCGGGCGTTCGTAGTGGTTGTGAACCGAGCTGAAGTCTGCAGTCATGGTGGGCCAGAGGCGGGTGCGGATGCCGGTTTTATCGGCCAGAGCCGCCGGGACTTGACCCGCGCCGCCGCAAACCGCCACTTGGCCGCCTCTGCGCCGTGCAGAAAACTCAGGCCGCGCCGATGTTCGGCACAAAACCCTGCGCCGGCTTGGCGATCGCCGCCGGGTTGGCCGCCACAAAATTCAGCATGCGGTCGATGCAGCCAAGCGCCAGGATGCGCGTGCTCTCCTCGACACTGATCTCGCCGTAGCCTTCTTCCAGGCAGCGCACCACGCCCTGCAGCGCGTTCATCGCCATCCACGGGCAGTGCGCGCAGCTCTTGCAGGTGGCGCTGTTGCCGGCGGTGGGGGCCTCGATCAGCACCTTGTGCGGCGCGGCCTGACGCATGCGGTGGAACATGCCGTTGTCGGTCGCGACGATGAACTCGGGCGCGTCCAGCTCGACCACCGCCTTGAGCATCTGCGCGGTCGAACCCACCACATCGGCTTGATCGACCACCGCCTGCGGCGACTCCGGATGCACCAGCACCTTGGCAAGCGGATGCTCGGCGCGCAGCAGCTCCAGCTCGGTGCCCTTGAACTCGTTGTGGACGATGCAGTCGCCAGTCCACATCAGCATGTCGGCGCCGGTCTGACGCTGCACATAGCTGCCCAGATGCCGGTCCGGCGCCCAGAGGATCTTCTTGCCCTGCTTGTGCAGGTGCTCGACGATCGAGAGCGCGCACGAACTCGTCACCATCCAGTCGGCGCGTGCCTTCACCGCAGCGCTGGTGTTGGCATAGACGACGACCGTACGGTCCGGATGCGCATCGCAGAAGGCGTTGAACTCGTCGGCCGGGCAGCCGAGGTCGAGCGAGCAGGTCGCGTCCAGGTCGGGCATCAGCACGCGCTTGTCTGGCGACAGGATCTTGGCGCTCTCGCCCATGAAACGCACGCCGGCGACGATCAGCGTCTGCGCCGCGTGGTCGCGGCCGAAGCGCGCCATCTCCAGCGAGTCCGAGACGCAGCCGCCGGTCTCCAGCGCCAGATCCTGCAGATCACCATCGACGTAATAGTGCGCGACCAGCACCGCACCGTGTTTCTGCAGCAGCGCCTTGGCGCGTTCCTTCAGCGCGGTGCGCTGCTCGGGTGACAGCGGCTCGGGTACCTTGGCCCAGGCATGCGCGGTGCAACTGGCACCGCTGGCATCCTGGCGCACGTAGTCGAACTGGACTTGGCTCATGGGGGTTCAGCGAGGAGATGATGCGGAAATGCCGATCGTAGCCCGACCGGCACTCGGTTGCGGTGCGGTGGCGTAGAGGCCGGCCGCTGGCGTCAGGCGCTCAGACCAGCACTTGCTGCGCTTCCATGATGCGAAAACGCGTCATCGCCAGGTTGCTGCGCAGCTTGTCGAGCACCGCCAGGATGAAGAAGTCCGGATGCGCCTGCAGCGTGCGCAGGATGTGATAGCGGCTGCCTGCCGTCACCAGGATCTCGTCGACCGGCTCGTTGGGCCGCCAGTGGCCCATCTGGCGCAGCGTGCGCCGGTGCACGCGAATCACCTCGGTGGCGGCGGCGGCGGCCCGGTCGATGTCGGGGCCGCGACCTTCGCTGGTGACCACTAGGCCGGTGTTGGCATCGACCAGGGCGGCAAAGATCAAGCCGTCGAGCAGCATGAGCTCGTGCAGGATCACGGTGGCGCGTTCCGGATCAGGTGGTCGGCGTGCACTTTCCAGTACGGGCGAGCCGGATTCGAGGCTGACCGCCGGTGCCGGGCTCGCCGCTTGGGTCGGTGCCGACTGACCGATGTGTGCCGACAGCCGAATGGGCGGCAGTGCGCCAGGGGTCGTATTGGTGAAGGCGCCATGAGCAACAGCACCCTGATTGCGGTTGTCGCTGTTGCCGAGGAGGGTGTCTGTCGCGCCTGGAGGCGGCTTGATGCGATTCCAATGCGCCAAGAGCATGTTCCAGACCGTGCTGGCGCTGATCAGCGGCTCAGCGATGATGTCGATATGCAAATGAGCTGGCCATGCCGTCGCTTCGATCTTCTGGCTGATCCAGGCGGCACCCACCGGCAGCATGAACAGCATGTCGGCGCAGCGCCAGTGTTCGCTGGTGGTGGCTTTGAGCAAGGCGCCGAGCATCTCGTCAACCACCGCAGGTTGCATCGGACCGATGATGATGGCGGCCAGATCCGAGCGCTCCATCAGTGCGCCAGGGATGCCGCTGGCGTCGCTGCCTTGAGTGCGCACGTCAGCGTTGTAGACCTTGAGGGTTTCGTCTTGTCGCCGTGGCAGCGTGGTGCGCTCGATCAGCGCGAGCGTGCTCAAGCTGGCTTTGTCGCGCAGTTGCAACTTCTCGATCGGTTGCCCACTCGCATCGGACAAGGCCTTGATGACGGCACCGGCCCACATCTGGGTCGGATCGAACAAGGTAATGACACGTTGCTCACCAGCCTGATCGTCGCGCGAATTCGCAAAATGCGTCCGCATGGCCTGCGCGGCTGAGCCCGTGACAAACAAGTCGCGCAAATGACGGTCAATGACGGGCGGACTTTCGGCCGAATCACCGATCACCGTTTCCATGATCGCTGTGGAAGCGAACTCGTTTTTTTCCACGTCACGGCGGCTGCTGCTTTCGCGCAGCGGGGTGAGCTCACCGAACAGGCTCTTGAGCATTGTCTTCTCGTCTCTAGGAAACACTTGG
This sequence comes from Leptothrix sp. (in: b-proteobacteria), assembly GCA_041083665.1. Taxonomy (GTDB): domain Bacteria; phylum Pseudomonadota; class Gammaproteobacteria; order Burkholderiales; family Burkholderiaceae_C; genus Sphaerotilus. The sequence goes on from JBFPGZ010000020.1 coordinate 171,456, forward strand.
CTGGCGTGACGCGCCAGCAGCAGATCTTTCAAGCTGAAATGTAGTGCCTGCAGGTGTCACGAACCGAAACAGGAAGCAACACGCGCATCAACTCTGTTTGCTGCATGGCATGAACGCCACAGCGTGCTGATGATGCCTTGTCTTCAGCTCAGATTTCGCAGCCACATTGATGTTTTCGCCATCGGATCAGGGTGCTCCGGCAAAAGCGATCACGAGCAATCGTGCGGGGCCATATGAGATTTGGCGGCGAGTCGTGCAAGGAAATCGGCCTCACCATCGTCGCCATACCGGCTAAGGCTGGAAAATACGCCACTGTGGGCTCGGCCGCCGTGGCTAAGCCGGATTCCGACCATTTTCACGCCTTTTCCTGGGTTTGCGGCACAGCTCTTCCTGAGCGGTGTCATGGACGCAAGGAATGTGACGGAACATGGTGCTCAGCCTCATTGCCACCTTTTCGCGGACACCGCTCGCATGTCGCAGTTTTTTCTTTCCCGTCCGAGCGCTGCGGCGCGGCGGCAAACCGTTTTCAGATCGCTCACCGTCGGCTTGGTCGTGCTGGCCGGTTGGGCCGCGCTGCCTGTGCAGGCTGACGATTTTCTGGAGCCCGATCAGGCCTTTCACCTCAGTGCTCGGGTGGCGGACAGCCGCACGGTCGAGCTGCGCTACGACATCGCGCCGGGCTATTACATGTATCGCGAGCGGCTCGCCTTTGAAGCGGCGCCGACCGGAACTGTGCTGGGCACGCCAGCCTTGCCGCACGGCAAGGTCAAGTTCGACGAAACCTTCCAGAAGGAGGTCGAAACCTACCGCGAAGCACTGGTGATCCCGGTGCCGATCACGGCGGCGCCGGCCGAGTTCAAGCTCAGCATCACCGGCCAAGGCTGTGCCGAGAAAGGCTTGTGCTATCCGCCGCGCACCCAGGCCATCAAGATCCGCGTTGAAGGCGGTGTGCTGCGGCAGGTGACCTTGCTGGCCGACGAGGCCGGCGCCGCCTGGCAGCCGGCCGAGCAAACCGTGCTGGCGCTGGCGGAACCGACCGCCAGCTCATCCAGCGCGCCCGCCCCAAGTCCGGCTGCGGTCGCGCCCGCCAGCCGCGCGGCGGGTCACAGCGACAGCACCGGGGTCGAGTCGGCGCTGCGCTCGGGCAGTCTGTGGAGCGTCGTCGGCGTGTTCCTGCTTGCCGGGCTGCTGCTGTCGTTCACGCCTTGTGTGCTGCCGATGGTGCCGATCCTGTCGTCGATCATCGTCGGGCAGGGCGAGGCGGTGTCGCGCGGACGTGGCTTTGCGCTCTCGCTGGTCTATGCGATGGGCATGGCGCTGGTCTACACCGCGTTTGGCGTGGCGGCGGGTCTGGCCGGTGAAGGGCTGGCGGCGGCGCTGCAAAACCCCTGGGTGCTGGGCGCGTTTGCGCTGTTGCTGGTTGGCCTGTCGATGTCGATGTTCGGGTTTTACGAACTGCAGGTGCCCGGTTCGCTGCAAAGCCGCCTCAACGAGACCTCGAACCGCCTGCAGGGCGGTAAGTTCGCCGGCGTGTTCGTGATGGGGGGGCTCTCGGCGCTGATCGTCGGGCCTTGCGTGGCGGCGCCGCTGGCCGGGGCGCTGGTCTACATCAGCCAGACGCATGACGTGCTGATCGGCGGCGTGGCGCTGTTTGCCTTGGCTTGCGGCATGAGCCTGCCGCTGCTGCTGGTCGGTCTGTCGGCTGGCTCGCTGCTGCCGAAGGCGGGCGGCTGGATGGAGTCGGTCAAGCGTTTCTTTGGCGCGCTGCTGATCGCGGTGGCGATCTGGATGATCAGTCCAGTTTTGCCGGACTGGGTGGTGATGCTGCTGTGGGGCGTGTTCCTGCTGGTGAGCGCCACTTATCTGCGCGTGTTCGATCCGCTGTCAGATCACGCCAAGGGTGGCTTGCGCCTGCTCAAGGGCATCGGCGTGCTGGCGGCGCTGCTGGGGGCGGCGCAGATCGTCGGCGTCCTGTCGGGGGGGCGTGACCTGTTGCATCCGCTCGGCCATCTGGCGCGTGCCAGCACGGAACTATTGACGGCGGCCGAGGGCCGGGCGGTGACGGCGCCGGCCGGGTCGGCCGCCTTCCGCCGCATCAAGAGCGTGGCGGACCTCGACGCTGCGATTGCTGCGGCGGCCGGCAAGCCGGTGCTGCTGGACTTCTATGCCGACTGGTGCGTGTCGTGCAAGGAGTTCGAGCAATTCACGTTCACCGAACCGCGCGTGCATGCCAAACTCGCCAACGCGGTTTTGCTGCAGGTCGATGTCACTGCCAACAATGCTGACGACAAGGCCTTGTTGAAGCGGTTTCAGTTGTTCGGGCCGCCGGGGATTATCTTCTTCGACGCCCGGGGGCAGGAACTGGCTGGTTCGCGGGTGATTGGTTTTCAGAGCGCCGACCGATTCCTGCAAAGTCTGGGCGTGCTCGGGCTCTGAAGAGCGGGGTGGAACACCATGCGTCACTACATTCGACATCCGATCGACATGCCGATCGAGATTCGCACCGAGCACGACGAGACCCCCTCGGCCTTCCAGGCGCAGGACATCAGCGTCGGTGGACTGGCCTTGCGCTCAAACACGGCGGTGGCGCCCGGTGCCCATGTCGAGATCCGCATCCCTTATGTCGAGCCGGCGTTTGAGGCGCGGGCGCGGGTGGTCTGGTGTCGCCCCAATCGTGCCGCTGGCTATGACCTGGGCATTGCTTTTCTGGATGCCGAAGATGCGTTTCTGGCCCGCATGGTCGAGCAGATTTGTTATATCGAGGACTATCGAAAAACCGTCGATCGCCTGGAGGGGCGGCACTTGAGCTCGGAAGAAGCGGCGGTCGAATGGATCAGCAAATACGCAGCTCAATTTCCGCGCTCATCTCCGGACGGACTGCATTAGGCGCCGGCACTGCAAATCGGCGTGAGCATCAAAAAAGCCCCGGATCGCGGGGCTTGTTGGTTTTTCAGCAGCCACTGGCGGATCACCAGTGGCTGCCAGACATGACGCTTTACTTGGCGAGCTTGAACACCCAGACCGAGCCGCCCTGTTCGAGGTAGTTGACCTTCTTGGCCACATCACCACCCCACAGCGGCACGGCGCCGCCCCAGCCCGAAGCCACGGCGATGTACTGCTCGCCCTTGTCTTCCCAGCTGATCGGGGGCGCGACGACGCCGGAACCGGTCTGGAACTTCCAGACGATCTTGCCGGTCTTGGCATCAGCTGCCTGCAGGTAGCCTTCCGGGGTGCCCCAGAACACCAGGTTGCCGCCGGTGGTCAGCACACCACCCCACAGTGGGGCGTTGTTGGTCACTTCCCAGACGCGCTTGCCGGTCTTGGGGTCGATCGCGCGCAGCGCGCCGATCGGGCCGTCGTTCAGCGTCTTGATGGTGAAGCCAGCACCCAGGTAAGCGGCACCCTTCTTGTAGGTGATCGGCTCGTTCCAGATTTCCATGCCCCATTCGTTGGCAGGCACGTAGAACAGCTTGGTGTCCGGGCTGTAAGCCATCGGCATCTGGTTCTTGCCGCCCAGGAACGACGGGGTGGCGAAGGTCGAGGTGCCCTTCTTGCCATCCGCGCCGGCGGTCGGGTCGCCAGGACGGTTTTCCGGCACCATGTTCGGACGGCCCGTCTTCAGATCGACGCCAGTGGCCCAGCTGATCTTGTTGACGAACGGGAAGGCGTTTTCGAGGTGGCCGTTCTTGGCGTCGATGACGTAGAAGAAGCCATTGCGGTCGGCTTTGCCGCCCAGGATCTTGCCGCCTTCGTCGTAGGTGACGAATTCGTTGACGCCGTCGAAGTCCCAGCCGTCGTTCGGCGTGCCCTGGTAATGCCAGACGATCTTGCCGGTCTTGACGTCGATGGCGACGGTCGAGCAGCTGAACAGGTTGTCACCCTTGCGCAGGTGGCTGTTCCACGGTGCCGGGTTGCCGGTACCGAAGTAGGCCAGGCCGGTCTTGGCGTTGTAGGTGCCGCCCAGCCAGGTGGCAGCGCCACCGGTCTGCCACAGGTCGCCCGGCCAGGTCTGGTTGGTGGTGCCGGAGATGCCGTTTTCCTTCTTGTTGCCGTCCTTGTCGTAGGTGTAGCCCATGTGGCCTTCGACCGTCGGGCGCGACCAGACCATCTGGCCGGTCTTCGGGTTGCGCGCTTCGACGCGGCCGACGACGCCGAACTCACCGCCGGACACGCCGGTCAGCAGCAGGCCGTTGGCGATGATCGGCGCGGCCGAGGCCGAGTAACCCGCGTGGTAGTCGTCGATCTTTTCCTTCCAGACCACGTCGCCGGTGTCCTGGTTCAGGGCCACGATCTGGGCGTCGAGGGTGGCGAAGATCACCAGGTTGTCATACAGCGCGGCGCCACGGTTGATCACGTCGCAGCAAGGCATGATGCCGTCGGGCAGGCGGTGCTCGTACTTCCAGAGCTTGGCGCCGGTCTTGGCGTCCAGCGCATAGATGCGTGAGTAAGACGCCGTCACGAACATCTTGCCGTTGTGGATGACCGGCTGCGATTCCTGACCGCGCTGCTTTTCACCGCCGAACGAGAAGCTCCAGGCCGGCACCAGCTTGCTGATGGTGGACGGATTGATCTGCTTGAGCGGTGAATAACGCTGACCCTGGGTACCGATACCCCAGCTCAGCACGTCGTTGGTGGACTTGGCGTCGTTTTCGATCATCTGGTCGGTCACGACGGCGTGTGCGGCCGTGGAGGCCAGGCCGGCAAGCACCAGCAGGCTCAAGAGCTTCATGCGCATGGAATGTCTCCTCGTTCGGGTGGATGTCACAACGGTCTCATGGAACCGTTCGGGAAGAACTCCCGCGCAACAACTGTGCCACCTCGACTGAGGAATGAAACCCTGGGAATCTCGCTCTCAAGACGGGTCGTGGCAGGTCATTGCCACAGGGTTAGCCCGGGAGTGTGTTCCAAGCTCAAACAGCGCAACAGGCCAGAGGGTGTTCCGCCATTGCTGCACGGCGTGCCGCCGAGCGCGCGTGACACACATCCCGATCTGAAATTTTTTCTCAAGTTGTGCCTGGAAAAACCGATGAGTCAAGCAAGCGCAGGACTTTTGAGTTCCCGCGTATCAGAGCCATCATGGATTCCACTGCACTGAACGTCCTGGTCGTCGATGACTTCAGCACCATTCTTCGCCAACGAGGAGTTGTGTCCGTATGAGCGAAAAAATCATGAACGACGATGCTCGTCAGCAACTCGGTGCCATCGTGCGCCAGTTGCATGACGCGTTGCAGGCACTCGGTTACGACACCGTGCTGCAAGAGGTGGCGCAGGAAATCCCGGATGCACGCGAGCGCCTGACGTATGTCGGCCAGATGACCGAACGCGCCGCCCACAAAGTGCTCACGCTGGTCGATCAGGCCAAGCCTGATTGCGTGGCGCTGGCCCACGAGGGCGAGGAGCTGTTGAGCCTCAACCCGGCGGCGCCCGAACAGTTGAAAGCCTTTGCGCAAAAGTCGGTCGGCTACGCCCAGACGCAGCAGAGCACGCTCAACGACATCATGATGGCGCAGGACTTTCAGGATCTGTCGGGCCAGGTGATCCAGAAGGTCATCGGCATCATCTCGCGTACCGAGCAGCAGCTGCTGGATCTGCTGGTGCACGGCACTCCGGCGGTGGTGATGCCCAGGGCCAGCGCCATGCTGGCCGGTCCGCAGGTGCCTGACAAGGCCATGGATCAGGAGAACGTGGACGACTTGCTGGAGTCACTCGGTTTCTAGTCAGACCAGCCCGTCGAACAGCCAGACCTCGACCGGATCGCCCGCCGCCACTGAACCCTGTTCGTGACCCAGCACCACCAGCGCGTTGGCTTCGCTCATGCTGCGCAGAATGCCGGCGCCTTGCGAGCCGGTCAGGCGCACCTGCCACTGGCCGTCCGCGCCACGGCTGACGATGCCGCGCTGGAACTCGGTCCGACCGGGCCGTTTGCGGATCGCGCTGGTGCAGTGCGCCTGCAGGGTCGGCAGCGGCTCGGACCGGGCGCCCGCCAGCGCCAGCAGCGCCGAGCGCGCAAAGGCGTAGAAGGTGACGAGTGCGGCGACCGGGTTGCCGGGCAGCGCAAACAGCCAGGCGCTCTGATCCGCCGAGCGCTGCAGCGGGCCGAAGGCAAACGGCCGTCCGGGGCGCATTGCCACTTTCCAGAAATCGACCTGACCCATGCGGGCCAGGATGTCGCGCGTGTAGTCGGCGTCGCCGACACTGACGCCGCCGCTGGTCAGCACCACATCGGCCTGCGCGACCGCCTGCTGCAGCGTTGCCTCCAGCGCAGCCGGATCGTCGCGCACCAGGCCGAGGTCGATCACCTCGACGCCCAGCCGCGCCAGCGCGCCCATCAGGCTGTAGCGGTTGCTGTCATAGATGCAGCCGGGCTCCAGCGGCTCGCCGAGCGTGCGCAGCTCGTTGCCGGTCGAGAACAGCGCCACGCGCAGCCGGCGGTAGACCTGCACCTCGGCGATGCCGAGCGAGGCGATCAGGCCCAGATCCGCGGGCTGCAGGCGCCGGCCGGCCGTCAGGGCTGGCTTGCCGAGCGCCAGATCTTCGCCCTTGAAGCGGCGGTTCTCGCCCGGCTTGAGGGTGCCGGGCGCGATGTGCACGCCGTCGGCCTCGACCCGGCAGAGCTCCTGCGGCACCACGCTGTCGAGCCCGGCCGGCATCACCGCGCCGGTCATGATGCGGGCGCATTCGCCGGGCTGCAGCGTGCCGGCGTAGACATCGCCAGCGTAGACCGTCGCGGCGACGCGCAGCACGGTGTCGGCGTCCGAGCGCAGCTCGCTGCCGCGCAGCGCGTAGCCGTCCATGGCCGAGTTGTCGTGCGCCGGCACGTCGATCGGCGAGATGACGTCGGTGCTCAGCACGCGGCCGAGCGCCTGCAGCAGCGGGATGGTGTCGGTGTCGGTGATCGGGCGGATCGCGGCGGCGATGGCGGCCTGGGCCGCTGCGACGCTCAGATTTTTCTCGCCGGCAGCAAGCGGGGAGGGGCCTGGTTGCGACATGGTCTGGATGGGGTGGATGACGGTGGCACGCTGATGCGTGGCTGGCGGACGATCATAGTGCCGCACCCGGAGTGCTGTTTGCTATGCGCAGAAATGCATATCGTCAGGCCGATCGGGGCAGATCAGAATCGAACGTTCCATCGCTTTCAACCTGTTGCCGCGCCGCGCTCATGAATACTTTTGCTGACAGCCTGGGTCTGGCACTGCGCCTGATCGGCGCGCTGGATGCCGAACTGCTGCACATCGTCGGCCTGTCGCTGCGGGTCAGCGCCAGCGCCTGCGTGATCGGCGCGGTGCTGGGGCTGTGGCTGGGCGCCTGGCTGGCGGTGGCACGCTTTCCGGGCCGGCGCGTGGTGGTCTGGCTGCTCAACACGCTGCTGGCGTTGCCGTCGGTGGTGGTCGGGCTGCTGGTGTATCTGCTGCTGTCGCGCTCCGGGCCGCTGGGCTCGTTCGGCATCCTGTTCACGCCCGCCGCGATGGTGGTAGCGCAGACCATGCTGGTGGTGCCGCTGATCGCCGCACTGGCGCGCCGGCTGGTGCTGGACGGCCTGCGTGACGGCGGCGACCAGCTGCAGTCGATGGGCGCCAGCCCGCTGCTGGCGGCGCTGCTGGTGCTGCTGCATCAGCGCTACGCGGTGCTCACGGTGCTGCTGACGGCTTTTGGCCGGGCGGTGGCCGAGGTCGGCGCGGTGATGATCGTCGGCGGCAACATCAACGGCGTGACGCGCGTCATGACCACCGCGATCGCGCTGGAGACCAGCAAGGGCGATCTGCCGCTGGCGCTGGCGCTCGGGCTGCTGCTGCTCGGCGTGGTCGGCGCGGTCAATCTGGTCATCGGCATTGCGCAGTGGCAGGGCGGCGCACCGCAGGAGGGGCTGGCATGAGTGCGGTGCCGCTGCTGACGTTGTCGGACGCGACCGTGAGCTTTGGCCATGTCACGGCGCTGCAGGGCGTGAGCCTGCAGTTGTGCCGTGGCGACCGGCTGGCGCTGATCGGCGCCAACGGCTCCGGCAAGACCACCCTGCTGCGGCTGCTGCATGGCCTGCTGCCCTGCGCCGGGCAGCGCCAGGTGCATGCGCTGGACGCCGACACGCCGCAGCGCCGCGCGCCGGTGGTGGCGATGCTGTTCCAGCGGCCGTTTCTGCTGCATCTGTCGGTCTGGCGCAATCTGCTGCTGGCGCTCTGGCTGGCCGGAGTGCCGCGTGCCGAGCGGCCTGAGCGCGCCCGCGAGGCGCTCGCCCGTGTCGGCCTGCCCGGGCTGGCGGATCGGCCGGCGCGCTCGCTCTCAGGGGGGCAACAGCAGCGTCTGGCGCTGGCGCGCGCCTGGGCGATGCGGCCCGATATCTTGTTCCTGGACGAACCCACCGCCAGCCTGGATCCGAGCGCCAAGCGTGAGGTCGAGGCGCTGATTCACGAATTTGCCCAGGCCGGCATGACGCTGGTGATGAGCACCCACAATCTCGGCCAGGTCAAGCGCCTGGCCACGCGGGTGGCCTATCTGGAAGCTGGCAGGCTGGTGGTGGACCGCTCGGTGGAGAGCTTTTTCAACGACGAGCTGCCGTTCGAGGCAGCTCAGTTCCTCAGAGGAGAACTGCCTTGGACCTGACCCGAATGATGCGCCGCCGTGGCTTGCTCGCACTTTGCCTGGCCGCCGTTGCCACGCTGGCCTCGCCCTGGGCGCAGGCGCAGGACAAGACGCTGGTGATGGCGTCCACCACCTCGACCGAGCAATCCGGCCTGTTCAACCATCTGCTGCCGATCTACAAGCAGGCCAGCGGCATCGACGTGCGGGTGGTGGCGCTCGGTACTGGCCAGGCGCTCGACATGGGCCGACGCGGCGACGCCGACGTGCTGTTCGTGCACGACCAGGTCGCCGAAGAAAAGTTCGTCGCCGAAGGCTGGGGCCTGAAGCGCACGCCGGTCATGTACAACGATTTCGTGCTGATCGGCCCGGCGGCTGATCCGGCCAAGCTGCGCGGGCGCGACATCGTCGCCGGGCTGCAGAAAGTGGCGGCGAGCGGCGCGCCGTTCATCTCGCGCGGTGACAAGAGCGGCACCCACGCGGCCGAACTGCGTTACTGGAAGCAGGCCGGCACCGACATGACGGCGGCCAAACCGAGCGGCTACCGCGAATGCGGCTGCGGCATGGGTCCGGCGCTCAACATGGCGTCGAGCATGAACGCCTACGTGCTGGCCGATCGGGGCACCTGGCTCAGCTTCAAGAATCGCGGCGAGCTGGCGGTGCTGGTCGAGGGCGATACCAAGCTGTTCAACCAGTACGGCGTGATCGTCGTGAACCCGGCCAAGCATCCGCATGTCAAGCAGGCCTTGGCGCAGAACTTTGCCGATTGGGTGGTGTCGCCGGCCGGCCAGGCGGCGATTGCGGCTTACAAGATCGGCAGCGAGCAGCTGTTTTTCCCGAACGCGGCACGCTGAGCCCGCAACGTCTTGCGGTGGCTGTTCTGGCCCTCGCCCGGCCGCTGGCGTGTCAGCTTGGTACAGCTGCGGGCGTTGGCGGCCTGAAACCCTTTCGAGCAATGTCGGCTTTCAGGGTAAAGCCTAAGTTTCCATTTGCATATGCTATGAAGATGATTGCATAAAGCGTCGCCCGCGGTGTGCATGCATGCCGGGTCGTCATCTTCCTGGACCGACTGCGGAGAACAAAGTCATGCAGAAGAGCCTCCACATCAACCCCGACAAGTGCACGGGTTGCCTGCAGTGCGAAATGGCCTGCTCCTTCGAGAACTACGGCGTGTTCGCGCCAGCCAAGTCTCGCATCAAGGTCTTCGATTTCCACGAGACCGGCAAGAAAGTGCCCTACACCTGCACCCAGTGCGACGAGGCCTGGTGCCTGCACGCCTGCCCGGTCGAAGCCATCACGCTCGACAAGGCGACCGGCGCCAAGGTGGTCAACGAGACCACCTGCGTCGGCTGCAAGGTCTGCACGATCAGCTGCCCGTTCGGCACCATCAACTACGTGCAGGAAACCGGCAAGGTGCAGAAGTGCGACCTGTGCGGCGGTGCCCCGGCCTGTGCCGAAGCCTGCCCGACCGGCGCCATCACCTTCATCGATGCCAACTGGACTGGTCTGAACAAGATGCAGGCCTGGGCCGACAAGCTGGGCAACCAGTCCTCCGCTGCTTAAGGAGCACCGACATGTCTTGGGCAGGAAAAATTCTCCGCGTCAATCTGACCGCCGGCACGGTCAAGTCCGAGCCGCTGCGCATGGACTGGGCCAAGCTCTATCTGGGCTCGCGTGGTCTGGCCACCAAATACCTGGTCGAGGAAATCGACGCCAAGGTCGATCCGCTGTCGATCGACAACAAGATCATCTGGTCGACCGGTCCGCTGACCGGCACGATGGCTTCCACCGGTGGCCGCTACACGGTGGTCACCAAGGGTCCGCTGACCGGCGCCATCGCCTGCTCCAACTCGGGCGGCTACTGGGGCGCCGAGCTCAAGATGGCCGGCTGGGACATGGTGATCTTCGAGGGCAAGTCGGCCAAGCCGGTCTACCTCTACATCAACGACGACCTGGCTGAGCTGCGCGACGCCTCCGGTCTGTGGGGCAAGAGCGTCTGGGAAACCGAAGGCACGCTCAAGAAAGAGCATCAGGATCCGCTGCTGCGCGTTTCCAGCATCGGTCTGGCGGGTGAGAACCAGGTGCTGTTCGCGGCGGTGGTGAACGACCTGCACCGTGCCGCCGGCCGCTCGGGCGTCGGCGCCGTGATGGGCTCCAAGAACCTCAAGGCCGTGGCTGTGCGGGGTACCAAGGGTGTCGGCAACATTGCCAACCCGAAGGAGTTCATGCGCGTCACCTTCGAGAAGAAGAAGATCCTGGCCGAGAACGGCGTCACCGGCGCCGGTCTGCCGACCTACGGCACCCAGGTGCTGATGAACGTCATCAACGAGATGGGCGCGCTGCCGACGCGCAACCACCAGGACGTGGCCTTCGAAGGCGCCAAGGACATCTCGGCTGAAGCGATGGCGACGCCGCGCGCCACCGACGGCAAGAAGCCGCTGGTGACCAACCAGGCTTGCTTCGGCTGCACGATTGCCTGCGGCCGGATCCAGAAGATCGACCAGGGCCACTTCACGGTCGATAACAAGCCGCAGTACTGGGGCGCCTCGGGCGGCCTGGAATACGAAGCGGCCTGGGCCCTCGGCGCCGCCAATGGCGTCAAGGATCTGGACGCGCTGCAGTACGCCAACGTGCTCTGCAACGAGCAGGGCATGGACCCGATCTCGTTCGGCGCCACCATCGGTGCCGTCATGGAGCTGTACCAGATGGGCGTGCTGACCAAGGAGCAGCTGGGCATCGACGCTCAGTTTGGCTCGGCCCAAGCGCTGGCCTACTTTGCCGAGATCACGGCCAAGGGCGAAGGCTTCGGCAAGGAAATCGGCCAGGGCTCGGCCCGTCTGACCAGGAAGTACGGCCACCCGGATCTGTCAATGAGCGTCAAGGGCCAGGAATTCCCGGCCTACGACTCGCGCGGCATCCAGGGCATGGGCCTGACCTACGCCACCAGCAACCGTGGCGCCTGCCACCTGCGCTCGTACACCGTGGCGTCTGAAGTGCTGGGCATCCCGGTCAAGACCGATCCGCTCACCGCCGATGGCAAGCCGGAACTGGTGATGGCGTTCCAGGACGCCACCGCCGCCTTCGACGCCGCCGGCATCTGCATCTTCACCAGCTTCGCCTGGGGCCTGGCCGATGTGCAGCCGCAAGTCGCGGCCGCCTGCGGCGAGGAGTTCACGCTGGAGAACCTGAGCCAGATCGGCGAGCGCATCTGGAACATGGAGCGCGACTTCAACAACCGCGCCGGCTTCACCGCCAAGGACGACACGCTGCCCAAGCGCCTGCTGACCGAACCGGCCAAGACCGGCCCGGCCAAGGGTCTGGTCAGCAAGCTGCCCGAGATGCTGCCCAAGTACTACGAGATCCGTGGTTGGGACAGCGACGGCCAGCTCAAGCCGGAAACCCGCAGCCGCCTCGGCCTGTGAGCTTGAAGCCAGGCTGTTGCCAGCCTTGACCTGATCGACAAGGCGGTTTTCGGACCGCCTTGTTTTTTGGTCGCCTGGGTGCCGCGCATCATCTGCAGCGCGAGCCCTTGCAAGGAAAGATTGCCATGAAACACGTGATCCTGGGCGCCGGCCCTGCCGGCGTGATCGCCGCCGAAACCATCCGCAAGCATGCGCCGAAGGATGAGATCCTCATCATCGGTGACGAGCCCGAAGCGCCTTATTCGCGCATGGCGATTCCCTACCTGCTGATCGGCAAGGTCGGCGAAGAGGGCACCCATCTGCGCCACGATGCAGACCACTACGCCAAGCTCGGCATCACGATCAAGCGGGGCCGCGCCAAGTCGGTCGATGTGCGCGAGCGCAGCATCACGCTGGACGACGGCAGCCAGCAGGCCTTCGACAAGCTGCTGATCGCCACCGGCTCGTCGCCGGCCTCGCCGCCGATTCCCGGCATCGACGGCCCTGGCGTGCACACCTGCTGGACGCTGGAAGACGCCCGCGCCATCGCGCAGCTGGCCAAGCCTGGCGCCAAGGTGCTGCAACTCGGCGCCGGCTTCATCGGCTGCATCATCATGGAAGCGCTGGCCGCGCGCGGCGTGGAGCTCACGGTGGTCGAAATGGGCGACCGCATGGTGCCACGCATGATGGGTCCGACCGCCGGCACCATGATCAAGGACTGGTGCGAAGCCAAGGGCGTCAAGGTCTACACCGGTGCGCGCGTCGAGGCGATCGAGCGTCCGGTCGCGGCACTGGCTGCTCCGGCGCTCAAGGTCGAGCAGAGCCTGCTCGGCAAGATCGCCTCCGCCATCGGTTTGGGTTCGGCGCCCGCTGCTGCACCGGCCGCCCCGGCAGTTGCCGCAGCAGCCCAGTCGGCACCGATGCAGGTGCGCCTCTCGACCGGCCAGACGCTGCAGGCCGATCTGGTCATCAGCGCCACCGGCGTCAAGCCCAACATCGGCTTCCTGGAGCACTCCGGCATCACCTGCCTGGTCGGCGTGCTGACCGACGAGCACCTGCAGACCAGCGTGCCCGGCATCTACGCCGCCGGTGACTGCGCCGAAGCCTTCGACAAGGTCAGCGGCAAGACCATCGTCAGCGCGATCCAGCCCAACGCCGCCGAGCAGGCCCGCGTGGCCGCGCTCAACATGGTTGGCCAGAAGGCAGAGCTGAAGGGCGTGACGCAGATCAACGTGCTCGACACGCTGGGCATGATTTCGGCGTCTTTTGGCAAGTGGGACGGCGTGCCGGGCGGCCAGCATGTCGAGCTGACCGACCTGTCGCTCGGCCGGCACCTGAGCCTGCAGTTCGATGACGACAAGCTGGTCGGCTGCAACTCGGTCGGCTGGACCAACCATGTCGGGGTGATGCGCGGTCTGGTTGAAGGCCAGGTCCGCTTGGGCGAGTGGAAAGGCAAGCTGCTCGACGACCCGACCCTGCTGATGGAGGCCTACATCGCCTGCGCGCAAGCCCAGCATCTGTACACCCCACGGCGCACCTGAGCGCGCGCGATGACGGAAGATGCGCTGATGCAGATCACCTTCAAGCTCTACGCCGGTCTGACCGACTACCTGCCGGCGGATCGGCGCACCAGCAACTTCCTGCTGCTCGACGTGCCGCCGCAGTCCACCATCGCCAGCATCATCGAGCCGTTCAACCTGCCGATGAAGATGGTGCATCTGGTGCTCATCAACGGCAGCTACGTCGCACCCGAGCAGCGCGCCGAGCGCACCCTGCTCGAAGGCGACGTGCTCGCCATCTGGCCGCCGATCGCGGGTGGGTGATCGGGTGTTCCCGCCCGATCACGCCACCGAATTTACCCGCGACACCGGGGGCACCGAAGCCGAATGGCTCGGCCGCCTGCCGGGTGCCTGCGCGTCACATCCGTGCATTTGCCCGGCGCCCGGCCGAGCCGTGGTGCAGATTGGCGCCGGCCAGTTGCAACTCGACTGGGCGATGCTGCCACCGCGCCAGATCGCCCTTATCCGCCTGCCACGCTTGCTGGTGCACTACCGGTTTGACGGCGTTGATGCCACCGTGCGGCGCGAGTTCATGCGCTACTTTGATTTGTACATGCAGCGTGGGGGCGGGTGATCGCAACTTCGCCAGCTCGCCCACTCCAGCCTTTCTGGGGATGGTCATGTCCGACAGAACAATGCAAAATCTGCCAGAACGGTTTGATATGCAGTGGAGGGTGAGCATGAGGACAGACAACGCTGGTGACACGCAACGACACCCTCGCGGGAGGCCGAGCGTGGCTCGTGTATTGGCAGAGGATGTTTGTCAAAAATAAGTTGGGCGAGTATATTTGGCGCCATACTCCGTGCGAGATATATGCCGGACAACTTGAGGGAGTAGCAATGAGACATGTTGTAGTAGCGACTGCGCTGGCCTTTGTGGCGCTCGCTCATCCCGTGAGGGCAGATGAAGGTTCGCCAGACTTGTACAATCTAATGACCACAACAGTTCTTGCGAAATGTCGTGCCGTCATGAGCGTAGCGCTAACCCGAATGGCGCAAGGCGATTCACCAGAGGAAGCGCTCAATAATGGTAATGGGTCTGATGGAGACGGAGATTGGCCGACATGTCTAGCCAATGGCAAGCAAGAAGGGATATCTATTTACCAGTCGACACTTAAACACTTGAAAAAGGTGAAAGCGCGCGAAGCACTAAAAGCCTATCAAGCCGCTTGGTTGGCGGGGATGGACGGCGTTCCACCCGCAAGCGGCGAGATTCGTCTGGACTATCGTCGTCGGCAGAGTGCTACGGACACAAAGATAAGAGAGGCTTGGTCAAAGGTGCAGGTCGAGTTGTAGTTGATAATTACTGTGTCACCACGGTAAGCTGGCGTCTGCTGTTCATGTCAGTCGTTAGATCGAAATGCCGATCTATAGCGCAAACTTCAGTGTTGCGGCCAATCCAACGCCGCAGCAATTTATTCCTCCCCCTCAGCCGCAAGCAACCCAGAGTCCAGAATCGTGCCACTCAAACTCGCGCCGAAAAGATCTTCGTCACGAACTTGAGCACCGCGCAGATTGGCGCAGTACAGGTCGGCTCCGCCCAGATTGATACCGATTAGGTTGGCGTCGCGCAGGTCGGCGTTGATGGGGTCTGAACAACTCAGATTGGCGCGCTGCAGATCCGCATGGCTGAGATTGGCGCTTTCCAGGTCGGTATGACTCAAGTCAGCTTCGATCAGCGTGGCATGACTCAGGTCAGCGTTTTTCAAGTTGGCGCCGCTCAAATAGGCATGGTTTAGATTGGCGCCGCTCAGGGTGGCATCGTGTAAATCGGCACCACCCAGGTGGGCATGGCTCAGGTTGGCATCACTCAGGTCAGCATCGCTTAAATCAGCTCCGCTCAGGTTGGTGCCCTGCAAGTTGGCGTTTCGCAGGTCAATACCAGTCAGTTTGGCACCACTCAGGTTGTTCCTGCTGCTGGCGGCTGGTTTGGTTGGTGGGTGATCCAGGTCATAGCGGAACTGGTTGGCCTCGGTACGGTCGGCGTCAATCAGCTTGGTGGCGTCGGCCGAAATATTGAATGATGCATTCAAATGGCTATCGGCTGAGGCTTCAGGCTGGCGCCAGTTCAACCCCGATAAATCAATCGATTCCTCAGGATGCTCGGCACGCCATGAGTTCCACTTCAAAATACCGTGCGATAAGATTTCTAACTGTTCTGGCTTGGCCATATGACATCGTTCGCGAAATTAATGGGGCAGCGCCTGCTGTAAAACCTGTCTGGCTTGATTATGTGAGGCCAGTTTGGGTCGCTCGCGGCATGAAATGAAAAATTCGGCTAAGCATGCATATGTCATGGCGGTACGTCGCTCAGTCGCCACAAGGCCTTGCCGACAGCCCTCTGCCCTGGGCACGAGCTGTGCCCGGACCGGCGGCGCGAACAAGATCCACTGACTGTTTACGCTGGGTCATCTGGATCGATCTTGCTGAACCCCAGGCTTACCCTGGGATGGGTTCCAAAGCGGTTACATGGCAAGATGGTCGTCACGGCGAAAATTCGGTAAAACCCGCTCCTTCGGTGCGATTTGTGCTCATTGACGCACCGCTTGCACAGGCTCGGCCTGAAGCCATCAGCTGCTACGAACACGCTATCGAGACCCTATGACACGTTCTCCTGCTTCCAAAAAATCGGTCACCAAGACGGCAGCCCCGTCCGCTTCGGCGGTGGCCCAGGATCTGAGTCGGGTCGATGCCGGCACGCTGGGCGCGCTGATGCGCGCCGATCACGGCGACCCCTTCGCGGTGCTGGGCATGCACCCGGTGGGCGAGGCGCTGGTGGTGCGCACGCTGCTGCCGGGCGCGCTGGCCGTTGATCTGCTGGATGCGCAGGGTCGGCGACTGTGCGCTCTGCTGCGTCAGGACGACAGCGCACTGTTCACGGCGGTGGTGCCACGGCGTCGCAACGCCTTTGCCTACCGGCTGCGGGTCAGCTGGGCCGCGCATGACGGCGCGCCCTCGCACAGCGCCGAGATCGAGGATCCGTATCGCTTCCCGGCGCTGATCAGCCAGATGGACGTCTGGCTGCTGGCCGAGGGCACGCATCACCGGCCCTATGAATGGCTCGGCGCGCACCTGAACGTGGTGGACGGCGTGGCCGGCACGCGCTTCGCCGTCTGGGCGCCGAGCGCGCGGCGCGTCTCGGTGGTGGGCGCCTTCAATCAGTGGGACGGCCGCCGCCACATGATGCGGCTGCGCCATGAGTGTGGCGTCTGGGAAGTGTTCGTGCCGCAAGCCGGCGAGGGCGATCTGTACAAGTTCGAGCTGCTCGGCGCCGACGGTGTGGTGCACATCAAGGCCGATCCGTTCGCGTTTCGCGCCGAGATGCGGCCGCAGACCGCCTCGGTGGTGCAGCGTCTGCTGCCCGGCCTGGCCAGCAGCGAGGCGCGCCGCCAGGCCAATGCGCTCGACGCGCCGGTGTCGATCTACGAAGTGCACCTCGGTTCCTGGAAGCGTGGCGCCGATGGCAACTGGCTCAACTATCGCGAGCTGGCCGAGCAGCTGATTCCGTACGTCAAGCAGATGGGCTTCACGCACATCGAGCTGCTGCCGGTGCATGAGCATCCGTTTGACGGTTCGTGGGGCTATCAGCCGACCGGGCTGTATGCGCCGACTTCGCGCTTTGGCACGCCGTGGGATTTCCGCGCTCTGGTTGATACGGCGCATGAGGCCGGTATCGGCGTGATCCTGGATTGGGTGCCGGCGCATTTCCCGAGCGATGCGCATGGCCTGGCCAATTTTGACGGCACCCATTTGTATGAACACGCCGACCCGCGTGAAGGTTTCCACCAAGACTGGAACACGCTGATCTATAACTACGGCCGCAGCGAGGTGCGCAATTATCTGGTTGGCAACGCGCTGTACTGGATCGAGCGTTACGGCATCGACGGTCTGCGTGTCGATGCAGTCGCTTCGATGCTGTATCGCGACTACAGCCGCAAGCACGGTGAATGGATTCCGAATCGCGAAGGCGGCCGTGAAAATCTGGAGGCGATCGAGTTTCTGCGTCGTATGAATCACATCGTCGGCACGCAGCGTTCTGAAGCGGTCACGTTTGCCGAAGAATCGACTGCATTCCCGCAAGTGACGCGCCCGCCCGCCGAAGATTTGCAGAGCGGCGGTCTGGGTTTCCACTACAAGTGGAATATGGGCTGGATGAATGACACGCTGGCCTACTTTGCGCGCGATCCGGTGCATCGCAAGCATCACCACGACCAGATCCGGTTTTCGCTGATGTACGCCTTCAGTGAAAACTTCGTGCTGCCGCTCTCGCACGATGAAGTGGTGCATGGCAAGGGTTCCTTGATTCGCAAGATGCCGGGTGACGACTGGCAGAAATTTGCCAATCTGCGCGCCTATTACGGTTTCATGTGGGCGCATCCGGGCAAGAAGCTGCTGTTCATGGGCTGCGAGTTCGGCCAGTGGAATGAATGGAATGCCGAGGCCAGCCTCGACTGGCATCTGCTGGAACAGGCGCCGCATGCCGGCCTGCAGCGCCTGGTGCGTGATCTGAATGCCGTGCAGCGCCACTATCCGGCCCTGTATCAGCGCGATGTCGTGCCGGACGGCTTTGCCTGGATCAGCCACGACGACGCCGAGCATTCGGTGCTGGTGTTCGAGCGCTCGGCGCATGACGGCGCGCGGGTGGTGGTGCTGTGCAACTTCACGCCGGTGGTCCGGCACGGCTGGCGCATCGGTGTGCCTTCTGCGGGCGCCTGGCGCGAGGTGATCAACACCGATGCCGCCATCTACGGCGGCTCCGGCGTCGGCAACGACGTGCTGGAGACCGAGCCGGTGGCCTGGCAGGGCTTCGAGCAGTCGGTCGTGCTGACGCTGCCGCCGCTGGCCACCGTGATGCTGGCCCTGCGCGAGGACTGAACTTGGTTGCCACACTGACGCGCGGCCAACCCTGGCCGCTCGGTGCCCAACTGGCGGCGCCGGGCGGTATCAACTTTGCGGTCTGGGCCCCGGATGCAACCCGGGTCGAGCTGTGCCTGTTTGATGCTGCGGGCACCACCGAGCTGGTGCGCCTGCCGCTGCCAGCTTGCACCGACGGTGTTTGGCACGGCCATTTGCCGGCCGCGCATCCCGCCGCCGCGCCGGGGCTGGTTTACGGCCTGCGCGCGCATGGGCCGTGGGCACCGCAGCTCGGGCACCGCTTCAACCCGGCCAAGCTGCTGCTCGACCCGTGGGCGCGCGAGGTGGTGGGTGCGTACGAGCTGGGCACCGCCGGTGACTTGTCGCTCTACGCCGGCCACAACCCGGCCGATGCCGCCCAGCCCGATGCGCGCGACAACGCCGCTGTGGCACTGAAGGCGCGAGTGGTGGCCGATCGGCCCGCGTGCGCCACCGATCGGGCCCGGCCGCTCAGCGGTCCGCGCGTCCGGCCCGAACACACGGTGCTTTACGAGGTGCACGTCAAGGGCGCGACCATGCGCCACCCGGAGGTGCTGCCGGAGCTGCGCGGCACCTATGCCGGGCTGGCGCAGCCGGCGCTGATCCAGCATTTCCAACGCCTCGGCGTGACGACGCTGAGCCTGCTGCCGGTGCATCACCGCGCTGACGAGGCGCGACTGCAGTTGCTCGGGCTGACGAACTACTGGGGCTATTCGAGCATCGGTTTTCTGGCGCCCGAAGCGCGCTACTGGAGCGGCCTGCCCGGCAGCACGCCGACCAGCGAGTTTCGCGCCATGGTCGATGCGCTGCATGACGCCGGGCTGGAGGTGCTGCTCGACGTGGTGTTCAACCACACCGCCGAGACCGACGAGTCCGGCCCGACGCTGAGTTTTCGCGGCCTGGCCAATGCGCGCTATTACCGGCTCGATCCGGCGGACCGGCGTCGCTACATCAACTGGGCCGGCTGCGGCAATTGCCTCGATCTGACCGAGCCGCGCGTGGTCGAGCTGGTGCTCGGCTCCTTGCGCTACTGGGTGCAGCAGTTCGGTGTGGACGGCTTTCGCTTCGATCTGGCGCCGATCCTGGCGCGCGGCCCGCTGCGTGGTCAGGGCGCCGCGCTGCAGGGCGGTGAGTTCAGCCGGCTGGCGCCGTTCTTTGCCGCGCTGCAGGCCGATCCGCTGCTCAGCCGCGTCAAGCTGATCGCCGAGCCCTGGGATCTGGGGCCGGGCGGCTATCAGCTGGGCGCCTTCCCGCCCGGCTGGCTGGAGTGGAACGACCAGTACCGTGACTGCATGCGGGCCTGGTGGCTGCGCCACGGCACTGATCGAGGCCAGTTTGCGCACCGTTTTGCGGCGTCGAGCAGCCAGTTCCGCCACGACGGCCGTGCGCCAGCCGCCAGCGTCAATTTCATCAGCGCGCACGATGGCTTCACGCTGCGCGATCTGCTCAGCTTCGACCACAAGCACAACGACGCCAACGGCGAACACAACCGCGACGGCCATCATCACAACAGCAGCTGGAACTGCGGCGCCGAAGGGCCGAGCGCCGACCGGGCCGTGCAGCAGCGCCGCCTGGCGCTGTCGCGCGCGCTGCTGGCCACGCTGCTGTTGTCGCAAGGCACGCCGATGCTGCTGGCCGGTGATGAACTCGGCCACAGCCAGCACGGCAACAACAACGCCTATTGCCAGGACAACGAGCTGAGCTGGTTGAACTGGCCGGCGGCCGAGGCCGACTTGATCGATACGGTGGCGTCACTGACCGCGCTGCGCCGGGCGCTGCTGCTGCCGCACTGGCTCACCGCTGCCGACGTGAGCTGGCGCGGTCCCCAGGGCGAGCTGCTGCGCGGCGAAACCTGGCCCCGCGAGCGCGCGTTGATGATCGAGTTGAGGCCCGCAACTGCGGCGCCATTGCAGACAGTTTTGCTATTGATCAATCCAGAAACCACGCCGACGGGTTTCGATCTGCCTGTGGACACGGGCTGGCGCTGGTGGCTGTTGTGGAGCAGCCAGCAGATCGGCGGCCAACCAGACCCGCACGAGCAGCTGAGTGCCGCGCATGTGTCGCTGCCGGCACACAGCCTGCTGGTGCTGGTGGCGGCCGAGTCGGCGCCAACGGCCCTGTGGTCCACCTGTTTTACGACCGAACGAGATCACGCCATGCCCATACAAAATCAACCATCCCGCCTGCGTCAGCCCACCCAAGCCTTTGCAGGACAGCGCCCCGGCACCTCGGGCTTGCGCAAGAAAGTGACGGTGTTCCAGCAGCCGCACTACCTTGAGAACTTCGTCCAGGCCATCTTCGATACGCTGCCCGAGCGTGTCGGCCAGACCCTGGTGCTGGGCGGCGATGGCCGCTTCTACAACCGCGTCGCGGTGCAGACCATCCTGCGCATGGCGGCGGCGAACGGCTGGGGTCGCGTGCTGGTCGGGCAGGGCGGCTGGTTGTCGACGCCGGCGGCCAGTTGCGTGATCCGTGGCCGCAGCGCCTTTGGCGGCATCATCCTGTCGGCCAGCCACAACCCGGGCGGTCCGGACGGTGACTTCGGTATCAAGTACAACGCCGGCAACGGCGGACCGGCGCCTGAAAAGCTCACCGAAGCCATCTATGCCCGCACGCTCGACATCAGCGAATATCACACGCTGGAAGGCGCGGCCGACCTCGACCTGAACACGCTGGGCGTGCAGCAGCTCGGCGCCATGACGGTCGAGGTGATCGACCCGGTGGCCGACTACGCCGCGCTGATGCAGCGCCTGTTCGACTTCGACGCCATGCGTGCCTGGTTCGGCTCGGGCCGGCGCATCTGCTTCGATGCCATGAGCGCGATCTCCGGGCCGTACGCCAAGGCGATCCTGCAAGGTGTGCTGGGCGCGCCGGCCGGCAGCGTGATGCACGGCGAGCCGCTGGAAGATTTCGGCGGCCATCATCCGGACCCGAACCCGGCGCACGCCACCGAGCTGATCGAGATCCTGTCCGGCGCTGGCGCGCCCGATTTCGGCGCCGCCTCCGACGGTGACGCCGACCGCAACATGATCATCGGCCGCGACTTCGTCGTCACGCCGTCCGACAGCCTGGCGGTGATGGCGGCCAACGCCACGCTGATCCCGGGTTACCGCGACGGTCTGGCCGGCATCGCGCGCTCGATGCCGACCTCGCAGGCGGCTGACGTGGTGGCCAAGGCGCTCGGCATCGAGTGCTTCGAGACGCCGACCGGCTGGAAATTCTTCGGCAACCTGCTCGACGCCGGCCGCGCCACCCTGTGCGGCGAGGAGAGCTACGGCACCGGCTCGAACCACGTGCGCGAAAAGGACGGCCTGTGGGCGGTGCTGTTCTGGCTGAACCTGCTGGCGGCGACCGGCCAGTCGGTCGAGCAACTGGTGCGCTCGCACTGGGCCCGCTTCGGCCGCCACTACTACTCGCGCCACGACTGGGAAGGTGTGCCGACCGACAAGGCCGACGCGCTGATGGCGGCGTTGCGGGCGCAACTGCCGGCATTGGCCGGGCAGCGCCTCGGCGCTACCGGTTTGCAGGTGGCGCTGGCCGACGACTTTGCCTACACCGACCCGATCGACGGTTCGGTCTCGACCAAGCAGGGCGTGCGCTTGATTTTCGAAGGCGGTTCGCGCATCGTGTTCCGCTTGTCCGGCACCGGCACCGAAGGGGCGACACTGCGGGTCTACTTGGAGCGTTTCGAGCCCGACACGGCGCGCCATGACCAGCCGACGCAAACCGCGCTGGCCGAGCTGATCGCCATTGCCGATGCGGTGGCGCAGATCCGTGTCTTGAGTGGCCAGAATGGCCCGACCGTGGTGACCTGAACCCACTGATTTCCACAACAAATAAGGAGTATTCCCATGAATGCCTCTCGTGCTGAACCCCGCACGCTGGCGCGCCGTACGCTGGCCCTGGTGCTGGCGGGTGGCCGTGGCTCGCGCTTGAAGGATCTGACTGACCGCCGCGCCAAGCCGGCGGTGCATTTCGGCGGCAAGTTCCGCATCATCGACTTCGCGCTGTCGAACTGCATGAACTCCGGCATGCGCCGCATCGGCGTGATCACGCAGTACAAGTCGCACTCGCTGTTGCGCCATCTGCAGCGCGGCTGGAGTTTCCTGCGCAACGAGATGAACGAGTTTGTCGATCTGCTGCCGGCCCAGCAGCGCGTCAACGAGGAGAGCTGGTATCAAGGCACTGCCGACGCGATCTACCAGAACCTCGACATCATCCGCAACTCGACGCCGCCCGACTATGTGGTGATCCTGGCCGGCGATCACATCTACAAGATGGACTACTCGGTGATGCTGGCCGATCACGCCGCCAGCGGTCGCGGCGTCACGGTGGGTTGCATCGAGGTGCCGCGCGAAGAGGCCAAGGGCTTCGGCGTGATGGCGATCAACGACGATCGCAGCATCAGCAGCTTTGTCGAAAAGCCGGCCGATCCGCCGCCGATGCCGGGTGACCCGAACCAGTCGCTCGCCAGCATGGGCATCTACGTCTTCTCGGCCGATTACCTGTACCGGCTGCTGGAAGAAGATGCTGCCGACGACAGCTCGACGCACGACTTCGGCAAGGATCTGATCCCGAAGGCGGTGCGCGAGGGCCAGGCGCTGGCGCATCCGTTCTCGATGTCGGCGATTGCCAATCCGCCGTACTCGAAGGCCTACTGGCGCGATGTCGGCACGGTCGATGCCTACTGGGCCGCCAACCTCGATCTGGCCTCGCCCGCGCCCGAGCTGAACATGTACGACAAGGACTGGCCGATCTGGACTTACCAGGAGCAGCTGCCGCCAGCCAAGTTCGTGCACGACATCGACGGCCGGCGCGGCTTGGCGGTCAACAGCCTGGTGTCGGGTGGCTGCATCGTGTCGGGCTCGCACCTGTCCAATTCGGTGCTGTTCTCGAACGTGCTGGTGCGCTCGTACAGCCGCATCGACCAGGCGGTGGTGCTGCCCGATGTGCAGATCGGGCGTGGCTGCCGGCTCAGCAAGGTGGTGATCGACCGACGCTGCCGGGTTCCGGAAGGCCTGGTGATCGGCGAAGACCCGGTGCTGGACGCACAGCGCTTCTATCGCACCGAGAGCGGCGTGGTGCTGGTGACACGCAAGATGCTGGAAGCCCTGTGATGCGAGTGCTGCAAGTCTGCGCGGAGATCTTCCCGCTGCTCAAGACCGGCGGCCTGGCCGATGTGGCGGGTGCTCTGCCGCAGGCCCTTGCAGCACGCGGCGTCGAGGTGCGTGTGCTGCTGCCGGGCTTCGACGCCATCCTGGCCGGTATGGAAGATGTCGCCGTGGTGGCCGAGCTGCCGCCGCATCTCGGTGCGGTCGGCGCGCGGCTGCTCTATGGTCGGCTGCCGGTCTGTGATGCGGTCGGCTACGTGATCGATGCGCCGGGCTTGTATCGTCGCCCGGGCGGGCCGTACGCCGATGCGCAGCAGCATCCCTACAGCGACAACCATCTGCGGTTTGCGCTGCTCGGCTGGGTGGCGGCGCAACTGGCCGCCGGGCTTGACAGCTACTGGCAGGCGCAGGTGGTGCACGCGCATGACTGGCACGCGGCGCTGGCGCCGGTCTATCTGCGCGCGGCTGAGCGTACGCAGGGCCGGCGTCTGGCCGGCAGCGTCTACACGGTGCACAACCTGGCGTACCAGGGCTTCTTTGCCGCCAGCCACTTCGGTGAGCTCGGTTTGCCCTGGGACTTCTATCAGATGCACGGGCTGGAGTTCCACGGCCAGATCAGCTTCATGAAGGGCGGGCTCTACTACGCCGACCGCATCACCACGGTCAGCCCGACCTACGCGCGCGAAATTCAGGCGCCTGAGCAAGGCTGTGGCCTCGATGGCCTGCTGCGTGACCGAGCCGCCACCTTGAGCGGCATCCTGAACGGGGTTGATGCGGCAGTCTGGAATCCGGCCAGCGATGCCTTGATTCCTTCGCCTTTCGAGGCGCGCAAGTTGCCCGGCAAGGCGCGCTGCAAGGCGGCGCTGCAGGCCCAGCTCGGTCTGGCCGAGGACGCCAGCGCACCATTGTTTTGCGTCGTGAGCCGCATCACCGAGCAAAAAGGCCTGCATCTGGTGCTGCAGGCGCTGCCATCACTGATCGGGCAGGGCGCGCAGTTCGCACTGCTGGGCAGCGGCGACGCTGGCATGGAAGCTGCGTTCAAGGCGTTGGCGCAGCAGTATCCGCAGGCGGTGGCGGTGCGCATCGGCTATGACGAGGCGTTTGCGCACCGACTCATCGCCGGCAGTGACGTGATTCTGGTGCCCTCGCACTACGAGCCGTGCGGGCTGACGCAGCTCTACGGTCTCAAGTACGGCACGCTGCCGCTGGTGCGGCGCGTCGGCGGGCTGGCCGATACGGTGGTCGATGCGCGCCTTGAAACGCTCGATGCCGATGCGACCGGTTTTGTGTTCGATGATTTTTCGGCCGAGGCGCTGCTCGGCGCGGTGCGGCGGGCGCAGGCGCTCTACCGGCGTCGCGCCGAATGGCAACTGGTGCAGCGGCGTGCGATGCAGCAGGTTTTCAACTGGGAGGTTGCTGCGGCGCGCTACGAGGATCTCTATCATCAAGTGGCGGTCTGACACCGCCTCAACTGAACCTTTCAAGCCATGGATCTGACCCAGTTCGAACATCAATATGACCATCTGGCCCGTGATGTGGCCTCCTTCAAGCGGGCCATTTCCAACAAGCTGATGTATCGCATCGGCAAGGATCCGGTCTCGGCACGGCCGCAAGACTGGCTCCATGCCGTCTCGAATGCGGTGCGCGACCATCTGGTCGAGCGCTGGATGCGCACCACCCGAGCCCAGTACGCGCAGGACGTCAAGCGCGTCTATTACATGTCGATGGAATTCCTCATCGGCCGCACCTTCAGCAATGCCCTGCTGGCGCTGGATGTGATGCCGCTGGTGCGCCAGGCGCTGATCGAACTCGACGTCGATCCGGACAAGATCCTGGATCTGGAGCCCGATGCAGCGCTGGGCAATGGGGGCCTGGGCCGGCTGGCGGCTTGTTTCCTCGATTCGATGGCCACGCTTGGCGTGCCGGGTTTTGGCTATGGTATTCGCTACGACTACGGCATGTTTCGCCAGAACATTGTCGATGGGCGCCAGGTCGAATCGCCTGATTATTGGCTCAGCCAGGGCAATCCGTGGGAGTTTCCGCGCCCGGAAGTGATTTACCGGGTGCGCTTCGGTGGTCGACTTGAACAGCACGGCGAGACGGTGCGCTGGATCGATACCGACGATGTGTTGGCGATGGCCTACGACACCATCATTCCAGGTTATGGCACGGTGGCCACCAATACCTTGCGCCTGTGGTCTGCCAAGGCGACCGAAGAAATCAACCTGAAGGCCTTCAATCAGGGTAATTATTTCGGGGCGGTGCAAAGCAAGAATCACTCGGAAAACGTCTCGCGGGTGCTTTATCCGGATGATTCGACGCTTTCCGGGCGTGAGTTGCGGCTGCGTCAGGAGTATTTTTTCTGCTCGGCCAGTTTGCAGGACGTGATGCACCGTTATCTGCGCACGCACACCGGTTTCGAGCAGCTGGCTGACAAGGTCAGTATTCACTTGAACGATACCCATCCGGTGCTGGCGATTCCGGAGCTGATGCGCATTCTGGTCGATGAGCAGCGCGTGCCTTGGGAGCAGGCCTGGGATCTGTGCCGGCAGGTTTTCAGCTATACCAACCACACGCTGATGCACGAGGCACTCGAAACCTGGCCGGTCGAGCTGTTCGGTCGCGTGCTGCCGCGCCATCTGCGCATCATCTTCGACATCAATGCCAAGTTCCTGGCCGAGGTCACAGCCCAGCTCGGGCATGACGCCGGGTTGCTGCAGCGGCTTTCCTTGATCGACGAGCACGGCGAGCGGCGCGTGCGCATGGCTTATCTGGCGGTGGTGGCGAGTCACTCGATCAACGGCGTCTCGGCGCTGCATTCCGAGCTGATGAAGCAGTCGATCTTTGCCGACTTTGCCAAGCTCTGGCCGGAGCGTTTCAACAACAAGACCAATGGCGTGACGCCACGGCGCTGGCTGGCGCAGGCCAATCCGGGGCTGGCGGCGCTGCTGGATCAGCGCCTGGGCAAGGGCTGGCGCCGCCAGCTCGATCAGCTCGAAGGTCTGCGGCACGCGGTCGATATTCCCGGCTTCCTGGGTGCATTCCGGCGCATCAAGCGCAAGAACAAGGAGCGGCTGGCGCGCCTGGTGCTGCAGCAGGTCGGCGTCAATCTGAACCCTGACGCGCTGTTTGATGTGCAGGTCAAGCGCATCCACGAGTACAAGCGCCAGTTGCTCAACGTGCTGCACGTCGTGACCCGCTATCAGCAAATCCTGGCCAATCCGGACGCCAACTGGGTGCCGCGCGCCGTGATCTTCGCCGGCAAGGCGGCTTCCGCCTATCACATGGCCAAACTGATCATCAAGTTGATCAACGATGTGGCCAAGACGGTCAACCATGATCCGCGTGTCGGCGATCGGCTCAAGGTGGTGTTCATCCCGAACTACAGCGTGAGTCTGGCCGAGGTCATCATCCCGGCCGCCGATTTGTCCGAGCAGATCTCCACGGCGGGCACCGAGGCTTCGGGCACCGGCAACATGAAGTTCGCGCTCAACGGTGCGCTCACCATCGGCACTCTGGATGGCGCCAATGTCGAAATCCTGGAAAACGTCGGCGCCGACAACATCTTCATCTTCGGCAATACCACCGAGCAGGTGGCCGACATCCGTGCCACCGGCTACCAGCCGCGCCAGATCTACGAGAGCAATCCGGAGCTGAAAGCGGCGCTCGATGCCATCCGTGACGGTGTCTTCAGCCCCGACGAGCCGGGCCGTTTCCAGCCGATCTACGACACGCTGATCAACTGGGGCGACCATTACCTGCTGCTGGCCGACTACGCCAGCTACATCGAGGCGCAGGGCCAAGTCGATGCGCTCTACCGCAACACCGACGAATGGACCCGCCACGCGGTGCTGAACGTCGCCGGCATGGGGCCGTTTTCATCCGATCGCACCATCGCCCAATACGCCCACGAGATCTGGCATACCAAGCCGGTGGTGGTCGATGCGGAGCGTCCGGTGCCGACTCAGGGGCTGCCGGGCTGAGCTGTAGTGAGCACAGCGGCGGCGACTGAAGGCCGATTCGGTCGCCGCTGCGCCCTTTAAAACCACCTTCGTGCGATGAAATACCGCTGCTTGGTATCGAGCTGTTTCACTGAAGCAAGTCTTAAGCGATATCACGCTTCCTGCACCTAGAATCCGCTGCGCCAAACCAATCAAAGGCGCGGCTGCATGCAGGACTGGGGTCGCTCTTGCTGTGGCGAATCAATTTTCGTCGACCAAGGGGTACCGGTGGATTCTGCTGCTGTTTCTGCAACCACGACGCGTTCGACGCGGCGTACTGCCGTGGCGTCACGACGGCGTGCCTCGGCGCTGGCAGCACGCCAGGGTGGTTCGGTACGCAGCATTGACGAAGAACAGTTCGCTCACGACGTGAGCCTGATGCTGCGCTCCGGCCTCGGAGTCATGGATGCACTGCAGACGGTGCGTGAGCAAGCCACCGGCCTGGCGGCCCATACGCTCGATGGCCTGATGGGCCGATTGCAGCAGGGCGAGTCGCTGTCATCGGCGTTGCAACATGGTGCTCAGTTTGGTACCGCGCTGCTGGCCTGTGTCAAGGCCAGCGAATTGACCGGTGACCTCGGCGAAAGCCTGCAGCGTTACGCTGCCAACGCCGCGCGGCTGCGTCTGATGCGTGCCAAGCTGGTCTCGGCGCTGGTCTACCCCGCCATGCTGATCGGCGTGGCCACCCTGGTGGTGATCTTCCTGCTGGTCTACGTGGTGCCGCGTTTCGCGATGGTGCTGGAGAGCACCCGGCAGGAGATGCCGATGCTGTCGCGGGCGCTGGTGGCGATCGGCCACACGCTGCACGGTGTGCAGGCGCAGGTCTGGATCGGCCTGGGTGCGGTGTTCGCCCTCGGCGGCTGGTATGTCTGGCAACTCTCCCGCAGCGGTCGGCTCATGGCGATGGCGGTGAGCCTCGGCACACGCCTGCCCGGACTGGGTGAGCTGGTGCGCAGCTTCGGCCATGGCCAGCTGACCCGCAGCGCGGCCATGCTGGTGCGTTCTGGTGTGCCGGCGCTGCGCGCCTTGCAGATGTGCCGCGAACTGCTGGCACCCACTGACCGCCCATCGTTGGATCGTGCGCTTCTTCACGCCTCGGCCGGTGCTCCACTGGCGGCGGCGCTGCATGAGGAAGGTCTGCTCGACAATCTCGGTTTGCGCGTTTTGCGTGTTGCAGAACAGACCGGCGCGCTTGATCTGGCGCTGGATCGATTGGCCGACATTCACGATTCAAAGCTGGAGCGTCAGCTGGAACGCGCCGGCCGTCTGATCGAGCCGATTGTCATGCTGGGCATTGGCCTGGTGGTGGGCGGCATCGTCGTCCTTATGTATCTGCCTATCTTTCAGCTCGCCTCCAGCCTGCAATGAGTGTGACGACCAGTACTGCCCCTGAATCTGCCGCTGCTGCTGCTGCCGCGCCTGCTGCGCCCACTTCGGCTCAACCCGTGATCGATCGACTGCGGCTGCGTTGGCAAGCCGAGCTGCGCAGCGGCGCTTACGCCAGCACGGATCTGCGCCAGTGGTTGCTCAAGCGCAGCGGCATGCCCTGGGCCGCCCTGGCTGATTGGGAAACCACCGCAGCCGACACCCAGTTGATCCCGTTTGCCGATGGTCAGCGGCGCCTTTGCCTGGCGCTGCGTGACGACACCCACGGCCTGGTGATCGTGCTGGCCGATCCGTTTGACGAGGTCACGCGACTCTGGATTGATGCGCGCATCCGTGCCAGCGGCCACCCGCGCACGCACTGGCATGTCGGTGACGCCGAAGAGGTGCAGGCCTTTTACGGCCGCCTGGAACGTGAGATGCGCGCGCTCGATACGCAGCGCAGCGAGATGGACCAGACCGGCGGCGACGGCGAGGATGCCGAGGCGCTGAATCTCTCGCTGGCGGACATCAGCAGCGACGACAGCCCGGTGGTGCGCTTCGTCAACTCGACGCTCTATGACGCCCTGAAAGCCCGCGCCAGCGACATCCACCTGGAGTGCGGTTCACGCGGTCTGGTGGTCAAGTACCGCCTCGACGGCGTGCTGCAGAGCGTGATCCGCCTCGACGGCCAGGACTACGCCGCCCGCGTCATTTCGCGCATCAAGGTGCTGGCCAATCTCGACATCACCGAACGGCGCTTGCCGCAGGACGGCCGCATCAAGCTGCGCATGGGCAACCGCACGGTCGATGTGCGGGTTTCGATCATGCCGAACCTGTTCGGCGAAGACGCGGTGCTGCGGATCCTGGACCGCTATCAACTTGCCGCTGACGACCGTCTGAGCCTGAAGCACCTGGGCTTTGCCGAGAAACCCTCGGCCTTCATCCGCCGCATGGGCGAGATGCCCTACGGCCTGTTCCTCGTCACCGGCCCGACTGGCAGCGGCAAGACCACCACGCTCTACGCGGTGCTCTCCGAGGTCAACACCGGCCTGGACAAGATCATCACCATCGAAGATCCGGTCGAATACCAGCTGCCCGATGTGCTGCAGATTCCGGTCAACGAGGCCAAGGGTCTGACCTTCGCGCGCGGCCTGCGCTCGATCCTGCGCCACGACCCGGACCGCATCATGGTCGGTGAAATGCGTGACGCCGAGACCGCCCAGATCGCGGTGCAGGCGGCGCTGACCGGCCACCAGGTCTATGCGACGGTGCACGCCAACAACGTCTTCGACGTCATCGGCCGGCTGGCGACGATGGGGGTCGATTCGTACAACCTGGTCTCGGCGCTGAACGGTGTGGTGGCGCAGCGGCTGGTGCGCATGATCTGCACCGAATGCATCCAGCCCGACACGCCCGATCCGGCCAAGATCGCCGCCAGCTGTCTGCCCGACGACGGCCGGACCTGGAACTTCATGCGCGGCGTCGGCTGCCCGAACTGTCGTGGTACCGGCTTCAAGGGTCGGCGGGCGATCGCCCAGACCATGGCGCTTGACGTCGGCTTGAAGAGCTTGATCGCCGAACGCGCCAGCCCGGCCAAGCTGCGCGCCGCAGCGGTCGAGCGTGGCCTCAATACCTTGCGCGACGCGGCACTCGACTACGTCGCCGCCGGACTCACCACTTTGGAGGAAGCGAACCGTGTCACGGCTGTGGAAGAGTGAGTTGCATCTGCGGATCGGACACGAGCATTGCGATGTGGGCGTCTGGGAAGGGCCGCCGTGGCGGCGCGAGTGTGTGCAGCAACTGCGTGGTGCCGGTACGGGCCGGGTCGGCATGGATGCCGTGCTAGGGCTGCTGGCGGCCAGCGGCGCCGAGATGCCCAAGCGCGCCCAACTGATGATCGAAGACGAATTGGTGTTCTACACCCTGCTGCCCGCCGAACTGAACTGGTCTGGCGTGCAGGAGCGGGCGGCGCGGTATTTCAGCGAGGCGCTCGGCATGCCTGATCTGCAGATCGAAGTGGCGCTGGCGCCGGGCGGTCGGCATTGGATCGCCGCAGCGTTGCCCGGGGCGGACCTGGACCAGTGGCTGGACGCTCTGGAAGAGCGCCAGATCGAGGTCCGCAGCGTGCGCCTGGCCTTGCTGCAAGACCTGCAGCAGGTGGCGCGCCAACTGGCGGCGCATACCGATGTGCTGGCCCTGGTGCGTGACCATGGTGCCATGGTGCTGCGCCTGAGCGACGGTGGCCTGGACCGTATGCGCTGGGAACGGGTCGATTGGCATGATGCGGTGGAGCTGCTGTCGCGCCTGGGGGCCGAGCGCCCGGACGACCGGCTGCACACCGCTTGTCTGCTGCCCGCCACCCCGACGCAGCATGCCGCGCTGGATCTGCCGGGTCGTCAGGCTGGCTGGCAGGTGTTGCCGGCGCTCAGCAGCGTGGTGCCGGGAGGTCTCGCATGAGACGTTGGCCCGTGATTGAATTTGGTGCTGCACCGCAGCGGCCTTGGTCCGGCTTGGCGTTGCTGCTGTGCGGGCTGCTGGCGCTGGGCTGGCAGGCCTGGCAGTGGCGCGACACCGAGGCGCGCATCGAATCGCAGCGGGTCGGCATGGAGCGGCTGTTCGTGCCGACCAGCCCGAGTGCCACCGCCTCGATGACCCCGCAGGACCGGCGCCGCCATGCCCAGATGGAAGTGGTGGCCTCCTATCTGGCCGCGCCTTGGGATACCTTGCTGACGGTGTTCGAATCCCACGGCCAGGCCGGCGTGACCTTGCGGCGCCTGGAGCCCGATGCCGCCACCGGCATCGTGCGCATGGTCGGCGAAGCGCCGAGTCTGGCCAAGATGATGGACTACGTGCTGGCGCTGGAAGCCGACAAGCGCCTGGCCCAGGTGATGCTCTTGAACCACGACATGCTCAAGGACGCCACCACCGGCGCGCCGATCGAATTCACCCTCAGTGCGGCCTGGCGGCCGCTCGGGCTGACGGCGGCAAACAGTGGCACGGCACCGACCACCACCAGCGCACCGGCCGCGCCTGCGACGGCTGAAAGCGTGTTTGGCAGCAGCGCTGATGGCGCGGGAGGCCGGCCATGAAGGGGCCCGTATTGCTCAAGCAAGCGCCGTCGGCCGCGTCTTTGCTCGGTTGGGTGGCACGCATCAACCGTTTGCGCTGGCATCTGGGCCGGCAGTGGGGCTGGCCGGGCCTGATCGGCCTGCTGTTGCTGGCGCTGGCGATCGGCCTGAGCTGGCATACCGACAACCAGCTGGCGCAGCAGGAACAGGATCTGCTGCGCGCCAAGGTGGCGCAGCTGAGTGCGCTGCAGCGGCTGCAGACCAGCCAGACGCAAGCCAATCGGCGCGATCCGCGTGACGAGGCGCGTGACACCTTGCCCGCCGTGACCGAGCGCGGTGCGCTGGTGCGCAAGGTGCTGCAGCAGGCCGAAGCCAGCGGCTTGGCGCTGGCGCGGGTCGATTACGTCGCCCAGCCTGAAGAGCCCGGCTTGCAGCGGCTGCGCGTCACCTTGCCGGTGAGTGGCAGCTATGCCCAGCTGCGCCGCTTCATCAGCCGCTTGCTGAACCAGATGCCGCAAGTTGCCTTGGATGGCCTGCAACTCGACCGTCCGGCCGAGCAGCCCGAGCTGCTCAACGCCACGATCCGCCTGAGTGTTTTCTTCCGGGGAGAGCCACGATGACTGCACGCCAGCGTGCGCTCTGGGTCGCTGCTGCGGCGGTGGCCGGCTGGTCCGGCTGGGTGCTGCTGCAACCTGCACCGGCCGAGGATCTGGTGGTCCGTCCGGCTGCCCGCACCCGGCTCGCCAGCACACGCGTTGCCTCGACCACGCGGGGTGGTTCGTCGGCCGAGGATGTCTGCATCGATGTGAATCTGCCGACCCGCACGCAGCTCGACGAGCAGATCGGCGCCAATCCGTTTCTGCGGCCGGCACCGAAGGTCGTGCAGGTCAAGGCGCCGCCCCCTGTGGTGGTGGCGCCACCGCCGCCGCCACCACCGTCGCCGCCATCGCTCCCGACCCTGCCTTATCGCTACCTCGGCATGCTGGCCGAGCGCGACGGCAGCGATGCGCGGGTGTTTCTGATGATGGGCGACAAGATGATCATGGCCCGTGTCGGTGATGTGCTCGACGGTGGTTACCGCCTTGAGCACATCGCGGCACGTGAGCTGCGTTTTGTCCGCCCGATCGATAACCTGACGCTGAAACTCAGCGTTGAAGAAGGGATTGCATCTTGATGTCCGCCGCTGAAACCCGCCGGTCCGCAGAGCGCGCACCGCAGGCACCACGCTGGCGCCTGACGCTGTGCGCCACTGCCGCCGCTCTGTGGCTGGCTGGCTGCGCGGCCCAGCGCTTGCACGACGACGGTCTGAGCCAGATCGAACAAGGCAAGGCCAAGCAGGGCGTGGACAGCCTGCGCAGCGCCAGCGAGATGGAGCCAGGCAATCTGCGCTACCGCATCGACTACCTGAATCAACGCCAGTTCCAGGTCCAGCATCTGCTGCAGGTGGCCGACATGGCCTGGCAGGACGGCCGGCTCGATGAGGCGCAGCTGCGCTTGCGCGAGGTGCTGCAGCTCGAACCGACCAACGACCGTGCGGTGCGCTCGTTGGTGCAGGTCGAAGAACGTCGGCGTGCCGATGTCCAGGTGCAGCAGGCCGAGAAACAGGCCGCTGCTGGCCAGCTCGACGCCGCCCGCGACACCCTCAAGCGGGTCGTGCATGACTGGCCGCAGCATCCGAGCGCGCCGGGCATGCTGCGCTCGGTCGAGGACCGCCTCGCGGCCGACCGTGCCGCCCGCGAAGAAAAGCTCGGCAGTCGCGCGGCCTTGCGCAAACCCGTGACGCTGCAGTTCCGTGACGCGGCGCTGCGCCTGGTGTTCGAGGCGATTTCGCGCGCCACCAACATCAACATCATCATGGACCGCGATGTGCGCGCCGATCTGCGCAGCACCATCTTCGTCAAGGACGCGGCGGTCGAGGACACGATCGACCTGATCCTGCTGCAGAACCAGCTTGAAAAGCGCGTCCTCAACAGCAACACGCTGCTGGTCTATCCGGCCACGGCGGCCAAGCAGAAGGAATATGGCGAGCTGCGCATCCGCAGCTTCCAGCTGAGCAATGTCGAGGCGGCCTACATGGCCAACATCATCAAGACGATGCTCAAGACCAAGGACATCGTCACCGATGTGCGCACCAACACCCTGGTGATGCGCGACACGCCCGAGGCGGTCGCGGTGGCCGAGCAACTGGTGGCGACCAACGATGTGCCCGAGCCCGAAGTGATGCTGGAAGTCGAGGTGATGGAAATCACCACCTCGCGCAATTCCGAAATCGGCATCAAGTGGCCGACGGCCTTCAATGTGTCCACGCCGACCACCAGCACCACGGCGGCCGACGGCACCAAGACCACCGACCCGACCACCTGGGGCGGCTTGAGTGCCCTGACGCGCAACCAGCTGGTGGTGTCGGCGCTGTCGGTCGGCCTGAACATGCAGCTGACCGATTCGGATACCAACATCCTGGCCAGTCCGCGCATCCGGGCTCGCAACAAGGAAAAAGCCCGCATCATGGTCGGTGACAAGGTGCCAGTCATCACCAACATGCTGGCCTCGCAGGGCACCGCCACGACCGCCAGCAACACCGCCACCAACAACTACATCACCGGCTCGATCCAGTACCTTGAAGTCGGTCTCAAGCTCGAAGTCGAGCCGCAGGTCTACGCCGAAGGCGACGTTGCCATCAAGATCAATCTGGATGTCAGCAACGTCGTCAACACCGTATCGACCCAGAGCGGGACGGCCTACCAGATCGGTACCCGCAATGCCCAGACCGTGCTGCGTCTGAAAGATGGCGAAACGCAGGTGCTGGCCGGGCTGATCAAGAACGAGGACAGCAATACCGCCAGCAAGGTGCCGGGGCTGGGCCAGTTCCCAGTGCTTGGCCGCCTGTTCCGCAACGACAAGGACGCCAAGACCAAGAGCGAGATCGTGCTGTCGATCACGCCGCACATCATTCGCCCGCTGGCAGTGCCCGACATGAGTCGAGCTGATCTGTTCACCGGCAGCGAAGCCACGGTGCGCTCGCGGCCGCTGCGGGTTGAGCCGATCGAGACCATGCGCATCGGTGGTGCGGTGGCGCCGGGTGGCGCGATTGCGCCGGCTGCGGTTGCCGCACCGTCGCCCGCGCCCGCGCTGCCACAGACCTTGCGGCTGGTTCCGCCGCCCGCTGGTGTGACCTTGCAGGCGCATCAGCCTGTTGTGGCGGCCCCGGCTGAGGCTGCTGCTCCGGCTCCGGCTCCGGCTCCGGCTCCGGCTCCGGCTCCGGCTCCGGCTCCGGCGCGTGTCGCCCCGGCCGCCGCACCCGCAGCGCCGGTGGCACCACCGGGCTCGGGCGGCATTGCACCGATCCAGTCCGGCATGCCGGGGGTGCCCGCCACCATGCCCAGAGTCATGCCTGGCCGGGTGCCGATGGCTGCGCCTGCGCCGACCACACCGCCGCCCATCCCGCGCATCGTGGTGCCAGCGCCAGTGCCGCCGCCGGCTGAGCCCGTGCCGGCTGCTGATCCGGCGTCGCTGCCTGCCGACCCGGCGCCGGCTCCGGCTGAACCAGCGCCCGACCAGCCGGCACCTGCGCCGACACAGGCGCCGCTGGTTTCTACGCTGCGGCTCGATCTGGCGGCTGAATGACAGCGCTGCGGCCGGCCTGCATGCGGCAGCCTTGTCTGGCTGCCCGGCGCGAGTCGCCCGGGCGGCGCCGGGTGGCGGGGTTCACCTTGATGGAGCTGATCATCACGCTGGCGTTGCTCGGCGTGATGGCGATGCTGGCGGCGCCGCTGGCCGAGCTCAGCGTGCAGCGCAGTCGTGAGCAGGCGCTGCGGTCGGCGCTGCGCGAGATTCGCACCGCAATCGATCGCTACAAGACCGCCGCCGACCAGGGTTTCATTCAGCGCAAACTCGGCGATTCGGGTTATCCGCCCAATCTGACCGTGCTGGTCGAAGGGGTGCCCAACCAGCGCTCGCCAAAGGGCGAACGGCTGTTTTTCTTGCGCCGTCTGCCGCGTGATCCGTTCACGCCTGAGGGCACACCGGCCGAAACCAGCTGGGGTTTGCGGTCTTACGGCAGTTCGCCGGAGGCGCCGACGCCGGGTGCCGACGTGTTTGATGTCTATTCGCACGCCAGTGGTAAAGGGCTCAACGGGGTTCCTTATGAGGAGTGGTGAAGCGTGCGTATCTTGAAGAGTCGGCCTCGCGGGGCATGGCAGCGTGGTTTCACGATGATCGAGCTGATCGTCGTGATGGCGGTGATCGCCTTGCTGTTATCGATTGCCGTGCCGCGTTATTTCCTGGCCCTGGAGCGTGGCAAGTCTCAAGTGCAGCAACAGAATCTGACCTTGCTGCGCGAGGCGATCGACAAGTATTACGGTGACAACGCCCGTTATCCGGATCAACTGGAAGATCTGGTCAGCAAGCGCTATCTGCGTGCGATTCCGATTGATCCGATGACCGAAGCAGCCGATTGGGAGGTCATTGCGGCGCCGGACCCGAGCCTGGGTAATGTTTATGACGTGCAAAGTACCAAACCGGCGGTTCGAGACTTGTCCTCATCATCTGGCGTCGAGAGTGGTGCGCAGGATGCCGCGCCGGCTCAGGGTGGCACCACCGGTGCGACCGACGGAGCGCGCTGAATGAATGTGTCGCCGTGCGCGAGGCCACGCCGCCAGCAGGTGCAAGGCATGCTGCTGCTGGGGGTGATGGTGTTTTTGGCGATTTCCACGCTGTTGCTCACCAATAATTCGCAGCGGTGGGCCGATGCCCGCCAGCGTGATGCTGAAGAGGAATTGCTCTACGTGGGTTTGCAGTATCGCCGGGCGATCGAGTCGTATTATTTCAGATCACCAGGATTGGTGCGACAGTTTCCCAGCCAACTGCAGGATCTGGTGAAAGATCCGCGTTTTCCGCAGCCGGTACGACATATACGCCGACTCTGGCCTGATCCGCTGGCACCCGACAAGGAGTGGGGCCTGATCAAGCAAGGTAATATGATTGTTGGTGTTTACAGCCAAGTCACTGGCCAGCCGTTTCGAACGGCCAATTTTGACCCCAACTTACCGCAGACATTCAGCAGCGCCAAAACCTACAAAGACTGGCGGTTTGTCTCGGGGGTGGGCGTGCTGGCGACGACATTGGCGCCGGGACAGGTCGTGCCGGGTTCGACTTTCAACCCTCCGGTGAATACGTTCACGCCGGGCGCACAGACAGGGTTGTCACCGAAACGGTGATGGCTTGGCCTCGATAGCGAGGCCAAGTTGGCAGCAGTTGATCGGTGATCGGCCAGCCGCTGCCATGGGGGCAGATTATTTCGTGCAGGCCAGAATGGCTTGCTTGAGTTCGCTGCCTTTCAGGCCTTGATCAATGGCGGCCTTGCGGCATGCCGAGATCTTGGCGCTACGAACTTGAGTCGACTGTGCGCCAGAAGCTGCGGCGGCAGCTGCAGGTGCTTCGTCAGCAGCGTGGGCGCCGAACATGATGGTCAGGCCAGCCAGAATCAGGAGATGCTTTTTCATGATGATGGACTCTACAGAGGGGATGCCAGGACATTCTGTGCTGGCGGGTTGAAGAAAACGCAAGGGTTGAGCTTGTGCAGGGAAAACAATCAGGTTTCAGCGTTTGGTGAGCTTGCGGTATTCATTGAGCAAGCCTTCCGGACTGATGAAACCATCCAGACGTACCCAGGGCTTGCCTGGTGCTGCGCGCAAAAAAGTTTGTGGCACATGATTCATCTTGTCGCCACGCCAGGCTTCAAACGCGCGCTGGATCAGCTCGGTATCACGGGTGCTGCCGGTGTAATGGGCCCAGGCACCATTGCTGCCAAAACGTTTGGCATAAGCAGTGAGTTTGCGCGGAGTATCTTGCTCCGGATCAATCGATACCGACACCATATTCAGCGCTTCGCGCTCATTCTGATCGAGCAGGCCACGAAACTCTGAAAATACCTGGCTGGTGACCGGGCAGATGGCATTGCAGGTGGTGAAGATGAAATTCAGGATCACCGGCCGACCATCATCAACGGCCGTCGCAAAGGGCTGACGCAGACCATCCGCACGCGTCATCGTGACGGGCGGCAGCGTGATATTGCGCTCGATCCGTTGCACGCTGGCCAGTGCGGTTTCATTGCCGAGCTGATGATGGTCGTGGTCGGCCGCCTGCGCAGGCAAACTCCAAAGGCTGAACATTGCAGCGCTCACCCCAAGCCCGGCCAAGTGGCGGCACAGGCGTGCTGCCGGCTGTCTGCAGGCGCCAGCCGGCAGGAGTTTGTCGTGAGCAGATTTCATCTTTGCGGAACTCCGATCGATCAGATGGTTTCGGGGACTGCGGTGATGCTGACTCATGGCACGATCCAGGGTGTGTCTGCCACCAGGTCGGTTCCGGCCGGATCGGAGAAATGCACGATATAGGCACCCTTTGAGGCCAGGCGCTGGAACTGCGCCAAGCTCAGGCGCGGGTAGACCGTGGTGCTTTCAGTGCGGGATCCCGTCATGCTGGCCTCTGCCGAGGCGCTCATCGGCAAGGTTTCCTGGCCTTCACGCATGCCTGCCATGCCTCGCATCGGGCCGTTGCGGATGGCTTCCCGGTCGGGCATCGGGCGCGGAATCGGGCGCGGAATCATGGCTCGCTGCGGTTTGGCCAGATCGGGTGCCACCACCTGTTGCTTGGTGGCGGCGACGTCCCGTGCCTGACTTTCTGCGGCGGCCGCTTCACGCAGGCTCAGCATGTTTTCAGCGCGTTCCAGCAGGAAATCGCGGTGCACATTGTCGAGCATGTCCACCAGCGTTTCAACCAGATAGGACAGCGAGAAGTAAACCTCTGACTGCAGCGGCTCATCGACCAGATTCAAGCTGCGCTCATTGATCCATTGGTGAAAGTAGGTCAAGCCTTTGCGGCGCAGTTCTGGTAACTGATAGGGGTAGATCAGTCGGGCGGTCTTTTTCCACTGCGCATTCAACGGCGCCGATTCTCCCTGTGCCAGGCGACCTGAAAAGAATATTGAAGCTTCTGGCAGGGGTAGTTCGGAGAGCTTCTGAATCTCATTGGGCGCCAGCCAGAACATCACCGCATCAGCTTTGCCATAGCGAGCCATGGCCTTTTTGAGCTTGGTCTTGTCTCGCCCGTCCCAGAGTAGCGTGTCACTGCTGATCTGGTCGTTCTGAAGGCTGGCACGCAGCGGCTCGATGACGTTGTCGCCGAGTGACTTGTCGGTGTAGACCTGCAATACACGTTTAGGCTTGGCGGCACCTTCTCCGAGGTGGCGGCCCAGCACATCGGCTTCCAGTGTCAAACCACGAGAGAAGTAGATTGAATAAAAACCGTCCTCCGCTTCTGCGGGGGCTTGCTGCACACTCGGAAACCAGCAGGGAATCGAGTTGCTCTCACAGAATGTGTGGACTGGTTCCCAATGATTGGCACCGAGCCCGGAAATCATCGCAAACACCGGCTTGGCGGCGTAGCGTTGCTTGAGCTGTTCAGCCCAGGTCTCGGGGGCGCCCTGCAGCTCCCAGACTTCCAGATCCCAGGACCGATTGGTCATGAGTGCCATTTCGGCACCGCTCGACATGGTGCGCTGACCAAAATGGACAATGTTGCCATTGCGCTGATGGACGATGGCGCGAATGGTTTCCAGAAAAGCTTGCTTGCGTTTCGGATCGACATCAGGTGTGATGACGGTGGCAAAACGAATCTGTGTATCAGTGACGCCCGGAGACCACTCGATCGACAGCTGGCGCAGATAGCTGGCCAGCACCTGAATATCCTGATCGCTCATGTCATAGCGCGGCATGAGCGGCTGCATTTCATGGCCGCTGACATGGATGCCACCACGGATGGCGGCAGCCAGCGTTTCAAGGGTATAGGGATCGTGCTTCCGATTGAAGCCCCGTTCGGTGCGCACATTCATCTGGATGACCGCATGGGCATCCTGTCTGAACAGATAACGGCCCGAGATCGGACTGATGCGATTATTGCCCTCAACTGCACCCAGACCACTGCGACGGTGACACAGCACACACGCGGCGGTTTGTCCGGATATCTTGACTTCACCGTCGAGGCGGTGCCCTGTCAATGGCTCGCCAGAAGGCAGAATACCTTCGCGATAGATGCGCCGCCCCGCTTCAATATCAGCCGCAGTGCCGATCGGAATCTGATCGAGAGTGGGCTTCGGGGTTGGCGGGCGGACTCGGGAGACCGAGCCCAGCGCGGCAGGCCGCACCTTGGGTGCGGCGATCGGGGCACTGGTTGGCGCCATGACGGCGGAAGCGGCCTGAGCCACTGGCGTATCGTCATGCGCGAAAGTACCCACGCATGCCAATGCGAGGCCCAGGGCGGTCACCAGATGATGCCAGTGAGCACCAAGGCGTGGGCGTGAAGCGTATTTGATGTTCTGCATTGCTGCGTCACTCACGGGTGGCGGGTGCTGAGCAATTCAATGTTGAAAATCAAGGTTTCATTCGGACCGATGGTGGTACCAACACCGCGCTCACCATAAGCCAAGGTAGGTGGGATGATGATTTCCCATTGTGAGCCGACCGGCATTTGTTTCATGGCCTGGCGCCAGCCCAGCACCAGCTGGCTCATTTGCATGGCGTTGCCGCGTTCATTTTCGGTGGCATCGAATTCATTACCGTCGATGGTGGTGCCACGATAGCGAACCTGAACGATGCTTTCATCGCGAGGCAATTCGCCGTGGCCTTCACGCAAGACGCGGTAGAGCAGGTTGCCGGGGAGCACCACCACGCCGGGTTTTTTCTTGTATTCGGCGATGAACGCCTGGCTTTTGGCA
This sequence comes from Leptothrix sp. (in: b-proteobacteria), assembly GCA_041083665.1. GTDB lineage: Bacteria > Pseudomonadota > Gammaproteobacteria > Burkholderiales > Burkholderiaceae_C > Sphaerotilus. The sequence goes on from JBFPGZ010000020.1 coordinate 212,195, forward strand.
ACATTCTTGAGCGACAGCTCAGCACGATTGCCGACCATGTTGCGGTGAATATCGTTCTGGATCGATTGCAATACCACCTTCATTTCTTTTTCATGCATGCGTGGGGCATGGCCTTCGGCGACATCCTTGATGCCTTGCATCAGGATATCCATATCGAAAGGAATGGCGTTGGTACTCAGGTTGCGGGCAGTTTGCACACCGATGGCGTAACTGACCTTTTCCTTCATGGTTTCATACATGGCACGTTGCGCCCCGGCTGTTTCGACGCCGGAGGCGGCGGCTTCTGCAGGTGCGGCCGCTTGCTGAGCGGCAGCCAAGTTCAGCGTCCCTAGCAAGCTGGTGCAAACGGCGAGCTGCAGTGCGGTGAGGTGCAGACGAGAAAGCTTGGAGGAGGCGTGATGGTTCAGCATGGGACTGTGGACAGGCGTCAAAAATGAATAAATTCGAACATACCCTAAAAAGACACTGGCCCCAGCGGGAAGAGGGAAACATCCCGGTGGGGCCAGTTGCAGGCACCCCGCAGGGTGCCTTTCGAGACGCCTGTCGGCGTCTCTTCAGACCGTACCGCTTAGAGCGTCGTGGCAGTCACGATCGCGCTAGGCGTGCCCTGGGTCACGCCGTTCATCGGCACAACACGCCAGCTGTACGTGGTCTTGGTGGTCAGACCGGTATCAACGAAGGACAGGGCAGCGCCCGTGCCCGTCACATTGGCACCCGTCGAGGCCACCGTGCCGTAGGTCGTCCAGCGTGACGCCGCCGTGCAGACACCCGCGCAACCTTGAACGATGAATGACGATTCGTTGGTCGAGCCGTCAATCCAGTTGATGGTGGCCGTGGTGGTGGTCAGGCCTGTCACCGTGACGCCGGTCGGCGCCGCTGCCAGGGCCGGAGCGGCCATCGTCAGCGACACGATCACCGAAGTCGACGAGTACGTCACGGCACCGGCCACTCGGACCCCAGTGACGCGGAACTGGTACACCGTGCCGGCGGCGAGGCCGGTGGCGGTGTAGGTCGTCGCGTTCGCTGCGGTCGTGGTCAAGACCGTCCATGTCAGGCCACCGTCGATCGAGCGCTCAACCTTGTAGCCGGTTTCCAGCGCGCCGCCGTCAACCCAGCTCAGGCGAGCCGTGTTGATGGTGGCAGGCACCACCGTCACGCCAGTCGGGGCACCGACTGTCAGAGCCACTTGAGCCGACTGCACGAAGTTCGACAGCGCCGTGGCACTGGCCGCTTGCACCTGGTAGACGTAAGTCGTACCGAAGACAACCGTCGTGTCGTTGAACGAAACCGCCGTGCCGGTGCCGGTGGTCGCCGTGCCGGTACGGGCAACCGTACCGACCGTGGCGAACGCGCCGACCACACCACCGGTGACGGTGGCGCGTTGGACCGTGAAGCTGGTCTCGTTGGTGGACAGGTCAGTCCAGCCGACGGTCACTTGCGTGGCCGAGGCAATCGTGGCCGTCACGGCACCCGGATCAAGCACCGGAGGAGCCGTCACCACGACCGGAGCCGAGGTGGCTGCTGCCGAGGTGCCGCCAGGGCCAACCGCCACGACGCTGAACACCCAGGTGCCGCCAAACGCGTTGTACGCAGGCAGGTTGACCACAGTGCCGGTGCCGGTGCGAGCCGCACCTGCGGGAACCGTCAACGTACCCACCGCCACCGCAGCGCCGCCGTTCAGCGAGCCGGTGACCACGAAACTGGTTTCGTCGGTCGAGTTGTCAGTCCAGCTGATCGCCACGCTTGAGCCGGTCGCGACTGCGTTGACCAGAGTCGGAGCCGTCGGAACAAACATCACTGCCACGTTGGCCGAGGTGACGTAGGTCGAAGAGCCGCTGGCGTTGGTCGCTGCAACGCGGTACTGATAGGTCGTGCCGTTGACGGCCGTCGTATCAGAGAACGTCACCGCTGCGCCCAGGGCTGCCGTGCTGGCCAGCGTGCCGCCCGTTACCGTGGCGAAGGCGCCGACCGTGCCGTTAGCCGCCACCGTGGCACGTTGCACCACGAAGCCGGTTTCGACCGTCGAGCTGTTGGTCCAGCTCAGATTGACTTGCGTGCCAGAGAAGGCCACACCCGTCAGAGCCGTCGGTGCAGCTGGCACGCCAGCCACCACCACCGGGGCCGAGGCCGCAGCGGCAGAGGTACCGCCAGGGCCGATTGCCACGACGCTGAACACCCAGGTGCCACCCATCTTGGCGGCGTACGCGGGAGCCAGGTTGATGGTCGTGCCGGTGGTGCCTGCGGTACCAGCGCGAACAGCGACTGTGCCGACAGCAACCGGAGCGCCGCCATCCACCGAGCCGGTAACCACGAAGCTGGTTTCGTCGGTCGAGTTGTCAACCCACTTGATGGCCACGCTGGCGCCAGTTGCCGTTGCGACCACGCCGCTCGGAGCGACCGGAACAATCATGATCGGCACGTTGGCCGAGGCGGTGCAAGCCGAGTTGCCACCCACGTTTTGCGCCGCAACGCAGTACTGGTAGGTGACGCCGTTGACTGCGGTCGTGTCGAGGAACGACAGGGCCGTGCCCGTGGCAGCACCGGTGGCGCTGGTCACGGTACCGCCGGTCAGGGTAGCGAAGGCACCGACCACGCCAGCAGCGCTGACGGTGGCACGTTGCACGACGAACGCCGTTTCGGTGGTTGAAGCGTCAACCCAGTTGATGCCGACGGTGGTGCCGGTCGTGATCGCGGCCGACACGCTGGTCGGAGCGACCGGCGGAGCGATCATGATCAGCGGAGCCGACACGGCCCAGGCCGATGCGCCACCCGCATCTTGTGCCGCAACGCGGAACAGATAGGTGGAGCCCAGCACGCCAGTGGTCGTGGCCGTCACGGTGGTGCCGACGCTGGTGCCTTGGGCAGCCGTGCGGGTCACATTGGGCAGTGCCGTCCAAGTCACACCGCCGTCAACCGACGACTGCACCTGGAAAGCGGTTTCGTTGTTGGACGTGTCCAGCCAACTGACCGATATCGCCGTGCCGAGGGTTTGCTTGGCAATCACGGTGGTGGGAGCCAGCGGCGGAGCGATCGGTGTGGTGACCGTTGCGGTGTTGGACACTGCCGACGAGCCATTCGCACCCACTGCCACCACTTGATAGGTGTAGGCGGTCGAGGGCAGGGCGCTCGTGTCGAAGAAGCTGCCGCCGTTGGCAGGTGCACTGCCGACGGTCGTGTACGCGGCCACAGCGCCACGGGCCGGGACGGTGGCACGCAGGATGTCGAACTTGTACTCGGTGCTGGAGGTGTCAGTCCAGGCCAGGGTCACACCACCCACGCCAGCGACGTAGAGCGTCGGGGTTGCGGTCAGGCCGGTGGCTGCGGTCGGGACGGTTTCCTTGCCGTCGAACACGATCGGGCGGCGGAAGTCATTGACTTCATGGCTGCCGATGCTGTTCTGCCAGGTGTATTCCGCACCGAAGTTCTGCACGGCGTTGAGCACCGTGGCAGCCAGACCGGAGTTGGGGTCGACCTGCGTGAAGCCGAACGGCGACGCCAGCGGCTGGGTCGGGTCAAGCAGGCGCACACTGTTGGGCACACCGAAGCCAGGGGTGACCGGCTTCTTGGGCCGCACGGCGATGACGGTGTCTTCCAGCGGGTTGACGCGGATGGTTTCCTTCCAGCCCAGTTCGTTCGGTGCCGGCGGAGCAACGAAGCCGTCCCAGCCCACCCGGTTCAGCAGCTGCACGCTGCCGATGTTCAGGATGAACGGTTGCGTGAACAGGCCGTTCGAAACGATCTTCCAGATCTGGACTTCGCCGTCGCCAAAACCTTCGGTCGGCGGATCGATGAAGCCGAGCGGAATGGTGGTCTGGACCGCCGCCGTGGTGAACGGCAGTTCGATACCCAGGGTGTAGTTGTAGCGGCCGTAGGACGCGTCGAACAGTTCCTGAATGGTCTTGGTCTTGACCTGGATGGCACCTTGCAGGCTGCCAGTTGCACGGGCACCCGTGCCGCCGCCACCCGTCAGGGTGATGGTGGGCAGAGCGGTGTAGCCGATGCCAGGCGAGGTCAGGCTGACATCCAGCACCGTGCCGGTGGCGGCAGCGGTCGGAGCGACTGGATTCGCACCGGTCGGGGCGGTGAAGCCGATGGTCAGACCGTTGATCAGGTCGTTGTAACCCGCGCCGCCAGCAGTGGCCGGGTTGGCTGGATCCGGAGCGGTCAGGATGACGCTGGCCAGACCACCGGTGGTGGTGGCGGTAGCACGCGTGCCGGTGGTCGGCGGAGCGACCGTGACGACCGGGGCGCCCACGTAGCCTGAGCCGGCCGTGGTGATGTTGATGGCAGTGACCTTGCCAGCCAGCACCGTGGCGGTGCCCTTGGCCTGCACGCCACCAGCAATTTGCGGCATGCTGAAGGTGACGACCGGAGCCGTGGTGTAGCCCGAACCGCCACTGGTGACGGTGACGGTGGCCACACCCAGGGTGGCGTTGGCCTGAGCACCGGTGCCGATGTAGCCCGGGGCGGTGGTGAACGTGACTGCCGGAGCAACCAGGTAACCAGAGCCCGGCGTGACGACGTTGATGGCGTTGATCTTCAGGGTGGCGACACCCGTGGCGCTGGTGGTGGCGCCGCCACCGGTGATGGCAACCGTCGGAGCCGTGGTGTAGCCCGAACCACCTGCGGTGATCGTGACGCCGTTGAAGACGCCCGTGCCACCTGACACGTAGTTGAACATTGGCTGCTTGAGCGTGCCGGTGAAGATGTTCGCCCAGGCTTGCGCGTCGGTCCAGGCCGTGCCGAAGGCAGGGTTGTAGGCCGATTGGGCAACGATCGGACGCTCTTGCGAGGCGCCGTAGGCCTTCGAAACTTCAGTGGCCAGCGTCGTCGGGTTGAACGCGATGCCCGCTGTCGTCGTGGCGGCCGCGACCTTGAATTGCATCAGGGTGCGGGTGTTCGGGCCGTAGCCGACCTTGGTGTCTTCAGCACCGCCGACCTTCGACTGGTCACCGACGCCAGTGAAGTAGTCGGTGCGCTGGTCGCCCATCGGCAGCGGCGTGTACATGTCGTTGTAAGCGATCAGCGTCTTGCCAGCGTAGGCGCTGAAGTCGATCACCACGTCGGCACGCTCGGACGGTGCCATGAACAGGCCGGAGGTGGCCAGGTTCAGCACGGTCACGCGGCCGACGTCATACAGCGGCACGGACGGCGCCGGATCGATCGGAACGACCTGCGGCAGGAAACCACCTTCGTGGCCGATCTGATAGATCGTCGGGCCTTGCGTGGCCGGATCAGGCACGCCGCCGACACGGCCGTCGAACGCCCATGAGTCGGGGACGCAATAGGTAGCGCCGATCAGCGTGGAACGGGGCGCGCCAGGTGCGCAAGGGTTGGTCGGCGGAGACGCCGGAATCATCGCCACTTCGCTGAAGTTGGTGGCATCAAATGGCGCTGCACGTGTCGTATCTGCGGTGAACAGATTGAACGTCAGCATCCGGTCGTTGGACGCATTCAGGATGCGGAAGCGGTAAGCCTTGGGCTCGACGGCCAGCACCGGGTACGCCACACCGTTGACCACCGGGGTATCGCCCCAGGCATCCGGCGTGACGGTTTCGTCGTTGTAGTTGCCAGTGGGCAGGGTATAGAAAGCCGGGAACACAGGCCAGTACCACGGGCCATAGTTCCAGCGACCGACCGGGTTCCAGTTGTTCTTTTGAGCCGGGTCTTGCACGGTTTCATAAACGTGCGGGAACCACAGATCACCAGCGGCACCCCAAGCGGTGGTATTCCAGCGGGCATCCTGCAGCGCAATATCGTCCGGCGTGAAGCTCTTGTCTTGCAAGACCAGCGGAATGGTTTCCGTCGGACCCGGAATGATTTTCCGGGTGATCAGGTCTTGTTCTGACGGGTCGGTCACGTTATAGAGCGAGACCATGCCAGCGTAGGTATTCAAGCGGGCAGTGCCTTGCGCTTGATCCTGCATCCACAGCATGCGGGCAGACTGCTGGTTCGCGAAATAGTACGTGTAGGCGCCAGGGCCTGCATCGTTCATGTCCGGAACATTGACGGCGCTGGCGCCGCGCAGGTAACTCGGCAGGATGGTCGGGTCGGGGATTTGCGCGGCAAGTGAGCCGACCGCGAGCGGATCGGCTTCAGCCGCCGGCGTGAACCACTGCAGGGCGCTACCACTGCTGACCCAGGGCGCATCAGCACCGTGCACATGCAGGGCGACGCGGTTTTGGGTGAACTTGTAGACGCCATCAGCGCCGTAGCCAGCACCCGCCAGCGACGAATCAACCGGCAGGAACAGGTCACCATTGCGCTTGGTCACGGTGACATGACCAGCGGCATCCAGCACAGGCGCGCCCGTGACCGGATCCACATTCAGCTGGGCGCGACCGACCGGCAGCAGATTGTGGAACTTGATGCGAGTCGCGATGCCCTTGGTCGCGTTGATGATCGGACCGAGGTAATGCGGGGTATCAACCGCCTTGGCCTGCACCTTGACCGGCACACCACCGGCGGCAAACATCAGCTTGCCGGTGGCGTCGGTCGCCTGAATCATGATCGGCGTGCCGTCCGGGTAGGTCAGCGGAATCGCCTTGCCAGGATTCAGAGCCGTCGAGAGCTGCACGTAGCCGCGCAGCGTGGTGGGCTTTTTCAGATCACTGTGGAAACGGTCGGTGTATTCAACAACGGCCAGTTCGTAGTAATCATCAGTGGTGGCAACCCCTTTGGGGTTGACCCACTTTTGCGGCACCGCGACCGGAATGTATTTGCTGGTGACGCCGTCGGCCATCAGTTTGGCATTGGCGGCGCCAGCAACCGGCAGCGGATCCACGAACTTGCGCAGCGCCGTACCGGAGCCGATCACGTTGTCGTAGGTCGCAGTAACTTCAATCGGGATCGCAGCGCGCGGGCCTGACGGGCTATTGGCGAAGAAGGTTTGGATGCGACCAGCAACGCCGGTGGCACTGGTCGAGTCGGTGTAGCCGGGGCCAGCGTGCACGGCGGTGGTCGCCAGCAGCGATGCAAACATGCCGACAGCCAGCGCGGTCGGTTTTTGACGCAGCTTGGCAGGCAGTCGGGAATGGTTTGGTATGTTCATATGACTCTTTTTGATGCTGCAATTTTGCACTTTGCCTACAGTAGCAGGCAGGAGAGCCGACGCCCTAAGGCGTCGGGCATACGATTAGAGAAATTCCATCAAGGCGTGGTGACCGTCACGATTGCGCTCGGCGTGCCACGAGTTGCACCGTTCATCGGTACCACTCGGAAGCTGTAAGCCGTGCGGCGTGCCAGACCGGTGTTGGCGAAGGTCAGGGCAGTGCCCGTGGTCGCCGACGTGGCCGATGTCACGGTACCTGCAGCCGTCCAGACCGAGGTCGCTGTGGCCGTGCCAGTGACGCGTTCGATCAGGAACGCTGTCTCGTTGGTCGAACCATCGGTCCAGCGCACCGTAGCAGTGTCGGTACCACCAGCGCGAGCTGCAGTGACCGAGACGGCCGTCGGAGCAGCCGGTGCCGGCGGAGCGGTCACCACCACTGCGGCGGAAGTCGCCACAGCCGAGGTGCCACCAACGCCAACCGCTGCCACGCTGAACGTCCAGGTGCCTGGTGCTGCGGTGTACGCCGTCGGCAGACTGACTGCGCCAGTGCCCGTGGTGGCCGTGCCGGTACGGGCAACCGTACCAATCGCCACCGCAGCACCGCCGTTCAGAGAACCCGTCACGACGAAACTGGTTTCGTTGGTCGAGTTGTCGGTCCAGCTGATGGCTACAGACGTGCCAGTTACCACTGCGGTCACCGCGCTCGGAGCCGTCGGAGCAAACATCACCGGCGTGTTGGCCGAGGTCAGCCAAGCCGAGCTGCCGCTGGCATTGGTTGCCGCCACGCGGTACTGATAAGTCGTGCCGTTGACGGCCGTGCTATCAGTGAACGTGACGATACCGCCGGTGGCTGCCGTGGTCGTGCTGGCCAGCGGGCTGCCAGTGATGGCTGCGAAGGCGCCGACAGTGCCGTTGGCGGCGACCGTGGCACGTTGCACCGTGAAGCTGGTTTCGTTGGTGCCCGTGTCAACCCAGCTCAGAGCCACTTGGGTCGCAGACGTTGCCGCAGCTGTCAGCGTGGCAGGGACCGGCGGAGGACCGACCACCACCAGCGGAGCCGAAGCCGTTGCGGCTGACGTGCCGCCAGGGCCGACCGCTGCGACGCTGAACACCCACGTACCACCTGCTGCGGTGTACGCAGTCGGCAGCTTGATGGTGGTGCCAGTGCCGAGGACGGCGGCTGTACCAGCCCGGACCGCGACCGTACCGATGGCGATCGGTGCGCCGCCGTTGACCGAACCGGTCACGACGAAGCTGGTTTCATCGGTCGAGCCGTCAACCCAGCTGATGGTCACTGCCTGGCCGACGGCCGTTGCAGTCACCGAGGTCGGCGGGGCTGCGGCGAACATCACCGGCACGTTGGCCGAGGTGGTCCAAGTGGAGCTGCCCAGCGCGTTCTGCGCCGACACCTGGTACCGATACGTCGTGCCATTGACGGCGGTGGTATCCGTGAAGGTGATGGTGCTGCCCGTGGTGGCGGTGGTCGTGCTGGTGATCGTGCCGCCAGTGATGGCTGCATACCGGCTCACGACGCCAGCAGCGCTGACGGTGGCACGTTGCACCACAAATGCCGTTTCGACCTTCGAGGCATCAACCCAGCTGAGCGCGACCGTGGTGCGCGAGGTGGCTACACCGGTGAGACCGGTCGGAGCGGTCGGAGGACCAACCACCGTCACGGCGTTGGAGCTGATCCAGGCCGACTGGCCGGTAGCACCCGCTGCTGCTACGCGGAACATCACCGTGGTATCGCTCAGTTCGTTGGCGGTGACCGTCACGATGGTGCCGGTACCCGTGGTGGCGGTGCCGGTACGGGCGACTGTGGCTGCGGCGGCAGGAGCCGTCGTCGTCCAGGTCACGCCGCCGTCAAGCGACTGCTGAACAATGAAACTGGTTTCATTGATCGACATGTCGGTCCAGCTCACCTTGACGGTGGTGCCGGTGCCTTGGATCGCCGTCACTGCTGCCGGGGCCATCGGGGGCAGAACCGGGGTGGTGGCGCTGGCAATGTTCGACGCTGCCGTGCCGTGTGCGCCCACTGCGACCACTTGATACTTGTAGGTGGTGGTCGTGTCGACATTGGCGTCGGTGAACGTGCCCATGTTGGCGGGCGCGCTGCCGATCGAGACGAAGGCGCCGGTACCGACCGCACGTTGCACATCAAACTTGTACTCGGTGCTGGAGGTATCGGTCCAGTTCAGCGTGACGCCCGGATAGACGGTGCCGACGGTGTAGGCCGGAACCACGGTTGCCAGGCCGGTCGGCGCGGTCGGAGCGGCTTCCTTGGCGTCGAACACCACCGGACGCATGAAGTCGTTTTCTTCATGGCCCAGGATGTGGCAGTGCCAGGTGTATTCCCAGCCGAAGTTCTGGATCGCGTTGACCACCGTGGCCGGCAGACCCGTGTTCACGTCGATCTGGGTGAAACCAAACGGCGAGCCCAGCGGTTGCGTTTCGTCGAGCGGACGGATGCTTTCCGGCAGACCCCAGCCCGGCGTGACCGGCTTCTTGGCCCGCACGGCGACGATGATGTCTTCCAGCGGGTTCATCTTGATGGTTTCTTTCCAGCCGACCTCATTCGGTGCCGGCGGAGAGATGAAGCCGTCCCAACCCACGCGGTTGACCAGCTGCACGTTCATCAAGTGGAAGTGCACCGGGTGGGTGTCCACGCCGTTGTGCGTGATCTTCCAGATCTGGGTTTCACCGTCGCTGAACATTTCGGTCGGCGGATCGATGAAGTTCAGCGGAATGGTGGTCTGCGACAGCGCACTGGTGAACGGGGTTTCGATACCCAGCGTGGCGTTCAGGCGGCCGTAGGTCGGGTCGAACAGTTCCTGGATGGCCTTGTTCTTGACCAGGATGCTGCCTTGCTGCAGCGCCGTGGCTGCCGCACCGCTGCCACCGCCGCCGGTGAAGGCGATGGTGGGCAGGCTGGTGTAGCCAGCGCCCGGGGTGTTCATCGTGGCGTCCATGACGGTGCCCGTGGCAGCGGCAGTCGGAGCGACCGCACCTGCGCCGGACGGCGTCGAGAACGTGATGACGATGCCGCTGACCAGATCGGTGTAGCCAGCGCCGCCGACTGCAGTCGGGTTGGCCGGATCCGGCGAGGTCAGAATCACTTCAGCCACACCGCCCGTGGTGGTGGCGGTGGCGCGGGTACCGGTGGTCGGCGGAGCGATCGTCACCAGCGGTGCAATCGTGTAGCCCGAGCCCGGGTTGGTGATGGTGATCGCGGTGACCTTGCCAGCCACCACGGTCGCCGTACCCGTGGCCGTGACGCCAGTGGCCGACTGCGGCTTGCTGAAAGTGACCGCCGGAGCCGTGGTGTAGCCTGAGCCAGCACTCACCAGGGTGACGGTGGCGACACCCAGGGTGGCATTGGCCTGCGCGCCTGCGCCGGTGTAGCCGTTCTGGGTCGTGACCTTGACCGCCGGAGCCGCCAGGTAGCCCGCGCCCGGAGCCGTCACCGTGATCGCGCTGATCTTCAGCGTGGTGGTGGCCGTGGCGTTCTTGGTGGCGCCGCCGCCGGTGATTGCAACGGTCGGTGCGGTGGTGTAACCCGTGCCGCCGCTGGTGATCGAAATGCCGTTGAACGCGGCGCCGTCACCCGGGGTGAAGACGAACGTCGGCTGCTTGAGCGAACCGGTGTAGATCGATGCGTAGGCCTGGTTGTCGTTCCAGCCCTTGCCGAACGCAGCGTTGTAGACCGACTGGGCGACGATCGGAGGCGGCTGGGTCTTGGCGTAGGCGGCCGGAATTTCTGCGGCGAGCACAACCGGGTCGAACGGGATGGCAGGCGGTGTGGCCAGGGGCGGGCCGACACGGATCTGCATCAGTGTGCGGATGTTCGGGCCGTAACCGAGCTTGGTGTCTTCTGCGCCACCTTGCTGCGACTGGTCACCGATGCCGGTGAAGTAGTCGTTACGCGGGTCACCAGCCGGCGTGGCCGCATACATGTCGTTGTAGGCGATCAGCGTGGTGTTGGCGTAGTTGGTGAAGTCGATCACCGCATCAGCGCGTTCGGCGTTGCCGAGCCACAGACCGGTGGTTGCGACGTTCAGCACCGTGACGCGGTTGACGTCATAGAGCGGCACGGTCGGTGCGGGCTCATGGACGGCCACGTTGGCGATGAAGCCGGCTTCGTTGCCGAACTGGTAAATGGTCGGGCCTTGCGCCGCCGGATCAGGCACACCACCGTTGCGGCCGTCGAAGGCCCAGGTGCTCGGCGTGCAGTAGCTGACCGCGAGGGTGACGGGGTCAATGATTTCCGAACGCAGCTGACCGGCCGGGCACGGATTGGCCGGCACTTGGGCCGGCACCATCGGCACTTCACCGAAGTTGGCGGGGTCGAACGGCGAGGGCTGGGTCGTGTCAGCCTTGAACAGGTTGAACGTGAAGCCACGGTCGTTGGAGCCGTTCAGGATGCGGAAGCGGTAAGCCTTCGGATCGACGTTCAGCACCGGGTACGCGACGCCGTTGATGACGGGCGTGTCGAGCCAGTTTTCCGGCGTGGTGGTTTCGTCACCGTAGCCACCGGTCGGCAGCGGGTACATGGACGGGAACACCGGCCAGAACCAGGGACCATAGTGCCAGCGACCGACCGGGTTCCAGCCGTTCAGCTGTTTCGGGTCTTGCACGGTTTCATACACGTGCGAGAACGACAGGTCACCCGGCGCGCCCCAGGCGGTGGTGTTCCAGCGGGCATCCTGCAGCCAGACGTCGTCAGGCACGAAGCCCTTTTCCTGCAACACCAGATAGATGGTGTCAGCCGGGATCACACCACGTGTGACCAGGTCGGCTTCCGTCGTGTCGGTCAGCACATAAGGTGCAGCCATACCGACGTAGGCGTTCAGGCGCGTCAGGCCGGCGGCGTGGTCGTGGTACCACAGCAGGCGGGCCGACTGGCCGTTCGGATAGTAGAAGGTCTGGGCGCCTGCGCCCGGATCGTTCATGTCCGGCACGTTCTGGTAGCTGGAGCCGTGCAGGAAGTTGGCCAGCATGACCGGATCGGTCAGCTGCGTGGCCAGCGAGCCCGGAATGGTCGGGTCGGCTTCGCCAGCCGGCGTGAACCAGGTCAGAGCGGTACCGTCACTCACCCAAGGGGTGTCGCCACCGTGCAAGTGGATCGCGATGCGGTTCTGGGTGTACTTGGTCACGCCATCCGGGCCGAGACCGGCGCCAGTGAGCGACGGATCCACCGGAATCATCAGGTCGCCGTTGCGCTTGGTAACGATGACTTGACCCTTGGCGTCCAGCACAGGCTGACCAGCGGCATTGAGTTGCAGCTGAGCGCGGCCGACGGGCAGCAGGTTGTAGAACTTGACACGGGTCGGCACATTCTGGGTCGCGACGACCGCCGGGCCCAGGTAGTGCGGGTAGTCAACCGCTTGCGCCTGCTTCATGACCGGCTTGCCGAGCGCATTGAACAACAGCTTGTTGTTCGCGTCGGCAGCTTGAACCATGATCGGCACGGCGTCGGCCGGCACCGTAGCGCCTGCAGCAAAGGCGACCTGACCACTCGAGTTCGGGTAGTACAGGTTGAGCAGCTTGCCGGGCGTCTTGACGGTCGACAGCTGCACATAGCCGCGCAGCGTCGAAGGCTTCTTGAGGTCAGAGTGGAACTTCTCTGAGTACTCGACGCAAGCGATCTCGAAGTAGTCGTCAGTCGAGACGACGCCAGCCGGGTTGACCCACTTTTCAGGCACGGCCACCGGGATGTACTTGCTGGTGGTGCCATCAGACAGCGTTGCTGTCGACGCACCGACCATTGGCAGCGGATCGACAAACTTGCGAAGCGCTTTGCCCGAACCGATGACGTTGTCGTACGGACCGTATTTGTTCGCTTCGACCGGCGTCGTCAGCCAGTCATGCGGGCCGCGTGGGCTCGATTGGAAATAGGTTTGAACCCGGATTGGGACGCCATTGACGTCCTGGCTGTCAACAAAGCCGATGCCGGCATGAACGCTGCTGACGCCAGCCAGAAGCGTGGTGACAATGCCGGCCGCCAGAGCGGTGGGCTTTTGTCGGAAAGTAGGTTTCTTGCTCATTGCTCCCCTTAAGCAGGAGGAAAAAACTGACACAAAACCCGGCGAAAGGTAAAAAAACCAATCAGATGCCGGATCCAACGTACGCGAGATTTGACTTTCGTCTAGCAAACCATATCTGCGATACAGCCGCTGCAGGTATGTGGTTCTTCGTGTGGCAGATCAATTTCAAATCTTGATGCTTAAGGACGGCTTAAGAAGTATGCCCCGAAATGCCAATTTCTCCCTCTGATGGGGGGTGGCCCATTAATAGAAGAATTTGGTGTGAAGTCGTTCACATCTGCAAGGGAACTGCTGTGGCGTCAGTTTGACGAATTTCTGGTTTCGGATCCGTTTGATTCGAGAGAATTTGCTGCGAATCTTAATTTTTTTCACCAAAATACTCGAAAATGGCGGGTTGTTAGAGCTTGGTCCTGTTGTTGTCTTAAGGTTGCTGGGTGGGTTGATGAGGTGTGAAAAAAGTCACGAATCAACGAGTTTGTACACTGTAAAGAAGTATTTCTGGTTGGTTGTTTGCGACGAATGGGAATTATTTACATATTCAAATGATCGTTCGTAAGAAATCAAACCGGTTTGGATTCTGAAATGAAAACGGCCTGCCGGATGGCAGGCCGTTTGGGTACGACGAGGATTATTTGACGATATCGGTCGAGTAATACTTAATTGGCTCGACGCAGGCGCACATGGGCAATCAGACCGCCGTCAGCGGCATTGGCCAGCTCAAATTGACCGCCCATGCGGGAGATGGCTTTTTCAACGATCGCCAGGCCCAGGCCCGAGCCGGTCGCGTGAGTGCGAGCGGCGTTGCCACGGTAGAACGGCGTGGTGAGCTGGGCCAGCATGCCAGGCGGCACACCGGGGCCGTGGTCGCGCACGCTCACCACCACCCACTGGCCGGAGCGGGCGTAAGTGACCTGCACATGCGCGACGCCGTCGGGGGAGCGGCCATAGCGGCGCGCGTTTTCGAACAGGTTGGCAAACACGCGCGACAGCTCGGTGTTATCTGCCAGCACTCGCACGTCAATCGCCACCCGCGCGCTGATGCGCACATGCGCGGTGTCGCGCACCGAAGCGATCACCCGGTCCACCAGCAGGCCGAGCAGCGTCGGCTCCAGCTTGCAGTCGCCCGGCCGCGCGTAGTCCATGAACTTGTCGATGATGGCGTCGAGCTGGTCGATGTCATCGGCAAAGTTGCGCCGCGCTTCTTCGTCAGGGACGCTGATCTCTGCTTCGAGGCGCATGCGTGCCAGCGGCGTGCGCAAGTCATGCGAGATGCCGGCCAGCATCACGGTGCGGTCTTCCTCGATCTTGGCGAGCTCCCTGGCCATGCGGTTGAAGCCACGGTTGACCTCGCGAATCTCGCGCGTCGCGGTGTTCTCGTCCAGTCGAGAGCTGAATTCACCTTCACGGATGCGGCTGGCGGCGGCCGAGAGCTGGCGCAGCGGTCGGTTGATCAGCCCGGCGATCACGGCCGAGCCGGCCAGCGTGAGCAGGAAGGTCAGGCCCATCACCACAAAATAGGTCTTGCCGGTGACGGCCGGCTGGACCCGGTTCGGGTCCGCCTGCAACCAGTAATTGTCGGTTTCGATCAGGAAGCCGACCCACAGTCCGGCCGTGCCGTTGACGCTGCTGGCCACCACCGTCTGCGGTCCGAGCCGGTTGCGCAGCTGGGTGCCGATGGTGCGGCTGAAACGGTCGATCTCGTAGGGCTCCCAGCGGTCGGCCGGTTCACGCGGCTGGATCCGCACCGACTCCTGATCGGCGATGTTCTTCACCAGCGAGACACGGTTGACCTGATCGGTGTAGCGCAGCGCCGCACGCGACAGGTTCACCAGCGTGGCGATCTGCTGCGCGGCCTGGATAGCACGTGGCTCCAGTTCCAGGTAACGCAGTGTGTAGACCCAGCCCATGATGCCGACGCCCAGCATGAGCGACAGCAGCAGGAAGGTGCGCCAGAACAGACTCATGGGCATGTTTCTGCGCAGCAGCAGCAGCACATGCTTGGGCCAGGGGAGAGGGCTCGGCGGGGCCGACTTGAGTGATGTCACGGATGCCATGGGTGGGAGTCTGCCCGGATCGCGCCTGAGAACCCGGTGAAGTAAGGCCGACGTCTCGGCGGCGGTCGGCTACTGAAATCAGGCGGCGCCGTCCGGCACGAACACATAACCCACACCCCAGACCGTCTGGATGTAGCGCGGTTGGGCCGGATCGGGCTCGATCATCTTGCGCAGGCGCGAGACTTGCACGTCCAGGCTGCGGTCAAACGGCTCGAATTCGCGGCCACGGGCCAGCTGGGCCAGCTTGTCGCGGCTGAGCGGCTGACGCGGGTGGCGTACCAGCGCTTTCAGCATCGAGAACTCGCCGGTGGTGAGCGAGATCACTTCGCCGTCGCGGGTCAGGCGGCGCAGTGCCAGATCAAATTCAAATGGCCCGAAGTTGACCGATTGCGGCTCGCGCGACGGGGCACCAGGCGCTTCCAGCAGCGGGCGGCGGCGCAGCACCGCGTGGATGCGTGCCAGCAGCTCACGCGGGTTGAAAGGCTTGGGCAGATAGTCGTCGGCGCCGACTTCCAGGCCGACGATGCGGTCCACGTCCTCGACCTTGGCGGTCAGCATGATGATCGGGGTCAGATCGCTGCCGGCGCGCAGGCGGCGGCAGATCGACAGGCCATCCTCACCCGGCATCATCAGATCCAGCACGATCAGATCGACCGTTTCACGCGTCAGGATGCGATTGAGTGCCTTGGCGTCCTCGGCCAGCAGCACTTCGAAGCCTTCTTGAGTCAGGTAGCGGCGCAGCAGATCGCGGATGCGGGCATCGTCATCAACGACGACGATGCGGTCGGTGCGCTGGGAGTTGGGGTTGGACATCTGGGCCTCCGAATTTGTAACAGGGGCGATTGTGCGCAGGCTGGCAGTGCTTTTTGCTCAATCCTGACCGCTTGTTACACTTCTTGCGTCCATGCGCAAACCCGCTCCCGCAGAAATCAGGCTTACTGGGCGGTCCAGCCGCCGTCCACGTTCCAGGCCACGCCGCGCACATTGTTGCCGGCCGGTGAGCACAGGAACACCGCCAGATCGCCGAGCTCCTCGGGCGTGGTGAACTGCAGCGAGGGCTGCTTTTCACCCAGCATGCGGCGGATCGCTTCTTCGCTGTCGACGCCGTCCTTGGCAGCACGCGCGTCAACTTGCTTCTGTACCAGCGGTGTCAGCACCCAGCCCGGGCAGATCGCGTTGCAGGTGATGCCGCTGGTGGCGTTTTCCAGCGCCGTGACCTTGGTGAAGCCGACCACGCCGTGCTTGGCCGCCACGTAGGCCGACTTCTGCGTCGAAGCCACCAGACCGTGCACCGAGGCGATGTTGATGATGCGGCCCCAGTTCTTGACGCGCATCTGCGGAATCGCCAGCCGGGTGGTGTGGAAGGTCGAACTCAGGTTGATCGCGATCACCGCGTCCCAGCGTTCGACCGGGAAATCTTCGATCGACGCCACATGCTGGATGCCGGCGTTGTTGATCAGGATGTCGACGCCGCCGAATTCGGCCGCCGCATAGGCCATCATCGCTTCGATCTCGGCCGGCTTGCTCATGTCGGCGGCGTGGTAGCCGACCTTCACACCCAGCGCGGCCACTTCGGCTTGCGGGCCTTCGGCGTCACCGAAGCCGTTCAGAATCACGTTGGCGCCCTGGCGCGCCAGGCACAGCGCGACACCGAGGCCGATGCCGCTGGTCGAGCCGGTCACGAGTGCAGTTTTACCTTTGAGCATCGAAGAATCCTCCATCAGTTGGGTACGATGCATTATCCCCGGCCCTGCTTGATTTCCGGCCTGCTCACTTCATTTCCAGAACATGAACGATCCGCGACTGCACCACGTGCTTTGTATCGATCCGAACGGCCTGCACCGCATGGCGTATTGGGAGTGGGGCGCGTCTGACAACCCGCGTGTGGTGGTCTGCGTGCACGGCCTGACGCGCCAGGGGCGTGACTTCGATACCTTGGCGCGCGCGCTGAGCAGCGAGTTCCGCGTCATCTGCCCCGATGTGGTGGGACGCGGTCAGTCCGACTGGCTGAAAGATCCGCTCGGTTACCAGGTGCCGACCTACGTGGCCGACATGGTCACCTTGGTGGCGCGGCTCAATGTCGAGCAGGTGTCCTGGGTCGGCACCTCAATGGGCGGCCTGATCGGCATGGGCCTTGCCTCGCTGGCCGGCTCGCCGATCACCAAGCTGGTGCTGAACGATGTCGGCCCGGTGATCGAGCCGGTGGCGATCGCGCGCATTGCCACTTATGTCGGTGTGCCGCAGCACTGGTCCAGCGTGGACGATGCCGCCGATGCGCTCTGGCGCATCTCCGAGAGTTTCGGGCCGCACAGCCGCGAGCAGTGGCTGGCGCTGACCCGGCCGCAGCTCAAGGCCGCGCCGCAGGGCGGCTGGATGCCGCATTACGACCCGGGTCTGGCGCTGCCGGTGCGGGCCATGACGCCCGAGCTGGTGCGCCTGGGCGACGCCCTGCTGTGGCGCGCTTATGACGCCATCCGCTGCCCGACGCTGCTGATCCGTGGCGCCGAGTCCGATCTGCTGTCGCCCGCCACCGCCGAGGCCATGACCAGTCGGGGGCCAAAGGCATTGCGGGTTGATCTGCCTGGCGTTGGGCACGCCCCGACGCTGGTGGCAGACGATCAGGTGCAACTGGTCGTTGATTTCTTGCGCAGCTGAAGCGAGGCCGATGAAAACCAGCAGCCTCGAACAGAGCGGGGCGGCCGCCCCCATCGTGCGTCTGGCCGGCGACAGCGCGGCCCCGCACGTTGCCGGCAACGGCCAGACCGACGAGCTGGCACTGCTGGCGCGTGCCCGCAGCTTTGCCGTGCCGCTCCTGCAGGGCCGACTCTTCGACACCGGCGAGCCGGCGCTGCCGCACGCTGATGGCGTGGCGCAGATCCTGCGGCACATCGGCGCGGCGCCGTCGATGCAGGCGGCGGTCTATCTGGTCTACGCGGGCGACTTCCTCACCGACCCCGAGCATGTGGTCGAGCAGGCCTTCGGCGCCTCGTACGCCAGCCTGGTCACCCACACCCGCAAGCTGGTGCTGGCGCAGCGCAATGCGCGCGACGCGCTGGCCGATGTGACCGACCGCGAAGTGCTGGCCGAGCAGCTGGAGCGGGTGCGCAAGATGCTGCTGGCGTTCTCGCACGACTTGCGCGTGGTGCTGCTGCGGCTGGCTTCGCGCCTGCAGACGCTGCGCTACTACGCCGCCAGCCGGGTGCCGTGCCCGCTGGCGCTGGCGCGCGAGACCCAGCAGGTGTTCGCGCCGCTGGCGAACCGGCTCGGCATCTGGCAGATCAAGTGGGAGCTCGAAGACCTGGCGTTCCGCTTCCAGCAGCCCGACCAGTACAAGCGCATCGCCAAGCTGCTGGATGAAAAGCGCATCGAGCGCGAGCAGGGCATCCTGCAGGCCCAAGCCCGGCTGGCCGAGGCGCTGGCGCAAGCGGGCACCCAGGCCGAGGTGCAGGGGCGGCCCAAACACATCTACAGCATCTGGAAAAAGATGCAGGGCAAGCAGCTCGACTTCTCGCGCGTGTTCGACGTGCGCGCGCTGCGTGTGGTGGTGGCCAGCGTGCCCGACTGCTATGTGGCGCTGACCCGCGCTCACGAGCTCTGGCAGGCGCTGCCGGAAGAGTTCGACGACTACATCGCCCGGCCGAAAGGCAACGGCTACCAGTCGTTGCACACCGTGGTGCTTGATGAGGATGGCCGGCCGCTGGAGATCCAGATCCGCACCCGCCGGATGCACGAGCACGCCGAAAGCGGCGTGGCGGCGCACTGGGCCTACAAGGAGGCCGGCACCAAGGGCTACGCCGGCGTCAGTGCGGCGGGCGACTTCGAGGGGCGTGTCGCGTTGGCGCGCCGTGCGGTGCTGAATCAGCTGCTGGCCTGGGAGCAGGACTTTGCCGGTCAGAGCGCCGCTGAAGGCTCAAGCACCGGAGCGGGTTCCGGTCTGTTCGAGGACCGCATCTATGTCTTCACGCCGCAAGCCACGCTGATCGAGTTGACGGCTGGCGCCACGCCGATCGACTTTGCCTACCACTTGCACACCGATCTGGGGCACCGCTGCCGTGGCGCCAAGGTCAACGGCGTGATGGTGCCGCTCAACACGCCGCTGTCGAGCGGGCAGACGGTGGAGATCACCGCCCTCAAGGAGGGCGGGCCGTCGCTCGACTGGCTGAATCCGAATCTGGCCTATCTGCAAAGCCCGCGTGCGCGTGCCAAGGTGCGGGCCTGGTTCAATGCGCTGGCGCTGCAGGACACGATTGCGCGTGGCCGCGAAGCGGTCGACAAGCTGCTGCAGCGCGAAGGCCGCACCGCCGTCAAGTTGGATGACCTGGCTGCGCAGCTGGGTTTCCGCAATGCCGAGGCGCTGTTCGAGGTGGTCGGCAAGGACGAGTTCTCGCTGCGCAGCATCGAAACCGTGCTGCGACCGGCCGAGCCGGCGCCGCTGGTGGAGACGCCGGTGCTCAGGCGCTCCCGCATCGAAGGGCGGCAGGGCGGCGTGCTGGTGGTGGGTGTCGGTTCGCTGCTGACTCAGCTGGCGCAGTGCTGCCGGCCGGCGCCGCCCGATCCGATCGGCGGCTACGTGACGCGTGGCAAGGGCGTGGCGATTCACCGCGCCGATTGCAGCAACTTGCGCCAAATGGTGGCACGCACGCCCGAGCGAGTCATCGAGGTGGCCTGGAGCCAGTCTCGGCCGCGCAGCGAGGGCCCGGCGCCGCTCTATCCGGTTGATGTGGCCATCACGGCGCACGACCGCCAGGGCCTGCTGCGCGACATCTCCGAGGTGTTCGCCAAGGAGAAGATGAACGTCACCGGCGTGCACACCCAGTCGATCCGTGGCACCGCCTGGATGACCTTCACAGTCGAGGTGGCCGATGCGGCCGGCCTGGGCTCGGTGCTGACCCAAGTGGCCCGCATCAATGGCGTGCAGACGGCGCGGCGCAAGTGAAGTTGTTGAATTTGAGCCAAATCTGTTTGACGGCCGAAATTTCCGTGCTATAGTTGATCCTCTTTGCAGGCGCATAGCTCAGTTGGTTAGAGCACCACCTTGACATGGTGGGGGTCGTTGGTTCGAATCCAATTGCGCCTACCACAAAGTACCGATGTGCTTTTGAAGCCATCAATATCTTCAGGCGCGTAGCTCAGTTGGTTAGAGCACCACCTTGACATGGTGGGGGTCGTTGGTTCGAATCCAATCGCGCCTACCAAATCTGAAGATCAAAGCCCCGGGAGTCGTAGACTTTCGGGGCTTTTTCTTGGGCGATCGGGTTGACGAGTGACGCTCAAGTTTTTGGCTGCTCTGGCGGTGCTAACCTTGATAGGCATGCACATGGCTGGTGCGTAAAATTCATTGTGCACTTGCACAAAGAGGAGTGTCCTGAATGCCTTCGACCCGTCGCGGCGCTGCCGAAACCGAACCCACACCGCCGTCCGCCCGCCGTGTCCTGAAGAAGTATCCGAATCGCCGCCTCTATGACACCCACACCAGCAGCTACATCACGCTGGCGGATGTCAAGGAAATGGTGTTGGCGGCGGAAGACTTCGAAGTGCGGGATGCCAAGACCGGCGATGAGCTGACGCGCAGTATCTTGTTGCAGATCATTCTGGAGGAAGAAAGCGCCGGTGTGCCGATGTTTTCAACCCAGATGCTGGCGCAGATCATCCGTTTCTACGGCCACACCATGCAGGGCATGATGGGCGCGTACATGGAAAAACACCTGCTGTCCTTTGTCGATATGCAGCGTCGTTTCACCGAGCAGACCGGCGGCCTCTACGAAGGCAAGGCTTTCAGCCCCGAGGCCTGGAGCCAGTTCATGACGATGCAGAACCCGGTGATGCAGAGCTTCATGGGTGGCTATCTGGACCAGTCCAAGAATCTGTTCGCGCAAATGCAGGAAAAGATGCAGGAACAGGCCAAGAATATGTTCCCCGGCGTGCCTGGTTTCACCCCCAAGGGCCCCGAAGAGCGCTGAGCGTTCAGGCGGGCAGCCAGGGTTTCAGCACGGTCCAGACGTTTTCCAGCAGGCGTGGGTGCGCCGCCGCGTTGGGATGGATGCGGTCGGCCTGGAACCAGCGCAGCGCATCAAGATCGTCGGCCACGCCCTTCAGCAGGAAGGGCACCAGCGCGGCATGCTCCGTTTTGGCGACCCTGACATAGAGCGCGGCAAAGTCGCTGGTGTAGGGCGGCCCGTAGTTGGGCGGCATCTGCATGCCGATCAGCATCACCTTGGCGCCGCTGGTCTTGGCCGCTTGCGCCATCGCCTGCAAGTTGGCTTCGGTCATGTTGAGCGGCAGGCCGCGCAGCGCGTCGTTGGCGCCGAGCTCGATGATGACGTGGCTGGGCTGATGCGTCTTCAACAGTGCGCCCAGCCGCGCCCGGCCGCCCGCCGTGGTGTCGCCGCTGATGCTGGCGTTGATCACCGTCACAGGCGGCTTGTGCGTTACCAGCCGCGCCTGCAACAGCGCGACCCAGCCGCTGCCGCGCTGCAAGCCGTATTCAGCCGACAGGCTGTCGCCCAGCACCAGGATCTTGAGCTCAAGTTGTGAGGTGTTGGCTGGCGCCGTCGTTTGAGTGCTCGCCATCGCGCCGGGCATGCACAGCGCCGCCGCGCCCAGCAGGGCCGACGCGATACAGTGCCGACGATTCAACCTGCCGGCCAGCGAGCCAATTTTCATCATGAGCGAACCGATCATTGAAGTGCGGGGCCTCACCAAGCGCGTGCGCGACGCCAGCGGGGAGCTGACGATTCTGCACGAGATCGACTTCAGCCTGGCCGAGCGGGAATCGGCCGCCATCGTCGGTGCCTCGGGCTCGGGCAAGAGCACGCTGCTGGCGCTGATCGCCGGGCTCGACGTGCCGAGCAGCGGCACGGTCCGGCTCGCCGGCACCGATCTGTTCACGCTCGACGAGGACCAGCGCGCCGCGCTGCGTGGCGACAAGCTGGCCTTCGTGTTCCAGAGCTTCCAGCTCATGGCCCATCTCACCGCGCTCGAAAACGTCATGCTGCCGTTGGAGCTGCGCGGCGAGCGCGACGCCCGCCGGCTGGCCACCGAGATGCTGCAGCGTGTCGGCCTGGGCGAGCGGCTGCGGCACTATCCAAGATTGCTGTCCGGCGGCGAGCAGCAGCGCGTCGCGCTGGCGCGTGCCTTCGTGGTGCGTCCGCAGATCCTGCTCGCCGACGAGCCGACCGGCAGCCTGGATCACGCCACCGGCGAAGCCATCATCCAGCTCATGTTCGACCTGAACCGCGAAGCCGGCACCACCTTGCTGCTGGTCACGCACGACCGCGCCATCGCGGCGCGCTGTGATCGGCAGATTCGGCTGGAGGTCGGGCGGGTGGTTGAGCCCGAGCCAGCCTGAACGATGGTGCCAGCGCGCCGGGCTGCGGCCCTGTCGGTCGCCGTCAGCCCCCAATAGCCGGCAGCACCGCATCCGGCGGCAGCGCAGCGAGTTGAACCAGATCACTCCGATCCTTCAGCCCGACCCCCGTCAGCTCCAGCCGCCGCGCCGCCTGCGCCAGCCACCACAGCTTGCGCGCCGCCTCGGTGTGCGACAGGCCCGCTGCGCGCACGTTCGACAAGCAGTTGCGCTCGGCGTCGCTGCGGCCGACGCGCGGCGCGTGGGTCAGGTAGATGCCCAGGCTGTCGGGCGAGCTGAGGCCGGGGCGCTCGCCGATCAGCATCGCGACCTGCGCGGCGCGCAGGCGCTGGCCGATCTCGTCACCCAGCGCCACGCGCGCCTGCGTGGCCAGCACCACCGGGCCGAGTCGCCAGCCGGCCGGCTGTTGCCGCAGGATCTGCGCGAGCAGCGGCAGTGCCTGGTGATGGATCGCCGCTGAGGACAGGCCGTCGGCGATCACCAGCAGCAGATCGGGCGGTTCAGTCTGGGTCTTGGCGAACTGGTCGAGCGTGACGGCACTCTCCGCGTCGAGGCGCCGGCCCAGATCGGGGCGCAGCAGATAGGTCGCGCGGTCCGGCGTGGCGCTGTGCACCGGCAGCGTCGGCAGGCCGAGCGCGGCGATCTGCGCCAGCAACGGCGCCGCGTCGAGCGGCAGGTGCACCGCGTCGCGCGCCTGCGCATGCGCCGCGCCGAACGCAAGCAACTCGCGGGTCGGCAGGCTGGCGCCGACCCGGCCCAGGCCGACACGGGCCGGCGTGTGGCGTCGCAGCGGCGCCCACGGATCGGCGGTCACCGTGGCGAGCGCGACTGGTCGGTCGGATGTAGGCGGTGTGTCGGCGATAGGGTCGGGCGTGTCGCTCATGTCGGTTCGGGGCTGGCGTGGGCGGGTTCAAAGGGCAGCTGGATCTCAACCCAGATGCGTCAGCAGCGCGTGGCCGCTCGGCACCGGCAGCAGCCGGCCGGCCGTGTCGGTGATCTGCATCCGCTGCAGCCAGGCCTCGAATTCGGGCGCGCGCTTGAGGCCCAGCACTTCGCGCAGATACAGCGCGTCGTGGAAGCTGGTGCTCTGGTAGTTCAGCATCACGTCGTCGGCGCCGGGCACGCCGATCAGGAAGGTCACTCCCGCCGCGCCGAGCAGGGTCATCAGCGTGTCCATGTCGTCCGAATCGGCCTCGGCGTGGTTGGTGTAGCAGACGTCGCAGCCGATCGGCAGCCCGAGCAGCTTGCCGCAGAAGTGGTCTTCCAGGCCGGCGCGGATGATCTGCTTGCCATCAAACAGATATTCCGGCCCGATGAAGCCGACCACCGAATTGCAGAGCATCGGCTGAAACTCGCGGGCCACGCCGTAGGCACGCGCCTCGCAGGTCTGCTGATCGACGCCGTGGTGCGCCCCGGCCGACAGCGCCGAGCCCTGGCCGGTCTCGAAATACATGACGTTGTCGCCCAGCGTGCCGCGCCTCAATGACAGCGCCGCTTCGCGCGCCTCGCGCAGCAGCGCCAGGTCGAGGCCGAAGCTGCGATTGGCGGCTTCGGTACCGGCGATCGACTGGAACACCAGATCGAGCGGCGCGCCGTGTTCGATGGCCTGGATCTGGTTTGTCACATGCGTCAGCACACAGGCTTGGGTGGGGATCTCGAAGCGCTGGATCAGCTCGTCGCTCAGGCGCATCAGGTCGATCAGCGGCCCCAGGCCATCGCCGGCCGGGTTGATGCCGATCACCGCGTCGCCGCAGCCGTACAGCAGGCCGTCGAGCATCGAGATGGCGATGCCGCGCGGATCGTCGGTCGGGTGATTCGGCTGGAGACGCATCGCCATGCGGCCCGGCAGACCGAGCGTGTTGCGGAACTTGGTGATGACGCGGCACTTGCGCGCCACCAGGATCAGGTCCTGGTTGCGCATCAGCTTGGAGACGGCCGCCGCCATCTCGGGCGTGATGCCCCGGCGCACACGCGCCAGGGCGGCCTCGTCGGCCAGATCACTCAGCAGCCAGTCGCGCAAGTCGCCGACCGTGAGGTGGCGGATCTCGGCGAAGGCGGTCTCGTCGTGGCGGTCGAGGATCAGGCGCGTGACCTCATCCACCTCGTACGGAATCAGCGCCTCGTTCAGGAAGGTGCGCAGCGGCAGCTCGGCCAGCGCCATGCGCGCGGCCATGCGTTCGGTCATGGTGCGTGCCGCCAGGCCCGCCAGCACGTCGCCCGAGCGCAGCGGCGTGGCGCGCGCCATGAGGGTCGCCAGGTTCTCGAAATGCCAGACCTGGCCGCCGAGGGTGTGGGAGTAGGGCATGCTTCATTCTGCCGCCGCCGTGGCAGCGTGGTGCGAGCGGCTACCATGCCGGCATGTCTGCCACCACCTTGTTCGGCTTCCATGCCGTGACCGTGCGCCTGAAAACGGCGCCGGCATCCATCAAAGAAATCCACCTTGACGCCGAGCGGCGCGATGCGCGCATGCGTCAGTTCCGCGAGCGCTGCGTCGAGGCCGGCGTCAAGATCATCGACTCCGACGCCGAGCGGCTGCTCAAGATTGCCGGCTCGCCGCGTCACCAGGGCGTGGCGGCGCGGGTCGAAGTGATTCAGCGCAGCCACTCGATCGACGACCTGCTCGACGCCGTCGAAGGCGCGCCGCTGGTGCTGGTGCTGGACGGCGTGACCGATCCGCACAACCTCGGCGCCTGCCTGCGGGTGGCCGACGGTGCCGGCGCGCACGCAGTGATCGCGCCCAAGGACCACGCCGTCGGCCTGAACGCCACCGTCGCCAAGGTCGCCAGCGGCGCGGCCGAGACGGTGCCTTATTTCATGGTGACCAATCTGGCGCGCTCGCTCGCCGAGTTGAAGGACCGCGATATCCGCATCATCGGTACCAGCGACGATGCGACCAAATCGATTTATGACGTCGATTTGTCCGGCCCGGTCGCGCTGGTGCTCGGCGCCGAAGGTGCCGGCATGCGTCAGCTCACGCGCAAGACCTGCGACGAGCTGGTGCATATTCCGATGAAGGGCGCAGTCGAAAGCCTGAATGTTTCGGTGGCGTCAGCAGTTTGCTTATATGAAGCGCTGCGCCAGCGCGATCGTGCCGTCTGATCTGTCGCACCCGTTGAATCCGTTGTCAGTGCCATCGCAAGGAGAATCATTTCATGCGTCAAAAATCCACGCTTCGTCTGTCGATCCTGCTGCTGGCGCTGACAGCTTCTGTGCTGAGCGCTTGCACGCAGGAAAAACAAAACGAGATCAAGCGCAGCATCCAGAACTGGACTGGCACTGACGGCATTCTGGAGATTTATGCGGGCGATAAACTGGTGCGCCGTTTTCTCAAGATCGACAAGATTTCCACCGCCTACGGCACCGATGATGCCAAGCCGCGTTCGTACCGTTATGGTTACGGCGTGCTGGATGAAAACCTCAATGGCGTTGTCGATAGTGGTGAAAAGCGCGTCTATTTCGAGATCAGCGACTACGCCACCAATTACGTGTTTTTTGAAAACCCGCATTGATGCCGCGTGAGGAATTCGGCGCGCCTGCTGGTGCCGATCATGCAGCGCGTTTGAGATAATGCGGGCATGACCTCTTGGCTTGCTTTATTTCAAACCGCCGTGCTGCTCGGCGTGCTGGCGCTGTTGCTCTGGCAGCTCAGCCAGCGCGCCGACGGCGCCAGCGCGCAAGCGTTGCTCGACGAGCTGCAGCGCCAGCACCTGGAAAGCCAGCGTCTGGAGCGCGAGCTGCGCGGCGAGGTGCAGGCCAGCGCACGCCAGACTCGCCAGGAGCTGGCGCAGACACTGAGCCTGTTCCAGCAGACTTTGCTGGCGCAGAGCGGTGACGTGGCTCGCACTCAGAACGAGCAGCTGCGCACCCTCACCGAAGCCAATGACCGGCGCCTGACCGAGGTGCGCCAGAGCGTCGAGCAACGGCTGGCCGGCCTGCAGCACAGCATCGAGCAGCGCCTGACGCTGGTGCAGCAGTCGGTCGATCAGCGCCTCTCGGCCATGCAGCTCGACAACGAGCGCAAGCTGGAGCAGATGCGCGCCACCGTCGATGAAAAACTCCACGCCACGCTGGAGCAGCGCCTCGGCGAGAGTTTCAAGCTGGTGGCCGATCGGCTCGACCGCGTGCATCACGGCCTGGGCGAAATGCAAACCCTGGCGCAAGGCGTGGGCGATTTGCGTCGCGTGCTCACCAATGTCAAGAGTCGTGGACTGTTTGGCGAAGTGCAGCTCGGCGCGCTGCTGGAGCAGGTTTTCACGACCGAGCAATATGGGGTGAATGTCGTCACCATTCCCGGCAGCAACGATCGGGTCGAGTATGCGATCCGGCTGCCCGGTCGCACCGCCCAAGGCCCGGAGATGGATCAACCGGTCTGGTTGCCGATTGATGCCAAGTTTCCGCGCGAGGATTACGAGCGCCTGCTCGATGCGCAGGATCGCGCCGATCGCGACGCCGCCGATGCGGCACTCAAGGCGCTGGAGCAGCGCATCCGCGACGAAGCCAAGAGCATCGCCGCCAAATATCTGGCGCCGCCCCATACCACCGATTTTGCGATTCTGTTTGTGCCGACCGAAGGTTTGTATGCCGAATTGCTGCGTCGCCCCGGTTTGGCGGATGCCATGCAGCGCCAATATCGCGTCATGCTGGCTGGACCGACCACCGTGTTGGCCTTGCTGAACAGCTTGCAGATGGGTTTCAGAACCCTGGCGCTGGAGCGCCGCAGTACCGAGGTCTGGCAGATTCTGGGCGGCGTCAAGACCGAGTTTGCCAAGTTTGGCGACATCCTGGAAAAGACCCGCAAGAAACTCCAGGAAGCCAGCAACACGATCGAGTCGGCCGAGGTGCGCACCCGCGCGATGGCGCGCCAGCTCAAGAGCGTCGAGGCGCTGCCCGGCGTGCCGGTGGCGGCCGTGCTGCCGCTGCCTGAGGCGCTGCCGGGAAGCCTCGATTGACCGAGCACCGCGCCACCACCGACACCAGCCGGCGCCGCGCCTTGCTGGCGCTGATCGCCGGCCAGATCTGCCTGCACGCCAGCATGGCCGGCCTGCGCATGGCTGCGCCGCTGATGCTGCTGCGCCAGGGCGCCGGGCCGCTGCCGGCCGAGGTCGGCGCCGGTCTGCTGCTGGGCCTGTTTGCCGCCGCGCCGGTGCTCACTGCCATGCCGGCCGGCCGCTGGGCCGATCGGCGCGGTTATCACAAGCCGGTGCATGCCGCCGTCGTGTTGGTGCTGCTGGGCGGCTTGTGCGCCGTGCCGGCGGCCTGGGCGGCGGGCCTGCCGCGCGCCTTGCTGCTGGTGCTGGCGGCGGTGCTGGCCGGCATGGGCGCCAACGTCGGGCTGATCACCATCCAGCGCACCGCCGGCCGGCTGGCCAGCGCCAGTGCCGAGCCGGGCCAGCCGCCCGACCACGACAGCCGTGGCGCCGAGCTCAAGAAGGTCTTCAGCTGGCTCGGGCTGGCGCCGTCGCTCAGCAACGTGATCGGGCCGATGCTGGCCGGCGTGCTGATCGATCTGGGCGGTTTCGGCACCACCTATGCCGTGCTGGCGGCGTTGCCGCTGGTCACGCTGCTGTGCG
This sequence comes from Leptothrix sp. (in: b-proteobacteria), assembly GCA_041083665.1. Lineage (GTDB taxonomy): Bacteria > Pseudomonadota > Gammaproteobacteria > Burkholderiales > Burkholderiaceae_C > Sphaerotilus. The sequence goes on from JBFPGZ010000020.1 coordinate 240,280, forward strand.
CCCGGCAGGTGCCGCGCGAAGTGCCGGCGGCGCCATCGTCGTCGTCCAGTGCCCAACCGCGCAGTGCCGCCGGCAGCGTGCGCGAGCTGCTGGCGGTGCCGGGCATGCGCCGCCTGCTGGCGATCAACTGGTTCTTCTCCAGCAGCTGGGATCTGCACAGCTTTTTGGTGCCGCTGCTCGGGCACGAGCTGAACCTGGCCGCTTCAGTGATCGGCTCGGTGCTGGGCGTGTTCTCGCTCGCCGTCACGGGCGTGCGCCTGCTGATTCCGCTGCTGGCCGAGCGCCTGAAGGAGCAGCAGGTGCTGACCGGCGCCATGCTGATCGTCGCCGCCGCCTTTGCGATCTACCCGGCCGCGCACAGCGCCCCGGCCATGATGGCCTGCGCCGTGCTGCTCGGCCTGGCGCTCGGTTCGGTGCAGCCGATGATCATGACCAGCCTGCACCACATCGCGCCGCCCGCGCGCCAGGGCGAGGCGATTGCGCTGCGCTCGGCGGTGATCAACCTGTCCAGCGCCGTGCTGCCGCTGGGCTTCGGGCTGCTTGGTGGTGCGCTCGGCGCGGCCGGGCTGTTCCGGGTGATGGCGCTGCTGCTGCTGGCCGGCATGGCGTTGCCGGCGCGGCTGAAGACCGGAGACCTCGTCACGACGGCTGCGGTCCGTCGTAGCCCTCGATGATCACGAGGTCGATCGTCGAGACGGGCGCCCGGTGCGCGATAGCCGCCTGATATTCCGGTGAATGCCAGCAATCCAGGGCGGCCTGGTACGACGGGAATTCGACCACCGTGTTGCGTGCCCGGCTCGTCCCCTCGGGATTCTCGAAGCGGCCGGCCCGCACCAGAAAGCGTGCGCCGTATTGGCTGAGTGCCGCCGTGTTGGCTGCGGCGTAAATTTTGAATTGCTCGTGATCGGTGATGTCTACTCGCACGATCCAGTAGCCCTTTGGCATGCGCTTCTCCTTTTTTGTGTGCTGCGTGCCGGCCACTGTATGAATGCCTTGGTGCAATGAAAATAGGCAATACCGGAAACTGTGATTGCGTGCATGCAATATGAAGTCAGCCCCACCGATCTGTCTGTCCTGCTGGCGCTTGTGCGGGCGCGGACCCTGGTCGATGCCAGCGCGTTGCTGGGGATGAATGCCTCGACGGTGTTCCGCACCGTGCAGCGCCTGGAGCGCGGCCTCGGACAGCGCCTCTTTGAGCGGACTCGTGCCGGCTACAGCCCGACCGAGCTGGCGACCCAGCTGTCGCAGCACGCCGAAGCCATCGAGTGTGCGTTGCTGCAGGCCCGCAGCGCCTGCGCCGAGCCCGACCGCCAACTGGTCGGCACCGTGCGCATCAGTGCGGTCGATGCGGTGCTGCATCGCTTCGTCGTTCCGGCCCTGATGGTGGTGCGCGCGCAGTATCCGCAGCTGAGCATTGAGCTGCTGGCGTCGAATGAGCCGGCCAGCCTGACCCATCGCGACGTGGACATCGCGCTGCGCTCGACCAACCATCCGCCGTTGCATGTGCTGGGCAAGCGGCTTGGCACAATCCGATTTGCCGTCTTTGGCGGCGGTGCCCTGGCCGACCAGGCCGCACGGGCTCTCGCGGCCGACCCCCAGGCGCTGGCCCAGCTGCCGTGGGTCGCGGTAGACGATGCGTTGCCTGAGCATCCCGGCACCGTCTGGCGCAAGCGCTGCTATACGACGGTCCAGCCCGTGCTGCAGGTCAACACGATGCAGACGGTGGCGCAACTCATCGGGCAGGGGCTTGGGGTCGGTGTTCTCGCACTTTTTCAGGCGCAGGGCAATCAGGCGCTCGTGCCACTCACGCCCGCGCTGGAGAACTGTCAGATCGATCTCTGGCTGCTCACTCACCCCGAGTCCAGACACCTGCGGCGCATCGCCGAAGTGGCCGCCTGTATCGAGGCACAGGTCATGCGTGAAGGCGGGCTGCCGAGCAAGGGTGGATCAGTCGTCGCAGTCGCGTAGATCCCTTTGCTTTCAAGGTACTCGCTTTTTCGGTGTCAATTGACGGCTACGGCGCCAGCACCGACGCGTACGCCCGGTGCATGCCTGCTAAACGCGTCGAGCCCACGGCCCGAGCGAGAACCGCTCCACCGTACCGAGCACGCGCTCGAAATCACGCTGGGCCAGCATCGACCGCTGGATCAGCCCGGCGCGCACGGCGCCGACGTACTCGGCGCGAATCGCATCAAACGGCAACGCCAGGGTCTGCTGTGCCGCTCGGCTGGCCGCGTCGGCGGCTTTGGCAACGAGATAGCCGACGTCGCAGTCGGACACCTGCTGCTGGCCGTACAGCGACGGGGCGGAAGACTTTGATGAGCTGAATGAAGTCGTCATGGTGCGTTCTTTCTGATAGATGGTTTGGAATATAGGGTAAACCCTCAGCAATTCAAGTGCCAGATCAAAGGCCAATGCACTGGCCAGGTCGTGAGGAAAGTCGGTGATGCCCCTCACCGATCCGCTGACAAGACGGCGGCCCGAACCGGCGCCGCCACGTTCGGCGTAGCGTGGACAGCTTCGCTTCTCGGGAGATCCGCATGTCCAAACTCAAGGTGCTCGCCTTTTCAGTGTCGATCGACGGCTACGGCGCCGGCCCCGAGCAGAGCCTGGCCGAGCCGCTCGGCGTGGGCGGCAAGTCGCTGCACGAATGGTTCTTCCCGACGCGCAGCTTCCAGCAGATGCATGGCGGCCAAGGCGGCAGCACCGACATGGACGACGAGTTCGCCCGGCGCAGCTTTGCCAACATTGGCGCGTGGATCCTGGGCCGCAACATGTTCAGCCCGTTGCGCGGCGCCTGGCTCGACGATCAATGGAAAGGCTGGTGGGGCGACAACCCGCCGTATCACGTGCCGGTGTTCGTGCTGACGCACCACCCGCGCGCGTCCATCCGGATGGCGGGCGGCACCACCTTCCACTTCGTCACCGACGGTATCCACGCTGCGTTGGCGCGCGCCAGCGTGGCCGCCAAGGGGCAGGACGTGCGCGTGGGCGGCGGTGTCGCCACGGTGCGGCAGTACCTGCAGGCCGGCCTGATCGACGAGCTCCATCTGGCCATTTCACCCACGTTGCTGGGCTGCGGCGAGGCTCTGCTGGCCGGCATTGACCTGACCCGGCTCGGCTTTCGCTGCACCGAGCATGTCGGCACGGCCAAGGCGATGCATGTGGTGCTGACGAAGGATCGCGTGCCGCAGGGGCTCTGATGGGTTTGATCCGAGCCTGTCAGGAGCGGACGTCGGCGGTGTACGGCAACAGCGCCTTGGCCGCTTCGATCCGCAGCGCGAGTGATGCGCCGTCATCGTTCATGACCGCCAGCAGGAAGCTCTTCGGGTCGAGGTCGCCGCCGTAGGTCCGCTTCTGGGTGGCGACGGGGCTGGCGGCGGTCTCCAGCTTCAACTTGTCAGCCGTCACCTGATCCTCGGCTGCACGCAGCTGTGCCAGGGCGGCGGCGAACAACGGCGGCTTGATGCTGTCCAAGCGACTCAGCAGATTGGCCTGGCCATCGTCACCGGGCGGTATGTCGAGCCAGGGTGTTTCGCTGAAAAGAGGTGCCAGGTCCGGTGCGACGAAGGCGGACCAGTTGCCGGTGGCCCCCTGCAGGGCCGGCACCTTTGGCGCATGTACGGTGGCGCCGGGCGTGGTCGAGACATCCACCGCCGGCATCAGCCGCACGCGCTGCGGGGCGACATCCGGCAGATAGCGGCAGCGCAGCGATTCCAGGAACGCATGGGCTTGCGCGATGCTCACCGGCTCGCACAGCGAGAACCAGAGCTGAATGCCGTCGGTCCCCGAAACGGCAATGGCGGGGGCGGGCAGCTCCAGATCGGTCTGAACGCCGCGCCATGCCTTCGAGAGCCGCTCCCAGTCGGCTGGCCGCGCCAGCTCCAGCACCAGGGCGCGTGTGTCGCTGTCAGCGCCGCTGGCTTCGGGCGAGAGCGGGAGGTAAAGGCGATGGAACTCGGCCTGCAGTCGGGTCATGGTGGCGTGAAAAAGGGCAGATGGGCTGCCGCGACTCTACTGGAGGGCCGGTCACCGGCATCCAGTGGGCTGATGGCCATCTTCCCCTGCCGATCAGGAATGACCACAATGCAGCCCATTCGTCTCATCCCTTGATCAATTGCCTGACCATGACTGCTCCCCTGCCGCACGACACCTCTCGCCTGTTCCAACCCGGCCGCATCGGCGCGATCGAGATCGCCAACCGCGTCGTGATGGCGCCGCTGACACGCTGCCGCGCCGACGAGGCGAATGGCGACATTCCCGGCAGCGCCATCAACGTCGAGTACTACCGCCAGCGCAGCAATGCCGGCCTGATCATCAGCGAAGGCACCCAGGTGTCGCCAGTCGGCAAGGGCTACATGGCCACGCCGGGCATCTACTCGGACGCGCAGGTCGAGGGCTGGAAGGCCATCACCAGCGCGGTGCACGAGGCGGGCTCCAAGATCGTGGCGCAGATCTGGCACGTCGGCCGCATCTCGCACCCGGACCTGACCGGCGGTGCGCTGCCGGTGGCGCCGTCGGCCATTGCGCCCAAGCTGGCGGCTTACACGCGCAACGGCAAGATGGATGCGCTGGTGCCGCATCCCTTGAGCACCGCTGAAATCACCGAGGTGGTGGCGCAGTTCCGCCACGCCGCCGCCAACGCGCTGCGCGCCGGCTTTGACGGCGTCGAGATCCACGGCGCGAACGGCTACCTGATCGACCAGTTCCTGCGCGACGGCGCCAACCACCGCACCGACGCCTACGGCGGCTCGGTCGAGAACCGCTGCCGCTTCGCGCTCGAAGTGGTCGATGCGGTGGTGGCCGAGATCGGCGCCGGCCGGGTCGGCATCCGCCTGTCGCCGGTGACGCCGGCCAACGACCTGAGCGACTCGAACCCGCAAGCGGTGTTCGGCCATCTGGTGCGGGCGCTGGATGAGCGCGGCATCGCCTTCATCCACTTCGTCGAAGGCGCCACCGGCGGCTCGCGCGACCTGCCGGGCTTCGACTTCGCCTGGGCGCGCCAGGCCTTCCACGGCGCCTACATCGCCAACAACGGCTATGACCGCGCGATGGCGATCGAAGCCGTCGAGACCGGTCGTGCCGATGCGATCGCCTTCGGCCGCCCGTACATCGCCAACCCGGATCTGGTGCCGCGCCTGAAACTGGGCGCCGCGCTCAACACGCCGCAGCCGCAGACCTTCTACGCGCCGGGCCCCGAGGGCTACATCGACTATCCGGCGCTCACAGCATGACGAATCGGCACCCGCTGGCGCACCTGCCGGACCTGTTCGCGCATGGCTGAGCTCGTGACGCCAGCGGCCACACCGCTCGCCCCTGCGATCGACCGTTCGCTGCGCCTGCTGGCGTTCGCCTCCTTTGCCAGCATGGCGTCGATGCGCTGGTGCGACGCGCTGGTGCCGGTGCTGGCGCGCGAGTTCGGCCGCAGCGCGGGCGAGGCGGCCCGGGTGGTGTACGCCTTTGCCATCGCCTACGGCGTGATGCAACTGCTGTACGGCCCGTGGGGCGACCGGTTCGGCAAGTTCCGCGTCGTCGGTTATGCCGTAACCGCTTGCACCGTGGCGGCGCTGGCTTCGGCGCTGGCGCCCAGCCTGGGCTGGTTGACGGTGGCGCGCGCCATCAACGGTGCGGCCGCCGCCGGCATCATTCCGCTCACCATGGCCTGGGTCGGCGACAACGTGCCGTGGGAGCAGCGCCAGGCGGTGCTGGCCCGACTGCTCGGCTCCACCGTGATGGGCATGATCGCCGGCCAGTGGCTGGCGGGCGTCTTTGCCGACACGCTCGGCTGGCGCGCGGGTTTCGGGGTAGTGGCGCTGTGCTTTGCGGCGGCGGCGCTCGGCATGCGCCGGTACGGGCCGGTGGCGCTGCCTGCGACGGGCGCTCATCCGGCCGCGCCCGCCATGGGTGCCCTGGCCCGCATGCGCGTGGTGGCGCAACTGCCGGTGGCGCGCCTGGTGCTGCTGATCACTGCGGTGGAAGGCGCCTTTGGCTTCAGCGCGATGGCGTTTGCACCGACCCATCTGCACCAGCAGCTCGGGCTGGCGGTGTCGGCGGCCGGCGCCATCATGGCCGCCTATGGTCTGGGCGGCTTGCTCTACAGCCGCACCGTGCACCTGATCCTGCGCCACATGAGTCCGCTGACGATGGCGCGCGCGGGCGGGCTGCTGGTCGGCGCCAGCTGGCTGGCGATGGCCTGGGTGCCGCACTGGGCCTGGGCGCTACCGCTGTGTCTGCTGGCCGGGCTGGGCTTCTACATGATCCACAACACCCTGCAGACGCGCGCCACCCAGATGGCCCCGGAACACCGTGGCACGGCGGTGTCGCTGTTTGCCAGCGCGCTGTTCATCGGCCAATCGGTTGGCATGCTGCTGGCCGCCTGGCTGGTGGACCACGGCGGCACGGGCCTGGTGCTCGCCAGCTGCGGCGTCGGCTTGGCCCTGGTGGGGCTGAGCGTGATGAGGTTGCCGGCCGGCCACTGAAGCCGGATTCACCGGATTCCCCTCGCTCTGACAGGGTGACCTTTTGCACTATGGGTCTGGCAGCGCCGGCCTATCGTGCCGATGTCATCTCGTGAATGCCGCTTGACAGCCCTGCGCCAGCCCGCGCTTGACGGTGTTGTCCGGCGACGCTGCAAAGGAGCCTCACATGACCAAGTTTGCCTTGATTGGAAGCGAAAGAGCCCTGCTGGCCGGGGCTCATGCCGTCGGCAAGACCGACCCGAGCGAGCGCCTGGAGGTGAGCGTATTGCTGCGACGGCGTGGCACGACCGCCGACTTGAAGACGCATGTGGCCAGACTGGCCAGCGGTGACAAGTCGATCAAACATCTCGAACGCGAGGACTTCGAGCGGCAGTTCGGGGCCCATTCGGACGACATCGCGGCCCTGAAGTCCTTTGCCGATGCCCACGGCCTGGTCATCACGCAGCAGAGCAAAGCGCGCCGCACGGTGGTGCTGTCGGGCTCGGTGGCCCAGTTCAATGCGGCCTTCGAGGTCGATTTGCAGAATTTCGAGCACCCGGACGGCAGCTATCGCGGCCGGGTCGGCGCCGTGCAGCTGCCGGCTGAACTCAAGGATGTGGTTGAAGGCGTGCTGGGGCTCGACAACCGCCCGCAAGCCAAGCCGCACTTTCGTGTCCACCCGGAACCGAGCACCGCACAAGGACTGAGCCCGCATGCGGCCGCCGCATCCTTCACGCCCTTGCAACTGGCTTCGCTGTACAACTTCCCGGCCGGAAGTGGGGCCGGACAATGCATTGCCATCATCGAGCTGGGCGGTGGCTACCGGACCAGTGACCTGAAGACCTACTTCTCCCAGCTCGGTGTGGCGATGCCGAGCGTGTCGACCGTTTCGGTCGATCATGCGCTGAACAGCCCGACCGGCAGCGCCAACGGGCCCGATGGCGAGGTCATGCTCGACATCGAGGTGGCCGGTGCCGTTGCGCCAGGGGCCAAGATCGTCGTCTACTTTGCACCGAACACCGACGCCGGCTTCCTCAACGCCATCACCACGGCGGTGCATGACACGGTCAACCGGCCGTCGGTCGTGTCGATCAGTTGGGGCGGCCCCGAGTCATCGTGGACGGCGCAGTCCATGACCGCCTACGACCAGGCCTTCCAGGCCGCAGCAGCGTTGGGCGTGTCGATCTGTGCGGCCTCCGGTGACAACGGCTCCAGCGACGGCGTCAGTGGTCGCAAGGACCATGTGGACTTCCCTGCAGCCAGCCCGCATGTGTTGGCCTGCGGTGGCACCAACCTGCACGCGGCCAACGGCACGATCAGCAGTGAAACGGTGTGGAACAACGCCGGCCAAGGCGGCGCGAGCGGTGGCGGTGTGAGCAGCTTCTTTGCACTGCCGCCTTGGCAGGAGGGCCTCAAAGTCAAGAAGACCTCCGGCACGGTCAGTGCACTCAAGAAACGCGGCGTACCCGATGTCTCTGGCGACGCCGATCCCCAGACCGGCTACCAGGTGCGTGTCGACGGCACGAACATGGTGATCGGCGGCACCAGTGCGGTGGCGCCCTTGTGGGCCGGTCTGATCGCGCGCATCAACGCCACCAAGAGCAAGCCGATGGGGTTTTTCCATACCCAACTCTATGCCCATGTCACGGTATTCAAAGACGTGACCCAGGGCAACAACGGTGATTTTGCTGCTACGGCTGGCTGGGACGCCTGCACGGGCTTGGGCAGCCCGGATGGCACCAAGTTGGCGGCGCTTTTCTGAGTCGAACTGGGCCAACGCCTCGGATTCCCTAGGAGATGGGTATGACAACGGTATCAACGATGTTTCCCCAACGGGCTTTTGATGGCAGCTCCAAAACTGACATGCCGAGAAAGGCGATGGCCGAGTCGGCGTCTGCTGGCGCCATGCCGGTCGGCGCCATAACTCCGCAGGCAGAGCATCAAACCATGCAATCCAGACGCATGGAAACTGCGACGGGCGGTGCGGCGCAGGCCATGTATCCCGCAGTCAAGGCCGCAGACGCTGGAGCTTGCCCGGCGACTGGCGCGCAAGCTCATGTCTTCGGGCTGCCGGATGAGGATGTCGTCCTCGGACCCGCCGCAGGCGTTGCAGCGGGAGCAGGAACTGTCGGTTTCGACCATCCCGCAACGTTGCGCGGCAGTACGGCCCATTTCAATGTCTACTTCGACCCCGGCTTGGGCAGCAACGGCCAGATTTTGGCGGACGGCGTCCTGGCCTCGTGCGAGGCGGAATACTCGATACTCGTGTCGTATTTTGGCGGGGTCACCCCCGCGAGTTTCAACATCATCATTGCGGCCGGAATTGGTGGCGCCTACCACTACGGCTGCGCCGCGACCGATCTCTACTGCGACGCCAGCGGTACCGATGTCAACCATACGCGCATGCTGGTGGTCGCCGAGGAGGTCGAGGTTTTTTCTGCCAACCAGGCGCGGGGCTGGAATTGTGCTGCCAGTAATGGTGAAGGCTTGTCACGCGTATTGGCAGCGACTGAGTTGTATCCTGGCGCATTGAATGGTTTCCATTCGGCCTCGACCTGGCTTGATACGCCGGGGCGCCCGGACTATGTCAACGTCAATGACTTGACCGATCGCAGCTATGTATCGACGGGCTGTTCAACCCTGTTCCTCAACTACCTGCGCTACCAATTGGGCTATCGCTGGGGGGCCATCGTGCAAGCGGGTGGTTCGACCTTGGCGCAAACCTATCAAAGGCTCACCGGTGCCGCCGACGCCTTGACGCCCTTCAAGGCGCTGCTGCAGACCCATTTCCCAGAGGGGACACCATCCGGCATTGCCACGGACAATCCATTCCCATTCCCACTCGGGACTGAAGCCTGGTACGGCTACGAGAACCTGGGTGGTTATTGCCTGAATGGCACGGCGGTGGCCGCTTGGGATCGCAACCGTCTAGATACCTTCGTGATCGGTAGCGACGGCGCGATGTACCACAAATGGTGGAACGGCAGCAGTTGGAGCGGCTGGGAAAATCAGGGTGGTTACTGCATATCGGCACCGGCAGCCGTCTCATGGGGACCGAACCGGATCGATGCCTTTGTCATCGGCACCGACCACGCCATGTATCACAAGTGGTGGGACGGCAGCAGCTGGAGCGGTTTTGAAAACCTTGGCGGGTACTGTCTGGAGGGGGTCGCTGCGGCATCCTGGGCACCCAATCGGCTCGACTGTTTTGTCATCGGTAGCGACGGCGCGATGTACCACAAGTGGTGGAATGGCAGCAGCTGGAGCGGCTGGGAAAATCAGGGTGGTTACTGCATCTCGGCGCCGGCAGCGGTTTCATGGGGACCGAACCGGATCGATACTTTTGTCATCGGCACCGACCACGCCATGTATCACAAGTGGTGGGACGGCAGCAGTTGGAGCGGCTGGGAAAATCTTGGTGGGTATTGCCTGGAGGGGGTTGCTGCGGCATCCTGGGCGCCCAATCGGCTCGACTGTTTCGTCATCGGTAGCGACGGCGCGATGTACCACAAATGGTGGAACGGCAGCAGCTGGAGCGGCTGGGAAAATCAGGGCGGTTACTGCATCTCGGCGCCGGCAGCGGTTTCATGGGGACCGAATCGGATCGATACTTTTGTCATCGGCACCGACCACGCCATGTACCACAAGTGGTGGGCCTAGTATTAGGTTGGTGCCGATTTTCCACTGAGCGCGTGTAGCCGAAACACGCGCTCTTGGATCGAGATTTTCTCAGCGAGACCCCTTATGGGACAACATGGCTAAAAGCACATCCTCTTTGAGGATCATGTGATGGTAGATGGCGGCTGCGGCGTCAGCGGATGGACCTCACCGCGCCACATCCACCGCATCACGCAAGGCCGCATCGACCGGAAACGGCGCGCCCGTGACCCACGCCGCCAGCACCTGTGCCGCCAGCGCCGCGCTGGTGATGCCGCGCGAACCGAGCCCGGTGAGCAGATAGAGGCCCTGCTCGGCGTCGTGGCAGCGCGGTTGCAGGCGCGGCGCGTCCAGGCGAGCGCGGGCGGCCCGCGCGGCGGCGAGCGCTTGCGGATCGACCGGCGGGCCGATCAGCGGCAGGCGGTCGGCGGTGGTGGCGCGCCAGCCGACCCGGCCGGTGAAGGCCGCGTCACCAGCGCCATGCGATGCGGTGTCTTGCGCTTCGAGCAGACCCATCATGGCGGCGCGTTGCAGGTTGTGCTGGTGATCGGCGCGGCGCACGCTGGGGTCGAGGTCGCCGTCCTGGCTGGTGGCGCCCGTCAGCACCCGGCCATCGGGCAGCGCCAGCGCGTAGCCCTGGCCGGACAGCGGCACTTGCGGGCGGCGCAGCCCCGGCGTGTCGGCGCCGAGCACGCTGGTCTGGCCGCGCAGCGCGCTCAGCGCCGGCAGCGTCAGACCGGCCGGCAGCAGGCGCCGCGCGTCGATCGCGTTAGCCAGCACCACCACCGGCGCGCTGGCCAGCAGTCGGCCATCCGCCGCGATGGCTTGCCAGGGCGCGGCCGGATCCAGCGAGGCGCGCTGCAGCCGCTCCACCGGCGCGTGGCCGATGAAGCGCGCCAGCCCGGCCTGCTGCGCCTGCGCCAGCAGCCAGGTGGCCCAGCTGGCCGGTGAGAGCCAGCCAGCCGAGCCGTACCACCAGCCGCCGCTCGGCACCGGCAGGCCCGTCGTGGTGCCGGCTGTGTCGTGGTCGAGCCAGCGCAGATATTCGGGCGGCAGGCCGACGCTGGCGAGCTGCTCGGCGGCGCGCGCATCGCTCAGGCGCTCATCCAGGCGCAGCAGGCCGTTCAGCTGGCCGGTGATCTGACCGGCTGCCAGCGCCGGCTGGGCAAGCCGGGCGGTCAGCAGCGCGCTAGCGCGGAACCAGCGCGCGTGCAGGCTGTCGGGCGCGTTGAAGATGCCGTGCATCAGGCCGCCGGCGTTGCTGGAGGTTTCCTGCGCCGGCGCGGCTTGCCGATCCAGCACGGTGCAATGCCAGCCCTGTCGCGCCAGCGCCCAGGCGGCGGCGCAGCCGGCCAACCCGGCGCCGATCACGATGGCCGCTTGCGGCGTCGCCACGGGCGGCCGAAACGCCGCCGGTGGCGGTTGCACGAAGCGCGGCGCGTAACGCGCCACCGTCATGGTCCACTTGCCGGTGCAGCCGGGCACGCGCTCGACCTCGAAGCCGTTCGAGGCGAGGCCGTCGCGCACCACGCGCGCCGAGCTCCAGGTCGCGGCGGTGGCGCCGCTCGCGGCGAGCCGGCCGACCCGCTTGAAGACATCGGATGTCCACATCGCGGCGTTCCTGGCCGGCGTGAAACCGTCCAGATAGAAGGCATCGACGCTGGCTTGCAGGCCGGGCAGGGTGTGGTTGGCGTCGCCGAACACCAGCATCAGCTGCACCCGGCCGGCTTCGAAATCGAGCGTGTGCAGATCCGGCGTCAGCAGCGGCCACTGCTCGATCAGCTGCCGCGCCAGCTCCGGCAGCGGCGAAGCCTGGTGCGCCAGCGCCAGATCGGCCGGCCGCAGCGGGTGCTTTTCCAGCGAGATGAAGACGAGCTGCTCGCAGCGCGCCGGGTCAGCGCGCCAGGCGGCCCAGGTGGCCAGGAAGTTGTTGCCCAGGCCGAAGCCGGTTTCCAGGATCACGAAGCGCTGTCGGCCACCCCAGCGCCCCGGCAGGCCGTTGCCGCCGAGGAAGATGTGCTGCACCTGCGTCAGCGGGCCGGCGGCCGGGTGATAGACGTCGTCGAAGTCGGGCGCGAAGGGCGTGCCGTCGGCGTCGAAAGTGAGGTGGGCGGGAGTGATCGGGGCAGCTCGTTTCATGGCGGCTGGATTGTCGATGCTGCGGCGCTGGCAGCGCGGGGCCGCCCCGGAAAAGGGCCATCAGCAAAGTCCGGATCGGGCGAGTCTGGGACAATTCCACCCATGAGTGATGCCCAGACCCCTGCCATGCCTTCTTCCCCCGCTGTTGCCGGCGCCGCGCCGCGCATCGGCTTCGTTTCGCTCGGCTGCCCGAAGGCGCTGACCGACTCCGAACTGATCCTGACCCAGCTCTCCGCCGAGGGCTACGCCACCAGCAAGACCTTCCAGGGCGCCGATCTGGTGATCGTCAACACCTGCGGCTTCATCGACGACGCGGTGCGCGAAAGCCTCGACACCATCGGCGAAGCGCTGGCCGCCAACGGCCGTGTGATCGTCACCGGCTGCCTGGGCGCCAAGGGCGGCCAGGACACGGGCGTGGGCGGCAGCAATCTGGTGCGCCAGATGCATCCGAGCGTGCTCGCCGTGACTGGCCCGCATGCCACGCAGGAGGTCATGGACGCGGTGCACAAACACGTGCCCAAGCCGCACGACCCGTTCATCGATCTGGTGCCGCCGGCCGGCATCAAGCTCACGCCCAAGCACTACGCCTACCTGAAGATCAGCGAGGGTTGCAATCACCGCTGCAGCTTCTGCATCATCCCGAACCTGCGCGGTGATCTGGTCTCGCGGCCGATCGGCGATGTGCTGACCGAGGCGCAGCGGCTGTTTGAAGGCGGCGTGAAAGAGCTGCTGGTGATCAGCCAGGACACCTCGGCCTACGGCGTCGATGTCAAGTACCGCACCGGTTTCTGGGACGGCAAGCCGGTCAAGACGCGCATGCTCGATCTGGTCGCGCAACTGGGCGAGCTGGCCAAGCAGCACGGCGCCTGGGTCCGGCTGCACTACGTCTACCCGTACCCGCACGTCGATGAAATCGTGCCGATGATGGCCGAAGGTCTGGTGCTGCCGTACCTGGATGTGCCGTTCCAGCACGCGCACCCGGATGTCCTGAAGCGCATGAAGCGCCCGGCCAGCGGCGAGCGCAATCTGGAGCGGCTGCTGAAGTGGCGCGAGGCCTGCCCCGAGATCGTGGTGCGCTCGACCTTCATCGCCGGCTTCCCCGGCGAGACCGAAGCCGAGTTCGAGTACCTGCTTGACTTCCTGAAGGAAGCGCAGATCGACCGCGCCGGCTGCTTCGCCTATTCGCCGATCGAAGGCGCGCCGGCCAACGCGCTGGAAGGTGCCTTGCCCGACGAAGTGCGCGAAGAGCGCCGCGCCCGCTTCATGGCTGTCGCTGAAGCCGTCTCGACCGCCAAGTTGCAGCGCCGCGTCGGCGCGACCATGCAGGTGCTGGTCGACAGCGCGCCGGGACTGGGCCGCAAGGGCGGGGTGGGGCGCTCGTATGCCGACGCGCCGGAGATTGACGGCACGGTGCGGCTGCTGCCGCCCGAGAAGATCAGCAAGCAGCTCAAGGTCGGTGAGTTCACCCGCGCGCGCATCGTCGCGACCGAAGGGCATGACCTGATCGCACTGCCGATTTGATATGGACAACCACGACGACACGCCGACGGCCTTGGCGGCGGCTACTCAGCTGATCCATCACCCCTACGTGCCGCCAGCCGAGTTCGACGCGGTGCAGCCGGGGGTTTTCAAGGCCTCGTCGGTGTTTTTCCCGAGCGTGGCGGCGCTGCGCGAGCGGCGCTGGGTCGACAAGAGTGCCTACACCTACGGGCTGCAAGGCACGCCAACCACCTTCACGCTGGAGGCGCGGCTGGCGACGCTGGAAGGCGCCGAGCATGTGATCCTGGCGCCCAGCGGGCTGGCGGCGATCACGCTGGTGGACATCGCCTTGCTCCGATCGGGGGACGAGGTGCTGCTGCCGGACAACGTCTACGGTCCGAGTATCCGCTTTGCCACCCATGAGCTGACGCACTGGGACATCCGGTATCGGCTCTACGACCCGATGGATGTGGCCTCGCTGGCCGCGTCGCTGACGGTCGATACCAAGCTGGTCTGGCTGGAGGCGCCGGGTTCGGTGACGCTGGAGTTTCCGGATCTGCGTGCGCTGGTGCGCTGCGTGCGGGCGCATGCACCGCAGGCGGTGATCGGGCTCGACAATACCTGGGGCGCCGGGCTGGCGTTCAACGCCTTCGATCTGGGCGAGGGGCTGGCGGTCGATCTGACCGTGCACGCGCTGACCAAATACCCCTCGGGCGGCGGCGATGTGCTGATGGGCTCGGTGGCGTGCCGTGACGAGCGGCTCTATCACAAGCTGGCCTGGTGCCACAGCCGGCTGGGGCAGGGCGTCGGCGTCAATGATGTCGAAGCGCTGCTGCGCTCGCTGCCGTCGCTCAAGCTGCGCTACGACGCACAGGACGCGGCCTGCCGTCGCGTCGCCGACTGGTGCGCCGAGCAGCCGGCGTTGGTGCGGGTGCTGCATCCGGCCCGGCCGGGCTCACCCGGGCACGAGCATTGGGCTGAACTTTGCAGCGCTGCGGCAGGGCTGGTGACGGTCGAGGTCGATCCGCGTTTCAGCGCAGCGCAGGTCGATGGTTTTGTCGATGCGCTGCGGCTGTTCAAGATCGGCTGGTCGTGGGGCGGGCCGGTCAGCCTGGCGGTGCCGTATCAGGCCGAGCAGATGCGGCATCTGCCGACGCCGTACCGTGGCACGCTGGTGCGGCTGTGCATCGGGCTGGAAGCGGTGGAGGATCTGATCGCCGATCTGGCGCAGGCGCTGGCATCAATGCTGCGCAGCACGCAGACCGAGGCCTGACTCCAGCGCCACGCTGATGCGGTGGTGCAGGCGGTTGTCCCACAGGTAGTGCACGATGCCGCCCAGGCCGACCGCCAGCGCCAGCGCGACCGGCCAGTGCAGCGCGCCCTTCTCGGCGTAGAACAGCTGCTGCCACAGGTAGATGCTGTACGACACCGTGCCCAGCTCGACCAGCCAGCCGTTGGTGAGCCAGCGGTGCAGACCGTGGCCACAGGCTTCGGGCGGCAAGGTGGCGACTTGAGCGCAACCCAGCGCCAGCGCCGCTGAGCCCAGGGTGTACTTGACCGCATCGGGCAAGGCGTTCGACTGCAGCAGCAAGCCCGCCAGCATCCACAGTGGCCAGGGGCCGAGGCTGTGCAGGGGGTTGCGGCCGGCCAGCTGGCTCTCGACCAGCGCGGCGGCCAGCAGCATGGCGGTCAGGCGGTATTCGGCGCGCAGGAAGGTGCTGTAGTAGTCATCGGCAGCGTAGTTGCCCAGCGTGGTGGCGGCAATCAGGGCCCACACCGCCGCCAGCAGCGGCATGATCAGCCGGGTCGGCGCCAGATCGGTGTAGCGCGCAACCGCCGCCACCAGTCCGAGCACCAGATAGCCTTGCAGCTCCAGACCGACGGACCAGAGGTGGCCGTAACGCACGGCCGGATAGCCCCAGCCGGCCACCGGCGCATAGTTGCTCAGGCCGAGTGCGGCCTGCAGGCCGTGGCTCAGGCCGCTGCCATCCCGCCACAGCATGACGACCGAGGCGACTGCCACGAACAGCCAGAGTGACGGCACGATGCGGGCAAAGCGCCGCACCGCAAACTTGGCCAGGGGCATCTGCTGATGGAACAGGAACACGCCCATCAGGCAGCCGGACAGGGCAAAGAACAGCTCGACCCCGACCCGGCCGAAATTGACCGACCAGTGCGGCGCGTCCAGCCCGCCGCCAGGCAGAAAGTGGCCCGCGAGCAGCGCCAGGATAGCGATGCCGCGCAGACCGTCCATCGCCGCGACGCGGGACTGGATGGCCGGGCGGGCGATCGCCATGGCAGGCGACACATTGGCGCTGAGCCGGATGGCATCGACAGTGGGGTTGGCACTCATGGTGGGATGCTATCGACCACTTGAGGCTTGTTCGGTCGCTCACACCCCCCGATTCACGGGCTCATTGGCGGCTTTGGTGAGAACAGCGTGTCTTGTTCTCACATTGCGCACAGGCTCAATCTTTCGGGCCGGACGACACCTTGTGGCGCATCAGGCGGCCCTTCTCGCGCTCCCAGTCGCGCGTCTTCTCGGTCTCGCGCTTGTCGTGCTGTGCCTTGCCCTTGGCCAGTGCGATGTCGGCCTTCACCAAGCCGCCCTTGTAGTGCAGGTTGAGCGGCACCAGCGTGTAGCCCTTCTGTTCGGTCTTGCCGATCAGGCGCTTGATCTGGTCCTTGTGCATCAGCAGCTTCTTGGTGCGATCCGGCTCGGGCTTGACGTGCGTCGAGGCGCTGCGCAGCGCGTTGATGCGCGCACCGATCAGGAACAGCTCGCCGTTCTTGATCACCACATGGCCGTCGGTGAGCTGCACCTGGCCGGCGCGGATCGCCTTGATCTCCCAGCCGCTCAGCACGACGCCGGTCTCGAAGCGCTCCTCGATGTGGTAGTTGAAATGGGCTTTTCGGTTCTCGGCAATGCTCATGGCGGGGAAGTATGGGGGCCGGCGCCGCCAATGCAAGGGATGCACGCGAGGCCAGCGACAAGGCAGAGGCCACAGGCAAGCCCGAAGCCGCAAGCAGCGGGGCGAGTGAAGCGGCGCGCAGGCACGCTTCGCGGCGCACCTACAATTGCGGCATTGTATGAAGCACGTTAAGAAGTCGGTCCTCCTGTGGTACTCGCCGCGCGAGATGTATGACCTCGTCGTCGGGGTCGACGCCTACCCACAGTTTCTTCCCTGGTGCCAGCGTGCCGAAGTGCTGACGCAAGACGAGCAGGGCATGACGGCCCGGTTGCATCTGTCTTACGCCGGTGTGCGTCACGCTTTCACTACCCGCAACAGTCACGAACTGGGTCGCTCGGTGCAGATGTCGCTGGTCGACGGGCCGTTCTCGCAGCTCGACGGGGTCTGGCGTTTCGTGCCGATCGGCACCCCTGCGGCGCATGCCGCACCGGGGTCGGGCGCGCAAGCTTGTCGGGTCGAGTTCGACCTGAGCTACGCATTCGCGAGCCGCTCGCTGGAACTGGTGGTCAGCCCGGTGTTCGACCGCATTGCCAACACCTTTGTCGATGCCTTTGTGGTGCGTGCCGAGCAGGTCTATGGGCAACGCTGAGCCGGCCGCACTGCTGCCGGTCCGGGTCTGCTACAGCCCGGCGCCGCGTCAGATCGAACAGGTCGATCTGCTGCTGCCGGCCGGCAGCAGCGTGCAGGCGGCGGTCAGTGCCAGCGGCTTGGTCGGGCGTTTTGCGGCGCTCCGCCTGGACGCGCTCGACGTCGGCATCTGGGGTCGCCGTGTCAGCGCCGACACGCTGGTGCGCGCGGGCGACCGCATCGAGTTGTATCGAGCCCTGACGGTCGATCCCAAGGAAGCGCGTCGGCAGCGTTATCGCGCGCAGGGCGAGCGGGGCCGACGCGGTCCGATGGCCAAACCATCCGGCGGCGCGCGCGCGGCCTGAGTTTTCCGGCCGCACTGCCTCAGTGGCACTCGCTGGCCACGACGCCTTGGCTGCGCTGCAGTTCCTGGGCGCGCTGGTCATCGTTGATGACTTCGCGTTCGCCCTTGTCATTCAGACGTGCCACGCGCATGCCGGATTCGAGCGTGCGCACATAGTCGCGTGCGCGCTGGCAGTTGTCGGCCCGCTGCCGGGCCAGTTTGTCTTCGTCGGCCTTGCGTTTGGCTTCCGCTGCTGCAGCGTCATCACGCTTGCGGGTGGCGGCGTTCTGGGCGGTGCGGCTGGTGGCCGGATCGCTGCCCGCCTGGCTGGCTGCCAGTGCGGCCGAGGCGGCCGTTGCAGGGGCCGTGCCGAACTGGCGCACCGTGAGCGTGTTGCTGGTGGCCGGCCGACCCAGCACATCCTTGTCGGGGATGCCGAGTGGCGGCGGCCGGTCGCTGTACTGCACGGCACCTTGGGCATCGCGCCATTTCCATTGCGCAGTCGCAGCCGACACCAAAGCCAGGTTCAGACCCACCGCGCACATGAGCGACAGCCAAAATTGAAAAAAACGGACAAAGCGTTCCATGTCGGCAGTGTAGCGGGGCCGCGTGACGGTCGTGCAGATCAGGTCGATCGGTGTGTTGCGCATGGTGCGGTTGGATGCCCACCACATCACGGCGCAAGCGCAGATGAGCGAGTTCACATCGCGAGCATTTATAATCTTCTTTTGCGTCTGGAGCTTGTTCTCATGCGCCTTCTAGGCAAAGCGCTGACCTTCGACGACGTCCTGCTGGTCCCCGCGTACTCCCAAGTGTTGCCTCGCGACACTTCGCTGGCGACCCGACTGTCGCGCAACATCACCCTCAACCTGCCACTCGTGTCCGCTGCAATGGACACCGTCACCGAAGCGCGCCTGGCAATTGCCATGGCGCAAGAAGGTGGCATCGGCATCATCCACAAGAATCTCAGCCCGAAGCAGCAAGCGGCCGAGGTGTTGCGTGTCAAGCGCTACGAATCCGGCCTTCTGCGCGATCCGATCACGGTGGCGCCGACGGTGCCGGTGCGGGAGGTGATCGGCCTGTCGCGCCAGCACGGCATTTCCGGCTTCCCGGTGGTCGAAAACGGCCGGGTGGTCGGTATCGTCACCGGCCGCGATCTGCGTTTCGAGACTCGTCTTGATGCGCCGGTGCGCGAGATCATGACGCCGCGCGAGCGGCTCATCACGGTCAAGGAAGGCACCTCGCTGGCCGAAGCCAAGGCCCTGATGCACCAGCACAAGCTGGAACGCGTCCTGGTGCTGAACGACGCCTCCGAGCTGCGCGGCCTGTTCACGGTGAAGGACATCACCAAGCAGACCAGCTTCCCGAACGCCGCACGCGATGCCCAAGGCAAGCTGCGTGTCGGTGCGGCGGTCGGTGTCGGTGACGGCACCGAAGAGCGCGTCGAGCTGCTGGTCAAGGCCGGTGTCGATGTGCTCGTGGTCGATACCGCGCACGGCCACAGCCACGGCGTGATCGAGCGGGTGCGCTGGGTCAAGCAGAACTACCCGCAGATCGACGTCATCGGCGGCAACATCGCTACCGGTGGCGCGGCGCTGGCGCTGGCCGAGGCGGGCGCGGACGGCGTCAAGGTCGGCATCGGCCCGGGCTCGATCTGCACCACCCGCATCGTCGCTGGCGTGGGCGTGCCGCAGATCACCGCGATCGACAACGTCGCCACCGCGCTCAAGGGCACCGGCGTGCCGCTGATCGCCGACGGCGGCATCCGTTATTCGGGTGACATCGCCAAGGCCATCGCTGCGGGCGCAAGCACCGTGATGATGGGCGGCATGTTCGCCGGCACCGAGGAAGCCCCGGGCGAAGTGATCCTGTACCAGGGCCGCAGCTACAAGAGCTACCGTGGCATGGGCTCGATCGGCGCCATGAAGGCCGGCTCGGCGGATCGCTACTTCCAGGAAAACGACGAGACCAGCAACCCGAACGCCGACAAGCTGGTGCCGGAAGGCATCGAAGGTCGGGTGCCTTACAAGGGCTCGTTGCTGGCGATCATCTTCCAGATGGCCGGTGGCATTCGCGCGTCGATGGGTTACTGCGGTTGCGGCTCGATCGAGGACATGCGCAACAAGGCGGAGTTTGTCGAGATCACCTCGGCCGGCATCCGCGAAAGCCATGTGCACGACGTGCAGATCACCAAGGAAGCGCCGAACTACCGCATGGAGTGAGGCGCACCGCCAGGGTGCATCTGCGCTGCGCCCGGCTCCGGCCGGGCGCAGTTCTTTGGCAAGCCACTTTGGCATTGCACGGTTTTTGCGTTCATCGCCGGGGCAGGTCTTGGGCCTGCTCCTTCCTGAATCACCGCTGAGAGGTTTGTTTGAAATCCCCCGCCACTGACATTCCCGCTGTCGCGCCTGAAGCGTCCGCTGCGTCGGGTCGCCGTGTGGCGGCGATGCCTTTCATCATGCTCACGGTGCTGATCGACATGGTCTCGATCGGCCTGATCATCCCGGTGCTGGCCCCGCTGGTCGGCACCTTCACCGGCGACCAGGCCGATCACGCCTTCTGGTACGGCGTGGTGACCTTCGCGTTCGGCTTCGCCAATTTCTTCGGCTCGCCGGTGCTGGGCGCGCTGTCGGATCACTACGGCCGCCGGCCGGTGCTGCTGATCGGCTTTGCCGGCCTGGCCTTGAGCTTCTTCGTCACCGGCTTGGCCACTGCGCTGTGGATGCTGGTGGCGGTGCGCCTGTTCAGCGGCGCCATGCAAGCCAATGCGGCGATCGCCAACGCCTACGTGGCCGACATCTCGGCGCCCGAAGACCGCGCCAAGCGCTTCGGCATGCTGGGCGCCATGTTCGGCATGGGCTTTGTGCTCGGCCCGGTGATGGGCGGTCTGCTGGGGCACATCAGCCTGCACCTGCCGTTCTTCGTTGCCGGCACGCTGTCGGTGCTGAACTGGCTCTACGGTGTCTTCGTGCTGCCCGAATCGCTGCCGCTGGAGCGCCGCAAGCCGGTCGACTGGAAAAAAGCCAATCCGATCAGCGCCCTCAAGCACCTGCGCGATCTGCATGGCGTCGGCCCGCTGGTGGCGGTGCTCGGCATGTCCTCGCTGGCGCAGTTCATCATGCACACCACCTGGGTGCTGTACACCACCTTCAAGTTTGGCTGGGGCCCGAAGGAAAACGGCTGGTCGCTGTTCGCGGTTGGCGTGATGTCGGTGATCGTGCAGGGCGGCCTGATCCGGGTCGCGCTCAAGCGCGCCGCGCCGCAGCGCATCGCCGTGCTGGGCCTGATTTCCTCCGCCATCTGCTACGCGCTGTGGGGCGCGGCGTCCGAGGGCTGGATGATGTACGCGGTGGTCGGCCTGAACGTGTTCGGCTTCATGACCGCCACGGCGATGCAGAGCATCGTCTCCTCGGCCGCCGATGCTCACTCGCAGGGCAAGACCATGGGCGCGGTGGCCTCGCTGAACAGCCTGACCGCAGTGTTTGCGCCGGTCATCGGCGCCGGCTTGCTCGGCCTGGTGTCGCATCTGCCGCAAGGCGACTGGCGCATCGGTGCGCCGTTCTTTCTCTGTTCCCTGCTGCAGGTGGTGGCCCTGGTGCTGGCGCTGCGGCATTTCCGCCGTCATCCTGCGGCCCACAGCTCGGCTGCCCTGTCGGCCGTGACGTCTGCTGAAACCTCGGCCTGAAGCGCCTTTCGCCATGCAACACGACAAGATCCTCATCCTCGATTTCGGCTCGCAAGTCACCCAGCTGATCGCCCGGCGCGTGCGCGAGGCGCAGGTCTACTGCGAGATCCATCCGAACGACGTCTCGGATGACTTCATCAAGAGCTTTGCGCCCAAGGGCATCATCCTGTCGGGCAGCCACGCCAGCACCTACGAGGATCACCAGCTGCGCGCGCCGCAGGCGGTGTGGGATGCCGGCGTGCCGGTGCTCGGCATCTGCTACGGCATGCAGACCATGGCGGTGCAGCTCGGCGGCGAGGTGAGCTGGAGCGACCACCGCGAGTTCGGCTACGCCGAAGTGCGCGCACACGGCCACACCAGGCTGCTCGACGGCATCCAGGACTTCGGCACGCCCGAAGGCTTTGGGATGCTGAAGGTCTGGATGAGCCACGGCGACAAGGTCACCACGCTGCCGCCGGGCTTCAAGCTGATGGCCTCGACGCCGAGCTGCCCGATCGCCGGCATGGCGAACGAGGACAAGCGCTACTACGCCGTCCAGTTCCACCCCGAAGTGACGCACACGCTGCAGGGCGCCGCGCTGCTGACGCGCTTCGTGCGCGACATTGCCGGTTGCAAGGGCGACTGGATCATGGGCGACTACATCGCCGAAGCTGTGGCCAAGATCCGCGCGCAGGTCGGTGACGAGGAAGTGATCCTCGGCCTGTCGGGCGGCGTTGATTCAAGCGTCGCGGCGGCGCTGATCCACCGCGCCATCGGCGATCAGCTGACCTGCGTGTTCGTCGATCACGGCCTGCTGCGCCTGAACGAAGGCGCGATGGTGATGGACATGTTCGCCGGCCGGCTCCACGCCAAGGTCGTGCACGTGCAGGCTGCCGAGCAGTTCATGGGCCATCTGAAGGGCGTCACCGACCCGGAGCAGAAGCGCAAGATCATCGGCCGCGAGTTCGTCGAGGTGTTCAAGGCCGAAGCCGCCAAGCTCAAGGCCGCTGACAGCGATGTCAAGGGCGCCAAATGGCTGGCGCAGGGCACCATCTATCCGGACGTGGTCGAGTCGGGCGGCACCGCCAGCAAGAAGGCCACCATCAAGAGCCACCACAACGTTGGCGGCCTGCCCGAGAAGCTCGGCCTCAAGCTGCTCGAACCCTTGCGCGAGCTGTTCAAGGACGAGGTGCGCGAACTCGGCGTGGCGCTCGGTCTGCCGCACGAGATGGTCTATCGCCACCCGTTCCCGGGCCCGGGCCTGGGCGTGCGCATCCTGGGTGAAGTGCGGGCCGACTTCGCCAGCCTGCTGCAACGCGCCGACCACATCTTCATCGAAGAGCTGCGCGCCACCATCGACCCAGCCACCGGCAAGAGCTGGTACGACCTGACATCCCAAGCCTTCACCGTCTTCCTGCCGGTCAAGAGCGTCGGCGTGATGGGCGACGGCCGCACCTACGACTACGTCGTGGCCCTGCGCGCCGTGCAGACCAGCGACTTCATGACGGCCGACTGGGCCGAGCTGCCGTACAGCCTGCTCAAGCGTGTCAGCAGCCGCATCATCAACGAAGTGCGCGGCATCAACCGCGTCACCTACGACGTGTCGAGCAAGCCGCCTGCGACGATCGAGTGGGAGTGATGCGGACGGGAATCCGTCCCTGCGGACTGATTCCTGCCTCGTCATGCTGGCTGGAACCGCCGCACCTCACAGCCGTCCACCTGCAAGGTGCCGACAAACATCTCGTACGGCCGCACCCACAGCCCGGTGGCGTTGTAGAGCGGCCGGTACACCACCATCGGCTCCAGCGTTTCGCTGTGGCGGGCCACACCGATCACCTCGTACTCGCCACCCTTGTAATGGCGGTAGCGGCCGAGGGCGATGGGCGGCAGGGCGGGCAGGTCGTTGGTCATGGTGGGATCGGGTCACAAGAGATGGGCTCGATCATGCCGTGCCGCCCGCAATGTCCTGTGCCAGCTCCAGCACCGACAGCGGCGCACTGCCTTCGGCCTTGTTATTGATCGTCACGTAAACCGGATGCCCGGCTTCGGCGGTGGCGCGGATCACGCGGGCCAGGGTCTGGCGGGTTTCGGGGTCGGGATCGACCAGGCGATTGAAGGGCGCGTAACCCTCCTTGGCGCTTTCATAACCGTGCACGCCGTGCAGGCGGTTCAGGCTCCAGCGGCAAACCAGCGGGCCTGGCCAGAGTGCGCGCAGCAGCGGCAACTGTTCTTGAATCGGTGGCAGGCGCGGGTGCAAACCCAGGCAATAACGGGCGCCGTGCGCGCGCAAGACATCGCGCAGATCGGGCGTGAGCCATTCCGGGTCGCGCACCTCTACCGCGATCACGCCATCCGGTGCAGTGGGCGCGAGTGCCGGCAGCGCCGCCAGCATCTGCTCGAGCCGGTCCAGCAGCGCCAGCATGTCGCGTTTGCGCGCCGCTGGCAGCGGGCTCAGCTCGAACACCAGCGCGCCGATTTTGGGGCCCAGACCCTGCAGCGCCGGTTGCACGAATTCAGCCACGGCGCGCTGCGGGTCCAGAAAGGCCGGATTCGATTCAATCCCCCGGCCACCTTCGCCGCGCAAGACCGAATCGGTCACCAGCGCCGGCGCCTTGACGACGAACCGGAAATCCTCCGGCACCTGCGCGGCATACACCGCATATTGCTCGGCCGTCATCGGCCGGTAGAAACTGCGGTCGATGCTGACACTGCGCAGCAGCGGGTGTGCGGCATAAGCGCCCAGACCCTCGCGGGAGAGTTGCGCCTCGCTGTGCTCGTCAGCCCAGACCAGACCCTGCCAGCCCGGGAAACTCCACGACGAGGTGCCGAGGTGAATGTGCGGCGACAGCTGCTGCGCCAGGGCCATCAAATCGCCGTCGGGTATTGATGGCGTCACGGCGCGATGGCGTGGTGGTTTGACCGGCGCGGGCGCGTCGTCGAACAAGGATGGCTGAGGCACGGCGGTGGCGGGTGTCTTTGGCATCGGCATGGCAGGGTTCAGGCGAACATCGGCTCCAGCGCCAGGATGGCTTGCGCCAGCTCGGCCAGCGCGGCGTCGTCCAGCCGCGTGGCGGGCAGCGGCCGGGCCTGCTGCAGTTGCATGAAATGGCTGTTTTGCGAGCGCGCGTAGAGCGGGTCGTAGTGCAGCGTCATCAGCTCGGTGAAGAGAGGGGCCAGGTCGCGTGCACGGGCCCAAGCCTGCCAGCGCGCCAGCGTTTCGTTGGCCTGCAAGCCATGCAGCTGGCCGAGCGTGGCGGCCAGGCCTTCGGCATCGTCGCCGAGGTAGGCGTAGTCGCGCAGCAGGTACTCCAGCCGCGCCGCCAGCGTGGCCTGGATCTCGATGCAGGGGCTGGCGCGCAGGGCGTCCAGCAGCGGCGTGGGCAGCGCGATCTGGCCGATCTTGCGGCTTTCCGACTCGATGTAGACCGGCTGGGCCAGGTCGAAGCTCTGCAGCACGCTGGCGACGCGGGTCTCGAAGGCTTTCTGCGAGGGCTGCGGCACGCCCGGCACCCGGCCCAGCACCGAGCCCTTGTGGCCGGCGCAGCCTTCCAGATCGATCACTTGCGCGCCCGCAGCGGCCAGCGCCTGCAGCAGCCGCGTCTTGGCGCTGCCGGTCGGGCCGCACAGCACGCGCAGGCGCAGCTGCGGCGCGAGCGTTTCGATCTGGCTGATGACGTGATGCCGAAAGCTCTTGTAGCCGCCCGCCAGCTGCTGGGCGTCCCAGCCGACCAGCCGCAGCCACTGCACCATCGAGCCGCTGCGCAAGCCGCCGCGCCAGCAGTAGACCAGCGGCCGCCAGCCCTTCGGCTTGTCGGCGAAGCGCTCGCGCAGGTGGCGCGCCAGCTGTGCAGCCACCATCGCGCCGCCGACGCGCCGGGCTTCGAAGGCGCCTTGCTGCTTGTAGAGCGTGCCGACGATGACGCGCTCGGCATCGTCGAGCACGGGGCAGTTGAGCGCGCCGGGGATGTGGTCGAGCGCAAACTCGGCCGGCGAGCGGGCGTCGATCAGCTCATCGAAGCTGCCGATCTGATCGACGGAAACGGGGCGGTTGAAACTCATGGGCAGGCACAGGGCAGGAGAGAACAGGGCGCCGGGCGCGGCACAATCGCACGAACCCTGTCAGGGGCCGCAGCCCTTGATTGTCCTTTGAGTTTCACCACCCGCCCGACCATGACCCTCGACACCATCGCCCTGACCCAGCTTGCCCACGGCGGCGGCTGTGGCTGCAAGATCGCCCCCGGCGTGCTGACGGACATCCTGGCGCGCAGCGCGCCGGGGCTGCTGCCGCCCGAACTGATGGTCGGCATCGAGACCAGCGATGACGCCGCCGTCTGGCGTCTGAATGATGAGCAGGCGCTGGTCGCCACCACCGACTTCTTCACGCCGATCGTCGATGACCCGTTCGACTTCGGACGCATCGCCGCGACCAACGCGCTCTCGGACGTCTACGCGATGGGCGGGCGGCCCATCATGGCGCTGGCGATCGTCGGCATGCCGATCAACAAGCTGTCACCCGAGGTGATCGGCCGCATTCTGGAAGGTGGCGCCAGCGTGTGTCGCGCGGCCGGCATTCCGATCGCGGGCGGCCATTCGATCGACGTGGTCGAGCCGATCTACGGCCTGGTCGCGCTCGGCCTGGTGCACCCGAAGCGCGTGCGCCGCAACGCCGACGCCCGGGCCGGCGACGTGCTGGTGCTGGGCAAGCCGCTCGGCGTCGGTGTGCTCTCGGCGGCGCTGAAAAAAGGCTTGCTCGACGCCGCCGGCTACGCCGAGATGCTGCGCCACACGACGCAACTGAACCGCGTCGGCACCGATCTGGCCGAGCTGGACGGCGTGCACGCCATCACCGATGTCACTGGCTTCGGTCTGGCCGGGCATCTGCTGGAAATCTGCCGTGGCTCCAAACTCGCGGCGCAGGTCGAGTTCGACCGGCTGCCGTTGATCGACAGCGCCGTCGCGCATGCACAGCGGGGCGTCTGGACCGGAGCTTCGGTGCGCAACTGGGCCAGCTACGGCGCACAGGTGCGCTGGCCCGCCGATCGGCCCGAGTGGCAGCGCATGCTGCTGACCGATCCGCAGACCAGCGGCGGGCTGCTGGTGAGCTGCGCCGCCGATCAGGTGACCGAAGTCTTGGGGTGCTTCGAGCAGGCCGGGTTTGCCGCTGCCAAGGTGGTCGGCGCGCTGCAGGCGGGTGAGCCGGAAGTGCGGGTGCGGTGACACCCGCTGCCGGGTGTGCTCAGGGTTTCTTCTGCGCCCACTCCGGCAGTTTCTCGAAACGGTCAAACGCTGCTTCCAGCGCCCATTGCCGGCTGGCGCGCTCGCTGGTATTCAGGAATGCCTGGCATGCGGCCGAGAGTTTGGCGGCGCCGGGCACGTCCTTGCGGCAGGCTGGATTCAGGCTGGCCTGGGCGGCGTTCTGCCACAGGCTCGGGCCGGGCAGAAAACTGTATTCCAGGCTGTTGCGCGACAGCTGCTTGAGCGGCCGATAACCGAGCCCGTAGCTTTGCGCGGCGCGCAGATATTCATTGCTCAGGTCGATGCGCGAAACCCCTTCGTCGTCCGAGGCCAGCACCACCGGCACGCCGGCGGCCAGGTAATCTGGCAGCGGATGGTCCTTGCCTTTGACGCCGAGGATCACGTCGTTGCTGGTCAGGCAGATTTCGGCCGCCACGCCCTTGGCCTGCATGGTCTTGAGCAGCGCCTGGGCGCCGTCCTCATGGCCGATATCGACCGCGTGGCCGATGCGATGCGCACCCGCCACCAGCACCGCGTCATGAATATGGCTGCGCAGATTTTCTGGCGGCACCATGCCCAGTACCAGCTCGCCGGCATGCAAGGCGATTTTCACGCCGGGTGATTGGCGGGCCAGAAAACCGATCATTTCCATCTGCAGGCGGTAATCGCGCAGCGCCACCGGGTGATCTTCCGGCGCGACCAGATTCAGTCCGACCACGCGCTGGTCCGCCTTGGCAATCTCGAAAGCGTAGGCGAGCTGGGCAAAGACCAGCTCCGGCGCGGCGGTGCGGGTGGTTTGCTGCAGCCAGCGCACGCTCACGGCGCAACCGGGCCGCGCGGCCGGCGTGCCGCAGCCTTGGTGCCGGGCGTAGGCTTGGTCAAGTTCATCCAGATCCTTGCGGCCGGCGGTGACCAGATCAAGCAGGCCGTGCTCCAGCAGCCATTGGCGGCGCTTGGCAAAGTCGGTCTCGGCGGCCCAGGGCAGCGTGCTGGTGAGTTGGCGCACGGCGGGGCTCTGCAGCGTCGTCATCAGCTCCAGATGCTGGATGTGCTGCGAGGCGGCCCGCTCGGTGAGCTCGGTCATCATCAGGACAAACCGATCCGGCAACCCGCTGATCGGCCCGAACACGCCGAAGGTGTCGAAAAACTGGTCATGACCGGAGCGTCCGGCGGCAGCCAGATTGCGCATCGACATGTGATCGACCAGCGCCGCTGCGGTGGCGCCCGGCAGCTTGCCGGCCGGCATCTGCGTGCCGCTCTCAGTGCAGTTGGGCGTGGTGAAGGCGAGCTTTTCGGTGTCGACGCAGTAGTTGGCCTCGGCGGCCCACTTCAGATAACTCTCGGCGTAGACGGCGCCGGAGATGTGCGAATGCAGATCGGCGCCTTTGGGCATGCGCTGCAGAAACTGCCGCAGCAGCGGCGTGCGCTCCTGGTGCGCCGCAAACCAGGCAGCGGTGCGGTTGGTATCGGCCGGCGCGGCATGGCTGAGCGGGGCGGCCAGGGCGCTGGCAGCCAGCAGCAGGGCGGTGGTCAGGCGGGGACGGATCATGGCTTCTCCGGGTGGCAAGGCAGGCCTGCGCATTGTCATTGTTTTCAGATGCGGCGCTGCCTCCCGCCGGATGGCACGGGACAGTCGGAAAGAAAGGGCAGGGGAGATCAGATGGCGGACCCGGCGTGACGGCCGGGCCGCTGCCGCGCCTTGTCAGCGCTTCGGCGCGTACTGCACCAGGATTTCGTCGGCGCGGATCATGCCGAGTTCCTGGCGAGCTTTTTCCTCGATCATTTCGAGGCCGTCCTGCAGGTCGCGGACCTCGGCGGCCAGGCGCGCATTGCTTTCGCGCACCTGGTCGTTGGCCGTCTGCTGTTCACTGACCAGCGCGGCCAGTTCCCGCACACGTGGCACACCGCTGCGGCCGAACCAGAGTTCGGCGTGCACGGCGCCGAACAGGAGCAGCAGAATCACGCTGAGCACACGCATGGGCAACTCTTCAGGGCATCAACGCAGGTTGTAGAACGCGTCGCGGCCCGGGTAGACGGCGATGTCGCCCAGGTCTTCCTCAATGCGCAGCAGCTGGTTGTACTTGCTGATGCGGTCCGAGCGGCTCATCGAACCGGTCTTGATCTGACCGGCGTTGGTGGCCACGGCGATGTCCGAGATCGTGTTGTCTTCGGTCTCGCCCGAGCGGTGGCTGATCACGGCGGTGTAGCCGGCGCGCTTGGCCATCTCGATGGCGGCAAACGTTTCGGTCAGCGTGCCGATCTGGTTGATCTTGATCAGGATCGAGTTGGCGATGCCCTTGTCGATGCCTTCCTTCAGGATCTTGGTGTTGGTCACGAACAGGTCGTCACCGACGATCTGCACGTTCTTGCCCAGACGCTCCGTCAGGATCTTCCAGCCGTCCCAGTCACCTTCGGCCATGCCGTCCTCGATCGAGATGATCGGGTACTTGTCGACCCAGGTGGCCAGCATGTCGGTCCATTCCTGCGCGGTCAGCGACAGGCCTTCGCCTTCGAGGTGGTACTTGCCGTCCTTGTAGAACTCGCTGGCGGCGCAGTCCAGGCCCAGGGCGATCTGTTCGCCAGCGGTGTAGCCAGCCTTCTCGATCGCTTGCAGGATCAGCTGGATGGCTTCTTCATGGCTGGCCACGCTCGGGGCGAAACCGCCCTCGTCGCCCACTGCCGTGCTGATGCCCTTGTCGTGCAGGATCTTCTTGAGAGCGTGGAAGGTCTCGGCGCCCCAGCGCACGGCTTCGCGGAACGAAGGCGCGCCGACCGGGATGATCATCATCTCCTGCAGGTCGAGGCTGTTGTTGGCGTGCGCGCCGCCGTTGATGACGTTCATCATCGGCACCGGCAACTGCACCGCAGCCATGCCACCGAAGTAGCGGTAGAGCGGCAGACCGGACTCTTCTGCGGCCGCGCGAGCCACGGCCATGGAGACGGCCAGCATGGCATTGGCGCCCAGGCGGCCCTTGTTGTCGGTGCCGTCGAGGTCGATCAGGGTCTTGTCGAGGAAAGCTTGCTCGGCGGCGTCGAGGCCCAGCACGGCTTCCGAGATTTCGGTGTTGATGTTCTGGACGGCTTTCAGCACGCCCTTGCCGAGGTAGCGACTCTTGTCGCCGTCGCGCAGCTCGATGGCTTCACGCGAACCGGTCGAAGCACCGGACGGCACGGCCGCACGGCCCATGACGCCGGACTCCAGCAGCACGTCGCATTCGACGGTGGGGTTGCCTCGGCTGTCCAGCACTTCACGGCCGACGATATCAACGATAGCACTCATTGTTCTCACTCCTGGTTTCAAAAACGGGGCGCGCGCATGGTGCCGCAGGACGGTCGACTGCGCGCGTCATCGTGTGTGTCCGGACGCAACAAACAGGCATGCGTCACGCGTTTCGACACGAGCACTCGAGAATACTGAGGGTATGGACGGGTGTGCCGTCTGTGCTACATCAGCAGCTGAAGTCGTTTTCCAGCAGCGGCTGATTTTTGACGACCCGGTCCAGCGCCACGAGCTGTTCCAGCAACGCACGCATGTGCTTGAGCGGCACCGCGTTCGGGCCGTCGCTGAAGGCCTGAGCCGGATTCGGGTGGGTTTCCATGAACAGGCCCGCCACGCCTGCACCGACGCCCGCCCGGGCCAGCACCGGCACCATCTCGCGGGCGCCACCGCTGGCGCTGCCCAGCCCGCCGGGCTTCTGCACCGAGTGGGTGACGTCGAACACCACCGGCGCGCCGGACTTGCGCATCTCGGCCAGGCTGGTCATGTCGGCCACGAGGTTGTTGTAGCCGAAGCTCACGCCGCGCTCGCAGGCCAGAAAGCGGTCTTCCGACAGGCCAGCTTCCAGCGCGGCGGCTCTGGCCTTGTCGATGACGTTCTTCATGTCCCAGGGCGCCAGGAACTGGCCCTTCTTGATGTTCACCGGCTTGCCGGACATCGCCACCGCGCGGATGAAATCGGTCTGGCGGCACAGAAACGCCGGCGTCTGCAGAACATCGACCACGCTGGCCACCTCGGCCACCTGCGACTCGTCGTGCACATCGGTGAGCACCGGCAGGCCGGTCTGGCGGCGCACCTCGTCGAGGATCTTCAGGCCCGCTTCCATGCCGACGCCGCGCTGGGTGGTGCCGGAGGAGCGGTTCGCCTTGTCGAAGGAGCCCTTGTAGATCAGCGCAATGCCCAGCCCGGTGCAGACTTCCTTGAGGTGGCCAGCCACGTCCAGGGACATCTGCAGCCCTTCGATCGAGCAGGTGCCGGCGATCAGGAAGAAGGGCCGGTCCAGGCCGACTTCGAATCCGCAAAGCTTCATGGCTGGGTTGCCTCGGGGTTGGGCGTGGCGGCCGGTTGGGTCGACTTGGCTTGCTGGCTCGCCTGCTGCTTGAGTGCCGCCTCGATGTAGCTGATGAACAGCGGGTGGCCATCCCACGGCGTGGACTTGAACTCGGGGTGAAACTGCACGCCGACGAACCACGGATGCACCTCGCGCGGCAGCTCGACCATCTCGGTGAGCTTCTCGCGCTGCGTGATCGCCGAGATCACCAGACCGGCCTGTTGCAGGCGGTGCAGGTATTTCTCGTTCGCTTCATAGCGATGCCGATGCCGTTCCGTCACCACGTCGCCGTAGATGGTGTGCGCGATCGTGCCCGGCTTGACGTCGGAGCTCTGCGCGCCCAGGCGCATCGTGCCGCCGAGGTCGGAGTTGGCGTCACGCTTCTGGATCGAGCCATCGGCGTCTTGCCATTCATCGATCAGCGCAATCACCGGATGCGGCGTTTCGGGCTCGAACTCGGTCGAGTTGGCACCCTTCAGGCCCGCCTTGTGGCGCGCGTATTCGATCGTGGCCACTTGCATGCCCAGGCAGATGCCCAGGTACGGAATGCCGTGCTCGCGGGCGTATTGCGCCGCGACGATCTTGCCTTCGATGCCGCGCTTGCCGAAGCCGCCCGGTACCAGGATGGCGTCGAACTTCTCAAGCTGGGCGGCCGTGTCCGGCGTCAGGGTCTCGGAATCGACATAGTCGATGCTGACCTTGACGTGGTGGTGCATGCCGGCGTGGCGCAGTGCCTCGTTGAGCGACTTGTACGAATCCGACAGCTCGGTGTACTTGCCGGCCATCGCGATGCGAACCTCGCCCTTCGGCGTGGTCACTTCCTTGACCAGCCGGTCCCAGCGCGACAGGTTGGCGGGGCGGGTGAGCAGCTGCAACTTCATGCAGATCATCTCGTCCAGGCCCTGCTCGTGCAGCATGCGCGGCACCTTGTAGATGGTGTCGGCGTCCCACACGCTGATCACGCCGTGGCGAACCACGTTGGTGAACAGCGAGATCTTGTCGCACTCTTCCTCGGGGATCGGCCGATCGGCGCGGCACAGCAGCACATCGGGCTGGATGCCGATCTCGCGCATCTTCTGCACCGTGTGCTGGGTCGGCTTGGTCTTGAGCTCGCCAGCGGCGGCGATCCACGGCACGTAGGTCAGGTGCACGAAGGCCGAGTTGGTCGGGCCCAGTTTCAGCGCCATCTGCCGCACGGCTTCGAGGAAGGGCAGCGACTCGATGTCACCGACCGTGCCGCCGATTTCGACGATGGCGACATCGACCGCTTCAGGCGTGCCCATGCCGGCGCCGCGCTTGACGTACTCCTGGATCTCGTTGGTGACGTGCGGGATGACCTGCACGGTCTTGCCGAGATAGTCGCCGCGTCGCTCCTTCTCCAGCACAGTCTTGTAGATCTGGCCGCTGGTGAAGTTGTTCGACTTCTTCATCCGTGTCGTGATGAAGCGTTCGTAGTGACCGAGGTCGAGGTCGGTTTCAGCGCCGTCGTCGGTGACGAACACCTCGCCGTGCTGAAAAGGCGACATGGTGCCCGGATCGACGTTGAGGTACGGATCCAGCTTGATCAGGGTGACCTTGAGGCCACGGGATTCGAGGATGGCAGCCAAAGAGGCGGCGGCGATGCCTTTGCCGAGCGAAGACACCACACCGCCGGTGACGAAGACAAACTTGGTCATGTCATAGGACACATCCTTGCCGAGCGCTCGCCGTGGAAAAGCGCCCGCAGATGTGCCGTGGTGGTAAAGCGCGATTATAGGTGGCGGGGGTCACCCCACCTGGCATGACCCGAGCCGATCACCCTCTATCGCCACTTCGCCAGCCCTTGCCTCAGCTCGCCGCCTGGGCGCCGAGCAGGAAGTCGGTCTTGCCCAGATCGACGCCGTTGTGGCGCAGCAGCGCGTAGGCGGTGGTGGCGTGGAAGAACAGATTCGGCAGCACCCAGTGCTTCAGATAGGCCTCGCCCTGCATGGTGCGCAAGGCACGATCGCGCCCGACCGGGAAGCTGATGTCGGCTTCTTCGCGGCCGTCAATGCGTGCCGCCGGCACGGTGGCCAGATAGTCCAGCGTCGAGGCGATGCGCGCCTTCAGTTCGGCGATGGTGGTCTCGTTGTCTTCATGGCGCGGCGCTTCCAGCCCGGCCAGCCGCGCCGCGCCCAGCTTGGCGGTGTCGCAGGCAATGCGGATCTGTGAAGCGAGCGGCAGCATGTCGGGCGCCAGCCGCACATTCACCAGCACGTTCGGATCGAACTTGCGCGCCGCAGCGTTGGCCTCGGCCTTGACCAGGCAATGGCTCAGGTTGCCGAGCACCGACGTGAAGATCGGCAGGCTGGCGGATGACAGGGTGATGGCCATGGTGGGCTCCTGAAAAGGCAGAAGCTCTGGATGGTAGGCCGAAGCTCGACACCGGGTGCGAGTGGGTGCATTCAGCCGATGCACAGTGCGCCGACCCAGGCCTGGCCGAGCGCCAGGCCGGCGTCGCCGCAGTTCACGGCGTGCGGGCGCTGCACTTTGAGGCCGGCGGTTTGCAGCTCGTGCGTGAGCCGCTCGCTCAGCAGCCGGTTGAAAAAGCAGCCACCGCCTAGCACGACGTCCTGGATGCCGTGTGTCGCGGCGATGCGGATCGTGGTGGCGGCCAGGCCGTGCGCCAGCGCCAGGTGAAAGCGCGCCGCGCCTTCGCCTTGCTGGGTCGGGTCCAACGGGTCGAGCGCGAGCAGCTCGGTGAACAGCGGCCGCAGGTCGAGCGAGTCGTATGGCGCGTCGAAGTCAGGATGGTCCACCAGCCAGGCAGTGGCGGCGCGTTCCAGCGCTTGTGCCGCTTCGGCTTCCTCGCTCTGCCGGACTGACAGGCCAAGCACGCCGGCCGCTGCGTCGAACCAGCGGCCGGCGCTGGTGGTGACGGGGCAGTTCAAGCCTCGCGCCAGCAGCGTGGCGACGATGCGCGCCGCTTGCGGCCTGACCAGTGGCGCAAAACGGGTCTCGATCTCGTCGTGCCGGCCGAGCAACTGCAGCACTGCAGCGGCCATGCGCCAGGGCTCGCGCGCGGCGACATCGCCACCGGGCAAGGCCAGCGCTGGCAGGTGGCCGAGGCGCTCGAAGTCACTGCCGCGCACCAGCAGCAGCTCGCCGCCCCAGGCTGTGCCATCCGTGCCGAGGCCGACGCCGTCGAGCGCCAGGCCGAGCATGGGCGGGTGGTTGCTGCGCGACGCGGCGGGTGTTGCGTGTCTGGCACTGGCTGGCCAGCCTTGTTCAGCCTGCACGACGGCCAGGTGGGCGTGGTGATGCTGCACGGCAATCGCCGGCACGCCGAGCCGCTCGGCCCAGGCCTGCGCCAGCCGGGTGCTGTAGAAGTCCGGGTGCAGATCGTGCGCGACGGCGTCGACGGGGCCGCTCGCGGCGGCCACCAGCGTCTCGACCGAGGCGTCGAGCGCCGCGCAGGCCTCGGGCGTATCGAGGTCACCGTGCAGCGCCGAGCCGATGAACTGTGCACCGTCGAGCAGCCCGGCCGTGTTCTTGAGCCAGGCACCGAACGCCAGCACCCGAGCTGGCGCGGCGACGGGCAGCGATAAACGGCACTGGTGCAGGGCGGCGTCTTCAACCACGCTGACGATACCCTCGGCAAGACTGAGTTCATGCATGGGGTGTCTCCTGGGCGGGGTTGGTGGGTGGCGTGGTCGGGCTGTGATGCGGCGAAGTACACATTGCGGGCTGTAATCTTCAAATCAAGGGTAAATACTGATGATCATGGATAAGTTATTGATTATTAAGGTTTTTTTTTGAAACTGTGGATCCTTTCACAGGCTCTGGCGAGTTACAGTGCAAGGGTGCTTGGCATTTTTGGTGTGCCGATTGAAGGAGCGCTGATTCGCTGCATGATCCTTGCTGTGAGTGGCTTGCCGGTGGCTCCCCCCCAAACAAGGGGGGTAAACATTTGTGAGATCACGGCATTGATGCAAATCACTGGGCAGTTTCGCAGGTTGTGTTAAGGCGCCAGCAAGTATAGTCATGGACACTTTCAGTGCGAAAGTGAAGCTATATAAGACAGAGCTATTTCACAGGGGGTAAAGATTGAGTTTTTGAGGCCGGTGGTGAGTTCGGTGTTGCCTGCATCGATGTTACTTGCACCGTTCCTGTGATGCCCCTCAGGCGTTTCAGGGTGCCTTTTGCACGATGGAGGATAGAGTTTTGGCCCAAGACATACATTCGGTACGCCGACGCGCTGCAGTGGCAGTGATGGCAGACATTCTTGATGATGCTGCCTTGATCGATGCCTTATGGCTGATGCAGGAAACGATGCGAGGCGATAATGTTTCGGACATCATCAACTATGTTGATGCGGTTGCGAAGAAGAATATGCTCGACGGAGGGCTGAGTCGCCGGCTCTATACCGATTTCCACAAGGCGTTGCGCCTGCCGGAAGATAAGCTGCCGCTGGATCCCTGGCCGGCGATGCAGGCACAAAAGGCGGCACGTGCCCCCGCACCGGCTCCTTCCATTCCTGCGGGCAGGTCGTTTGGCGGTTATATGCCGCCCCAGGAACCGGTTTATGCCCCACCCGTGCCTGCGCCGGTACCGGTGCCGCAGCCAGTATTCGCGATTCCTGCGCCGGTCCCCGTGAATCCGGTCAAGGCGCAGCAGCCGATCGAACAACCTTTGGTGTTTGGCGCCCTGATGCGTGCCGCCTTGCAGGAAGTGCAGCGGTTTCACAGCGCGGCGCTGATCGAGGTTCGCAAGGATGCGCTGATCGAGCTGGAGCGCTCCAAGGTGCCGTTGTCTGAGCGCCCGGCCGTGCGTGATGCATGGGATCGGGCTGCCCAGCACTACTGGCAGATCGATGCGGATCTTGCTGTCCTGGCCGAATTGGTGCGCGTGTTGTCTGTCGCGCTGACCAAGGCGTTCGGGCGAGTGGGGGCCGATCAGATCCTGTCGCGTGCGGTGGAAGTGGCCGAGCAGTTGCCGGAAGCGCGGCGTTATTCGCCCAAGCGGTTGATGTTTCTGATGTGAGTCGTGGCTGACTCATTAATTACCCTCATCACATATTTAGACGGAGCCATTCATGGCAAGTATTTCAACAGACGAGCACACCCCGCCCAATGCGCCGATGACGCCCGAGGAGCGAAAAGTCATTTTCGCCTCCTCGCTCGGCACGGTGTTCGAGTGGTATGACTTCTACCTCTACGGTTCGCTGGCGGCGATCATCGCCAAGCAGTTCTTTGCCGGGCTGGATCCGACCTCGGCCTTTATTTTCGCGCTGTTGGCGTTTGCGGCCGGTTTCATCGTGCGACCGTTTGGCGCGCTGGTGTTCGGTCGTCTGGGCGACATGATCGGGCGCAAATACACCTTCCTGATGACGATTCTCATCATGGGTGGCTCGACCTTCGTGGTGGGGGTATTACCCAACTATGAAACGATCGGGGTGGCTGCGCCAGTGATCCTGATCGCACTGCGCATGCTGCAGGGCCTGGCGCTGGGCGGTGAATATGGTGGCGCCGCTACCTACGTGGCCGAGCATGCGCCGCAAGGCAAACGCGGTGCCTACACGGCCTGGATCCAGACCACGGCGACGATGGGCCTGTTCCTGTCGCTGGTCGTGATCCTGGGGGCTCGCAACATCCTGGGTGAAGAAGCGTTTGCCGACTGGGGCTGGCGCATTCCGTTCATCGTCTCGATCCTGCTGCTGGCGGTGAGCGTCTGGATCCGGCTGTCGATGGATGAGTCGCCGGCCTTCCAGAAGATGAAGGACGAGGGCAAGCTGTCGAAGGCGCCGTTGTCGGAGTCGTTCGGCGAATGGCAGAACCTCAAGATCGTGCTGCTGGGGCTGTTCGGTCTGGTCGCCGGCCAGGCGGTGGTCTGGTACACGGGTCAGTTCTATGCACTGTTCTTCCTGACCAGTGTGCTGAAGGTCGATAACTCGACCGCCAACCTGATGATCGCTGCGGCGCTCGTGATTGGCACGCCGTTCTTCGTCATCTTTGGTTCGCTGTCCGACAAGATCGGCCGCAAGCCCATCATCATGCTGGGCCTGCTGCTGCCGTGCCTGAGCTATTTCTCGCTGTTCGGTGCGCTGACCGAAGCGGCCAACCCGGATCTGGCGCGTGCCCAGGTCATGTCGCAGATCGTCGTCAAGGCCGATCCCGCCACCTGCTCGTTCCAGGGCAGCCCGATTGCACGTGAAGTCGACTTCACCAGCGCCTGCGATATTGCCAAGCGTGCGCTGGCGCAGAACTCGGCCAGCTACAGCAACGAAGTGCTGCCGATGGGCATGCCGACGGCCGTCAAGATCGGTGACAAGGAACTGGTGCCGCCGAACGCGACGCTGATGGAAGGTGGCTACAAGTTCGACGAGGCCAGCGCCAAGGCGATCACGGCGTTCCGCACCGAACTGAGCGAGGGGCTCAAGGCGGCGGGTTATCCGAGCAAGGCCGATCCGGCCAAGATGGACAAGGTCAAGATCGTCGCGATCCTGACCATCCTGGTGATCTTCGTCACCATGGTCTACGGTCCGATTGCCGCCACGCTGGTCGAGCTGTTCCCGACCCGCATCCGCTACAGCTCGATGAGCCTGGCCTACCACATCGGCAACGGCTGGTTCGGCGGCTTGATGCCGACCATCGCCTTCGCGATGGTGGCGCAGAACGGCAATATCTATTACGGCCTGTGGTATCCGATCATCATCGCCGCCATCACCTTTGCGATCGGCATGGCGTTTGTGCGTGAAACCAAGGACGTGGATATCTACGCCAAGTTCCTGTACTGGCATCCGAAGAAGTTCTGATCTTCCGCTGAAGCCTTCGCGCTGCGGCCCGCCGGATCATCCGGCGGGCCGCAGTGCTTTTGAGGGCCGCGCGCGCTTGCGGTATCGTCGGCGCCTGTGATTCTCAGCAAGGCAAGGTTTCATGAAGGCGCGTGGTGTCCATCTGCAATACAGCTTCCAGCCCGACGGGCAGCGTGGCGCCGAGGTGCAGAACCCTCTGTTCGATCTGCTGTCGGCGGTGCGTGAGCACGGCTCGATCCAGCACGCCGCCAAGGCGATGGGCGCGTCGTACCGCCATGTCTGGGGCGCGCTGAAACATTGGGAAGAGGTGCTGGGCGAGCCGCTGGTGACCTGGATCCAGGGCCAGCCGGCGCGCCTGACGCCGTTTGCCGACCGGCTGCTGTGGGCCGAGACGCGCGCCCGCACCCGGCTGACGCCGCACATCGAAGCGCTGCGCGCCGAGCTG
Source organism: Leptothrix sp. (in: b-proteobacteria) (assembly GCA_041083665.1). Taxonomy (GTDB): domain Bacteria; phylum Pseudomonadota; class Gammaproteobacteria; order Burkholderiales; family Burkholderiaceae_C; genus Sphaerotilus. The sequence goes on from JBFPGZ010000020.1 coordinate 278,339, forward strand.
GAGCGCGTGCTGGCCGAGGCGCTCGACGGCTCGCAGCACGTGCTGACGGTCTACGCCAGCCACGATCTGGCGCTGCCACTGCTGCGCGAGCTGGCCAGCAGCGAGCAGCGTCTGCACATCGAGCTGCGCTTTGCCGGCAGCGTCGATGCGCTGCGTGCGCTGGCGGAAGGTCGCTGCCTGGTGGCCGGTTTTCACGTGCCGCTGATCGAGACCGCCGCGCCGCTGTTTGCGCAGGCGCTCAAGCCACTGCTCAAGCCGGGTCAGCACAAGCTGATCGGCTGCACCCGCCGCACCCAAGGCCTGATGGTGGCCAAAGGCAATCCGCTGAATTTGCGCAACCTGGCTGATCTGGCTGGCCGGCCGGTGCGCTTCATCAACCGTCAGGCCGGCTCGGCCACCCGCCTGCTCACCGAGCATCTGCTGCAGCAACAAGGGGTTGATCCGCAATCGATCAGCACTTACGCCGAGCCGCCCGAAGACAGTCACATGGCGGTGGCGGCGGCGATTGCCAGCGGCGTGGCCGACTGCGGCATGGGCATCGAGGCGGCGGCGCAGGCCTTCGGGCTCGATTTCATCCCGCTGGTTGCAGAAGACTATTTCCTGGTCTGCCTGAAAGACACGCTTGAGCACCCGGCCGTGCGCAAGCTCTGCGAGGTGCTGCACAGCCCGCGCTGGCGGCAGGCGCTCACCACGCTGCCGGGCTACCAGCCCTTCGAGAGCGGCGAGGTACTCTCCCTGATTCGGGCCTTGCCGTGGTGGAGTTACCGTTCACCCAAGCCCAGCCACGATGTGGCGCATGACGTCGAAGCCGACCAGTAATTTTTCAATTTCGCGCAGGAGACTTATTTTGAATGACAACACGCTCATCGCCATGGCGGTGATTGCCTTTGCCGCATCGATTCCGCTCAAGGCCAATATCCGCAGAATCACCGGCCGCGACAACAAGGTCGAGCGCGCCAATGTGCTGCAGTATCTGCTGGTATTCCTGGGCTGCGGCTTGCTTGCTGTGGCGATCCTGATGGGCATGCAGTGGGAGCTTTCATCGGTGGGCCACGCCGCGCTGCTGGTGATTTTCTACCTGGCTGCCAATCTGATTTCGCAGGCGTTTTTTGGCAAGAAGATGGTGGCGATGCCAGCGAATCAAGCCTCGTGAAATTGGCGCCAAGGCCACGATAAAAATCGTGCCTTGGCTTGCATCGCTGCCTGAGCCGTTACTCGCCCGCCGCCTTCAGAATTTGCCGCTCATACACCGGATATAAATGCGCCACGTTGCGCACATATTCGGTCTGGAACGCCGCCCAGGTCTTGAATTCATCAGGCACCGGCGCGCGCAGCACCTCGTTCATGTCCCAGCCTTGCGCGGCCCAGCCGCTGAAATGGCGGTCGAGCCACTGCAGATAACGCTCGGTCTGTGCGATGCCGGCCGATACTCCCGCCGCGCTGGTCTGCACCGGGCCGTGGCTGGGCACGATGGTGTTGAGCTGCCACTGGCCGAGCTGGCGCAGGCTGGCCAGCCAGGGTGCCACCTTGGCGTGCGGCGTGGTCGGGATGCGCTGCACGAAGATCAGCCCGCCGACAAAGGCGACGCCGCTGCGGCGGTCGATCAGGATCAGGTCCGATTCGGTGTGGCCCTTGAACTCGCGCAGCTCGAACTCGCGGCCGCCCACTTGCCAGCGCCCGCCGTTGGCGGCCGGGTTCAGCTCGCGGTCGGGCTGCACGGCGGCCGTGTCGGTGCCTTTCATCCAGTCGCCACACAGGCGGTAGAGATTGGTTTCGTAGGCGTCGGCTTCGCGGGCAATGCCGGCACGGGTGGTCGGTGTGGCCAGCCGTGGCACGTCGGCAAAAGCCTGGTTGCCGAGGAAGTAGTCCGGGTGCAGGTTCAGGTGGATCACCTGCACGACCGGCTCGGGCGTGGTGCGGGCAATCAGCGCGCGCAGCTGCTCGCCGTAGCGCCGGCTGGTGCCGGTGTTGATCACCACCACGCCCGCGCCAGTCGTGATGAAACCGGTGTTGATGATGTTGCAGCCGTTCGCGACCGAGAAATCGGCGTTGGCACCTTCGACGACGTAGACGCCGTCAGCCAGCGCGCGCGCCTGCAGGCCGTAGTCGAGCCGATCGACATGGACTTGCGGCGGCCGTTGCGCCGATGTGATCGGGTTGGCGGCCGTCTCGGCCCGGACCGGATGGATGCTGATCAGCAGCCCCGCCAGCAGCAGGCCGGTTGCCGCGCCGAGTGCGCTCTGCAAGGCGGAAGGGGCCGAGGCGTCCGGCTGGACAGGGGCAGGCAAGCGGTTCATTCGAGCTTGGCGTCGATGCGGTTGCCGTTGTTGTCCACGCCGACGATGCGCAGCGCGCCAGCGGGACGCACGGGGAAGTCGAACGAGAACACCGGGTTCTCGCTCACCGGCTCGAAGGTTTGCAGCCGCAGCAGCTCGGTGTCACGCTCGTCGCGCACTGACAGCTTGGTGACGTAGAAGGCCGGAATGCCGCCGACCAGGCCGGTGTCCATCGGGTGCATCACGCGCAGTCGCAGCCGGGCGCCGCCGGCCAGCGTGACGCTGGTTGAGCTGCCGGGTGCTTCGGTCGCGGCCGGGCTGGCGTCGAACATGCGACCGCTGACCAGGCCGAGCGTCTGGGTCCAGCTGCCGTCCTTGCGGGTGGCGCCGGAGACGGTGCAGCCGCCGCCGGCTGAATCGACCAGGGTGCCGCCGACGTGCCACAGGCCGTCGCCGGTCAGCGCGGCGGCTCGCACCGGGCTGGCCTGCTCCAGCTTGAAGCGGAACGACACGCTCGGCAGCGCCGCCATCGGCTGGTATTCGAGCACCTTGCGGATCGGGTTGCGATCGACCAGCACGACGATGCGCTCGATGTGCTCCAGCCCTTGCACCGCGACGGTGATCGGCACGTTCATCGGATCTTCGGCAAAGCCGGGGCCGCGCACCTGCACGCGCTCGTCCCAGACGATGCGTGCCTCCGTGCCGAGGTACTGCCGTTTCAGATCCACCCACGGGTGCGACTTGAACGGGTCGCCCTCGAAGCCGTCGTCGGCCGCCAAGCCGGTGGCGCTCGCGCCGAAGCCGGCCAGCAGCACCAGCGCCTGGGCGCCGAGCCGCCAACCGAGCTGGCGCCGGCTTGGGTGCGGTGGCGCTGGGCGCGCCGTCATCAGAGGCTGCATGGTCGGGTGTTTCTTCAAGGGCGGGCCAGCGCTTTACCAGCGCCGCTGGTAGCGCAGCGAGACCAGCGCGCTGCGCGGTGCGGCGGGCTCGAAGTAGCGGCCGTTGGCGTCGTTGACGATCAGGCTGCCGGCGTAGCGGCGGTCGGTGATGTTGTCGAGCCGGGTGAGCAGCTCGATCGCACCGCTGGCGTCGATCGGGAAGCTCTGCCGGTAGCGCAGGTTCGCCACACCGTAGCCGGCCGCGAAGCTGGTGTTGGTGTCGTTGGCGGCGGTGCGGCCGGCGGCGCGCCATTCGAGCGCCGTTTCGGCGTTGGCGCTCCAGATCGGCGTCCAGGCCAGTTCGGCGTAGGCGCTGGTGGCTTGGGTGCCGGCGATGCGGTTGCCGGCCGCCACGGTGGTGGTGTTGGCGCTGCTGGTGGCCGGGTTGCAAGGCACGCCGGTGCAGGTCAGGAACGCGTCCTGGTAGCTGGCGCTCAGCGTGGTCAGCGCCAGCTGGCTGCGCCAGGTCGGCGTGATGCGCCAGTTGCTGGCGAGCTCAACGCCATGGCGCTCGGTGCGGCCGACGTTCTGGAACGACGAGCGGCCACCTTGGTTGAAGGCGATGCCGATCTCGTGGTCGGTGTTGATCGCAAACAGGGTGGCGTCGAGCGCCAAGCCGCCGTCACGCCACTTGGCGCCCAGCTCGAACTGGCGGCTGGTCTGCGCTTGCAAGCTGCTGTTGAAGCCAGTGGCGGTGGTGCTGGCCGGGTAGGCCAGTTCAGTCAGCGTGGGTGACTCATAGCCGCGTGCGGCGCTGCTGTGCAGCGTCAGCTGCGGGCTCACCGACCAGCGCAAGCCCAGCACCGGGTTGGTGTAGTGGAAGCTTTGCTCGCCCGAGTCGTTGCCGTTGCTCAGGTAGGCGTCGGCCGTGCTGAGCTTGACCTGGCCGCTGCGCAGGCCGGCGCTGGCCTGCCAGTCGGACGCGAAGCGCCAATCGAGCTGGGCGAAGCCATCGCGGCTGTCGGCGCGGTTCAGCTCGTCGCGGCGCAGCTTGCCTTGCACGCCCAGTACCTGAGTGGCACCAGTACCGGTGAAGTTTTCGTAGCCCTGCCGGTCGTCGCGCTGCTGTTCGATGTTCAGGCCGGTGACCAGATCGACCTCATCCCAGTGCCACAGCAGGCGGCCTTCGGTGCCGGCGTAGCTGCGATCAAAGTCGACCACGCCGCCGCCGTGGCGCGCATTGGCTTGGGTGGCCGGCGTGATGGCCAGGTACTGCACCACGCTGCGGGTGCCGGTGTAGGCGCTCAGCTGGCTCTGTGCCAGCGCTCCAGCATCGGCAAAACGATGCGTCCAGTTGGCGCCGAGCTGGTCCTGATCGATGGTCTTGCGGGTGTTGAACTGGGTCGCCAGCGCGGTGGTCTGGTTGGCGCCCAGACTGAACTGCGCCGCATCCAGCCCGAGCGGATCGTCGGCGCGCTGGTGCTGGTGGCTGAAGATGGTGGTGACGCGGTCCTGCTCGCCTTTCCAGCCGAGCCGCACGGTGGCGAGCTGACGCTCGGCGTCGCTCTGCGGCCGGAAGCCGTCGATCTGCATGCCCGATACATTGGCGGCCAGCTCGAAGCCGCCGTCCAGCGGCGTGGCCACCCCGGCGCGCAGCTGGCGCAGGCCGAAGCTGCCGGCGTCCACCGCGACTTCCAGTTGTCGCTCGCGGATCGGCTTGGAAAACACCGCGATCACGCCGCCCGAGGAGTTGCCGTACAGCGCCGAGAACGGTCCGCGCAGCACTTCGACGCGCTCGGCACCGGCCAGATCGGCGTGACCGAGCTGGCCCTGGCCGTCCGGCATGGTGGCCGGGATGCCATCGGTGTAGAGCCGCAGGCCGCGCACGCCAAAACCAGCGCGGGCACCGAAGCCGCGCGAGCTGATCTGCAGATCCTGGGCGTAGTTGTTGCGGTTGGCGACGATGATGCCGGGCACCCGCGCCAGCGCTTCCGACAGGTTGATGAGCGGGCCGCTGCTGCGCAGCTCGTCGGTGCTGACGCTGCTGATCGCGTACGGCGCATCGACTTGGCGGCGCGCCTGGGTCGAGCCGGTGATGACGACCGGCTCCAGCGTGTCGGTCTCGGCCGCGTCGGCGGTCTGGCCGCACAGCGCGACCAGGGTGGTGATCGCCAGGGCGGTGGGACGCAGCAGCAAGCAGGGCAAGTTAGGGTACGACATCGGAGGCAACAGCAAGGTGGGTGGCGCCGATGCGCAGGCAGGGGCTGCATGGGGCTCGGCTCAGGGCCCTGATGACACCGCTCAAACGAGATGGCGCCAAGCCCGAGCAAACCCGAGCGCGTCAGCGGGAGGGGGTCCGAGCCATTCTGGAGTGCGCCAAAACGTCACACCGCGAGCGAATTCGACCTCACCAGCAAGTGATCGGGCCGGTGGGTGCTGCTTGCACTTTTGCTGTGAAATTGTTTGCAACGGCTGCTATTTTCCCCTTAATCACGGGATGCTGGCGGGCGGCGGTTTTTGCAAAACAGGCAAGGAGCTCGCGTACCCTTGCTGCATGAGTTCCTCGATCGAATTGCGTGGCGTCAACGGACGCGCGGTGCTGCTGTTGCATGGCTTGTGTGCCAATCCGCTGGAGCTGCTGCCGGTGGCGAAAGTCCTGCATCGGGCCGGCTATACGGTGCGGGTGCCGCTGCTGCAAGGGTATGGCGTCGATGCCCGGGCCGCTCGGGCAGGTGAGCCCTCCGGAACCTACGAAGACTGGCTGCAGCAAGCCCGCTGGCACAGCCGTGAGCTGGCTCGCACCCATGCCGGGCTGGCCGTGGGTGGGTTGTGCATGGGCGCCGTCATGGCGCTGGCGCTGGCGGCCGAGACCAAGCTGTGCGCGCTGCTGCTGATCTCGCCCACGCTCTACTACGACGGCTGGAATGTCTCGCGCTGGCGCTGGTTGCTGCCGCTGGCTTATCTGCCGCTGCTGCGCCAGCGCCTGAGTTTTGTCGAGCGTGCGCCCTACGGCATCAAGAACAAACGCCTGCGCACCTGGGTCAGCCAGGCGCTGGCGCGTGACGGTGTCAGCGCCGCTGGTGCGGCCCGCTTGCCAGCGGCCAGTCTGTACCAAGCCACCCGGCTGATTCATCGTGTGCAGACGCTGCTGCCCTCGGTGCACACGCCCACGCTGGTGCTGCACGCCACCGAGGACGATGTGGCCGGCCCGCGCACGGTGTACCGCATCCTTGATCAGCTCGGCATCTGCGCCCAGGTGGAATGGTTTCACGACAGTTATCACATGCTGACGCTCGACAACGAGCGCGACGCGGTGGCCGCTGCCGCGCTGCAGTTCATCACGAGCCGGATGCCAGCGCTGCCCAGCGCCATGGCGGCCTGACAACCGGTTCGTTCTTTCATCACTTTTTCATCTCAGAAACTGCCATGACCTTATCGACCGAGAACACCCTGCAGATCCTGCGCAAGCTGGTGGTGCACAAATTTGATGTGGCACCCGAGCAGGTGCAGGACGAGCAGCCCTTCACCGAGCTGGGGCTGGATTCGCTGTCGCTGGTCGATCTGATCTTCCAGACCGAAGACCATTTCGGCGTCACGATCGACTACGAGCTGGCGATCGCCGAGCCGACCCTGGCCGGGCTGGCCAGGCTGGTGGTGCGGCTCAGCGCCGAGAAAGATCTGGTCGCGGCATGACGCGGGTCTGGATCACGGGGCAGGCGGTGCTCTGCCCGCTCGGCGACACGCCGGCGCAGCTGGCTGACGCGCTGCAGGCACAGCGCTCGGGCGTGCGGGCCTGTCCGGGCGAGGCACGTTTTGGCATTGCGCCCTATGTGGCGGCGGTGGTGGAGCGGCCGCTCGGGGTCGGCTGGCCCCAGCAGCAGCTGGCGCTGCTGGATCGCACCGCCAAGCTCGGCCTGGAAGCGGCGCTGGCGGCCTGGGCTGACGCTGGACTGATGCGGCCCGAGGCTGGCGCCGCGCCGATCGATGCGGCCAGCCAGCGTGCCGTGGCCTGGGGCACCGGCATGGGCGGCACCACCACGCTGGACGCGGCCTATGTCGAGTTGCTCAGCGCCGAGCGTCCGCGCATCCATCCCTACACCGTGGTGCGCTCGATGGCCAACGCGACTGCGGCGCATGTGGCCATGAGCTTGCAGCTGCAAGGGCCGCAGCTGGCGGTGTCGAACGCTTGCGCCTCCTCGGCGCAAGCCATCGGCGAGGCCATGCAGATGATCCGCAGCGGTCGCGCCGACGTGGTGCTGGCCGGGGGTTCCGAATCGATGCTGGTGCCGGCCAGCGTGCGCGCCTGGCAGGCGATGGGCGTGCTGGCGCGGCCGGATGCCGAGGCGCCGCCGCAGAGCTGCCGGCCCTTTGATCGGCAGCGCAGCGGGCTGGTGTTGGGCGAGGGCGCCGGTGCGCTGGTGCTGGAAAGCGAGGCGCATGCGCGGGCCCGTGGCGCGCGGCCGCTGGCCGAGCTGGCCGGCTACGGTTGCAGCTGCGACGCCACCCACCTGTCACGGCCCGATCAGGCTGGCCAGGAGCGCGCCATCCGCGCCGCGCTGTCTGAGGCGGCGCTGCCACCCGAGGCGGTCGGCTACATCAACGCGCACGGCACCGGCACCGAGGTCGGCGATGCGGTCGAAGCGGCTTCGATCGCGGCGGTGTTCGGCGCGCACCGGCCGGCGGTGAGCTCCAGCAAGGCCTTGCACGGCCATCTGATGGGCGCGGGCGGGGCGGTCGAGCTGATCGCCGCGCTGCAGGTCTTGAGCCGGGGCGTGGCGCCGCCATCGGCCCATGTGCGCGAGAGCGACTGCCTGGATCTGATCGATCTGGTGCTGGGCGCGCCGCGTCCGCTGCAGACCGAGGCGGTCATGTCTAATGCCTTTGCCTTTGGCGGTACCAACGTGGTGCTGCTGGCGCGCCGGGTGGGTTAGTGTCACGCCAAACGCTGGCTGACCGCGTCAGTTCACCAGCACGCAGACGGCCCCGCTCCAGTCGCCATAACCGGCGCTGTTGCCGCCGCGCACCCGCACCCAGACCGGGCCGGCCGGCAAGCCGGCAATGGTGGCTTGCTGCAGCGAGGTGAAGGTGTCCTTGTGCGCCCAGTTGGCCTCGACGGTGGGGTCGCCAGTACAGATTTGCACCTCATGGAACTGTGCGCCCACCAGCTTGGCGGCGTGCAGGTCCACTTCGCCCCGGTTGGTGCCGGTGGCCAGGTGCAGCTCGGTCGGAGCAGCCAGGTGGGTTGACGACATACCGCTGCGCACCGGATCCTGGCGCAGCTTAAAGCCCGAGGTGGCCAGCACGGCCGGGTCACCGTTGCAGACCATCTCAAGATAGTGGGCGAGCCGCTTGAGGACATCGACCAGCACCTGGCGGGCCTGATTGCGCACGGCGATCTTGTAGATGTCGTGGCAGAGGGCATCCTGGTAGGCGCCACTGAACCCCTTGACGGCGCCGGCTGTGTCGGCCCGACTTGGCGTCGGGATCGGGAAGGGCTCGGGGAAATGGGGGTTGTCAGTCAGACTGGATACCACCCCTTGGCTGAAAATGATCAGATTCGGATCACTCAGGCTGTCGAAGTCACGCAGGATCTTTGCTTGCGTCATCATCAATCTCCCATACCCTGAATCGGGCCTGCCCATGCTGCGCGTCCGGCCAGGATGCGGGTTTGCCCCAAATCAAAAAATCGCAACGGCTGCGGGCCGGCATCGCGATCGGACGCCACCGGATCGCTCTGCGGCGCCGCTGGCGAGCTTGCCCATGGCGCCGGGAAGCGATCCTTGCCCTCGGTGTTCGCTCACCCTGAGGGCAAGGAGAGCTCGCCGACGGCGCCGGAGAGCTCTCCCACTGGTCAGGTGTCGCGTGCCGACGGCGAAGGCAAGCTCTCCCGCGCCCAGGGCGAGCCTTCCGGCGGCGCTGGCGAGCCCGCCGGCCCGGACTTGTCGCGATCCTTGCCGGCAATGGCAGCTCGCCAGCGGCAAAGGCACGCGTCCCAGCGCCGAGGGAGAGCCTTCCGGCGGCGCTTGATCGCGATCCGGCTGGGCGGGGACGGGTGACCTGCCCAGCAGGGTCGGCTTCTTTTGGCCAGGGATCGCGATCCTTGATGGCTGGGATCGGTATCCGTCGCGCTCCGACAACCTTGATTAGCAGCTCACCACCTTCCGGGGGGGGCTGTTCACAGTCCGATCAGAAACTTACACTGCCCATGCCTGCACTTGAGCGGGCGGTTCAGTCCAACATTGGTTATCTGCTGCCATAACACCGTACTTTCGTTCCTATTCGCCGTGGCGGCAGATATTCGTTAGGGCTCTTAGGAAGCAGAAGGTCTACATGGCACAAGTCAAAATATTCGGTCTCCGAGCCTCTCTCGATAAAAATCGGGGCCAACTTTCCGAAGCTGTTCATCAAGCTGTTATCGAGGCGCTGAATTATCCACCAGAGAAGAAATTTCAACGTTTCATTTCGCTAGCGCAGGAAGACTTTGTGTTTCCGTCAGATCGAAGCGTGCAATACACAATCATTGAAGTCTCAATGTTTGAAGGGCGTAGCGTCGAAGCAAAGAAGGCGTTGGTACGTTCATTGTTTCGGAACATTGAACAAGCATGCGGCATTGCACCGCAGGATGTCGAAGTCACCATCTTTGAAACGCCAAAAGAAAACTGGGGCATTCGTGGAAAGTGCGGTGACGAGTTGGCACTCAACTACAAAGTCAATGTCTAGCGCACATAGCTGACCCGTCCGTCGAGGGGACACTAGGTGGTGTGCGTAATAGAATGCCTGACGCGTTGGATCGGAGCATCACTGCGGCTCACAGTCAATGCCCGCAAGAGCTCCGTGGATCGGCCCCGGAAACGATTTCTCGGTCGCCGAAGTCGAGGCGGACGATGCCACATCGGTAATTGCCGCCAAAGCTGCCCCGACAAAAGGTCGCTGTGGCTGACCCTGCCGCTGGAGTGGCTTGACGGGTGCCAGCCAACCGAACGGTTCGGCTCAACCAGAACTCAAGAAAACTGCGCATGTCTGCCGATGCGATCCCAACCATCATGACCTCTGCCACCGACTCTCAAGCGCCAGCGATTGATTTCTGGTTCGACTTTGCGAGCCATTACAGTTACCTGAGCGCGATGCGCATCGAAGCGCTGGCCGCGCCAGCCGGGGTGCAGGTGCGTTGGCGGCCGTTTTTGCTCGGGCCGGTGTTTGCGTCGTTCGGCTGGAACAACTCGCCGTTTGTGCTGCAGAAAGAAAAGGGTGCCTATACCTGGAAGGACATCGCACGGCAGTGCCAGAAATACCAGCTGCCCTGGCGCATGCCGAGTGTCTTTCCCCGGCCCAGCACGCTGGCGCTGAAGGTCGCGGCGGCCGGTCGCGAGGCTGATTGGATCGGCGCCTACTGCCGGGCCTGCATGACACGCAATTTCGCGCTGGACCAGGATTTCAATTCACCGCAGGCGGTGCACGACATCTTGACCGAGCTGGGGCTGGACGCCGCCACCATCATCGCCGACGCTCAGAGCCCTGCCAAAAGCGGCCTGCTGCGCCAGGCCACCGCCGAAGCGCAGGCCCTGGGCATCTTCGGCGCACCGATGTTTTTTGTCGCCGGGGAAATGTTCTGGGGCAACGACCGGCTGGACGATGCGCTGGATCTGGCGCTGTATCGGGGTTGATTGGGGGCGGCTTCGGCATAGCGGCCTTCGAGCTCGGAGAGCGCGTTAGACATGCCGCCCGAGCCACCCGGTGACGTGGCTCTTGGTGATCGGGTCTGCAAGGTTTCCAATTCGAGGCGCTTGATGCCGCGTCGGCACCTGCCGCCAGGGCTGCGCCGATCAGCCGGCTGCCCTGGCCGGCCGACAACAAGGAGCAGTTCCGCAGCGTGGCCGATCTGCTGGCCGCCAGCCATGTCGCGCTGACCGAGGCGCAGATGGCCGAGCGCTACACCGGCCGTGGCCCGTGCCCAGCGCGACGGTGACGGCTGGCGAGCGGCGTGATCAGGTCGGGACTCGGCAGGGCGAGTTCCCTGTAGTGCGGGCCTAGATCGCGCAGGAGCGCAGACCGCAAAAACCGCTTTCTTCGTAGGGCGCCAGATGGTGGCGGAACTTCGGGTGCTTGAGGCGCGCGACGGTGGCGTGCGAGCCGCCGCGCAGCACCCGGTGCAGCCCCAGCGTGCCGGTCAGGTGGCCGTGCAGCGGTCCGGGCCGGTAGCCCGGGTAGAGGCGCAGCCGCTCGGCGGTCCACTCCCAGACTTCGCCCCAGCGGAAACCGGCCTCGGTCTGCGTCTCGGCGGCACATTCCCATTCGGCTTCGGTGGGCAGGCGTCGGCCGGCCCAGGCGCACCAGGCTTCGGCTTCGTAGGCGGTCAGGCGCTGCACCGGCCGGGCCGGATCGATGGTCTGGAGCCGGCCGTAGCAGCTTTGCATCAGCACGCCGTTGAGTCGTTCGGTCTGGCGCGGCGTCTGCACATGGCGGCGTTGCACCCAGTGCCAGCCGGCCGGTGACCACCAGTCGGGATTGTCGTAGCCGCCGTCGGCCATGAAATTCAGGTACTGCTGCCAGCTCACCGGCTGGGCGTCGATCTGGTAGTCATGCAGGCGCACGCCGTCATGGCCGGTTTCCAGATCGAAGCGATAACCCTGCCGGGCCAGCACCGCCAGCGCGCCGCGCCGGGCGTCCTGTTCCGGGTCGGCGCCCAGGTCCCAGCGGGTCGAGGCGATCTCGATCGGCGCGTGCCGGCCTCGCCCGAGCGGCGGCAGTGCCGGCGCCGTGACGGCCACGCCGAGGCGCTGCGCCAGGCCGAGCAGGGCTTCGGCCTGGGCGTCCTCATGGAACAGCGCCAGACGATAGAAGTACAGCCCGGCGTCGGTTTCGGCGCTGTGCTGCAGCAGCTCCAGCGTGACTTCAAGGGTGTCGAGCAGATAGAGCCGGATCGTCTCCGGGTCGGGCAAGGTCCAGCGTGTTCCCGGCTGGCTGGCTTGCAGGCGCGGGTCGTACCAGCGATCCGCCATCGGCTCCAGCGAGGCGAGCCGGATCGCGGCCGGATCCGACTCATGGCCACGGGTGCGCTGCACGTTGCGGGCGATCCAGGCCTCCTGGAACCAGCCGAGCCGGCCGAGCCAGCGCCGTGGTGATTCACCGTGGCTGCCGAGCGTGTCGATGCGCCCGGCGTCCTCGAAGGTGCCGAACAGTTGCAGGCTGCGGTTGCGCGCTTCGATCAATGCCAGCGAGAGCAACTCGCGGCCCGCGTGGCGCATCGACGGTGCGTGTTCGAGTTCGGTGGCAGGGTTGTGCATGGCGGCTGAAAGGCTGTGACCCATCGAATTGATTGTGTCAGCGCCACAGCCGAACGGACGGCGGCAGGGCCCCTGAATCGGGGCCTGCAGGTGCAGGGTGTTCAGGTGCTCGTGCGGCCGACGATGGCGGCGCAGGCAATCAGCTCTTCGAGCAGTGCCATCGAGATCTTGCCGGACACGCTGTACGGGTCGAGCGCGGCGCGTTCACCGTATTTCAGCAGCAACGACGGGTTGATGCGCGCCAGATTCACCTGCCCCATGGTCCAGCCGGCGAAGCGCCGTTCGGTGATTTCGGCGTAGTGCAACAGCGTGACGTCGCGGTGCCGCGCATCCCGGCTGATCGAGTTGTAGAGCTGGTTGACGGCATCGCGCCCGCCTTCCAGCACCTGCATGAAAACCGGGCCGCCGTGGCAGAGCAGGCCGGTGATGCCGAGCGCCGGGTTGCGTTCGCGCGAGCGCGCCAGGATGGCGTCGATCGTCTCCGGGGTGGCCGCGTCGGAGCGGCTTGCGTAGAGCAGTTGAACCAGCATCTCGGTGACTCCAGGCAACGTGTCGGTGAGCGGTTGTTGGCAGACGCAGTTTCAGCTCTTGCGGTGGTTCATGAGCGCCAGAAATTCGCGCCGCAGGTTCGGATCTTTCAGAAACGAGCCGCGCATCACGCTGTTGATCATTTTCGAGTCCATGTCGCGCACGCCGCGCCAGGTCATGCAGAAGTGTTCGGCCTCCATCACGATGGCCAGGCCGTCCGGCTGCATCTTTTCCTGCAGCAGATCGGCCACCTGCGTCACGGCTTCTTCCTGGATCTGCGGCCGGCTCATGATCCATTCGGCCAGTCGCGCGTACTTGGACAGACCGATCAGATTGGAATGCTCGTTCGGCATGATGCCGATCCAGAGCTTGCCGACGATCGGGCACAGGTGGTGCGAGCAGGCGCTGCGCACGGTGACCGGCCCGACGATCATCAGCTCGTTGAGGCGCTCGACGTTGGGGAATTCGGTCACCGGCGGGGCGTGCGTGTAGCGGCCCCGGAAAATTTCTCGCAGGTACATCTTGGCGACGCGCCGGGCAGTGTCCTGCGTGTTGTGGTCGCTGTCGGTGTCGATCACCAGGCTCTGCAGCACGCCGGCCATCTTGCCCTGCACCTCGTCGAGCAGGGCGTCGAGTTCGCCGGGCCGGATGAAGTCGGCGATGTTGTCGTTGGCGTGGAAACGCCGCTGCGCCTGCTGGATGCGGGCGCGGATCTTTTGGGAGACGGGCACACCCTGCGCATCGTCACAAGGTGCCGCGTCAAGGCTGGGCAGGAAAGTAGCGTCCATGCGGTCTCCGCGAAAGGGAGCAAGCTGAAAGTGGCGCGGATGCTAGCAGTCCGGCCAAGGTTGTGCTTGCGCCCGGCGCAGTGGCCTGTCAGATGACGGGCCAGAGGCCTTCCGCGTCGATCGGCTGGGCCGGACTGGGGTGCTGGGTCAGCATGGCCGCCATGGTCGCGGCGTCCACGGGTCGGCCGAACACAAAACCCTGCGCCTCGTCACAACCGAGCTGCAGCAGGCGTTGGCGCTGCGCTTCGGTCTCGACCCCTTCGGCCAGCACGCGCAAGTGCAGCTTGCGCGCCATCGCCAGGATGGCCGCGACGATGGCGACATCGCCGTTGTCGTTTTCCAGGCCGTGAATGAAGCTGCTGTCGATCTTGAGGCGCTGCAGCGGCAGCCGTTTCAGGTGCGCCAGATTCGAGTAGCCGGTGCCGAAGGCGTCCATCGACAGTTGCACGCCGAGTTGGCGCAGCTGCTCCAGCAGCAGGCTGGACTGTTCGGCTTCTTCCATGATGACCGATTCGGTCATTTCCAGCTCCAGCGCGCTGGCGGGCAGACCGCTGGCTTCAAGCGCCTGCCTGACCGCCGCCAGCAGGCCGGGGCGCCGCAGTTGCCGTGCCGACAGGTTGACGGCAACGCGCAACTCGCTGTGGCCGGCCTGGCGCCAGGCCTGGGCCTGCGCGCAGGCCATGCCGAGCACCCATTCACCGATCGGCAGGATCAGGCCGGTCTCTTCGGCCAGGCCGATGAATTCGTGCGGGCCGACCAGGCCGCGCTGCGGATGCTGCCAGCGCAGCAGCGTCTCGACGCCGCACAGCCGGTCCGAGCTCAGCTCGAACTGCGGTTGGTAGTGCAGCACCAGCTCGCCACGGTCGAGTGCGCGGCGCAGCTCGTTTTCCATCCGCAGCTGGGCGCGCGCATGGGCGTCCATTTCGGGGCTGAAGAAGCGGTAGGTGTTGCGCCCGGCGTCCTTGGCCTTGTAGAGCGCGGTGTCGGCGTACTTGAGCAAGGTTTCGGCATCCTGCGCATCGCGTGGATACAGGCTCACGCCGATGCTGACGGTGATGTGCAGCTCCTGTCCGCCCAGATCGAAGGGTGCTGCCAGCGCGTCGAGGATCTTGTTGGCCACATGGGCCACGTCGCTGATGTCGCCGACATGTTCGAGCAGCACCAGGAATTCGTCGCCGCCGAGTCGCGCCACGGTGTCCTGTTCGCGCAGGCTGCTCTGCAGGCGGTTGGCGACCTGGCACAGCAGGCTGTCGCCGCTCAGGTGACCGAGCGTGTCGTTGATGGTCTTGAAGCGGTCCAGATCCAGGAACAGCACGGCGAGCTGGCGGTGCTGGCGCTGCGCGATGGCCAGTCCGCGTGCCAGCCGATCCAGCACCAGCATGCGGTTGGGCAGCCCGGTCAGCGCGTCGTGGTACGCCAGATGCTGGATGCGCTCTTCCTGCTGTTTCTGCTCGGTGATGTCCTGCGAGATGCCGGCCCGGCGCACGATGCGGCCCTGCGCGTCGCGCACCGCGTAGCCGCGCGCCATGACGTGGCGCAGGCTGCCGTCCGGGCGCAGGGCGCGGAACTCGATCTGCCAGTCGCTGTTGCGCAAGGCGTCGGTGAAGACGCTGGCCACTCGCTCGCGGTCGTCCGGGTGCACCGAGGCGAGCCAGACCGCCGGGTTGGCGTAGACCGCTTCGGGTGGGTAGCCCCACATGCGCTCGAAGGCCGGGTTGACGTACAGCACCCGATTGCGCACCGGATCGCTGAGCCAGAACACGTCGCGGATCGACTCGGCCATCTGCCGGAAGCGCTCTTCGCTTTCACGCAGCGCGGCGCGTTCGCGCTCCAGCTGCACCCGCAGGTGGGCCGACTCCAGCACGGCACACAGCCGCTGCGGGGTGGCTTCCTGATGCTGCAGGTAATCGGTCGCGCCAAGCTTGAGGGCATGCAGTGCCGCCGCTTCGTCGCCGTGGTGAGTGGTCAGCAATACCACCGGCAGATCAAGCTGGCGCTGGTGGCGCAGCTCGCGCACCAGCTCCAGCCCATGCATGTCAGGCAGCTCAAAATCGAGCAGCAGCACATCCACGCCGGGTTCGGTCGATGCTGTCAGCCGTGCCAGCACGGTGCTGGCCTGGGACGTCATCTCAAGCTGGATGTGCGGCGCATGCCGTTTCAGGTGCAGGCGCAGTCGCTCGATGTCGAGTGTCAGCCGGCCGGCGTAGAGCAGTCGCAGCGGCTGATTGCGGCGCCGGGCCTGGGTGCGGTGGTTGTGCAGCGCAGCCGCCAGCAGCGCGGGCAAGCGCTGCAGATAGTCGCCGGTCTTGACGATGTAGTCGTCCGCGCCGCCTTGCAGGGCGCTGGCTGCGGCAGTCTCGTCACCGTGACCGGTGATCAGCACCACGGCCAGCGGCAGATGGCTGCTGCGCACCTGGGCCAGCAACTCCAGGCCGCTGCCGTCGGGCAGCTGCATGTCGGTCAGCAGCAAATCCGGTCGGTTGGCCCCGTCCAGGCAGTTTTGCGCTTCGGCTCGCGTGGCGACCACCTGCAGCTCGATCCAGGGCGCCCGGCTGCGCAGCATGTGGCGTGCCAGTTCGGCGTCTTGCGGGTCGTCTTCGACGTAGAGCACCCGCAGCACGGACAACTCTGACGGCGGCTGGGGTGGCTCCGGCCGCAAGTGGGTGGTGCTCGCATCGGTATCACCGGTCGAGCACGCCACAGGGCTGCGGAAAGCAGAAGGGTCAGTCATCGAAACACGCGTGAGCTAGGTAGGCAGCAGCCGCCATCGAACAGTCCGCTGTTTGTAACATGCCTGCCGGCCGTTCTGCGCCCGAGTGCGGTGTAAAAGCGCACGGTCGTCCGCTCATCGGCACCGATGGGCCGGTCAGGGTCGATGGGGGGCAATGCCGATGGACGCGTGAGCGCAAGGCTGCTCAGAATGGCGTTCGAAAACGATGTTCAGATAAGTGAAAACCTTCATCGCTTGCACAGGAGTCGGCTGCATCGAAGGCTTGGTCGGTCGGTTGCGGGGGGTATTTTCGCTTTTGATCCTGCTTTGCAATGCTCTGTTGTGCAACGACAACGTTCCTCGTGGGTGGGTCGAATTCATGCGGCGTGCAGTAAAATTAATAAATTCTGACCTGGACATGTTGTCAATTTGTTATTTGTTGTTAATAAATTGATCTCATCATATGAAGAAAATAATGAATCGCTGGGTGTGGCTTGTTTTGAATAAGCTGGCAAGCGAGCATGCCGGGTGGGCTGAATTGCTCCTGGTGCTGTTGTTGGCAACTTGGGCGATGCCAGGGCAGGCGGCTTCTTTCAACTGGGCTTCGTCGAGTTGCACGAACGGTGCTGCCTGCACCACGGTCGGGAGCATTACCCGGTTTTCGAATGCCGTGACAGGTGCTGCGCCGCGTGACATTTTGCTGGAAATTATTTCCACGAATAACGGTGCTGCTGTTTCAGCACTCGGCCACTTCGGTACGGCGACCGGTCAGGCGGTCGGCATGGGAAGTTATTTCAGCGGTGAAACCACCGGCAATGCAACTGCCAGTGCGCTTTCGCAAGTGCATTTCAAGCTGACTTTTGTCGCGCCTGGGACTTCGACGCCGGCACCGTTGCTGGTGCCAGTCACGCTGGCGAGCCTTGATATTGATGGTAATGGCAGTGATGTCACGGGTGGGGGGGTCAGAGAGCGGTTTGAAATATTCGGCAACCCGTATATCAGTATTGTAGGAAATCAACTGGAGCCCACTAATGCGCTAGAAGGTGGGCAGGCTTATCACACCACGGTCTGCGCGGCCACGGACACTGCGGCGGTGGGTTGCGCAGGTCTGGGTATGTACCCTAGCTACAATGGCATCAGCATCCTTGATGGGGTCAAGGTGACCGCTGTTTATACGGGTTCTACCAGCAGTATTGAGTTTGCTGTGGGCGCAGAAGTTTCGGCAGCCGGGATTGGCACCGCTCTGAATATATCTCGCTTGTATGCCATGGCCGCCGGCACGCCAGATGCCAACATGCGGTCAGCCATCACGTGTGCACCCGATCCAGCGACGGCTGGCTCTGCCACCACGTGTTCAGCGACGTGTACCAATGCCGGCCCTGATATTGCAATCAATCCGTCCTGCAATTTCACGGGGACTTTGCCTGCCGGTGCGACTCCGTCAGCGGGCTGTGGCGTCTTGGCGGGCTATTTGGCGAGTGGGGCGAGCCGAGTTTGCAGTATTACCTTCACACCCGCACTTCCGGGTCTCGTGAACTTGACGGCAGGCACCGGTGCCGCTAACGACACCAATGGCGGGGCGATCGAAACTGCGGGTGACAATCCGTCCAGCAAAGCCTTGGCCGTCAATCCGGCGACCACGGCTGACATGACCGCAGTTTTCGCCAATATTCCCAGCGTGCTGCGCCCGGGGCAAATTCTCACCGGCGCGACGCTGACCTGCACCAATTCCGCCAGTGGAGTTGCCGCCACCAGCCCGAGCTGCGCGCCCAGCGTGGCGAGCCTGATCGGCAGCACCGGCACCGCCGGGGTACTCGCGAACCTGAACTGCGGCGCGGCGGTCGGCAGCCTGGCGGCGGGCAGCGCGATCACGTGCACGTTCGACTACCAGGTGCCGGGGGTGCAGGGCGGCGCCGACGAGCCGACCACGGCGGTGACCTTCACCGGCACGACCGGCGCGGCCAACGACAGCAACGCGGCCAACAACAGCACCAGCTTCACGGCCAGCCTGATCGACGCCGTCAACGACGTCGACGCCAAGCCGGGCGGCAGCCAGAACCAGACGAGCAACCTGGCGACCAATGACCAGGTGCCCACGGGGGCGAGCTACAGCCTCGGGGCAGGCAGCACGTGCCTCGGGGTGGGCCCGAGCGGCGCGCCCGTGGTCAGCAGCGCTGGCATCGCCAGCTACCACGTGCCGGCCTCGGGCAGCTGCACCGTCAGCTACCAGGTCTGCGCGCCGAGCCCGAACACGGCGACCTGCGACACGGCGACACTCACCGTGACGGCGCAAAGCGCCGACCTCAGCCCCGCCTTCGCTGGCCTGCCGAGCGTGCTGCGCCCGGGCCAGAGCGTGACCGGGGCGACGCTGACCTGCACGAACGCCGGCCCTGGCGCGGCGACCAGCCCGAGCTGCGTGCCCAGCGTGGCAAGCCTGATCGGCAGCACCGGCACCGCCGGGGTACTCGCGAACCTGAACTGCGGCGCGGCCATCAGCAGCCTGGCAGCGGGCAGCGCGATCACGTGCACGTTCGACTACCAGGTGCCCGGTACGCAGGGTGGGGCCGACGAGCCCGTCACCGGGGTGACCTTCAGCGGCACGACTGGCGCGGCCAACGACAGCAACGGTGGCACCACGGCGGGCGGCAACAACAGCACGAGCAGCACGGCCAGCCTGATCGACGCCGTCAACGATGTCGACGCCAAGCCCGGCGGCAGCCAGAACCAGACCACGAACCTGGTGGCCAACGACCAGATCCCCAGCGGCGCCGTCTACGGCCTGGGGGCCGGCAGCACGTGCCTGGGGGCCGGCACGGGCGGCGCGCCGCTCGTGAGTGCGGCCGGCATCGCCACCTACCACGTGCCGGCCTCGGGGAGCTGCACGGTGGCCTACCAGGTCTGCGCGCCGAGCCCGAACGCGGCGACCTGCGACACGGCGACCCTCACCGTGACGGCGCAGAGCGCGGACTTGAGCCCCGCCTTCACCGGCATCCCGAGCGTGCTGCGCCCGGGCCAGAGCCTCACCGGCGCGAGCCTGACCTGCACGAACGCCGGCCCCGGCGCGGCGACCAGCCCGAGCTGCGCGCCGACGGTGGCGAGCCTGATCGGCAGCACCGGCACCGCTGGGGTACTCGCGAACCTGAACTGCGGCGTGGCCATCAGCAGCCTGGCGGCCGGCAGCGCGATCACGTGCACGTTCGACTACCTGGTGCCGGGGGTGCAGGGCGGCACCGACGAGCCGACCACGGCGGTGACCTTCACCGGCACGACCGGGGCGGCCAACGACAG
>JBFPGZ010000040.1:0-47697 GCA_041083665.1 Leptothrix sp. (in: b-proteobacteria)
CGCCAGCCTCACCGCCTCCAGCTTGAACTCCAGCGTGTAGCTCGACCTTTTCGTCTTCGTCATTTGCATTCTCCTTGCTTGCATTTCAGCATTCACAAGGGAGACGTTTTTTGGGGGCAAGGTCAAGATGTGCCCGCCTCCCTCTAGAGGTGGCAACGTACTCCTCTAGAGAGGACGACGGCAACCTCTAGAGAGGTGAGCTGCCTTCTCTAGAGGAAATCGGGCATGGGTCTGGTGGCAGGCGGCCGTCGGACTGCGGCGGGCCGCCTTGGCGGACCTCAAAAAGAGCAATTCCTCTCACGAGATCGCGACCTTCTCTAGAGGTGTTGATCAACCTCTCTAGAGAGGTTCACTGTAACCGCCGGGACAGTTCCTATCATCCGCGCCATGGCCAAAGAAAAAACCATCTACACCTGCCGCGAATGCGGCGGCACCAATGCCAAGTGGCTGGGCAAGTGCCCGCATTGCAACGCCTGGAACACGCTGGACGAGACGGTTGCCGAGCCAACCGGTGCCGGCAGCAAGAACACCCGTTTCCAGGCGCTGGCCAAGAGTCAGCCGGTGATGACGCTCAGCGAGATCGAGGCGGCCGACGTGGCGCGCACGCCGACCGGGCTGGAGGAGCTGGACCGGGTGCTGGGCGGCGGCATCGTCGAGGGCGGCGTGGTGCTGATCGGCGGCGACCCCGGCATCGGCAAGAGCACGCTGCTGCTGCAGGCGGTCGATGCGCTCTCGAACCAGATGTCGGTGCTGTACGTGACGGGCGAGGAGTCCGGCGCGCAGGTGGCGCTGCGCTCGCATCGGCTCGGGCTGTCGGGCCAGCGGGTGCGGGTGCTGGCCGAGATCAATCTGGAGAAGATCCTCGCTACGCTGGCGGTCGAACAGCCGGCGTTCTGCGTCATCGATTCGATCCAGACGCTGTATTCGGACCAGCTCAACTCGGCGCCGGGTTCGGTGGCGCAGGTGCGCGAGTGCGCCGCGCAGCTGACGCGCAGCGCCAAGTCGAGCGGCTGCACGGTGGTGCTGGTCGGCCACGTCACCAAGGAAGGCACGCTGGCCGGGCCGCGCGTGCTGGAGCACATCGTCGATACGGTGCTGTATTTCGAGGGCGACACGCATTCGAGCTTCCGGCTGATCCGCGCCTTCAAGAACCGCTTCGGCGCCGTCAACGAGATCGGCGTGTTCGCGATGACCGAGCGCGGCCTGAAAGGCGTGGCCAACCCGAGCGCGATCTTTCTCTCGACCCACACCGAGCCGGTGCCGGGCTCATGCGTGCTGGTGACGCTGGAGGGCACGCGGCCGTTGCTGGTCGAGATCCAGGCGCTGGTCGATGGCGGGGGCCCCAGCCCCCGGCGCCTGTCGGTCGGGCTGGAGCGCGACCGGCTCGCCATGCTGCTGGCGGTGCTGCACCGGCATGCGGGCGTGTCGTGCGCAGACCAGGACGTGTTTGTCAACGCGGTGGGCGGCGTACGCATCAGCGAGCCGGCGGCCGACCTGGCGGTGCTGCTGGCGATTCAGGGCAGCTTGCGTGGTCGGGCGCTGCCGAAAGGGTTTTTCGCGTTCGGCGAGGTCGGCCTGGCCGGCGAGGTGCGGCCGGCGCCGCGCGGCCAGGAACGTCTCAAGGAAGCCGCGAAGCTGGGTTTCTCGGTCGCGGTGGTGCCGAAGGCGAACGCGCCGAAGAAGCCGATCGAAGGGCTGACGATCCATGCCGTCGAGCGCGTCGATGAGGCGATCGAGCAGATCCGGACGCTGATCTGACGCAGACACCCGACTCACCGCAGGGATCCACGCCCTCCTATACTCATGGCGGGTTGCGCAGTGCGCCAGCCCACACCCGAGGAGCTTGATCATGTCGATGTCACAGACCACGCCACGCCGTGGGCTCGTTTCAGTGGCGACACTCGCCACGGTGCTGATCCTGTCCGGCTGCGGCTCGACCGCGCCGACGCTGGGCGACAACAAGGGCGTCGTGAGTGGCTCGGCCGGCGGTGAAGCCACCCAAGGCGAAAACGGCCAGCTGGAGAAATGCCCCGAATCACTCGGCACGCTGGCGATCCAGGAAGACACCCATGCGCCCTGGTACTACCAGCTCGGCCAGCACCAACTCGGTTCGACCATCCCGGTGCTGCGCTTGATGATTCAGCAGAGCAACTGCTTCGTGATCGTGGAGCGCGGCGCGGCGCTCAACAACATGACCCGCGAGCGTCAGCTTGAGCAGAGCGGCGAGATGCGCGAGGGCAGCAACTACGGCAAGGGCCAGATGGTGGCGGCCGACTACACCATGAGCCCGTCGATCCAGTTCTCCGGCAAGACCGGCGGCGGCGGCGGCTTTCTCGGCGGCGGGCTGGTCGGCATGGCTGTCGGTGCGGCCGCATCCATAGGCCGCAACGAAGCCTCCACCACACTGCTGCTGATCGACAACCGCTCAGGCGTGCAGATATCTGCAGCCGAAGGCACCGCCAAGAATTTCGACTTCGGCCTGTTTGGCGCTGCCTTTGGCGGCTTGGCCGGCGGCGGTGGCGGCGGTTACTCCAAGACCCCACAAGGCAAGGTGGTCGTCGCAGCCTTTGCCGACTCGTTCAACCAGATGGTCAAGTCGCTGCGCAACTACAAGGCGCAAACCGTCAAGGGTGGCCTGGGCACGGGCGGCCGGCTTGGTGTTGATGGCGGCAGCACGCCGGCCTCGAAAGAACTCAAGAAGAAATGAGTTGCGCCACGGTTCTGGATGCGCAGGGGTTTGAGGCATGACTTTGCGCTCCCACCCTGCCATCCCCGCGCTGCTGGCCGGCTCGGCCGTGATCGTCGGCTGGTGGAACTATGGCTGGCGCGGGTTGCTGCTCGGGCTCACGCTGGTGGTGTTCTGGCTGCTGCTGCAGTTCAGCCGCACTGCCCGAGTGTTGCGCCTGGCTGGCCAGCACCCGGTCGGCCAGGTGGACAGCATCGTGATGGTGCAGTCGCGCCTGGCGCACGGCATGCACATGTCCGAGGTGCTGATGCTGACCGGCAGCCTGGGCCGCCAGGTCGGCAACCGCGACGACTGGCAGTGGACCGACAGCTACGGCAACGACCTGGTGGTAAGCTTTCGGCGCGGTGTGGTGGTGCGCTGGGCGGTGGCGCACGCCGAGGCCCCTGCTGATGCAAAGCCCTGTCCACCCAGCGCCACCCCCTGAACCGCAGATCAGCCGAAGTGGCAGATGTAGTGGTACGGCTCGCCTTCAACCTTGATCTGGAAGCTGGCGTTGCCGGGCACGTCAAACTTCTGGCCGGGGCCGAAAGTCTGCCATTCACTGCTGCCAGGCAGCAGCACGCTGCAGGCCCCGGCGACCGTTTCCATGATTTCCGGCGCACCGGTGTTGAAGGTCAGCAGCGCCGGCAGGATCACGCCGACGCTCTTCTTGCTGCCATCCGCCAGCGTGATGCCATGCGAGACGCACTTGCCGTCGAAGTAGACATTCGCCTTGGTGCCGACGGCCGTGACCGCGAGTTGTTGATTGCTCATTGGGTATCGTCCTGTGTGCCGATCAGGCCTTCTTGGCCAGTGTCGCCTTCTTGGCGGCAGGCTTCTTCGCTGCAGCCTTCTTGGCCGGCGCAGCGGGTGCTTTGGCCACTGCCGGTGCGGCTGCCGCCTTGGCAGTCGACTTCAGAACCGGCTTGGCGGTGGACTTGAGCACCGGTTTGGCCGTCGATTTCAACACCGGCTTGGCAGCCACGGCAGGCGCAGCTGCGACCGGCTTGGGCGCACGCGCGGCACGGGCGTTGGCGGCGATGCGCAGGCGCAGGGCGTTGAGCTTGATGAAGCCGCCAGCGTCAGCCTGGTTGTAAGCGCCGCCGTCGTCGTCGAAGGTCGAGATCTTCGGGTCGAACAGGCTGTCGGTGAGCGACTCGCGGCCCACGCACATGATGGTGCCCTTGTAGAGCTTGAGCTTGACGGTGCCGTTCACGGTCGCTTGGCTGGCGTCGATCAGGCCTTGCAGCAGCACGCGCTCCGGCGCGAACCAGTAGCCGTTGTAGACCATGCGCGCGTAACGCGGCATCAGGTCTTCCTTCAGCGCCAGCACTTCGCGATCCAGCGTGATCGACTCGATGGCGCGGTGCCCGGCCAGCAGGATGGTGCCGCCGGGGGTTTCGTAGCAGCCACGGCTCTTCATGCCGACGTAGCGGTTCTCGACCTTGTCGAGGCGGCCGACGCCGTGCAGGCCGCCGATCTCGTTCAGCTTGGTCAGCACCTGGGCCGGTGACAGCTTGACGCCGTCGATCGCGACCACGTCGCCCTTTTCGTAGCTGAGCTCGATGACCTGCGGCTTGTTCGGCGCCTTTTCAGGGCTCTTGGTCAGGCGCCACATGCTGTCTTCGGGCGCGAAGTTCGGGTCTTCGAGGATGCCGCCTTCATAGCTGATGTGCAGCAGGTTGGCGTCCATCGAGTACGGTGCGCCACCGCCCTTGCGCTTCTTGAAATCGACCGGAATGCCGTGCTGGTCGGCGTAGGCGAGCATGCTTTCGCGGCTGGACAGGGTCCACTCGCGCCACGGCGCGATGACCTTGACGCCCGGCATCAGCGCGTAGGCGCCGAGCTCGAAACGGACCTGGTCGTTGCCCTTGCCGGTGGCGCCGTGGCTGATGGCATCGGCGTTGGTGGCTTGCGCGATCTCGATCAGGCGCTTGGCGATCAGCGGCCGGGCGATCGAGGTGCCGAGCAGGTATTCACCTTCATAGAGCGCGTTGGCGCGAAACATCGGAAACACGAAGTCGCGCACGAACTCTTCGCGCAGGTCGTCGATGAAGATGTTCTCGGGCTTGATGCCCATCTTGATCGCCTTGGCGCGAGCCGGCTCGATCTCTTCGCCCTGGCCGATGTCGGCGGTGAAGGTCACCACCTCGCACTGGTACTCGTCCTGCAGCCACTTCAGGATGATGGAGGTATCGAGGCCACCGGAGTAGGCCAGCACGACCTTCTTGACGTCTTTGGACATGTTGTTCGCGCGCGTGGGCGGGTTGACTGGTAAAGCCGATGATTTTACGAGTCCACGGCCCTCGCCGCACATGACACTTGGCACACGACACAATCCGTTCATGCGAGTTCTATTGGTGGAAGACGACCGGATGATCGGTGACGCCCTGCGGCTGGCGCTGCGCCACGAGGGCTGGGCGGTCGATTGGGTGCGTGACGGCGAGGCGGCGCGCCAGACTTTGGCCACCGAAACCTTTGATCTGGTGCTGCTCGATCTGGGCCTGCCCGGGCTGGACGGCCTGGCGGTGCTGCGCGGCCTGCGCGCCCGCCACGACAGCACGCCGGTGATCGTGCTGACGGCGCGTGACGCGCTGGCGGACCGGGTCGCCGGCCTGGACAGCGGCGCCGACGACTACGTGGTGAAACCCGTCGAGGTCGAAGAACTCTCGGCCCGCATGCGCGCCGTGCTGCGCCGTCACACCGGCCGCGCCGAGCCGGCACTGAGCTGCGGCGACGTGACACTCGACCCGGCCACCAAGCAGGTCAGCTGCGCGGGCGAGCCGGTGCTGCTGTCGGCACGCGAATACGCGCTGCTGGAGGCGCTGATGCTGCGCCCCGGCGCGATCCTGTCGCGCGCCCAGCTGGAAGACCGCCTGTACGGCTGGGGCGACGCGGTCGAGAGCAACGCCATCAGCGTCTACATCCACCAATTGCGCCGCAAGCTCGGGCCCGACTTCATCCGCAACATCCGTGGCGTCGGCTACTTCGTCGGTCAGCCGGGCGGCGGCGCATGAACGCGAGCGTGTGCCGATGAGCGGCCTGCGCAGCATCCGCCAGCGCGTGCTGGCCGCGCTGCTCGGCGTGGTCGGGCTGACGGCGCTGGCGATCGGGCTGGTCAGCTACCGCAGCGTGCTGGCCGAGACCGAGGTGCTGTTCGACTACCAGCTGCGCCAGATGGCGCTGTCCTTGCGCGACTACGGCATGATCAGCTCGGATCAGGCCGATGTGCTGAACAACCAGCAGCTCGACGTCGTGGTGCAGATCTGGGCCCTGGACGGCCGGCTGCTCTACAGCTCGCAGCCGGCCAGCGGGCTGCCGACCCGCGCGGTGCTCGGCTTCGCCGACCTGCGCGGCACCGGTCCCGGCAGCCGCACCACCTGGCGCGTCTTCAGCGCCGCCACGCCGACCCGCGTCATCCAGGTGGCGCAGCCGCTGCAGGTGCGCCGCCATCTGGCGGCCGACGCCGCCCTCAACACCGTCACACCGCTGCTGCTGCTCGCACCGCTGCTCGGCGCACTCGGCTGGTGGCTGATGCTGGTGTCGCTGCGGCCGCTGGAGCGCATGGCGCGCGAAGTGCGCCAGCGCGACGCCTTGGCGCTCGACCCGCTGCCGGCCGACGGCCTGCCGACCGAGATCGAACCGCTGGTCAGCGCCCTCAACGCCCTGCTCGCCCGGCTGGGCGCGCAGTTCGAGGCCCAGCGCGCCTTCGTCGGCGACGCCGCGCACGAGCTGCGCACGCCGCTGACCGCGCTCAAGCTGCAACTGCGCGCGCTGCAACGCGCGCCCGACACCGCCGCGCGCCAGCAGGCCGAAGCGGCTTTAGGCGCCGGCATCGAGCGCGCCCAGCATCTGATCGAGCAGCTGCTCGCCCTGGCACGCAACGAACCCGGCAACCCGGCGCTGGCGCTCGGCCGCGTCGATCTGACCGAGGCGGTGCGCCACGGCGTGGCCGACGTGGTGCCGCTGGCGCTGGCGCAAGGCAGCGAGATCGAGCTGCTGCACGACGCGCCCGTCTGGGTGCAGGGCGACGCCGCCGCGCTGCGCCTGCTGGCGCGCAACCTGGCCGATAACGCACTGCGCTACAGCGGGCCGGGCGCCAAGGTACAGCTCGACGTACAGCTTGATGCGCCCGGCAGCGCCACCAGCCCGGACGGCTGCGCCACGCTGATCGTCGATGACAGCGGCCCGGGCATCCCGCCTGCGGAGCGCCAGCGCGTTTTCGACCGCTTCTACCGCCGCGCGAGCAGCGACGGCTCGCACGGCAGCGCTGCGGCCGGCACGACCAGCACGGTCAGCGAGACCGGCAGCGGCCTCGGCCTGGCGCTGGTGCAGCGCATTGCCGAGCGCCATCAGGCCAGCGTGACGCTGAGCGACGCGCCGCTCGGCGGGCTGCGCGCCAGCGTGCGGCTGCCGCTCGCCAGCGGCGTTTAACCTTGGCCTAACCTGCGCCTAACCAGGGCTTCACCCGGTGCGCCTACCTTGACGCCATGCGAGCACCGCCTCGCCCGACTCAAGCGACAGGACACACCATGAAGACCTCGCACACCCATGTTCATGACCACCATGTCGATCACCGCAGCACCTTCCTCGCGGGCGTGGCCGACATCGACTCGGCTGGCCACAGCCCGCGCCGCGCCAGCGCGTTTGGCGTGCGCCGCCTGATCGGCGCGCTGGCAGCGGCCGGGCTGCTTGGCGCGGTCGGTTCGGCCGGCGCCTGGGGCCTGGGCCAGTGGTTCGAGCACAAGCCGGTCGCCGGCAACGGGCAAGTCGTGCAGCCCGCCGACAGCAGCAACAGCAGCACCGCGCAGAGCCCGACCGCCGGCACGCTGATCGCGCCGATCAGCGCGCCCAACTATCGCGGCATCGTGCAGGCCTACGGCCCGGCGGTGGTCGGCGTGATCGCCGAAGGCACCCAGCCGGCCAGCAACGATGCCGAGGCTGATCCGTTCCGGCAGTTCTTCCGCAGCATGCCGGGCCGGCGCGGCCAGGCGCCGCAAGTGCCGTTCAAGGGCCAGGGCTCGGGCTTCATCGTCGGCGCCGACGGTCTGATCCTGACCAACGCCCATGTGGTGCAGAACGCCAAGGAAGTCACCGTCAAGCTGCAGGACCGCCGCGAATACCGCGCCAAGGTGCTGGGCATGGACACCTCGACCGACATCGCGGTGCTGCGCATCGAGGCCAGGAACCTGCCGACCGTGCTGCTGGGCGACCCGGCGCAGTTGCAGGTGGGCGACCCGGTGCTGGCGATCGGCGCGCCATTCGGCTTCGAGCAGACCGCCACCCAGGGCATCGTCAGTGCCAAGGGCCGCTCGCTGCCGGGCGACGCCTTCGTGCCGTTCATCCAGACCGACGCCGCCGTGAATCCGGGCAACTCGGGCGGCCCGCTGTTCGACGGCAGCGGCCGGGTGATCGGCATCAACGCGCAGATCTACTCGCGCACCGGCGGCTACGAAGGGCTGTCGTTTGCGATTCCGATCGACGTGGCGGTGCAGGTCAAGGACCAGATCGTCCAGCACGGCTCGGCGCAGCACGCTCGGCTGGGCGTGCAGGTGCAGGACGTGAACCAAGGCTTGGCCGAATCGTTCGGGCTGGAGCGGCCGGGCGGCGCGCTGATTTCCCAGGTGGTGCCGGGCAGCGCCGCCGACAAGGCCGGCCTGAAGAGCGGTGACGTGATCGTCGCCATCAACGGCCAGCCGGTGATTTCGGCCGGCGACGTATCGAGCCGCATCGGCCTGTCGGCACCGGGCACGCAGGTCAAGCTGCGAGTCTGGCGCGACAAGAGCGGCCACGATCTGAGCGCCACGCTGGGCCGCGCCACCGAGCAGCAAGCCGACGCCGGCCCGGCCGCCGACGCCAGCCAAGGTCAGCTCGGCCTGGCGCTGCGCCCGCTCAGCCCGGACGAACGGCGCCAAAGCGGCATCGAACACGGCCTGCTGGTGCAGGACGTGGCCGGCCCGGCGGCGCGCGCCGGCCTGGAAATCGGCGACGTGCTGCTGGCGGTGAACGGCAAGCCGGTCGACGCTGTCGAGCAGATCAAGACCGAACTGGCCCGCAAGGCCAAGACCGTGGCGCTGCTGATCCAGCGCGGCGAGGAACGGATTTTTGTGCCGGTGAACATGAGCTGAAGTGACGCGCCGGGTGCGCGATGGCGCCCTCATTGCTCACCCGGCGTCACACGAGCTGTGCAGGCCCAACAATGCCTTTCGATTTCACAGCTTCTTTATTCCGCCATGAAATGTTGCGTAACCATGACAAGCACAAACCCCAATCAGCATTCATTCACTTCATTTTTTTTAATCAAACATTATTGTTTTAATTTAAAATTAATGAATTAGCAGTTGTTTTATACGTATTTTCCACAGAAACCACGCTGATTCACACAGCGGAGGCGCTGATCTTTCCGCCCTGCGGACACAGGTTCACTTCGACAATGGGGCACCAATGCTGCTGTTGCGAAGGCATAGCACCACTGGTTAGAAAGAAGAAACACTTGGCCAGCAACAACTTGCCGGTCGTGAGGTTTCTCAGCAAGGCCGGTCATGGACCGGCGGAGCATCTTGCCACCGTCCCAGGAGTCTTTAAGACATGAGCCCGTTTCAAAAATTTGCGCGTCTGAGCGCCGTTGCTGCTGCCGTTATTGTTGCCGCTCCCGCTTTTGCGGCGGCCACGGTAGATGCCAATGCTGAATTCGACACCGGTGTGGCCAACAATGGCGGCGGTTCGTCGCAAGGCGGCCGGATCGAAACCAATATTTCCGGCAAGGCCGAAGCGAATGGCGGTTTTGTCGCAGGTCGCGGCACCATCATCGCCTACCTGAACGGCGGCGCCCTGGGCGGCAACAACGGCGCTGCCGTGGACGACGCCTGGGTGCAAGCCGGCACGGCCGCCTTTGACGTGAAGATGGGCCGCTGGGAAGCTGCTGACCTGTACCCCACCCCAGGTGACGTGTTCCGTTTCGGCAATGGCTATCAGACCAACAACCTGCGTGGCCGCTCGCTGCTGACCGCTGGCGGTGGCGGCGTCGATGACCGCCTGCACATCGCCCTGACCGCCAACCTGGCTGCCGGCGTCTCGCTGGAAATCGGCGTGGTCGACAAGAAAGACGTATCGGCCGCTGGCGCCCTGGGCTTCAAGGGCGTGCGTCCTGCCCTGAGCTTCACGGCTGGCGCACTGACCGCTCGCGTCGGCCTCGAATCCGGCAAGACCGCCGATGTTGCCGGCAGCACAAATGAAGTCAGCTTCACCGGATTCGGTGGCACGGTGTCGGCTGCTGTCGGTGGTGGCGTCACGCTGCGCGCCAACTTTGCCAACGGCACGACCAGCTACACCGCTGGCGACAAGAAGCAGTCCGCCTTCCTGATCGGCGCTGATGTGGGCGCCCTGAACCTGAGCGTTGAAACCAGCAAGGACGAGCAAGGTGCCAGCACCACCAAGCGCACCGGCCTGTTCGCCGCCTACGGCATCCCGCTGTTCGGCATCAAGGGTGCCACGCTGTCGCCGGCGATCGGTTTTCAAAGCGTTGATACGACCGGCCTCGCCAAGGTCAACAACAACAAGGTCGGCGCTCGCGTGCATTACGACTTCTGATGAGTCTCCCCTGCGTGTGAGCCACGCGCAGTGACTTTTCACGGACCGCAAGCCTCACAAGGGTTTGCGGTTTTCTGCTTTCTGGAGATCCCCCAATGAGCCATGCCCTGCGCGTCGCCCTGATCGGCCACGGCTACGTCGGCCGGACCTTTCACGCCCCGCTGATCGCCAGCGTGCCGGATCTGGCGCTCACGCTGGTGGCATCGAGCCAGCCCGACGCCGTGCAGGCACGCTGGCCGCACGCCCGCGTCACCGCCGACTACCTGGCGGCCGCGACCGATCCGGACGTCGATCTGGTCGTGATCGCCACGCCGAACGACAGCCACCATCCGCTGGCCGCCGCCGCACTGCGCGCCGGCAAGCATGTGGTGATCGACAAGCCGTTCACCGTCACGCTGGACGAGGCGCGCGAGCTGGTGCAGCTGGCACACGCACACGGCCGGCTGCTGTCGGTGTTCCAGAATCGGCGCTGGGATGGCGACTTCCTCAGCCTGCGCCAGGCGATGCAGTCCGGTGCGCTCGGTGAGGTGCGCGAGTTCATCTCGCGCTTCGACCGTTTCGACCCGCTGCCGCGCGACCGCTGGCGCGAGCGGGCCGGCCCCGGCGCGGGACTCTGGTACGACCTCGGGCCGCATCTGATCGATCAAGCACTGCTGCTGTTCGGTGCGCCCGACAGCGTCACCGCTGATCTGGCCTGCCTGCGCGACGGCTCGGCCGCAGTGGACTACGCCCAGGTCGTGCTCGGCTATGCGCAGCGCCGCGTGACCTTGCACGCCTCGCGGCTGAACGCCTGGACCGCCGCTCGCTTCGAGGCGCACGGCACCGATGGCAGCTTCGTGAGCTTTGGTCTGGACAGCCAGGAAGCGCAGCTCAAGGCCGGCATGGCGCCCGGCGAGACCGGCTGGGGCGAGGATGCCCGCCCGACCTTGCTGCAGCGCGGCGGCCAGCCGGCGGTCGAGGAGCACGCGCGGCTGCACGGCGACTACCGCCTCTACTACCTCGGTGTGCGCGACGCCATCCTCGACGGCGCGGCCAACCCGGTGCCGGCCGAGGAGGCCTTGCGCGTCATGGCGGTGCTGGACTGCGCGCTGCGCAGCGCCGCCGAAGGCCGCACGCTACGCTTCGAACCGAGCTGACGGCGGCCCGAAGCGCCGTCCCGGTCATTCGGTGGTGCTCGTTTCCGGCTCGGCCTCGGGCTCGACCGGCTGCGGCGTCATCAGGTAGTCGAGCGCCGCCATCACCAGATTGGCGACCCGGTGCGGCGGGCTGTCGTAGATCGCCTGCCAGGCTTGGGCGCGGTGCTCGTTGTAGTCGGGCCGTGCCTCGCCTTCGGCCAGCGCCGGCTGCGCCTGTTCCCAGCCGATGCGCACCGCCACGCCGATCAGCACATCCATCACCAGCAGGCTGTCGGCCTTGAGCTTCGGGTTGGCACGGCAGATGTCCGACACCGCCAGCAGCACCTCGATGTTGAGCTGGCGGTACTCGGGCGCGTGAATCTTGTTGAGCAGATCCTCGACCTGCAGCGCAAAACGCCGTTCGGCCGGCGTCATGTCGGCGCGCGCCAGATGGCTGTCGAGGCGGTTGCGGCTGTCGAGCTGATCACCGATCACCAGCCCCGGGAAATGGCGCAGCACCTGCCAGATCGAGGCATAAAAATCAGTCGGCACCCGCGTGATGGCACCCGTCATCTCGCGCCAGGCCAGCCAGTCGGCGGTGCCTTCGTCGAGTTCCGGATCGTCGTCGGCCGGAAACTGCACCGTCACCAGCCCGGAGGCGCCATCACCACGGTGCGACTGCAGCACCTGCAGCCGCGCCAGGTTGCGACTCATCTCCTGTTCGTGGCCGATCACGCCGCGCAGCCGGTGCAGGATCGCGTGCGGGCTCAGGCTGAGCAGGAAGTCGAAGGCCTCGGCCTGTGTCAGCTCGTGCTCGCGCGCCAGCCAGCCGGTGATGAGCAGGATCAGGTACCAGGCGCGCAGCGTCAGCGTGCCCTTGAACAGCTGCGCCTCGGCCTTGATCAGCGTGCCCAGCAGCAGCACGATCTCCTGCAGCAGCACGCGGGCGCGCGGATCGTCGCCGCCGAAGGCGCGCAGGCGCTCGAAGATCTCGACGCTGCCGAGCGGCCGCGCAATCACCGCGCCGGCGCCGTAGCTGCGCCCGACCGCGATGCGCTTCTGCCGCACCACGATCTGAGCCACCGCCTCGTCGAGGGCGTTGTCGTGGATGTCGAGCACGCCAGCGGCGCGCCGCAGCAGCCCCCACTGGCGATGCCGGCAGGCGCGCGCATAGAAGGCCTGCGCCATCTGCCCGACCGACAAGCCTCGGCCAGCGTCCATGTCGGCGCCACCACGACGGCACAGCAGACCGAGGATCTCGATCTGCTCGTAGGGGTTGTGGCTGCGGCCGAGTCGGGCCAGCAGCACCGCCGCGTCTTCCTCGTGCTCAAGGGCGGCGGCGCGCGTCGGCGTGAGCGGCCGGGTCGCCCCCTCTTCCCAGCCAAGATCGAGCAGCGCCTCGGCGCCCGGGCTGGCCGGCAGCGGCGTCGTGGCGGGCCACGGTGGGGCGCTGAGCCAGTCCATCTGCGTGCAGCGGGCGGCGGGCAGCAGCTTGGCGAGCGGCCCGACTTGCACATCGGTGTCGGTGCTGTGGCCCAACTGGCGCAGGAAGTCGAGCAGCACGTCGGCGCTGCCGGCGTCGAGCATCGGCTCGCTGATCAACAGCGCCAGCAGCGGCTGGCCGTGCTGATCGCGCACCTGCCAGTGGCGACGCAGGTAGGCCAGCTCGGCACGGATTTCGTCGACCAGCAGGCGGTTGTCGAGCGCCAGGTAAAAGCCTTGCCGGCTGAAGAAGGCTGGCAGGAACACCAGCCGCTGCTGGCGCGGCTCAGTGCCCAGCGTGAAAACCTGTGCGGTGCTCAGGCCACCCAGCCGACCGCGCGGCCGACCGCTCAGGCCCAACTCGGGCGCGCGGCCCAGCTCGGCCAGCGCCAGCTCCAGATCTTCGGCATAACGCACCTGCAGCGGCTGGGCCTGCTGCAGCGTCTCGCAGGCGATGCCGTGCGACGCCAGCCGCGCCTGCACCAGCGCGTCGCTGGCCAGCAGCGCCACCTGGGTGCACACCGGCTCGGGCGCGCGGGCGGCGGCACGCACCGTGTAGCGGCCGCGCGGCAGCAGTTCCTGCGGCCGCACATAGCCTTCCTGCAGCAGCACGCCGACCAGATAGAGGCTCTGCGCCCAGACCAGCGGCACGTTGTCGTTGGGCACACGGCTCTGGCTGCCCGGCACGGCGCGCTCGGCCTCGACCGCATCGGCGGGCACGATGTAGAGCTCGGGCAGCAGGCGCTGGCCGCCCTGCTCGACCATCAGCTGCTCAAGCCGGGCCCGGTATTCGCTGGCCGCGACCATGTCGCCGAACAGCACCGCGTTGAGCAGCAGGTAGCAGAAGAACAGCGGCCATTCGGATTCGATGTGCTCGAAGCGCTGCAGCTCGCCCGGCTCGTAGTGCAGCCGGCTGTGGTCCTCGGCGACGGTCTGGTGGCCGTCGCGCAGGAAGCGCTTGCAGCCGTAGCGGCCCTGCAGCTTCGTGACGATCTCGCGGCGGGTGCGCTCGACCAGCTTGGCGTCGCTGACCGCGAAGGCCGGGAAGCCGATGATCGACAGCAGCGCCGCATCGGTTTCCTTCGATTCGGATTCGCGCGGCAGCAGCCCCTCCAGCGTGTAGCGCGCCTGCGTGATGACGTCGGCCGGCACGTGGATGCGCGGGCAGTCCGGGTCGGGCATCAGCCGGGCACCGTTGACCGCGTCGAGCGCCGCCTTGGCCATGCCGACCGAGCTGGCATTGACCTCGGCCTGGCCGTCGTTCTGCTTGTGGCCGCGCTCCCAGATGCCGTAGTCGGGCGTGCGCCAGGCGTGTGCCAGGTACCAGACCAGGTTCTGCACGAACATCAGCTCGCTGCGGTTGCGCACGATGCGCAGGCCGCCGGCACTCATCTGGGTCAGGATCAGCAGGAAGATCGCGGTGGCGTCGATCTGCAGATGGCCCCATTCGGCGTCGCCCACCACCGGCTCGCCGCTCTGGGTCGAGTACTTGGCATGCAACGCGTCGAGCGGATGCTGGGTCTGCTTGAAGCGCTCGACCTTGGGCGCCTGGCGCAGCATCGCCGCCAGCAGGCCGCGCATCAGCTGCACGACGCGGGCGTCCAGCTCGTCGGCCTGGGCCGGATCGTCGTGGCGCCAGGCGCGGCCGAGCGCCCAGATCGCCATGATGCTGTAGACGTTGTCGCGCACCCAGGCGTGGGTGTAGTCGCCGTGCACCGTGATGGCGGTGCTGGCCGGCAGCAGGCCCGTGTTGGGATCTTGCCGCGTCAGGATGATCGTCCGCGCCTGTTCGGTGTAGAGACGCAGGCGGTCGAGGCGCGGTGGGAGTGGCGGTTTATTCTGGGCAATCATGGGCAATTGTCAGCCTGAAGACAGGCTGACATGAGCAAGTCACATGCCGCGCGGCACCAGCCAGAGCATCTGATACGGCGCCAACGTGATCGATGTCCGCGCATCGAAGGCACTCTGGCCCATCAGATCGACCAGTTGGGCCGACATGCCAGACAGCACCTCGGCCGCCACGCTCTGCGCAAACTCGCTGAAATTGCCCAGCACCAGCACACGGCCCTGCCCCGGGTGGCGGCCTTCGCGCAGGTAGCCGAGCACCGCCGGGTTCCTGGTCCAGAACGGCGTCAGCTGTCCGCCCGCCAGCGCCGGCAGATGGCGTCGCAGCGCGATCAGATGGCGCAGGCCGGCGTGGATACGCCCCGCATCGGTGCTCGGGTCATCGCGCTCGGCGTAGCGTTGGGCATCACGCGCGGGCCGGTGCACCCAGCGGCTGTCGCTGGCCTTGCCCGGATCGTCAACGTAGCGCAAGTCGTTCAGGGCGCCGACCTCGTCGCCCAGATAGATGAGCGGAATGCCGCCGCTGGAGAGCGCCACGCCGTACAGCAGCAGCAGCCGCGCCACCGCGTGCGGGTCGCCCTGCGCCAGGCCGCACAGCGAGGCCGCCGTGCCGCTGATGCGGCAGTCGCCGGTGGCCGGGTTGTCCTGGAACGGCACGCCGCGCGCAAAGCTGCCCGGAAAGCGGTTGACGTAGAAGCGGTTCAGGAACTGGCGGTGGTCGAAGCCGTTGATGCCGAGCTGCAGCGCGTCCTCGTCGGCGAAGGTCCAGCCGATGTCATCGTGGCTGCGCACGTAGTTGACCCAGGCCGTGCCGGGCGCGATGTGATGGCGCTCGGCCAGGGCTTTTTGCAGCATGCCGACGTCGCGCGTGGCCAGCGTGTTCCACAGCAGCGCCATCTGCAGCGGGTTGTACGAGACCTGGCACTCGGCGGGCGAGAGGTAGGCCACCACGTCGTCCGGATGCACGATCGCTTCCGACTTGAACAGCAGCGCCGGGGCGGCGATGCGTGCCAGCGCGTTGTAGGCGCGCAGCAGGTGGTGCGCCTCGGGCAGGTTCTCGCAACTGGTGCCGAGCTGCTTCCAGATGAAGGCCACCGCGTCCATGCGCAGAAACTCGACCCCCAGGTTGGCGATGAACAGCATCTCGCCGGCCATGGCACGAAACACCTCCGGGTTGCTGTAGTTCAGATCCCACTGGTAGCTGTGGAAGGTGGTCCAGACCCAGCGGCCGTCGGGCAGCTGGCTGAAGGCACCGGGGTGCTCGTCCGGGAAGATCTCGCGCACCGTGCGCTCGAAGGCGTCCGGCTGCTGGCGGTCCGGGTAGATGTGGAAGTAGTCGCGGAAGGCCGGATCGTCGGCGCGCGCGGCGCGCGCCCAGTCGTGCTCGTCGGAGGTGTGGTTGAAGACGAAGTCCAGCACCAGCGAGATGCCAGCCTCGCGCAGCTTGGCGGCCAAGCGGCGCAGCTCGTCGATCGTGCCGAGCGACGGCTTGGTGGCGCGGTAGCTGCTGACGGCGTAGCCACCATCGCT
The DNA here is from genome assembly GCA_041083665.1 of Leptothrix sp. (in: b-proteobacteria). Lineage (GTDB taxonomy): Bacteria > Pseudomonadota > Gammaproteobacteria > Burkholderiales > Burkholderiaceae_C > Sphaerotilus. The sequence goes on from JBFPGZ010000040.1 coordinate 16,288, forward strand.
GTGCGGTTCCGGGCACAGGAACGGCGGCATCAGGTGCAGATAGCTCAGGCCCAGCTGCTTGAAGTACGCAATCTGCGCCTCGATGCCCTGAAAGTTGCCGGCGTACAGATCGACGTAGCAAACGCCACCCAGCATCTGCTGCGACTGGAACCAGTCGGGATCGTGCTCGCGCTGGGCGTCGAGCGCCTTCAGGTCGGCGGCGCGCTCGGTCCAGGCGGTGAAGGCGGTCTGCAGCAGACGCCCCAGAAAAGGCTCGAAATCAGGGCGCTGGCCGTAGAGCTGCGCCAGTTCATCGCGCAGCGCGGCCAGATGCGTGCGCAGCCGAGCGTCGAACGCCGGCCACTGCGGATGCTGGCCGACGCGGCCGGCCAGCGCGGTCTGCACGCGGCCGAGCTGTTCGTCGGGTGCCTGCCAGGCCGGCAGAGCCGGTGGCTCAGGCGTGGCGAGCGTCACCGACGCGGCGCTGCTGTTTCTGGATCGGGGGGTGGCAGCCTTTTTGGCTGCGACGGTCTTGCCGGATGTCGCCACGGACGGCTCCCTTGTAGCGTTGATCACACGCGCCTCGTAGGGGCGCAGCACGAGTGCGTGCAATTGGTCGTCGGCGACAGCCACGCCACGGCTTCAGGTCGGCAGATGCACGGTGCGCGTGAAAGCCTGCCCTGCCGCGTCGAACAGATAGCACTGCTCGGGGCGCACACGCAGCGTGACGCGATCCCCGGCGCTCTGCGTCGCATAGCCTTCCAGACGCAAGGTCACCATCGGCGCGTCAGCCGCGACATCGAGATAAAGCATCGACGCTTCGCCGAGCCGCTCCATCTGCCGCACCTTGGTGTGCAGCGCAGCACCCGGCCCCTCATCGCCGACCAGCAGATGTTCGGGGCGAATGCCCAGCGACACGGCGGCCCCGGCCTTGGCGACACGCGCATCGACCGCCACGCTGATCTGGGAGCCGTGCACCTCGACCACGGCGTACTCCGCTTCGGCGCGCACCAGTTTGCCGGGCAGGATGTTCATCTTCGGGCTGCCGATGAACTCGGCCACGAACAGGTTCTCGGGCCGGTGGTACAGGTCCATCGGCGAGCCGAACTGCGCCACGCTGCCTTCGTCCTGCGCGGCCTTGCCGGCGCGCAGCAGCACGATCTTGTCGGCCAGCGTCATGGCCTCGACCTGATCGTGTGTCACGTAGATCATGCTGGAGCGGCCGATGTCGTGGTGCAGCTTGGCGATTTCCAGCCGGGTCTGCACGCGTAAAGCAGCGTCGAGGTTCGAGAGCGGCTCGTCGAACAGGAACACGTCCGGCTCCTTGACGATGGCGCGGCCGATCGCCACGCGCTGGCGCTGCCCGCCCGACAGCGCCTTGGGCAGCCGGTCCAGCAGGGAAGTGAGCTGCAGGATGTCGGCGGCCTTCTTGACCTTCTGCTCGATCTCGGCCTTGTTGGCACCGAGCACGCGCAGACCGAAAGCCATGTTCTCGGCCACCGTCATGTGCGGGTAGAGCGCGTAGCTCTGGAACACCATCGCCACGCCGCGCTCGGCCGGCGGCAGGTCGTTGACGCGCTTGCCGCCGATCGACAGATCGCCCGAGGTGATGTCCTCCAGCCCGGCGACCATGCGCAGCAGGGTCGATTTGCCGCAACCCGACGGGCCGACGAAGACGCAGAACTCGCCCTGCCCCACCGTGATGTTGGCGTTGTTGATCGTGAAGGGCAGGCCCGGGGCATAGCGCTTGCAGATTTGCTTGAAGTCGATGCGTGACATGGCGTGCTTGGGGGTTGGGCTAGAAGGGTGTCAGGCCAGACGCGCGAACAGCACGCCGTAGGGGTCGAACCGGACTGCGCCGGCTTGCGGTTCGGCACCGCTGGCGCCGCTGTCGGACAGCAGCGCCGCGACCGACTGGTCGGCGGCCAGCGCCAGCGTGGCGGGCTGCTCGCTCAGGTTGAAGGCGCACAGCAGCCGGGAGCCGGCGTGCTCGCGCACGTAGGCCAGCACCTGCGGGTGCGGCGGCAGCAGCTGCAGGCTGCCCTGCATCAGCTCGGGCTGGGCGCGGCGCCAGCGCAGCAGGTGGCGGTAGTGGTGCAGCAGCGCCGTCTGGTCGGCTTCCTGGGCATCGACCGCCAGCGCACGGTGGCTCTCGGCGACCGGCAGCCAGGGCTTGCCGGCGCGGCCGGTCGCCGGGCCGAAGCCCAGATCAGGCGCCACCGCTGTCCACGAGAACGGCGTGCGGCAGCCGTCGCGGCCCTTGAACTCGGGCCACATCGTGATGCCGTAGGGATCCTGCAGATCCTCGAAGGCGATCTCGGCCTCGGGCAGGCCGAGTTCCTCGCCCTGATACAGGCAGACCGCGCCGCGCAGACTCAGCTGCAGCGCGGGCGCCAGACGCAGCAGCGCCGGATGCGGATTCGGGCCGCCCCAGCGCGTGGCCAGGCGCTTGCAGTCGTGGTTGGAGAGCGCCCAGCAGGCCCAGCCCTGCGCGGGCGTCGGCGCGACGCGCTCGAACTTGTCGATCACGCCGTGGATGTAGGGCGCGTCATGGCGATCGGCCAGCAGGTCGAAGCAGTAGCCCATGTGCAATTTGTCGCCGCCGCTGCTGTACTGCGCCACCATCAGCATGCCGGACTCGTCGCCGATCTCGCCGACCATCATGGTGTCGGGATACTGGTCGGTCAGGGCGCGCATGCGCTGCAGGAAACCGAGCGCATCCGGCCGGCTGCGGTCGTACAGATGCTGCTGCCAGGCATACGGGTTGCTAGCTGAGACGGTCGGATTGCTGCCGTCCGGCTCGCCGGTGCCGGGGTTGCTGCGCAGCTCGGCGTCGTGGAAGCAGAAGTTGATCGCGTCCAGCCGGTAGCCATCGACACCGAAGTCGAGCCAGAACTTCACCGACGCCAGCAGCGCGTCCTGCACCGCCGGGTTGTGGAAGTTCAGGTCCGGCTGACTGGCCAGGAAGTTGTGCAGGTAGTACTGCTTGCGGCGCGTGTCCCATTGCCACGAGCTGCCGCCGAAGACGCTGAGCCAGTTGTTCGGCGGCGTGCCGTCGTCGCGCGCGTCGGCCCAGACGAACCAGTCGGCCTTCGGGTTGTCGCGGCTGCTGCGGCTCTCGATGAACCAGGGGTGCTGGTCCGAGCAGTGCGACAGCACCTGGTCGATGATGACTTTCAGGCCCAGCGCGTGGGCGCGCTCGACCAGCGCCTTGAAGTCGGCCAGAGTGCCGAACATCGGGTCGATGTCGTTGTAGTCGCTGACGTCGTAGCCGAAGTCCTTCATCGGCGAGGTGAAGATCGGCGACAGCCAGAGCGCATCGGCGCCGAGCCGGGCGATGTGGTCGAGCCGTGCCGTGATGCCGGGCAGATCGCCGATGCCGTCGCCGTTGCTGTCGGCATAGCTGCGCGGGTAGATCTGGTAGATCACGCCGCTGCGCCACCAGTCGTTGTTGGGCGCCTTGGGCGAGGTGGGAAGAGAACTGCTCATGGTGATCGTGGAGTATTCAGGGCTCGGAGGTCAGGTGCTGGCAGCTCAGGCCAGGCGCGCGAACAGCACGCCCCAGGGCTGGAAGCTGACGCTCGCGCCCTGCAGCGCCGCGCCGCTGGCACCGCTGTCGGCCAGCACGGCGGCCACGCGGTGCTCGGCGTCCAGATCGAGCCGGGCCAGCTGCTCGCTCAGGTTGAAGGCGCACAGCACGCGCTCGCCGGCGTGCTCGCGCACGTAGGCCAGCACCTGCGGGTGCGCCGGCAGCAGCTGCATGTCGCCGTGGATCAGCGCCGGCACGCCACGGCGCCAGCGCAGCAGCTGCTGGTAGTGGTGGAACAGCGAGTCGGCGGCGGCGCTCTGGCGGTCGGCGGCCAGCGCGCGGTGACTCTCGGCGACCGGCAGCCACGGCTTCGCGCTCGATCCGGCCGCGCCGAAGCCCAGATCGGCGGCGCTCGAATCCCACGGCATCGGCGTGCGGCAGCCGTCGCGGCCCTTGAACTCGGGCCACATCGCGATGCCGTACTGATCCTGCAGATCCTCGAAAGCGATCTCGGCTTCGGGCAGGCCGAACTCGTCGCCCTGGTACAGGCAGGCGGTGCCGCGCAGACTCAGTTGCAGCGCCGCCGCCAGCCGCAGCAGGCCGGCGCGTGACGCGGCGCCGTAGCGCCCGCCCCAGCGCGTCGCGACACGCGGGATGTCGTGATTGGTGATGGCCCAGCACGGCCAGCCGTCGCCCACCACCTGGTTGAAGCGCGTGAAAACGCCGTGCAGATAGGTGGCGCCGTGTGGCTCGCCGAGCAGGTCGAAGCAGTAGGCCATGTGCAGCATCGGCAGGCCGTCCGGGCCGGCGCTGGTGTACTCGGCCACGCGCGCCAGGCCGTCGTCATCGCCGATCTCGCCGACCATGGTGGTGTCGGGATACTGATCGACCAGCGCGCGCAGGCGCTGCAGGAAGGCGAGGTTCTCGGGCTGGCTCTTGTCGAACTGGTGCCACTGCCAGCCGTAGGGGTTGGTGGCCGGCACGGCCGGGTCGCTGCCGTCCGGTGCGCCGCGCGCCGGGTTGTCGCGCAGCTGGCGGTCGTGGAAGTAGAAGTTGACGACGTCGAGCCGGTAGCCATCGACGCCGAAGTCGAGCCAGAACTTCACCGCCGCCAGCACGGCGTCCTGCACTTCCGGGTTATGGAAGTTCAAGTCCGGCTGGCTGGTCAGGAAGTTGTGCAGGTAGTGCTGCTTGCGGCGCGTGTCCCACTGCCAGGCACTGCCGCCGAAGATGCTGAGCCAGTTGTTCGGCGGATTGCCATCGTGCCTGGCGTCGGCCCAGACGTACCAGTCGGCTTTCGGGTTGTCGCGGCTGGCGCGGCTTTCCTTGAACCACGGGTGCTGATCGGCGCTGTGCGAATAGACCTGATCGATCATCACCTTCAGGCCCAGCGCGTGAGCACGCTCGACCAGCGCCTTGAAGTCGGCCAACGTGCCGAACAGCGGATCGACATCGCAGTAGTCGCTGATGTCGTAGCCGAAGTCCTTCATCGGCGACTTGAAGAACGGCGACAGCCAGATGCCGTCAGCGCCTAAAGCGGCGATGTGGTCGAGCCGGCGCGTGATGCCGGGCAGGTCGCCGACGCCATCGCCGTTGCTGTCCTGGTAGCTGCGCGGGTAGATCTGGTAGATCACGCCGCCGCGCCACCAGCCGCTGTTGGCTGCTTTCATGGTGATCAACCCTTCACGGCGCCGGCGGTCAGGCCGGAGACGATCTTCTGCTGGAACACCAGCACCAGCGCGACGAGCGGAATCGTCACGATCACCGAGGCGGCCATGATCGAGCCCCAGGGAATCTCGTAGGCAGTGACGCCCGAGATCATCGAGATGCCGACCGGCACGGTGCGCTTGAAGTCGTCGGTGACGAAGGTCAGCGCGAACAGGAACTCGTTCCAGGCGCCGATGAAGGCCAGCAGCCCGGTCGAGACCAGCGCCGGCGCCAGCAGCGGCATGAAGACTTCGAAGATGATGCGCATCGGGCCGCAGCCGTCCATGATCGCGGCTTCTTCCAGCTCCTTGGGCAGGCCGCGCATGAAGGTGGTCAGCATCCAGACCGTGAACGGCAGCGTGAACACGGTGTAGGGCACCACCAGACCGATCGACTGGTTGTACAGGCCCAATGCCTGCATCAGCTCGAACATGCCCGACAGCACCGCGACCTGCGGAAACATCGACACCGCCAGGATCGCCAGCAGCAGCGCGCTCTTGCCCTTGAAGTTGATGCGGCCCAGCGCGTAGGCGGCGGTGATGGCCATGAACATCGCGATCACCACCGTGGTGGTGGCGACCATGATGGAGTTCCAGAGCTGGGTGCCGAACGGCTGCTTGCCCTTGAACAGCGCGATGTAGTTGTAGAGCGTCGGTGCCTTCGGCAGCAGGCTGGTGCTGAACAGCTCGTTGCCGGTCTTCAGCGAGGTGGTGATGGTGTACAGGAAGGGGTAGACCGAAACCACCACCACCAGCAGCGCGAAGGCATACAGGACGATGGAGCCCCAGAGAGGACGCTGCTTCATCAGTTGGACTCCTCGTTGAGCTTGACGCGGGCGGCGCGCATGAACAGCAGCGCCGCCAGGAAGATGATCAGGGTCAGCGAGGTCGAGGCGGCCGAGCCGGAGCCCAGGTTGCCGTTGTCGACCATGTCGCGGCGCACGTAGCCCGACATGCTGATGGTCGAGCCGCTGTTCGACGTCAGCACGAAGATCAGGTCGAAGATGCGCAGCGCGTCGAGCAGGCGGAAGATCACCGCGACCATCAGCGGGTGCTTGATGAGCGGCAGCGTCACCTTCCAGAACAGGCGCAGCGGGTGCACGCCGTCCACGCGGGCGGCCTCGTAGCAGTCCTTCGGCAGGGTCTGCAGCGCGGCCAGGATCAGCAGCGCCATGAAGGGGGTGGTCTTCCAGACATCGACCGCCACCACGGTCCACAGCGCGTAGGCCGGGTCGGCCGTGAAGGCGATCTTGTGGGCGATGAAACCCCAGTCGATCAGCAGCTGGTTGATGAGACCGAACTGGTCATGCAGGATCCAGCCCCACATCTTGGCCGACACGATGGTCGGGATCGCCCAGGGCACCAGCACGGCGGTGCGCACGATGGCTCGACCCTTGAAATCCTGGTTCAGCAGCATGGCGACACCCAGGCCGGCCAGGGTTTCCAGCGTCACCGAGGCGATGGAGAACTGGAAGGTGTTCTTGATCGAGGTGCCCCAGTCGGTGGCCCAGAAATCCGCCGAGAAGATCGAGTTGCCCCACAGCCCGTACTCGGAGAAGTAGTTGTCGAACCCCACATAGCTGTATTCAGCCATGTTGTTGATGTTGGTGTCCGTGAAGCTGAACCAGATCGAACGGGCCAGCGGCCAGCCAGCCACCAGCACCATCAGGATCAGCATCGGCGTCAGGAAGGTCCAGGCGATGCGTGCGCGGTTTTTCATGGGGATGATCCCGACTGGGTAGGCAGGAGCGTGGCGTCACCACGGCTGGCATACGCCCCGCTGGCGTCGTGCTCCGTGGCGGAGCACGACATCACTCAACAGATCACCACTTGGCCTTCTTGACCTGCTTGAGCTTGCCTTCGAGCTTCTTGACGGCGTCAGTGCCGTTCGACTTCTTGTCGAGCACGTCGTGGGTGGCGTCCCAGAAGGCTTGCGAGACTTCCGGATACTTCAGGCCGGTCGCGGTGGCCGGGCGGGCCGCCGCGTTGGTGAAAACGTCGAGCAGCTCGACCATGAACGGATTCGCCTTGGCGACGTCGGCGTCCTTGTACAGGGCCGGGATGGTCGGGTTGTACGAACCACCCACCGCGCGCTTCTTCTGGATCTCGGCGCTGGTCATGTACATCGCCAGCGAAGCAGCTGCGTCGATGTTCTTGGAGTACTTGTTGACAGCCAGCTGCCAGCCACCCAGGGTGGCCGACTTCTTGGCACCCGGGCCGGTGCCGGCCGGCAGGGCGGCCACGCCGATCTTGTCCTTGATCGGGCTGTCGGCGGCCTGACCCAGCGACCAGGCGTACGGCCAGTTGCGCATGAAGGCCGAGTGGCCGTTCTGCCACACGCCGCGCGCATCTTCCTCGCCGTAGTTCAGCACGCCTTGCGGAGCGATGGTGCCGATCCACGAAGCGACCGTGTCGAGCGCCTTGGCGGCCTGGGCGTTGTTGATGGTGATGTTGCCCTTGCCGTCGACGATGGTGCCGCCGCCGTAGCTGTTGACCCACTCCAGCGCGTCGCAGGTCAGGCCTTCATAGGCCTTGGCCTGGAAGACGAAGCCCTGAAAGTCCTTGTCGGTGGCGCGCTCGCCTTCCTGGATCTTCTTGGCGGCAGCTGACAGGTCGTCCCAGGTCTGCGGCACGCTCAGCTTGTACTTGGCGAGCAGATCCTTGCGGTAGAACAGCAGGCCGGCGTCGGTGAACCAGGGCATGCCGAGCAGCTTGCCGTCCACGGTGTTGTTGGCGACGATGGCCGGGAAGTGTTCCTTCTCGACGCCCTTGGAGTACTTCTTCAGGTCGACCAGGTGATCCTTGATCACGCCGGGCCAGACCACGTCGATCATGATGACGTCGAGGTCGGATGACTTGGCGGCGAACTGCTGGCGCAGCAGCGCCAGGTTGTCGGTCGTGCTGGCCGGCGGGGTGTACATCTTGACCGTGTGGCCGTTCTTCTTGCCCCAGTCTTCGGCGAACTTGCCACAGAACTCGACGTCGGCAGCGTTGTTGCCGCAGGAGATGGTGATCGTGGCGGCCTGTGCGCCGGCGATGGCACCGAAGGCCAGCGCAACGCCAACCGCAAGCTGGGAAAGGACGGTTTTCATGTTCAGGTTGTCTCCGTGGAACTGCAGGAAAGGTCAGGCGGCGATGAGGCTGCGATGACTCCGACCAAAAACGCTTTCGAATGATCAAAAGCGCTTGCAATTCTATTCAAAGCGCTTTGAATTTAAAGCCGGCGTTTTCCCTCTGGTGCTCCGATGCCGATTGAGGCAACTATCAGAGATTTTCGAAAAATCACCGATCACACGCTCTGGTGCAATCGGCCGCGACTCAGGCCGCCGGGGCCGGACCGATCGAGGTGCCCTCGCGCAGCGTCACCGGACGCAGCACCTGGACCCCGTCAGACGAGCCGCCGTCGATCAACGCCAGCAGCATGTCGGCCATGGTCTGGCCAGCCTCGCGCAGCGAGGGATGCTCGATCGTCGCGACACTCGGGCCGTTCAGCAGCGTGTCTTCCGGCAGGCCGCCATCGACCACCACCGAGATGTCGCGCCCCGGCTGCAGACCGGCGTCGAGCAGCGCGTGCATCACGCCGACGCCGCCGATGTTGTTGTCCACCATGATGGCGGTGGGCCGCTCGGCCAGCGCCAGCATCTGCTGCATGGCCAGATAGCCGCCGCGCCGGTCCATGCTGCCCGTCGACAGGTACGCCACTGGCACCGGCAGGCCTGCCTGCGCCATCGCCTGCAGGAAGCTGCGGTAGCGTTGCTGGGCGAAGTTGTATTCGATCGGGGCGTGGATCAGCCCGATGCGCCGGTGGCCCAACGCCACCAGCCGCTGCACGGTCAGCCGGCTGGACGCCTCGTTGTCATCGTCGAGCCAGGCGTAGCCGTGCGGCTGGCCGGTGCGGCCGTAGGCCACGAACGGCAATCCGGCCTGGCGCAGATAGTCGATGCGCGCGTCCACCACCCGCGTGTTGGCCACGATCAGGCCGTCGACGCGACGGCCGCGCACCAGACGCTCGTAGGTGCGCAACTCGGTGTGCTGGCGCGCGGCGGCGATCAGCAGCTCGTAGCCCGCCGTTTCGAGCCGGTCCGACACACCGCCAAGCATTTCGAGAAAACTGGGGTTGCCGAGATAGTCCATCTCCATCGGATAGACGATGCCGACCGCCTCGGTACGGCCGGTGGCAAGCCGGCGCGCGCCCAGATTGGGCTGGTAGCCGAGCTCGGCCGCCACCTGCACCACGCGCTGGCGGGTTTTCTCACTGACGTCGGTGTAGCCATTGAGGGCCCGGCTGACCGTGGTCTGTGACAGACCCAGTCGCGCTGAGAGTTGCTTGAGATCGATGCCCACGGCGCAAGAAATCCTGAAAAGTCGCTGGCTGCACAGCCCGGACCGGCAAGTCTATGCGAATCGCTCCCCAGGCCCGGCATGTCGCCAGCGGCATCACAGGCATCACATTGCGGCTTACTTGGCGGTCGGCATCACGAACTCGGCGCCCTTCGGCGTGCTGGCCGGCCAGCGCTGCATCACGCTCTTTTGCTTGGTGTAGAAGCGCACGCCCTCTTCGCCGTAGGCGTGCATGTCGCCGAACAGGCTGCGTTTCCAGCCGCCGAAGCCGTGCCAGGCCATCGGCACCGGAATCGGCACGTTGATGCCGACCATGCCGACCTGGATGCGGCGCGCAAATTCACGCGCCACGTTACCGTCGCTGGTGTAGCAGGCCACGCCGTTGCCGTATTCATGCGCGTTGATCAACTCGACCGCCTGGGCAAAGTCGGCCACCCGCACGCAGGCCAGCACCGGGCCGAAGATCTCTTCCTGGTAGATGCGCATCGCGGGCGTGACGCGGTCGAACAGCGTACCGCCGGTGAAGAAGCCGTTCTCGTGGCCCGGCACCTGGTGGCCGCGACCATCGACCACCAGCTCGGCGCCCTCTTCGACGCCGATGCCGATGTAGTTCTCGATGCGGTCGCGCGCCACGGCCGTCACGATCGGGCCCATTTCGGCGTCCAGTTCCATGCCGTTCCTGATCTTGAGCGCGCGGGCGCGCTCGGCCACCAGCGGCACGACCTTGTCGGCGATCTCGTCACCGACGAACACCGCCACCGAGATCGCCATGCAGCGCTCGCCGGCCGAGCCGTAGGCGGCGCCGATCAGCGCGTCCACGGTCTGCTCGACGTCGGCGTCCGGCATCACGACCATGTGGTTCTTGGCGCCGCCGAGCGCTTGCACGCGCTTGCCGTGGTGCGCGCCGGTTTCATAGATGTACTGCGCGATCGGCGTCGAGCCGACGAAGCTGAGCGCCTTGACATCGACGTGGTTCAGCAGCGTGTCCACCGCCAGCTTGTCGCCCTGCACGACGTTGAAGACGCCGTTCGGCAGCCCCGCCTTCTTCAGCAGCTCGGCCATGAACAGGCTCGGGCTGGGGTCGCGCTCGCTGGGTTTCAGCACGAAGGTGTTGCCGCAGGCGATCGCGACCGGGAACATCCACATGGGCACCATGACGGGAAAGTTGAACGGCGTGATGCCGGCCACCACGCCGAGCGGCTGGCGCAGGGTCCAGTTGTCGATGCCGGTCGAGACCTGCTCGGTGTAGTCGCCCTTGAGCAGCTGCGGAATGCCGCAGGCGAACTCGACGATGTCGATGCCGCGCATGACCTCGCCCTGCGCGTCGGTGTAGACCTTGCCGTGCTCGGCGGTGATCATCGCGGCGAGCTCGTCCTTGTGCTGATTCAGCAGCGCCAGGAAGTTGTTCATGACGCGGGCCCGGCGGATCGGCGGCGTGTCGGCCCAGGCCGGAAAAGCCGCCTTGGCGGCCGCCACCGCAGCGTGCACTTCCTCGACCGACGCCAGCACGACCTGGCGTGCCACCGCGCCGGTGGCCGGGTTGTAGACCGCCTGCGAGCGGCCGCTCTGGCCGGCCACAGCCGCGCCGTTGATGTGATGCGCGACGTCAGCGCGGGCGGTGAAAGCAATCGGTGCGGCCATGAGCAGATCTCCGGACAGAAAGGGTGGAACGGGGCGCGCGGATCGCGGCACCGGCTTGTATCGGACACCCTCAGTCTAGGCAGCCCGCGCCTCAGCGACCAGCCCGGCCGGCTGGATACACTGTTCATTTATCTGAACAATCATCAGATAAAACCAGGAACAAACTCGATGGACTCCCGCCGTATCGACACGCTGTGGTCGCATGTGCATTGGCTTGCGGTGCTCGGCGAACTCGGCAGCTACACCGCAGCAGCCGAGCGCATGAGTGTGAGCAAGGCCGCCATGAGCCAGCGCATCAGCGAGCTGGAGCGCGCTGCGGGCGTGCCGCTGGTGCAACGCACCACCCGCAGCGTGCGTCTGACCGAGGCTGGCCAGCAACTGGCGGATGCCACCCGTGGCGCCTTCGAGACCATCGAGCGGGGATTTGCCAGCGTGCGCGATCTGGCCAGCGCACCGCGCGGCCTGCTGCGTGTGACGGCGCCGGTCGCCTTCGGCCGCCAGCAAATCGTGCCCTGTCTGCCGGAATTCCTGCGCGCCTACCCGGAGGTGCGCCTGGAGCTGGATCTGTCGGATCGGCTGGTTCCGCTGGCGCAAGAAGGCTTCGACTTGGCGATTCGCCACACCGCGCGACCACCGGAAACACATGTGGCCTGGGCCTTGACCGCCACCCGGGCGCTGCTGGTGGCCGCGCCGCCGTATCTGCAACAGCGCGGCACGCCGCAGCATCCCGACGAACTGGCGCAGCATGACTGCCTGAGCTATCCACGCCCCGGCGAGCCGGCCGCCTGGAGCTTCACGCTGGCGCAGCCAGTCGGTGCGCCCGAGCAGCGCCAGATCAGCGTCACGGTCGCGGCACGTGGCCCGCTCAGCGCCAACAACAGCGAAGCGCTGCGTGAGGCCGCGTTGGCGGGACTGGGCATCGCCCTGCTGCCCGATTTCAGTGCCCGGCAAGCCGTGCAGGCCGGGCTGCTGATCGAAGTGCTGCCGCAGTGGATGCCAACCGGCGCGTTCGGCGACCAGATCTACGCAATCCGTCCGTACAGTCCTTATGTGCCTCGGGCTGTGCACGCCCTGGTGAGCCACCTGCGCCGAGTGCTGCCGCAGACCACCGCGCCCTGACGGCACCCACCCAAGCACTCGCCCAAAAAAAATGACCATCCTGCAAAGGGTGGTCATAGAGACGTTCCAAATTTGAACGCCGTTGGGAGCCTACATCCGTACTACATGTGTGTGGCGCGTTGGTTTTTTTGGAAACGCCATCAATGCCGCCGGTGAGAGTCTGTTTGCGTAAATCCGCGTGACAGCAATGGGCGGACTGTACTTAGGTCGAAGTCATTCAACCATCCCCACTACGGTGGGTGTTAAAACGGTAATTTTTCACGAAAATAGACGGATGATAAGATTGCAAAATCTTCCAAAAAAGACTAGCAACGCATCGATTCGTCCACTTGCGCGGCGGCGAGCACCGCAAAAGCTGAATCCAATCGGGGTCACACCCTGCTGATCAGAACCGCCAAGGCCCAGAACCCATGGTCGCGTACCGCACCGAAGCGGTCCGGCGAAGCAAATCGTGTCATGACATCGCATCCGTTGGCTGCACACATCATCACATGCAGCAACTTTGCAACAAGCTCCGTGCAGCTGTTATCAAAAGTCGCAAATACCCTGTTTCTAGCGCTGCCGCATTCGGCGCGTCGTTTTGTCGTCACGGCCTGCCAATACACTGCGAAACAGGGAGGCAACTCGCCCGATCGGACGCAACACACTGCCGCAGGAATGCGGCAAGTCCATCAAACCGGCCCCGAGTCGGCCGATATCGGAGACACCACGCCCGCAGTTGTGCGGGAGGAAGGGACAACATCATGGGCTTGCAAAAAACACCACAACGTTCCTGGACGCGCTGGATGCGCTGGTTCAGCGTGCGCCGCAAAAAGGCCAACACGAGCATTGACTTCGCAGACTACGGCACGGCATTCGGACTCGACTTGAGCATGACGCCCGATCCAGAGCCCGTCGCGCAAAGCAGCGCTGTCGCCAAGATCAAAACCGCTCACAAAACCCGCCCAGCGATCGGCTGAAAACCGTTTCAACATCGGCACGCCAGAGATACGCGTTGAACCGCGAATTCAGCGCGCAACTCGCTTGGGCAGATATTCAGCGAATCAACAGAACCGGCGTCTTGCACGATGCCAGCACTCGTGTGGCCACCGAACCGAGCACCAGATTGCCAAGTCCGGAATGCCCATGTGAGCCCATCATGATCAGATCGAAACCATCCGCCTCGGCGGTACGGGCGATCAGTTCTGCCACCGAGCCGGATTTGCTCAGAAAAGTCGCCTGCCGCGACTGCTGATCCAGGAAAGCCCGGATCGGCTTGAAGATCTTCTCGCCCTCATCAGCGTAATACCCCATCAGCACCGCGCGATCGATCACTGCGGTTGCGCGCGGCGGCAGAGCGGACACCACCGTCAGCACGGTGTACTGATGCTGCGGTCCGAGCCATTCATCGTGCGCAGCCCAGTAAGCCAGCATGTGCCGGGTAAATTCACTGCCATCGACGGCGACCAGTATTTTCATGGCGGTGTACTCCTAACAAGACCGGGGACCGAGTGTCGAGGCCCGCCGCCGCAGATTGCTTGACGAAGGCCAAGCTTACATGCAACTGTCGAACATCCGCCTCAGATCAGCCGGCGGATCAGATCTCGACCAAGCCCAGCGCTGCGTCGTAGCCATCGGGCTCCTGCTTCTTGGTATGCCCACGGGCACGGCTGACCACCCGCGTACTGCGCCCATCGGCATGCGTCACCCGGTAGTCCTGCCGGCAGTGCAAATGGCCATGGATCCACAGGTCAGCCCAGGGCAGCAGATCATCGTCGGCATTGCAAAAGCTCGCGGTGCCGGGCTGATGGCCGTAGCGTGGATCGGCGCTGCGCACGCTCGGGGCGTAATGGGTCACCACCACCGTGGCATCCCAGGTCGGCTCGTCCGGTTGCGGCTGGCGCGCCAGCTCAGCTTCCAGCCAGGCGCGGCAGACCAGCGCCTCACGCCGCACCGCAGCGGCATCGAACACGGCACCGTCCAAGGTCGCGCGCATCACCTTGACGAAATAATGCGCCGCCCGCAGGCAGCGCTCGCCCTCACGCGGGCCGAACAGATCGAAATCACTCCAGCGCGTCGTGCCGACAAAACGCAGCCGTCGGCCATCGGCGGCCCTCAGCACCACGCTCTCGCGCTCCAGCAGCCGGATGCCGAGTGCCTCGCAACGCGCCCGCAGCGCCGGCCGAGCCTCCAGCAGCTCACGCTGATCAAACTCGTGGTTGCCCGCCACCATCAACACCGGCACCGGCCAATCGGCAAACCGCGCCAGGGCGTCCCAGCGGCTGTCGATGTCGCCGGCCAGCACCAGCAACTCGGCGCCAGGGGCCGGCTGCGGCTCGAACACTTCGGTCTCCAGGTGCAGGTCAGAGTAGATCTGCAGACGCATCCGGTCTCCTTGCAGCAGCGTTACATGCCAATTTGAAAGTAGCGCATGGTGCCATGGCGCGAGAAACCGGCGCGTCACCAGCCCATGAAGCGCGGCCAACGCGCCGTGACCCGCCCGTCGGCGCCCAGCACCTCGTAATGCGGATGCTGCGCGGCGGTGGCGCAGACATGGTTCGGCAGGATGCGCAGCAAGGTACCGACCGGCAAGTCGAGCCGCCGGGCCGGATCGCCACTGCGATGCGTGACGATGCCGTGCTCCTGATTGGCGGCGCTGACAATCCAGTCGCCGTCGTCGAGCACATGCCCGGCGGCGTCGCAAATCAGGCCGAGGCCTTGATCGACAAATTCGCCCGCCAAGCCGCGATCCCTTGAGAGCGCCATCCAGCCGGCATCGATCAGCATCCAGCCGCGCTCCGGCTGATGGCCGATCACGCTGGTGAGCACCGAGACGGCGATCTCGTCGTAGCCGCACACGCCCAGCACCGCCATCATCAGGTCCATGAACACGAACACGCCGGCACGCACCTCGCTGACGCCAGCCAGCTGCTCGGCAAACAGCGCCGTCGGCGTCGAACCGACGCTGACCACCGGCGCCGCGAAGCCGGCGGCACGCAGCCGCTCGGCGGCGTACACGGCACCGGAGCGTTCCTGCTCAGCCATCGCACGCAGGGCCACATCGCCGTGGCAGTGGTACGAGGCGCCGCAGTGCGTCAGCACGCCGAGCAGATTCAGAGCGGCACCGCCGCCTGCCGACTCCGGCCCGGCCAGCGCCGCTGCCACGTCGAGCAGCACCGCCGCGTCCGGCCGCAACCCGGCGCGCTGGCCATCGGTGTCGATCTCGATCAATACCTGCAGCGCCTGACGCAGCGGCGTCGGCCAAGTGCCCGCTGCGGCGCGCAAGGCGCGGGCGGCGTCCACGCTGTCAAGAATCACCTTGAGCGCGACGCCCTGCGCCAGCAGCCGCGCCACATGCGCAAACTTGTTCGGCCCCAGCCCGATCGCGTAGGTGATGTCGGTATAGCCGGCAGCGGTGAATTGGTCCGCCTCGCGCAGCGTCGAGACCGTGATCGGCCCGGGCTGGCCGCCATCGGTGGCGCGCGCCACCTCCAGGCACTTGGCGGTCTTGACGTGCGCTCGCAAGCGCACGCCGAGCTGGTTCATGCGCACCTGCATGCGCCGGAGATTGGCGTGCAGGCGCGGCTCGTCGAGCAGCAGCGCGGGGGTTTCGAGGTCGTGGAGCGATGTCGGCATGGCGGCAACTGAAGGTGGTGGCCCGCACGATTGTCGTGACGATCTGGATCGGCGGCCCATTCTGAATTCGAGTTTGCAGGGCGCATTGAAGTGCATACACTTGCGTGTGCACAGATTGGTGCTCTCCTGTCATTCACCCACATCGATCATGGCCCGCCCTCCTCTTGCGCCCGAGGCCTTGCTGCCTGCCGAGCCGGCCCCTTCCGAGCTGACCGCCGCGTCTGAGGCCAGCGCTCCAGCCGACCACCCCGAGCCAGCCGCGCCCGGCGACGCCACGCCCAACATGACGCAGCGCATCGCCGACGCGGTGACGGCTGCCATCGTCGAGCGCCGGCTGATGCCGGGCACCAAGCTGGCCGAGCAGCCGATCGCCGACATCTTCAAGGTCTCGCGCACCCTCGTGCGCCAGGCGCTGATGCAGCTCAGCCGCGATCGACTCGTCACGCTGGAGCCAGCGCGCGGCGCCTTTGTGGCGCGGCCCAGCGTCGAAGAAGCGCGCCAGGTCTTCGAGGTGCGGCAGATGCTGGAGACCTCGATGGTGCGCCAGCTCGCCGAGCGCATCAGGCCCGAGCAACTGGCCCAGCTGCATGAGCATCTGCGCGCCGAGCGCGAAGCCGTCAACCGCACCGACATCCCCGGCCGCACCCGGCTGCTGGCCGATTTCCACATGGTGCTGGCGCGCCTGCTCGGCAACGAGGTGCTGGCGCAGCTGCTGGGCGATCTGCTGTCGCGCTCGTCGCTGATCTCGCTGATGTACCAGAGCTCGCATTCGGCCGAGCATTCGCAGGACGAGCATGTCGCGATCGTCGAAGCGCTGGCGCGCCATGACGCCGACGCCGCCGTCACGCTGATGACGGCGCACATCGGCAACGTCGAGCGCAATCTGCGCCTGAACCCGCGCGTCAACGACCTGGCCGCTGCACTCACGCCGGCCGCTTGAGCGGCCGATCTGATTCCCGCCCGCCGCAGCGTCACGCCCCACCTCGCCCGCCCGAGACACCATGAACAGCCCCGCCACACCGACACCCCGTTATCCCCGCGACCTGATCGGCTACGGCCGCAACCCGCCCGATCCGCGCTGGCCGAACCACGCCCGCATTGCGGTGCAGTTTGTGCTGAATTACGAAGAGGGCGGCGAAAACTCGGTGCTGCACGGCGACGCAGGCAGTGAGCAGTTTCTGTCCGAGATGTTCAACCCGCCGGCCTTTGCCGCGCGGCACCTGAGCATGGAAGGCATCTACGAATATGGCTCGCGGGTCGGCGTGTGGCGGCTGCTGCGCGAGTTCGAGAAACGCGGCTTGCCGCTGACGGTATTCGGTGTGTCGATGGCGTTGCAACGGCATCCCGAGCTGACCGCCGCCTTGGTCGAGCTGGAGCACGAGATTGCCTGCCACGGCTGGAAGTGGATTCATTATCAGAATCTCGATGAAGCGGTCGAGCGCGAGCACATGGCGCGCGGCATGGCGATCATCGAGCAACTCACCGGCCAGAGACCGGCCGGCTGGTACACCGGTCGCGACAGCCCGAATACCCGCCGTCTGGTGGCTGATTACGGTGGTTTCGAATACGACAGCGACTATTACGGCGACGACTTGCCGTTCTGGCTGCAGGTGCGCAAGACCGACGGCAACCTGGCGCCGCATCTGGTCGTGCCGTACACGCTGGACGTGAACGACATGCGTTTCGCGCTGCCGCAGGGTTACAGCCACGGCGACGAGTTCTTTGAATATCTGCGCGACACCTTTGACGTACTGTATGCCGAAGGCGCGAAGCAGCCTGCGATGATGAGCATCGGCATGCATTGCCGCTTGCTCGGCCGGCCAGGCCGCATGCGCGCGCTGCAGCGCTTTCTTGACCACCTCGAATTGCACGACCGGGTCTGGGTCTGCCGGCGCATCGACATTGCGCGGCACTGGACGGCCGTACACCCCTTCAACCCAGACACGGCCTTCGTGTGGGAGTGAACCGATGACACTGACGCTTGCCCAACTCAACGCGGCCAACCCGGCCGAATTCGTCGCGCTGCTCGACGGCATTTACGAACACTCGCCCTGGATTGCCGAGCGCGCCGCCGCACAGCGGCCGTTCAAGACGCTGGCGCAGCTCAAGGTCGCGCTGGCCGCCGTGGTGCGCAAGGCGACTCGCACCGAGCAGCTCGGCCTGATGCGCGCCCACCCCGAGCTGGCCGGCAAGGCCATGGTGGCCAAGACGCTCACTGCCGAATCGTCCCAGGAGCAGAACCAGGCCGGGCTGACGCATTGCTCGCCGGCCGAGTTCGAGCGTCTGCAATCGCTCAACGCCACCTACAGCGAGCGCTTCGGCCTGCCCTTCATCCTGGCGGTGCGCGGGCCGCGCGGCACGGGGCTGACACGCACGCAGATCATCGAGACCTTTGCGCGGCGCGTGCTGGGCAGCCACGAGTTCGAGTTCGCCGAATCCCTGCACAACATCGACCGCATCGCCGAAATCCGCCTGAACGACAAGTTCGCCCAGCAGCCGCTGCTCGGCCAACAAGTCTGGGATTGGGCCGAAGCACTGGCGCGCCATAGCGAGGAAAGCGACCCGAACCGGCTGAGCGTCACCTACCTGAGCGAAGCGCACCGCGCCTGCGCCGCCGATCTGCAGGGCTGGATGCGCGAGGCCGGCTTCGACGAGGTGCACCAGGACGCGGTCGGCAACGTCGTTGGCATCTACCACGGCACTGACCCGAGCGCGCGCCGGCTGCTGACCGGCAGCCACTTCGACACGGTGCGCGACGGCGGTCGTTTCGACGGCCGGCTCGGCATCCTGGTGCCGCTGGTGGCGGTGCGCGAGCTGCACCGCACCGGAAAAAGGCTGCCGTTCGGCATCGAGGTGGTCGGCTTTGCCGAGGAAGAGGGGCTGCGCTATCCGGCGACCTTCCTCGCATCGAGCGCGCTGGTCGGCGCGTTCGAGCCGGCCTGGCTGGAGCAGCTCGACGCCAACGGCATCCCGATGCGCGCGGCCATGCAGGCCGCCGGTCTGCCCGGCACGATGGCGGCCATCCAGGCGCTGCAACGCGATGCGGCGCGCTACCTCGGCTTCGTCGAGGTGCATATCGAGCAGGGGCCGGTGCTGGCCGAGCTGAACCTGCCGCTCGGCGTGGTGACGTCGATCAACGGCAGCGTGCGCCTGCTCGGCGAAGTGCTTGGCGTGGCCAGTCATGCCGGCACCACGCCGATGAACCGGCGCCACGATGCCCTGGCCGCCGCCGCCGAGCTGGTGTTGTATGTCGAGGAACGCGCCTCGTCCGTGAAGAGCGTGGTCGGCACGGTCGGCATGCTCGAAGTGCCGGGCGGCTCGGTCAATGTGGTGCCAGGCTGCTGCCGCTTCAGCGTCGATATCCGCGCCACCACCGACGGCGCCCGCAACACCTGCCTGGCCGATGTGTGGCGCCAGTTCGACGAGATCTGCAGCGACCGGGGCCTGGAGTATTCGCTCGACGAAGTGATGCGTGTGCCCGCTGCGCCGAGCGACCCGGATTGGCAACATCGCTGGGAGACGGCGGTGGCCGCACTCGGTTTGCCGGTTCACCACCTGCCGAGCGGCGCCGGCCACGACGCCATGAAACTGCACGACCTGCTGCCGCAGGCGATGCTGTTCGTGCGCGGCGAGAACGCCGGCATCAGCCACAACCCGCTCGAATCGAGCACCTGCGACGACATCGATCTGGCGGTGCAGGCCTTCCAGCACCTGCTCGCCCAACTCGCCACGGAGAAATTGCCCCGATGAGCCGCCCGCTGCCCACCGATACCTACGCCGGCCTCGACGCCTGGATCGACGCCCACTTCGACGAGCAAGTGCAAACGCTGCAGGCGCTGGTGCAGGTGCCCACCGACACGCCGCCCGGCAACAACGCGCCGCACGCCGAACGCACCGCCGAGCTGCTGCAGGGCTTCGGTCTGGCGGTGGAAAAGTACCCGGTGCCAGCCGACGCGGTGCACGCCTACGGCCTGGTCTCGCTGACCAACCTGATCGTGCGCCAGCCCTTCGGCGCGGCGGGTGACACGAGCGGGGTCAAAACCGGCCCGACCATCGCGCTCAACGCCCACGGCGACGTCGTGCCGCCCGGCGAAGGCTGGACGCACGACCCGTACGGCGGCGAAGTGGTGCCGGACGCGCGCGGCGGCAAGCTCTACGGCCGCGCCAGCGCGGTCAGCAAGAGCGACTTCACGACCTTCATCTACGCGCTGCGGGCGGTGCAGGCACTCGCCGCAGCCCGCGCCAGCAACACGGATGGCGCGCCGCCGCTGCGCGGCACGGTCGAGCTGCATTTCACCTACGACGAGGAGTTCGGCGGTGAACTCGGCCCGGGCTGGCTGCTGAAACAAGGCCTGACCAAGCCTGATTACCTGATCGCCGCTGGCTTCAGCTACCAGGTCGTCACCGCCCACAACGGCTGCCTGCAGCTGGAGGTGACGCTGCACGGCCTGGCCTCGCACGCCGCCTATCCCGCGACCGGCATCGATGCGTTGCAGGCCGCGACCAAGCTGCTGACCGCGCTCTACGCCCACAACGAGGTGCTGAAAACGCGCCGCTCGCAGGTGGCGGGCATCGAGCATCCTTACCTGAACGTCGGCCGCATCGAAGGCGGCAGCAACACCAATGTGGTGCCAGGCAAGGTGGTGCTGAAGCTCGACCGCCGCATGATTCCCGAAGAAGACGCTGCGGAAGTCGAAGCCGAAGTGCGCCAGCTGATCAATGACAGCGTGGCCGCTTGCCCGGGCGTGCGCGTCGAGGTGCGCCGCATCCTGCTGGCGCACTCGCTCAAGCCGCAGAGCGCCAACCAGCCACTGGTGGACGCCATCCAGCGCCACGGCCAAGCGGTGTTCGGCGAGCCGATTCCGACCTCCGGCACGCCGCTCTACACCGACGTGCGCCTGTACGGCGATCACGGCACCGCAGCGGTGATCTACGGCGCCGGCCCGCGCACGGTGCTGGAGTCGAACGCCAAGCGCGCTGACGAGCACCTGCAGCTCGATGACCTGCGCCGTGCCACCAAGGTGGTGGCGCGCACGCTGGTGGATCTGCTGGCGGGTTGAGGCTGGCGCCCCATTTCGGGGCGCGACTCCCGTTTTCGGGCCGGGGCAGGGTAATCCTGCTTCACGTCGGGTCAGGGTGCGTTCTATAAAACTGTATACACATCTGCGCACGCTTCTTGCGATAGATGTTCCGGTTCAACCGCTCCTGACTCGCACCGAGACCACCATGGCCATTTCCGTCGCTCGCATTGCCCGCCGCACCCTGCTCGCCACCGCTGCTGCCGCCAGCCTGATCGCCGCCCTGTCGGTCCGGGCGCAGGAAACCCCCATCAAGTTCCAGCTCGACTGGCGTTTCGAAGGTCCGGCCGCACTGTTCCTGATGCCGGCCGCCAAGGGTTACTTCAGCGCCGAGAAGCTCAACGTCACGGTGGATGCCGGCAACGGCTCCGGCGCGGCGGTCACGCGGGTGGCGTCCGGCAGCTACGACATGGGCTTTGCCGACCTGGCTGCGCTGATGGAGTTCCACGCCAACAACCCGACGGCGCCGAACAAGCCGGTCGCGGTGATGATGGTCTACAACAACACGCCAGCGGCGGTGATGGCGCTGAAGAAATCCGGCATCAAGAGCCCGGCCGATCTGAGCGGCAAGAAGCTCGGCGCGCCGGTGTTTGACGCCGGCCGCAAGGCCTGGCCGATCTTCGCCAAGGCCAACAGCGTCAGCAACGTGACCTGGACCGCGATGGATCCGTCGCTGCGCGAAACCATGCTGGTGCGCGGCGATGTCGATGCCATCACCGGCTTCTCGTTCACCTCGATCCTGAATCTGGAAGCACGCGGCGCCAAGTTCGAGGACATCGTCGTGCTGCCCTACCCGCAGTACGGCGTGAAGCTGTACGGCAACGCCGTGATCGTCGGCGAGGAGTTCCTGAAGAAGAACCCCGAGGCCGTCAAAGCCTTCCTGCGCGCCTTCACCAAGGGCATGAAGGACGTGATTGCCGACCCGAAAGCGGCGATCGAGACCGTGCGCGCCCGCGACGGCATCATCAATCCGGAGCTGGAACTGCGCCGCCTGAAGCTCGCCCTCGACGCCAGCGTGCTGACACCGGACGCCAAGGCCGAAGGCTTCGGCGAGATCAAGGCCGGGCGCCTGGCGCTGATGGCCAGCCAGGTCTCGGACGCCTATGCGACCAAGGAGCGTGTCAAGGCCGAGGCGGTCTGGAACGGCAGCTTCCTGCCGGCCGCCGCCGAGCGCAACATCTTCGCTGCCGCGAAGAAATAAGGCCGCACGCCCCCCTCTCCCCCAGCCCCTCTCCCGCAAGGGGCGAGGGGAGCAAAACAGAAGCATCCATGAGCGCCTTCGTCGATTTCAACAACGTCTGGCTGGCCTACAACGACGCGCTGCTGGCGCAGGGCCACTACGCCGTCGAGGACATCAACCTGCGGGTCGGCGAGGGCGAGTTCATCGCCATCGTCGGGCCGTCGGGCTGCGGCAAGTCCACCTTCATGAAGCTGGCCACCGGCCTGAAGCGGCCCAGCAAGGGCACCGTGATCATCGGCGGCCAGGAGGTCAAGGGGCCGCTGAAGATCACAGGCATGGCGTTCCAGGCCTCCAACCTGCTGCCGTGGCGGACCACGATCGACAACGTGCTGCTGCCACTGGAGATCGTCGAGCCGTACCGCTCCAGCTTCAAGGCCAAGAAGGCCGAGTACCGCGACAAGGCGCGCGCGCTGCTGCAGAGCGTCGGCCTCGGTGGCTATGAAGACAAGTTCCCCTGGCAGCTCTCGGGCGGCATGCAGCAGCGCGCCTCGATCTGCCGCGCGCTGATCCACGAGCCCAAGATGCTGCTGCTCGACGAGCCGTTCGGTGCGCTCGACGCCTTCACCCGCGAAGAGCTCTGGTGCACGCTGCGTGATCTGCAGGCGGCGCAGAAGTTCAACGTCATCCTGGTCACGCACGACCTGCGCGAGAGTGTGTTCCTGGCCGACACGGTCTACGTGATGAGCAAGAGCCCGGGCCGCTTCGTGGTGCGGCGCGAGATCGATCTGCCGCGCCCGCGCGACCTGGAAGTGACTTACACGCCAGAGTTCACCGACATCGTGCATGAGCTGCGCGGCCACATCGGTGCTGTACGCAACACGTTCGGGAAACCAGCCACCGACACACAACCCGGCGCCGAGCTGGCGCAGTGAGGGACGACACATGACCCCGAAACAACTTGAACGTGCCTCGCCCTGGTTCCTGCTCGTCGCGGTGCTGCTGCTGTGGCAGCTGCTGTGCAGCGGCTTCAACGTCTCGGAATTTGTCTTTCCGAGCCCGCTGAAGATCGCCTCGGCGCTGAACGAACACGCTGCCACCATCGCCGCGCATGCCTGGCGCACCTTCTGGGTCACGATGGCGGGCTTCGGCATCTCGATCGTGGTCGGCGTGCTGCTGGGTTTCCTGATCGGCAGCTCGCGCATGGCCTACACCGCTGTCTATCCGCTCATGACCGGCTTCAACGCGCTGCCCAAGGCAGCCTTCGTGCCGATTCTGGTGGTGTGGTTCGGCATCGGCGTCGGCCCGGCGGTGCTGACCGCCTTCCTGATCAGCTTCTTCCCGATCATGGTCAACATCGCCACCGGTCTGGCGACGCTGGAACCCGAGCTGGAAGACGTGCTGCGTGTGCTCGGCGCCAAGCGCTGGGATGTGCTGATGAAGGTCGGCCTGCCACGCTCGATGCCGTATTTCTACGGCTCGCTGAAGGTGGCCATCACGCTGGCCTTCGTCGGCACCACGGTGTCCGAGATGACCGCCGCCAACGAAGGCATCGGCTACCTCCTGATCAGCGCCGGCAGCTCGATGCAGATGGGCCTGGCCTTCGGCGGCTTGGTGGTGGTGGGCGCGATGGCGATGCTGATGTACGAGTTGTTCTCGATCATCGAGAAGCGCACCACCGGCTGGGCGCACCGTGGCTCGCAAGGCCATTGAAGCGGGCGATTGCCTCAATTTGAGGCAATCCAATCAAAACCCAGTACTGACAAGCAGTTACAAGCGCTTCGCACTGGCTATCCCCAGCGTTATCCACAGCAGATGTGGAGCACCGCAAGTTGTGCACAAGCGCACATCTGCGAGCATGCGGGCCCTGCACTCGACGGAATCACCTCGCCATGGGCTGGCACGGCCATCTGCAACTCGACTACCGCCGCGATGACGCGGGCTGCGGTCCGCGCACCATCGCGCTGGATCGCCACCACGGCCCCTTGCGGGTGCTGCAGCGACTCTATCCGGAGGGCGACGCGGTCTGCCACCACGTGCTGGTGCATCCGCCGGGCGGCATCGTCGGCGGCGACGTACTGCAGATTGACGCCAGCCTCGCCCCCGCGACTCATGCGCTGATCACCACCCCGGGCGCGACGCGTTACTACCGCAGCGCGGGCGAAGCCGCGATGCAGCAACTGCACGCCCGCGTCGATGCCGGCGCGCGCCTGGAGTGGCTGCCGCTGGAAACCATCGCGTACCACGGCTGCATCGCTGAAAACCGCCTGCGCTTTGAGCTGGCGCCCGGCGCCGAGATGTTCGGCTGGGATGTGCTGGCGCTCGGCTTGCCAGCCGCCGGCCTGGCCTGGGAGCGTGGCAGCTATCAACAGCGACTCGAACTGCCCGGCGTCTGGCTGGAGCAGGCCCGTATCGACGCCACCGACACGCTGCTGTTGAACAGTCCGCTCGGCTGGGACGGCCAACGCGTGCTGGCCACCTGCTGGTTTGCCGCCGGCTCAAGCATCGATCGCTCCCGGCGCGAGGCACTGATCGAGCAAGCGCGCGCCTTGATCGATGCCCACCCGCTCAAAGCCCGTGCGGGCGTGAGCGCCGCCCATGACGAAGTGATCGTGCTGCGCGCGCTGGCACCGCGCGTCGAGCCGGTGATGCAACTGCTGAGTTCGGTCTGGGCCGCCTGGCGCCAGACCGCCTGGAGGTTGGCACCGTGCGCGCCGCGCGTCTGGCGTACCTGAGAAACGCAGGGCGCGTGAGCACTGGAAAACCGCCGGGGCGGCGCAAATAGTCAGCATAGCGAAATAAAAGTGGGCGCTGCGCCAATACCGAGTACACTGCGACTCACAGACATACACGAGACCGTTTTTTCAAGGTCTTGCTCTTTACCACTCTGCTGTGGTGTAACAGCCCTACGGAGTCGGCCCAGGTGAAATTCCCCCGGTTTGACGTTTCTTGAGTGTTTCTGTTCCTGCTGGCAGGTTGTCAGCGGGGTGGTCTTTTATTTTTTCACACTCAGCAAGGAACAATCCATGAGTACGCAAAACGGCACCGTGAAGTGGTTCGACGACGGCAAGGGCTTTGGTTTCATCACGCCTGAAGACGGCAGCAAAGACCTGTTCGCTCACCACAGCGAAATCAAGACCACCGGCGGCGGCTTCCGCAGCTTGGCCGAAGGTCAGCGCGTTGAATTTGAAGCCAAGCAAGGCCCGAAGGGTCTGCAAGCTTCCAATATCCGCCCGCTGTAAGTCCGACGGGAGTTTTTAACTCCCTTCCGGCTTCGCTATAAAAAGCCGTCGCTCACGCGACGGCTTTTTTATTGGCGCCACGCCAAAACGCCCTGCGCTGCCCATCGGCCGCTGGCAAAACAGGCCGTCAGCAGATAGCCACCGGTTGGCGCTTCCCAATCGAGCATTTCACCGGCACAGAACACGCCCGGCAGCGCGCGCAGCATGAGCTGATCGTCGAGCGCGCCAAAGCGCACGCCACCCGCACTGCTGATGGCTTCATCGATCGGGCGCGGCGCGCTGAGCGTGAGCGGCAAGGCCTTGATGTGCCGGGCCAGCCGCACCGGATCGGCCGTGAGGGCCGACCACTGCGCCGCGTCCAGCCCCTCGCGCAGCAGCGCCGCCTTGGCGCCGTGCAAGCCAGCGTGTTCACGCAAATGATTCGCCAGTGAGCGGGCGCCACGGCCACGAGCCAGCGCGGTGACGAGCTGCGCTTCATCGCGCGCGGGCAGCAGATCCAGGGTGACGTCGGCCCGGCCGCAGGCGGCAATCTCGTCGCGCAGCCAGCCGGATGCGGCGTAGATCAGGTTGCCTTCGATGCCCGTCGCGGTCAGCACGGCCTCGCCGAGTCGATCGAACTGGCGGCCAAGCCGGTCCGTAAAGGCCAGCCGCACGCCTTTCAGCGGTGCGCCGGCGTGGCGCTCGCGCAGAAAAGGACTCCAGCCGATGTCAAAGCCGCAATTGGACGGCTGCAGCGGCGCCACCTCGACACCCTGCCCGCTCAGCCACGCCTGCCAGGCGCCATCGGAACCGAGCCGCGCCCAACTGGCACCACCCAGCGCCAGCAGCACTGCGTCGGCAGCAACGCTTTGCCGCCCCGCCGGCGTGTCGAATGCCAGCGTCCAGGGGCCAGCACAGCGGTCATCGGGGCGCGTCAAGCCGCCGGTCCAGCGGTACCGCATGTGCAGCCGCACACCGGCCGCGCGCAGCCGGTGCAGCCAGGCGCGCAGCAGCGGCGCGGCCTTCATCTCGGCCGGAAAGACCTTGCCGGAGCTACCGACAAAGGTGTCGATGCCCAGCCCGGCGGCCCAGTCACGCAGCGCCTGCGGACCAAAGGCATCGAGCCAGCCGCTGACCTCGGCGGCGCGCTCGCCGTAACGGGCGAGGAACGGCTCGATCGGCTCGGCGTGCGTCAGATTCAAGCCGCCCTTGCCGGCCAGCAAGAACTTGCGCCCGACCGAGGGCATGGCGTCATACAGATCGACCTGGGCGCCAGCCTGGATCAGCACTTCGGCTGCCATCAGCCCGGCCGGGCCGCCGCCGATCACGGCCACGCGCCATGGCGACGCAGAAACTTGGGATTCGAGGTTCATTGAATTTTTCATGCACAGGCTGCCAAGCGTTTGATCCTATACAAATCAAACGCGCAGACGCCCCTGTCGATTTGGTGCCGATTCACAGCTGCGACACGCCGCGCACGGCTGCGACGGTCAACTGCAACACCAGCGCATCAGCGCTGGCGCGGTGCCGTACCAGTGCGGCACGGGCCTGCACCACGGTCCGCGCGGCGTCAAAACGGGCCAATTCGGCCTCGCTGAGCAGTTCGCGCAAATCGCGCAGCCGAAACCGCTGCAGCACCCCGGCGGCATCAAACAGCCGCGCCAGCCAGACATAGTCGTGCGCCCAGGAATTGCAATAAACCTGCTGGCCGGCCAGCTCCAGATTGAGCAATGCCGCCACCTCGGCGCTGCTGCGGCCATGCGAGAGCAACTGCTCGCGAGCGACACAATGGACGGCCTCAGCCCGCACGTCCCAATGGGTCCACTGCGGTTCCGGCCGAATCAACATGCACATCACCCGGCCGTCCGGCGCGGCAAAACCCACCTCGATTGGATAGCTGCCGGCGCCGAAACCAGAGGCCTCGACATCCAGCACCCAGGGCAACGGCCGTTCGACTGAAAAGTTCATGCAGGGATCGTAGCGGTTATGCCCCGTGGCAACCCTTGACCAGAGGCGTTTTGTCCCAGGCGTGACAACGACATCCGACGCGCGTGATTAGGCTGATGGCGCCATAGAACAAGCCAGAGCATCAGGAGACCCGCATGAGCCCCATCCCCGCCGATCGGCCGCATCTCAAATACTGGCCGCAGCGCCTGCCGCGTGAATTGCGGGTGCCGGAAACCTCGCTCTGGTTCAACCTGGTGGTGTCGGCGACGCGCTATCCAGATCAGCCGGCCTATGTGTTTTTCGGCCAGACGCTCAGCTATCGCGAGCTGCACCGCCAGGCCGAGGCGCTGGCCGGCTGGCTGCAGGTGCACGGGGTCGGCCCCGGCGACCGGGTCGCGCTGTTCATGCAGAACAGCCCGCAGTTCGTGATCGCGTTCTACGCCGTGATGCGCGCCAACGCGGTGGTGGTGCCGGTCAACCCGATGAACCGGGTCGAGGAGTTCGGCCACTACATCAGCGACCCGGACACCCGGGTGGTGATCAGCAGCGCCGATCTGGCCGGCATCGTCGCCGCCGCCGATGCCGCCCTGCCACCGACGCAACGCCTGCGCGCGCTGCTGGTGGCGCGGCTCGGTGATGCGCTGCCGACCACACTGCCCGCCGCCCTGAGCCCGCCCGCAGCGATGGAAGCCTGGCTGCGCACCGACCCGTCTCTGCCGGCAGGCGCCTTTCGCTGGGCCGATGCGCTGGCGGCCGGACTGCCGCCGGGGCCGCACACTGCGCAGGCCGACGATCTGGCGCTGCTGCCCTACACCTCCGGCACCACCGGACCGCCCAAGGGCTGCATGCACAGCCACCGCTCGCTGATGCACAACGCGGTCGGCGGCGGACTCTGGGGCCACAGCAGCGCCGAAGCCATCAGCCTGGGCGTGGTGCCGTTTTTCCATATCACCGGAATGCTTTATGGCGTGCTGAGCCCGGTGCTGTATGGCGCCACCGTGATCATCCTGCCGCGCTGGGATCGCGAACTGGCCGGCCGGCTGATTGCCCAGCACCGCGTCACGCACTGGACCTGCATCCCGACCATGATCATCGACCTGCTGGCCAGCCCGAACGCGCCGCAGTTTGATCTGCGTAGCCTCAAATACCTGTCGGGCGGTGGCGCCGCGATGCCGCAGGCGGTGGCCGAACGTTTGCAAGCCGATTTCGGCCTGACCTTTGCCGAAGGTTATGGCTTGACCGAAACCGCCGCGCCCAGCCACGCCAACCCGCCCGAGCGCGCCAAACTGCAATGCCTGGGCATGCCGACATTCGGCACCGATGCGCGCATCGTCGATCCGGTCATGCTGACCGAGCTGCCGATCGGCGAAGTCGGTGAAATCGTCACCCACGGCCCGATGGTGTTCAAGGGCTATTGGAAACACCCGCAAGCCACTGCCGCCGCGTTTTTCGAGCTCGACGGCAAACCCTTCTTCCGCACCGGCGATCTGGGCCGGATGGACGAGGAAGGCTATTTCTTCATCACCGACCGCCTGAAACGCATGATCAACGCCAGCGGCTACAAGGTCTGGCCGAGCGAAGTGGAGCTGCTGCTCTACCGCCACCCGGCCGTCGCCGAAGCCTGCGTGATTTCAAGCCAGGACGATTACCGTGGCGAAACCGTCAAGGCCGTCATCGTGCTGCGCCCGCAAGCGCTGGGCACCATCACCGAGCAGGAGCTGGTCGACTGGGCCCACGAGCACATGGCCGCCTACAAGGCGCCGCGCATCGTCGAGTTTGCCGAGACGCTGCCCAAATCCGGCGCCGGCAAGGTGATGTGGCGGCTGCTGCAGGAGAAGGAAAACCGGCGCTGAAAAATCAGCCCGGCACACCGTCACGCACTTCGTCGGTGCGAACCTTGAAACTCTGCAGCGTGTTCGGCCCGAAGCTGTTGCTGATGGCCACATCGGCGGCGTCCCGGCCGCGCGCGATCAGCACCCGACCGATGCGCGGCGTGTTGTTGCGGGCATCGAAGGTGTACCAGTGCCCGTCCAGATAGGCCTCGAACCAGCCGGCGAAATCCATCGGCCCATCGGGCTGTGACACGCCGATGTCGCCCAGATAGCCAGTGCAATAGCGGGCCGGGATGTTCATGCAGCGACAGAAAGCGATGGCGAGGTGGGCGTAATCGCGGCAGACCCCGACTTTCTCCTGGAACGCCTCCCAGGCCGTCTTGGTGCGGCGCGCATGCTGATAGCCAAAGCTGATGTGCCGATGCACGTGGTCGCAGATGGCCTGCACGCGAGCCCAGCCGGTCGGTGAGTTGCCGAACAGCTGCCAGGCGATGTCGGACAGGCGGTCGGTCTCGCAGTAGCGGCTGCCGAGCAGAAACAGCAGGGTTTCGTCGGGCAAGTCGTGCACCGGCGTCTGCCGAGCCTGAGGGGCCACCGCATCGGTAGACAGCCTGAGCCGTCCCTTGCGTAGCCATTGGCTTGATGCAGCGCACAAACCTCTTTCGGCTGCATCGTTGACGTTATATTTTTATAGCCTGGGCCAGATTTTCAGCCGACAAACCTTCGCCGGTATCACGAAAGCTGATGCGAATGCGCTTCGGGCTCAGTTCGGTGAAAGTCATTTCGACCGTGCCACCTGCATGATTGTATTTAATGGCATTCGACAGCAAATTCACGATGGCCTGCTTGACGCGCGTCCGATCTGCCATCACGAAGTGCGGATCACTGAACGCTGGCAAAATCACGTGAATACCGCTGGCTTGCGCCTGCGGCTCGATCATTGAGTATTTCCAGCAGCGACAGCGATACCTCGCCGGATTCGATCAGCGACAGATCCAGAATTTCGTTGATCAATTTCAGCAGATACCAGCCGGCCTGCAGAATCTGATTGATGCTGGCTTGCTGGCTCGGCGTGGGTGAGCCCAGCTCCATCAGCTGGGCGAAGCCGAGAATAGCATTGAGCGGCGAGCATAACTCATGACTCATGCTCGACAGGAAATCAGACTTCACCAGATTGGCTTTTTCCGCCACCAGCTTGGCACGCTCCAGTTCGACATGCGAGATACGCAAACGCTGGTCGAGTTCTTGCTGTTCGGCCTCGACTTGTTTGCGCGCGGTGTTGTCGGTGCTGATTCAAAGCTCAACAGCTTGGCGCGCGCCACCACTTCTTGCGGCGCTGAAATATCGGCCGGCGTGATGCGGTTGATGACGTCGGCGGCGGCATAACTGAGCATGCGCTCGGCGCCGACATTGAACAGTTGGATCACGCCATTTTCATCGGTGGCGATGGTTGCAAAATTGGCGCTGTTGAGAATGGCGTTTTGCAAGATACCCATTTTCAGCAAGGGATCGGGTGGGCGCGGTCCTGACTCATCAGTAGCCAGCGATGACGGGTTCAAGATCAAGAAGGACTCGTCAAAGCACTGATCCGGGCGGAGCCCCTCCAGCCACTCAAGTCGGGTGGCTTGGTGCCGAAAAGCCAGATACCGAGGGCCGTGTCCGTCCCCCGTCAACCTGGCTGGTGTCCCCCATGTCGAAGAGGCTTTCCCTGTTGAGCAGCGGTCTGGCACATCCCTGGTTCCAGGCCTGGTCGCGCCGTCGCTTCGCGGCCTGTCGCCCCGATGTGCCCGAGCGCCTGCGGCAGGCCGTGACCGGGGCCCGCGTGCTGGTGGTAGGCGTGTATCTGGGCCAGCGGCCCAACCTGGCGGCCCACATCGCGAGCGAGCTGGCCGCGTCACCCGGTCTGGAGGTGGTGCAGCACTGGATCGCGCTCGGCCAGATCAGTGACGATGCGCTGCTGCGGCAACGGACGGTGCACACCATCCACGGACGGGTGCCCAAGTTCACGCTCATCAATGCGGTGCTGCAGGCCGTCGACCTGGCCAGCTTCGATTTCCTGCTTGTCACTGATGACGACGTGGCACTGCCCACGGCTTCCTGAACCGCCCCGGGAATTGAGGAGGCTCCAACCCTTGAGAAGATGGAGCCATGAACAAGACGAACAAGTTCTCACCCGAGGTGCGTGAGCGCGCAGTGCGCCTGGTGCAGGAGCACCGAGGAGAGTA
>JBFPGZ010000024.1:0-251922 GCA_041083665.1 Leptothrix sp. (in: b-proteobacteria)
GACCAGATCGGTGCGCAGCAGCACCAGCAACAGCAGCGCGAGCAGCCCGAGCGCCAGCGCGCTGACCTGCAGGGCGGCCAGGGCAGGACGCGCGCCGAGCTGGCGGCTGGCGAGCACCAGCCAGCGCGGCGCGCCGACCTCCGGCACGGCGCGGCGCAGCAACCACAGCGCCGCCCAGGCGGCGGCCGCAAACAAGCCCCAGGCCAGTCCGAAACCGCCCACCGCGATGCCGCCCAGCTTGAGGTCGGCGGCCGCAGCCATCAGCAGCGCGGCAAAACCGGCCACTCCCGCCAGCAGCACGCCGGCCGATGCTGCGCGCGGTTCGCCCAGATCGCGCCGCAGCACCCGCAGCGGCGGCACGCGCGCCAGCTGCAGCACCGGCGGCAACCCGAAGGCCGCCAGCAAGGTCAGCCCGACGCCCAACCCGAAAGCGGCCGGCGCCAGGCCCGCCGAGGGCAGTTGCACCTCGACCAGTCCGGCCAGCAGCTGCACGAAGACGTGGTGCACCGCAAAGCCGATCGCCACGCCCAGTGCGCTGGCCGCCAGCCCGACGAACAAAAACTCCAGCGTGTAGATCGTGGCGATGCGCCGCTGCGACAGGCCGAGCACGCGCAGCATCGCGCAGCCGTCCAGGTGCCGCCCGGCAAAAGCGCGTGCCGCCATGCCGACCGCCACCGCCGCCAGCAGGGCGGCCAGCACCGCGACCAGGCGCAGGAACTGGCCGGCGCGGTCCAGCGTCTGGCTCATCTCGGGCCGGCCGCCTTCCAGGGTTTCGATGCGCGCGCCCCGGATGTGCTGCTGGTCGAGCTGCTCCTGCGCCCAGGCGACAAAACCTTTCACAGCGGTTTCACCTTGCCGGGCGCTGCTGCGGCCGTCCTGCGCTGCCACCACGAGCCGCCAGGTGACGCGGCTGGCCGGCTGGATCAGCCTGGTGGCCGGCAGATCGGCCTCATGCAGCATCACGCGCGGGGCGAAGTTGATGAACGCCGCGCCCCGATCCGGCTCGATGCGGATCAGCTCGGCGATGCGCAGCGCGGCGTCGCCCAGCAGTAGCGTGTCGCCCAGCTGCAGGCCGAGCGACTCCAGCATGGCCGGCTCGACCCAGACCTCGCCGCGCGCCGGGCCGTGGCGCACGCGCTGGCGGGCGGTGATGGGCGTGCTGGTGGTGCTTGCCGCGCTGGCTGCATCGCCCTCGGCCGCGCCGGCTTGCAATTCCAGCTCGCCGCGCAGTGGATAGGTGTCGCTGCTGACCGCCTTGACCGCTGCCAGCCGGACCGCGCCGCCGCGCGCCTCGGTGGCGCGCGCCATGCTCGGAAAGCTCGCGGTGCTGGCCAGCTCCAGCCCCATCTGGCGCGCGGTGCGGGCGAAGTCGGCCGGCAGCGGCTGGTCGCTGGCGATCACCGCGTCGCCGCCGAGCAGCGCGCGGGCGTCGCGTGTCAGACCGGCTTGCAGGCGGTCGGCAAAGAAGCCGACGGCGGTGAGCGCAGCCACGGCCAGCGCGACGGCGAACAGCAGCAGACGCAGCTCGCCCGCGCGCAGATCACGCCAGAGCTGGCGCCAGGCGAGCGGCAGGACGCCAGGGGAGCGGTGGGAAGTCATCGGCGGTTTTTGGGGCTTGGGCAGGATCGGCTACGGTACACCAGCGCGCCGCATCTGTTGTGGCGCCAGGACTTGCGGGCCGCCGTGTGCGCGCTGTGCGGATTGGCTGAACGCTGCATGCAGGCGCCGCGAACGGGCGCGAGCCGTCCGAGTGCTTCAATGGCGGCATGGACGCTCGCACCTACCCCTCGCTGTACCTCTCGCACGGCTCGCCGATGATCGCGATCACGCGCTCGCCGGCCTCGGACTTCCTCGACCGGCTCGGGCCGGTGATCGACGCCACCTTCGGCCGGCCGCGCGCCGTGGTGGTGGTCTCGCCGCACAGCGCGACCCGCTCGCCCTATGTGCTGGCCGCCACGCGCCACGAGGCGATCCACGACTTCGGCGGTTTTCCGCCCGAGCTCTACACGCAGCGCTACGACGCGCCTGGCGCGCCGCAACTGGCGGCCGACGTCGCCGCGCGCCTGAATCAGGCCGGCTTGACGACCCAGATCGCGCCGCAAGGCGGGCTCGATCACGGCATCTGGACGCTGCTCAAGCGCATGTGGCCGGCGGCCGACCTGCCGGTGGTGCCGCTCACGCTGGTGCCCAACTGGACCCCTGCGCGCCAATGGGCGGTTGGCCAGGCGTTGGCGCCGCTGGCGGCCGATGGCGTGCTGATCATCGGCAGCGGCTCGACCACCCACAACCTGCAGCGCTTCTTCACCGAGCGCGACGTTTCCAAGGTCGAGTACGGCTTGCCGGTCGAGCCCGACGTGGCGGCGTTCCAGAACTGGATTGCCGACAAGATCGCCACGCGTGACTGGGCCGCGCTGCAGGACTACCGCAAACAGGCGCCCGGCGCGGCGCGCCAGCATCCGACCGACGAACACTGGCTGCCGTTCTACATCGCGGCCGGCGCGGGCGGCGAAGCGCTGCCGGGTCAGCGCATCCACGCCAGCGTGGACGCCGGGCTGCTGGCGATGGATGGCTATGCGTTCGGGGCCGGGGCGGAGAAGTTGCAGGCAGCGCTGGCCTGAGCGCAGCCGGTGGCGCGGCGGCTGCTCTGCCTCACGCCGGATTGTCGATATCGATGAACTGGTGCTCCAGCCCGTACTGCTGCGCCAGATGCTCGCCTAGCGCCTGCGCGCCGAAGCGTTCGGTGGCGTGGTGGCCGCAGGCCAGGAAGGCGACGCCGGTTTCGCGCGCCAGGTGCATCTGCGGCTCGGAGATCTCGCCGGTCAGGTAGACATCGGCGCCAGCGGCGATGGCACCCTCGAAGTAGCCTTGCGCGCCGCCGGTGCACCAGGCGACGCGCCGGATCAGGCGGCCGTCGCCGTCCAGCACCAGCGGCGGGCGGCCGAGGCGGAATTCCACCATCGCCGCCAGCGCGGCCAGGCTCAGGTTGGGCTGCTGCGGCTCGCCCAGCCAGCCCAGGCCCTTGTCACCGAAGCGGCCGCTGTCGCTGAACTTCAGGCGTGCGCCGAGCTGGGCGTTGTTGCCGAGCGTGGCGTGGGCGTCGAGCGGCAGGTGGTAGGCGTACAGGTTCAGATCGGCGCCGAGCAGTGCCGCCAGGCGCTGCTTCATCCAGCCGGTGACGCGGCCGTCCTGGCCGCGCCAGAACAGGCCGTGGTGCACGATCAGGGCGTCGGCCTGCAGATCGATGGCGGCACGAATCAGCGCCAGACTGGCGGTGACTCCGGTGACGATGCGACGCACCTCGCCGCGACCCTCCACCTGCAAGCCGTTCGGCCCATAATCGGCAAAGCGTTCTACCTCCAACAAGCTGTCGAGGCTGAGCTTCAAGTCTTCACGGCTGATCACGTTGTTCCTTTTGTTCATGCGCAGGCTCTGGTTGATTTTCTCCCAAGCGGTCACGGTTGCCGTGGCCGTGGTGTTTGTTCTTGTCACGCTCAAGCCCGAGTGGCTGCCACCACGTGGCGGCAACCCGAGCCCGCTGGTGGCGAGCAGTGCGGTACCAGCGGCGAGCGGCTCCGGTCTGAGCAGCTACGCTGCGGCGGCGCGCAAGGCCGCGCCCTCGGTGGTCAGCGTGGTGGCCAGCAAGACGCAGGGGCACAACGCGCATCGCGCCGACCCCTGGTTCCGGCGCTATTTTGGTGATGGCGAAGAGCCGTCCACCGGCATGGGCTCGGCGGTGATCGTCTCGGCCGACGGCTATCTGCTCACCAACAACCACGTCATCGAGCAGGCCGACGTGATCGAGGTCGTGCTGGCCGACGGCAAACGTCTGCAGGCCCGGGTGGTCGGCACCGATCCGGACAGCGATCTGGCGGTGCTCAAGGTCGAGCGCTCGGCGCTGCCCGCCATCACCTTTGGCGATGAGCTGGCCACCCAGGTCGGCGACGTGGTGCTGGCGATCGGCAACCCGTTCAACGTCGGCCAGACGGTGACCTCGGGCATCATCAGCGCGATCGGCCGCACCGGGCTGGGCCTGAACACCTTCGAGAACTTCATCCAGACCGACGCTGCCATCAACCCCGGCAACTCGGGCGGCGCGCTGGTCGATGTGGGCGGCAACCTGCTCGGCATCAACACGGCGATCTATTCGCGCTCGGGCGGCAGCATGGGCATCGGCTTCGCGATTCCGGTCAGCACGGCGCGCCAGGTCATGGAAGGGCTGATTCGCGATGGCGTCGTGACGCGCGGCTGGATCGGCGTGCAGCCCAGCGATGTCACGGCCGACATGGCCGAGTCGCTCAAGCTGAAGGTCGATCACGGCGTGCTGATCACCGGTGTGCTGGAAGACGGCCCGGCGGCGCAGGCCGGCATGAAGCCGGGCGATGTGGTGCTGGAAGTGGCGGGTCGGCCGGTGATCAACACGGCGCAGTTGCTCAACGCGGTGGCCGGCCTCAAGCCGCAGACGGTGGCGGTGATCGTGCTGCAGCGCGGTGACGAGTCGGTCCAGCTCAAGATCAAGGTCACCCAGCGGCCTAAGCCGCAGGCGCTGGCCGAGTGATCGGGCGATGACCGAGCGGGTGAGCCGCTCGGCTCGCCGTCTCAGCTGGCGTCGCTGTCGGCGGCCTGATCGGGTGCCTGGGTGTGCTTGATGAAGACGCCGGCGGCCAGGATGCCCACTTCGTAGAGCATGCCCATCGGGATCAGCAGCGACACCATCGAGACCGCGTCCGGCGGCGTCACCAGGCCGGCCATCGCGGCAGCGGCGACCCAGAAGTAGCGCCGAAAGCTGCGCAGCTGCTCGATCGAGACGATGCCCAGCCGCGCCAGGATGATCACCGCCACCGGCACCTCGAAGGCCACGCCAAAGGCGAGGAACATCGTGATGACGAAGTCGAGGTAGGCCTCGATGTCGGGGCTGACCGAGACCGAGTGCGGCGCCATCGACTGGATGGCCGGAAACGCCTGGCCGAACACGAAGAAGTAGCAGAACGCCACGCCGGTGTAGAACAGCAGCGTGCTGGTCACCACCAGCGGCAGCACCAGGCGTTTTTCGTGCTTGTACAGACCCGGCGCGACAAAGCCCCAGATCTGGTGCAGCACCCAGGGCAGCGCGACACCGAACGCGGCCAGTGCGGTGACCTTGATCGGGATCAGGAACGGCGAGACCACGCCGACCGCGATCATCTTCGAGCCTTGCGGCAGCGCCTTGACCAGCGGCATCGCCAGCCAGTCGTACAGGCCGGATGGGCCGGGGTACAGGCACAACAGCGCAAACACGGCGCCGATGCCGTACACCGAGCGCAGCAGCCGGTCGCGCAGCTCGATCAGGTGGCTGACGAACGGCTGCTCGGTGCCCGCCAGTTCGTCGGGAGGGGTCTGGGAACTCACTTGGATAGCCAGGCTTGGCGCCGCAAGGGCGCCGTTCAGGTGGAGCGTCGCGGCCGGAAGCGCGCCACGCGCGCGGCGGCGGACTGGACATGGGTGCGCACGCCGTTGCGGCGCTTGTACCACTGCGGGGTGGCACCGCGCTTGACGCGCCAGTGCTTGTCGGGCCGCACGTAGACCGGCATCGGGTTCCAGTGCGCGCTGTCCCAGGCCGAGTGGCCCTCGTCAGCCGAGCTGCCGATACCGGACAGCGCCTGGTTGATCTCGCTGGTGGCGCTGTTCAGGCTGCCGGAGATCGACTGCCCGACGTCACGCGCGGCGGTTTCGAATTCCTTCTTGACCTTGTTGAGCTCGTCGAGATCCATCGAGCGGTTCACCTCGGCTTTGACGTCCGAGACATAACGCTGCGCGCGGCCGATCAGCGTGCCGGCCATGCGCGCCACGCGTGGCAGGCGCTCCGGCCCGATCACCACCAGCGCGATGCCGCCGATGATGAGCAGCTTGGAAAAACCGATGTCGAGCATGCCCGATCAGTTCTTGGTCTTGGCTTCGACGTCGATGGTCTGGGCATCGGCACGGCGCTCGGTGGTGACTTGCGCGCTGGCCGGTGCTGCCGTGGCGGTGGCTGCGTCAGCGGTCTTGTCGCTGTCTTTCATGCCGTCCTTGAAACCCTTCACCGCGCCGCCCAGGTCGGCGCCGATGTTCTTGAGCTTCTTGGTGCCGAAGATCAGCACGATGATGACGAGAAAGATGATCAGGTGAGTGGTCGAGATGCCCATGGCATAGCTCCTGTCGGGCTGAAGCGTGAATCGCTGTGCTGTGCGTGTCGGATCGCACAGTTTGTGTGGTGGCTGATTCTAGGTCAGCCGTGTTTCCATGGCCTTGGCCCGCCCATCACGTGCAGATGCAGGTGATAGACCTCTTGGCCGCCGTCCGCGCCGGTGTTGATCACGGTGCGGAAGCCGTTCGTCACGCCCAGCTCCTTGGCCAGCTTGGGCGCCAGCTCCAGCATGCGGCCGAGCAGCGCGACGTGCTCCGGGCCGGCTTCGGCCAAGCTGGGCAGGTGCAGCTTCGGGATGATCAGGAAGTGCACCGGCGCGGCCGGGCGGATGTCGTGGAAGGCGAACAGCTCTTCGTCTTCGTAGATCTTCTTCGACGGAATCTGTCCGGCGGCGATCTTGCAGAAGATGCAGTTGGGATCGGTGCTCATGGTGGAACGGCGCGGAGTTGAAAGGGTTGCTGCGGGTTGCGGCAGAAATTCGGGCGTGAGCCGGACGGGTGAGCAGCTCAGTTGGCGCTGGGCGTGGCGTTCTGGGCGTCGCTCGCCTCACGCGCCTGGGCCTTGCGCGCGGCAAATTCTTCCAGCCCCGACAGGCCTTCGCGGCGCGCCAGCTCGTTGATGACGTCGGCCGGTTTCAGGCCGAACTGCGCCAGCGCGATCATCGAGTGGAACCACAGATCCGCCACTTCGTAGACGATCTTCTCGGGCACGCCGTCCTTGGCGGCCAGCACCACCTCGGTGGCTTCTTCGCCGATCTTTTTCAGGATCGCGTCGGTGCCCTTGTGGAACAGGCGCGCCACGTAGCTCTTGTCGGGGTCGCCGCTGCGGCGCGAGTCGATCACGGCCGCCAGGCGGGCCAGCGTGTCATCGGAGGTGGGCAGTGAGTTCGGAGTCGTCATGCGTAGATGCTCTTCGGGTCTTTCAGGACCGGATCGACGGCGGTCCAGGCGCCGTCTTTCAGCACCTGGAAGAAGCAGGAGTGGCGGCCGGTGTGGCAGGCGATGCCGGGCTCATGGCCGAGCTGCTCGACCTCCATCAGCACCACGTCGTTGTCGCAGTCGATGCGCAAGCTCAGCACCTTCTGCACATGGCCCGATTCCTCGCCCTTGTGCCAGAGCCGCCCGCGCGAGCGGCTCCAGTACACCGCTTCGCCGAGCTCGGCGGTGCGCGCCAGCGCCTCGCGGTTCATCCAGGCGAACATCAGGATGTCCTTGGTCTGCGCTTCTTGCGCAATCACGGGCACCAGACCGTCAGCGGTCCAGGCAATTTGATCCAGCCAGTTCATGCGCGGGAGTGTAGCAACGGGGGGTGACGGATCGACCACATAAGCTTATGTGCCAACCGATGCTCGGGCTGGCGACAATCACGCCCTGTCGAATCGGAGCCTGTCCACCATGTCTGCCACCCCGCCGCGTCCCTTGCTGATCACGATGGGCGACGCCCTCGGCATCGGCCCCGAGATCATCGTCAAGGCGTTCCGTTCCGGCGCGGCGGCCGGCGCCTGCGTGCTGGGCGACCCGGCGGTGCTGCAGCGCGCCGCCCGCGTGCTGCGCGCGCAGGCCGACGTGCCCGAGCTGCCGATCGCGGTGATCGAGTCGCTCGCCGACCTGATTGAGGTGCCGCCCGGCTGCCTGCCGGTGCTGGCGCTCGATCCTGCAGTGCAAGGTCTGGCCGATCTGGCCACGCTGCCCTGGGGCCGGATCGACGAGCGCGCCGGCCGCGCGGCGGCGGCCTGCATCCGCGCGGCGGTCGGTCTGGTGCTGAGCGGCCAGGCGGCGGCGATGGTCACCGCGCCGATCCACAAGGAAGCGCTCGCTGCGGCGGGCGAGCCCTATCCGGGCCACACCGAGATGCTCGCCGCCGAGAGCCGCCTGCACGGCCACCCAGCCGACGAACGCATGATGCTGGCCAACGACGAGCTCAAGACCGTGCTGGTGACGGTGCATTGCTCGCTGCGCGAGGCCATCGAGCGCGTCACCTTCGACGCGGTGCTCTCGACCATCCGCATCGCCCACGCCAGCGCGGCACGCTGGGGCCAACCCAAGCCGCGCATCGCGGTGGCCGGCCTGAACCCGCACGCCGGCGAAGGCGGCCTGTTCGGCGACGAGGAGCTCCGCATCATCGCCCCGGCCATCGCGGCGGCGCGTGCCGAAGGCATCGATGCGACAGGCCCGTTCGCGCCCGACACCGTCTTCATGCGCGCCCGCCAGGGCGAGTTCGACCTGGTCATCGCCATGACGCACGACCACGGCCTGATCCCGGTCAAGTACCTGGGCGTCGAGCAAGGTGTGAACGTGACGCTGGGATTGCCGTTCGTGCGCACCAGCCCGGACCACGGCACGGCGTTTGATCTGGCCGGCAGCGGCCGGGCGGATGAATCGAGCTTGGTGGCGGCGATCCGGATGGCGCAGCGGTTGAGTGGTGGGTAACTAGGCGGCGATGCTCAGTGCCGCGCGTAGGAACTCTGGTGCGAAGTCAGCCCCGTTTGGCCAAACCACCGTACGAAGCTCTGGATTGAAAGCGACTTGCTTGAAGTAGCTTCGGTCACGCAGAGGCTCGAAGATCTCGCCTTCAAGCTCACCGCCAAGATCAACTTCGCCCTCAAGGCCGTCTGCGAAGTGCAGCCAAAGGGTATGGTCATGTAGGTATTTGGCCGCAGTGAGGCGAGGAAGCATGTGGCTTACTCCAGTGGTTCGATGCGTGGCAGAGGTTTGCTGGCTCGTGCAAGGGTCCAGATGTCTGCCAGCTCATGCTTGTGAAGCGTACGCCACTCTTGCACGTGTGCCAAGGCTCGCCGAGGCAGTTCGCCGTTGACTTGACCAGATTCAACCTCGACGGTTGCCTCGAACTCGCCGTAGATGGCATGGAAGTGCGGAGGCGCGTGGTCTCGATAGTACATGGCGATCACGATCCCGAGGAAGCGGCTGATTTCTGGCATGGGCGCCAGTGTACCGGGGATGCGGATAGCACCGAGAATTCACGGGCCGCAGTTG
This sequence comes from Leptothrix sp. (in: b-proteobacteria), assembly GCA_041083665.1. Lineage (GTDB taxonomy): Bacteria > Pseudomonadota > Gammaproteobacteria > Burkholderiales > Burkholderiaceae_C > Sphaerotilus. Next base: position 9,157 of record JBFPGZ010000024.1, read on the forward strand.
GGGCGTGTTGGTGGGCTATGGCCTGAAGAAACTCGGTCAGTATTAACTGTATGAGCGGCTCCGGCCATGTCGAATGCATGGCTCAAGGTGAAGGGGTATTCGGCTTGATATCGAAAACTTCGTCGTGCGAGCCAACTTGGTTGTTCCGCACACTGCGGACTCGCACGGTGGTGGTATGGGGAGCGAGATTTAAAAGATTTCGCTTACCCGATTAAGCGTCATCCGCTTCGCGCACCTTTACCAATGTTGCAACTATCGCAGAGCGTGCGCAGATTTGTGATCTCGTTCCCTCCACCCTGAGCTAGGGAGACGATGTGGTCGACGTGAAGGTTGCACGTAACGTCAGTGGTCGGAGACGCGCCACACAGAACGCACTTGTAGCGATCACGTTTGAGCACAGTGAAACGAACGCCAAGTGGCACATTACGCTTGATCCTGAGGACGACACCTACCTCTGCTCTTGGCAGCATTGATTCTGCCTCGACTAATGGCACCGAGACGGAGGACTCGATATCGGCGTCGGTCTGGGCTATGAATGCAAGCAACGCCTTGTTGAACGTGCCCCACCGTTTGACATATGCAGTACCGCCGACAGTTGAAGGCGGTACGTCCATTTCACGGAAATGTGGAGAGCGGCCAAAATGCATCCATAGGTTCAGGATGTTTTCAAAGCAATCTTCATCTGTGTAGCGCCGCGCTCGTGCAGGAACTGCCAGCCCTGCCGCCTTGAGGCCTTTGTTCCAGCTTCCAAACCGTCGCCGCACGATAGCTGCGTCAATGGATGAGTGCTCATTGAAGTCTTGAGTCTTGAGGCCATCTACGCCTACGAGCGCCGAGACTCGCTGTAATTCGAGGATGAGGTCAGGTTCAGAAAAACTCTTGCCGAGTTGGTTACGCATTTTCTCAGTGATGTTCATTGGCTGAATACGTTGGCTCAGCCCGGCTTGCGTAAGTGCGTTCTCCCATCCATAAAACCGGCGGACTACTGTCGCCGAATGCACCCTTGAATGCTCGTCAAACAAGGCTTTTGACAAGTAGGCCGTCTGAACAATGGCCGCTACACGCTGAAGCTCGGAGATTATCGCTTCGCTGGAATAGTCCGTAAGACGGCTCAATTCAAATTTCATATAGCAGCGGCTTCGCCTAGTGATGCCGAACGGGCTGTTCGAGCAGTAGCGCAAGGAGCTTCAAGGTGGACATGCAGCAACCTCCAAAACGTTTATCGCGGCTCAGCCCACCAGCAAATCCAGCGCATACCCCGCAAACACCGCAAAACCAACCCAGTGGTTTTCCCGGAAGGCGCGGAAGCAGCCTTCGCGGCTGCGGTGGCGGATCAGCGTGAAATGCCAGGCCACCTGCGCGGCCGCTGCGCCAATGCCGAGCCAGAACCAGCCGTGCAGGCCCACGTCCAGCGCGACCCAGGCCCAGATGGCCAGGAACAGCAGATAGAAGCTCGTCACTGCCGCCACATCAAGGCGGCCCAGCGTGATGGCGGAGGTCTTGATGCCGATCTTGAGGTCGTCGTCGCGATCGACCATGGCGTATTCGGTGTCGTAGGCCAGCACCCAGAACAGGTTGCCGAGCACCAGCGCCCAGGCGTGCGGGTCAATGGCGCCGCGCACCGCGCTGTAGGCCATCGGGATGCCGACGCTGAAGGCCACGCCCAGCACCGCCTGCGGCATCGAGACAAAGCGTTTGGCGTACGGATAAGCCAGCGTGATGGCCAGGGCGAAGAACGAGATCAGCACGGTGATGGTGTTGGTGCTGAGCACCAGCCCGAACGCCACCAGCGCCAGCACCACGCCCAGGCCGATGGCTTCGCGCACCCGCATCACGCCCGAGGTGACGGGCCGGTTGGCGGTGCGCTTGACGTGGCGGTCGAACTCGCGATCGGCCACGTCGTTGACGCAGCAGCCGGCGCTGCGCATCAGGATGGTGCCGAGCGTGAACACCGCCAGCAGATGCCAGCCGGGCCAGCCGCCCGCCGCCAGCCAGAGCGCGGCCAGCGTCGGCCACAGCAGCAGCAGCCAGCCGGCCGGGCGGTTCCAGCGGATCAGGTCGAGATAAAGCGCGAGTCGGGGAGGGTGGGCCAGAGCGTTCACGCCGCGATTATCGCGGCGTGAACTGCGGACCGGCCGGGCCGGGTTTCAGTGCACCACCATCGGCATGCTGGCCCGGAAGTCGGCCATCTCGGTGCTGCCGAGCTGGAAGTCGCGCGGCGGCTGCGGCCGGTCGCGGTCGAACCACTGTTCGACAAACGCCACCACCTGATCCGCCGGCAACGGTCGGGCCACAAAATAACCCTGCACCAGATCGCAGCCTTCGGCTTCCAGCACGTTGACTTGCGCCGGCTCCTCGACGCCTTCGGCCACCGTGGTCATGCGCAGCGACTTGGCCAGCGCCAGGATGTTGCGCACGATCGAGCGGGCGTCGCGGCTCACCAGCAGCTCGCGCACGAAGGCGCGGTCGATCTTGAGCGTGTCGAACGGGAAGCGGCGCAGGTAGGCCAGCGACGAATAACCGGTGCCGAAGTCGTCCAGCGCGATCTGCACGCCCAGGCGGCGCAGCGCGTGCAGCCGCTCGACCGTGCCACGGCTCTCGTTGATGAAGACCGATTCGGTGATCTCCAGCTCCAGCCGTTCGGCCGGCAGATGGCTGGCTTGCAGCGCGCGCAGCACCGTTTGCGGCAAGTCCTGCGTCATGACCTGCACCGGCGAGATGTTGACCGCCACATGCAGCGGCAGCGGCCAGGTGGCGGCTTGGCGGCAGGCTTCCATCAGCGCCCATTCGCCCATCGGCAGGATCAGGCCGGATTCTTCCGCCACCGGGATGAACTCGTTGGGCGGGATGTCGCCGTGTTCCGGGTGCTTCCAGCGCAGCAGCGCCTCGAAGCCCTGGATTTCCCAGCTGCGCAGATCCACCTTGGGCTGGAAGTGCAGGCTGAGCTGGCCGCGCGTCATGGCTTCGCGCAGATCGCGCTCCAGCACCAGCCGGCGGCGCACCGTTTCGCCCATGCGGGTGGCGAAGAAGCGCGCGCCACCCGGCGCATGCGCCTTGGCGTCGTAGAGCGCGAGGTCGGCGTTCTGCATCACCTCGTCGACGGTGCTGCCATCGAGCGTGAAGCGGGCGATACCGATGCTGGTGCGCACCTGCACGCTGGCGCCGCCGGCCTGGCAAGGCTCCTGCAGCGTGGCGATGATGCGATCGCAGACCTGGCTGATCGACTCCTCGTCGTTGAAGTGGCGCAGCAGCACGGCGAACTCGTCACCGCCCAGGCGCGCCACCACATCGGTCTTGGCGACCGCGGCCTTGAGTCGCCGTGCGATCTCGATCAGCAGCGCGTCGCCGGTGGCGTGGCCGAGCGTGTCGTTGACCGACTTGAAGTTGTCCAGGTCCAGGCAGAGCACCGCGCCTTGGGCGTCGCGGCCCTGCATCGGCTGGAGCGCCTGCTCCAGCAGCACGCGGAAGTGGGCGCGGTTGTTCAGGCTGGTCAGCGTGTCGAAATGCGCCAGCCAGGCCAGCCGCCGATCGGCCTGGCGTGACTGGGTGACGTCGCGTGCCACGCCGCGCCAGCCGATCGGGCTGCCCCGCTCATCCAGCAGTGGCTTGGCCGTCACCGACCACCAGCGCGACTGGCCTTTCACCACCAGCGGCAGCAGCACGTCCCGGAACGGTTGGCCTTCGGTGAGGCGCTCGTACAGAGTGTTGGCCGATTCACGCTCGTTGTCGGCCAGGCCGCGCTGCAGCTCGGTCAGCAAGCTGCGCAGGTTGCGCCCGTTGAGGCTGTCGATATCGCTGCGCAGCGCGTCCGCCAGGCGCTTGGAGACATGGATGAGGCGGCCTTTGGCATCGATCTCCCAGAGCACGTCGCTGCCGTGGTCCTCGAAGTCGCGCAGCAGCAGGCTGATGAGCTGGTTCTGGTGCTCGGCGCGCGCTTCGGCGTTGGCGCGGGCTTGCAGAGCGCGCTGCCAGGCCATGCTGCCCAGTCCGGCCACACCCAGATACAGCAGCCACTGCACCACGCTGTAGCTCGACAGGCTGGAGCTGCGCGCCAAGGCGTACAGCAGCCCCAGACTCAGGCTGCCCAGCCAGGCGGCGGCGGCGGGTGGCACGGCGGCCAGCACGATGCCGCCCGCGCACAACAGGCTCAGCATGGTGCTGGCCAGCATGCCCTGCTGCGCGGGGGTGGCCTGGTTGAACATCGCGGCCGGCGCGCTGATCCACACGAGGCCGAGCAGGCCGGCCGACAGCGCCGTCCAGAGCAGTTGCCGGCGGGTCGGCGCTTTCGGGCGGCTCTGCCGTTTCCAGCGCCACCAGGCGTAGCTGGGTGGCAGCGTCAGACTGGCGGTGGCAGCCAGCCAGCCGTACAGCAGTTCATCGCCGAGCAAGCCCGGCGCGATGGCGGTCACGATCAGCGTGGCGATCAGCACCACGCCGAGGCCGGCCGGCAGCATCCGCATCAGCGCCTGGTGCTGGTGCGTCAAGGTGCGCGTCTGCAGCGAGGCGTCCGAGGTCTTGGCGGCGCTGCGGCGCTGACTGCTGCGTTGGCGTTCGCGATTGCGGGAGGTCGGGCGCGGCGGAGCCGCTGGGGGATTGACGATGGCTGGCATGCTGGAACCCTGTTGCCGTGGCGCCTGCTCGCATAACGAGCCAGGCCGGGATGCCAGCTTTTTCGGTTTGATCGGTTCGGAACTTGAGGCGCGGCCGGGCGCTTTCAGTCGCTGAGGCGTTGCACGCCAGGCAGCTCGCAGGCCTCGATCACGTTGCGCAGCGCCACGATGGCTTCATGGCGCGTGAACGAGCGCCGCCAGGTCAGCACCACCCGGCGCGACGGCACCGGCGGTGAAAACGGCAGGTAATGCACCAGCGGCTGGGCGTCGCCGCTGCGAGGCTGTGGCACCGAGAGCTGCGGCACCACCGTGATGCCCATGCCCGAGGCCACCATGTGCTTGATCGTCTCCAGCGACGAGCCCTCGAAGCTCTTGCGGATGCCCTCGGTGTCGTTGGAGAAGCGCGCGAACTCCGGGCAGACCTCCAGCACATGGTCGCGGAAGCAATGCCCGGTGCCGAGCAGCAGCATGGTCTCCTGCTTCAGCTCGGTGGTCGAGATGCTCGTGCGGCTGACGAGCGGATGCTGCGCCGGCACCGCCACCATGAACGGTTCGTCGTAGAGCGGCCCGATCGTCAGGCCGGCATCTGGAAAGGGCTCGGCCATGATGGCGCAGTCGAGCTCGCCGGTGCGCAGCATCTCCAGCAGGCGCACGGTGAAGTTTTCCTGCAGGATCAGCGGCATCTGCGGCGCCAGCTGGATGGCGCGGCGCACCAGCTCGGGCAGCAAGTAGGGGCCGATGGTGTAGATCACGCCCAGCCGCAGCGGTCCGGCGAGCGGATCCTTGCCGCGCCGGGCGATTTCCTTGATCGCGGCGGCGCTCTCCAGCGTGGTCTGGGCCTGGCGCACGATCTCCTCGCCGAGCGGCGTGATGCTGATTTCGCTGCCGCCCCGCTCGAACAGCTTGACCTCCAGCTCCTCTTCGAGCTTTTTGATCGCCACCGACAGGGTGGGTTGCGAGACAAAGCAGGCTTCCGCAGCGCGACCGAAGTGTCGCTCGCGGGCCACCGCAACGATGTAGCGCAATTCGGTGAGTGTCATGGCCTGATTCGCGTTCAGGGCCGGGCAGGCCCTGATGTCCGGATTGTGCGCAAAAAGGCACCATCGCGGTTATGACCTCAGGTCATTGCGGTGGCCGACACGATGGTGCTGCGATCTGCAGCTGGTTTTTGGCGCGATTGCACTCGGCGTTTTGCCTGAGAGCCTCAAGCAGATGTGTTTTTATAATGCAAGCACGTTTGCTTGATCGGCATCAATACCTATGAAAAAATTGCATTCTGTGACGATGGCTCTCGCCATGACGGCCGCTGTGGCGTCGGTGCAGGCGCAAGACAACTCGCCTGGCGATGCGACGGCGGGGCATACCAAGGCGGCCATGTGCATTGGCTGCCACGGCATTCCCGGCTACCGGGCCAGTTTTCCGGAAGTGCATCAGGTGCCGATGATCTCGGGCCAGAGCGCCAAGTACCTGACGGCCGCCCTCAATGGCTACCGCAAGGGCGAGCGCAAGCATCCGACCATGCGCGCCATTGCCGGCTCGCTGACCGATCGCGACATCGCCGATCTGGCGGCCTTCTACGAAAGCAACGCCAAGACGGCAGCGCCGGCCGCCGCTGCCGTGCCAGAGCCCAGCACCGAAGTGGCGGCTCTGTTGCAGAAGGGCAACTGCACGTCCTGCCATGGCGTGGGTCTGAACAAGCCGATCGATGGCGGCTATCCCAAGCTGGCCGGTCAGCACGCCGACTACGTCTACGTGGCACTGAAGTCCTACAAGACCGAGAACAACGCCACCGTGGGGCGCGGCAATCCGATCATGGCCGGCATGGCCAAGCCGTTCAGCACCACCGAGCTGAAGTCGCTGGCGGCTTACATCGGCTCGCTGCCGGGTGATCTGCAGACGGTGCCGAATCCGAAGTTCCGCTGACGCGCCACCGGTCGTGCCGCCTCACAAAACCGCTCGCTGACCCGAGCGGTTTTGTTTTTTGCTGATCAGTTCAAGTCGGCCGTGGCCGGGTCGATATGTCGAGCAACGTCATGCACTCTCGGCCGCACCTACTCTGATGCTCAAACGTATCCGCACCGACCAGTTGCGTCTGGGGATGCATCTGCACGAACTGTGTGGTTCCTGGATGGACCATCCGTTCTGGCGCAGCCGCTTCACCCTGCGTGATCCGGCCGATCTGCGCCGCATCGTGGTCAGCGGCATCAAGGAAGTCTGGATCGACACCGACAAGGGCCTCGACATCGCCGGCGGCTTGTCGCGGGCTGAGGTGGCCGAGCAGGTCGAGCGCGAGCTGGAGGTGGCGGCGACCGCGCCGTTGCCGCTGAGCGAAATCGTCGTGCCCGAGAAGCCGCCGGCCAGTGACGCCAGCGGTGAACTGGGTCGCGCCACCCAGCTGCGCCAGCAGGCGCGCCAGAAGGTCGAGTCGCTGTTCAATGAGGCGCGCATGGGCCGCGCCATCCACGCCGAGGGCTGCCTGCCGGTGGTGGACGAGATCATGGGTTCGGTCGAGCGCAATCCCGGTGCGCTGCTCAGCCTGATCCGTCTCAAGACCCAGGACGAATACACCTATCTGCATTCGGTGGCGGTCTGCACGCTGATGGTGGCGCTGGCACGCACGCTGCAGCTGCCGGCGGCCCAGGTGCGTGCGGCCGGCTTGGCCGGCATGCTGCACGACATGGGCAAGGTGCGCATTCCGCTCGCCGTGCTGAACAAGCCCGGCCGCCTGACCGACGAGGAATTTGCGCTGATGCGCCGTCATCCGCAGTGGGGCCACGAGCTGCTGGTGGAAGGCGGTGGCGTGCCGCCGCTGGTGCTCGATGTCTGCCTGCACCACCACGAAAAGATCGACGGCAGCGGCTATCCGCACGGTCTGCCCGGCGCCAGCCTCAGCCTGTTCGCCAAGATGGGCGCGGTCTGCGATGTCTATGACGCCATCACCTCGGCGCGGCCCTACAAGGGGCCGTGGGATCCGGGCGAGGCGGTGCGGCAGATGGCGCAGTGGAAAGGCCACTTCGATCCGCTCATCTTCCAGGCCTTCGTCAAGACGGTCGGCATCTACCCGATCGGCGGCCTGGTGCGGCTGCAGTCCGGCCGGCTCGGCGTGGTGCTGGAGCAGGGCCTGCTGTCGCTGCTCACGCCCAAGGTCAAGGTGTTCTATTCGATCCAGGCCAAGGCGCGCATCCCGCCGCAGGTGGTCGATCTGGCCGAAGCCGGCTGCCAGGACAAGGTGGTCGGCGTCGAATCGCCCGAAGCCTGGCAGTTCGAAAACCTCGAACAGCTCTGGGCCGGCAGCGCCGCGCGGCGCTGAGCGCCTCAGCCCTTCGGCCGCCAGCGCGCCAGCAGCAGCGCGTTGCTGATCACGCTGACACTGCTGGCCGCCATCGCCGCGCCGGCCACCACCGGACTCAGCAGCCCGAACGCTGCCAGCGGAATGCCGACCACGTTGTAGACAAAGGCCCAGAACAGGTTCTGGCGGATCTTGGCGCTGGTGCGGCGCGAGATCTCGATCGCATCGGCCACCCGGCGCGGGTCGCTGTGCATCAGCGTGATGCCGGCCGCCTGCATCGCCACGTCGGTGCCGGAACCCATCGCGATGCCGACGTCGGCCGCCGCCAGCGCGGGCGCGTCGTTCAGGCCGTCGCCGACCATCGCGACGCGCTGCCCTCGCGCCTTCAGTTCAGTGATCACGGCGGCCTTGTCCTGCGGCAGCACCTCGGCGCGCACCTCGTCGATGCCGAGCGCTTGCGCGACCGCATTGGCGGCGCCGTGGTGATCGCCGCTGACCAGCAGGGTGCGGATGCCGAGCGCGTGCAGGCGTTCGATCGCCTGCCTGGCGCCGGGCTTGATCTCGTCGCCGAAGGCGAGCAGGCCGAGCAGGCGCGGCGTGGCGCCATTGCCGCCGCCTTCGGCCAGCCAGGAGACGGTGCGGCCTTGCGATTGCAGCTCGGCGGCGCGCGCGGCGAGCGGCGCCAGATCGACGCCGAGTTCCTGCATCCAGCGCTGGCTGCCGAGTTGCAGCACATGCTCCTGCACCACGCCGGTGACGCCGCGCCCCGGCACGGCGCGCACCGCGCTGGCGCTCGGCGCGGCGGCATTGGATGCGCTGACGGCGGCGGCGCTCGGGTGATCCGGCGCGGCGGCTGTCCTGGCCGCCTGCAAGACTGCGCGTGCGAGCGGGTGTTCGCTGCCGGCCTGCAGCGCGGCGGCTTGCTGCAGCACGGTGGCCGTGTCGAGCCCGGGCGCGGCGTCGCAGGTGATCAGCGTCGGCCGGCCGAGTGTGAGCGTGCCGGTCTTGTCGAACGCCACCACCTGAATGCCATGCGCCAGCTCCAGTGCCTCGGCGTCCTTGATCAGGATGCCGTGCCGTGCCGCTGCACCGGTGCCGACCATCAGCGCTGCCGGTGTGGCCAGCCCGAGCGCACACGGGCAGGCGATCACCAGCACCGCCACCGCGTGCAGCACCGCCTGCGGCCAGTTGCCCGCCAGCCAGCCCCAGCCGAGCAGCGTGATGAAGGCCGCGACCACCACCACCGGCACGAACACCGCGCTGACCTGATCGACCAGGCGCTGGATCGGCGCCTTCTTGGCCTGGGCCGACTCGACCATGCGCACGATGCGCGCCAGCGTCGTCTCGGCGCCGACCGCCAGCGTGCGCAGCCGCAGCCGGCCTTCACCGTTGACGGCGCCGCCGGTCACCTTGTCGCCGGCTTCGCGTGGCACCGGCAGGCTCTCGCCGGTCAGCAGCGATTCATCCAGATGGCTGGCGCCTTCCAGCACCAGGCCATCGACCGGCACACGCTCGCCCGGCCGCACCATCACCACATCGCCAACCTGCACCAGCGCGAGCGGCTGATCGCGCTCCTGGCCGTCCGTGCCGATCACATGGGCGATGTCAGGCGAGAGCGCACGCAGCGCGTCGATCGCCGCCACGGTGCGGCGCTTGGCACGCGCTTCCAGCCACTTACCGAGCATCACCAGCGTGATGACCACCGCCGCGCTCTCGAAATAGAGCTGCGGCATGCCGCTGGTGTCGGTTGCCAGCAGCCAGAGCGACAGGCCATAGCCGGCGCTGGTGCCGAGCGCTACCAGCAGATCCATGTTGCCGCTGCCGTCGCGCAGCGCATGCCAGCCGGCGCGGTAGAAACGCGCGCCGAGCCAGAACTGCACGGGGGTGGCGAGCAGCCATTGCAGCCAGCCGGGCAGCATCCAGTGCACGCCGAACGGCTGCAGCAGCATCGGCAGCACCAGCGGCGCCGAGAGCAGCGCGGCGATCAGCACCCGGGCGCCACCGCCGGCCGGCAGCCAGCGCAGCATCGGCGACGCCGCTGAGCCCGCCGTGCCTGCGCCGCCCTGAGCTGGTGCCTCAGGCAGCCGGACCTCGTAGCCTGCGGCCCGGACGGCAGCGGCCAGCGTCGCCGTGTCAGCCACGCCGCGCAGCACGACGACGCGGGCCTGCTCGGTGGCCAGATTGACCTCGGCTTCGAGCACGCCGGGCTGCTTGCGCAAGGCCCGCTCGACGCGGCCCGCACACGACGCGCAGGTCATGCCGCCGATGGCGAGCGACAGCTCTTCGCGCGGCACGGCGTAGCCGGCGCGCTCGACCGTCGCGATCAACGTCTCGACCGGAAAGGTTTTCGGCACCTGCACGGCGGCGGTTTCGAGCGCCAGGTTGACCTCGGCCGAGCTGACGTCGGGCAGCTTGCGCAAGGCGCGCTCGACCCGGCCGGCGCACGAGGCGCAGGTCATGCCGGTGATCGGCAGCGTCCAGTTGCGGCCCGCCTCGGGCGGTGGCAGCGGTGGCGTGGGTGGCGCCGCTTTGGCTGCGGGTGGTGGTGCGGGGCGGGCGGCGCCGGCCTCGGGGCTGAGTAAGGGGCTGCTCATGGGGTCGGGCGGGTGGTCGGCGGGGCTTGTTCTGCGTCAGGGTGGTTCGGGCGCAAGCTGCGATGATCGCGCGACTCGCCCGCGCTGGCTGTGCGGCCGGCCGCACTGTGGCTCGCCGCCGCCAGCATCATCATGATCTTTATCAAGCCCGTGGAGCTGCCATGATTGAACTGACCCTGCCCGACATGACCTGTGGCCATTGCGCCGCCACCGTCAAGCGCACCGTCGCTGCGCTCGACCCGGCCGCCCAGGTGGATATCGACCTGCCGACCCACCAGGTGCGCATCGACACCCAGGTCGATGGCGACAAGGTCAAGCAAGCGCTGGCGGAAGAGGGCTATCCCGCCGCCTGAGGATCGGGGCCGATATTGCTGATACCGGCCGCCACATGACCCGCCGGCACATGCGCCGACGCATGTTCGACATGGCCGGTCTGGTCGTCGAAGAAAAAGTCGGGCTCGAACTCGCGCAGAAAATCGCCCTTGGGCAGGCCGCCGAGAAACATCGCCTCGTCGATGTCGATATGCCAGTCCATCAGGGTGCGGATGGCGCGCTCGTGGGCCGGCGCGCTGCGCGCGGTGACCAGCGCGGTGCGCACGCGCATCGATTCGGTGCTGCCTTGCTGCAACTGCTGCAGCGCGGTCAATAGCGGTTTGAACGGCCCGGCCGGCAGCGGCTGCTGACGCTGCGCCACCTCGTGGCGCTGAAAAGCGTCGAGCCCGCCGGATTGGTAAATGCGCTCGGCCTCGTCGGAAAACAGCACCGCGTCGCCATCAAAGGCAATGCGCAACTCGTTGGGATGCGCACTGGAGGCGTGCGCCGAATGCGGATAAACCCGCGCCGCCGGCACGCCCGCTTGCAGCGCCGAGCGCACATCGGGCTCATTCACCGACAAGAACAACTGCGCGTGCAGCGGTTTCAGATAGCGCCACGGACTGGTGCCGCGCGTGAACACGCCACGCTGAATATCCAGCCCGTAATGCTGCGCCGAGCGGAACACGCGCATGCCCGAGACCGGGTCGTTGCGCGACAGAATCACCACCTCGACCCGCAATGCCTCGGGCCGATTGAACGCCAGCAGTTTGTGCACCAGTGAAAACGCCACCCCCGGCTTGGCCGGCTCATCGAGTCGCGCCAGCTGCAACTGCATGTAGGCGTGGTCGTCACTGCCTTCGAAAAGCTGGTTTTCCTCTTCGAAATCGAACAGGGCGCGCGAGGAAATCGCGATGACAAGGCGGCCGTCTAGGGTTGCTGGCATGTTTTTACAAGCTTACTGTGTTTCGATGGTGATCGCCTTGCTAGTATCGAGCCATCGACAGCCCATAACCTCAAATTTCAATTCTCGGGGGGAGCATATTGTGGCCATGGTCCCAGTGACTTTTACGAAGGCATTGGTTTTTTCTAACGTTTCAAGACGCTTGCCAATTGGCATGTCAATATCCATCGGGCTGAACAAAATTACTTGCCCGTAATTGGTCGATTAAATTGTTGTTTTGGCACCAGACATCGGGATTGTTGGAAGTGTCCCGGCTAGTGAGATTTTTTCTACTTTCTTGGCGTGACCGAGAATTTTTGGTGTCTGTTTGTCTAACGGGTCAATAGTGATAATGTCGCCTGCAACTGCTCCAAACGAATAGAGTGTAAGTATGGCGGCGGTGTTTTTTAATAAATTCATGGGTTGACTCTATTGTGATTAAATGGTTTTGATGATTTTTGCGGTCTATCTGTCACTTGAGCCGCAATAACAATAGTTGTTCCCTGTTTTGAAAAATTTTCATCGATTCAATCATCTTCGCCTTGCAGCGTGGAGTTTGAAGGTATTCACCAATGGAATTCCAGTTTCTTATGTAATCCACATTTTTTAAATCTTTGGCGTATTCGTTTAATGCGCAGTAACAGGCGTCTGATGCGATGCTCTCAAAGACAGGGGTGGTTGCAATGATTTCACTCCTCAATTGTTCTTTTGTTTGGCCTCGTTCGAGCCCCTTCTTTTCATAGTCGTTGGCTGCTGGATATATTATTGCGCTTCTGCAGAGGTTGACTGCCTCATAGAAGTTTTTGCTGTTCCAGTCATCTTTATACTCTGCAGTGGCCATTGAAGGGATCAAAAATACAGCAATTGAGATTAAAGTTGTTGATTTCATTTTTGTGCTTTAAAGGATGAGCTTGCGCGACGGATAATTGGTAAATTTTTGGTATCGTAACCCGTCGGGTCAATTCTGAAAAGTGAAATTTTCCTACTTTTCGACCGATGGCTATGCATTAATGAAATAGCTGATATCACAACAAAAAGCCACCCGGTGCTTGCACACCGTGCGGCTGTTGGTGGTGACACACCGACCCGACCGGGCCGTGTGCTTCAACTCAGTGCACAAACCCGATCGTGCTGCGCTTGCCGGCGCCGCTGTCGGGCAGGTCGGCCACCTCGATGCGGTCGCGCCGGGCCAGCTTGGCGTTGCCGAAGGCGCAGGTCCAGGCGCGGCGCATTTCGCGTGGCGCCATGTCGGCCATGCGCTCCAGCACCGCTTCGGTCGGCTCAGGATCGAAGCGGCTGCCCCAGTCATGCGCGGCGCGGATCGAGTTGTAGAGCCGGATGGCGATGCGCCGGGCGGCGTCGCGATCGGGCATCTGCACCTCGTAGACGTTCATGCGGTTCAGGATCGGCTCCGGAATGGCACGGGCGTCATTGGCGGTGGCGACCCAGATCATCTGGCTGGCGTCGATCGACACTTCGGCGAACTCGTCGATGAAGCTGTGCGCGGTGTCGTGCTCCAGCAGGCTGTAGAGCGCGCCGAGCGGGTCGTAGGCGTGTTCGCCGGCGGCCTTGTCGATTTCATCGACCACCATCACCGGATTCGCGTACTGGCCATCGACCAGCGTCTCGAACACCTTGCCGGGCCGCGCGCCTTTCCATTGGCTGCTGGCGCCCGACAGCACCCAGCCGGCGGTCAGCGAGCTCATCGACACAAAGCCCATGCCGGTGCCGAGCAGGTTGGACATTTCGCGCGCGAAGTGGGTCTTGCCGACACCGGGCGGGCCCAGCAGCAACATCGGCGCAATTTCAAGCGCGTCGCGGCTGTCTTCACAGAGAGCCAGCTGGCGGCGCACGTCGTCGAGCACCGGGTGGAAGTTGGGCAGCTCGTCGTAGAGGTGCTCCATCGCGGGCAGGCCGGAGGGCTTGACCTGGAAGCGCTCGGAGCCTTTTTCGAGCATGCGCTCGTAGGTGGCGCGCAGGTTCTCGTGCTCTTTCTGCGGCAGCTTGCCGAGGCGCTTTTCAACCTCGTCGAGCCGGTAGACCTGGCGCATGCGCGCCAGCGGGATCGCCGTGTGGGCGGGGACCAGATCGGTGCTGCTGCTCATGACGAACCTCCAGACTCAACAACCGCGTGTCTTGATTGAAGCAAAGCATGCCTGAGGCAATGCGCCAATCAAAGGGGTGAAGATCCGGTAGCTGGGTGGCACCGGACTTATCACCGGACAATTTCTGCTCTGGGCCGAAATCATGCACGCGGCGTGCCAGCGCTGTGGTCAGCCGCTCACTTGACCCAGGTGTTGAGCTGAATGATCGGCAGCAGCACGGCCAGCACGATCAGCATCACGACCATGCCCATCACGACGATCAGCAGCGGCTCCAGGATGGTGGCCATCTGCATGGCGCGGCGCTGCACTTCGGCGCTGAGCTGGTTGGCGGCGCGCTGCAGCATCAGCGGCAGGTTGCCGGTCTGCTCGCCCAGGCGCGCGAACATCGCAAGCAAGCCGGGGAAGCGCTTCTTGCCGGCCAGCGCCGAGGCCAGCGGCGCGCCTTCACGCACCTGCACCAGCGCATCCATCGCATCGACGCGCATGGCGCGGTTGGAGAGCGTCTCGGCCGCCGCCTGCAGCGCTTTCAGGATCGGCACGCCAGCGCCGGCCAGCATCGCCAGCGTGCCGGCAAAGCGCGCCGCGTTGTAGCCGCGCGCCAGCCGGCCGACCAGCGGCAGCGTCAGCCAGGCCGCGTCGAGCTTTTCGCGGGTGGTTTCGTTGCGGCGCGCGGCGGTGAGCAGGCCGACGCCGGCGCCGATCAGGAGCAGCATCAGCCAGCCCCAGTGGCGCATGAAGTCGCTGACCGCCAGCATGGCCACGGTCAGGAACGGCAGCGCATGCTTGCCGCCGACAAACACCTGCGCCACTTGCGGCACCACGTAGGTGACCAGGAACACCACGATCACCACCGCCACGCACGAGACGATCGCCGGGTAGAGCGCCGCGCCGATCAGCTTGGCCTTGAGCGCCTGGCGCTCTTCCAGATCGTCGGCGAGCTTTTCCAGCACCAGGCCAAGCTGGCCGCTTTGCTCGCCGGCCCCTACAACAGCGCGGTAGATGTCGTCGAACTCGCGCGGCGTGCTGGCCAGCGAGCGCGCGAACGAGGAGCCGGCGTTGACCTCGGCGCGCAGGTGCGCCAGCAGCTCGCGCAGCTTGGGCTCTTCGGCTTCTTCGGCCAGCGCGGTCAGGGCCCGTTCCAGCGGCAGGCCGGCGCTGACCAGGCCGGCGAGCTGGCGGGTCCAGATCGCCAAGGTGGTGGCGGTGAAGACCCGCCGGCGTAGCGCGTTGCCGCCTGCAGCCTGGCTGGCGCTGTCGCTCTGGGCCAGCGGTTGCACATCCAGCGGCACCAGGCTGCGGCTGCGCAGCTGCACCCGCACCGCCTTGGCGTTGTCGGCGTCGAGCAGGCCGGTGATGGTCTTGCCGTCGGCGTCGAGCGCCTCGAAGCGGTAGGCGGGCATGGTCGGTTCGGGCTCGGGGTCAGTCGCGCGTGACGCGGGTCAGCTCTTCGAGCGAGGTCAGGCCGGCAGCGACGAGACGCTCGCCGTCCTCGCGCATGGTGCGCATGCCCACCGCCTGCGCCGCAGCGTAGAGCTTCGATTCAGCGGCGCGACCGTGGATCAGGGCGCGGATCGAGTCGTCGGCCACCATCAGCTCGTAGATGCCGCTGCGGCCCTTGTAACCGCTGCTGCCGCAGTGTTCGCAGCCGACCGCGTGCCAGCGCCCTTGTGCGTCCTTGCGCTTGCACTTCGGGCAGAGCTTGCGCACCAGCCGCTGCGCCAGCACGCCGAGCAGGCTGGAGCTGAGCAGGAACGGCTCGATGCCCATGTCGGTCAGGCGCGTCACGGCACTCGGCGCGTCGTTGGTGTGCAGGGTGGCCAGCACCAGGTGGCCGGTCAAGCTGGCCTGCACCGCGATCTGCGCGGTCTCGAAGTCGCGGATCTCGCCGATCATGATGACGTCCGGATCCTGTCGCAGGATGGCGCGCAGCGCCTTGGCGAAGGTCAGATCGATCTTGGCGTTGACCTGGGTCTGGCCCAGACCGGGCAGTTCGTACTCGACCGGGTCTTCCACCGTCAGCACGTTGGTGGTGCTGGTGTCGAGCCGGCTCAAGGCCGCGTAGAGCGTGGTGGTCTTGCCCGAGCCGGTCGGGCCGGTGACCAGCAGAATGCCGTGCGGCTGCTGGATCAGACGGTCGAAGCGCTTGAGCGTGTCGCCTTCCATGCCGAGCGCTTCCAGCGTGAACTTGCTCTCGCCCTTGTCGAGCAGACGCAGCACGGCGCGCTCGCCGTGCACGCCCGGCAGGGTCGAGACCCGCACGTCGATGGCGCGGCCACCGATGCGCAGGCCGATGCGGCCGTCCTGCGGCAGGCGCTTTTCGGCGATGTCGAGCTCGGCCATGATCTTCAGCCGGCTGATCAGCGCGCCGTGCAGCGCCTTGTTGGGCTGTACCACTTCGCGCAGCGTGCCGTCGACCCGGAAGCGCACCGCCGACGAGCGCTCGTACGGTTCGATGTGGATGTCGCTGGCGCCGTCCTTGGCCGCTTGCGTCAGCAAGGCGTTCAGCATGCGGATGATCGGCGCGTCGTTGGAGGCTTCGAGCAGGTCTTCCACCGCCGGCAGGTCCTGCATCATGCGGCTCAGATCGACGGCGCTCTCGACCTCGCCGATCACGGTGGCGGCGCTCGATTCGCCGCCCGCATAGGCCGCAGCGATGCGCCGGTCCAGCGTGGCAGCACTTTCATGCTCCAGCGAGTCGATCTGGTAGATGCGCAGCACTTCAGACATCGCCTGCGCCGAGACGTCGGCGTCGGCCCAGAGCACGAGCTGCTCGCCGTCGTCTTCCAGCAGCAGCGTGTGGGCCTTGGCCCAGGCGTAGGGCAGCGGGTAGCGGGTGGCCATGGCGGGTCAGCGAGCGGGTTGCGGCGCGGGCGCGAGCGGCTTGCCCCAGCCATTGGCCGGGTTGGTGGCCGGATCGGCACTGCCGGGGCCGACCGCCGGCCGGCGCGAGTCGGGCAGCACGGCCGATTCGTTGATGCCGAGCGTGCTGGACGGCTTGGGCTGCGCGTCGATCTGCTGGGCGCGGATCGCGTCGTAGCGGTCGAAGGTCAGGGCGTCGGCCTGCTGCTGGTTGCGCATCACGACCGGGCGCAGGAACACCAACAGGTTGGTCTTGACGCGCTTGCGGGCCTGGCTGCGGAACAGGTTGCCGATCAGCGGAATGCTGGCCAGACCGGGAATGCGGTCTTCGCCGTCGGAGAACTCGTCTTTCAGCAGGCCGCCGAGCACCATGATCTGGCCGTCATCGACCACCACGCTGGTCTCGATCGAGCTCTTGTCGGTGCGCGGGCCGGCGCTGTTGCTGGTGGTGTTCTCGACCACCGAGGAGTTTTCCTGGTAGATCGTCATGCGCACGGTGCCGTTTTCGCCGACCTGCGGCTTGACGCGCAGGGTCAGGCCGACGTCCTTGCGCTCGACGGTCTGGAACGGGTTGACGCTGCCGGTGCTGGAGCTGGAGCCGGTGTTGGCGAACGAGCCGGTGATGAACGGCACGTTCTGGCCGATCACGATCTTGGCTTCCTCGTTGTCGAGTGCGACCAGATTTGGCGTCGAGAGCACGTTGGCGCTGGTGTTCGATTCGAGGAAGCGCGCCAGCGCGCCGAGCGTGTAGATGCCGTTGATGGCGGTGATCAAGCCGACATTCAGGCCGGTGGCCGGCAAGGTGCCGGAGGTGCCTGCCGTGGCCAGGTTGATGATGTTGGTCGAGCCCGAGGTGGTGTTGGTGTTGCTGAAGTTGGTACCGGCCACCACGCCGTACTTGTCGCCGCTCTTGCCCAGCAGGGTCTGCCACTGGAAGCCGAACTCGGCCGCTTGCTGGGCGTCCATCTTGACGATCATCGACTCGACATAGACCTGCGCGCGGCGGGTGTCGAGCTGGTCGATGACGGCGCGCAGCTGTTTGTAGACCGGCTCCGGCGCGGTGATGATGAGCGCGTTGGTGGCCGGGTCGGCCTGGATGAAGCCCCCGGTCGACGGGCCGGCGCTGGCCTGGGTCGGCGCGGTCGATTGCGGCGAGGCACCGGTGCCGCCGCTGCTGGCCGCCGCGCTGATGGCGCTGGTCGGCGAGCTGCCACTGGCGCCACTCATGCCACCCGAAGCTGAGCCGCCGCTGCCTGCGCCGGTGTAGGCGGCGCGCAGCACGGCGGCCAGGCGCACTGCATCGGCGTTTTTCAGGTAGACCACATAGATGTTGCCGCTGGCACCGTTGCCGCCGGGGGCGCGGTCGAGCTTGTCGATCACCGCGCGCATCACCGCCAGGCGGGCGGCGTTGGGCGCCCGCAGCAGCAGCGTGTTGGTGCGCGAATCGGCCACCACCGACACGGCGCCGGCACCGGGCGTGCCTGCTGCCGCGCTGGAGTCGGCAAAGCGTTGCACCATCTGCACCACGTCGGCGGCCACCGCGTGTTCGAGCGTGATGACCTCGACCTCGGTGGCGGCCGGCACGTCCATCGCCGTGATGATCTTGGCGATGCGCTTCAGGTTGTCGGCGTAGTCGGTGACGATCAGCGTGTTGTTGCCCGGGTTGGCGTTGATGGTGTTGTTCGGGCTGATCAGCGGGCGCAGCACCGTCACCAGGTTGTTGGCGTTCTCGTGCTGGATGCGGAAGATCTGCGTCAGGATCTGGTCGCCCGAGCGCGTCACGGCGCCGACCGACACCGAGCTGGTCTGCAGCTTGGCTTCGGCTTCCGGCACCACCTTGAGCAGGCCGGCCACATCGACCACCGTGAAGCCCAGTCCGCGCAGTCCGGCCAGGTAGTTCAGGAAGGCCTCGCGCTGGGTCAGCGGCTGCTCGCTGTAGAGCGTCATGGTGCCCTTGACGCGCGGATCGACCATGATCTGGCGATCCAGGATGGCCGCCATCGCGCGCGAGACGGCGTCGATCTCGGCGTTGACGAAGTTCAGCGTGACGCTGGTTTCACGCGCCGCCTTCTGTGGTTTGGCCGAGCCGGGCTGGGCCAGGCTGGGTGGCAGGGCGCCCAAGGTGAGCACGGCCGCCAGGGTGGCGGCACCGAGGCGCCGCACCAGCGGCTCATGCGGCGCGGCTGTGGAGCGGGGACGCAGCTTCATGATCATCCGATGCTGATGATCGAGCGGGCGCCTTCGCGCCGCCCGATGATGTTGAGCAGGTTGTTGAGCGCCGCCTGGTCGGCTTCGGCGGCGGTGGCTTCACCGCGTAGCCGCATGCCGCTGGCGCTCCAGCTGCCTTGACCCGAGAGGCGCAACGCACCATCCAGCGTGGTCAGCAGCACCTGCAGCGTGCCGGCCTGGTTGCGGTCACCGCTCAAGGTGAGGCGGTAACTGCCCAGGCGTGGCAGGGTTGAAAGGCGCGAGGCGAAGTCCAGCAGTTCGAGCTGGGCCTCGCCGTCGAGCACAAAGCGGCCCTGCACCCACTCGAAGGTCAGCGCGCGCGTGACCAGGCGCAGCGCACCCGAGGGTTGCAGGGTGTTCCAGGGCGTGCCCAGACCGGTCAGCAGGGCGGCGGGCCACAGGCCGAGCCAGTCGCCGCCCGGCAGCACTTCGACGCGTACCCGGCCGAAACCGGGTTGCACGCGCAGCTGGGTCAGACCGTTCAGGCAGCAGGCTTGCCGCAGACCGAGCTGCCAGGCCAGGCCGCTCGGGCGCAGGGTCCATTCGAGCCGACCGGGCAGGGTGCGGGCGTCGCGCGAGCCGCTGCCGGCCGTCAGCACCATGACGGCGCTGCCGGTCCAGAGCGTGCCTTCGGCTTCGGCCAGCTGCACCCGGCCACCGCTGGCGCTGGTCACGACCGAGGCCAGCCAGGCGGCCGGCGCCTGCAGCACCAGCGTGACGAGCGCGCCGATGATGACGCCGCTCCAGGCCCAGCGCCGCAGGCGCTGGTGCAGGGCGACCTCGCCACGCGTCGGTGCAGCCGGTCGGGCCGGGGCCGGGCGGGGTTTCAGGCGCAGGAGAGGCAGACGGGCCATGGTGATGTGACGGCCGATCAGGCCGTGCGGCCCAGGCTGATGACGACCGTGCCGCTGTAGGCGCTGCCCTTGCGGTCGAGCTGTGCCTCGATCACCCGGCCGCGAGCGGCCGAGCGCACTTCGCCCAGCCAGCCGAGCAGGGCAGCGCCCTCGACGCTGTTCAGCGTCACGGTGGCACGATCGCCGATCAGGTTCAGGCGCGCGGTGTTGCCGAGCCGTTCGGTGGCCGAGCGCAGTGCGGCTTCGGCTTGGCTGGGTGGCACCGGTGGCAGTTGACGCAGCTCGGCGGTTTCGGCGGCCAGGCGCTGCATCTGCTGCCATTGGCGGTCGATCTCGGCGCGCTGCACCGGCACGGTTTCGAGTGTGCGTAGCGCTGGCTGCACGGCGATCATCCAGAGCAGCAGCACCAGCAGGGCGGTGCCCGCAGCGAGCAGGCCAAGCCGCTCGCGCGGCGCCATGGCTTGCCAATGCGGGCCGAACTGGGCCTGCACCGGCGCGAGCAGACGTTGCAGGCTGCTGGTCGCGCCAGCCGAAGAGGAGCGGGAAGCGGTGTTCATGGCTGTCGTGGCGCAACGGAAGGGCTGCCGGCGGCACCCGCTGGCAGTCGGCGCAGCGTCAGGCGGTTGTCGGCACCTTCGACCAGCCAGCCGCCGGGGCGCAGGCTGTCGCGCAGCCGGCCGATCTGGTCGGGGCCGAGGCCGTTGGCTGACAGCGTCAGCTGGCCAGCCTCGAAGCGCAGCGTCTGCACCGCCAGGTTCTCCGGCCAGGCGCTGGCCGCTGTCTGCAGCAGCACTTCCAGGTCGCTGTCACCGGCGCGGCCGGCGCTGGCGCGCAGGGTTTCGGTTTCACGCTGCATCTGTACCGGTGCGTCGAGGATGGCGCGCACTTGCGGATGGGTGTTGCGCAGCAGCGCGGTCATGGCTTCGCGGCGCGATTGCAGCTGGCTCTTCTGCATCCAGGCCCAGGCGTTCAGGCCGACCAGTTGCACCAGCAGCAGGCCGACCAGACCCCAGCGTACCGGCCGCCAGGTCGGGCTCAGGAACTGGCGCTGCGCTTCACGCAGCGTGGCGGCCCCTCGGTGGCGCGGCGCCAGCTCGAACTGGCGCAGGTTCCAGGTCGAGGCGGCGGCGGCCAGCAGCCGCTCGGTGCTGTTTTCGATCTGCACCGACTGGCCGAGCCAGGCTTGCGCCGCCGCAGCGGCGGCCGGGGTGGCACTGAGTCGGGTGCCGGCCGGCAGCGGCAGCGGCAACAGGCGCCGGGCCAGCGTGCCTTCGGCCGGCCAATGGGTCACGCCTTCGGCGTGGCTCCAGGTCAGGTGCAGCTGGTGCTTGTCGCTCGCGCTGCTCGGACTGCCAGGCTGGGCTTCGGCCGGCGTCTGGGCGTGCAGGCTGCTCGGGCTGTCCACGCCGTCGGCGGGCACTGCGCCGGGCACGACCCGATCGACCACCAGCCCGGCTTGTTCGAGCGCTTGCAACTGTGCTGCCAGCCAGGCGCGGTCAGTGGTCGCGACCCAGGCCGCCTCGCCGGGGCGCGGATCGGGCTGCAAGGCCAGATGCACGGTGTCGGCATCGTCGAGCAGGTTTTCTTCGAGCACGCCGACCAGCGCCGCGCGCATGCGCGCCGGTGCCGCCTTCGGGCAGGTGATGCGCTGCCAGCCGAGTGCACCGTCGCTCAGCACCGCCACCACGCTGGTGGTGCCCCGGTTGCGGCCCGGCAGCAAGGCGGGTGCGGCGCGGCCACTGTCTTCGACGCGGTGACCATCGGAGCTCAGCACATAGCTCAGCTCGGCCACGCTGGCAGCAGCGCTGCCGACGGGCTGGTCAGCCCGGCTGGGATGCAGGCGCGGATGGGATGGCAGTTGAAGGACGAGCAGGCTCATGCGGTCGAGAGACGAAGCGTGGCTGATTGTAGGTTGCCAAGCTGCAAATTCGTTCTGAATGAAATGCCTGCAGCGTCGAGGAGGGCGATTCGCATCAAGGGCCGTTCGGACCGCTCTGAAACAAGGCTGGATTGATGCGCTCGGTGCGCAGCGTGTGCACTTCCAGCGTGCTGGGGATGCGCTCGATCAGCGAGCGTTGCGCCACGATCAGATCATTGGTGCGCAGCGCGCCGCTGACCTCGAAGTAGTTCGATGCCACGCCCAGCCGGGCCGGATCGAGCACTGCTGCCGCCCCGAGCGCGTCGCGGGCGTCATCGACCGCCTTGAGCGGCTTGAGCTGGCGCGCCTGCACCAGCCGTTCGGCCGAGGCCAGGTCGGCGCCCTTGACCACGGCCGCGATCACTTCCTTGGCGGCGGTGTTGAGGTTCAACTGCGTCGGCTTCGGCAGCAGCGTCACATAGGGTTTGAGGGCCGCCACGGTTTTGGCGTCGAGGCCGAGCCAGTTGAGTTGCTCGATGCTGGGCGGCAGCAGCGGGGTGTCGGTGTCGTTGGTCGAATGAGAGCTGGCGCTGCTGGTGACCGGCGTGCTTTCCGGTGCGCTGGCCGCTGCCGCGACATCGGCGCTGGTGACCGGGCTGGCGCGCAGCAACGCGTCGGCCAGACGTTCGCCGACCTGGGGCGGCAGGCCGATGGTTTCGCACAGGCGCTTCAGGCTGTCTTGCTCGGCCGGCACGATCTTGCCGTGTCGCACCAGATTGCTCAGGTTGTAGCGGGCCTGTGCGTCGGTGATGCGGCCTTGCAGGAAGGCATCCGGGGCGTCGTCGCTGTTGTCGCGGTCGGCGGCCAGGAAAGTGGAGAGTCGGGCGTCGGCCAGCGGCACCGCCCAGGGTTCGCCCAGGTGGTCGCCGTGGCCCTCACGCACGTTGTCGCGCAGATCTTCACGCAGGATCAGATTGGCCCAGTCGAGCGCGCCGTAGAGGATCCACTGCGCCTGGTTCTGGGCCCGCTCGGCCGCCTCGATCTGCACGGCGCGCCACTGCTGCCAGATCATCGCGGCGGCCATGGTGGCAATCAGGCTGACGATCACCATCGCGGTGAGCAGCGCCGCGCCGCGTTGATGGCGGCGGCGAGCGGTTCGGGTGCGCAGGCTTGCTCTCATGGATGCACCAGTCGGGCGTCGCGCGTCACGCTGCCGGCCAGGCCGCTGCCGGGCGTGAATTGCAGCACCAGCCGCACGCCGTCGGGCAGCGCCTGGCGCGCCGCCTGGTTGCCGTCGGCCTGCAGGTCGCCGGTCGACTGGGCGTTGCTCCAGGACTGGCTCTGCAGCGAATAGGTGTAGACCTGCCACTGCGTCACGCCGGGCAGCGCGTTCAACTGGCCGCTTTCCTGGCCTTGCAACTGGTACGACTGCAGCCAGGCGTCCTGCAGCGCTTCGGCGCTGGTGACGGGCTCGGCCGCCCAGCGCTGCAGCGTGCCGCCGCGCAGGCTCCAGACCACCACCTGGGCGCCACCGGGCTGGCGCCGGGTCAGGCGCAGGTTGGCGCCGTCGAACTGCACGCCGGGCACGAGGTGGGTGTCGAAGCTCTCGCGCAGATCGGTATCCCATTGCGCCAGCGTCGATTGCAGGCGCAGCAGCGTTTCCATGCGGCCCTGGGCGATGTCGCGGCTGCGCACCACCATGTCGACGCCCTGCCAAGCCATCGCCGCCATCATCGACATGATGAACAGCGCGACCAGCACCTCGATCAAGGTGAAGCCACGGTGGGAGGCAGGCGAGCGACCGGTCATGGTCAGGGGGCGCAGCGTGGGCGGGACGGCGTTCAAAAGCTGAAGCGTGACTGGATGGTGGACAGGCGCAGCAGCGAGTGGCCTTCGGCGTCGCTGACCTGGGCATCGACGCGGCGGAAGTTCGGGTTGGGCGTCGGTCGCACGATCAGTTTGCCCTGGTAGCTGCGGCCGGCCTGCTCGCAAGAAAAATCACTGTCACCGACTGGCGGGAATTGCCGTGCCAGGCGCAGCGCGGTGAGCTGGTTGTCGGCGCACCACTGCGCCGCCATCGTGTCGGCAAAGCGTTCGGTGTTGGCGGTCAGCGCGGCGGCGGCCTTGATGCCGGCCGCCAGCGTGATGGCGACGATGGCGAGTGCGACCAGCACTTCGATCAGCGTCATGCCGCCGCTGCGGCGCCGGATGTCAGCGCGGCACATCGTCGATCACCGTGAAGGGGCCCAGTCCATCGGTGGACAGTACCAGACGCTTGTCGGCCAGGTGCAGCACCAGGCGTTGTGCGCCGATCACCGGCTCGGGGCCGAGCACAATGCCGCGATGCTGGGCCGGCAGCTCGACACTGACCGCGTCACCGCCACCGGCATCGAGCCAGCGCACTGGCAGTTCCGCCGAGGCAGGCATGCCTTCGAAATGGAAGTCGCCCACCAGGCTGCCGTCGGGCAGCACCGCCGGGCCGGGCACCCACAGCGCCGCGACACCCAGCGCGCGCGACTGGGCCCTGGCAGCTTCGAACAGCGCAGCCAGGCGTTGGCCTTCGCGCTCCAGCCGGGTGGTGTCGGGGTCCCGCAGCGCCAGACTGGCCACCGCCGTGGCCACCGCGATCAGCGCGACCACGATCATCAGCTCCAGCAGCGTGAAGCCGCCGGGTCGCCGAGCAGGGTGTGTCGCGCTGCAGGTCGAGTTCACTGCCAGGAGCCGATGTCGGCATCCTTGCCTTCACCGCCGGGCTGGCCGTCGGCGCCCAGGCTGAACACGTCGATCTCGCCCTTCACGCCGGGGTTGGCATACAGGTAGGCGTGGCCCCACGGGTCGTTGGGCAGCTTCTCCAGGTAGGGCTTCCAGTTCGGCGGGATCGGGCTGGCGCTCGGCTTGGCGATCAGCGCCTGCAGGCTCTGTTCGCCGGTCGGGTAGCGCTGGTTGTCGAGCTTGTAGAGCTTGAGCGCCTGCATCAGGTTGTTGACGTCGGTCTTGGCGGCGGTCACGCGGGCGTCGTCGGCGCGTTCCAGCACGTTGGGCACCACCAGCGCAGCCAGCACGCCGATGATGACCAGCACCACCATCAATTCGATCAGTGTGAAGCCGCCTTGGGCGGCGCGGACTTGTCGTTTCATGGGGAGATCCTGAGCGATGGCACCGGCTGCCACCGGAGTGACGCGCCGGTTTGAAAAGGGCTATCGATCATAATCGCCGCATCATGACGGGACTCTCAAGCGTGCGCTACTTGGTGACAGCCGGTGTCTGGGCGATTTGCGCCGCAGCGGCCGTGTTCTGGGGTCTGCGGCTGTTCGTGTCGGCTTCGCCGGTGCCTGCCCAGGCACTCGCGGTGGCGACCGATCAGGCCTTGCGGGGCGATCCGTCGCGCCTGTTCGGCAGCGTGGCGGCGTCGGCCGGTCCGGCGGCGGCGCCGGCGCTGGCAAGCCGGTTCCGGCTCATCGGCGTGGTGGCGGCCGCCGCCTCGGATTCGGCGTTCGGACTGGCGCTGATCGCCATCGACGGCAAGCCGCCACGCGCCTATCACGTCGGTGCCAGCCTCGAAGACAACCTGGTGCTGCAGTCGGTGCAGCGCCGCGCGGTGCAGATCGGCCCGGCCGGTGGCGCGTCGGTGCTGGCGCTGGAGCTGCCGGCACTGCCGATGCCGGCCACCGGCACCTTGCCGTCTGGTGGCACTGATGCGGCGGTCAGTGTGCCGGCCACCCGGGTGAGTGCCATGCCGCCGTCGAGCACGGCGCCTCTGCCAGACCCTGGCGCGATGGTCCGTTGAGGTCTTGAGCCTCGGTTCGCTGGGCGCAGGCCGGGGTTTCAGCGCTGCGTTTGCTTGCGTTTGTTGCCGATCAGCGCGGCCCGGTCGCGCCCGCTGTGTTGAGCACACGCTGCAGCATGTCGGCGGTGGCCGCGCTTTCCAGCACCGGCGAGCTGGCTTCGGCGCGATCAGGCGGGGCGTCGGCGACCTCGGCCAGCTCGGACAGCAGCAGGGAGGCCGAATGGATCAGCGGCCAGGTCAGGGTGGTGCCGGTGCCGTCCAGGCTGTTCATGCCCATGTCGAGCAAGGCGGTGGCCTGGAAGCCGCTCAGTACCGAGTCGAGCCCCTGGTGGCCGGTGCTGCGGCAGAACACGCAGTAGTCGGTCACCGGGCCGCCGATGTGGGTGGCGATGATCAGGGCGGCGCAGGCGGTGATGCCGTCCACCATGATCAGATGGCGCTTGTTGGCAGCCACCAGCATGGCGCCGACCATCATGGCGGTCTCGAAACCACCAAAGGCAGCCAGCACCTCGACCGGATCTTCGACGTTGCCGTGCCGTGTCTGGGCCGCTTGCAGCACCACCATGCGGTGCTCCAGCTCGGCCAGATCCATGGTCGGGCCTTCAAAGATGATGTCCCGCAGCGGCATGCCGGTGATGTGTGAAATCACCAGGCCGGCCGCTTCCATCGAACCCACCCCCAGGCCGGCACAGCCCAGCACGTTGCCGGGCAGCGCATCGGCGATCTCCATGCCGGCCCGGATGGCGGCGTGGGCCTGGTCGATGCTCATCGCCTGTGCGCCACGGCAGTTGCGGGTGCCGTGGGCGATCTTGCGCGACAGCACGCCCGGGCGGGTCTTGAGCGGCATGGCCAAGCCGGAATCGACCACATGCAGGGTCAGGCCCTGATGGTGCGCAAACACTGGCAAGGCCACCCGGGCCGCCAGGATGTCGGCCACCGCATCGCTGGTGCTGCGGCTCTCCGGCGTGGTGACATCCACCGCCAGACCGTGGTCGCCGGCAAACACCAGCAGCTGCGGCTGGCGCAGGCGTGGCCGTACCGTGTTCTGGATCAGTCCGAGGCGCACCGCCAACGGCTCCAGCTCACCCAGGCTGCCGGCCAGCTCGCTGCGCCGGCCCAGCTTGGTGCGCAGCGCTTGTTCGAGCGCAGGGCGTGCCGTCGGGGCGATCAGGGGCGTCGGGTTGGCTTGCATCGTAGGCTCACACCAGAAATCGTTGTTTTGCCGTTAGCTCACGGGGCGCAGGGTAATTTTCGATTTTCGGCGAACTGCTTAACTCGTCACAAGCTGTCAGCCATGCCAGACCCGCCGGATTTGCGCTGAATCACACGCCCGGCGCACCTCATCAGCCGAGGCCTTCAGCGCAAGAACAGCCGGTAGACCGGATTGTCGGTTTCATCGACACAGGGGTAGGCCAGCGTGTCGAGAAATTGCCTGAACTGGGTCTTGTCGGCCTTGGGCACCTGCACGCCGACCAGGATGCGGCCGTAGTCGGCGCCCTGGTTGCGGTAATGGAACAGGCTGATGTTCCAGCTCGGATGCATGCTCGACAGGAAACGCATCAGCGCGCCGGGCCGCTCGGGGAAGACAAAACGGAACAGCCGCTCGTCGCGCGCCAGCTCCGAATGCCCGCCCACCAAGTGGCGCAGATGCGTCTTGGCCAGCTCGTCGTGCGTGAGGTCGAGCGCGGCAAAGCCCTGCTCTTGAAACATCGCCGCGATCTGGGCCGATTCGCCCCGGCGGCGCGTGCTCAGGCCGACGAAGATATGCGCCTGCTTCTGGTCGCTGATGCGGTAGTTGAACTCGGTGACGCTGCGCGGGCCGATCAGCTCGCAAAAGCGCTTGAACGAGCCGCGTTCTTCTGGGATCGTGATGGCAAACAGTGCTTCGCGTTCCTCGCCCACTTCGGCGCGCTCGGCGATGAAGCGCAGCCGGTCGAAGTTCATGTTGGCGCCGCAGGTGATCGCCACGAAGGTCTTGCCGGTGCAGCCTTCGCGTTCCACATACTGCTTGACGGCGGCCACCGACAGCGCGCCGGCCGGCTCCAGGATCGAGCGGGTGTCCTGGAAAACGTCCTTCATGGCAGCGCAGACTGCGTCGGTATCGACCAGGATGAACTCGTCCACCAGCGCGCGGGTGATGCGGAAAGTCTCTTCGCCGACCTGCTTGACGGCGGTGCCATCCGAGAACAGCCCCACGTCGGCCAGCTTGACGCGCTTGCCGGCTTTCACCGAGCGCACCATCGCGTCCGAATCGACGGTCTGCACGCCGATCACCTTGATCTCGGGGCGCACCGCTTTCAGGTAAGCCGCCACGCCGCTGATCAGCCCGCCACCGCCGATGGCGACGAACACGGCGTCGATCGGCGCCTGATGCTGGCGCAGGATCTCCATGCCGATGGTGCCCTGGCCGGCGATCACGTCCGGATCATCGAACGGATGCACGAAAGTCAGGCCGTCGCGTGCGGCGATCTGGAGCGAATGCTCGTAGGCGTCGGAGTAGCTCTCGCCGTGCAGCAGCACCTCGCCCTTGAGCGCGCGCACCGCATCCACCTTGAGCTGCGGGGTGGTCTCGGGCATCACGATCACGGCGCGGCAGCCCAGGCGCTGTGCGCTCAGCGAAACACCTTGCGCGTGGTTGCCGGCCGAGGCGCAGATCACCCCGCGCGCCAGTTGCTCGGCCGACAGATGCGCCATCCTGTTGTAGGCGCCGCGCAGCTTGAAGCTGAACACCGGCTGGTTGTCCTCGCGCTTGAGCAGCACGCGGTTGTCCAGGCGAGCGCTCAGGCTGCGCGCCAGCTCCAGCTCGGTCTCGCGGGCAACATCGTAGACCTTGGCATTCAGAATGCGCTGCAAGTAGCTGCCAAGCAGTGCGTTCGGGGCGGATTTCTTGGTGGCCGGCTTGGCGGGCGTGCGGGCGGCAGGCTTGGCAGACATGTTCTTGATCGCTGAGGCTGGGGGCGCCGGATCATAAGCCAGCGCTCGCGACAGCCAAAAAAAAGCCCGAGGCATGAACCTCGGGCTTAATCCACCTATTGGAGTAGGGTGGAGGAGACAACTGGCGGGAGCACTTGCGGCAGTCAGACCTCAACTACGGCATCAGCTCAACCTGGGGTTTATTCTAGCTTGGCGCATGTTGCAATGCAACGAACCAGCGCGCAACGCCGGCCGACACAGCGGGGCTTTGTTCACTTTTTGACGCGGCACAATGGCCCACTGTTCTCTTCTTGAAGTTTTTGCAAGGCCCATCCATGGAATGCACGATCAATTGGCTGCCGACATCCGGCATGGCGTTTTCAGCTGAAACCGGCAGCGGGCATCTGCTGACGATGGACGGCGCACCCGAAGGTGGCGGGCGCAACCTGGCGCCGCGCCCGATGGAAACCCTGCTGGCCGGCGCCGGCGCCTGCACCGCCTATGACGTGGTGCTGATCCTCAAGCGCGGCCGCCATCAGGTGCAGGGCTGTCAGGTGCAGGTCAAGGCGGATCGGGCCGAGGTCGAGCCCAAAGTGTTCACCCGCATCGAGATGCATTTCATCGTCACCGGCCACAACTTGCCGGAACCCGCCGTGCAGCGTGCGGTGCAGATGTCCTACGAAAAATACTGTTCGGCGACCGCCATGCTGGCCAAGACGGCCGAGATCAGCCTGCACGTCGAGGTGGTGCAAACCGCCGCCTGAAGCCCGGCGGTCGAGCAGGCGCACCTCACACGTGGTGCGCCGTGCGGGTCATGACCTGTGCGGCGGCCCGCATCAGCGCTTGCACCGGGGCGGGCGGCGGCACGCCACCGGCCTGCTCGGCGTTTTGCGCATGGCGCACTTCGTCGTCGCGCATCTGGGTGACGATTGCTCGTGAGGCGGTGTCTTCGGGTGGCAGACGGTCGAGGTGGCTGTTCAGGTGTCGCTCGACTTGCCGTTCGGTCTCGATCACAAAGCCGAGGCTGGCGCGCTCGCCCATCCGGCCGGCGGCCAGACCAATGGCAAACGCCCCGGTGTACCAAAGTGGATTGAGGAGCGACGGCCGGGCGCCGAGTTGCTGCAGCCGCTCTTCGGTCCAGGCCAGGTGATCGGTTTCGTCGCGTGCGGCAGCCTCGAACTGGGCTCGCAGATCGGGGTTGCGGGTCACCAGCCCCTGGGCCTGGTAGAGCGCCTGGGCGCAGACCTCGCCGACATGATTGACGCGCATCAGTGATCCGGACAGGCGGCGTTGCACCTCATCGAGTTCGGTCGCGGGAGCGGCGCTCAATTCGGTTTGCGGCAGCGGACGGTTGGCTCGGTGCCGGCCCCAGATAGTGCGCAGACCGAGGTCGGCTGCAGCCAAGAACCGGTCGATCGGGGTGAGAGTTCGCATGTCAGGCAAAGCGGAAAAGAAAAGATTTCGGACAGGCAAGACAGCCCAGGGTGTCTGGCAAGTGTAGGCTTGGCGGCCAGACCGGTGGCGGTGGCAACGGCGACGATCGATTTGTAAACACCCGGCTGGGGCATGGTTTTGCGTCGATGTCGATGCAGGATCGGCTGGTGACTACGGATTGTTGCAATTGGACAACGTTTAGACCTTCATTGGGGAACTGCCGCTTGGCAAGGACTCCTCGACTCTGGTGGAATACGCCAACTTCCGATGAGGGGGTTGCACCCGGACGTGAATCGCCAGATTTAATGGCACACGGGTACGGGGCCTCTTGTTCTACCTAGGAGTCCTTTACATGAAGAAATCCCTGATCGCTCTGGCCGTCCTGGCTTCCGCTGGTGCTTACGCTCAATCGTCTGTCAGCCTGACTGGCACCATTGATGCGGGCATGAAGCGCGCTATTGATCAAAACCCGACGAAAAGCTTCACCGGTTTGACCAATAACAACACCGCCACCAGCCTTCTGTACTTCAAGGGTACTGAAGACATGGGCTTTGCCAAGGCTGGTTTCCTGCTGGAGCTGGATTTCAACCCGGTTAGCGGCTCGACTGCCAACACTGCTCCTGGCGCATCCACCGTTTATAACGGCACCCCGTTCAATGGCGAACAGTTCGTGTCGCTGGCAGGTGCTTTCGGTGAAGTCAAGCTTGGTCAACCGAACGCTGCCGCACTGACTGCTGGCACGACCGCTCAGCCTTTCGGTACCGCCCTGGGTGGTGGTTATAGCGGTGGTTTCGGCCGCCTCGGTACCGCCGGTTCTGACGGTATCCTGAATTACGTCGGTAACGGTTCGGCTCGTATCGTTCGCCACGAAAAGACGACCCAATATTCGACCCCGAGCTTTGCCGGTGTCAAGGCTACGCTGGAATATGCAGTCCAGAATGACAGCGCTGCCGGCCCGAGCGCATCGAATACCAACCGTTACACCAGCATTGCTGTGGCCTACAACCAAGGTCCGGTGAACGCGATTCTGGTGAGCGCCAAGGCTGCTGCCGGCGCACAAGCTGCTGAAGGCACCACTGCTCCTAACGTCACTGTTGCTGCAGCTAACGCGCTGGCTGTCAACACGTCGGTGACGACGAACATGCTGGCTGCCAACTACAACTTCGGCCCGGTCATCGCCTACGCTGGTTTCACCACGACCAAGAACAGCGTCAGCACCACTGAAGATTCGCGTTCGATGAACTTGGCCGTCAAGGTTCCGGTGACTGGCAGCATCGATCTGATGGCCAACTACCTGAAGCGTGACAGCAAGCTGGCTGCCAATGCAGACGCCAAGCTGCTGGGCCTGGGCGTTGACTACAAGCTGAGCGCTCGTACCACCGTCTACGCTCGTTATGAAGGTCTCGACACCAACACCAACGACGGTGCTTCCGGTGAACTGAAGACCACCGCGCTGGGTCTGAAGCACACGTTCTAATCACAGTCGCGCAAGCGAGTTGTTGATTGCAGGCCGCCTTCGGGCGGCCTTTTCCATTTCTGATTGCAAAGATATTCATCCAAGTTGCTTCTTGGTGTTTTGTCGGCGGGTGCGGCCGCCATTTTGACCGCCTGCACGGCCGTGCCGATCAATGCTCCCGCTGAACTGGCGCAATGGTCGGCTGCGGCCCCCAATTCTGCTTGGGCACCGCATTTGTTGCCCGGCAAACCCGCCACTCGCTATGACACCGTGCGGCGCGATGGCCGCTGGTTATTGCATGCTCAGGCGCATTCATCGGCCAGCATGTTGCGCCGGCCCTTGGCGGTGAATGTTTCAGATATCGGCCGGCTGCGTTATTCGTGGCAAGTACCGGCCCTGATTCCCCGCGCTGATTTGACCCAGCGCGATACCGAAGATTCTCCGGTGCGGGTTGTGCTGGCCTTTGATGGTGACCATGACAAGTTGTCGCTGCGGAATCAGTCACTGTTCGATCTGGCACAGCTGCTGACCGGTGAGCGGCCGCCGTATGCGACGCTGATGTACGTCTGGGAAAACCGCGCAGCGCCGGAAAGCGTGATCATCAATCCCCGTACCGATCGAATCCGTAAAATCGTCGCCGAATCTGGCTCCAAACGGCTCGGGCAGTGGCTCGATTACGAGCGTGACATCGTCACAGATTATCGGCGCGCATTTGGTGAAGAGCCTGGTCGGCTGATCGGCGTGGCCATCATGACCGACACTGACAATACCCAGACCGATATTGATGCTTGGTATGGGGAGATTACCTTGCTGTCGGCAGGCGGCGAGCGCTTGTAGTCCGACAGCAACGGCGCACGGGTTTTTCAGCCGAGCAGTTTTTCGCCCGCGTAGAGCGCTACCCCCGATTCACGGGGCCGGATCAACTGGGCGCTGTGGCCCTCCACCATCACCTCGGCGGCGCGCGGGCGGGTGTTGTAGTTGCTGGCCATCGTCATGCCGTAGGCGCCAGCCGAGAGCATCGCCAGCACATCGCCTTGTTGCACTGCCATTTCGCGGTCGCGGCCGAGCCAGTCGCCCGACTCGCAGACCGGACCGACGATGTCCCAGACTTTGGCGGGTGCGTCGCGCAGCGCGCACGGCACGATGCCCATCCAGGCTTCGTACATGGCGGGGCGCATCATGTCGTTCATGGCGGCATCGACGATGCAGAAATTCTTGTCTTCGCCGGGCTTCAGGTACAGCACCTCGGTGAGCAGCACGCCGGCGTTGCCGACCAGCGAGCGGCCCGGCTCCATCAGGATCTCGCGCTGGCCGTGGCCACGCGCGTCGATCTTGGCCAGCAGCGCTGCGATCAGCGCGTCGGCGCTGGGCGGTTGCTCGTCGGTATAGGTGATGCCCAAACCGCCACCCAGGTCGATGTGGTGGATGGCAATGCCGGCCGCTTCGATCGCTTCGACCAGATCGAGCACGCGGTCGAGTGCGTCGAGGTAGGGCGACATTTCGGTGATCTGCGAGCCGATGTGGCAATCGATGCCGTGCACGGCGATGCCAGGCAGGCTGGCAGCGTGCTGGTAGACCGCCAGCGCGCGCTCATGCGCAATGCCGAACTTGTTGCCCTTCAGGCCGGTCGAGATGTACGGATGCGTCTTAGCGTCGACGTCCGGGTTGACGCGCAGGCTGATCGGCGCGCGTTGGCCCAGGCTGGCGGCCACTTCGGACAGCACGTCGAGTTCGGCTTCGCTCTCGACGTTGAAGCAGCGCACGCCGGCTTCCAGCGCAAAGCGCATCTCGGCGCGCGTCTTGCCAACACCCGAGAACACCGCCTTGGCGGCCGAGCCACCGGCAGCCAGCACGCGCTGCAGCTCGCCGCTTGAGACGATGTCGAAGCCGCAGCCGGCTTGCGCAAAGGTTTGCAGCACGGCCAGGCTGGAGTTGGCCTTGATGGCGTAGCAGATCAGGTGCTGGCGGCCAGCCAGCGCGCGCTGGTAGGCGCCCAGCGCGGCCAGCATGGCGCTGCGTGAATAGACGTAGAGGGGCGTGCCGTGCTCGCGGGCCAGATCGGCCAGGCGGACGTCTTCAAGATAGAGGTCCGCGTCACGACGGGCCAGGAAGGGTGCACCAGGGAGAGTCATTGCGAAGCAGCAGAAGCGGCAGCGGCAGGCACACCTGCGGCCGCCGGAGCGTGGGTGGAAGCAGCAGGCGCTGCCGGCAGATAAAGCGGGCCTTTCTGACCGCAGGCGCACAACAGGGCGCAGGCGGCACAGAGCCAGAGTGGGGTGGTGCGGATCTTTCCCGTGTCGGCGCCGGGGCGTCGGCTGGGCGATACACTCGATTTCAAGCCTGTCAACATCCGATCGATTCTACCGAGCATGCCAAACCCGATGGACACCACTTCCGCTGCCCCTGCCGCCACGCCGCTGACTGACAGCGAATATCAGCGCCTTACCGCCGCCGTGCTGGCCAGTATCGAGGCCACGGTGGACGGCTGGCTGGAAGCTGACCTGATCGACATCGACACCCATCGCACCGGCGGCCTGCTGGAGCTGAGCTTTCCCGGCGGCAGCAAGATCATCCTGAACACCCAGCCGCCGCTGCACGAGCTGTGGATGGCGGCGCGCGCCGGTGGCTTCCATTACCGCCATGTCGATGGCCATTGGCGCGACACCCGCGATGGCAGCGAATTCTTTGCGGCGCTCTCCGCCCAGGCCAGCGCGCAGGGCGGCCAGCCGCTGAGCTTCGTCGCACCGGCCTGAATCAGCGCCGGAACAGATCGAGGATGCTCTTTTTCTCATCCTCGCCGCCGCCGGCCGGGGCGCTGGCCGCGCCAGCCTCGTCCAGGCCGAGCGAGGCCACGCCGGAGCCACGGGTGTATTCCTCGAAGAACCATTCGCCGTCCTGGCGCACCACGCCGCTGGGTACTTCCGGTTCGTGGATCGGCGCACTGCGCAGCGCATAGCCCATGTAGTCGATCCAGACTGGCAGCGCCAGGCCGCCACCGGTTTCGCGGTCGCCCAGCTTGCGCGGCTGGTCGTAGCCGATCCACACCACCGCCGTCAGCCCCGGCTGGTAGCCGGCGAACCAGGCGTCCATCGAGTCGTTGGTGGTGCCGGTCTTGCCGTACAGATCGGGCCGCTTGAGGGTCTGCTGCACCTTGGCCGCCGTGCCGGAGCGGGTCACTTCACCGAGCAGGCTGGTCATCAGGAAGGCGTTGCGCGGGCTGATGGTGCGGATCGATTCGTCCAGGATCTGCGGCTGGGTCTGCAGTGTCAGCTTGTCGCGCATGCCGGCGATGCGCGTGATCAGCACCGGCTGGATGCGGTAGCCGCCATTGGCAAACACCGAGTAGGCGCCCGCCATCTGCAGCGGCGTGACCGCACCGGCACCGAGCGCCATGGTCAGGTAGGCCGGGTGTTTCTCGGCCTCGAAGCCGAAGCGGGTGATCCAGTCCTGGGCGTAACGCGGCCCGACCGCCTGCAGGATGCGGATCGAGACCATGTTCTTCGACTTGGCCAGCGCCTTGCGCAGCGGCAGCGGGCCGTCGAACTGGCCGTCGTAGTTTTTCGGCTCCCACGGCTGGCTGCCGGTGGCACCGGCGTCGAAGAACAGCGGCGCGTCGTTCACCACCGTGGCCGGCGTGAAACCGCGCTCCAGCGCCGCCGAGTAGATGAACGGCTTGAAGCTCGATCCCGGCTGGCGCCAGGCCTGCGTCACGTGGTTGAACTTGTTCTTGGCGTAGTCGAAGCCGCCGACCAACGCGCGGATCTCGCCGGTCACCGGGTCGAGCGAGACAAAGGCGCCTTCCACTTCCGGCTGCTGGGTGATCGTCCAGTCGCCTCGTGAGCCCTTGATGACCCTGATCACCGAACCGCGCAGGATGCGCACCTTGGCCGAGGCATTCTCCGACAGCCCCGAGGTGGCGGGCTTCAGGCCCTCGCCGCTGAGCGTGACCGACTCGCCGCTCTGCAGCACCGCCACCACCTTGCGCGGACTGGCCTCCAGCACCACGGCGGCGCGCAGCTCGCCATTGTCGGGATGTTCTTCAAGGGCTTCGGCGATGCCTGCATCCAGGTTCTTGCTGTCGCTGCCGAGTTCGACCCGGTCTTCCGGGCCACGGTAGATCTGGCGCCGCTCGAAATCCATGATGCCCCTGCGCAACGCCTTGTAGGCCGCCGCCTGGTCGCCAGCGCGGATCGAGGTGTAGACGTTCATGCCGCGCGTGTAGGTGGCGTCGCCGTACTGGGCGAAGATCAGCTGGCGCACCGTCTCGGCGACGTATTCGGCGTGTACCGCCGATTCGGTCGGCGGGTGATAGCGCAGCGTGATGCCGAGTGCTTCGTCACGCTGCTCGGCGCTGATGAAGTGGTTGTCGAGCATGCGCTCGATGATGTAGCGCTGGCGCAACTGGGCGCGCTTCGGGTTGACGATCGGGTTGTAAGCGGATGGTGCTTTCGGTAAGCCCGCCAGCATCGCGGCTTCAGCGATGTTGAGCTCCTTGAGCGGCTTGCCGAAGTAGATCTCGCTCGCGGCGGCAAAGCCGTAGGCGCGCTGGCCGAGGTAGATCTGGTTCATGTAGAGCTCAAGGATCTGGTCCTTGCTGAGCAGGCTCTCGATCTTGAGCGACAGCAGGATCTCGTAGATCTTGCGGGTCAGGGTCTTCTCGGTCGAGAGGTAGAAGTTGCGCGCCACCTGCATCGTGATGGTGGAGGCGCCCTGGCTGCGCGCCTCGCGCAGGTTTTCCAGACCGGCGCGCAGCACGCCCTGGTAGTCGACGCCACCGTGCTGGTAGAAGCGCGCGTCCTCGATCGCCAGCACGGCGTCTTTCATGACCTTGGGGATCTCGCCGATCGGCACATAGCTGCGCCGCTCTTCGCCGAACTCGCCCAGCAGCACGCCGTCGGCCGAGTAGATGCGCATCGGCAGCTTGGGCCGGTAGTCGAGGATGCCGTGCATGTCCGGCAGGTTCGGATAGGCGGCGGCCAGCGCAATGCTGATCAGCAGTGCCACCGCCAGCACGGCGGTGGCCAGTGCGGCCATCGCATAGACCGGCAGCCTGATCCAGGCGTGGCGCCACAGCCCGGCGGCATTCGAGGGCGGAGCTGAGGACGGGCGCGCAGAGTCGGTCATGAGGCAGTGGAAAAGTGCGGGGCATTATAGGAAGCGGGCCGATCGGCCGTCGGCCAAGGTGCTTGCTGGGCTGGCCGCAAGTTCTCCGCAGGCGCTGCCAGGCCCGGCTCGCGGTACAGTGGCGTCTGCTGCGCAAGCTGATTTGTAACAAGAGGCGGGGAAAAATCTTTGTCTGTCAACGGCTTTATTGCTAGCATTGAAGTAACTTATTAACAGTGCGACCTGGTTGCCAGGTTTGAGGGTGGTCGCTGGTGCTTGGGGATACGTGTGGGCTTTTTTGATTTCCTGTGGGGGCGTGGACATGCGTCCCTGATCGGACTGGACATCAGCTCCTCAAGCGTCAAGCTGGTGGAGCTGGGCCAGACGCCGGGTGGCGACTATGTGGTCGAGCGTTTCGCCAGTGAGCCGTTCGAGAAGGGCTGGATCACTGACGGCCAGATCGAGAAGTTCGACGAGGTCGCTGATGCAGTGCGCCGTGTCGTCGTCAAGAGCGGCACCAAGACCAAGAATGTGGCGATGGCGATGCCGCAGTCGGCGGTCATCACCAAGAAGATCACTCTGCCGGGCGGTCTGCGCGAAGAGGAGCTGGAGCTGCAAGTCGAGGCCGAAGCGAATCAGTACATCCCGTTTTCGCTCGATGAGGTGAGCCTCGACTTCTGCGTGATCGGACCCAGCTCCGACGCCATCGGTGATGTGGAGGTGATGATCGCCGCATCCCGCAAAGATCGGGTGCAGGATCGGCAGGGTCTGGCCGAAGCGGCCGGCCTGAAGCCGGTGGTGCTCGACATCGAGTCGAATGCCTCGCGCCTGGCCATCGGCCGCGTGGTGGCAACCTTGCCGAACGGTGGCAAGGACGCGCTGGTGGCGCTGTTCGAGATCGGTGCCGATACCACCAGCCTGAAGGTGCTGCGCGACGAAGAGCTGCTCTACGATCGCGATCAGGCCTTTGGTGGCGCGCAGCTGACGCAGCTGATTTCACGCCAGTACGGGCTGTCCTTCGAAGAGGCCGAAGCCAAGAAGCTCGCGGGCGATTTGGCCGAGGACTACGAGCAAAGCCTGCTGCAGCCGTTCGTGGACAGTCTGGCGCAGGAGATCGGCCGCGCACTGCAGTATTTCTTCACCAGCACGCCACACCACAAGGTGCATTACGTGATGCTCTCCGGTGGCACGGCGGCCTTGCCAGGCCTCAAGGAACGCGTCACCGAGGTGACCGGTTTTGCCGCGATGATCGTCAATCCTTTTGAAAGCATGCACATCGGCTCGGCAGTCCGTGAAAGCAAGCTGCGTCGCGAGGCGCCGTCCTATCTGACTGCTTGCGGCTTGGCCATGCGGAGGTTCCTGCAATGATCCTGATCAACCTCCTCCCGCACCGGGAAGAGAAGCGCAGGCGTCGCAAGCAGGCCTTCTTTGCCGGCTTGGCGCTGTCTGCCATTGGCGGCCTGGTGATTGCCGCACTCGGCTATCTGGTGTTGATGGAGCTGACGGCGGCCCAGCAAGCGCGCAACGAGTTCTTGCAAGCCGAGATCACGCGGCTCGACACCCAGATCAAGGACATCGCTTCACTCAAGTCCGAGATCGAAGGCCTGAAGGCGCGCCAGAAGGTGGTCGAGGACTTCCAGATCGACCGCAACATGCCGGTGCACCTGCTCAACGAGCTGGTCAAGCAGACGCCTGAAGGCATTTATCTGACCTTGATTCGGCAAGATGGCCAGAACATCACCGTCAGTGGTCTGGCGCAGACCAACGAGCGAGTCTCGGAGTTCTTGCGCAACACCGCCTACAACTCGCCCTGGCTGCAGCGTCCGGAGCTGGTCGAGATCAAGGCGGCGACGCTCGGAACTCAGGCCGGGCGTGGCGAGCAGCGGCGGTTGTTTGATTTTTCCGTCAAGCTCACCCTCAAGCGGCCACAGGACAAGGATCCTCTGACCACTCCTGCCGTGGGCGCCGAGGCGGCCATGCCGGCTGCAAGCGCTGCCTCGGGCAGTGCTTCCAAGCCTTCCTGAAAGCGCAGTGCGACGATGGCGAATCTCAATCTTGATTTCGAAGCCTGGGCTGCGCAGGCGGCCACGCAGTTCCGGGATCTCAATCCGAACGAGCCGGGTCAGTGGCCCTTGCTGCCCAAGGTGGCGGTCTGGCTGCTGGCGACCGCGCTGGTGGTGTTGATGGCCTGGTTCACCGTGCTGTCCGATGCTGCCGCGAATCTCGACATCGAGGCGGCCAAGGAGCAGACGCTCAAAGACAGCTATCGAGGTCGGCTCGGGCAGGCGATCAATCTGGATGAGCTGCGCAAGCAAAAGCTGCAAGTACAGGAATACGTTACCCAGCTGGAGCGGCAGTTGCCGGGCAAGGCCGAGATGGATGCGTTGCTCTCCGACATCAACCAGTCCGGGCTGGGTCGTGGGCTGCAGTTCGAGCTGTTCCGACCCGGCCAGACCAGTCTCAAGGACTACTATGCCGAGCTGCCCATCGCGCTCAAGGTGACCGGTCGTTATCACGACATCGGCGCCTTTGCGGCCGACATCGCCAATCTGTCGCGCATCGTCACTTTGCACAACCTGACCATCGCTGCACCCTCGCCGAACGCAGCCCAGACGGCTGGCGGGCAACTGGTCATGGAGGCAACCGCCCGGACCTATCGATATCTTGACAAGAGCGAGTCCGATGCGATCCAGGCCGGTGCAGCGGTCAAGGTCAAGAAGGTGGGGGATTAGCCATGAGTCAGCCCATGCAGACCCGAATGGCGGTGCTTGGCATGCTCGTGCTGGGCAGCCTGCTCGGTGCGTGCAGCGATACCCAGGACGAGTTGCGCCAGTGGATGGACCAGCAGCGCCGCGAGGTCAAGCCGCATGTGCCGCCGCTGGTGCCGCCGCGCAAGTTCGATCCGCAGCCCTATCTGGCGGCGCAGGCGGTGGATCCGTTCAGCGCGCAGAAACTGGTGGTGGCGCTCAAGCAGGAAAATCGTCAGCCCAACTCCCTGCTGGCGGCCGAAATGAATCGGCGGCGGGAGCCACTGGAGGCCTATCCGCTTGACGCCTTGATGCTGGTGGGCAGCATCGAGCGCGGCGGTCAACGCTATGCCTTATTGAAGCTGGACAACTTGCTGTATCAGGTTCGAGTCGGCGAATACGTCGGCCAGAACTACGGCAAGGTCACCAAGATCACCGAAACCGAAGTTGCATTGCGCGAAATCGTGCAGGACGCCGTCGGCGAGTGGGTAGAACGCACGAGCGCGCTCCAGTTGCAGGAGCGGGCGCAGGAGAAAAGTCGATGAAGTACATCGCACAGATGGTCCCCAAGCAACGCTGGTACGCCCGCTTGCTTGCCTTGGCGGTTCTATCAAGCTCGGCCGCTGCGGCCTGGGCTGAGAACATGATCCAGTCGATCAGTGCCGTCCAGCAAGGTGGCGCTGAAGTGGTGCGGGTCGAGCTGAGCGAACCGCTTGCTGCACTGCCAAACGGTTTTGTCGTGCAAGCCCCAGCGCGAGTAGCACTCGATTTGCTTGGCGTCGGCAACGGCACCGGTCGCACGGTGCAAGAGCTGGGCGTGGGCAATCTGCGCTCGGTGGTGGTGGCCAATTCGGGCGATCGGACTCGGCTGGTGCTGAATCTGCGCCAACCAACCACCTACCGCACCGAGCTGCAAGGCAAGACCTTGCTGGTTTTGCTTGATCCGCTGCCGACCGGCACCGCACCAGCCGCTGTGGTGGCTGCGCCGGTCGCTGCAGCTGGCAGCGCAGGCGCGGTTGAGCCGATCCACTTTGCCGACAGCCAGAACCGGGCGCCGCTGCCGCTGCGCGACATCGATTTCCGGCGCGGGCGTGATGGGTCTGGTCGGGTTGTCGTCGAGCTGCCCAGCACCCAGGTCGGGGTGGATATCAAGCAGCAGGGCCAGAACCTGATCGTCGAGTTTCTGCGCTCCAGCCTGCCCGAGAAACTGCGGCGCCGCTTGGATGTGACCGATTTCGGCACGCCTGTGCAAGCGATGACCAGTTCACAGATTGGTGACCGGGTGCGCCTGGTGGTTGAGCCGCGTGGTGCCTGGGAGCACAGCGCGTACCAGACCGATACCCAGTTCGTGCTTGAAGTGCGGCCGCAAAAGGTCGATCCGCAGAAACTCACGCAAGGCCCCGGTTTTGCGGGTGAAAAGCTCTCGCTGAATTTCCAGAATATCGAAGTGCGTTCGCTGCTGCAGGTGATCGCTGACTTCACCAATTTCAATGTGGTCACCAGCGATACCGTCACGGGCAGCGTCACGCTGCGCCTGAAAGATGTGCCGTGGGACCAGGCGCTCGACATCATTCTGCAAGCCAAGGGGCTCGGCGTTAAGAAATCCGGCAACGTGCTGCTGATCGCGCCGAAGGAAGAACTGGCCAGCAAGGAAAAGCAGGAGTTGGAATCGAAAGCGCAGGTTGCGGCGCTGGAGCCGCTGCGCACCCAATCATTCCAGTTGAATTACACCAAAGCTGAAGAAGTGGCGAAGGGATTGGCCGGTCAGCAACAGTCCAGCAACGGTGGTGCGAGCAGTGCCACTCGTATCCTTTCGGTGCGCGGCAGTGTGATTTCCGAAGCGCGCACCAACCTGTTGTTTGTGACCGATATTCCGGCCAAGCTCGAAGAAGTGTCTCAGCTGATTCTCAAAATCGATGTGCCGGTGCGCCAGGTCATGATCGAGGCTCGCATCGTCGAAGCTGAAGATACCTTTGGCCGTTCACTGGGTGTCAAACTCGGTGGCACCGATATGCGTGGCATCCAGGGCGGCGTACCCGGTTGGGGTGTTGGCGGAAATAACCGCGCAGTGATTGGCGGTAATTACAGTGCCATTGGTTATCAGACCAACCAAAGTCCGGTGGTTGATTTCAGTAATTCGCAGTTCGTCAATCTGCCGGCCAATACCAGTTCGTTTGGCGGCTCATCCGCCGCGACCTTTGCACTGTCTCTGTTCAGTGCCACCGCCAATCGCTTCCTGAATCTGGAGCTCTCCGCCCTGGAAGCCGAAGGCAAAGGCAAGATCGTTTCCAGCCCGCGCGTCATCACGGCTGATCAAGTCAAGGCACTGATCGAGCAGGGCACCGAACTGCCGTATCAGACCGCCACGTCCAGCGGTGCGACCGCCATTCAGTTCCGCAAGGCCAATCTGAAGCTGGAAGTGACGCCACAGATCACGCCTGAAGGTAACGTGATTCTGGATGTGGATGTCAATAAAGACAGCGTTGGTCAGCAAACCTCGGCTGGTTTTGCCATCAATACCAAACACGTCAAAACCCAGGTCTTGGTTGAAAACGGTGGCACGGTAGTGATCGGTGGTATTTTTGAAGTCACCGAAAACGACTCCATCAACAAAGTGCCTGTGTTGGGTGATATTCCCTATCTGGGCGCGTTGTTCCGCAACAAGACCAAGAGCACCAGAAAAACCGAGTTGCTGGTGTTCCTGACGCCCAAGGTGGTGTCGGATCGGAATGCGGCTGCACGGTAAATTTTATTTTACCAACGTGATACTCTGGATTAATTGCGGGGAAGGATAATGAGATTAATGCGCTGGATTGGCCTGCTTCTGATTACATTGGTATTTGCTGCGTGCGGGGGCGGCGGTGGTGATAGTGGTTCATCGTTGTATGGTGGAGGTGGGTCAGGGTCTGCTACGACTACGACCACTACCGACGGTACAACGGCAACCGGAGCGGCTGCTATCACGCTCGGTTTGCAGGATGCTTCTGGTAATGCCATCAGTGGTTCGCTGAGTGGTACACAGATCGCATTTGTAGTTGCAACCGTACGTCGTGCAAATGGAAGTGTGCCAACGAGCCGTGTGATTGTTAACTTTGCTGCGCCGGGGTTGGTGTTTAAACCCACCAATGGGTCGCAAGTAACGGATCTGGCGACAGGTGTTGCACGCATCCAAATTCAGGCGACTGACCCATTCGCTGGTGGTGCTGTCGCTGTCTCGGCAAGTACCACGGTCGATACCGTCGCTGTGCAAGGTACGCTTGCATTGAGCTTGGATGCGGCGACAAGTTCCTTGGGTAATTTGACCGCAAGTTCTGCGTCGGTTGATGCCTATCAGACTATTCAGGTTTCTATTCCTGTGACTTTGTCTGGTACCTCGCAGCCAGCGGCGCAGTATCCGGTTGGATTCAGGGCTAGCTGTGGCACTTTTGATCCAACAACAGTTCCATCTGGCTCGGATGGAGTGGCGCGCAGCACTTACCGTAATCAGATTGGAGCAAACGCTTGCTCTGGCAATGTCACATTGACCGCTTTCACTGCCAGCGTGAGCGCGACTACTCAAGTGACTGCAAATGCGCCGGTGGCAGCAAATATTCAGTTTGTCTCTTCGGCGCCGAATCGGATTTATCTGGCTGGTTCTCCTGGGGTGAGCCAGTCGCTAGTAAAATTCAAGTTGGTAGATAGTTCTGGCAATGCCGTCGTCGGCGAAAAATTGCGGATGGAATTGACTCTGCGACCGAATGGTGTCTATCTGGGGTCTACGGCTGGCACGGCTTTTCTTGAGCAATCTACCAGTTCGACAGGCGAGGTTACTGTTGCAGTGAATGCGGGTTCTGCCCCTGGGCCTGTGCAAATACAAGCATCGATGGTTTCCAATGTGGCCATCAAGAATGTTTCTAATAGTCTCTCTGTGGCATCTGGACTTCCAACACAAAATGCTTTCTCGCTCAGCGTTTCAACTTTTAATATTGAAGCCTGGGATGAGGATGGTGTTGCAACGGATATTACGTTGCGCATTGCTGATCGATTGGGTAATCCTGTTCCGGATGGCACTACCGTTAATTTTATCGCGGAAGGTGGGCAGGTCGTTGCTTCTTGCAATACCACCGGTGCTGCAGTGAGTGATGTGTCTGCCTGTTCAGTTGTTTTGAAAAGTCAAAATCCACGTCCCCTGGATGGACGGATTAGCGTTTTGGCTTGGGCGCAAGGTGAAGAATCGTTTGTTGATAATGGTGTGCCAACAAACAATGTTTTTGATAGTGGTGAGTCATTTGATGACCTTGGGCAGCCATTCTTGGATAAGAACGAAAACGGTGTCTTCGATATCGGAAGTGATGTAACAGTAGGAGCCGCTAGCGGTGCATCTGCATGTCCTGCTGGGGCTGCACTTTCAGTGCCAAATACTTGTGATGGGGCTTGGGGTCAAAACTTGGTCAGAGCTTCTGCTGTGATTATTTTTTCTGGCTCAACACCGACATTGATTAATCCGACTCGTTTGAGCCCTAGCGGAGTCAAGCGCTGTGCGATGACATTCTCTATGGTTGATTTGCATGGCAATCCGATGCCTTCTGGTACTTCGTTGGCGGTTTCCAATGTTGCCGGAGGGGGGGCGTCAGATATCACCACTGGGCAAGAAACAGCGGCTATTTTTGAAGGTTTTGGGTTGGGTGGGAATAAGGTGCCCAATACGTCCGCCAGTGGTGGTACACAGCACTCCGCAATTTTTTCGAATTGCGTAACGCCTGGCAATGTGACGTTCAAGTTAACGGCGACAACACCTCGCAAGCAAGTAGCAACCAGCTTCTTCTTGCCTTGAGTGACGTGATTCGCCCTGTCTCTTTGATCGCCATGCCTGGCGCCGGCAAATCCACTGCCGGGCGTCAGCTGGCGCACGCCTTGGGTGTGTCGTTTGTCGATGCCGATACTGAAATCGAGAAAACGCTCGGCACCTCGATCCGGGCGTTTTTCGAGCGTGAGGGTGAGGCGGCGTTTCGTGATGTCGAGCAAGAGGTCATTGCGCAATTGATCGGTCGCGGTCCGCAGGTGATCGCTACCGGTGGTGGCGCAGTGCTGCGCGAGGCCAATCGGCACGCCTTGCACGCTGGCAGCACGGTGGTGTACCTGCGGGCTTCGCCGGAAGAGCTGTTCCGGCGGCTGCGCCACGACACCACGCGGCCACTGTTGCAGGTGGCCGATCCGCTCAAGAAACTGCGCGAGCTGTTTCGGGATCGGGATCCGCTCTACCGCGAGACAGCGCACTTTGTGATCGACACCGGCCGGCCTTCGGTCGCGACCCTGGTCAACATGATCCTGATGCAGCTGGAATTGGCCGGGCTGGCCGACACGCACCGTGCGCGTCCCGAGCCGGTGCAGCGAGGCCGCTCGGCCGCGTATTGACAGCCGGGGGGGTGGCGGCCGCTGGGCGCCGCTAAACTTGCCGGATGAGTTCTGCATCTTCTTCTTCAGTTGACCGGTCTGCCGGCGCCCGCAGCACCGTCACGGTGAGTCTGGGTGAGCGCAGCTACGACATCCGCATCGGCACCGCGCTGCTCGATGACCCCGAAAGCTGGTCCGGTCTGCCCAAGGCGTCGGTGGCCGCAGTGGTGACCAACACGACGGTGGCGCCGCTCTACGCCGCGCGCGTCGTCGCCGGCCTGCAGGCGCATTACCAGCGCGTGCTGGTGATCGAACTGCCCGACGGCGAGGCTTACAAGGACTGGGCCACGCTGAACCTGATCTTCGACCGCCTGCTCGCCGAAGCCTGCGACCGCAAGACCGTGCTGGTGGCACTCGGTGGCGGCGTGATCGGCGACATGACCGGCTTTGCCGCCGCCTGCTACATGCGCGGCGTGCCCTTCGTGCAGGTGCCGACGACG
Organism: Leptothrix sp. (in: b-proteobacteria); assembly: GCA_041083665.1. Lineage (GTDB taxonomy): Bacteria > Pseudomonadota > Gammaproteobacteria > Burkholderiales > Burkholderiaceae_C > Sphaerotilus. The sequence goes on from JBFPGZ010000024.1 coordinate 54,123, forward strand.
CTGCTGGCGCAGGTCGATTCCTCGGTCGGCGGCAAGACCGCCATCAACCATCCGCTCGGCAAGAACATGATCGGCGCGTTCTACCAGCCGGTGCGGGTGATCTGCGATCTCGACACGCTCGACACGCTGGCGCCGCGCGAACTCTCGGCCGGGCTGGCCGAGGTCATCAAGTACGGCCCGATCGCCGATGCGGCCTTCCTGGCCTGGATCGAGGCGAACGTGGCGGCGCTGCTGGCACGCGACAAGACCGCGCTCGCGCATGCGGTGCAGCGCTCCTGCGAGATCAAGGCGCAGGTGGTCGGCAGTGACGAGCGCGAAAGCGGCCTGCGCGCCATCCTCAACTTCGGCCACACCTTCGGCCACGCCATCGAGGCCGGCCTGGGTTACGGCGCATGGCTGCACGGCGAGGGCGTCGGCTGCGGCATGGTGATGGCGGCCGATCTGTCGGTGCGGCTCGGCCTGATGCCGGCTGAGTTCCTGCCACGGGTGCAGCGCCTGTGCGAACGCGCTGGCTTGCCCGTGCTCGGTCCGCAGCTCGGCGCTGATCGCTATCTGGAGCTGATGCAGGTGGACAAGAAGACCGAAGCCGGCTCGATCCGCTTTGTCGTCATCGACGCGCTCGGCAGCGCGCGCATGCAGGGCGCGCCCGACGCGCTGGTGCGCGCCGTGATCGAAGCGCACTGCGCCGCCTGAGCACGGCGGCGCAAAGCGTCAAGCCGGCATCGGCAGGAAACCGTCCACCGACAGGTAACGCTCGCCGGTGTCGTAGTTGAAGCCGAGCACTCTGCTGCCTGCCGGCAGCTCGGTGAGCTTCTGCTCGATCGCAGCCAGCGTGGCGCCGCTGGAGATGCCGACCAGCAAGCCTTCCTCGCGGGCGCAGCGGCGTGCCATCTCGCGCGCCGCTTCGGCTTCGATCTGGATCACGCCGTCAAGCAGCGCGGTGTGCAGATTCTTCGGCACGAAGCCGGCGCCGATGCCCTGGATCGGGTGCGGTGCCGGTTTGCCGCCGCTGATCACCGGCGAGGCGGCCGGCTCGACGGCGTACACCTTGAGCTGCGGCCAGGCGGCTTTCAGAACCTGAGCGCAGCCGGTGAGGTGGCCGCCGGTGCCGACGCCGGTGATCAGCGCGTCCAGCCCGTCCGGGAAGTCGGCCAGGATCTCTTGCGCGGTGGTGCGCACGTGCACGTCGATGTTGGCTTGGTTCTCGAACTGCTGCGGCATCCAGGCGCCGGGCGTGCTGTCGACCAGCTCCTGGGCCTTCTCGATCGCGCCCTTCATGCCCTTTTCGCGCGGCGTCAGCACGAACTCGGCGCCGTAGGCCAGCATCAGGCGGCGGCGCTCGATGCTCATGCTGTCCGGCATCACCAGCACCAGCTTGTAGCCCTTCACGGCCGCGACCATCGCCAGACCGATGCCGGTGTTGCCGGAGGTCGGCTCGACGATGGTGCCGCCGGTCTTGAGTGCGCCGCTGGCCTCAGCTGCCTCGACCATCGACAGCGCGATGCGGTCCTTGATCGAACCGCCCGGATTGCTGCGCTCTGATTTGATCCAGACCTCGGCACTGGTGCCGAACAGGCGGTTCATGCGGATGTGCGGTGTGTTGCCGATGGTGGCAAGAACGTTGGCGGCTTTCATCTGGGAGCGCTCCTGGTGGCAATGACAGGGCTCATTCTGGCGCATCGCTCCCCGAATCGCTCAGATGCAGAAATCAGGGCATTCCATGGGCAGGAAACCGTCCAGCGACAGATATCGTTCGCCACTGTCGTAGTTAAAACCGAGGACGCGGGCGCCCGGGCCCAGTTCTGGTAATTGCTGTGCCATCGCTGCCAGCGTGGCGCCGCTCGACAAGCCGACCAGGATGCCTTCTTCCCGTGCGCAGCGCCGGGCATATTCCATCGCTGATGCCGCGTCGATGCGGATCACGCCGTCGAGCAAATGGGCGTGGAGATTTTTCGGGATGAAGCCGGCGCCGATGCCTTGCAGTGGGTGCGTGCCGGGCTGGCCGCCGCTCAGCACCGCTGACGTGACGGGTTCGACCGCGTAGACCTTCAGCTGCGGCCATTTCCGCTTCAGGGTGCGGGCGCAGCCGGTGATGTGCCCGCCGGTGCCGACCCCGGTGATGAGTGCATCCAGGCCGGCCGGGAAATCAGCCAGGATCTCGACGGCGGTCTGCCGCGCATGCGCTTCGATATTGACCGGGTTGTCAAACTGCTGCGGCATCCAGGCGCCGGGGGTGCCGGCCAGCATATGGCCTGCGGTGTCGATCGCGCCTTGCATGCCGAGTTCACGCGGGGTCAGGATGACTTGGGCGCCATAAGCGAGCATCAGACGCCGCCGCTCGATGCTCATGTTGTCGGGCATCACCACGATCAGCGTGTAGCCCTTGACGGCCGCGACCATCGCCAGACCAATGCCGGTATTGCCGGAGGTCGGCTCGATGATGGTGCCGCCGGGAGGCAATTGACCGCTGCGCTCGGCTGCCTCGACCATCGCCAGCGCGATCCGGTCCTTGATCGAGCCGCCCGGATTGCTGCGTTCCGACTTGATCCAGACCTCGTAGGCCGGGTCGAACAGCCGATTGAGCCGGACATGCGGGGTTTGTCCGATGGTGGCAAGTATGTTGGGCACGATCACCGCTGCATCCTCCTGTAGGTTCGTAGCGGGGATTGTTGCGTATCGGCTGATGAATGCGTTCGGCGCATCAGCGAAAATCACCGGTTCGTTGCTCGATGAACCTTATCGCCATGGCCAGACTGCCCCGCCTCGCTGTTGCCGGGCTGCCTCATCACGTGATCCAGCGTGGCCACAACCACCAGCCGGTGTTCCTCGATGACGAAGACCGACTGGCCTACCTGGCCGCGTTGCGCGAGGCCGCCGCCAATCTGCGCGTGCTCGTGCACGGCTATGTGCTGATGCCGGACCATGTGCACCTGCTGCTGACCCCGCCGCAGGCTGCTGATCTGAGTGCGCTGATGCAGGCGATCGGCCGGCGCTACGTGGCCGGTTTCAACCGCCGCCACGCCCGCGCCGGCACCTTGTGGGACGGGCGCTTTCGGGCCTGCGTGCTGGAGCCGGAATCGCATCTGCTGGAGGCTTTGCGCTATCTGGAGCAGAACCCGGTGCGGGCCGGTCTGGTGCCGGCGGCGGCCGATTGGCTCTGGTCGAGTGCGGCGCATCATCTGGGCCGGCGGCGCGATCTCTTGCTCAGCGAGCACGCGCTGTTCTGGCGTCTGGGCAACACACCGTTCGAGCGCGAGGCCGCCTGGCAGCGTCTGCTCGACGAGCCGTTGCCGACGGTGGTGCTGCATCGGCACGCCAGCAGCGTGAGCCGCAGCTGGCCGCTGGGGTCGGGCGCATTTCTTGCAGATATTGCGACCCGCGCCGAACGCCCGGTGGCGCCTCGGCCGCGTGGCCGGCCACGCAAGCCGCCAATGCACCCCGATGGGGCAAAGAATTGAGCATTTTTGGTGCTTTGATGTGTCCCCATTTATTTGGCTGGCGGTTTTGTTTTCTATCAATAACTGTTCTGACCCCTTTTGTTTGTGCTTGAGATCACGGATCGACTCGAGTACTCTCGCCAGATCCCCTTTTCTCGTTAGGAGTGCGCCATGAACCAGGCTGCCTCGGGGCACGCGTCCCCCCAAGAAATCCAGGCCCTCGCCATCGGCGGGTTGTATGACCCCGCCAACGAACATGACGCCTGCGGTGTCGGTTTCGTCGCGCACATCAAGGGCCAGAAGGCACACTCCATCGTCGAGCAAGGTCTGAAAATCCTTGAAAACCTCGACCACCGTGGTGCCGTCGGCGCTGACGCGCTGATGGGCGACGGTGCCGGCATCCTGATCCAGATCCCGGATGACTTCTTCCGCGCCGAGATGGCCAAGCAGGGCGTGGCGCTGCCGCCGCTGGGCGAGTACGGCGTCGGCATGATCTTCCTGCCGAAGGAACACGCCTCGCGTCTGGCGTGCGAGCAGGAGCTGGAACGTGCCGTCAAGGCCGAAGGCCAGGTGCTGCTGGGCTGGCGCGATGTGCCGGTGGACACGGCCATGCCGATGTCGCCCACCGTGCGCAAGACCGAGCCGATCATCCGCCAGATCTTCATCGGCCGTGGCGCCGACGTGATCGTGCCGGACGCGCTGGAACGCAAGCTGTACGTGATCCGCAAGACCGCGTCTGCCGCGATCCAGCGCCTCAAGCTCACGCACAGCCGCGAGTACTACGTGCCCAGCATGAGCTGCCGCACCATCATCTACAAGGGTCTGCTGCTGGCCGATCAGGTCGGTACCTACTACCTGGATCTGAAAGACGCCCGTTGCACCTCGGCGCTGGCGCTGGTGCACCAACGCTTCTCGACCAACACCTTCCCCGAGTGGCCGCTGGCGCACCCGTACCGGATGGTGGCGCACAACGGTGAAATCAACACCGTCAAGGGCAACTTCAACTGGATGCGCGCCCGCGAAGGCGTCATGAAGTCGCCGGTGCTGGGTGACGACCTGAAGAAGCTCTACCCGATCAGCTTCGAAGGCCAGTCGGACACCGCCACGTTCGACAACGCGCTCGAACTGCTGACGATGAGCGGCTACTCGCTGGCGCACGCCGCGATGATGATGATCCCGGAAGCCTGGGAACAGCACACCACGATGGACGAGCGGCGCCGCGCGTTCTACGAGTACCACGCCGCGATGATCGAGCCGTGGGACGGCCCCGCTGCGATGGTCTTCACCGACGGCAAGCAGATCGGCGCGACGCTGGACCGCAACGGCCTGCGCCCGGCGCGTTACATCGTCACCGACGACGATCTGGTCGTGATGGCCTCGGAAGCCGGCGTGCTGCCGATGATCCCCGAGAACAAGATCATCAAGAAGTGGCGCCTGCAGCCGGGCAAGATGTTCCTGATCGACTTCGAGCAGGGCCGCATCATCGATGACGAAGAGCTGAAGAACCAGTTCGCGTCGGCCAAGCCGTACCGCCAGTGGATCGAGAACGTGCGCATCAAGCTGGATTCGATTCCGGCCGCTGAAGCTGCGCCGGTTGCGTACAGCGAATCGCTGCTCGATCGCCAGCAAGCTTTTGGCTATACCCAGGAAGACATCAAGTTCCTGATGGCGCCGATGGCCGCCAATGGCGAAGAAGGCATCGGCTCGATGGGCAACGACAGCCCGCTGGCCGTGCTCTCCAGCAAGAACAAGCCGCTCTACAACTACTTCAAGCAGCTGTTCGCCCAGGTCACGAACCCGCCGATCGACCCGATCCGCGAAGCCATCGTGATGTCGCTGAACTCGTTCATCGGCCCGAAACCGAACCTGCTCGACATCAACGCGGTGAATCCGCCGATGCGGCTTGAAGTGGCCCAGCCGGTGCTGGACTTCGCTGACATGGCGCGGCTGCGTTCCATCGAGGCCCACACCAGCGGCAAGTTCAAGAGCTACGAGCTCAACATCACCTATCCGCTGGCCTGGGGTCATCAGGGCGTCGAAGCCAAGCTGGCCTCGCTGTGCGCGGAAAGCGTCGATGCGATCAAGAGCGGCCACAACATCCTGATCATCACGGATCGTGCGATGGACCGCGCCAACGTGGCGATCCCGGCGCTGCTGGCGCTGTCCGCCATCCACCACCATCTGGTGCGTGAAGGCCTGCGCACGACCGCCGGTCTGGTGGTCGAGACCGGCTCGGCGCGCGAAGTGCACAACTTCGCCGTGCTGGCCGGCTACGGCGCTGAAGCGGTGCACCCGTACCTGGCGCTGGAAACCTTGGCCGAAATGCACAAGGAACTGCCGGGCAACCTGTCGGCCGAGAAGGCGATCTACAACTACGTCAAGGCGATCGGCAAGGGTCTTTCCAAGATCATGTCGAAGATGGGCGTGTCGACCTACATGTCGTACTGCGGCTCGCAGCTGTTCGAGGCCATCGGCCTGAACAAGGATCTGGTCGCCAAGTACTTCCGTGGCACGCCGACGCAGGTCGAAGGCATTGGGGTGTTCCAGGTCGCTGAAGAAGCGATCCGCAACCACCTGGCCGCCTTCGGTGACGATCCGGTGCTGGCCGGCATGCTTGACGCCGGCGGCGAATACGCCTGGCGCGCCCGTGGCGAAGAGCACATGTGGACGCCGGATGCGATCGCCAAGCTGCAGCACGCCACGCGCTCGGGCAAGTTCGACACGTACAAGGAATACGCCCAGATCGTCAACGACCAGAACAAGCGGCACCTGACGCTGCGCGGTCTGTTCGAGTTCAAGCTCGATCCGAGCAAGGCGATTGCGCTCGAAGAGGTCGAATCGGCCGCTGAGATCGTCAAGCGTTTCGCCACTGGCGCGATGTCGCTCGGTTCGATCAGCACCGAAGCGCACTCGACGCTGGCGCTGGCGATGAACCGCATCGGCGGCAAGTCGAACACTGGCGAAGGCGGCGAAGATCCGGCCCGTTATCGCAACGAGCTGAAGGGCATCAAGATCATCGACGGCACCAAGGTGTCCGAGGTGATCGGCGCCAAGGTGATCGAAGCCGACTACGCCATGAAGGACGGCGACAGCCTGCGCTCCAAGATCAAGCAGGTCGCGTCGGGCCGCTTCGGCGTCACGACCGAGTACCTGGTCTCGGCCGATCAGATCCAGATCAAGATGGCGCAGGGCGCCAAGCCGGGCGAGGGCGGCCAGCTGCCGGGCGGCAAGGTGTCCGAGTACATCGGCAAGCTGCGCCACTCGGTGCCGGGCGTGGGCCTGATTTCCCCGCCGCCGCACCACGACATCTACTCGATCGAGGATCTGGCCCAGCTGATCCACGACCTGAAGAACGTCAACCCGTCGTCCAGCATCAGCGTCAAGCTGGTGTCGGAAGTGGGCGTCGGCACCATCGCGGCCGGCGTGACCAAGTGCAAGGCCGACCACATCGTGATCGCCGGCCATGACGGCGGCACGGGCGCCTCGCCCTGGTCGTCGATCAAGCATTGCGGCACGCCGTGGGAACTCGGCCTGGCCGAAACCCAGCAAACGCTGGTGCTGAACCGCCTGCGCGGCCGCGTGCGGGTGCAGGCCGACGGCCAGATGAAGACTGGCCGCGACGTCGTGATCGGCGCGCTGCTGGGCGCTGACGAGTTCGGCTTCGCCACCGCGCCGCTGGTGGTGGAAGGCTGCATCATGATGCGCAAGTGCCACCTGAACACCTGCCCGGTCGGCGTCGCGACGCAGGATCCGGTGCTGCGTGCCAAGTTCACCGGCAAGCCCGAGCACGTCGTCAACTACTTCTTCTTCGTCGCCGAAGAGGCGCGCCAGATCATGGCGCAGCTGGGCGTGCGCACTTTCGACGAGCTGATCGGCCGCGCCGACCTGCTCGACACCAAGAAAGCCATCAGCCATTGGAAAGCCAAGGGCCTGGACTTCACGAAGGTGTTCCACCAGCCCGCAGTGCCGGCCGATGTGCCGCGCCTGCACGTCAGCGAGCAGGACCACGGTCTGGGCAAGGCGCTCGACGTCAAGCTGATCGAGAAGGCCAAGGCCGCGATCGAGCGGGGCGAGAAGGTCCAGTTCATGGAAGACACCCGCAACGTCAACCGCTCGGTCGGTGCGATGTTGTCGGGCGAGCTGATCCGCCACCATCCCGATGGTCTGGCCGACGAGTCGATCTTCGTGCAGATGGAAGGCACCGGCGGCCAGAGCTACGGCGCCTTCCTGGCGCAGGGCATCACCTTCTACCTGATCGGTGAAGCCAACGACTACACCGGCAAGGGTCTGTCGGGTGGTCGCATCGTGGTGCGGCCCTCGATCGAGTTCCGTGGCGACGCCACCAAGAACATCATCGTCGGCAACACGGTGCTGATCGGCGCCACCAGCGGCGAGGCCTTCTTCCGTGGTGTGGCGGGCGAGCGCTTTGCGGTGCGTCTGTCGGGCGCCACGGCGGTGGTCGAAGGCACCGGTGACCATGGCTGCGAATACATGACCGGCGGCACCGCCGTCGTGCTGGGCGCCACCGGGCGCAACTTCGCGGCCGGCATGTCGGGCGGCGTGGCCTATGTCTACGACGCCGATGGCCAGTTCGCCTCGCGCTGCAACACCGCCCAGGTTTCGCTGGACAAGGTGCTGCCGGCGGCCGAGCAGGAAAAGACCATGGACCTGGCGATCTGGCACAAGGGCCAGACCGACGAGGCGCTGCTGAAGAAATTGGTCGAAGACCATCACCGCTGGACCGGCTCTTTGCGCGCTCGCGACATCCTCGACAACTGGAGCGAGGCTCGCGCCAAGTTCGTCAAGGTGTTCCCGTTCGAGTACAAGCGCGCGCTCGGCGAGATCAACGCCTCCAAGGCGGCCGAAGAGACCATCGCCAAAGCCAAGGGCGATGTGAAGGGCGACGGCAAGACGGCGCAAGCTGTCCCGGCCAAGTAATCACGATTGCGAGAGTGAACGGATCATGGGTAAGGTCACTGGTTTCCTGGAATACGAGCGCCTCGAAGAGGGTTACGCACCGGTCGAGCAACGCCTGAAGAACTACAAGGAATTCGTCATCGGTCTGAAGGCTGATGACGCCAAGGTGCAGGCGGCGCGCTGCATGGACTGCGGCACGCCGTTCTGCAACAACGGCTGCCCGGTCAACAACATCATTCCGGACTTCAACGATCTGGTGTACCGGGGCGATTGGCAGAATGCGATCACGATCCTGCATTCGACCAACAACTTCCCCGAGTTCACAGGCCGCATCTGCCCCGCCCCGTGCGAGGCCGCCTGCACGCTGAACGTCAATGACGACGCGGTCGGCATCAAGTCGATCGAGCACGCCATCATCGACCGCGCCTGGGAAGAAGGCTGGGTGGTGCCGCAGCCGCCGAAGGTCAAGACCGGCAAGAAGGTTGCCGTGGTCGGCGCCGGCCCGGCTGGCCTGGCCGCCGCGCAACAGCTGGCACGCGCCGGCCATGCCGTCACGGTGTTCGAGAAGAACGACCGCGTCGGTGGCCTGCTGCGCTACGGCATCCCCGACTTCAAGATGGAGAAGTCGCACATCGACCGGCGCGTCAAGCAGATGGAAGCCGAGGGTGTGGTGTTCCGCACCGGCGTGCTGGTCGGCGAGCTGCCCAAGAGCCTGAAGGTCACCAACTGGGCCAAGGAAACCATCAGTGCTGACGTGCTGAAGGCCGAGTTCGACGCCATCGTGCTGACCGGTGGTTCCGAGCAGAGCCGTGATCTGCCGGTGCCAGGCCGCGATCTGGACGGCATCCATTTCGCGATGGAGTTCCTGCCGCAGCAGAACAAGGTCAACGCTGGCGACAAGGTCAAGGGCCAGCTGCGCGCCGACGGCAAGAACGTCATCGTGATCGGTGGCGGCGACACCGGCAGCGACTGCGTCGGCACCAGCAACCGCCACGGCGCCGTCAGCGTTACGCAGTTCGAGGTGATGCCCAAGCCGCCGGTGGAAGAAAACCGCCCGATGACCTGGCCGTACTGGCCTTTGAAGCTGCGCACTTCATCCAGCCACGACGAAGGCTGCGTGCGCGAGTTCGCCATCTCGACCAAGGAATTCATTGGCGAGAAGGGCAAGGTCACCGGCCTGAAGACCGTGCACGTCGAGTTCAAGGACGGCAAGCTGGTCGAGATCGCCGGCACCGAGAAGGAATACAAGGCCGACCTGGTGCTGCTGGCGATGGGCTTTGTGAACCCGGTGGCGACCATCCTGGACGCGTTCGGCGTCGAGAAGGACGGCCGTGGCAACGCCAAGGCCAGCACCGAGAGCGCCAGCGCCTACAAGACCAATGTCGCCAAGGTGTTCGCCGCCGGTGACATGCGCCGTGGCCAGTCGCTGGTGGTTTGGGCGATCCGTGAAGGCCGCCAAGCGGCCTGCGCGGTGGATGAGTTCCTGATGGGATCGACGGCGCTGCCGCGTTGATCGCACTCCTCTTGCGGTCGATTCAGACCGCTTGATGCACCGTACAAGACCGCCTTCGGGCGGTCTTGTCTTATGGGCTGCAAAGACGGTTTACGTGCGGGCATCACGGTCTTACGTGCTTTCCCCTATCATTCGCACACCGCTGCCGTGATGACAGCGGTTCTTTTTGCCCCTGATCGTGTCTTTCAACCCGTCACTCACCTTGACTGATCGCAATTCTTCTGCTGTGTCTGCCCCTTCATCGGCAATCGTCGAACTGCGTGGCGTGACCTGTGGTTATGGCGACCGCATCATCTTGCGCGACGTGAATCTGACGGTGCCGCGTGGCTCGGTGGTGGCGCTGATGGGCACTTCGGGTGGCGGCAAGACGACGGTGTTGCGCCTGATCGGCCGGCAGCTCGCCCCGCTGTCCGGCCAGGTGCTGTTCGACGGCATCGATCTGGCCTCGCTGGACCGCGCCAAGCTGTTTGCGGTGCGCCGGCGCATGGGCATGCTGTTCCAGTTCGGCGCGCTGTTCACCGATCTGTCGGTGTTCGACAACGTCGCCTTTCCGCTGCGCGAGCACACCGATCTGCCTGAATCGATGATCCGCGATCTGGTGCTGATGAAGCTCAACGCGGTGGGCCTGCGTGGCGCGCGCGATCTGCTGCCCAGCCAGGTCTCGGGCGGCATGAGCCGACGCGTGGCGCTGGCACGCGCCATTGCGCTGGATCCGGATCTGATCATGTACGACGAGCCCTTTGCCGGCCTGGATCCGATCTCGATGGGCGTGGCGGCGCGCCTGATTCGCGAGCTCAACGATGCGCTCGGCGTGACCAGCATCGTCGTCTCGCACGATGTGGAAGAGGTGTTCGCGATCGCCGATCACGTCATCTTCGTCGCCAACGGCTGCATTGCCGCGCAGGGCACGCCGCAGGAGTTGCGCGAGACCAGCGACCCGCTGGTACGCCAGTTCGTTACCGCCGCGCCGGACGGCCCGGTGCGCTTTCACTATCCGGCCGCCAGCGTCGCCGATGACTTCGGCCTGGGAGCACAGGCATGAGCGCCTGGTTGTCTGCACTTGGCCTGGCAGTGCGCCAGTTGCTGGTCGATATCGGCACCGCCACCCAGTTGTTCGTGCGGCTGCTGGCGCTGGTGCCGCTGACGCTGCGGCGCTTGCGGCTGGTGGTCGATCAGGTTCATTTCCTCGGCAACCATTCGCTGGCGATCATCTCGGTGTCGGGGCTGTTCGTCGGCTTCGTGCTCGGGCTGCAGGGCTATTACACGCTGCAGCGCTACGGATCGAGCGAGGCGCTCGGCCTGCTGGTGGCGCTCTCGCTGGTGCGCGAGCTCGGACCGGTGGTGACGGCGCTGCTGTTCGCCGGCCGCGCTGGCACTTCGCTCACCGCCGAGATTGGCCTGATGAAGTCCGGCGAGCAGCTTGCCGCGATGGAAATGATGGCGGTCGATCCGGTGCAGCGCGTGCTGGCGCCGCGTTTCCTGGGCGGCCTGATTGCCATGCCGCTGCTGGCGGCGGTGTTCAGCGCCGTGGGCATTCTCGGCGGCTGGCTGGTCGGCGTGGTGCTGATCGGTGTCGATGCCGGCTCGTTCTGGTCGCAGATGCAGGGCGGCGTCGATGTGTTCAAGGACGTCGGCAACGGCGTCATCAAGAGCGTGGTGTTCGGGCTGACGGTCACCTTCGTGGCCTTGCGCCAGGGTTATGAATGCTCGCCGACGCCGGAAGGCGTGGCGCGCGCCACCACCCGCACCGTGGTGATGTCGTCGCTGGCGGTGCTGGCGCTCGACTTCGTGCTCACCGCGCTGATGTTCTCGATCTGAGGAAGTCTCTGACATGCAGAAATCCCGCTATGACCTCTGGGTGGGTCTGTTCGTGCTGATCGGCGCTGTGGCGCTGCTGTTCCTGGCCCTCAAGGCCGGCAACCTGCTCTCGATCTCGTTTGAAGAGACCTACAGCGTCACCGCTCGCTTCGACAACATCGGCGGCCTGAAGCCGCGCGCGGCGGTCAAGAGCGCCGGTGTGGTGGTGGGCCGCGTCGCCGCCATCACTTTCGATGACAAGAGCTATCAGGCCAGCGTGCAGCTGGAGCTGCAGAAGCGTTTTGCCTTCCCGAAGGACTCGTCGGCCAAGATCCTGACCGCCGGCCTGCTCGGCGAGCAGTACATCGGTCTGGAGCCGGGCGCCGAGGAGAAGGTGCTGGCCGCTGGCGACCGCATCTCGCAGACCCAGTCGGCGGTGGTGCTGGAAAACCTGATCAGCCAGTTTCTCTACAGCAAGGCGGCGGACGGTCCTGCGTCCGGAGCGAAATGAGCGGGTCGAATCTGCCGCGCTGCTGGGTCGGTGCGCTGGTGCTGGGTGGGGCGTCGCTGCTGGTGGGTTGTGCCACCGCGCAGAAGCCTGATCCGCTGGAGCCGCTCAACCGCAAGGTGTTTGCCTTCAACGAAGCGGTCGATCAAGCGGTGCTCAAACCGGTGGCGACCGTGTACCACGATGTGGTGCCGTCGCCGGTGCGGCGCGGTGTCGGCAATTTCTTCTACAACGTCAAGGATGTCTGGTCGGCGGTGAACCTGGTGTTGCAGGGCCGGCCCGTCGATGGCTTGAGGGATCTGGCGCGCTTTGGCACCAACACGGTGTTTGGCGTGTTCGGCTTCATCGATGTCGCGACCGACCTGGGCCTGGAGCGCCACGGTGAAGACTTTGGCCAGACCCTGGGCCGCTGGGGCCTCGGGCCGGGCGCCTACATCGTCTGGCCGATCCTCGGGCCGTCTTCGGTGCGGGATTCGGTGGCCTTGCCGATCGAATACCAGATCACGCCGGAAACCTGGATCACGCCGGCGACGACGAGCTATCTGTTCAGCGCCACCAAGCTGGTGAACACACGCTCTGATCTGCTGAGTGCCACCAGCATGCTCGACGACATCTCGCTGGACAAGTACACCTTTGTGCGTTCTGCCTACCTGCAGCGGCGGCGCAGTCTGGTCTATGACGGCAATCCGCCGGATGAAGAGCCGCTCGACGGACCTGACCCGGCGCTGGACGCACCGCTGCCGGCCTCGGCAGCTGCCTCAGCCGGTGCGATGCCGGCGTCCAGCGCGTCCGCAGCCAGTGCTGCCAGCGGCCACTGAGGGCACGGCGCTGTAGCGCAGGTGTCCACCGGACCCACCGTCCGACCGTTAAATCCTAGCCGGCCCGTTGATGGTCGAGAAAGAGGAACCTGATGTTCAAGCGCATGAAGACCCTGTTGATCGCCACCGTGTTGGGTGTGGCCACTGTGTGTGCCCATGCCGAGGCGCCCGATGCCCTCATCAAGCAGGTCTCGGGTGATGTGATCGAGACGGTCAAGGCGGACAAGGCCATCCAGGGCGGTGACCTCAAGAAGATCATCACGCTGGTGGATGCCAAGATCCTGCCCTACGTGAACTTCCAGCGCATGACGGCGATGGCGGTCGGGCGCTACTGGCGCCAGGCCACGCCCGAGCAGAAACAGCATTTGCAGGACGAATTCAAGCTGCTGCTGGTGCGCACCTATGCCGGCGCGCTGGCGCAGGTCAAGGAACAGTCGATCGAATTGAAGCCCTTGCGCGCCAAGCCGGAAGACACCGAAGTGATCGTGCGCTCCGAGATCAAGGGCAAGGGCGATCCGATCCAGCTCGACTACCGGCTTGAAAAGGCTGGCGACAGCTGGAAGATCTACGATGTGAACGTGCTCGGTGTCTGGTTGGTCGAGAACTACCGCTCCAGTTTTGCGCAGGAAATCTCGGCTTCGGGCATCGACGGCCTGATCAGCAAACTGGCAGACAAGAACAAGGCCGCTGCGGCCAAGAGTTGAGATATTGACGTGACTGCGATGACCTGTTTGCTGCCGGTGCGATTGACCGAGCACGAAGCCCGCGAGACGCTGCAAGGCTTGTGTCTTCGGTTGACCAGTTTGCCGGCGGGGCAAGCGGCAGAAATTGATGCCGGTGAGCTGCAGCAGTTCGACTCCACCGCGCTGGCGGTGCTGCTGGAGCTGCGCCGCACCGCGCTGGCACATGGTCACGCCTTCAGCGTGCTGCATGCGCCAGCGCGGCTGCGCGAACTGGCCCGCCTGTACGGCGTGGCTGACTGGTGCTGATTCAGCGCTGCGGCGCCGGGCTCACTCGGGCTGCAAGTAGCGCTTGCTGCGCAGATTGCGCTTGATCTCCTGCAGCATCGGGCGCAGTTCCGGCCCCATGCGCAGTGCCACGCCGGTGGTCAGGATGTCGATCACCACCAGGTGCAGCAGGCGCGACACCATCGGGCTGTAGCGGTCGTAGTCTTCCGGATGATCAACCGCCAGCAGAATCTGCGCTTCCTGCGCCAGCGGCGAGCCGGTGGCGGTGATGACGATGGTGGTCGCACCTTTCTTGCGCGCCACTTCGGCGACGTCGAGCACATCGCGGCTGCGGCCTGAATTCGAAATCAGCACCGCACAGTCACCCGGGCCGAGCATGGTGGCGGCCATCAGCTGGATGTGGCTGTCGCTGTAGGCAATGGCGTTGACGCCCAGGCGGAAGAACTTGTGCTGCGCATCCTGCACGACGATGCCGGAGTTGCCGACGCCGTAGAACTCGATGCGACGGTTGGCCAGGCCGGCGGCCGACAGGGCAGCAATCGCTTTTTCGAACGCCGCGCTGGTGGCGTCATTGCGGTATTTCAGCAACGCGCTGACCGCGTTGTCGATCACCTTGACCACCAGATCGCCGGCCTTGTCGTCTTCATCCACCGAGCGGTGCACGAAGGGCACGCCTTCGTTGACGGTGCCAGCCAGTTTCAGCTTGAAATCGGCCAGGCCGTCGTAACCGATGCTGCGGCAAAAGCGCACCACGGTCGGCTTGCTGACGTGCGAGCGCTCGGCCAGTTCGGCCACCGGCAGGCTGGCAAAGCTGCGGGGATCAGCCAGCATCAGCTTGCCGACTCGCTGTTCGGCAGGGGAGAGCGCGGGCAGGGAGGCGCGGATACGATCGAGCATGGTAAAGGCCGGTGCTCCCGCCAACCCCATGGAGCTGGATCGGACGGGAAGGGCAAAAGTTCTTGAGCCTGCGAGCATGCCAGAGCGTTCCATCCTTGTAACCCTATTGTTCCTCGCTCCAGACGTAACCGTCGCGCGCCACCAGAGCGCTCGCGGCTGCTGGGCCCCAACTGCCTGAGGCGTAGCCGCGCGGGCCTTCGCCGCCGCTGTCGCGTTCATGTGACCAGGCGTTCAGAATCGGTTCGACCCAGCGCCAGGCTTGTTCCTGCTCGTCGCTGCGCACGAACAGGTTGAGCCGCCCGGCGATGGCGTCGAGCAGCAGGCGCTCGTAGGCGCCGACCCGCTCGGCCGGGAAGGCGCGGCCGAAGTCGAGGTCAAGCGACACCGGTGCCAGCACTTCGCTGATGCCGCTGCCCTTGGTGGCGAGCAGATGCAGCTCCAGGCCGTCGTCGGGTTGCAGCTTGATGACCAGCTTGTTGGCGCGGTTCGAGCCCGGGAAAATCGGGTGCGGCACCGGCCGGAAGTTGACGACGATCTGGGCGTCGCGCGCTGCCAGCCGTTTGCCGGTACGCAGGTAGAAGGGCACCCCGGCCCAGCGCCAGTTCTGCACCTCGGTGCGCAGCGCCACGAAGGTTTCGCAGTGGCTGCCGGCCGGTACCTTGACTTCGTCCTGATAGCCGACCACCGATTTGCCCTCGACATTGCCGGCGCGGTACTGGCCGCGCACCACATCGCGCATCACCGTTTCCGGCGTGAAGGGCTTGAGCGAGCGCAGCACCTTGAGCTTCTCGTCGCGGATGGCGTCGGCGTTGTTGGTGGCCGGCGGCTCCATCGCGATCATGGTCAGCAGCTGCAGCGCGTGATTCTGGATCATGTCGCGCAGCGCGCCGGTGCGGTCGTAGAAGTCGCCGCGCGTGCCGACGCCGAGACCTTCGGCCAGCGTGATCTGGATGTTGGCGATGCTCTCGCGGCGCCACAGCGGCTCGAACAGCGCATTGCCGAAGCGCAGCGCCATCAGGTTCTGCACCGAGGGCTTGCCGAGGTAATGGTCGATGCGCAGTGCCTGGTCTTCGGTGAACACCGAGCTGACCGCCCGGTTGATGGCCTGCGCGCTGGCCAGATCATTGCCAAGCGGTTTTTCGAGCACCACACGCACGTTCGGGCCGTTCAGGCCGGCGGCGCCGAGCTGCTCGCAGACCTGGGTGAACAGGTGCGGGCTGGTGGCGAGGAAGAACACCACCGTTTCGGCAGCGCGCTCATGGATCCATTCCTTGAGGCGCAGGTAGTGCTCGGGTTGCGACAGATCGACGCGGCGGTAATGAACCAGATCGGCGAAGCGGGCGAACTCGTCCTCGTTGGGGCGCTTGGCGATCTCGACGTCCTGGAAGCGCTCCTTCAGCCACTGGCGGTACTGCTCGTCGGTCTGCTCGTCGCGAGCGACTGCCAGGATGCGGCCGTCCGGCGGCAGCTTGCCATGCCGAAAGGCCTGGAACAGGGCGGGCATCAGCTTGCGCCAGGTCAGGTCGCCGGTACCGCCGAAGAAAACGAGATCGAAGGCCATGGTGTGTGTGGGTGTTCGAGTGGAACGCCGTTGATGTAACTTTGTTTCATCCGCATGATGCCTGTCACACCGCTCAACGTCAACAGGAAATTCCTTGGGGCCGAGCAGACAAGTACCGCTCTGATCGGGGTGGATATCAGCCCTGACGAGGTAATCCGGTTACTATTGCCAGGCCTTTGCAACCTCTCTTCTACGCCAGTTTTGCCATGCCGACCCAACTCGACCAGCTCAAGCAACTCACCACCGTGGTGGCTGATACCGGCAGCTTTCTGCAGCTCGCCCAATTCGCGCCGCGCGACGCCACGACCAACCCGTCGCTGATCCTCAAGGCCGTGCAGCAGCCCGAGTACGCGCCGCTGCTGGCTGAAACCGTCGCGGCGCACCGGGCGCTGCCGCTGGCCGACATCGTCGATCAGGTGCTGGTGCGCTTCGGGCTGGAGATTCTCAAGATCGTGCCGGGCCGCGTCTCGACCGAAGTCGATGCGCGCCTGAGCTTCGACACGGCGGCCACCATCGCGCGCGCCAAGCGCCTGATCGCGCTCTACGAAGCGGCCGGCATCGCTCGCGAGAGGGTGCTGATCAAGATCGCCGCGACCTGGGAAGGCATCCAGGCTGCCCGCGCGCTGGAGCACGAAGGCATCCGCTGCAACCTGACGCTGCTGTTCGCCTTCTGCCAGGCGGTGGCTTGCGGCGAAGCGGGCGTGCGACTGATCTCGCCGTTCGTCGGCCGCATCTACGACTGGTACAAGAAGTCGGCCGGCAGCAGCTGGGACGAGGTGGCGATGGCTGGCGCCAACGACCCCGGCGTCAAGTCGGTGAGCCAGATCTACACCTACTACAAGCACTACGGCATCGCCACCGAAGTGATGGGCGCGAGCTTCCGCAACATCGGCCAGATCCTGGCGCTGGCCGGCTGCGACCTGCTGACCATCAGCCCCGATCTGCTGGCGCTGCTGCAGGCCAGCAGCGAGTCGGTGCCGGCCGCGCTCGACGCCGCCGCCGCCAAGGCGGCCACCGTGTCGGCAGTCAGCTACAACGAGGCCTCGTTCCGCTACGCCCTCAACGAGGACGCGATGGCGACCGAGAAGCTGGCCGAAGGCATCCGCGCCTTTGCGGTCGATGCCGGCAAGCTCGACAAGATGATCGAGTCGCTGCGCGCCTGATCGATCCACCCGTGGCGCAGGTCCGCAGCAGGCGGGCCGGCTGCGGGCATTGCCGACGAGTCAACCTGACTGATCCGGAGAGATTTCGATGTTCGATGCCCCCCGCTGTGACCAGACCGCTGCCTGGTCGGCCCTGAACCAGCACTTCGAGGCCGAAGGCCGCGCCTTCGACCTGCGCCACGCCTTTGCGCAGGACGGCGAGCGCTTCAGCGCCTTCAGCCTCCAAGCGCCCGAGGTGTTTGCCGATCTGTCCAAGAACCGCTGGGACGCCGCAACGCGCACGCTGCTGTTGCAGCTGGCACGCGACTGCCGGTTGGAGGCGCGCCGCAACGCCATGCTGGCTGGCGAGGCCGTCAATCACACCGAAGGCCGCGCCGTGCTGCATACCGCGTTGCGTGCACCGCGCGGCGAGGGGCTCTACAGCGAGGAAGTGCACGGCGTGCTCGATCGCCTGCTCGCCTACGCCGAGAGCGTGCGCGCGCCGGGCAGCGGCTTCACCGACATCGTCAACATCGGCATCGGCGGCTCGGACCTCGGCCCGCAGATGGTGGTGCCGGCACTCGACGCCTTCGTGCATCCGGGCCTGCGCTTCCACTTCGTCAGCAACGTCGATGGTCACGACCTGGCGCCGGTGCTGCGCAAGCTGAACCCGGCCACGACGCTGTTCATCGTCGCGTCCAAGACCTTCACGACGCAGGAAACCATGGCCAACGCGAACGCCGCGCGGGCCTGGTTCGTCGCCAATGGTGGCACCGACGTGGCGCGCCACTTCGTCGCCACCACGACCAATCTGGAGGCAGCGGCCAAGTTCGGCGTCACCACCACCTTCGGTTTCTGGGACTGGGTCGGCGGGCGCTACTCGCTCTGGAGCGCGATCGGTCTGCCGCTCGCCATCGCGCTGGGCGCGGAAGGCTTCCAGGCGCTGCTGGCCGGTGCACACGCGATGGACCGCCACTTCGCCAGCGCGCCGCTGGAAGCCAATCTGCCGATCCAGCTGGGTCTGCTCGACGTCTGGTACCGCAACTTCCACGGCTTCACGAGCCGCTCGGTGGCGCCGTATCACCAGGGCCTGCGCCGCTTGCCGGCTTACCTGCAGCAGCTGGAGATGGAATCGAACGGCAAGTGCGTCGATCTGGACGGCCAGCCGCTGCCGTACGGCACCAGCCCGGTGGTCTGGGGCGAGGCCGGCACGAACGGCCAGCACGCCTACTTCCAGATGTTGCACCAGGGCACTGACGTGATCCCGGTCGAGTTCATCGCCGTCAAGACCACCAACTACGGCCCGGCACCGCTGGCGGACCCGGTGCGCGCCGGTCTGGCGGATCAGCATCACAAGCTGCTCGCCAACTGTCTGGCGCAGAGTCAGGCGCTGATGCAGGGCAAATCGACCGAGGACGCCCTGCGCGAGAAGGCGCCGACCGCGTCCGACCAGCTCGGCGCGCTGACGGTGGCGCGCCATCGCACCTTCCCCGGCAACCGCCCGAGCACGACGCTGGTGCTGGAGACGCTCACGCCGGCCTCGCTGGGCGCGCTGATCGCGATGTATGAGCACCGCGTCTGGGCCAGCGGCGCACTGTGGGGCATCAATTCATTTGATCAGTGGGGCGTCGAGCTGGGCAAGGCGCTGTGCAGCCAGCTGCTGCCGCGTTTTGCCAGCGGCGACACCGCCGGTCTGGACAGCTCGACCGCCGGGCTGCTGGGGCGCTTGCTGGGTTGAGATCACCCGCGAAGCCATGCGCCTGATTGGGAACGTCAAAGTGGGGAATTTTTCACTCTGGCGTGACAACTGACGTCGGTAGCGGCCAGCACAATCGCAGCTTTTGTCAGTTCGTGAGGAGGCTGCTCCGATGTCCCGTGTCCGATTCTGGAGAATGGCAGTGTGTTGTGTGCTGCCGGTGGCCCCGCTGTGGGCGCTGTCTGAGGCAGTCGCCGATCAGCCCGCCGCTGCCGTGAGTGCGGCGGCATCAGCTTCGACCGCTGCCTCCGCCGCCGCACCGGCTGCGTCGGCGCCGCCGACGGCCGAGTTCATCGCGCTGCAGGGGCGTGCCCAGGCCGGCAACGCGCAAGCCCAGTTCGATCTGGGCAAGGCCTATGAGCTGGCCCAGGGCAGCGGCGGTGCTCCGCGCGACTTTGACCATGCACTGCCCTGGTACCGGAAGGCGGCCGAGCAAGGTCATGCCGAAGCGCAGAGCCGGCTGGGTGCTTATTACTCGGCGATCGACAAGCATGCTGAGGCGCTGCCCTGGTTGGAGAAGGCCGCAGCCCAGAAGCACGCCCTCGCAACCCACAAGCTGGCGTCGATGTACGACTTCGGCCAAGGCGTAGCCCAGGACGGTGGCAAAGCGGTGGCGCTCTACGAAAAGGCGGCTGATCTGGGTTGGCCCGAGGCGATGTGGAATCTGGCCAATATCTATGGCTCAGGCCGCTACGGTGAACGCGACATGGATCAGGCCTGTGTCTGGGCCACGCGGGCCCGCAAGTACGCCGAGCCCAATTACCGCGCCGTGCTGGAGCAGATCAAGAAACGCCTGCCGGGGCTGGAGCGCAGCTTCAGCGCCGAGCGTCTGGAGCGTTGCCGCGCGCAAGCTGAAGCCTGGATGCCGACCACAGTGGCCGCGCCCGTCAGGTCGGCCGCCTCTGCAGCACACTGACACACACTCGCGGTCGTTGCGTATTGCGCAGATCGGGAGCTTCCGCCAAGAATGGCTGGCTGCCAAAGCACTCGGCAGCCTAACCACCGAGGGACGGAACAATGACTGTAGACAAGCTGGTGCTGAGCCACCGTGGCGCCTTGCAGGCCAAGTACAAGGCGGCAGGTTTCAAGCAGGTGACGACCGCGCTGACGGCGCTGATCAAGGCCGACGCCAAGCGCGGCCTGCAAACCCAGGTGCTCTACCTGGACGATGCCGCGACGCTGGCGCCGCTTGGCGCCACGGCGGTCACCAATGCGCTCGACCCGCGCCAGGTCAAGGCGGCGGTGGACAAGCTCTACGCCGCGCTGGCACCGCACTATCTGGTGCTGATCGGCGCCTGGGACGTGGTGCCGATGGTGCCGCTGGTGAACCCCGCCTTCAGCGATGGCGACACCGACAAGACCGTGCCGAGCGACTTGCCCTATGCCAGCGCCGCGCGTTACAGCACCAACGCCAACACCTGTCTGGGGCCGACCCGGGCGGTGGGGCGCATTCCTGACGTGCCGGGCGCCAGCAAGCCGACCCTGCTGGTCGAGCTGATCCGCGCGGCCGCCGCCGCCAAGACCCTGCCGGCTTCGGCCTACCAGGGCTATTTCGGGCTGACCGCCGAGGTCTGGAGCAGCTCGACCGCGCTGAGTCTGCGCAACACCTTTGGCGCTGACAGCGCGCTGCAGTCGGCGCCGCCGTCGGGCCCGCAGTGGTCGGCCGAGCAGCTGGCGCCACGGCTGCATTTCATCAACTGCCACGGCGCGGATCAGGACAACAGCTACTACGGCCAGTCGGTGGCCGACCCGAGCCAGTTTCCGCAAGCCCACCACGCGCCGCTGCTCAAGCAGCTGATCTCGCCCGGCACCGTGCTGGCGGCCGAGTGCTGCTACGGCGCGCAGCTCTACGATCCCAACAAGGTCGGTGGTGCCCAGGGCATTGCACTGACCTATCTGGAGCAGGGCGCCATCGGCGTGTTCGGCAGCACCACGATCGCCTACGGTCCCAGCGAAGGCAATGGCTCGGCCGACCTGCTGGCACAGTTTTTCCTGCAGAAAGTGCTGGCAGGGGCGTCGCTGGGGCGGGCGGTGCTGGAGGCGCGCCAGCAGTTTGCCGGCCTGCGCACTCATCTGGACCCGTTCGACCTGAAGACGCTGGCGCAGTTCTATCTGCTGGGCGATCCGTCGGTGCAGCCGGTGGCGCCGTCAGCCCATGCGCTGACCCGCACCCAGGCCTACCTGAAAGCGTTCCCGAACAATCAGGACCGCACCGTGCGTGGCATGCGCCGCGAGAAGCTGGCGCGCGACGGCAGCAACCTGCAAGCCAGCCTGCCGCAACTGGTCGCTCAGAGCGGCCTGACGCCAAGTCCGGCGGTGGCCGAAGCGCTGCGCGGTCTGGCGGCTGAATCCGGCCTGACCGAAGCCAGCCAGCGCAGCTTTGTGCTCAAGCCCAAACGCAAGAGCACGGCCCCTGAGCGCCGCTTGCATGTGATCGGCGCGTCGGTGAGTGAAGGCACCCATGCCGGCCAACCCGGCCACCGCGTGCGCGCCATCGTGGTGACCGAGCAAGACGGTGAGCTGCTCCATGTCCGGCGCCTCCACTCCCGCTGATCCGCCGACCCGGCTGCTTGGCCGGGTCGAGCGCCGCCTGCTTGGCCAGGGCACCAAGAGCGAGCACGTTGGCGTCGTGCTCGTCACCGCCGACGGCCAGGTCTGGAAACTGCGCCGCATCGGCGGCAACCCGTTTCGCGATCCGGTGCTCGATGCACTGGAGGGCGAGCGGGTGGAAATCGACGGCCGCGCCGAGGGCAGCGGGTTTTTCTTTGAGAGTTGGCGGGTGATTTGACTGCTGGTGATGCTGACCATCCGCGACAAGGTGGAAGGCGAGCGCGTCATTCCGCTGGCCTCATCGGGCACAAGTGTCCGCTCGCTGAGCGATGCCTTTCGTTCACAATCAACACCTATCAACTTGATAGGGCATCGTCTTGTCCGTACCATCGCAGCGCCAGCTTGAAAAGCACATCCGGGAGAGTGCGGGCAGTTCGTCGAACGTGGTGTTCACGCACCACGCGCAGCAGAGGATGCGGCAACGCTACATCACCGCCCCGATGGTCATGGACGCGCTGCGCATGGGCAAGCTGGCCTTGCCGCCCGAGCCGGACATGAAACACCCCGGCCTGAACTGCCGGATGCAACGCATGGTGGCCGGCATCCATGTGGCCGTGGTGGTGTACGTCGAATACCCGGCCCCGGGCCTGACCGTCGTGACCGTGATTGACGTGAAGAAGGATTGACCATGTACCACTACACCGATGGCGGATTGCGCAACGTCTGGCTTGTGAACGGCTATGAGCTGAAGCAGACCCCGTTCGGCGAAGGCGTGGTGATTCACGATCTGGACGGCCTGACCAAGGCCGTGTGCCTTGCGCTGACCGACAAACCCGGCCTGCTGACGGGGGTCGAGTTCCGCTACCTCCGCAGCGCCGGCATGTTGCTGTCACAGCCGGCGCTGGGCAAGCTCATGGGCATCGACGGGCAATCCGTGGCGCGCTGGGAGAAAACCGGCCGCGTGCCGCGCTGGGCCGACAAGCTGGCGCGCCTGCTCTACATGGCACACGCCCAGGGCAACGAACCCATTCGGCGCGCTGTGGAGCGTGTGCAGACCGTGGAACGGCTGGTCGGACAGCGCATCGTGGTGCAAGACCTGCAAGGTCACTGGGAGCCCGACAGCAGTGCCAGCGAGGCCGACGGGCTGGCGCTAGCTGCGTGACCGCCTGAGAGTTTCGCCCCGGATAGGCTCGCGTCGAAATCGAGCAGAAGAGCTGGAAAACATTGCCAACCTGCCGGAGCAGCACGATAAAAGGCGCAGTGAAGGGGTGCATATGGAGAGCCGTCAACCGCTGGAGCCAAAAGGCGCAGCGTTCATGCCAAAGTATTTGACGCTGAGTGAGGCTGCAGATTGGCTGAGCAACGAAACCGCATCAGTTTGGACCGAATCCGCACTACTCGGGTTCGCTGCTGAGTATCACATTGCGTTGCACGCTGCGCCGCCTATTGACGCTAGAGCCGCAGAGCTTGAATTGCTCCCAGGGGGGCGCACCCTCACCATTCGCCCGCTTGATGTTGGCGGTATGAAGCTGAAAATGCCAGGGCAATGGCGAATGGCCGTGGTGCATCCGTATCCAATCGCGCAGTTGTGGTTAACTGGTGAATCTAAAGTGAGTCATGCAGTAAAAACTTCGCTCGAAGACGGCGATGCAATGGTATTTTTTCATGATGAGGTCGGAAATATGTCAGGTATTGACGTAACCATGAAGAACATCCGCGTATCCCGACAAGACTTGCAAAATATTATCAGTCGATACCGTTCTATGTGTGCGCCTACCTCGCCTGTGAAGCCAGCGCCAGCGAACGAGCCTGCCGCGCGACCAACTGCAGCCCCGGGCACCGCTGAGCCGCTGCAGGATGCAGCACCGACCGAATCCCCGCACAGCGCCAGCGCGAGCACTGAGGCGGGTTCTGCGCCTGCCGTGAAGGCGTCAACAGCTGGCACTGGTGGCAGTGAAGCGCCGGGATGGGCGCTGAAGCCGCGCGATGGCTTGAAATTCTACGGCTACCGTGACGCGCTGTATGCGTACTTGGAAATGCGACACAAGGCCAGCAGGCCCAAGCCGACAGCGGCTGATTTTCTTGAGTATCTTGTAATGATGGTCAAAGATGGCATTCCGGGTGAGTGGGCAGATTGGTTTATCAGTGCAACCAGAAAAAGTCTGACTTACAAGACGGATCGATGCACAAAGCCGCCAGCCGACATATCCATTATTGCGAAATGCATGAAACGTCTGCTGCTGGACAACTGATGGATAACTGCCCCAACTGACAGCCAACTGCCCCAACTGCCTAGGAGAATCAACGCAAGCAACACATCATGACTGCACCGAAACAAACACCCAACGGTGCAGGAAATGGAAACCGCTTTCGTCACTCAAGCAGATATTCGCGCTGCCGCCCACATCGCAACCCGTAGCATAGGTGCCGAGATAGGCGCTCCGGGCAGCCTGCCCATCAGGCGCACCACCGTCACCGCCGAAGTATTGGCCCGCCTGCTGGCCGGCGAGCGCATGGCCGGACTCGATGCAGTATCCAGCGTCAGCACAACCCGCCTGGCCGCCGTTATTGAATACCTTCAGCGGCGCTATGCGTGGCGCATCGACCGATTCGACAAGGCTGCGGGCTGCGAGGATGGCCGCGTGGCGCGAGTAGCGGTCTATTTCCCCCTGAAGTCATCGCAACTGCTATGGCCGCAGGCGCTGCCGCCTGGTGCGCCGAAGTTCGCGCCGCCCGTCGCCTGCTGAGAACCAAAGCCGCCCAGGCGAAGCGCGCCGCCGAGTGTGTCAACGCCGCCCGCCGCCATCGTCCGCATCCGGGGCAATGGGGGTTGTTCGAGAGCGCAGGTGGCGAGGCATGAGCGCACGCCTGTTCCTGTTGGCGCTGCGCATTGCCGCCGCTGCCACCCAGACCCTCGCCAGTTGATCGCCGAAATCGTCTTGCTTCCGCCGTTACATCGCTGGGCAGGACGGGTCATAGCCAAGAAAAAAGCCCAAGTAAATCAATTACTTGGGCTTTGATCTGGCGGAGAAGGAGGGACCGTTCGGGTTTTCCCTTCCACCCTATGGAGGCCGGTAGCTGTTGACGACACCGCAATGCTACCGGTTCTGCTACCAACTGCGTAGTGATAAAATCCATCTGCGGCTATCTCGGAGCGCGGAGCGCTCATGGTCCGGAGTAGCTGTACCTACGGGAGATGGGCAAACGTAGGGCGCACAGACCTTAAATAAAAGAAAGGGCAATATGAAAAAACTAATTGTCCAACTGGCAATCATCGTATTGCTCGTGGTCCAAATATTTTTCTCCGGACCCGATGTGTACTGATGTGAGTCGGTATTGAGTAATAAATGGCGTCCAAAGCACCATTTTTTTATTGTGCTTTACTTTGAAGTATTTGTCAAGTTAAGCTAATTTTCTTCACGTTCTTCAGAATGACGCTTCAAAATCAGGATATAAAAATCAATACGGGGGCGTTATAAGATTAATTTTCAAGAATTTTTCAGACTCACCACTCAAATTTTTTCGGTATTGACTCTTCTGGCTTTTCTTTCTTTTTCATTGCGTAGTCAACATTAAATTTCATCACGACGTCTTTGTGTTTTTCTTTGACGTAGCGAGCCAAATCTAAGTCTTTTACCCCTTTGTCAATTTCTTTCGATTGCTTTTCTAGCTCATCTTCACGCTTTTCAAGTTCGGCAAATTGTTGCTCTACCACTTCAAAGGCTGCTTTTACTTTTTTGGCTTGATCCTTCACTTTTGCTGAATCTGTTTCCATCTTTACTGTTTCAGCCTTCAATCTGGTGATTGCCTCCTTCATTTTTTTGTTGGCTTGCTTTCTGGCTTTCCATTCGTTTCTGCTCAGGCGTTGGACTTTCGGTCCTAGTCGATCAAATCCACAATAAATCTAGACTTCATTATAATATTTGTCTTGAAACTCGCTCATCGCTTTGCGATAAGCTGTCGTCATGGCTCTTTTGTCAGGTTTCCCCCCTGATTTCTTTGCTTCCTCCTCAAATCTGATGTTTTCAGCATGCCCAGGGTGTAGCTTTGGAGTGTCAGCCACTCTCGTTTTGTTTGCTGCATAAAAATGAAAGTGAGGATATTTTTCATCTGTGTGCTCCAGAACGCACAATAAATTGTCTTCATACTCTGATTTCAAAAATTCCAAGGTCTGTGCTTTCCATAGTTCATAGTTTTGTCGATCATCTGCCGTCCAATTGTTGGCATTGACTGGTTTAGGATAGCTTGCCACCCCACATAAAAATATATTCTTGTCTGATTTTATTCTTCGTCCTAGACTGTCTCGTTCAGTTTCTACCTTTTCAAAAATATTTCTCATATGCTTTTCTAAACTCAAGTTGCCTTGACTATATATATATGTTGGATTTTTTGGCGTCCCTCCCTCAGCAGTGATGTGATCAACAAAACCAGCCAGTCTTACTGCTTCCTACACTACCCCCTCAATATTTGTTTTCGTATGTTTTCCATTGCTCATTATTCCTTGTCTTGAATACAATTCAAGGTGCATAAATTGACTTGTTTGCTTTGATTTTTCCATCTGCTTTCCTTTTCTCATAATCTATATTTTTGCTTTTTCTTGTCAAGCTATCTCTATATACCTCTATCTTTTATTTTTGTTCTTTGCTTTTTTCTTTCTTCTCAAACTGTGTTTTGTCAAATTTGGATTTTCTTCTTTACCACTAGGTACAGACTAGGGGTATCTACGATACCCACGCCACCCCTTCGGGTTGTCTCAGTCTGCCAAAGATGGCTTCGCCCTCTTATGGAATCTCCCACACAGGGGCAAGCCCCTGGACCCCTTCCGAATTTAAAATCCTATCGGCTTTTAAACTCGGCTCCCTCTACCTTTGTTTTGATCTTTCCATCTATCTTTTTATAGATCTAAATCTCTTTTCACGCACCAAGCCAAACCCCTAAAATAAATGCCAACGGCTGTATGATATTTTTAACTCCCGTTTTCATTGTATTTGTATTAAGAGAGTCCGATAGGACGACGAATGCCGAGCGAAGCGCTGGAAGCCAAAGGCTGGAATACCCCAAGAAAACCAAAGCCCAACACCAGCAAATACCAAGCCAAACCCCAAAATAAATGCCAACGGCTCTTTGGTATTTTTATCTCCTGTTTTCATTTGTATTTGTATTTGCCGAGCGAAGCGCTGGAAGCCAAAGGCTGTAATACCCCCAAGACCAAAACCCAATACCAGCAAATACCAAGCCAAAGCCCAGGACAAGCAAAAGCCACCTCTCGGCGTCTACTTTTCCTCCGGTTTGCTCATTTCTCCTATCCTAAATGCCCCATTTAAATTTTGAAATTATTATCACATTCAAACCTGTTGAATATCGACTCCTTTGCCAGCCTCGTTTTCGTGTTTGTATTTGGCACTTTTTGTTGCGATAGTTCAAACGATAGCACGAACAAAAAGTAGTTCGACGGATGTGCGTCAGCACAGGAGGAGGCGAACACCCTAGCGGTGTGAGGCATTAAAATATGTTCAATGTGTCAACATTGAATATATTTCCAATTTCAACGGAATTGCTTACTTTAATAAATTTATGATCTTTGTTGAAAAGAGTGAGTCGATCTTTTGCTGAAATATTTGACAAGGGGCACATTTATATTGATTTCAATCAAACTCAAAATCTTTAAAAATCTGATGGAATCAGTTTACTTAATGCCATCAATTTCAATTGAGCTGATCGCATGTGTCTTCCCATGTCATCCACTGCGAACTTTTTCGTGTATGTCTGGATGTTCACTGAATCGATTTCATGCCCGATGAACTGACGCCGCATTTCAAACCCAATTCCTTCATTCATGAAGTAATCGTTCACAAACTTTCTGATTGAGTGAAAAACAAGTTTTTCTCGTGTCAGCCTCAGTTCTGCCCAGTGCCTTGAAAATCTTTTCCCCACGGCATTGCCTGCCCCTTTGCCAGGACGCTCCATGTACGAAAAAACTTTCTCCTTGCCAGAGATATATTCACCCAAACCGGCTTTCATCAATTCGGCTGGAATCGGAATATCTCGCTTGCCTGCCAATGTCTTGGCGTCAAGAATCTTGATGTAGGGTTGCCCTTGCTCGGTTTCCCTGAACTGGCTTGCTTTCAGCGTCGCCAATTCGGAAACTCGGCACCCGGTCAATAGCCCCAATTGCATCACCCAGAAATAGTCAGGGTTTTCAATCCGATCCTTTTTCAGCCATTCGGATTGATAGATCAGCTTGATTTCATCCTTTTCAAGGATTTCATAGCCCCCCTGCATTTTCTGCCTCTTGCTTTGAAGGGCTCTATTTTCCGCAGGATTTTTTGATGTGTAGTCACCTTGCTCAATCGCAAAGTTGAACATTGCTCGCGTGATCGCAATCTTATTGTCAATTGTCCTGATTGAATTCTTCTTTTCTGCCAGGAACTCTTGATAGTTTGAGATGTCTTTCACCCCCACATCTTCAATCCATGGGTCTTTCAGGAACTCGCCCAGCTCCCGCATGGTCTTCGTGTAGGACTGCCTTGTTGCCTCTTTCAGATGGGCTTTCAGCTTCAATAAACGGGCCACCAGCTCGTTCAGCTTCACACCCTTCACCTTCGCCTTGGCGGGCTCTTTGGGAAGCACCAAGCCCGTTTTATCGAGCTTTTCCAGTGCCTTCATCATCCGATCGTGGTCTTCCTGACCATCTGCCTTGAACACGCCTCGACCCAGGTCGATTTCGTACTTCTTGATGTTGTCGGGCACCTTCATGGGCTCCATTTTGCCCAGGGCTGACAGCACGGCCACGGCTCTTGCTACCGCTTCCCACTTGTTGCCTGTTGACAACGATCTTTTGATCTGCTTCCCAGCAATTCGGATGTGGAGGTAGTACACACCCCCACGCATGTACACGGGCAAGTTCAGCACTTCGGTTTGCTACCTTAAGTGCTACCACCTCCAAATGTGAAAAAGCCTCGTAAATCATTGATCTACAAGGCTTTTCACACTTCTGGCGGAGAAGGAGGGATTCGAACCCTCGATACGGGAGTACCGTATACCGGATTTCGAGTCCGGCGCATTCGACCACTCTGCCACCTCTCCTGTAACCTGCCGCGTCCGGTACTGCTGGAAGCGGTTGCAAGATGGTCAGTCCTGCAAAGAGGATCGATTATAGACGATCAACCGCGCAGGACGTCAAGGCCGCCGATGTAACTGCGCAACGCTTCGGGCACGCTGATGCTGCCGTCGGCGTTCTGGTAGTTCTCCAGCACCGCCACCAGCGTGCGGCCGACCGCCAGGCCAGAGCCGTTCAGGGTGTGCACCAGCTCGTTCTTGCCTTGCGCGGTCTTGAAGCGGGTCTGCATGCGGCGGGCCTGGAAGGCTTCGCAGTTCGACACCGAGCTGATCTCGCGGTAGGTGTTCTGCGCCGGCAGCCAGACTTCCAGGTCGTAGGTCTTGGTGGCACCGAAGCCCATGTCGCCAGTCGAGAGCAGCACGACGCGGTAGGGCAGGCCGAGCTTTTGCAGCACCGCCTCGGCGTGGCCGACCATCTCTTCCAGCGCGGCGTTGCTCTGCTCGGGATGGGTGATCTGCACCATTTCGACCTTGTCGAACTGGTGCTGGCGGATCATGCCGCGCGTGTCGCGCCCGGACGAGCCGGCCTCGGAGCGGAAGCAGGGGCTGTGTGCGGTCAGCTTGATCGGCAGTTGTTCGGCGGGCAGGATTTGCTCGCGCACGCTGTTGGTGAGCGAGATCTCGGAGGTCGAGATCAGGTACTGCTCGGGCTGGTCTTCGTCGCCGCCGCGCAGCACCCAGAACATGTCTTCCTTGAACTTGGGCAGCTGGCCGGTGCCTTCCAGCACATCGCGGTTGACGATGTAGGGCGTGTAGCACTCGGTGTAGCCGTGCTCAAGGGTCTGCACGTCCAGCATGAACTGGGCGAGCGCGCGGTGCAGCCGGGCGATCTGGCCCTTCATGAAGGTGAAACGCGCGCCAGAGAGCTTGGCGCCGGTCTCGAAGTCGAGTCCCAGCGGCGCGCCCAGATCGACGTGGTCCTTGACCGCGAAGTCGTAGGCCTTGGGTGTGCCCCAGCGGCGCACTTCGACATTGGCGCTTTCATCGGTGCCGACTGGCACGCTGTCCTGCGGCAGGTTCGGCAGGTGCATCAGCAGGGTGGTCAGCTCGGCCTGGATCACATCCAGGCGCTCGGCGCTGCTTTTCAGCTCATCGCCCAGGCCGCCGACTTCCGCCATCACGGCGCTGGTGTCCTGGCCCTTGCCCTTGAGCATGCCGATCTGCTTGGAGAGCTGATTGCGGCGCGCCTGCAGCTCCTCGGTGCGGATCTGGATGCCCTTGCGCTCGGTTTCCAGCGCCCGGAAGCGCTCGACGTCGAGGAAAGGTTGCGGGCTCTTGCGTCTCTCCAGGCCGGCGACGACGCCGTCCAGATCCTTGCGCAGCAGGGTGATGTCGAGCATGGGGGTCTCTCAGAAATTCGGTGGAATCAAGTGTTCGGGGCCAGCGTGCCGGTGTCTTTCAGACCCTTCGGCAGCGGGAATTCGATGTGTTCTTCGACGCCGGCCATCTTGCGCACGCTCAAGGCGCCGAGCGCCTTCAGCCGCTCGATGACCTGCTGCACCAGCAGCTCGGGCGCCGAAGCGCCAGCGGTCAGGCCGACACGCGCCTGGCCGGTGAACCATTCGGGGCGCAGCTCGGCGGCGCTGTCGATCATGTAGGCCGGTTTGCCGAGTCGCTCGGCCACTTCGCGCAGGCGGTTGCTGTTCGAGCTGGTCGGGCTGCCGACCACGATCACCACATCAACCTGCGGGCTGAGCAGCTTGACGGCGTCCTGGCGGTTCTGCGTCGCGTAGCAGATGTCCTGCTGCTTGGGCTCGCGCACCAGCGGGAAGCGCGCCTTCACGGCGGCGAGGATGGCGCTGGCGTCATCGACGCTGAGCGTGGTCTGCGTCACCACCGCCAGTCGGCTCGGATCGGCGACCTGCACATGGGCGACATCGGCGACGTCCTCGACCAGATGGATGCCTTCGGTCAGCTGGCCCATCGTGCCTTCGACTTCCGGATGACCCTTGTGGCCGATCATGATGAAGTCGAAGCCTTCCTTGTGCAGCTTGGCGACCTCGACGTGCACCTTGGTGACGAGCGGGCAGGTGGCGTCGAAGATCTGGAAGCCGCGCGCATTCGCCTCGCGCCGCACCGCCTGGCTGACGCCGTGCGCGCTGAACACCAGCGTCGCGCCGGGTGGCACCTCGGCCAGATCCTCGATGAAGATCGCGCCCTTGCTCTTGAGGTCGCCGACGACGTAGGTGTTGTGGACGATCTCGTGGCGCACGTAGATCGGTGCGCCGAACTTGGCCAGCGCGCGCTCGACGATCTCGATGGCGCGGTCCACGCCGGCGCAAAAACCCCGTGGCTGCGCCAGCAGCACGTCCTGCACCAAGCCCGGGCTCGCGGCGGCGGCGCTCATCACAGCACGCCGATCAGTTGCACTTCGAACTGCACCGGCTGGCCGGCCAGCGGGTGGTTGAAGTCGAACAGCGCCCAGTCCGGGCCGAGCTCGCGCAGCACGCCGGCAAAGGCGCCCTGGCCGTCGGGTGTCGGGAAATGCACCACGTCGCCGACGTGGTATTGCTCGTCCGGGTCGCCCATCTGGCGCAGCTCGCTCAAGCGCAGCTTCTGCAGCATGTCGGGGTTGCGCGGGCCGAAGGCTTCGCCGGCCGGCAGCTCGACGGTGGTGCGGGTGCCTTCTTCCAGGCCGATCAGGCGCGCTTCGATGGCGGGCGAGAGCTCGCCGGTGCCGAGCGAGAGCGTCGCGGGCTTGTCGTTGAAGGTGTTGACGATGTCGGCGCCGTCCGGGCCGGCGAGGCGGTAATGCAGGGTCAGAAACGAACCCGGTTGGACCTGAGGCACGGGAGAATCCTTGATGTCGGTAGACTGGCCGCGATTTTAGGTGCGCGCCATGATGAAGGATTTGCCCGCCGCTCTGCGGCCCCGAGAAAAACTGCTGGCCCAGGGCCCGGCGGCGCTGGCCGATGCCGAGCTGCTGGCGCTGTTGCTGCGCACCGGCATCAAGGGCATGGGCGTGCTGGAGATGGCCGACCACCTGCTCACGCGTTTCGACGGCGTGCGCGGCCTGCTGCGCGCCGACGCCAAGGCGCTGGCCGCCGTCAAGGGCCTGGGCGGCTCGGCCAAGCGCGCCGAGCTGCTCGCGGTGCTGGAGCTGGCGCGGCGCGCGCTGGTGGCCGAGCTGGCGCAGCGCACCGTGTTCGATTCGCCCCAGGCGGTGCGCGATTACCTGCGCCTGCAGCTGGCCGAGCTGGCGCACGAGGTGTTCGCGGTGCTGTTCCTCGACGCGCAGCATCGCCTGCTCTGCTTCGACGAGATGTTCCGTGGCACCTTGACGCAGACCAGCGTCTACCCGCGCGAGGTGCTCAAGCGCGCGCTCGGCCTGAACGCTGCCGCCGTGATCCTGGCGCACAACCATCCGAGCGGCGTGGCCGAGCCCTCGCGTGCTGATGAATTCCTGACCCAGCAGCTCAAGACCGCGCTGGCGCTGATCGATGTGCGGGTGCTGGACCACTTCGTGGTCGGGCGCGGCGGTGTGGTGTCGTTTGCCGAACGGGGGCTGCTGTGAGCGCCAATCCTCCCATCGCACCGCCGATGGCGGCGGCCCTGCGGGTGGCCTCGCTGGCCGAGCTGGCCGAGCTGGGCCTGATCCGGCGCGAGCTGCGCGAACGTGAGCGCCAGGCAGCCGAAGCAGCGGCGCGACGGGCCGCCGAAGAAGCCGCGCGCCAACGCGAACGCAATGCCTTTGCGCTGGCGGTCGGTCCGGTGCTGCCGCTGCGGGCCGCGCCGCGCGTCGAGATGCACCGGCCGCGTCCGGCGCCACTGCCGCTGCAGCGCCGCCTGGACGAGGCGCAAGTCATGCGCGATTCGCTCTCGGATGATTTCGATGCCGAATCGCTGCTCGAAACCGACGACCAGCTCGGTTATCGCCGGACCGGCATCGGCATTGATGTGCTGAAGAAACTGCGCTGCGGTGTCTGGGTGCTGCAGGGCCAGCTGGATCTGCATGGCCTGACGCGTGATGCGGCGCGCCAGGCGCTGGTCAACTTTCTGCATGAAGCCGGCAAACGCGGCTGGCGCTGCGTGCGGGTGGTGCACGGCAAGGGCCTGGGCTCGCCGGGACGCCAGCCGGTGCTCAAGGCCAAGGTGCGCAGCTGGCTGGTGCAGCGCCAGGAAGTGCTGGCCTTTGCCCAGGCGCGTGGCCACGACGGCGGCGCCGGCGCGCTGATCGTGCTGCTCGATTCGAGCGTGCGCAAGCCCGGCGCCCGCAAAGGCGGCTGAGGGCTGGCGTCAGCGCCGGGCGCTCACTTGTTGCGCATCCAGTCGGCCGTGGTGAAGAAGCTCTCATTGAGGCGCGCGATCAGGGCCGGATCGACTGCCACTTCCTGCATCGCCTGGTGCATGCAGGCCAGCCACTGGTCGCGCTCCTTGATGCCGATCGCAAACGGCAGATGGCGCGCGCGCAGGCGCGGGTGGCCGAAGCGCTCGACGTAGTGCTGCGGCCCGCCCAGCCAGCCGCATAAAAACCAGTTCAGCTTGTTGCGCGCCTCGTCCAGCGTGCTGCCATGCGCGGCGCGCAGTTCGCGGTAGCCGGGCTCCAGATCCATCAGATCGTAGAAGCGATCAACCAGGCTGCGCACTTGCGCCTCGCCGCCGATCCATTCGAAGGGTGTGGCAGGGGCGGCGGAGGGGGTGTCGGTGCTCATCGGGGGCGCAGTCAGGGCAGAAAGCCGCGATTGTAGAAACGCCGCGACCGGCGGCGTCAGTGAGGTGATTTGTCCGGTGTTTGGCGTGTATCTCCGGGCGCCGGCTCGGCTGGCGCGGCAACACACTCAACCTTGCCTCTATCACCTGATGGCGCTGCAGACAGTTGTGTGGCGCGGCGTTGACCTTCATGCAGACCACTCAGCTCCTTCCACCCCCGTCGGCGGCGCCGCCACCGTTGCGCGAGTTCAGCTTCGACGAGCGTGATTTCGCCCGTGTGCGCGAGCTGATCTACCAGCGTGCCGGCATCAGCCTGCACGAGCACAAACAGGCGATGGTCTACAGCCGGCTGACCCGGCGTCTGCGCGATACCGGCCACCGCTCGTTTGCCAGCTATCTGCAGTGGCTGGAACAGGCCGCTGGCGAGGCTGCCACGCATGAGTGGCAGGAGTTCGTCAATTGCCTGACCACCAACCTGACCGCCTTTTTCCGCGAGGAGCATCACTTCCCGCTGCTGGCCGAGGCCTTGCGGGCGATCGGGTCGACGCGGCCGATCCGCCTTTGGTGCAATGCCGCTTCAACCGGCGAGGAACCCTATTCGCTGGCGATGTGCGCGGTCGAGGCGCTGGGCGCCAATGCCTCGGTCAAGATCCTGGCCAGCGACATCGACACCCAGGTGCTCGCCACGGCGCGGCGCGGTGTCTACAGCGCCGAAAGTCGCGGGCTTTCGCCGGAGCGGTTGCGGCAGCACTTTCTGCGCGGCACCGGCGCCAACGCCGGCTTTGTGCGCGTCAAGCCCGAGCTGGCCCGGCTGATCGACTTCCGCCCCTTCAATCTGATGAGCGAGCACTGGGCGCTGGGCGAGCCGTTCGACATCGTGTTCTGCCGCAACGTCATGATCTATTTCGACGCCGCCACCCAGCGCCGCGTGCTGGAGCGCATCCATGCGGTGATGCGACCGGCCGGCCGGCTGTTTGTCGGCCATTCCGAGAACTTCACCGAATCGCGCGACCTGTTCGAGTTGCGCGGCAAGACGGTCTATCAGCGCAGCTGACGGCCCCGCAGGCTTCGATCACCGGGAGCGCTTCACCATGTCTGTTTTTCCGCCGCCGCAGATCTCGCCGCCGCGCTCGGCACGCATCGAGCAGCTGCGCAACCAGCCGCGCAAGCCGCACGAGGCCTCGTTCTTTTTCTATGACGCCTTTTTCAAGGCCGATGCCGTCAAGGTGCTGCCGGGCGAATATTTCGTGCACGACGAGGACGTGCTGATCATGACCACGCTGGGTTCGTGCATCGCCGCCTGCCTGTGGGACCGTTCGGCACGCATCGGCGGCATGAACCATTTCATGCTGCCTGACGTGGCGGCCGGCATGACCGACGGTGGCCGCTACGGCTCCTATGCGATGGAGCTGCTCATCAACGAGCTGATGAAGCGTGGCGCGACGCGCTCGACGCTGGAGGCCAAGGTGTTTGGTGGCGCGGCGGTGCTGAGCGGCATGAGCACGCTCAACATCGGCGAGCGCAACACCAAGTTCGTGCTCGACTACCTGCAGACCGAGCGCATCCCGGTGGTGTCGAAGGACGTGCTGGAGGTCTACCCGCGCAAGGTCTGTTTTTTCCCGGCCAGCGGCAAGGCGATGGTGAAAAGGCTTGCGCCGACCAATCCGGATGCCGTCCTGGCGCTCGATCGTGCCGCCGCGCAGAAGGCGCGCAGTGCCAGCAGCAGCGCCGGCTCGGTCGATCTGTTCTGAATCAGTAGCGGACAAGCTCAGGAGTACAAGATGCCCAAAACTCGTGTGGTGGTGGTGGATGACTCGGCGCTGGTGCGCAGCATCCTCAGCGAGATCATCAACCGCCAGCCCGACATGGAATGCATCGGCGCGGCCAGCGACCCGATCGTCGCGCGCGAGATGATTCGCAACCTCAACCCGGATGTGATCACGCTGGATGTCGAGATGCCGCGCATGGACGGCATCGACTTCCTGTCCAAGCTGATGCGGCTGCGGCCGATGCCGGTCGTGATGGTCTCGACCCTGACCGCGCGCGGCGCCGAAGTCACGCTCAAGGCGCTGGAGCTGGGTGCCGTCGATTTTGTTGCCAAGCCACGCCTGGGCATCGCCGATGGCATGCGCCAGCTGGCGCAGGAGATCACCGAGAAGGTGCGCATCGCCAGCCGGGCCCGGGTCACCAAGCTGCATCTACCGCCCAATCTGCCGGCCGCTGCACCGGGTGCCATCAGTGCGGCGGCCACTCTCGGTGATCCGGGTGGTGGCGCGGCCAAGGCCGTCGGCATGCCGGCCGGGCTGGGGCGCCTGTCGACCGAGAAGATTTTGTTCATCGGCGCCTCCACCGGCGGCACTGAAGCGACCCGCGAGGTGCTGACCAGCCTGCCGCCTGACGCGCCGGCCGTGCTGATCACCCAGCACATGCCGCCAGGCTTCACCAAGAGCTACGCGACCCGACTCAACACGCTGTGCAAGATCGCGGTGCAGGAGGCGGTCGATGGCGACCGGGTGCTGCCCGGCCACGCCTACATCGCGCCGGGCGGCATGCATCTGTCAGTCGAGCGTTCCGGCGCCAACTACCTGGCCCGGGTGCGCGACGGCGAGGCGGTGAACCGCCACAAGCCGAGCGTCGAGGTGCTGTTCCAGTCGGCCGCCCGGGTGGTCGGGCGCAACGCCGTCGCCATCATGCTGACCGGCATGGGTGCCGACGGCGCCCGTGCGATGCGCGAGATGCGCGACGCCGGCGCCTACTGCGTGGCGCAGGACGAGGCCAGCTGTGTGGTGTTCGGCATGCCGCGCGAAGCCATCGCCGCTGGTGCCTGCCACGAGGTGCTGCCGCTGAAGAAGATCGGCCCGCACCTGATGGACTATCTGCGCGAGACGGCTGGGGCGTTGTTGCACCGGGTCTGAGCGCTCAGAGGAACAGCTCCTGCAGATCGCTCAGAAAATCGAAGCCGCGCGCGGTCGGTGTGACGCGCTCCAGATCCTGCGCGACCAGCCCTTTCTGCTGGGCCTCGTGCAGCTTGGCGCGGATCGCTGACAGCGGCATGCCGGTGCGCTCGGCAAACAGCGCCAGCTCGAAGCCGTCTTTCAGGCGCAGCGCGTTCAGCATGAACTCGAACGGCAGCGCCTTGCGTTTCACTTCCTCGTCGTTCGAGACCGCCGCACCGGCCAGCGCCTTGTCCATGTACATCTGCGGCTCGCGCCAGCGCACCTGGCGCACCACGCGGTGCGGAAAGCTCAGCTTGCTGTGCGCGCCAGCGCCAATCCCGAGGTAATCGCCGAACTGCCAATAGTTCAGGTTGTGCTTGCAGCGGTGGCCGTCCTTGGCATAAGCCGAGACTTCGTAGCGGCTCATGCCGGCCGCACCGGTCAGCTCGGTGATGCGGTCCAGCATCTCGAAGGCGCTGTCGTCTTCCGGCAGATTGGGCGGCGGCTGCACCGCAAAGCGCGTGTTCGGCTCGATCGTCAGGTGGTAGACCGACAGGTGCGGCGGCTGCAGCGCGAGGGCCGTGCGCACGTCAGCCTCGCACTCGGCCAGGGTCTGGCCGGGCAGGGCGTACATCAGATCCAGGTTGAAGGTGTCGAAGGCATCGGCCGCTTCCTCGGCGGCGGCGAGCGCCTGGGCGCGGTTGTGCACCCGGCCGAGCGCGGCCAGCTTGGCGTCATCGAAGCTCTGCACGCCGATGGAGAGCCGCGTCACACCGGCGGCGCGGAAGGCTCTGAAACGGTCCCGCTCGAAGGTGCCGGGATTGGCTTCCAGCGTGATCTCGGCGCCGGCCACCAGGCGCAGGCGCATGCGCAGCTCGGACAGCAGCCGCTCGATGCCTTCGGGCGAAAACAAGCTCGGCGTGCCACCGCCGATGAAGATCGACTGCACCGTGCGGCCCCAGATCAGCGGCAGCGAGGCGTCCAGATCGGCCACCAGCGCGTCGAGGTAGCGCGCCTCGGGCAGCGTGCCGCTGCTGGCTTCGTGCGAATTGAAATCGCAGTACGGGCACTTGCGCAGGCACCACGGCAGATGCACGTAGATCGAGAGCGGCGGCGAGGCGCCGAGCTGCAGCGTGCCGGGGCGCAGGTAGCGCTCGACCAGCGACATGGTGGCGCCAGGGCCGGCCGTGTCGGCGCCGGAAGTCGGTGTGATCGGAATCATGGCGTGTGACGGCTGTTCAGCCCAGCCGCCAGACGTCGCGCATCAGCTGCAGCATCTGCGCGCAGGCCAGCGCGCGGTGGCTGTGGGCGTTCTTGACGTCGGCCGGCAGCTCGGCGGCGGTGGCGCCGAGCGCCGGGATGAACATCAGCGGGTCGTAGCCGAAGCCGCCGCTGCCACGCCGCTCGGCCGGCAGCGCGATGCGACCTTCCCAGCGGCCGAAGGCGAGCAGCGGCTGCGGATCCTCGGCATGGCGCACGGCGACCAGCGCGCACACGAAACGGGCGTGGCGCTCGGGCTGGCCGAGCGCGTCGAGTGCGGCCAGCAGCTTGGCGTTGTTGGCCTCGTCCTGCAGCGCGCGTTGCGCTTCGCGATCGGTCGCGGACAGATCAACCTCGGCTGACACGTCGGCATACCGCGCCGACCAGACGCCCGGGGCGCCGCCCAGCGCATCGACGCACAAGCCCGAGTCATCGGCGATCGCCGGCAGACCGCTGGCCGCCGCCGCGTGGCGCGCCTTGGCCAGCGCGTTCTCGATGAAGGTGATGTGCGGCTCTTCGGCTTCAGCGATGCCGAGCGAGCCCTGCGTCACCAGCTCGACCGACACCGGTGCGAGCAGGGCCGACAGCTCTTTGAGCTTCTTGGCGTTGTTGGAGGCGAGGACGAGTTGCATGGCAAGACGGAGCGAGACGCGGTGGACGGAGGAATCGGCGTTGGGCGCCAGGATCGGCAGGACAGACCCGCAGGGCAGGCCGGTGCCCGGCCGGTTTACTGCGCCAGTGCGGCCTTCTGGGCTGCCAGCAGATCGCGGATGCCGGCTTCGGCCAGGGCGAGCAGCTGATCCATCTCGGCGCGGCTGAAGGCCACACCTTCGGCGGTGCCCTGCAGCTCGACAAAACCGCCGGCGCCGGTCATGACCACGTTCATGTCGGTGTCGCAGGCCGAGTCTTCGGTGTATTCGAGGTCGAGCAGCGGCGTGCCCTCGACGATGCCGACCGAGATCGCGGCCAGGCCGTCGCGGATCGGCGAGGCGCTCAGCTTGCCTTGCGCGATCAGCCAACTCACCGCGTCGGTCGCGGCGACAAAGGCGCCGGTGATCGCCGCAGTGCGGGTGCCGCCGTCGGCCTGCAGCACGTCGCAGTCGAGGTGGATGGTGCGCTCACCCAGGCGTTTCAGGTCGAACACGCAGCGCAGCGAGCGGCCGATCAGGCGCTGGATCTCCTGCGTGCGACCGCTCTGCTTGCCCTTGGCGGCCTCGCGGGCGCTGCGGGTGTGCGTGGAGCGCGGCAGCATGCCGTACTCGGCCGTGACCCAGCCTTCGCCGCTGCCCTTCTGGTGCGGCGGCACCTTTTCTTCGACCGAAGCGGTGCACAGCACCTTGGTGTCGCCGAACTCGACCAGCACCGAGCCCTCGGCGTGTTTGGTGTAGTGGCGCGTGATGCGCACCGGGCGCAGCGCATTGACGGCGCGGCCGTTCGAGCGGATGAAGGTCATGGGTGGTCTTTCAAAGCCGACGGGGCCGTCAAGGCCCCGTGCAAGATGCGGATGGTAAGGCGGTCAGCCGGATTGCCCGGCCGAGCTGCGGCTGAGCCCCGCCAGAGTTTCAGGGTTTGCGCTGCGCGGTGCGCTTGATCGCTTCGTTGATCTCGCGGATCGAGCGCTCGATCTCGGCTTCGTCGAGCAGGTCGTCCGGATCCCCCGTGCCGACGCTGGCCTGGATGGTGGAGGCGAACACCTCATCGCCGAGGGTCTCGGTCTCGATGCCGCTGGCCAGCTCGTCGTCTTCGGCGGCTTCCCATTCGACCGCCAGCACGGTGACGTTGTCGCTCTTTTCACCACCGAGGCGCAGCGCCAGTTCGACCAGCTCGGGTGCGGCGTCGGTGATGGTGTGCAGCGAGAGCTGTTCGGTGATGGTCTCGTCATCGACGGTGCCCCACAGGCCGTCGGAGCAGAGCAGGATCTTGTCGCCCGGCTGCAGCAGCAGCGGGCCGACGATGTCGACCACCGGCTTGCCGGGGCTGCCCAGGCAGGTGAAGAGCACGTTGCGGTTGACCCGTTCGCCCATCGGCACCACGCCGTTGAGCGTTTCCTGCAGCTCTGAATAGGAGTGGTCGCGGGTGCGGGCCAGCAGCTTGCTGCCGCGCACCAGATACAGGCGCGAGTCGCCGCAGTGGGCCCAGTAAGCCTCGCGGCCCTGCAGCACGCAGGCAATGATGGTGGTGCGTGGCGTGTCGAGCAGGGCGCGCTCGGTGGCGTAGCGGATCAGCTGGTGGTGGCCAGCCAGGATGGCGTCGTTGAGGAAACGTTTCGGATCCTTCAGCTGCGGCTTGGCGTCGCGCTGGAACATCACGGCCAGCGTCTGCAGCGACATCTGGGAGGCGACTTCGCCTTCCGGATGGCCGCCCATGCCGTCAGCGAGCGCAAACAGACCCGAATCCCGCGTGTAGCAATAGCCCATGCGGTCTTCGTTTTTCTCGCGGCCGCCCTTGCGGCTGATTTGGTAGACCGAAAAGCGCATGCGTGTCAGGCCCTCAGGCTTTGGCCCCGGTCTTCATGTTTTCGAGTTGCAGCTTCAGCCGTTCGCTGAAAGACAGCTTGGTGTAGCGTCGTTCGGTTTCGCGTGCCAGTTCTTTTTGCAGTGCAAACACACTTTGCGGCCGGGCGAGTGCATCGAGCGACATACACCATTCAGTGACTTCGATCAGGTTGTCGGAGTAGACGTTCCGCAGTCGCGACAGCGACAGGGTCAGGCGGTCTTTTTCCATGCGCTGCATGGCGTCATTGGGCGGATAGCCCTGCATGCAAGCGTAGATGCAGGCGCCGATCGCATAGATGTCGGTCCAGGGGCCGAGCGTGCCGTCGCGGCGGTACATCTCGGGCGCGGCAAAGCCCGGTGTGTACATCGGCCGGATGAAGTTGCCTTCCTTGGACAGCACTTCGCGGGCGGCGCCGAAGTCGAGCATCACAGCCTTGTTCTCGTTGGTGACGAAGATGTTGGCCGGCTTGATGTCGAGGTGCAGCATCTTGTGCTGATGCACGATGCGCAAGCCGCGCAGGATCTCGTCGAACAGGCTGCGGATGGTCGATTCACGGAAGACCTTGTCGCGCTTCAAGTCGCGCGCGGTGACGATGAAGTCCTGCAGCGTGTCGCCCTGCAGGTAGTTCATCACCATGTAGACGGTCTCGTTCTCGCGGAAGAAGTTCAGCACCGAAACCACACTCGGATGGCTGATCTGCGCCAGCGAACGGCCTTCTTCGAAGAAGCTCTTCAGGCCGAGTCGGTAGAGCGGTTGCTTTTCCGGTTTGACACGCGGAATCAACTCTCCAGGCGAGCGTTCCGCCAAGGATGAGGGCAGGTATTCTTTGAGGGCTACCAACCGTCGTTCGGCGTCTTCGGCGAGGTACACAACACCGAAACCTCCAGCCGCCAACCGTTTGATGATCTGGTAGCCGCCTACCACCGTGCCAGGGGGCAAAGGGGCAGGTTTTGGCTTTGACATAATCGGTTTTTACGTAGCGAAATGCGCGATGCCAGTTTACAGCATGACAGGGTATGCCAGTGCCACCGAATCGGCACGAGACACCCGTGAGAACCCACCCTCCGAGTCGACGGCTGCGGGGCGCTCGGGTCGAGTGACCGTCGAGTTGCGCTCGGTCAATAGTCGATTTCTTGATCTGGTGTTGAAGTTGCCCGACGAATGTCGGGCGCTTGAGCCCGTCTTGCGGGAGTTGCTGACCGCTTCCTTCAAGCGCGGCAAGATCGAACTGCGCTTGAGCGCGGAGCAGACCGGTGCCACCGTGGCCGGGGTGCCGCAGCCTGAACAGCTCAATGCGCTGGTGCGGCTCGAATCGGTCGTGCAGACCTGGCTGCCCAAGGCGGCCTCGCTGTC
The DNA here is from genome assembly GCA_041083665.1 of Leptothrix sp. (in: b-proteobacteria). GTDB lineage: Bacteria > Pseudomonadota > Gammaproteobacteria > Burkholderiales > Burkholderiaceae_C > Sphaerotilus. The sequence goes on from JBFPGZ010000024.1 coordinate 95,801, forward strand.
GGTGCATGAAGTGATGCAGCTGTGCCGCAGCTCGGCACCCACGGTGTCGCTGGATGAGCCAGTGATGGCGGCCGGACGCACTGCGGTCGAGCGTCTGCGTGAGGCGCGCTCACGCGAGGGTGAGCGGCTGGTGGCGATCCTGATGGAGCGCGTCGACAAGTTGCGGGTGCTGGCGCTGCAGGCCGCGCCGCTGGTGCCGCAGGTGGTGGCGCGTCAGCAGGCGCGCTTCCTGGAGCGCTGGAACGAGGCGCTTGCCGCGAGCGGCAACAAGCAAGTGGGTGCCGAGGCGCTGGCCGAGCGCGCCATGGCCGAAGCGGCCACCTACGCGCTGCGCATCGACGTGGCCGAGGAGCTGGCGCGGCTGGGCGCGCACCTCGACGAGATTGAGCGCCTGCTCAAGGCCGGCGGCGAGCTCGGCAAGCGGCTCGACTTCATGATTCAGGAACTGCACCGCGAGGCCAACACGCTGGGTGCGAAGTCGGCGGCGCTGGAGCTGACGCAGATCTCGGTCGAAATGAAGGTGCTGATCGAGCAGCTGCGCGAGCAGGTGCAGAACATCGAATGACCCGCCACTGTCTTTGCTGAGTGACGCTGATGGAATACCCCGGAAATCTGTATGTGGTCGCCGCACCGAGTGGCGCCGGCAAATCGAGCCTGGTGAAGGCGCTGCTGGAGCTGGATGCCCGGCTGGCGGTGTCGGTGTCGCACACGACACGGGCGCCGCGTGGGCAGGAACAGAACGGCCGCGAGTACTGGTTTGCTTCGAGGCAGGAATTTGCGTCGATGATTGAGCGCGGCGACTTCTTCGAATGGGCCGAGGTGCATGGCAACCGCTATGGCACCTCGCGTGCGGCGGTCGAGCAGCGCATGGCTGCGGGCGAGGATGTGGTGCTGGAGATTGACTGGCAAGGCGCGCTGCAGATCAAGCAGCTGTTCCCGAACGCGATCCTGATCTTCATCCTGCCGCCCAGTTATGAAGAGCTGCGCCAGCGTCTGTGCCGCCGAGGCGAGGACACGCCCGACGTCATCGACGCCCGCATGATCAACGCGCGCCATGAGGTGGCGCAGGCGCGGCACTTCGATTACATCGTCATCAATGCCCTGTTCGATACCGCGCTGTTTGACCTTAAAGCCATCGTGCATGCGCAGCGGCTAAAATACGCAGCTCAGCGTCGCAGCCGGTCGGCTGTCTTCGAAGCCCTTCAACTGAACTGATTGAATTGAAAATATGGCCCGCATCACTGTCGAAGACTGCCTGAACAAAATCCCGAATCGTTTCCAGCTGGTGCTGGCGGCGACCTACCGTGCGCGCATGTTGAGCCAAGGCCATGCGCCGAAGATCGAGACCAAGAACAAGCCGGGCGTGACCGCTCTGCGTGAAATTGCTGCTGGCGTGGTCGGCATCGAGATGCTGCGCAAGGTGCCGATCTGAACGAATGACACATCGCGACGGCAGCCGTCCCGGACAGGGGCCGGCTGGACACGCTAGAGTGCGCCCATGTCTTCACGTGCTGCTGCCGCTCTCCGTCGCATGTTTTTCTCGCCCTGGGTCAACCGGGGTGAGCGCCATGACAAAACTGCCGATTCGGCAGGTCATCCGCCGAATGGCAACCCACATCGTGGGGCGCCGCAGCGCAACCCGGTGCCTGGTGCGCACAGTGCCACGGCGGCTTCGTTCGCCGCCCTGACCGGCAAGCTCGACTACCTTGATGAAGTGGACGTCAAACGCGTCCGCGAGGCCTACAAGTTCGCCGACGAGGCGCATCTGGGCCAGTTCCGCGCCAGCGGCGAGCCCTACATCACGCACCCGATCGCGGTGGCCGGCCTGTGCGCCGACTGGAAGCTCGACGCGCAGGCGGTGATGGCCGCGCTGATGCACGACGCGATGGAGGACTGCGGCGTCACCAAGACCCAGCTGGTCGAGCGCTTCGGCAGTGCCACCGCCGAGCTGGTGGACGGCCTGACCAAGCTCGACAAGCTGCAGTTCTCGACTCGCGAGGAGTCGCAGGCCGAATCGTTTCGCAAGATGCTGCTGGCGATGGCGCGCGACGTGCGTGTCATCCTGATCAAGCTGGCCGACCGGCTGCACAACATGCGCACGATGGATGCGATGGCTGCCCACAAGCGGGTTCGCATCGCCCGGGAGACGCTCGACATCTACGCCCCGATTGCGCACCGGCTGGGCTTGAACCAGACCTATCGCGAGCTGCAGGAGATGTCGTTCAGCTACATCCAGCCCTGGCGGCATGCGGCGCTGGCCAAGGCGGTGCTGCGTGCGCGCGGCAATCGCCGCGATGTGGTCGAGCGCGTCCAGCAGCAAGTCGAGGCCGCACTCACGCAGGCCGAACTGCCCGCGCAGGTCTATGGCCGCGAGAAGACGATCCATTCGATCTACAGCAAGATGCGCGAAAAGCGCCTGAGCTTTGCCCAGGTGAGCGACATCTTCGGCTTTCGGGTCGTGGTCAGCAGTCTGCCCGAGTGTTATCTGGCGCTCGGCGTGCTGCACCAGCTCTACAAGCCGGTGCCGGGCCGCTTCAAGGACTACATCGCGATCCCGAAGGCGAACGGCTATCAGTCGCTGCACACCACGCTGGTCAGCCCGGTCGGCACCGCGATCGAGTTCCAGATCCGCACCGAGGCGATGCATGCGGTGGCCGATGCGGGCATCGCGGCGCACTGGATGTACAAGGTGCGCGCCGCCGGCGAGCAGCTCGACGCCCAGCGCATGGGCGCGATGTGGCTGCAGTCGCTGATCGACATCCAGGACGAGACGCGTGATTCGGCCGAATTCCTGGAGCACGTCAAGATCGACCTGTTCCCCGAGTCGATCTACGTCTTCACGCCCAAGAGCAAGATTCTGGCGCTGCCGCGCGGCGCCACGCCGGTCGATTTCGCCTACGCGATCCACTCGCGGGTGGGCGACCACTGCGTGGCCGCGCGGGTCAATGGCGAGCCAGTGGCCCTGCGCACCGAACTGCGCTCGGGCGACCTGGTGGACGTCATCACTGCTCCGGCGGCGCGGCCCAATCCGGCCTGGCTCAACTTCGTGCGCACCGGCCGGGCGCGCTCCAAGATCCGGCATTACCTGAAGAACATGGAGTCCGAGGAGTCGTACACCCTCGGCCACAAGCTGCTCGCCCAGGCCTTGCGTGCCGAAGGGCTGCAGATGCCGGGTGACGGTCTGGACGGCAACGACGTCGATGTGACGCTATGGCAGGCGCTGGTGCGCTGGAGCGGCAACCGGCATCGGCGCGATCTGCTGATCGACATCGGGCTCGGCCGCAAGATCGCTTCGATCGTCGCCAAACGGCTGGCGCGGCTGCTGGTCGAACAGGGCCAGCGGCCCGACGCACTGACCTTGACGATGGGCCGCTATGGCTCGGACGGTGACACGCCGACCCAGGGCACGGTGGTGATCGACGGCAGCGAAAACGCCACCGTGCAGCTCGGCACCTGCTGCCGGCCGATTCCTGGCGACGATATCGTCGGTTACCTGGGGCGCGGCGAGGGGCTGGTGGTGCATACCGCCGAATGCGGTGTCGGCAAGCGTTTGCACGAGCGTGACAGCGAACGCTGGATCGCGGTCGAATGGGCCGACCATCCGCAGCGCAGCTTCGAAACGGCGGTGTCGGTGGTGGTCAGCAATGGCAAGGGCGTGCTGGCCGATGTGGCGCAGGCGGTCAGTGCCGCAGAGGCTGACATCGCGCACATCGACATGGACCCGGTCGGCAGCGGCGATGCCACCGAGCTCAAGTTGCTGCTGGCGGTGCGCGATCGCCAGCATCTGGCCGATGTGCTGCGCACCGTGCGCCGCAGCCCGCCCGTGATGCGGGTGGCGCGCATCAAACCCTGATCCGGACTACCTTGATCAAGGGGGTGGCACCAATTTGGGCCCCCACTGAACAAGGGGGACGGGTCATTCGGTGCTTCCCCCGGGTGCGGGGTAACGCACTTCAAGGATCTCCAGCTTGTCGAGGCCGCCCGGCGTCATCAGTTGAACTTCGTCACCTTCGCGGGCGCGCAACAGAATGCGGGCGATCGGTGCGATCCAGCTCACTTCACCCTTGAGACTGTCGGACTCGTCGATGCCCTTGATCGTGATGGTGCGTTGCTCGCCGCGACTGTTGGCGTAAGTGACGGTGGCGCCGAAGAAAACCTGATCGCTGCCGTGGTGGGCGCTCGGGTCGGCGACTTCGGCCAGATCGAGTCGCTTGGTGAGGAAGCGGATGCGCCGATCGATCTCACGCAAGCGTTTCTTGCCATACAGATAGTCGCCGTTTTCTGAGCGGTCACCGTTCTTGGCAGCCCACGACACCACCTCGACCACCTTCGGCCGTTCCACATCCAGCAGTTGCAACAACTCCTCGCGCAAGCGCCGGTGACCCTGTGGGGTCATGTAGTTGCGCGTACCTTTGGGCATGGCCGGCAGGCTGCCGATGTCTTCATCGTCATCGGTGCCGGAGTCCGCTTCTCGGGTGAAGGCCTGGGTCATGTGTCTCAAAATGAAAAATGAATGGACGCCCCACGTTTTGGTTTTCCGCAATATTTATACCTTGAGCACACGAACTGTTACAGTTCGGGTGGGTCATACAACGGAATGGCGCACCTGGGGAGGTGTTGCCGTTCAGGCCGATTGTGCCTGCGAGCGTTTTGCAGGCTGTTGAGAGCCATCCAGCGTGAAAAAAGTACGGTGCGGGACTACAGGCACAACGCTCTAGTGCCGATTAATGCAACTAGCCGCACATCTGAAACAAACGCTGGAGGCCAGTGATCTTGGACTTCTTGATTTTGACCGCTTCGCCTAAGAGGGCCCGCACCATGTCCCGTCCCCATTTTGCTCAGGACCCAGTTGATCCCCTGCTGACCACCCGTGAGGCCGCTTTGCGGCTCGGGGTGTCGCTGCGCACCGTGCAGCTCTGGGTCGAGGCCGGCACATTGCCGGCCGGACGTACCCCGGGCGGCCACCGCCGCATTCGCCTATCGGCCGTCGAGGCCCTGGCGCAACGCAGCGGCTTGCGACCGCCTGCACCTTCGCAACTGGTGCATGCCGCACCGGCGGATGACACGATCGACATCTTGCTGGTCGCTGCCACGGCGGATCAGCGCCACCTCTGGGAGTCTGCCCTGGCGCCGATGGGCTCGCAGATCTCGGTACGCAGCGCTGACAACGGCTATACCGGCTTGTTGCAGCTCGGCCGCAAGGTGCCACGATTGCTCATCACCGATCTGGTGATGCCCGATGTCGATGGCTACGCCATGTTGCGCACGCTGGCCGGCATGTCTGAATATGCCGACATGCACGTGCTGGCATTGACGTCCCTGTCACCCGCCAGCATTGCTGAGCGCGGCGGTGTGCCGCCGCAGGTTCAGGTGCAGCACCACCTCGCCGATGCGACGACACTGCGCCGCTGGGTCGAAGGTGAAATCACCCGCATCAGTCGGCTGGATGAGGCACGCATCGGCGCCTGAGTGATGCGTGATGCTCGCCGATCCGGCCGTGGGCAAGGCCGGATCGGGGCGCTTGTCAAGGTACGGCAGGGCTCTTGGCGGGGTTGGCTTGATATGCTCCCGCATTCCTGATTTCTGCCGAACTTCCCTCCTTGACGCTTTGAAGATGCCCAGTCCAGCCCAAGTTCTCCTTGTCGATGACGACGCTCGTCTGAGCGTCATGATGCGCGACTATCTGCAAGGTGGCGGTTTGGCTGTGGCAACCGTCGGCCACCTGGCGGCAGCGCGTGAGCATTTGCAGCACCGGATGGTGGATCTGCTGGTGCTCGACTTGATGCTGCCCGACGGTGACGGGCTCGATTTCACGCGCGAATTGCGCACCGATGCGCGCTGGTCGAGCTTGCCGCTGCTGATGCTGACCGCGCGTGGCGAACCGATGGATCGCATCGTCGGGCTGGAGATCGGTGCCGACGACTATCTGCCAAAACCATTCGAGCCGCGTGAACTGCTGGCGCGCATCCGTGCGCTGTTGCGCCGTACCGCGCCACAGGATGAGGGCAGCGTGCTGCATTTCGGTCGTCTGGAAGTCGATCCGGGCGCACGCCAGGCCCGCATCGACGGTCAGCCGCGCGAGCTCACCAGCTACCAGTTCGACATCCTGCAGATCCTGGCGCAGAGCCCGGGCCGGGTACTGTCGCGCGACCAGATCATGGACGCGCTCAAGGGCCATCCGATGGATGCGTTTGACCGCAGCATCGACGTGCATGTCTCGCGCATCCGGGCGGCGATCGAGGAAGACCCCAAGAACCCGCGTCGGATCCTCACCGTGCGCGGTGCCGGTTATGTGTTCGCACGCAAGCAAGACGGCGAGTCGGCCTGAGCTTGAAGCCTGATCTGGGCGGCAACGCTGCACGGCCGTGGTGATCCGCAACCTCTATCTCAGCATCTACCTGACTGTGGTGGCGGTGTTGCTGGTGTTCGCGCTGGTGGCGGGTCTGCTGGTGCACCGGCATGCCGATGCCGAACGCGGGCGCATCGAGCTGGCCGTTTCAGAGCGTACCGAAGCGTTGGCCAAGCTGCTTGAAAACAGCCTGCCTGAAGCGGGTGCTCCCGAAGACCAACAGCGTGCGGCACTGACCCGCTGGGCGAGTCGCCTGCAGCTGGCGCTGGCGCTCGATGCGGCCGATGGGCATCGCATCGCCAGCTCCGAGCTGTTCGTGCTGCTCACGGGCGAGGCTGACCGCGTCATGTTCAAGCCGGTACGTGTGTCGTTGTCGGACGGACGGGCGCTCTGGGTCCATCGTCCAAGGCATCCCCATCAGCGCAATGGCTGGCTGGGTAACGCTGGCGATGAACCGCAACCGGGTGAAGCGACCCCACCGGGGCTGACTTGGCCGGCGCACGGCCCCGAGCGCGGGCCGCGTCAATTCGAGCTGTGGCTGGGCGATGGGCCGATCGAGCTGATCGAGCATCTGGCGGGCGGGCCGAGGCCACGCTGGATGGACGAGGGCGGCATCCTGTTGCGGCTGCTGGCGGTGCTGTTCGTGGCCATCGCGGCGGGCTCCTACCCGGTGGTGCGCCGCCTGACCCGGCGCCTGGAAGCCTTGCAGCAGGGCGTCGATGCGTTTGGCGCCGGCCACCTCAGCCACCGTGTCGCCACCGATGGCCGTGACGAGGTGGCGGCCCTGGCGAGCAGTTTCAACCAGGCGGCGCAGCGCATCGAGGATCTGGTGCGTTCGCACCGCTCGTTGCTGGCCAACGCCAGCCACGAACTGCGCTCACCGCTGGCGCGGCTGAAGATGGCGGTGTCAATGACCGATGCCGCTACTCCGATGCAGCGGCTTGCCTTGAAGGCCGAAATCGACCGTGATATCCGCGAGCTCGATGCGCTGGTTGATGAGGTGTTGCTTGCCAGTCGGCTTGACACGCAGGCGGCGATCGCCAGCGATCCGATCGATCTGCTGGCGCTCTGTGTCGAAGAGGCCGTGCATGTCGGTGCGACGCTCGATATGCCGGATCAAGACGGTTTGGCCGGTGTCGTGTTGCCTTGGCAACTGCGCGGCGACGAGCGCCTGCTGCGGCGTGCCTTGCGCAATTTGCTCGAAAACGCCCTGCGCTACGGCGGCGAGGCGATCGAGCTGCAACTGCAGGCGGTGGATGGGGCGCTGCTCATGGCCGTCTGTGACCGTGGTCCAGGCGTGCCCGAGAGTGAGCGCGAGCGCATCTTCGAGCCGTTCTACCGCCTGCCCGGTCATGCCGAGCACGCCGGCGGCGTCGGGTTGGGTCTCAGCCTGGTGCGCCAGATTGCCCAGCGTCACGGTGGGCAGGTGCGCTGCGAGCCGCGCGAGGGCGGCGGCAGTCGTTTCGTGCTGAGTCTGCCGCGCCGTTGAGCCGCGCGCCTGCTGTCAGGCTTGGCGGGTCCGTTCGGCATAGCGGTTGAAACGCCAGGCGGTGCCTTCCTGCGTGATGCGCTGCCAGGTGGCACGTTTTTGCAGCGGGCTCATGCGCGGCCAGTGCTGCACCTCTTCAAAGGTGCGACCGCAACCCTTGCAGATGGCGTCACCTTGGGTGGTCGAGCAGATCGCGATGCAGGGCGCGTCGGGGGTGCTGGCATACCAGGCCAGCCAGGCCGTCATCGCGTCGGCCGGCAAATCATCGCCGGCACACTCGGTGCTTCGGCGATAGACCATCAGCGCATAGACCTCGGCGAGCTCGCGCACCTCGGCGCAGGCCTGCACGCCGTCGACCGACGGCGAACGCGCCCGCCACCAGTTGATGGCGGCTTCAATGTCGGTGATGTGGATGGTGCTCATGCCGAGTCGTGTGGTTGTGGCAGGGCCGCGCAATGGTTGCGGCCCCGCCACACTCTGTGCGATCAGCGGCTCAGGAACTGGCCGAGCACCTGGGTCGCGATCTGTCCGAGCGGCAGCTCGCTGCCAGCAGCCGGCAGCTGGCCGTGAGGGGTCAGCGCGTCCACCACCTGCGGCAGCAACTGGGCCAACTGACCACCGGCGGCGTCCGGCGTCACGCCCATGGTCTGGGCCAGCTGGCCGATCGTGTCATGGCCCAGCACGCTGCCGAGTTGATCGGCGCTGATCGGCAGGTTATGGCCGCTGGCAATCCAGGACGCCACCACGTTGCCCAGGCCGGATTGCTGGAACTTCTGCACCAGACCCGGCAGGCCGCCGCTGTTGTCGCCCAGCAAGCTGGTGACCACTTGCAGCAACGCGCCGGCGTTGCCGCTGTTTGCCAGCGCGCCGAGCAACTGTCCTTGCAGGCCGCCGCCTTGGGTTTGCCTCTGCAGTCCACCTTGGAGTGCGCCTACCACTGAATCAAACAATCCCATGTCTTGCTTCCTGTCTGTGCTGGTCCCGCCGCCAGCCGGCGTGATGCCAGCGGTACTGTGGCGGGTTTTGTGTGAAAAGTCACGCCGACCGGCGGCAGCTCTGATGCCTGGCTGGCGGCGTGTCGTGCTGGTCGAGCCCGGGGCCGATTGTGGCAGCGCCGACCTCGTTACACTCGCCCCCCCATGAAGCGCATCGTCATCCTCATCTCCGGTCGTGGTTCCAACATGGAGGCGATCCAGCGCGCCTGCGTAGCAGAAGGCTGGCCGGCCCGGGTCGTGGCCGTCATCAGCAACCGCCCGGCTGCCGCCGGCCTGGCCTGGGCCGCCGAGCAGGGCTTGAGCGCCATCGGGCTGGATCACAAGGCGTACGCCGACCGCGCCGCGTTCGACGCCGCGCTGGCCGCCGAGATCGACCGCCATCAGCCCGATCTGGTCGTGCTGGCCGGTTTCATGCGCATCCTCGGCGCCGACTTCGTGCGGCACTACGAGGGCCGGCTGCTCAACATCCATCCCTCGCTGCTGCCGGCGTTTGCGGGCCTGCACACGCACCAGAAGGCGATCGACGCCGGCTGCAAGCTGGCCGGCGCCACGGTGCACTTCGTCACGCCCGAGCTGGACCACGGCCCGATCGTGCTCCAGGCTGCCGTGCCGGTGCTGCCGGACGATGACGAAGCGAGCTTGTCAGCGCGTGTGCTGGCGCGCGAACACGTCATCTATCCGCGTGCGGTGCGCTGGTTTGTCGAAGGGCAACTCAGCGTCCAGGACGGCCGCGTGACGCACCTCGACGGCGCGCCGCAGTGGCTGGTCTGAGCGGAGGCGGTCGGTGCTGGGATAATCCAGCGGATGCATCCCAAGGCCCTGCTCGAATCCTGCGCAGAACTGCTGCGCACCGTCCTCAAATTTGACTCACCCGCTGACGCGCTGGTGTCGGCGTATTTCCGCCAGCACCGCATGCTGGGTGTGCGTGAACGCCACACCTTGGCGGAAACGGTCTACGCCGTGCTGCGCGAGCGGCTCAAGTGGCAGCACCTGGCCCAGTCGGGCCGTGGTCCGCATGAGCGCTGTCTGGCCATCCTGGCCTGGCAGGGCGACCCGCGCTTTCTCGACTCGGCGCTGATCGACAACGAGCGTGAGTGGCTGGCGCAAAGCCGCCTGGCCGCCCAGCAGCAACTGCCCGACAAGCTGCGCCACAACCTGCCCGACTGGCTGGTCGAGCCGCTGCAGGCCCGTCTGGGTGAGCAGTTCTGGCCGCTGGTCGAGAGCCTGTCGCATGGCGCCGGGCTGGATCTGCGCGTCAATGCGCTGAAAAGTCGCCGCGAAGAGGTGCAGGCCGCGCTGGCTGAGGCCGGGGTGGTGGCGACGCCGACCCCTTATTCGCCCTGGGGCCTGCGGGTGGAAGGCAAGCCGCAGATCAACCGCAGCGAGCTGTTCACCGGTGGCGCGATCGAGGTGCAGGACGAGGGCAGCCAGCTGCTGGCGCTGCTGACCGAAGCCAAGCGCGGCGAGATGGTGGTCGATTTCTGCGCCGGCGCGGGCGGCAAGACGCTGGCACTGGGCGCGATGATGCGCAACACCGGCCGGCTCTACGCTTTCGATGTCTCGACGCATCGGCTCGAGGCGCTCAAGCCCAGATTGGCGCGCAGCGGCCTGTCGAACGTCTATCCGGCTGGCATCGCCCACGAGCGCGACGAGCGCATCAAGCGCCTGTCGGGCAAGATCGACCGCGTGCTGGTCGATGCGCCATGCTCGGGTCTGGGCACGCTGCGGCGCAACCCTGACCTGAAGTGGCGCCAGTCGCCGCAGTCGGTGCAGGAGCTGGTCGCCAAGCAGCAAGCCATCCTGGCCAGCGCGGCGCGGCTGGTGAAATCGGGCGGCCGGCTGGTCTACGCCACTTGCAGCCTGCTCGACGCCGAGAACGAGCAGATCGCGACCGCGTTCAGTGCTGCCAACCCTGATTTCACGCCGCTCGATGCGGCTGAGGTGCTGACGCACCAGAAGGTCGAAGGTGCAGCCGAACTGGTCGAAAACGGTTATCTGCGCCTGTGGCCGCATCGGCATGGCACGGATGCGTTTTTTGCGGCGGTCTGGCAGCGCCGTTGATCTTGGCTGTTGCGGTCCGCAGACAAGGCCAAACGCTTTGCTCTGATATCTCTTGCCAACCGTCGGGGTTTCTGACTGCGGAACCAAGTGGCGATTTAGAATTAAAAGCTGCGGGCAAGGCAGGCATTCATCGGCGCCGTCGGTGCCTGCACTCTGTCCGCACTGATTCCCACTTTATTCCCCAGAAAGAGCTTCAATGACCGAACTTTCCCAGATATGGGCCGCTTTGGTGGACTGGCTGTCCTACGGCCTGGTGCGCGCCAGCGGGTGGCAAGTGCTGCTGATCACGCTGGGGCTGACCCATATCACGATTGCTTCGATCACGATCTTTCTGCACCGCTCGCAGGCACACCGTGCGCTGGAGCTGCATCCGATCCCGTCGCATTTCTTCCGCTTCTGGCTGTGGATGACCTCCGGCATGGTGACCAAGGAATGGGTCGCCATCCACCGCAAGCATCACGCCAAGTGCGAAACCAAGGACGATCCGCACAGCCCGGTCGCGCACGGCATCAAGACCGTGCTGCTGACCGGCAGCGAGCTGTATCGCGCCGAAGCCAAGAACCTCGAAACGCTCAAGAAGTACGGCCACAACACGCCGGATGACTGGCTGGAGCGCAACCTCTACACCGGCCGTTCCAAGCTGGGCGTGTCGCTGATGCTGATCATCGACGTGGCGCTGTTCGGCGCGCTGGGCCTCACGGTCTGGGCGGTGCAGATGCTCTGGACCCCGATCACGGCGGCCGGCATCATCAACGGCATCGGTCACTACTGGGGCTACCGCAATTTCGAAGCGGCCGATGCGTCCACCAACGTGTTCCCCTGGGGCATCGTCATCGGCGGCGAAGAGCTGCACAACAACCACCACACCTATCCGACCTCGGCCAAGCTGTCGGTCAAGCCCTTCGAGTTCGACATCGGCTGGGGCTATATCCGTGCGCTGGAAATGCTCGGCCTGGCCAAGGTGCGCAAGACCGCGCCGCAGCTCAAGCTGGGCGAGGTCAAGCCGGTGGCCGACGACCACACGCTGGAAGTGCTGATCGCCAATCGCTACGAGGTCATGGCCAAGTACGCCCAAGGCATGCGCAAAGCCTGTGCCGAGGAGCTGGAACGCCTCAAGGCCCAAGGCGCACAAGGGACGCCGCGTTTTGCCGAGATGCGCTTGGCGCAGCGCTGGCTGCACCGCGATGCCGAAAAGATCCCGGCTGAGGTCAAGGCTCAGGTGGACAGCGCCCGCTCCCACAGCGACTCGCTGACCAAGCTGGTCACGATGCGGGAAGAGCTGCGCCAACTCTGGACTCGCACCAACGTCTCGGCCGAGCAGTTGGTGATTGATTTGCAAGCCTGGTGCCACAAGGCTGAAGACAGCGGCATTGCGACGCTGCAGCAGTTCGCGGTGCAGTTGCGCGCCGCGCGCGCCTGAGCTTTCAGAGAACGCTGAGCGATACCGGCAGGTTGTTCCAGTCGGCATCGAAGTCGCTGATCGAGGCGATGTCGGCGCCAGGCTCCGGTTCGGTGGCGATGCTGTGCAACAGCAGCAGGTCCTTGAACGCGGCCAGTTCAAAGGCCGGCGCACTGCCAGACCGGAGCAGCAACTGGCGCAGGCTGTCGGCGCAGCTGGCTTGGCGCCATTGCTGGCTGATGCTGGTCAGCAGTGCCGGGAATCCTTCCAGGCCCGGGCCTTCGGCTTGGGCTTCTTCCATGGCGGCGACACGGATGTTGTAGAGCGCTTCAAGCTGGGCGCAGACCCGTTCGTGATTTCCCGGCTGATTCAGGGCCTGGTAGACATCCAGGAGTCGAAGCAGCAGGGCCGGATGTTTGCCGGTGCCGTCCTGCAACGCCTGCTCCAGCGCCACCGCGCAGGCGCCCGGATAGCCCTGCGCCAGCAGGGTGTCGATCTCGTGGAGCAGGGCCGGTGGCGTGTACTCCAGCGTTGGACGGCCAAAGTCGGCATCCGGCCAACTCTGGCGCCGGGAGCGACGGATGTCCTGCACCGATGGCCAGGCGTCGACCCGAAGATCGGCTGCATCAGTCGGTAGCGGCGGCATCGGCAAACCTGTCGCACTCAGGTTCGCGGTAGCGGTTGGCGCCGAACTGGCTGGCCGCTCCGTGTCGACGGGTTGCGGTGGCGCCGGCTGGCTGGGCAGGGCATCCACCCATGGTGTCGGTACGATCTGTGCTGGCGCTGGGCGGGCGCGAGGCCGCTGGCGGCGCAGCCAGGTTTGCCAAGTGATCGGCGTGAGCCAGATGGCGACCAAGGTCAGCAGCATGGCACTGATCAACCAGGTGGTTTGCATCGAGCGGCTGTGGTCCTGCTGTTCGAGGCGAACCAGCAGCGCGTTCATCATCATGGCGGTTTGACCCTGTTCATGGCGCAGACGATCAAGCTCTTCCTGCATGGCGTGCCGACCTGGATCAGGCGTTGTTTCCTGCGGCTGCTGAAGCGGTTGCCGTGTCGGGCTGCCGAGTGGCTGCGGCGCCTCGGTCAACGGTGGCTCCTGCCGCAGCGCTGTGATCGCGGCGGCGAGTGCTTTCAGCTGCGGCAGGCTCAGACCCAACCCCGAATCGATCAGCGGTGTGTCGACTGCAGCGTGCTTGTCGGTGGCGAGCCACTCGGTGGTGGCGGGGCTGCGGACCTTGCTGGCGAGGTCGTTGCGCTTGGGCGTGTGTCTGGCGGCGGGATGCGCGGAGACTTTGATTTTCTGCGCTGCGGTGGCTGTGATACCAGTCGGCGGTGGTTCGGCCAGGATGGTGAATTCCCGCGCAAAAGCCGGGCCGCAGACCAGTTCAATCCGTGCCTGGGCGATCGGCTCGGTCAGCTCGGCGGGGTGTGACAGCGTCACGCGGGTGCCGTTGCCATCGGCCTGGGTTCTGACCCGGAACTGCTCCGGGCCGAGTTCGGTGTCGCCAAATTGCAGCTGCGCGCGGACACAGTTCGGAGCGAGTGGCTTGCCTGGAGACTCGTCGGAGCGGACGTACAGGGTCAGCGCGACCGGTTGCCCCAAGGTCAGCCGGACTTGCGAGGTGTCGATGTTTTGTGCCAGCGCGTGCCACGGGCTCAGCAGGCCAGCACTCGCAGCGAGTAATTTGAGCCACATGCAGTCGCCTCCAGCGGCCCCTTGATCGGGCGGGGCCGAGCTGATCTGACTGTAGGTGGCGGCCCTCCAGGCTGTCTATCCGTCCAGAGTGGGCACTCTTTTGGGGGGGCTGAGCTTGGAAAGGCAACAAAAAACCCGCCGAGCGCAGGCCGGGCGGGTTTTTGCGAGGCAGCGAACTGCCGCGTACTGCTTAACGCAGTTTCACTTCCTTGTACAGGACGTGCTTGCGTGCCTTCGGGTCGAACTTCATGAATTCGAGCTTTCCGGGCGTCGTCTTCTTGTTCTTGTCCGTGGTGTAGAAATGACCGGTGCCCGCAGTGGACTCCAGCTTGATCTTGTCGCGTGCGCCTTTAGCCATGATGGTGCTCCTTGCCTGTCGCTATCAGAGTTCGCCCTTGGCACGCAGGTCAGCGATGACCTGATCGATGCCAACCTTGTCGATCAGGCGCAGAGCGGCGTTGCTGATGCGCAGACGCAGCCAGCGGTTTTCGCTCTCAACCCAGAAACGACGGTACTGCAGGTTCGGCAGCCAGCGGCGCTTGGTTTTGTTGTTGGCGTGGGAAACATTGTTCCCGACCATCGGGCCCTTGCCCGTGACTTGACAGACGCGTGCCATGACGCTTCTCCAGACGTTAATTTTGATACAGCAGCCAGGGCGTATTGACCACCAGACAGCAGACACACGTCATGCATGTCTTGTCCGGCATCAAGGTCAACCACCACATGAACTGCTCCGCCGAAAGACCGACGGCATGACTCTCGTGTCTTTCGGGTGCGATTGGTGGCAAAGCGAAGATTATAGCCGTTGTCAAGACGGCCACCAAACTGCCAGCGTCAGACGGCGCCGTTCTGTTCCAGGAAGCGTTGTGCATCGAGTGCCGCCATGCAGCCGGTGCCGGCACTCGTGATGGCCTGGCGGTAGACATGATCCTGCACGTCGCCAGCCGCAAACACGCCCGGCACGCTGGTCATGGTGGCAAAGCCGTTCGAGCCGGTACGGGTCAGGATGTAGCCGTCTTTCATCTCCACCTGGCCGTCGAAGATGGCCGTGTTGGGGTGGTGGCCGATCGCGATGAAACAGCCCTTGAGCGTGAGCTCCTTGGTCGCGCCGGAGTCGACTTGCTTCAGGCGCACGCCGGTGACGCCGCTGGCATCGCCGAGAACTTCGTCAAGAGTGTGAAACAAATGCAACTCAATTTTTCCGGCAGCCACCCGCTCAGCGACCTTGTCGATCAGGATCGCTTCGGCGCGGAACTTGTCGCGCCGGTGCACCAGATGGACTTTGTCCGCGATGTTCGACAGGTAGAGCGCGTCCTCGACGGCGGTGTTGCCGCCCCCGATCACGCAGACCTCGTCGCCACGGTAGAAAAAGCCGTCGCAAGTGGCACAGCCGCTGACGCCACGGCCTTTGAAGGCTTCTTCAGAGGGGATGCCCAGGTACTTGGCCGAGGCGCCGGTCGAGATGATCAGCGTGTCGCAGGTGTAGCTGCCCGAGTCGCCCTTGAGGGTAAACGGTCGTTGTGACAGGTCCACTTCATTGATGTGGTCATAGACCATGCGGGTGTTGAAGCGCTCGGCGTGCTGCTGGAAGCGCTGCATCAGATCCGGGCCTTGCACACCGTGCACGTCGGCAGGCCAGTTGTCCACTTCGGTGGTGGTCATCAACTGGCCGCCCTGCGCCATGCCGGTGATCAGCACCGGCTGCAGATTGGCGCGGGCAGCGTAGATCGCAGCGGTGTAGCCAGCGGGGCCGGAGCCAAGGATCAGGACTTGAGCGTGCAGCGTGGTGGTGGTGTTCATCGTTGGGTCAGGCTGTTGGTAGGTCAGACGAAGTAAGTCTTGCAAGAGACGGGTGCTGCAGTGTTTCACGGCACGACTTGGTATCAGCAACCCTATCCAACTGGGTCGAGCTTCGGGTAGAGTGCCAACGCGCCGTATGTAACCGGTGGACTGTCGCTCCCAGTGCAGGAGTGACGGGCTTACCGGCAAAGGAGCAACCGACTGTCGTCGCGGGGATTGTAGGAATGGTGCCGGTCGCCTTGCATACCGCTGCGGCAATAGCAACGAAGAACCAACTGCAAGCAGGAGTGCCTTGATGGCAATGCTCTCGAATCTCGATCTGATCCGGCGTGTGCCGTTGTTTTCCCTGTTGACCAATGAACAGGCGCAGACCATCGCCGATGGCGTCGTCAAGCGCCGCTACCGCCGAGGCGAGATCATCGTCGAGCAGGGCCGCAAGTCCGATGCGCTGTTCATTCTGCTGAGCGGCCGGGCCCGGGTCGTGACCTCCGACTCGCGTGGTCGTGAAGTCATCCTGGCGGTGCTGGAGTCGGGCAGCTACCTCGGCGAGATGAGCCTGATCGACAACGAGCCGCATTCGGCCACCGTGCGCGCGGAAGTGCAGACCGACGTGCTGGTGCTGGGCCGCACCGAGTTCGG
Organism: Leptothrix sp. (in: b-proteobacteria); assembly: GCA_041083665.1. Taxonomy (GTDB): domain Bacteria; phylum Pseudomonadota; class Gammaproteobacteria; order Burkholderiales; family Burkholderiaceae_C; genus Sphaerotilus. The sequence goes on from JBFPGZ010000024.1 coordinate 112,229, forward strand.
TGCCTGCCTGCCCGAGGCGTCGAGCCTGGCGTATTCGGTGCTGCGTGGTCTGGTGGTGCGCCTGCGCAATGCCGACCGCCAGATCGAATCGCTCGCGCTGCTCGACGTCTATGGCCGCGTGGCGCGTGCGCTGCTCGACATGGCGACCGAGGAAGACGGCGGCCAGAAGATCATCCGCAGCAAGGTGTCGCGGCAGGATCTGGCCAAGGTGGTCGGCGCCTCGCGCGAAATGGTCAGCCGCGTCATGAAGGATCTGGAAGAGCGCGACCTGATCATCACCCAGGAAAACGGCTGGGTGCTGCTGACCGAGCGTCTGACCACGCAGTGATCCCCCGTCGGGGTGCTCAAGCCTTGCTACGGCGGGCGGTGTATCCCCGACAATCGAGCGCATGACGTTTTCGATCGGTTCGCTGCGTGCCTCAGCTTCTTCAGAGCCCCCTGTGGCACCGCCGGCCAAGGTGGTGCCACGCTGGCGCTTGCAACTCGGCGTGGTGTTGGGTGGCCTGCTGTGGCTGCTGTGGCTGATCGCCCTGATCAGCCATGACCCGACCGATGCGGCCTTCTCCACCTCCGGTGGCGGCGGGCTGGCACACAACAAGGCCGGCCTGTTCGGGGCTTGGCTCTCAGATCTGTCTTACGTGCTGCTGGGCCTGTCGGCCTGGTGGGGCTTGCTGCTGGGCGCCAAGGCCTGGCTGGCGGTCTGCGCCCGTTGGCTGCGGGCTGACCTGATCGCCCAGGGCGCGCTGGCCGACTTGAGCTCGCACCGGCCGCGCTGGGTCGCTTGGCTCGGTGTGGTGGCGCTGCTCAGCGCCAGTGCCGCGCTGGAGTGGACCCGGCTCTACCGTTTCGAAGGCCTGCTGGCCGGCTCGCACGCGGGCGGCATCGTCGGTGCTGCGCTCGGGCCGCTGAGCATGCGCGGCTTGGGCTTTGTCGGCAGCGGCCTGTTCTGGATCGTGCTGCTGGTGCTCGGCCTGTCGTGGGCCTTCGAGTTTTCCTGGCTCTACGTGGCGGAGCGGGTGGGCGCCGCGTTTGATGGCTTGCGCGGAGGCTGGCGCAACCGCCGCGATCGGGCTGAAGATCAGCGCATCGGCCAGCGCGCCTTGCGTGAGCGCGCCCAGGTGCTGGACGCCGAACGCCACGAGGGCGCCGAACACGCGCCACTCATCATCGAGCCGACCTTCGACGATCTGCCGCCGCTGACCGAGACGACCGCACCCGTCAGCCCGCCCGATCTTTCGACTCCGGCTGTGGCCCCCGTCGGATCCGTCGCGCCGGCCAGCGTACCGCCGCGCCTGCAGGACATCCCGACCCTGACCAAGGTGGTGTCGTCGGCCACGCTGGCGCGGGCCGCCATCCCGGTGCGCGAACAGCACACGGTCAACGCAGTGGCCGCCCACGCCACCCACCTGCCGCTGGTCGATCTGCTCGACAAGGCCGGTGCGCGCACCGAAACCACCACGCCCGAGTCGCTGGAAATGACCAGCCGGCTGATCGAGAAAAAGCTCAAGGACTTCGGCGTCGAGGTCAAGGTGATCCTGGCGCAGCCGGGCCCGGTGATCACGCGCTACGAGATCGAACCGGCCACCGGCGTGAAGGGCTCGCAGATCGTCGGCCTGGCCAAGGATCTGGCGCGCTCGCTCAGCCTGGTGTCGATCCGTGTCGTCGAAACCATTCCCGGCAAGAACTGCATGGCGCTGGAGCTGCCGAACGCCAAGCGCCAGATCATCCGCCTGAGCGAAGTGCTGGGCTCGCACATCTACAGCGACGCCAGCTCGCTGCTGACCATGGGCCTGGGCAAGGACATCATCGGCGCGCCGGTGGTGGCCGATCTGGCCAAGATGCCGCACTGCCTGGTGGCCGGCACCACCGGCTCGGGCAAGTCGGTCGGCATCAACGCGATGATCCTGAGCCTGCTCTACAAGGCCGAGGCCGACGAGGTGCGCCTGATCCTGATCGACCCGAAGATGCTGGAGCTGAGCATCTACGAAGGCATCCCGCACCTGCTGGCCCCCGTCGTGACTGACATGAAGCAGGCCAGCAACGCGCTGACCTGGTGCGTGGCCGAGATGGAGCGGCGCTACAAGCTGATGAGCAAGCTCGGCGTGCGCAACCTGGCCGGCTACAACAAGAAGATCATCGACGCCGCCGAGCGCGAGCAGTTGCTGCCGAACCCGTTCAGCCTGACGCCCGAAGCGCCCGAGCCGCTCGCCAAGTTGCCGCACATCGTGGTGGTGATCGACGAGCTGGCCGACCTGATGATGGTGGTCGGCAAGAAGATCGAGGAACTGATCGCCCGGCTGGCGCAAAAAGCCCGCGCCGCCGGTATCCACCTGATCCTGGCCACCCAGCGCCCGAGCGTGGACGTGATCACCGGCCTGATCAAGGCCAACATCCCGACTCGGTTGAGCTTCCAGGTCAGCAGCAAGATCGACAGCCGCACCATCCTGGATCAGATGGGCGCCGAAGCCTTGCTGGGGCAGGGCGACATGCTCTATCTGGCGCCCGGCACCGGCCTGCCGGTGCGGGTGCACGGCGCCTTTGTCGGCGATGACGAAGTGCACCGCGTGGTCGAGTACCTCAAGAGCCAGGGCGAGCCGAACTACATCGAAGGCATCCTGGAAGGCGGCGTGCTCGACGCCGACGGCAACGACACCAATGCCGAAGGCGGCGGTGGCGATGCCGAAGCCGACCCGATGTACGACCAGGCCGTCGCGGTGGTGCTGCAGCACCGCAAGGCCTCCATCTCGCTGGTGCAGCGGCACTTGCGCATCGGCTACAACCGCGCCGCGCGGCTGCTGGAGCAGATGGAGAAATCCGGCCTGGTTTCCACCATGTCGGGCAGCGGCAACCGCGATCTGCTGGTGCCGGCGCGCGAGGCCGATTGACGCCCGCCGATCCGGCCTGCTACACCGATTCAGGCCTGCAGCAGGCAACTTGTTGCCTGCTTCGGGCTCTCACCGTCTTTCCCTGACGCTTCCCGACCCATGAGCCAACCTTTGTCTGCCCGCTTCGTTCCTGCTGATTGGCCGTCGCGCCCGGCCGCCTCGGGCATGGGCTGGCGGCGTTTCAGCCGCGCCGGCCTGCTCGGTGCCGTGTTGCTGGCGGCGCTGCCGGCCGCGCATGCCGATGCGGTGGCGGCGCTGCGCAGCTTTGTGCAGGACGTCAAATCGGGTCGCGCCGGCTACACCCAGACCGTCACCTCGCCGGACGGCGCCAAGAAAAAGACCACCAGCGGCAACTTCGAGTTTCTGCGCCCGAACCGTTTCCGCTTCGATTACGCCAAGCCCTTTGAACAGCAGATCGTCGCCGACGGCCAGAAGATCTGGCTCTACGACGTCGATCTGGCCCAGGTGACGGTGCGCCCGATGGATCAGGCGCTCGGCAGCACGCCGGCCGCGATCCTGGCCGGCGGCTCGATCGACCATGACTTCACGCTCAAGGCTGAAGCCGAGCAGGGCGGCCTGCAGTGGGTCAACGCCGCGCCGAAGGCGGCCGAGAGCAGCTTCCGTTCGCTGCGGATCGGCTTCAAGGGCAACGAGCTGGCGGCGCTGGAGATCGTCGATGGCTTCGGCCAGCGCTCGCGGCTCGATTTCAGCCATTTCGAGGCCAACGCCGCAGTGGCGCCGGCGCGCTTCCAGTTCAAGGCGCCGGCCGGCGTGGACGTGCTGCAGCAGTAAGGCGCGGTGGTGGCCGCCGCCCGCGCGGCCCGCCACAATTCAGGCATGCCTGATCTGTTTTCTTCCCTCGACGAGTTCGCGGTGCCGGCCGATGGCCTGAGCGCTGCGCCGGCCGGCACGGCGGCTGCTTTGGCGGCGCCCGCCGCTGCCGACGCGCACGCGCCGCTGGCCGAGCGGCTGCGCCCACGCAGCATCGACGACGTGATCGGCCAGCCCGAGCTGCTCGGCCCGGGCAAGCCCTTGCGCGTCGCGTTCGACTCAGGCCGACCACATTCGATGATCCTCTGGGGTCCGCCCGGCGTCGGCAAGACCACGCTGGCACGGCTGATGGCGGACGCCTTCGATGCGCACTTCATGCCGATCTCGGCGGTGCTGGGCGGCGTGAAGGACATCCGCGAGGCGGTCGAGCAGGCCAAGCTGGTGCAGGCGCAAGGGCGGCGCTGCATCGTCTTTGTCGATGAGGTGCACCGCTTCAACAAGGCGCAGCAGGATGCCTTCCTGCCGCACGTCGAGTCCGGGCTGTTCACCTTCATCGGCGCGACCACCGAGAACCCGTCGTTCGAGGTCAATTCGGCGCTGCTGTCGCGCGCCACCGTGCACGTGCTGCAGCCGATCGGCCTGGATGCGCTGCGCGCGCTGCTCGACAAGGCGCGCAGCGTGCTCGGCGCGGTCGAGCTGGAACCGGCCGCTGCCGAGCGCCTGATCGCCTACGCCGACGGCGATGCGCGCCGGCTGCTCAACACCTATGAAAACGTCGTGGCGATGGTCGGCCCGGCGACGCGCATCGACGAGGCCGCGCTGGAGCGCAGCCTGGGCGCGCAACTGCGCCGCTACGACAAGGGCGGCGAGCAGTTTCACGACACCATTTCGGCGCTGCACAAATCGGTGCGCGGCAGCGACCCGGACGCGGCGCTGTACTGGCTGGCGCGCATGCTCGACGGCGGCGTCGATGCGCGCTACATCGCCCGGCGGCTGGTGCGCATGGCCAGCGAGGACATCGGCCTGGCCGACCCGCGCGCGCTGCGCCTGACGCTCGACGCCGCCGAAACCTACGAGCGGCTCGGCTCGCCCGAGGGTGAGCTGGCGCTGGCGCAGGCGGTGGTGTATCTGGCGGTGGCGCCCAAATCGAACGCGGTTTATGCCGCCTTCAAGGCCGTGCGCGCCTTTGTGCAGCAAGACGGCACCCGGCCCGTGCCGCTGCACCTGCGCAACGCGCCGACCAAGCTGATGAAAAACCTCGACTACGGCCGCGATTACCGCTACGCCCACGATGAGGAGGGCGGCTACGCGGCCGGCGAACACTACTTCCCCGAGGGGCTGGATCCGAGGCCGCAGTTCTACCAGCCGGTGCCGCGTGGGCTCGAAATCAAGATCGCCGAGAAACTGGCCCAGCTGCGCCAGCTTGACGCACAGGCCCGCACCAAGAAAGCGCGCTGATTTGGCTCAAATGCCGAACCTGCCAAGGTGGGAACTGCGGGAACTACGAACCTTCTGCAGGCTTACGGCAGCCTAGAATCGCGCCGCTTGCAACGAGCCGGGCAACCGGTTGAAAAACGATCGGGGTGTTGGCCGCCCGAGGGGCTTGGTGCCTCTGGCACGGGCGTTGCGTTGACCCGTGGCGGCCACAAGCTGTCGCGGACCCCACCGGAGCGCCGGCACATGGCCGCGCCATAGGAGACCACTGGATGGATATTTTTGTACAACAGATCATCAACGGTCTGGTGCTCGGGAGCATGTATGCGCTCGTGGCGCTGGGCTACACGATGGTCTACGGCATCATCAGCCTGATCAACTTCGCGCATGGCGAAGTGCTGATGGTCGGTGCGATGGTGAGCTGGACGGTGGCCAGCGCCTTTCATGACGCCCATTCGACCTTGCCGGGCTGGCTGATCCTGATCATCTCGATGATCGCGGCGATCGTGGCCTGCGCGGCGCTCAACTACACCATCGAGAAGATCGCCTACCGACCGCTGCGCAACGCGCCGCGCCTGGCGCCGCTCATCACCGCGATGGGCATGAGCCTGCTGCTGCAGACGCTGGCGATGATCATCTGGAAGCCCAACCCCAAGCCCTATCCGCAGCTGCTGCCGCCGGAAGTGTTTTTCCTGTGGGAGGACGGCCCGGTGATCACCGTGACGCAGATCGTGATCCTGGTGGTCACCGTGGTGGTGCTGGCGGCGCTGCTCTGGCTGGTCAACAAGACCAAGCTGGGACGCGCGATGCGCGCCACCGCCGAGAATCCGCGCGTGGCCGGCCTGATGGGCGTGCGGCCTGATCACATCATCAGCGCGACCTTCATCATCGGTGCGGCGCTGGCGGCGATTGCCGGCATCATGTGGGCGGCCAATTACGGCACGCTGCAGCACAGCATGGGTTTCATGCCGGGCTTGAAAGCGTTTACGGCGGCGGTGTTTGGCGGTATCGGCAATCTGGCCGGGGCGATGGTCGGTGGTGTGCTGCTGGGTCTGATCGAGGCCATCGGCGCGGGTTATCTGGGCGAGCTCACCGGCGGCCTGTTTGGCAGCCAGTACGTCGAGATCTTTGCCTTCCTCGTGCTGATCCTCGTGCTCACGCTGCGCCCCTCGGGCCTGATGGGCGAACGTGTGGCTGATCGCGCCTGACGCCGAAAGCTGACCATGCAAAAACAACAACGCATCATCGTTTTCTTGCTGGCGGCCATCGGGCTGCTGGTGCTGCCGGTCTTTGCGGCGCAGTTCGGCCAAGGCTGGGTGCGCATCATGGCGCTGGCCTTGCTGTATGTGCTGCTGGCGCTCGGCCTGAACATCGTGGTCGGTTATGCCGGCCTGCTTGACTTGGGTTATGTCGCGTTCTACGCGCTCGGTGCCTACATGTATGCGCTGGTCGCTTCGCCGCACCTGACCGATAACTTCGAGTCACTGAAAAGCCTGTTCCCGAACGGCCTGCACGTGCCGATCTGGGCCGTGATACCGATGGCCGCGCTGGTGGCGGCATTTGCCGGCGTGGTGCTGGGCGCGCCGACACTGAAACTGCGCGGCGACTATCTGGCCATTGTCACGCTCGGCTTTGGTGAAATCATCCGGGTGTTCATGAATAACCTGGAATACCCGCTCAACATCACCAACGGCCCGCGCGGTATCAGCCAGATTGATCCGATGAATTTCTTCGGCTTCAGCTTTGGCAAGCCGCTGGAAATCTTCGGTTTTGCGCTGCCGTCGGTGGCGCTGTATTACTACCTGTTCCTGGCGCTGGTGGTCGGCAGCGTGACGATCTGCCACAACCTGGAAAACTCCCGCATCGGCCGCGCCTGGATGGCGATCCGCGAAGACGAGATCGCCGCCAAGGCGATGGGCCTGAATACCCGCAACCTGAAACTGCTCGCGTTCGGCATGGGTGCCACCTTTGGCGGTGTGTCGGGCTCGATGTTCGCGGCGTTCCAGGGTTTCATCTCACCGGAATCATTCACGCTGGCCGAGTCGGTGATGATTGTCGCGATGGTGGTGCTGGGCGGGCTGGGCCATTTGCCGGGTGTGATTCTGGGTGCGGTGCTGCTGTCGGCGCTGCCCGAGGTGCTGCGTTATATCGCGGGCGATATCCAGATCATGACCGGTGGCCGGCTCGATGCTGCCATCCTGCGCCAGCTGCTGATTGCGCTGGCGATGATTGCCGTGATGCTGCTGCGTCCGCGTGGCTTGTGGCCCGCGCCGGAACATGCCAAGGCCGCGCCGAGCGCGAAATGACAAGGAAACCCTGATGAGCAGCGACACCATTTTGAATGTCCAGGGCGTTTCCAAGCGCTTCGGCGGCCTGCAGGCTTTGGCCGATGTGGGCATCACCATCAAGAAGGGCCAGGTTTATGGCCTGATCGGCCCGAATGGCGCCGGCAAGACGACCTTTTTCAACGTCATCACCGGGCTTTATACGCCCGACGGTGGCACCTTCGAACTGGGCGGTGCGCCTTATGCGCCGACCGCCGTGCATCAGGTCGCGGCGGCCGGTATTGCGCGCACCTTCCAGAATATCCGGCTCTTCCCGGAAATGACCGCGCTGGAAAATGTCATGGTCGGCCGCCATGTGCGCACGCACTCGGGTTTGATCGGCGCGGTGTTCCGCACCAAGAGTTTCAAGACTGAGGAAGCGGCGATTGCCAAACGCGCGCAGGAGCTTCTCGATTATGTCGGCATCGGCAAATACTCTGATTTCAAGGCGCGCACGCTCAGTTATGGCGACCAACGCCGGCTGGAAATTGCCCGCGCGCTGGCCACCGACCCGAAACTGATTGCGCTTGATGAGCCCGCTGCCGGCATGAATGCCACCGAGAAAATGGTGCTGCGCGAGCTGATCGACCGGATCCGCAAGGACGGCCGCACCATTCTGATCATCGAACACGACGTCAAACTCATCATGGGTTTGTGCGACCGCGTCACGGTGCTCGATTACGGCAAGCAGATCGCCGAAGGCACCCCGGCCGAGGTGCAGCGCAACGAGAAAGTGATCGAAGCCTATCTGGGCGCCGGTCACAAGCCCCACTGACGCAGCAGGAAAGCAGCACATGGCAGACAACATCCTGTTGAGCATTAAAAACCTCAAGGTCGCGTACGGCGGTATTCAGGCCGTCAAGGGCGTGAGCTTGGAAGTGCGCGAAGGCGAACTGGTCAGTTTGATCGGTGCGAACGGCGCCGGCAAAACCACCACGCTGAAAGCCGTCACCGGTATCCAGCCGGTCGGCGACGGCGAGATTCAGTTCATGGGCAAGAGCATCAAGGGCCAGGGCGCCTGGGATCTGGCCAAACAAGGCCTGGTGATGATTCCGGAAGGGCGCGGCACCTTCACGCGCATGAGTATCACCGAAAACCTGCAGATGGGCGCCTATGTCCGCAACGACAAGGAAATCGACGCCGACATCGAAAAGGTTTTCACCATTTTCCCGCGCCTGAAAGAACGCCGTGACCAGCTCGCCGGCACCATGTCGGGTGGTGAGCAGCAAATGCTGGCGATGGGCCGCGCCTTGATGGCGCGCCCCAAAGTGCTGCTGCTCGACGAGCCGTCGATGGGCCTGAGCCCGATCATGGTGGACAAGATTTTCGAGGTCGTGAACGACATCCACAAGCAGGGCGTCACGATGCTGCTGGTCGAACAAAACGCCAGCCGCGCCCTCGCAGTGGCCGATCGCGGCTACGTGATGGAATCCGGCCTCGTGACGATGAACGGCACCGGCCGGGCGCTGCTGGATGATCCGAAGGTGCGGGCGGCGTATTTGGGGGAGTAAGCGCCACCGTTGGTCAAACGGATGCGTCTGTTTGACCAACTGTTGTCGATTAAGTTGGTCGTCGTAAATTTCACCATCCCACAACCCAATAGTGGAAAGGTCTACCGTGAACCATCAATACAGAAAATTCAGCCCTCTTCTTCTTGTTGCGCTCTGTGGATGCGCATCAGTGAAGTATGGAAACAAAGACGCTGAGCTTGAATTAAAAAAACTTCAATCTATCCCCGAAAAAGTTAGCCTCTATGTCTGCCGAGAAAATGCTGTTTTTGTGGGTGCTGGCGTTAGGACGATAGTTTACGTAGATAACATTGCTATCGGCACACTGAAGCCAAACAACTTTGCACATGTGGTTGTTATTCCTGGTAAGCATGAAGTTTATATTGATCGTGGTGGCCTGTCTGGTAATAGCGGAGTTCTTAATATAGATACTAAAACTGGCGAAGTTGCATATGTTTGGGTAGGAATGACCGGCGGTGGATTTGGTACCTTGACCGTTGACTTTTTTCGAAGCACAAGTGATGCGCAAAAATGCGTGAGTGGTGCCGAATACGCCATCAAGGCTGAGTAACGATACCTAAACCGTCGAGGTGGCCCACAAAAACAAGACTTTTTTGCGGGCATCTCACTGACCTGACCTTCACCAGCGTATTCAATCAGTCCGTTCGCCGGCAGTTATCCATCCCACCCATCCCGCTGCTGCGCCAGCCGCTGTTCGCGCTCCTGGCGCTCCAGCGCAAACAGCTCTTCCAGCTGGCTGCTGCCTTGTTTGGCCAGGGCGGTGAGTTGCTGTTGACCGCGACGACGATGACCTTGGCCGTGCCGGCTCCGGGCTGTGCATGGGACTGATCACAACGATATACTCGTATATCAATTGATCCCCAGGAGCACGGACATGCTGGCGATACGGCTACCCACTGAAGTCGAAGCACGGCTGGATGCGCTGGCCAAAGCCACTGGAAGAACCAAGACGTTCTATGCCCGTGAAGCCATCCTGGCGCATCTGGATGACATGGAAGACCTCTACTTGGCCGAGCAGCGGCTGATCGACATCCGGGCTGGACGCAGCCAGACCCACACGCTGGACGACCTGGAGCGCGACCTTGGCTTGGCGGATTGAGTTCGACGATGCCGCCAAGAAGGACTTGATGAAGCTGGATCGGCCGATCGCCCGACGCATCACGACGTTCTTGCGTGAGCGGGTGGCCACGCTAGACGACCCACGGGCGATCGGAGAAGCGCTCAAGGGCAGTGCTCTGGGCGAGTTCTGGAAGTACCGAGTCGGTGATTACCGGATCATCAGCCTCATCGAGGATGGCGCCTTGAAAGTGCTCGTGGTCAAGATCGGCAACCGCCGCGAGGTGTATCGGTCGTCGTAGGCCCCAGCCGCTCAGTCAGTTTGTCCAGCGCTCCGTTCTGCCTCGCGCCACGCCGCCAGCTCCAGCGGACGCAGGCCGAAGCGCACGGCATTGCCTTCGTGCAGAGTGGCGAACTCGTCGTGCACCTGTCGGGTGAATCTGGGCCGATCATCGGTGGCCACCGTGGCTGGCGTGACCTGCTCGATGCTGGTGTGTTCCAGCGGCAAGCCGCCTTGCACGATGGCCTTGACCGCCACGCCCAGCTCCATCCGGTACCGCAGCCGGAACGTATCCGGCGGCACCAGTTGCTGGCGTACCGCCACGTATTGCTGGCATGAGCGCTCGTACGTCCAGACAAACACATCGCGCAACAGATCAATCTGGTTGAGTTCGTAGACGCCGAGCAGTCCGTCCACATACACCTGGGCTGGCACATCGATGAACGACAGCGGGCACAGGTTGTGGCGTATCAGTGGGATGTTGGCCGCCAGCCGTGATACCCGCTTGTTGACGTCTTCAAAAGGCTGCAGATATGGCAGTTGCACCATCAGGAAGAACGCCTGCTCGAACGGGTCATCGATTTCCGCCGCCATGGCCATGACGATGCCGAACAGTTCTTCCAGCCGTTGCGGCAGGGCGATTGGACGATAGACGCTGGCGCCGATCTCCACTGCCCGCCAGCGCACCCGCCCACCCGCCATCGCGTCGCTCAGCAGGCCATCCGAGAGCAGTGCATGCAGCGCGAGCACCGTCGCCGTATCGACGCCGACCCGTTCGTCGCCGACCAGGAACTCGATCGCAGCCTTGTGGTTCAGGATCATCTGTGCCTCGAACGCGGCCTTGCCCTCGGCGGCTTGGCCGAGATCAATCAGGCGCTCGGTGTCGAACCGGGTGTAGGTGTTGCCCTCCAGCCGCGACGAAGCCCACGACAGGTCGATCAGCAGCCGGTTCAGGATGTCGCGCGCAAAAGTGCCGGCGGGCGCTTGTGTTTGGATGCGCGAGCGGCCCATCGCCTGCAGCTGCGCACGCAGTGTGTCGGACAAGTAGAACGTGACGTTCGGTGTGTAGGCTTCGAGAAAACCGAGCTGATAACCCGTCGGGCGACGTTGATGCAATGGCTGCCGGACATGACGTTGGATTGCCTCGCCTTGCGGCGAAACCGGAATGTCGTCATTGGCGGGCGCGTCGTCTTTGGTCGCAGACGCAGGTGCAATCAGCACCGGGCCATAGCGCAGGGCGCGGCCCACCCCTTGCGTCATCACCCGACCCTGGCGGACCAGTTCCGCCAGCCAGCGCTGCAGCGTGCGGCGCGCGGGCTGACCACCGAGCGCCACATGCAGCGCCTCCAGGCCCAGGCCGGTCGGATGCCGGGCGATTTCCACCAGAAGCCGTTCCTGAACTTCGCTGGATGGGTCGGCCGCAACGGATGGCGATGGCGTGGACTCGGGCAAGGACATGATCAGCGGTGTATTGGCGCGGAAAACCAGTATCGCGCCACATTATTTGGCGCGCAATGGTGTTTACAGAGATTTGCGCGCCACGATGCGCGCCAAATTGCGCGCCATGACCCGCGCCCATCACCCATCCCAGCCATCCCGCTGCTGCGCCAGCCGCTGCTCGCGCTCCTGGCGTTCCAACGCGAACAACTCTTCCAGCTGGCTGCTGCCTTGTTTGGCCAGCGCGGTGAGTTGCTGGTCGTCGCGGTGATGCGGCCACATGCGTTCGACCAGTTCGTGGTTGAAGCGGCGGAAGCGTCGCGCCAGTTGCCAGGCGCGGTGAGGCTCGGAGCCCATCAGCTCCAGCACGCTGCGGCCGCTGGCCAGCGCTGATTCAAAGGTTTCGCGCTCGATGCGGGTCACGCCGCGTTCGCGCAGCGCGTATTGGTGCTGCACGTTGCGGGCGCGCGCCACCACTTCGGCCTGCGGAAAATGCTGGCGCGCCAGATCGACGATCTTCAGGCTCTGCTCCATGTCGTCCACCGCGACGACGATCACCTTGGCCGTGCCGGCGCCGGCGGTGCGCAGCAGGTCGAGCCGGGTCGAGTCGCCGTAATAGACCTTGAAGCCGAAGCGGCGCACCACATCGACCTGATCGGCGTCGTGCTCCAGCACGGTCACTTTCAGGCCGTTGGCGTACAACAGCCGCGCCACGATCTGGCCGTAGCGGCCGAAGCCGCACAGCAGTACCGGCGCGTCGAGCGGCTCGTGCAGCGCCAGCTCGGAGGGCGCCGCCGTGTGGTTGGCGTAGCGCGGCAGCAGCCAGCGGTCGATGGCGACCAGCAGCAGCGGCGTGACCAGCATCGACAGCGCCACCGTGCCGGTCAGCACCGTGCCGATCTCGTCGCTGACCACACCGTTGCTGGTGGCTTGCTGGAACACCACGAAGGCAAATTCGCCGCCCTGCGCCAGCAGCAGCACCAGCACCGGGCGGGTGGCGGCCGGCAGCCGCATCAGCCGGGCCAGGCCGCTCAGCACCAGGCTTTTGAGCAGCAGAAAACCGAGCAGCAGCGCCGCGACGATGCCGGGGTGCGCCAGCAGGCTGCCGAAGTCGATCGTCATGCCGACCGCCATGAAGAACAGCCCGAGCAGCAGGCCCTTGAACGGCTCGACGTCGGTTTCCAGGGCGCGCTTGTATTCGCTCTCGGCCAGCAGCACGCCGGCCAGAAAGGCGCCGAGCGCCATCGACAGCCCGACCGCCTGCATCAGCGCGGCGATGCCGAGCACCAGCCCGAGCGAGGCGGCGGTGAAGATCTCCGGCGTGCGGCTGCGCGCCACCCAGCGCAGGCCGTGGCGCAGCAGCAGCCGGCCCAGCACGATGATGGCGGCGATCACGCCGACCGCCTTGGCCACTTCCAGCCAGGGGTTGCCGGCTGCGGCGCGGCCACTGCCGAGCAGCGGCAGCAGCGCCAGGATCGGGATGGCGGCGATGTCCTGGAACAGCAAAATCGCAAAGCCGGCCTGGCCGCTGCGGGTCGGCAGCAGGTTGCGCTCGCTCATGATCTGCAGCGCCACAGCGGTGGATGACAGCGACAGCCCGAGTGCCGCCACCACCGCCCAGCGCCACGGCAGGCCCAGGGCCAGCGCGGCGGCCGCCAAGACCGCCGCACAGCCGAGCAGCTGCGCCGAGCCCCAGCCGAAGATCGGCCGGCGCAGCGCCAGCAGGCGGCGCGGTTCCAGCTCCAGCCCGACCAAGAACAGCATCAGCACCACGCCGAACTCGGCGAAGTGCAGCGTGGTGTCCGGGTCGGTGACGAGCGCCAGGCCCCACGGCCCGATGACGATGCCGGCGCCCAGGTAGCCGATGATGGCGCCCAGACCGAGCGCGCGCGCCAGCGGCACCGCCACCACCGCAGCGGCCAGAAAGGTGAGGCTGCTCAGGAGCCAGCTGCTGCCGTGGTTCATGCCGATGCGCTGCGGTGGTTGGGATTGGGGTTGTCGAGGGTCCAGCGGTTCTCGGGGCGATCATCTGGCCGGTCATCGGGCGGGATCGGGCAGCTGACGCAGGCCGGCAGATCGGCGATCTCGGGCCAGGCCGGATAGTCGCGCAGGTGCGCCAGATAGGTCTGGCTGTGCTCGGCCAGCTCGATGGCGCTGGCGCTGTTGGCACCGTGCAGCACCAGCGGCGGCAGAAAGCGCAGGCCGCACAGCGCCGCCGTCTGCTCGTAGGGCGGCAGGAAGGCGTCGAAGAAATAGCGGTTGTAGCGCTCCGGGTGGTAAGTCGCCTCGGGGCCGCCGGTCGAGGCGACCAGCCACAGATCCTTGCCCATCAGCGCGGTGCCGCCGCGTCCGTAGGCCCAGCCTTGCGTGAGCACCTCGTCGAGCCACAGCTTCATCAGCGCCGGCATGCTGTACCAGTGGATCGGGTGCTGCCAGACGATCAGGTCGGCCGCTGCGGCCGCCTGTTGCTCGGCGCGCACATCGATGTCGAAGTCCGGGTAGAGCGCATAGAGGTCGCGCACCTCGATGCGCGGGGCGTGCACCGCTTGCAGTGTCCGCGCAGCCCGCAGCAGCTGGCGGTTGACGCGCGAGGCGTGCAGATCCGGGTGCGCCACCAGCACCAGCACGCGGGGCAGGGGTGCCGAGGCGCTCTCGCTGGGCGTGGCGTCTGGGCTGGCAGCGGTCGACAAGGGAGTCATCGGGGTTAAAGCGGGTGTGACGGGGCCGCCTTCGGCGGAGGTGCGCCGGGGCAGTCGTAACATAACTGAATCGGCTCGGCCGTGTCTGCGCCCACTTCAGAGGGAGTGCGACGGCGCTGTGGCACGGGTAGGATTGCCGCACACAACAAGTCTCGGGAGTACCCATGAAAGCGTTGCTGATCGATGACCATCCACTGATTCTCTGGGCCATGCAGTCGGTGATCCTCCGGCTCGGTGACCATGTCAGCGTGATCGGGGTGGAGACGGCCGAAGAAGCGCGCCAGATGTTGCAGCAGCATGACGACTTCGACATCGTTCTGCTCGACTTGCAGCTTGGCGATGCGAATGGTTTTGATGTCTTGCAGGAGCTGCGTTCGGCCTATCCGGCCTTGCCGGTGGTGATCGTGTCGGCCTCGGATCGGGCCAGCGATGTGATTCGTGCCATCGATGGCGGCGCAATGGGCTTCGTGCCGAAACGCGCCAGCAACGAGATGCTGTTCGAAGCGCTGCATCTGGTCATGTCGGGTGGCATCTATGTGCCGCCGATGGCGCTGGCGCTGGGCTCGCGCGCCTCAGCCAGCGCTGCGCTGTCGCCGGCCTCGCGCACGGCAGAGTTCGATCCGATCGGCATGGAGCTCGATGACGCCGAGACGGTGCGCAGCATCGCCAGCCAGAGTGACTACCAGATGGCGCCGACCTCGTACGAGTCGCTCGGCCTGACCTCGCGCCAGCGCGAGGTGCTGGCGCTGCTGCTGCAGGGCAAGCCGAACAAGATGATCGCGCGCGAGCTGGGCCTGTCGGTCGAGACCATCAAGGATCACGTCGCCGCAGTGCTGCGCAGCCTCGGCGTGAGCTCGCGCACCCAGGCGGTACTGGCGATCAGCCAGATGCAGCAGCGGCAGGCCGGCGTGACGCCGCTGCGTGGCTGAGCCTTTGTCGGGTGCGGCGTGGGTCGGGTCGGGCGAACTAGAATCGAGGACTTTTTCGACTCCGACTCAGCAAAGGTTTTCCCATGTCGATGCACGACCGTGACGGCAAGATCTGGATGGACGGCGAACTGGTCGATTGGCGTGACGCCAAGATCCACGTCCTGACCCATACGCTGCATTACGGCTGCGGCGCCTTTGAAGGCGTGCGGGCCTACAACACCGTGGATGGCACGGCCATCTTCCGCCTGCAAGAGCACACCGAGCGCCTGTTCAACAGCGCCAAGATCCTGCGCATGAAGCTGCCCTACAGCCAGGAAGAGGTGATGGAAGCGCAAAAGACGGTGGTGCGCGAGAACAAGCTGGAAAGCGGCTATATCCGCCCGCTGACCTGGATCGGCTCCGAAAAGCTCGGTGTCAGCCCGAAGGGCAACACCATCCACCTGATGATCGCCGCCTGGACCTGGGGCGCCTATCTGGGTGAAGAAGGCCTGAAGCGCGGCATCCGCGTCAAGACCAGCAGCTACACGCGCCACCACGTCAACATCACGATGACGCAGGCCAAGGCGGTGAGCAACTACACCAACTCGATCCTGGCCAACACCGAAGCCACCGACGACGGCTACGACGAAGCGCTGCTGCTCGATGCCAGCGGCTTTGTCTCGGAAGGCGCGGGCGAGAACATCTTCATCATCAAGGACGGCGTGGTCTACACGCCGGACTTGTCGGCGGGCGCCCTGAACGGCATCACGCGCAACACCATCTTCGCCATCTGCAAGGATCTGGGGCTGGAAGTGGTGCAAAAGCGCATCACCCGCGATGAGGTCTACATCGCCGACGAGGCCTTCTTCACCGGCACCGCCGCTGAAGTGACGCCGATCCGCGAGCTGGACCGCATCGAGATCGGCCGTGGCTACCGTGGCCCGATCACCGAGCAGATCCAGACGGCCTTCTTTGACATCGTCAACGGCCGCAATCCCAAGTACGCCGCATGGCTGAGCAAGGTCTGAGAGAGAACATGTCTATGAGCAACGACAACAAGTCGGTCGTGGAAGTCACGGCCAAGGATCTGCAAGGTGCCGGCCAGGTGGCTTGCCCGAACCCGAAACAGGCCCTCTGGAGCAGCCACCCGAAGGTCTACATCGACGTGGCCGGTCATGGTCATGGCGAGGGCAAGTGCCCGTATTGCGGCACGGTCTACAAGCTCAAGGCGGGCGAAAAAGTGCACGCGCATTGAAGACTGCCCGCAGTGCTGAGTTGAAGGTCTTGCAACGGTCAGGGCGGCACCGGCCGCAGAAGGCGGCTTCATGGAACGTGCGCTGATCATCGCGCCCCAGTGGATTGGCGATGCGGTGATGAGCCAGCCGCTGATCGCTGAACTGGCCGTTCGCGGCGATACCCTGATCGTGGCGGCCCTGCCATGGGTCGCACCGGTCTACCGCGCCATGCCGCAGGTCCGGCAGGTGCTGAGCCTGCCGTTTGCGCACGGCCGGCTCGACTGGTCGGCGCGGCGCGAGCTGGGTGCATCCTGGCAGCGTCAATATGACGTCGCCTATGTGCTGCCCAATTCCATCAAGTCGGCGCTGCTGCCGTGGTTTGCCGACATTCCGCTGCGGGTCGGCTATCACGGCGAAGGTCGCTGGGGGCTGTTGAACAAGCGCTTGCCCAATCCGGCTGGCCGGCCGCCGATGGTGGCGTTCTACCTGGCGCTGGCCGCGCAGGGGGCGGGCCGAATGGACCCGCTGGCGCACCAGGCGGCGCAGCCGCACTTGCAGCTCGCGCCGGAACGCATCAGCCAGGCTTGCATTGATGCCGGCCTGACGGCGGGTGGCTACTGGGCCTTTGCGCCGGGCGCTGAATACGGTCCGGCCAAATGCTGGCCGGCGGCGCATTACGCCGAACTGGCCAGGCGCTTGCATGCCGAGAGCGGCTTGCCGGTGGCACTGCTCGGTTCACCCAAGGAAGCGGCGTTGGTGGCCGAGATTGCGGCCCAGGCACCGGTGGGTGCTTGCGTGGCGCTGGCTGGCAAGACCACGCTGGATGCGGCGATGGCACTGATTGCCGGCGCGCGTGGCGTGGTCAGCAACGATTCCGGCCTGATGCATGTGGCGGCGGCTTTTGGCGTGCCCCAGGTGGCGGTGTTCGGCTCGACCAGCCCGGAGCACACGCCGCCGCTCAACCCGCGCGCCAGCGTGATCTGGCTCAAGCAAGAGCTGGCGCTGGAGTGCGCGCCGTGCTTCAAGCGGATCTGTCCGCTCGGCCACACCCGCTGTCTGCAGGAAGTGACGCCAGAACGCGTGCAGGCGGCTCTGCTGGGCCAGGTCGGGGTGGACGTGCGCTACGCCGCCGCCTCAGGGCGGTAACTGGCCGACCGAGACCATCGGTGAGCTGGGAATGCCCACGCGCGAGCCGCCCGGGTTCTCGATGCTGAGGGCATAAGCGCTGATGCCATTCAGCAGCTGAGTGCGCATCACCGTGGTGGGCCGATTGGCCGACACCACCCCGAGCGAGCGCGGCACACCCTGCTTGGGCATGGCCCAGAGCTCCAGCGTGTGCGAGGGATCGACCGTCAGGCCGCCGATCGGGGCCAGCACCAGACTGCGGCCATCGGCGGCGATGGTGGCCACAAAGCTGGCCGGGCCGCTGTTCGGGGTCAGCACCACCAGCAGCGGTGGCCGCGAGGCCTGCGGCCACAGCAGCAGCACGCCCAGTGCCAGCACGGCAGCCAGACTGATGGCGGTGGCCTGGCGCCAAGGACGGACTCGCTCCCACCAACGCGGCACGCGCTGGGGCAGGTTGGTGCCCAGCGGCAGTGTGCCGCCGAACAGGCGCTCCTCGATCTGCCCCCAGACCTCGGCGCTGGGCGTGGCCACCGGTACGCTGGCGGCCAGCGGCATCAGGGCCTCCTGCCAGTTGGCAACGGCGTTGCGCAGCTGCGGGTGGGCCGGCAGGAGGGCTTCGAAGCGCTGGCGTGCATGGCCTTGCAGCGTGCCCAGCACATATTCGGCGGCAAGGCGATCGGCGCGTTGCGGACGGCTGTAGTCCATCGTACGGTTCAGATCCTGGAAACGGTCGTGTCGGTCGGGTGCGGCGCCACACTCTGACGCAAGGTCGGCAGGGCGCGGCGCAGGCTGGCTTTGATACGCGCCAGCGGTTGGCGCAGCTGCGCCGCCACTTCAATGCAACTCATGCCCATGTAATAGGCCAGGCCAAAGCTTTGCAGATCCAGGGGCGTGAGCAGATCCAGGCTCGGGCGATGCGCGCGCGCCAGCATCGAGACGCAAACGTCTTCGGGCGGCGCCGAATTGCTCAGGCGTGTCGCCATGCCGCTGGCGTTCTTGCTCGGATCCGACCAGACCGGCGGATGGCGCAGCCGCCGCAGCTCGATGGCGTGCCGGCGCGCAATGCTCATCAACCAGGTCAGGGGCCGGTCATGGCGTGGGTCGTAGCGGCCGGCCGTGTGCCAGACCTGCACATAGACGTCTTGCAGCACCTCCTCGGCCATGGCCTGGTCGCCTTCGTGGATGCGCATGATCACCCCGAACAAGTGCGTGCTGGTGCGCTGATACAGCGCGACCAGGGCGGCACGATCGTCTTGAGCGATGCAGCTCAGCAAATCATCCAGGTTTTGACGGCGTTCGATGGGTTCAGCAGCAGACATGAGCAAAAAGGCGAAAAACCGGTGCATTCTAGGCGGGCCTGTATGTCGGGGCGCTGCGTAGAATCTCGCCCACCATGCCCAGCACCTCCAGAGAGTTCATTCTCACCCTGTCTTGCCGCGATGCCAAAGGCATCGTCTACGCGGTTTCCGGTCTGCTTTACCAGGCCGGCTGCAACATCATCGACTCGCAGCAGTTCGGTGATGTGCAGAGCGAAGACGCCACCGGCCTGTTCTTCATGCGGGTCCACTTTCAGGCCCCCGCCCATCTGGCTGACATCGCCATGCTGAACAACCTGTTTGCGCATGCGCGCGAGCAGTTCGGCATGCGGGCGCAGTTCCATGACCTGACGCGCCGACCGCGCCTGCTGCTGATGGTCAGCAAATACGGCCACTGCCTGAACGATCTGCTGTTTCGCTGGCAGAGCGGCCAGCTCAACATCGACATTCCGGCCATCGTCTCGAACCACCCCGATTTTGCCGAGCTGGCCGCCAGCTACGGTATTCCGTTTCATCACCTGCCGCTGCCGACCGGCAGCTCGGCCGAGGTCAAGCGCGCCCAGGAACTGCAGGTCGAGGCCCTCATCGAGCGCGAAGGCATCGACCTGGTGGTGCTGGCGCGCTACATGCAGATCCTCAGCCCGGGTTTCTGCCAGTTCCTGGCCGGTCGGGCCATCAACATCCACCACAGCTTCCTGCCCAGCTTCAAGGGTGCCAAGCCCTATTACCAGGCCCATGTGCGGGGTGTGAAGCTGATCGGCGCCACGGCCCACTACGTCACCGCCGATCTGGACGAAGGCCCGATCATCGAGCAGGACGTCGAGCGGGTCGATCACACGCTGTCGCCGGAAGACTTCACGGCGGTCGGCCGCGACGTCGAATGCGTGGTGCTGGCGCGGGCGGTGCGCTGGCATGTCGAGCAGCGGGTGCTGCTGAACGGTCGCAAGACCGTGGTGTTCCGCTGACAGCAGGATCACTGACCGATGGCTCGTCCCAAAACTCTCCAGGCGGTCCTGATGGCCACCCCCGACGAAACCGAGGCGCAGTTCTACGAAGCGCTGCAGCAGGCCGATCTGGAGCGCTTGATGGCCGTCTGGTCGGACGATGACGAGAGCGCCTGCGTGCACCCGGGCGGCGCCCGCCTGCTCGGCAGCGCGGCGATCCGCCGCAGTTTCGAAGCGATCCTCAGCCAGGGCGCCATCGACACCCGTCCGGTGCAGGTGCGCCGGGTGCAGATGCCCACCTGCGCCGTGCATCATGTGCTGGAGCAGGTGCATGTCGTCACCGAGCAGGGCCCGCAGGTCGGCTACGTGGTGGCCACCAATGTCTACGTCAAGACGCTGCAGGGCTGGCGCTTGCTGGTGCATCACGCCAGCCCCGGCCATGCGGGAGAGCTGCAGGAAGCGGGGGATTCTCCGGTCGTCCTGCACTGATTCTGCCGCGCGAGTAGGGTTGGGGCTGAGGAGGGCGTCGGCCATGAAAGCACAACATCGGCAGAACTCGGACCCGGTTCAAGGTGGCCCGGCGGCGGCGGTTGTCGCCGGTTTTGGTATCCCCCCACCGCAGCTCGCGCCAGCGCCCGGTTGGTTGCCGGGCGGCCAGTTGCAGACCCTCTGGCCGGCGCTGGCGGCGCGGCGCCACCATGGCCCAGCCCCAATCTGGCGGCGCGAACGCTGGACCACCCCGGACGGCGATTTTGTCGATGCCGACTGGCTGGTCGGCCAGCCTGCTGCCGGGCCTGATGCGCCGCTGCTGGTGCTGTTTCACGGCCTGGAAGGCTCGTCGCGCAGCCATTACGCCGAGGCCTTTGCCGACTGGGCCCGCACGCACGGTTGGCACTGCGTGGTGCCGCATTTTCGCGGCTGCTCGGGCGAGCTGAACCAGGCGCCGCGTGCCTACCACTCGGGCGATCACGCCGAGATCGGCTGGATGCTGGCGCAAGTCCGCCAGCGCCACGCCGGGCCACGGGTGGCGGTGGGCGTGTCGCTCGGGGGCAACGCCTTGCTGCGCTGGGCCGAGGAGGCCGGGCCGGGCGCGGTGCAGCAGGTGCGGGCGGTGTGCTCGGTGTGCTCGCCGATCGATCTGGCCGCCAGCGGCCGCGCCATCGGCACCGGCTTGAATCGGCTCATCTACACGCCGATGTTTCTGCGCACCATGAAACCGAAGGCGCTGGCCAAGCTGGTGCAGCACCCGGGGTTGTTCGATGCCGCGCGGCTGCGCGCCGCGCGCACGCTCTACGAGTTCGACAACGTCTTCACCGCGCCGCTGCATGGCTTCAAGGACACCGACGATTACTGGGCGCGCGCTTCGGCCTTGCCGCGCCTGGGCGAGATCCGCGTGCCGGCATTGGTGCTCAATCCGCGCAATGACCCGTTTGTGCCGGCCGCCTGCCTGCCCGCGCCGGGGCGCCACACCGCCTGGGTGACGCTCTGGCAGCCGGCGCAGGGCGGCCATGTCGGTTTTCCGGCCGGGCGCTTTCCCGGCCACGTGCTGAGCTTGCCGCAGGCGGTGATGGGCTGGTTGCGCGGCCAACTCTGAGGCAAGATCGCGGCCATGGACGAAATCGTCAAGGCAGCGCTGAAGAAATGGCCCAACGTGCCCGCTTGCTGCGGCTGGCTGGCCCTGGATGCACGTGGTGACTGGTACATGCGCGACGAGCGCGTGCAAGCCGCCGGACCGTTTCCGCAGGTCAAGGGCAGCCGCATCAGCCACGGCAAGTTGCGCGAGTTCATCGAGCGCAATTACGAAGTCGATGCGCAGGGCGGCTGGTACTTCCAGAATGGCCCGCAGCGGGTCTACGTCGAGCTGGAAGCCGCACCGCTGGTGATCGGCGTGGAACGCTCGGCGCAGGCGCCCAGCGGCTTTGCCTGGCGCACCCACACCGAGCGGGCGGTGCCGCAGATCGACGTGATGCTGCTCGACGAAGCCGGCCGCCTGTTTGCCGTCACGCCGCAGGGGCTGGGCATCGTGCGCTCGCTCGACATGGATGTGGCGGCCGACGCACTCGATGAGCTGGGCTGGGCGCCGCACGAGGTGCGCTTTGCCGACCTGCCTCGGCGCTACGGTTATTGCCTGAGTCCGCAAGCGGCGTGAAACCAGCCGCGCCAAACAAAAAGCCGGTCTGTTCAGACCGGCTTTTTGTTGTCAGCGTGCCACGGCGCGCAGCCGTGCCATCGGCTTACTTGGCGGCAGCGTCCGCAGCACCGGCCGGAGCCTTCGGCTCTTCAAACTTGGCGCCGCCGGCATTGGCCATGTAGACCACGCCACGTGCCACTTCGACGTCAGAGAAGTCACCGCCACCTTGCGGCGTCATGTTGCCCTTGCCCTTGAGCGCCGAGTTGAGCAGGCCAGCCAAACCTTGGCCGATGCGCGGGCCCCAGGCGCCAGCATCGCCGAACTTCGGTGCGCCCAGCGCGCCAGCAGCGTGGCAGCCAGAGCATTGGCCCTTGAAGACTTCCTCGCCGGTGCGCAGGGCGCCGCCTTCGAGCTTGATCGCGACCCGGCCGACCGGCTGGATACGCTCGGCAACCGCTTCCGGCGTCATCGCCTGCGCGCCGGCGCCGCTGCGGGCATCGGTGGAGATGTTCTTCACCAGCAGCACGATCACCACGATGGGCACGACAAACGCGGCTACGACCGTGGTCACCAGTTGCTTGGGCGTCTTGATCGGGCTGGAGTGTTCGTCGTGCGCGTTGGATTGGCTCATGGTGTCCTCAGGCGTGAAGCGTGGATTTAGATGCGCAGTCAAGGAGAGCGATGCGCAAAACCTGTAAATTATACGAGTCGTGCCCAGTCCGGCTGGCTTACAGCGTGCGCAAAAGAAGAGCGCTGTTGCTTCGCTGCTAGAATGCGTCCCGCTGTGCGCCCGTAGCTCAATGGATAGAGTATTGGCCTCCGAAGCCAAGGGTTGCTGGTTCGATCCCAGCCGGGCGCACCACCCAAACATGTCAGGTTGACGCACAACCGATCAAGCCCCTAGAGATGCCTATGCTCTAGGGGCTTTTTGTCGTTCACGTCCGATCACGTTGACGCTTTACAGCGCATGGCAAGCGGGGGAACATCCGGGGGAACAAAACCTCTGTGCCCCCACACGGGCCGGTTTGATTTCCATTCCCTGTTGCCGGCAAAATCTCAATTTGAGATAAAGTATCGGCATGCCGATGAAGCTCATCTCAAACAAGGCGTTGCGCGAGTTCGCCGAAGGACATCCCGATGCGGAGCAGTCGTTGCAGGACTTCCGGCGCCTGGTGGAGCATGGTGAGTTCAGGAACTTTGCCGAGCTGCGCGCGACCTTCGCCAGCGTGGACAAGGTGGGTGAGCGCTACGTGTTCAATATCGGCGGCAACAAGTACCGGCTGATTGCCGCCATTGCCTTTGCGCCGCAACTGCTGTGGGTGAAAGCGGTGCTGACGCACGCCGAGTACGACAAAGGAGCCTGGAAATGAACCTTGCTGACATTTCGGCCCACTGGGTGGCGCTGCATGAGGCGCTGGGTGTGGGCGCACCAATTGCCGACGAAGCGCAGTACGAGGGCACGCTTGAGCTGATGGGCACGCTGATGGAGAACCCCGACGCGCTGGAAGCCGGCCCGCTGGGTGGCTTGGCAGTGTTGTTGGCCGACCGCATCCGCGAGTACGAGGCGCGCGTACATCCCTGGCCTGGCGCCAGCACACCCGCCACGCTGCTGGCCTTCCTGATGGAACAGCACGGCCTGAAGCAATCGGACTTGCCCGAAGTCGGCTCGCAGGGCGTGGTGTCCGAAGTGCTGGCCGGCAAGCGTCAACTCAATCTGCGGCAGGTCAAGGTGCTGGCGCTGCGGTTCGCCGTGCCGATGGAAGCGCTGGTCGGCTGAGTACTGGCGCGACCCTGAGTTTTGACGGCAGCACGGGCACCCTGCCGACGCCTGTGCGCGTCTTGGCGGGTTGGCGTTTTCATTTGGCGATCCAGCGCCGATGAATCGGCCCGGTCAGCACCAGCACGATCACGTAGCGCACGATGTGGAAGGCCGTCACCAGCGGCACGCCGAGTTGCAGCACCTTGGCGGTGAGGCACATCTCGGTGATGCCGCCGGGTGAGTTGCCCAGCAGCACGGCGGCCGGGTTCAGGTCGGCCAGCCGGGCGACGATCCAGGCAAATCCGGCCGACAGCAGGATCATGCCGAGCGTGCCGGCTGCCACGGCCGCCAGCCAGCGCGGCGCGGTGTGCACAAACCTGGCTGTGAAACGGGTGCCGAGCGAGACGCCGATGCCCAGCTGCGCTGCGGCCATCAGCCCGCCGGGCAGGGCGCTGAGCTGCACGCCGCTGGCGGTCAGCGCCAGTGAGGCGGCCAGCGAGCCCAGCACCCACGGATTGGGTTGACGCAGCCGCTGCATCAGTTGCGCGCCGGCCAGGGTGGCCAGGCCGAGCAGCAGCAGGCCGAAGGGCTGCACCGTCTGCAGATTGGTGTTGAGCGACGTGTCCTGGCCGTGGATCTGCGCGAACTGGTAGCCAAACGGCAGCGTGATCACCACCACCAGCACGCGCAGTGAATGCGCCGCCGCGACCAGATCGACCCGCGCGCCCAGGCGCTCGGCAAAGCCCGCCATCTCGGAGGCACCACCGATCACCGAGGCAAAGTAGGCCGTGCTCCGGTCCACCGCGCCGGCCGGCTGGCTGGCCAGCAGCCAGCGGTAGAACAGGTGCCCCATCAGCAGCGCCCAGGCGGTGCCGAGCAGCGTCCACGGCGCCAGCACCAGCACTTGCGCCGCCACCACCGGCGTGAAATACAGCCCCAGCGCGGTGCCCACCACCCACTGCCCGGCATTGCGGACCCGGCGTGAACTCGCCAGCGGCACGTCCAGGATGGAGAGCAGTGCGGTCGAGAGCAGCGGCCCGATCATCCACGGCAGCGGCGTGTGCAGCCGGACGCACAACAGCGCCGCCGTGCTGGCGACGAGCAGAGTGAGTGCGATGCGCAGCAGGCGCGGCGCTTGAGCGCGCCAAGGGGCAGGAAACGACACGGCAGGCAGCAGCGCTGCGGCGAGCGCGAACGCATGAATGGCAAAAGCGGGCCGCGATGTTAAGGCGCGGCGGCAGAACTGTTTAGGATGCCGTCTTGCGAGCCTCATCTCCATCTGCTGGGAGCCACCATGGCCAATCCGACCGTTTACCTGACCTTTGACGGCGACTGCGCCGAAGCCTTCGAGTTCTACGCCGACGTGCTCGACGGCAAGATCGAAGCGCTGCATCGCTTCGGTGCGTCGCCGATGGCGGCGCAGCTGCCGCCCGAGGAGCACGACAAGGTGATGCACGCCCTGCTGCGCCTGAGCGATGGCACCCTGATGGGCTCCGACACCTTGTCGGGTCAGGCGGCGCCGCTGCCGAGCGGCTTTCATCTGTCGCTCAACTTCGACCAGGCCGACGATGCCCGCGCCGTGTTCGATGCGCTGGCCGAAGACGGCGAAGTCACCATGCCGCTGCAAGCCACCTTCTGGGCGGCGGCGTTCGGCACGCTGGTCGATCGCTTCGGCGTGCCGTGGATGATCAACTGCGAAAGCGCATCCGCTCCGGCCTGAGTGCCGAGAATGGTTTGCTGGACGAATGGAGCACAGATGGCGCGGTGTCATGCGCAGGGGTGAACGTCAGGCGGCCGGTCTTGGCTGGCGGGTGGTTCTGCTGTGCCTGATCTGGCTGGGAGTGGTTGCTGCCGCGCAGGCACAGCAGGCCGCGCCTGTGCCAGCCACTGGCGCCGCCCCTGGTCATGCCGGGGTACTGCATGTGGTCGCGGACGACAACTACCCGCCCTACCTGTTTCGCAACGCCGACGGCGCGGTGGAAGGCTACCTGGTTGATTACTGGCAGCTGTGGTCGCGCAAGACGGGTGTGCCGGTCCAGCTCAGCGCGACCCACTGGGCCGAGGCGCAGCGCACCCTGCTGGCCGGCGGGGCCGATGTGATCGACACCATCTTCCGCACCGAGCAGCGCGAGTCGCTCTACGATTTCACGCCGCCCTACGCCGACTTGCCGGTGGTCATCTACAACCACGCCAGCATCAGCGGCATCACCGGTTTGACGACGCTGAAGGGCTTCCAGATCGGGGTCAAGACGGGCGATGCCTGCATCGACCAGCTGGCGCAGGCCGGTATCGATACCGTGGTGCGCTTCACCGACTACGAGGCGCTGGTGGTGGCGGCGCAGCGCGCCGAGGTGAAGGTGTTCTGCCTCGATGAGCCGCCGGCCGACTTCCTGCTCTACAAGTTGGGCGCGGCGCAGGATTTCAAGAAGGCGTTCGAGCTGCATGTCGGCCACTTCCATCGCGCGGTGCGCAAGGGCGAGGCCGCCACACTGCATCTGGTCGAGCAGGGCATGCAGGCCGTCACGCCGCAGGAAGAGGCCGAACTGCACGCCAAGTGGTTCGGCCGTCCGGTCGGCACCAACCATCTGTCCCGCGAGCTTTGGTGGGGGCTGCTTGGCCTGCTGGCGCTCGGCGGCGTGCTGATGCTGTGGAACATGCAGCTGCGCCAGAGCGTGGCGGCACGCACAGGGCAGCTCAGTCAGGCGCTGACCGACCTGAAGCAGGCCCACCAGGCCACCGAGCAGGTGCGGGCCGATCTGGCCGCGACGCTGGCGGCCATCCCCGACCTGCTGTTCGAGCTGGATGCCGATGGGCGCTACCTGAACGTCTTCGCCGGACTGTCCACGCAGCTGCTGCTGGCCGAGCGCAGCCGCCTGATCGGTCACAGTGTGGACGAGGTCATGTCGGTCGAGGTGGCGCGGACGTGCCATGCCGCCATCACGGCGGCGCTCGATACCGGCAGTGACTACGGCCGCAGCATCTGCCTGGACATCGGCGGCGCGCTGCGCTGGTTCGAGCTGTCGGTGACCCGCAAGACGGCCGGCTCGGACGGCTTGCGCCGCGTGCTGGTGCTCTCACGTGACATCACCCAGCGGCGCGAGGCGGAACAGGCCCTCATCCGGGCGCACGAGATGGCGGCGATCGCCGAACGCGACCAGCTGTTCCGGCGCGTGTTCGATGCGGCACCGGTGGCGATGGGCTATGTCGAAGCATCTCGCATCAAGTCGATCAACCGCAGTTTCAGCGAGCTGTTCGGCTACGCCCC
Organism: Leptothrix sp. (in: b-proteobacteria); assembly: GCA_041083665.1. Taxonomy (GTDB): domain Bacteria; phylum Pseudomonadota; class Gammaproteobacteria; order Burkholderiales; family Burkholderiaceae_C; genus Sphaerotilus. Next base: position 139,327 of record JBFPGZ010000024.1, read on the forward strand.
GCAAGACATCCCGACCCTGGACGACTGGTGGCTGTGCGCCTATCCGGACGCCGATTACCGGCTGCAGGTCCAGCAAACCTGGCAGGCCGCGATTGAGCGCTCCGCCGGCAGCCATGGCCGGATCGAGGCGCTGGAGTACCGGGTGCGCGCCAAGGACGGGCACGACCTGATCATGCTGATCGGTGGTCAGCTGATCGGCGACGGCATGATCACGACCTTGTCCGACATCACGCCGCTCAAGCAGGCCCAGCAGGCGGCCGAGGCGGCCAACGCCGCCAAGAGCAGCTTCCTGGCCACCATGAGCCACGAGATCCGCACGCCGATGAACGCGATCATCGGCATGACGACGCTGGCCCTGCAGACCGAGCTGACGCCACGCCAGCTCAACTACCTCGGCAAGATCCAGGGTGCAGGCCGGCAGCTGCTGGCACTCATTGACGACATCCTGGACGATGCCAAGATCGAATCCGGCCGACTCGACCTCGAACGCCACGAGTTCGACCTGGCAGAGCTGCTGGGCAATGTCGAAAGCCAGCTGGAGGGGCGGGCGGCCGCCAAGGGCCTGGCGCTGGAGGTCGATCTGGCCGGTGACCTGCCCCGGCAGGTGGTTGGTGATCCGCTGCGCATCGGCCAGATCCTGCTGAACCTGGGCGGCAACGCGGTCAAGTTCACTGAGCGGGGCCGCATCTCCATGCGATTGCGCCGGCAGCAGAACCTGCTCGAACCTGGCCAGGGTGGCGAGTTCGTGCTGCGCTGCGAAGTGCAGGACTCGGGCATCGGCCTGACGGACGAGCAGGGCGGTCGGCTGTTTCAGAGCTACCAGCAGGCTGACAGCTCGATCACGCGCCGGTTCGGCGGCACCGGGCTCGGTCTGGCGATCTCCCGGCGTCTGGCCGTGCTGATGGGCGGACAGATCGGCGTGGACAGTGTGCCCGGTGTCGGCTCGACTTTCTGGTTCACGGTGCCGCTGGGGGTGGGGCGTGCTCAGGCGCTGCGCCCGACAGCGGCGCCATCGCTGAGCGAGCCTCGGCTGTGTGGCCGCCGTGTCCTGCTGGTCGAGGACAACCCGGTCAACCAGGAGGTGGCGATGGCGATCCTTGAGCTGCTGGGGTTGACGGTCGAGCTGGCGGAGAACGGTGCCATCGCGGTCGAGAAGGTTCGGCATGGCCACTACGACATCGTGCTGATGGACATGCAGATGCCGGTGATGGATGGGCTGACCGCCACACGGGCCATCCGTGCGCTGGCCGGCCATGAGCGCTTGCCGATTGTCGCGATGACGGCCAACGTGATGAGCGGCGACCGCGAGCAATGCCTGGCGGCCGGCATGAACGATCACATCGCCAAGCCGATCGATCTGCGCGATCTGTCGGCCACGCTGCAGCAGTGGCTTGGATCGCAGCCATCCTGAACCCTGCCGCTTCGACCTCCTGCCACCACCGTGACCGCCGACATGCCCCACATCGCACCTGCCTCGTCTGCTTTGCCGCCCACGGCCGGCCCGCTCGCCGGCCTGAAGGTGCTCGAACTCGGCCAGCTCATCGCCGGCCCCTTTGCCGGCAAGACGCTGGCCGATTTCGGCGCCGAAGTCATCAAGATCGAGCCGCCCGAGACGGGTGATCCGCTGCGCCAGTGGCGCCTGCTGCACAACGGCACCAGCGTCTGGTGGCAGGTGCAGAGCCGCAACAAGCAAAGCGTGGTGCTGGACCTGCGCAGCGAGGCCGGCCGCGCCGATGTGCGCGCGCTGGCCGCCGAGTGCGACGTGCTGATCGAGAATTTCAAGCCCGGCACGCTGGAAAAGTGGGGGCTGGGCTTCGACGAGCTGAGCCGCGTCAACCCGGGCCTGATCATGCTGCGCATCAGTGGCTACGGCCAGACCGGGCCGTACCGTGACCTGCCCGGCTTCGCGGTGGTGGCCGAGGCGATGGGCGGCATGCGCCATCTGATGGGCGAGCCGGGCCGCGTGCCGGTGCGTGCCGGCGTCAGCCTGGGCGACACGCTGGCGGCGCTGCACGGCGTGATCGGCGTGCTGCTGGCGCTGCAGGCGCGCCGCCAATCGGTCAGCGCTGAGGCACCCAAAGGGCGCGGCCAGGTGGTCGATGTGGCGCTGTTCGAGGCGGTCTTCAACTGCATGGAGAGCCTGTTGCCCGAGTTCAGCGCCTTCGGCACGGTGCGTGAGCCGGCCGGCTCGGCCTTGCCGGGCATCGCGCCGAGCAACGCCTACCGCTGTGCCGACGGCCAGGTGGTGATCGGCGGCAACGGCGACTCGATCTACAAGCGCCTGATGACGGCGATCGGCCGCGCCGATCTGGCCGACGACCCCGGCCTGGCCAACAACGCCGGGCGCGCCGCACGGGTGGACCAGATCGACGCTGCCATCACCGCCTGGACCGTGCAGCGCCCGGTGGATGAAGTGGTCGCCACACTGCAGGCGGTCAGCGTGCCGGTGGGCCGCATCTACACGGTGCGCGACATCGCCGCCGACCCGCATTACCGCGCCCGCCAGATGATTCAAACCATCACCACCGCCGACGGGCTGCAGCTCGACGTGCCCGGCATCGTGCCCAAGCTGAGCGCCACGCCCGGGTCGATCCGCAGCCTGGCGCCGGGGCTGGGCGAGCACACCGAGGCGGTGCTGGGGGCGCGGAAATAAATCGGCCGATCTTTTCAATGCAATGGCCGCGCGTCTTTGTTGCAGACTCTGCGCGGTGACATTCTGGACCGCGCCCGCTCACATGACGACTCCAAACCCCTCATCCGATGCCAGCCTGCAGCTGAGCGTCCTGCGTGACGACGCTGCCCTGGCTGCTCTGCAGGCCGATTGGGAACAGTTGGAAGAGCAGGCGCCCACGGCGGGCCGCTACGTGACGTGCAGCTACGTGCGGCTGGCCTGGAAGCATCTGCGCCAGCCGGGCAACGAGCTTTATGTCATCACCGTGCGCGAGGCCGGGCGGCTGATCGGCCTGCTGCCGCTGGTGCGCGTGACCGAGCGCCACTACCGGCTGCAGCTGAAGGTGCTGCGCCACATCGGCATCTGGGAGGGTGAACGCCCCGGCGTGCTGGCGCTGGGCGAGCCGGACCGCATCTGGGCGGCGGCCTGGCGCCTGCTGATGCAGCGGCGCGCCGACTGGCAGGTGCTCGATCTGCGCGAGCTGGACCCGCTCAGCTGGCCGCTGCGCGAGCTGCAGCGGCCCAAGCACGGGTTTTCGGCGCAGTTGCTGGCTGACATCGGCGCGCCGTATCAGCTGCTGAGCGGCAACTGGGCTGATCACGAGGCGCAGCGCAACGCCGCCTTGCGGCTGCACCGCGAAAACAGTCTGCAGCGCTTGGAGCAAGCCTTGCCGGGGCTGTGCATCGGCGTGGCCGAGCAGCCGGACGACGTGCTGGTGGCGTTCGACCGCTACTTGGCGCTGGAGCGCGCGCTGGTGCAGCAGGGCGGCGGCGTGACGATCGGCGCCGACGCGCACCGCGTCGCCTTCTACCGCGAATGGCTGCCAAAGCTGGCCGAGCGCGGCGATGCGGCGGTCTGGCTGATGGGCGATGGCGACACCGACGTGGCGGCGCTGATCCGCTTGCGCGCCGGCCGGGTCTGGATCGAGCGGCACGCCTGCTACGCCCCGGAGCACGCCCGTTTCACACCCAGCCTGCTGCTGGCGCTGGAGGCGCTGCGGCGCAGCTTCAGCAATTCCTTGCTGACCGAGTGCGACGTGGTCAATCTGCGCGAGCCCGGCGGTGAGCTGCCGTCGTACACGCATTGGTACGGCGGGCGCCGGCCGACGCAGCGGCTGTCGGTCTGGAACCTGCGCTCACGGCTGGCGCCGGTGGCGCTGCTGCGCTGGGTCAGGCAGCTGCGCGGTGGCGCCACAGCCGTCGCGCCCGGAGCTTGAGCCAGCGGGCAATGCGCCATGGCCGGGAGGCGCGCACACGCGCCAGCAGCGCTTCCTTCCAGTTGATCCAGCGGCTGTAGAGCCGCGCAAACCAGGCCAGTTGCATCAGCTGGCCTTGCGTCAGCATGAACAGGCGCGCCACGATGGCGGTGCCGATCAGCTTGGCGGCGACGATCACCGTCACGCCCAGCAGGGTGCGGCCCTGGCTGATCAGCCACAGCGCCAGCAGCTTGACCGGCAACAGCAGCAGTGCCGGCAGAAAGAACACCGCCAAGGCGCCGTAAGGCGGCAGCGCCGCGATGCGCCGCTCCAGCCAGCCGATGATCGGCAGCCGTGCCAGCTGGCCGAGCAGCCGCGCCAGCGGCTCCCAGCCCCATTCCTCGAACAGCAGAAACAGCGCCAGCAGCCACTGGAGCAGCCAGAGGGCGGGGCGTAGCAGCAGGGTGATCAGTCGGCGCATGGCGGCAAGTCTGGCACAGCCGCGCCGGCTGCTTTACCAGGGCGGCAGGTTGTCGTCGGCAGCGCTCGCGTCGGCGGGCGTGAGCGGCGGGCTGGCGGCCGGGGCGATGGCCTCGGCGCTGCTGCCTTGCCCGAACACCTGTTCACCGCCGAGTGCCTCGATCAGCTCGGGAATCAGCTGGCTCAGCTCGCCGGTAGCGATGGCCACATCGGCGTCGAAGGAGGCGTCCTGATCGGTGGCGTCGCGCTCCTGGCCTTCCAGCACGACGTCGAGGAACTCGATCTTCTTCAGCTGCAGCGTGTCGGTCAGCAGCAGCGAGACGCGGCCGGCCCAGGTCAGCGCCAGCTTGGTCGGCAGCTTGCCCTGCGTGATGTGCAGCCGCACCTCCTCGATGTCGAGCGGATGGCGGGCGTAGCGCACCACCGACTTCATCTCGTCGCTCGACTTGAGCTCGCACTCGCGGTCCACCGTGAACGCCACCGGCGGCTCGCCGTGCAGCAGCCAGGCCGACATCACGGCGGCGGGCGACTCGTTGGTGTGCAGCGGGCTGATGCCGAAGCCGTCCAGCGCCTTGACCAGCAGCGTCACCACCTCCTCGGCCTTGGTGGAGCTGCTGGTGTCGATCGCCAGCAGGCTGGCTTCGGGGTCGATCCAGACATGCAGCGCGGCTTGCTTGGTGAAGGCCATCGGCAGCAGCTCCAGCATGGCCTGCTCGCGCAGCTCCTTGCTTTCCTTCTTGCCGGGCTTGCGGCCGGTCGTCAGCTCGATGTGCGCCACCAGCTCGTCGGCGCGGCGCTTCACCACCGAGCCGGGCAGCACACGCTGCTCGGTCATCAGGCGCAGCAGCCATTGGCCGCCGATCGACTCGACCAGTGCGCCGTGCGCCTTGCCACGCGGCGCCACCCAGCCGCTCGATTGCGGTTGCGTCGAGCCGCACGGCACGAAGCGGCCGGCGTCGAGTGCTGCCTCGATCTGCTCGACGCTGGTCGACCAACCAGGGTTGAGGCGAAACAGCGTCAGATTCTTGAACATGGACATCCTCTTGAAAGGCGCTGATTGTCTCCGCACCGGCACACAAATCCGGCGCATCGGAGTAGGCTTTGCGCACTAGCCCAGGAGGTTGCCATGTCGAGCCATGTCTACAAGCTTGTCGAACTGGTCGGTTCATCTGCCGTCGGCACCGACGACGCGATCCGCAACGCCATCGAAACCGCCGCCAAGTCGCTGCGCCACATCGACTGGTTCGAGGTGGTCGAGACGCGCGGCCATGTGGTCGATGGCAAGGTGGCGCATTTCCAGGTGACGTTGAAGGCTGGTTTCCGGCTCGAAGACTAGACCTCCAGCCGATGCGTGCTCAGCGCGCCGTCTCGTCGCCCACCGGGCATGGTCAGGAGCACCTGTGTTGTCGATCCGAGTTGAAAACGGTCTGCGCCGCCGTCGCGGCGCTGTGCGGCTGCTGGCGTGGGCCGGTGTGCTGGCGTGGTGTTCAAACAGTTTGTGGGCGTGCAGCATGACGCCGCCACCGATCGCAACACCCGGTGCCGCGTCTGAGCAGATGGCGGCGCAGCCAATGGCGGTCGGCGAAGACTGTGTGATCCGGCTGCCGTCGAATCCGTCCACCGGCTACCGCTGGGAGTTGCTGCCGGTGGATCCGCCGATCGTGCAGTTGCAGGGGGCGGTCGAGTTTGAGCCGCACACGGCCAGCGCCGGCCTGGTCGGCATGGGTGGCGAAGAGGTGTTCCGCTTGCGCGCCCAAAGCCCCGGTGAGGTGACGCTGCGCTGGGTCTATCGGCGCGCCTGGGAGGCCAGCGAACCGCCGGCTGACACCCGCAGCCTGCGCGTGATCGTGCGTTGATTGAGCGTTCGCCCGGGCCGTGGCTGAATGAAGCCTGAACAGGCCGAAACAGCTCACGTCAACCGTTGTGGTGCTGCCTTCGTTGAGTCAGTACCTCAACTCGACTGCACCGTCAGTCACCCATCATGAACAAGCTGCTTGCCGCCCTGATTGCTTCCGTGTTCGCTGTCGGCGCTTTCGCCGCTGACGCTCCGGCCACCAAAGACACCACCGCCCCGGCTGCTCCAGCCGCCTCGGCGCCAGTCAAGGCACTGCACAAGAAGGATGTGAAGAAGGACGAAAAGCACGAGGCCAAGAAGGAAGAGGCCAAGGAAACCAAGGCCGCCGAAAAGGCCGAGAAGGTCGAGAAGACCGACAAGGCGGTCGAGAAGACGGCTGAGAAAAAGCCGGTCAAGAAGGCTGCCGAGACCAAGGCGGCGGCCAGCGCACCGGCCGCATCCGCCAGCAAGTAAGCCCGGCTCCGCCTGGATCGCACAGAAGGCCCTTCGGGGCCTTCTGTCATTTGGCGGCGGCGTTCACCGGTTGGACAGCATCCACTCGTGCGCCGGGTCGTTCTTGAAATGCCAGGCGCGGCCTGGGCCGGCCATCACGTTGAGGTAATAGAGGTCGTAGCCGTGCGGCGCGACGCAAGGGTGGTAGCCGCGCGGCACCATCACGACGTCGTGGTTCTCGACCACGCAGGCTTCGTCCAGGCTGCGGTCGTCGGTGTAGACGCGCTGGAAGGCGAATCCCTGCGGCGGGTTGAGGCGGTGGTAATAGGTTTCTTCGAGCAGCGTTTCAATGGGCGCGGCCTCGCGGTCGTGCTTGTGCGGCGGATAGCTGCTGGAGTGTCCGGCCGGCGTGATGACTTCGGTGACGAGCAGGTGGCTGGCGGTCGGGTCGTCGGCCATCAGCACGTCGCGCACATACCGCGTGTTGCTGCCCTGGCCGCGCACGCTGCGGCGCATCGACGCACCATCCAGCCGCCGCGTCTGCTTGCCGCCGTCGTACGGCGCGCTGCACAGCGCAATCTCGGCGTCGCGGCGCGCGCGGATGCGCACCTCTTGTCCGCCGGGCACGTAGAGCGCGTCGGGCGCCGTCGCGTCGAACACGCTGTCGCGCGTGCCGAGGGCTTCGAACGTGGCGTCGCCGACCTCGACATCCACCGTGCCGGTCAGCACGACCAGGCACAGCTCGCGCGCGCCGGTGGCCAGCGCCTCTTGGTCGCCAGCGGCCAGGCGCAGGGCCTTGAAGCCGACGTGGGTCCAGCCCGCCTTTTCGGGCGTGATGTCGCAGATCTCGCGGCCGGCGGCGGCCTTGACGAGCAGGGGGGACTTGGTCATGCGGATCTCCTTGGTGCCACTTGGCGGGTGGCTCAGGCGCTCAGCCGCGCGACGATGGCGTGCAGGGTGTCGTAGCCCTTCTTGGCGTACTGGTAGCTCGGCGCCACGGCCGGATCCTGCTCGGCTTCGACCACCAGCCAGCCTTGGTAGCCGGCGTCTTTCAGCGTCGTGAGCACGGCGTCGTAGTCGAGTGCTCCATCGCCGGGGACGGTGAAGGTGCCGTTGATGACGCCGTTCAGGAAGCTCCAGCTGTCGTTGCGTGCCTGTGCGATCACCTGCGCGCGCACGTCCTTGCAGTGCACGTGCACGACGCGGCCGACATGTTTTTTCAGCAGCGCGACCGGATCCGCCGCGCCGCCGAAGTAGGCATGGCCGGTGTCGAACAGCAAGCCGACCTTGGCCGGATCGGTCAGCGCCATCAGCTGATCCACATCGGCGGGCGACTCGACGTAGGCGCCCATGTGGTGGTGATACGCCAGCTTGATGCCGTAGCTGTCGAGCAGGTGCTGGCCGAAAGCGTTCAGGCGTGCGGCGTAGGCCTGCCAGGCCGCAGCGTCCTTGAAGTGCGGTCGCTTGGCCACCGGCGTGTCGATCTGGCCCTGGATGGTGCCGGCGCACTCGCCGTAGACGACGACCTTGACGTCATTGAACTGCAGCTTCGTCATGTGGGCGCGGGCGCGCTCGACTTCGGCCGCCACCGCTTCGGCGTCGCTCATGCCGGGCGCCACTTCGGCCAGGAAACCCGAGTACCAGCCCGAGACGCAGACCAGGCCGAACTCGCTCAGCTTGGCCTTCAGGCCGGGGCCGTCCTTCGGGAACTTGTTGCCCAGCTCGAAGCCGGCATAGCCGATCTCGGCGCCTTCGGCCAGCGCGGTTTCCAGCGGAGTCTCGCCGCCGAGGGCGGGCAGGTCGTCGTTCATCCACGACAGGGGGTTGATGCCGATGCGGACGTTCCAGGTCATGTCGATGTTCCGGTGTGAAAGTGCAGGCGGGCCGACTGCGATCCAGCGTGTGCGCGAGGCGGCCCGGTCTCAGTGAAATGGTGGTGAAGCGTGAGGCACGTGAGGTGAAAGCCGGTGCGTCAGCGCTTCTGCTTTGTCTTGGCGGCCAGGTAACGGGTGTGGGCGGCATCGACTTCGGGGCGCTGCGAGACCTCAGGGATCGCCACTTCCCACCAGGTGCCGCCGTCGTCGGTGGTGCGGTGATGGGTGGTGTCGATCACCAGCACTTGGCTGCGGGTGGCGCGGCGGGCGCGCGCCATCTCGCGGCGCAGCTCGGCGACGTCCTTGACGTGGACCGCCTCGGCGCCGAGCGAGCGGCCGTTCATGGCGAAGTCGATGCTTGAGGCCGCGCCGCCTTCCGGGATGCAGTCATCCAGCATGTTGTTGAAGCTGGCACCGCCGCTGTTGACCTGCAGCCGCTCGATGCAGCCGTAGCCACGGTTGTCGAGGATGACGACGATGATCTTCTTGCCGAGCAGCACCGAAGTCGCCAGCTCGTTGTTGAGCATCATGTAGGAGCCGTCGCCGACCATCACGATCACTTCGCGCTCGGGCCGTGCCAGCTTGGCGCCCAGCCCGCCGGCCACCTCGTAGCCCATGCACGAGTAGGCGTAGTCCATGTGGTAGTTGCCGGGCAGGCTGCTGCGCCAGAGCTTGTGCAGCTCGGCCGGCAGCGTGCCGGCGGCGCAGACGACGATGTCGTTCGTCGCGCTGTCCAGGCCGATGTCGGCCGCCGACTCGCGCACCGCACCGATCACCTCGGCGTCGTAGGGCAGCGTGTCGGCGGACGGCACATTGAGCGTCAGCTCGGTGACGCGGGCCGCCCAGCCGGCCGCCAGCTCGCGCGCCTCGGCGCTCCAGCCAGCGTCGGCCTGCCAGCCGCCCAGCGCGGTGCTGAGCTGGCCCAGGCCGTCGCGGGCGTCGGCGACCAGCGCTTGGCCGCGTTTCTTGCCGGCGTCGAAGGGCTGCACGTTCAGGCTCAGCAGCTTGGCGTGGCCGAACAGGGTGTGCGAGCCGGTGGTGAAATCCTGCAGCCGGGTGCCGACCGCCAGCACCACATCGCATTGTTCGGCCAGCCGGTTGGCGGCCGGCGAGCCGGTCACGCCGATCGAGCCGAGATTGAGCGGGTGGTCCCACGCCAGGCTGCCCTTGCCGGCCTGCGACTCGGCGACCGGGATGCCGTGCGCTTCGGCAAAGGCGCGCAAGGCGTCCCAGGCCTGGCTGTAGAGCACGCCGCCACCGGCGACCAGCAGCGGTCTTTTTGCGGACTTGAGCAGCTCGGCGGCGGCGGCCAGCTCGCGCGCCTCGGCCGGCGGGCGCCGGAAACGGATCAGCGCCGGCTGGAAGAAGTCGGCCGGCCAGTCGTAGGCGAAGGTCTGCACGTCCTGCGGCAGCGCCAGGCAGACCGGGCCGCACTGCGCCGGGTCGGTCATGACGGCAATCGCGCGCGGCAGCGCCACCAGCAATTGTTCGGGCGTGCTGATGCGGTCGAAGTAGCGCGTCACCGGGCGGAAGCAGTCGTTGGCGCTGACGTCGCCTTGCTCGAAGCTCTCGACCTGCTGCAGCACCGGATCGGGCAGGCGCGTCACGAACACGTCGCCCGGCAGCAGCAGCAGCGGCAGGCGGCTGACGTGCGCCAGTGCCGCCGAGGTCACCATGTTGGTGGCGCCGGGGCCGATGCTGGAGCTGACCGCCATGGCGCGCTGGCGCAAGTGGGTCTTGGCGAAGGCGACCGCCGCGTTGGCCATGCCTTGCTCGTTGTGGGCTCGGTAGGTCGGCAGGCGGTCTTTTTCAGCCTGCAGCGCCTCGCCCAGGCCGGCAACGTTGCCGTGGCCGAAGATCGCGAACACGCCGCCGAAGTAGGGCAGCACTTCGGTGCGACCGTCGGGTTGCGTCACTTCCACCTGCAGCGCGGCCAGGTAGCGCACCAGCGCCTGGCTGACGGTCAGTCTCACGGTCTGTTCCATGTTCAGTCTCGTTGTGATTCGCGGATCAGCTCAGGCGGCGGCCTGCTGCGGCGCGTGGCGATGCCGCCAGGCTTCGACCAGCGTCGCAAAGTTGCGCGCCACCTCGTCGATGAAGGCCTGGTCGCTGGTGTCGCCACGCAGCCACTTCAGCGAGGCATCGACCCACAGCGTGCGGCCGACCATGAAGCCCTTGACGATCGGGTTGGTGGCGTCGACGAAGCTGTCGGCCAGATATTGCAGCGGCTGGTTCAAGCCCAGGATCACCGCGCCACGGCAATGCGGGTCGCGCTCGGCGACCAGCGCTGCGAGTTGCGTCCAGCCCCCGGCACTCATCGGCGCGAGTTTCCACCACTCGGGCTTGACGCCCAGGTTGTAGAAGCGCTTGACGGCCCGCAGCACGGCGGCATCTTCAGTGCCGGCCGGGGTCATCGCCTTGGGCGGGATGATTTCCAGCAGCAGCTCGTTGCCGCTTTCGCGGGTGGCTTCCCAGAGTTCGAGCACCTTCTGCTCCTGTTCCAGGCGCAGATCGACGGCGTCGTCCGGGTGGTAGTGCAGCAGGCACTTGACGACCTGCTCGGTCGGCCAGTGGATCAGCGCCGAGCCGATCGAGCGCGTGCCGTCGAAGCGCAGCGGCCGCGAGCCCGGCAGCTCGACCGGCCGCCCGACCCACCAGCCGCGCCCGGTGGCGCTGGCCAGCGCGTCGCGGCCGTAGTCGCCGCCGTCGATGAGCACGCCCATGTGGCCTTGCAGTTCATGGCGGCGCTCGACTTGTTCGGCCGCCTGCACCAGCAGTTGCTTGAGCACCGGGACGCGGCGCTCGTCGGCGCCCGCCTCGCGGGCCAGGTCGTAGAACTGGCTGCGGTGATCGAAGGCCATCACGCACAGCTCGGTCCACACCGGCCGGGCCGGGGCGGTGACACGGTGCAGGTGGGCCAGCTGCTGGTCGGCATCGACCTGGGGGTTGCGGCTGCCGCCAAACCAGTGCGCCAGCTCGGCCTGCGTCGGCATGGCGGCCGAGCAGGCGTGGCGCGACACCACGATGGCGCCGCAGGCGTTGGCGATGCGGGTCGCTGCCGGCCAGTCCTGGCCGCGCAGCAGGCTCGACAGCAGCCCGGACAAGAAGGCGTCGCCCGCGCCCAGCACGTTGAGCACCTCGACACGCTCGCCCTGGAAGGTCGGCGCGGCGTCGATGCGGGTCGGCACATCGCCCTCGATGACGCAGCAGCCCAAGGCGCCGCGCTTGACGACGAAGACGGCGTTCGAGATCCGGCGCACCGCGTTCAGCGAGGCGATCAGATCATCCGGCACGCCGCCCGCGATCAGGAACTCCTCCTCGGTGCCGACGAGCAGGTCGAACTGGCCGAGCAGCTCCTGCAACTGGCGCGTCACGTCAGCATCGGCGACGAAGCGGTTCTCGCCCGCGCCGCGCGTGGTCAGGCCCCACAGCACCGGGCGGTAGTCGATGTCGAGCACGCACATGGTGCCGTGGCGCTTGGCGTAGGCCAGGGCGGTGGTGGCGGCGGCGCGGGTGCCGGGTGTCGACAGGTGCGTGCCGGTGAGGGCCAGGGCGCGGCAGCCGGCGATGAAGTCCTCGCTGATCTGGTCCGCCTGCACCGCCATGTCGGCGCAGTTCTCGCGCACGAACAGCAGCGGGAAGGTGTCGCGGTCTTTCAGGCCGAGCACCACCAGTGCGGTCAGGCGCTGCGGATCGGTCTGCAACTGGCTGGTGTCGCAGCCCTCGGCCTGCAGCGTCTCACGCAGGAAATGGCCCATCTGCTCGTTGCCGACGCGGGAAATCATGGCGGTCTTCAGACCGAGCCGGGCGACGCCAAAGGCCACGTTGCCTGACGAGCCGCCCAGGTACATCTGGAAGCTGCGGGCGTCCTCCAGGCGGCTGCCGAACTGCTGGGCGTAGAGATCGACCGCCACCCGGCCCAGGCAGGCCAGGTCGATCGGGCGATCGGAGGGGAAGTTCAAGGTGCTCATCTGGGTGATCCGGCCCTGGGGCAGGGCAAAGGGTGCATCGGGGCGGCGCGCAGGCAAGGGCGCTTCGACGGAGGTTGGAATGCAGTCTATGATTTTCGAAAAATTCTTCGCTAGGTATATCTACTTAGAAAAATTTTTCCAAAAATAAACTGGCGAGCATACAGTTGCGTGGCGTTGAGAGCACGGCGAACCCCCGCCGAGCTGCCAACCACACCACCTTGTGGCGGCGCCAGAGCGCCCCGTTCGTCAAACTGATGAGGAGACATAAATCATGAAAAAGATGCTGCTGGCGGTTGCCGTTGCTGGTGCTTTTGCGGCCCCGATGGCCCATGCCGAGAAGATCGGACTGGCGATGGCCCAGCTCGACACCTTCCTCACCATCCTGAAAAACGGCACCCTGGAGGCCGCCAAGAATGCCAACTCCACCGTGCAGGTCGAAGACGCCCAGAACGACGTCGGCAAGCAGCTCAGCCAGATCCAGAACCTGATCGCGCAGAAGGTCGACGCGATCATCGTCAACCCGGTCGACACCGACGCGACGCCCAAGATCACCAAGATGGTGAGCGCCGCCGGCATTCCGCTGGTCTACGTGAACCGCAAGCCGGTCGATTTCGACAAGCTGCCGGCCGGTGTGGCTTTCGTCGCCTCGGACGAGAAGGTTTCCGGCACGCTGCAGACGCAGGAAGTCTGTCACCTGCTGAAAGGCAAGGGCACCGTGCTGGTGCTGATGGGCGAGCTGTCCAACGAGGCCGCGCGCACCCGCACCAAGGACATCGAGGACGTGCTCGCCACGCCGGCCTGCAGCGGCATCAAGATCGCCGACAAGCGTGAAGGCAAGTGGAGCCGCACCAACGGCCAGGACATCACGACCAACTGGCTGTCGGCTGGCGCCAAGTTCGACGCCATCATCGCCAACAACGACGAGATGGCGATCGGTGCCATCAACGCACTGAAGGCGGCCAAGAAGTGGAACGCCGACTCGATCGTGGCCGGCATCGATGCCACGCCCGACGCGCTGGCTTCGATGAAGGCCGGTGACCTGAAGGTGACGGTGTTCCAGAACGCCGCCGGCCAGGGCTCCGGTGCGGTCGATGCCGCGCTCAAGCTGGCCAAGAAGCAGAAGGTCGAGCGTTTCGTCAACGTGCCGTTCGAGCTGGTCACGCCGGCCAATCTGGCCAAGTACACCGGCAAGAACTGATCGCCGCGTGTCGCGGGACGCACCCTCGCGGAGCGTCCCGATCTTTCTTCCGCTTGCCACTGAATGCCCAGGATGTCTGATATTGCTGCCGACGTGCCCCTGCTCGAAATCGAGGGCATCCGCAAGGCCTTCCCGGGCGTGGTCGCGCTGGACAACGTGCGCTTCAGTCTGCAGGCGGGCACGGTGCACGCGCTGATGGGCGAAAACGGTGCCGGCAAATCGACCCTGATGAAGATCATCGCCGGCATCTACACGCCGGACCAGGGCGAGATCCGCGTCAAGGGCCGGGCGCTGACGCTCAGCGGCCCGCTCGATGCGCTCGACAACGGCATCGCCATGATCCATCAGGAGCTCAACCTGATGCCGTTCATGACGGTGGCCGAGAACATCTGGATCCGCCGCGAACCGCTCAATCGCTTCGGTTTCGTCGATCACGCCGAGCTGCGGCGCCGCACGCAGACGCTGTTCAACCGCTTGCTGATCGACATCGATCCGGACGCCGAGGTGCGCAGCCTGTCGATCGCGAATCGCCAGATGGTCGAGATCGCCAAGGCGGTGTCGTTCGACTCGGCAGTGCTGATCATGGACGAGCCGACGTCGGCGCTGACCGAGCGGGAAGTCGGCCACCTGTTTCGCATCATTCGCCAGCTCAAGGCGGCCGGCAAAGGCATCGTCTACATCACGCACAAGATGAACGAGCTGTTCGAGATCGCCGACGAGGTGTCGGTGTTTCGGGATGGCAAGTACATCGGCACCAAGCTGTCGAGCGAGGTGACGCGCGACGAGATCATCCAGATGATGGTCGGGCGCGAGATCACGCAGATGTTCCCGAAGGAAAGCGTGCCGATCGGCGAGGTGGTGCTGTCGGTCAAGAACCTGAGCGTCGCCGGCCTGTTTCGCGACGTGAGCTTTGATCTGCGCGCGGGCGAGATCCTCGGCCTGGCCGGGCTGGTCGGCTCGGGCCGCTCGAATGTGGCCGAGGCGCTGTTCGGCGTGGTGCCAGCCACCAGCGGCGAGATCCGCATCGACGGCGAGCCGGTCGTGATCAACTCGCCGGCCCGCGCGATGGCGCACGGCATGGCTTTCCTGACCGAAGACCGCAAGGACAGTGGCTGTTTCCTGATTCTCGACATCCTGTCGAACATGGAAACGGCGGTACTGAGCCAGCGCTACGTCAAGTTCGGCTTCGTGCAGAGCGCCGCGCTGGCGCGCGACTGCGAGGAGATGAGCCGCACGCTGCGCGTCAAGACGCCGAACCTGGCCGAGGTGATCCAGAACCTGTCCGGCGGCAACCAGCAGAAGGTGCTGATCGGGCGCTGGCTGCTGACCCAGCCGAAGATCCTGATCCTCGACGAGCCGACACGCGGCATCGACGTCGGCGCCAAGTCCGAGATCCATCGGCTGGTGAGCAAGCTGGCCGGCGACGGTGTCGCGGTGCTGATGATCTCCTCCGAGATGCCCGAGGTGCTCGGCATGAGTGACCGGGTCATGGTGATGCACGAAGGCCGGGTCACCGGCATCGTCGATCGCCAGGACGCCGATCAGGTTCGCATCATGGAATTGGCCTCGCAGTGAACACCCGTTCCGCGCGGCACTGACAACAAATACGGAGACGAGTGATGTTCCTTGGCAACCCGAGCTTGGGCGCCCAATCCATGACCTACAAGACGGCCCGGCGCAAGTGGCCGCCGGAGCTGGGCATTTTCCTGGTGCTGGTCGGCATCAGCCTGTTCTTCGAGGCGCTGGGCTGGTATCTGAACGGCCAGAGCTTCCTGATGAATCCGGAGCGACTGCAGATCATCATCCTGCAGATGGCGGTGATCGGCGTGATCGCGATCGGCGTCAATCTGGTCATCATCACCAGCGGCATCGATCTGTCGTCGGGTTCGGTGGTGGCGGCAGCGGCGGTGGTGTCGGCCAGCCTGGCGCAGGTGTCGGACTTTCCGCGCGCAGTGTTCCCGACCCTCACCGACCTGCCGATGATCTGGCCGCTGCTGGCCGGCACGGTGGTCGGCCTGCTGATCGGCCTGCTGAACGGCACGCTGATCGCCTTCACCGCGATTCCGCCCTTCATCGCCACGCTCGGCACCATGGTGGCGGCGCGCGGTTTTGCCAAGTGGTTCACCGGCGGCATGCCGGTCAGCATGCTGACCGACGACTTCGCCAACATCGGCTCGGGCGCCAACCCGGTGTTCATCTTCCTGGTGATCGCGGCGATCTTCCACGTCGTGCTGCGCTACACCCGCTTCGGCAAGTTCACCTACGCCATCGGCGCGAATCGCCAGGCAGCGCTGGTGTCGGGCATCAACGTGAACCGGCACCTGATCTGGATCTACACCATCGCCGGCCTGCTCAGCGGCATCGCCGGCAGCGTGACCGCCGCACGCGCCATCTCCGGCCAGAGCGGCATGGGCGTGATGTACGAGCTCGACGCCATTGCGGCGGTCGTGATCGGCGGCACCTCGCTGTCGGGCGGCGTGGGCCGCGTCACCGGCACCGTGATCGGCGTGCTGATCCTGGGCGTGATGACCTCGGGCTTCACCTTCATCCGCATCGACGCCTACTACCAGGAGATGGTCAAGGGCGCGATCATCGTCATCGCGGTGGTGGCGGACCAGTACCGACAGCGCAACCGGCGCAGCTGAGCGCGCCAACCCGACACCAGGAACACCCACATGATCAGCGGAGCAATGAAACTGACCCGATCCATCCCCTGGGCGATGGTGGGCGGCGGGCAGGGCAGCCAGATCGGCTACAGCCACCGTTCAGCGGCGCTGCGCGACCACACCTTCGATCTGGTGGCCGGCGCCTTCGACCTCAACCCCGAGCGCGGCCGCGCCTTCGGCATCAGCCTGGGGCTGGACGCCGCGCGCTGCTACGCCGACTACCGCGCCATGTTTTCCGCCGAGGCGCAGCGCTCCGACGGCATCCGCGCCGTGTCGATCGCGACGCCGAACAACACCCACTTCGAGATCTGCAAGGCGGCGCTGGACGCTGGCCTGCACGTCGTCTGCGAGAAGCCGCTGTGCTTCAGCACCGCCGAGGCGCTGGAGTTGAAGGAGATCGCGGCGGCCCGGCACAAGATCGTCGGCGTGACCTACGGCTACGCCGGCTATCCGCTCATCGAGCAGGCGCGCCAGATGATTGCGCGTGGCGATCTGGGCGAGATCCGCATCGTGCAGATGCAGTTTGCGCACGGCTTCCACAACGAGGCGGTGGAATTGGCCAGTCCGGCCGCGCGCTGGCGCGTCGATCCGAAGTTCGCCGGCCCGAGCTACGTGCTGGGCGACATCGGCACGCACCCGCTCTACATCTCGGAGGTGCTGCTGCCGGAGCTGCAGATCGAGCGCCTGATGTGCTCGCGCCAGAGCTTCGTCAAGACGCGCGCGCCGCTGGAGGACAACGCCTTCACGATCATGCAGTACAAGGGCGGTGCGGTGGGCTACCTCTGGTCGTGCGCGGTCAACGCCGGCGCGATGCACAGCCAGAAGATCCGCGTCATCGGCGCCAAGGCCAGCCTGGAATGGTGGGACGAGCAGCCCAACCAGCTGCGCTTCGAGGTGCAGGGCGAGCCGGTGCGCATTCTGGAGCGAGGCATGGGCTATCTGCACCCGGCAGCACTGGCCGAAGATCGCATCAGCGGCGGTCACCCCGAAGGTTTGTTCGAGGCCTGGTCGAACCTCTACGACCGCTTCGCCCTGGCGATGGACGCCAGCGACCGGGGCGACGCCGAGCGGCTGCAGGCCATCCGCTATCCGGACATTCACGCCGGCATCGAAGGGGTGCGTTGGGTCGAGAACTGCGTGCGATCCGCTGATGCCGGCGGGGTCTGGATCGATTACAGCTGAGCGCGCTTCGGCTGCTGGCGCTGCTGCTCACACATTCTCAGAGGTGTAAACCTAAAACTGGCTGTAGCGCCTGCCCAAAAGCCCGTGAAGTCAGCAATGGCGCAGAGTTAGGCTGATCCGGGACACTCACCCGATGGGTGAAGCAAGACGCAGGCGACAAGGGGGCGATGGTGGGCGGCGGCGAGGGCGAGTAGCCCGAGATGGTGGACACGCTGGGGCGACTGCTCGCAAGCCCGCGCAGCCCTGAGACCTTACTGCCTTGCCAACCGGGGGCGCTGTACGCTCCCCGGTGGATCAGCGCACGGTGCCTCAGTTCACCAGCACGCAGACCGGATCGCTCCAATCACCGTAGCCGCCGCTGTTGCCGCCGCGCACCCGCACCCAGACCGGGCCGGCCGGCAAGCCGGTAATGGTGGCGTGCTGCAGCGAGGTGACGGTGTCCTTGTGCGCCCAGTTGGCCTCGACGGTGGGGTCGCCGATACAGATCTGCACGTCATGGAATTGTGCGCCCAGCAGCCTCGTGGCGCGCAGATCCACTTCGCCCCGGTTGATGCCAGCGGCCAGGCGCAGCGCGGTCGGCGCAGCCAGGTGGGCTGACGACACCCCGCTGCGCACCGGATCCTGGCGCAGATGAAAGCCCGAAGAGGCCAGCACGACCGCGTCGCCGTTGCAGACCATCTCCAGGTAGTGGGCGAGCCGCTTGAGCACCTCGACCAGCACCTGGCGGGCCTGATTGCGCACGGCGATCTTGTAGATGTCGTGGCACAGCGCGTCCTGGTAGGCGCCGCTGAAGGTGCCGACGGCGGAGGCCGTTTCAGCCCGACTGGGCGTCGGGGCCGCGTACGGTTCGGGGAAATGGGGGTTGTCGGTGAGGCCCGACACCACCCCCTCGCCAAGGACGATCAGATTCGGATCGCTCAGGCTGTCGAAGTCACGCAGGATCTTTGCTTGCGTCATGATGAAACTCCCATGTCCGGGATCGGACTCGGCCAGTCTGAGCAGCCGGGCGGGATTTGTGTTTGTGTCAGATCAAACGGCGACCCCAGGAGTGGCGCCGGGCCGCGATCCGGTGCGATCGGCACGCAGCAAAGTCCCGCCGGGTATGCACCCCTGTAGGCAAGGATCGTGATCTTTCCCGAACGGCGTGCTCGCCAGTGCCACTGGTGAGCGTGCTGGTGACACTCGGGTGCTATCCCCGCCCTCAGCGACACGATCCGGCGGCACTGGCGAGCTCGCCGATCCGGACTTGTCACGATCCTTGCCGGCAAGGGGTGGTCGCCAGTGGCAAAAGCACGCGTCCCAGTGCCGAGGGCGAGCGTTGCGGCGGCGCTTGATCGCGACCCGACAGGGCGGGGAATGCATCGCTGGCCGGGTCGGATCGGCTCCGGGCCCCTTGGCTCGTGCCGCTGCGCTACGTCAGCGACCGCATCGCGGCCGTCGGTCGGCCATTCAGGCTTCCGGCTGCCGTCCGCTGCCGTTTCGGTAGGCCATCTGTGCCCTGGTCAAGTCAAGGCTTTGTGCTGCTTCGGCTACGTTGTAACGTGCAGCCGACAGACCGTAGGAACAAGATCTCACGACACGTCACTGCCAGCAGATCCTCTCCGACCAGCGGGTATTCGATCGCCCACGGTATCGAGCCGGGCAGGGTTCTCAGAACCGGCCGCCAGGCGGCGGCTGAATCGGCCATGGGAACAGCCGCCCAGCGTTGTGGTTGACGCTGAACCCCCTTGCAATGTACGTAGCGCACCCGCGATGCCAGCGCCTGCGCGGCTAGGCGGGGGCATTCGCCGGTCCAGTGCCAGTTGCCGATGTCGAAGGTCAGGCCCAGGGATAGGCCCTGGGCGTCGGCCGCCGTCAGAAACGGGTGCAGTGCATCCAGCGTGCCGCCGCCGACCGTCTGGTCGTTCTCGATCAGCAGCTCGACCGGCGACGCGGCCAGCCGATCCCGCAAGACGTGCAGTGCATCAGCAGACGGCCGCGCCCGATGCCCGAGCGACATCTTGAGGCGCGGCGCTTCCAGCCGCTGAGCGGCCTGGATGGCGCGGTCCAGGGCCGCCAGATCGATCGCGCCGTCTTCGGTGCACAGCGGCTCTGGCGTCGAATAGACCCGCAACAAGTCGGGCAAGGCTTGCGCGATGGCAGGCAATTCTGCGTCCGGGTCGGCCAGCAGCTCGGCACGAACTTCGATGCCATCGGCACCGGCCTCGGCGGCCAGCCGTGCGAACCACAGCTGGCCGTGGCGACGCACTTCCGCTGCGCCGAACGATGACAGCGAGATCAGGACCGGGTTTCGCATGGCGGCCTCCTCAGACATCTGCCACACGGCGCTGGATCTGGTCGCGTACGTCCTGCAAGGCATCCACCGGCGCCAGCGCACCGTAGTGGCCGATGACGACGCCGGCAACCTGCTGGCCGAGGCCGCAGGCGGCCGGCGCATCCATGCCGACCCGCCGCGCCGCAAGGTAGCCGGCGTTGAAGGCATCACCGGCGCCGGTGGTATCGATCACCCGCGCGATGGCGGGCGTGGGGGTCACGCCACGCTGGCCCGCGACTGAATACGCCACTTCGCGGGCGCCGTCCTTCAGCACGATTTCAGGAACGCCGGCCTGCTCCAGGCGTGTCAGGGTGGCTTGCGGGTCGGCGTCACCCCACAGCGCGGCCTCGTCATCGAAGCTCGGCAGCGCGATGTCCACGACCTGCAGGATCTCCTGCATGGCCTGCCGCAGTTCGGCCGGATCGAGCCACAGCCTGGGCCGCACGTTGGGGTCGAAGGACACCACCGTACCTGCAGCGCGGGCCTGCCGCAGAGCGGCCAGCAGGTGACGGCGGCCGGTTGCGCCGATGACCGCCAGCGTGATGCCGGATATATGGATCAGCCCGCAGTCCCGGGTGGCTTCAAGCAGGACGTCAAAGTCGTCGGCCAGCCGACGCGCGGCCGATGTGTCGCGCCAGTAGCTGAAATGACGCTCGGCCCCGGTCAGGTTGATGACGTAGAGGCCCAGGCTTCGATCAGCCGCCTTGACGATGCGGCTGGCATCGAGGTGGCTGGCGTCGATGAAGGTTCGCAGCTGGTCGGAAAACACATCCTGGCCGACCTGGGTGTAGTAGCCGACCTGCACCTGCGGATCGAGCAGCTGAGCCATGTGCCAGCAGGTGTTCAGGGTGTCGCCGGCAAAGCCACGGCGGTACGAGTCGCCACCGGTGGACGCGAACTCGACCATGGCCTCGCCGATGCCCAGCACGTAGCGGTTGTGCCAACGGCGGATGTGGGTTGCAGTCGTCATGGGGTCAGCCGGCGGTGTCGAAGATGGCGCCCGTCAGGTAGTCGGGCCAGTTGCGTTCGAAGAAGGGCCGTTCGCCGCGTTCGCGTCGTCGCAGCTCGCGGGGCCGCAGCGTGAAGCGGTCCCCGTCCCGGCGCACCAGAACCTGTTCGTTCCGGTCCTGCACTCGCTCGGACAGGAAACGCATGTCCTCGATCGGGCCGCTGCGGCTGTGCGGCACCTGGTCGCCATCGGGAGCGCAGATGGTGCGTGCGCCACGACTGCCGCCGCCTCGGCCGATGTAGAAATCCAGCGCGGCCAGCACCGCTTCGGAGGCAAGCGCGTTCTGGCGCCACTGCAGCGCATGCACGGCGTCGAAGGCCTTGCCGTCGTGGGCAATGCCCTGGGCGGCGATGGCGGTGTTGAGCTGCCGCGCCGCTTCCAGCGCGGCACGCACGTCGGCAGCGCGGCAGATCATGCCGGCGTGATCGCTCATGCGGGCCTGGATCTCGCGCCGGAGGTCGCTGACGTGCAGCGTGCTGCCGTCGCGCAGCACCGCGCCGATCGCATCGAGCGCCGCCCCGATCAGATCCTCGGGCAGCGGCTGCGCCGCTTCGGCTGGCCGTGAGGCGATGTGCTCTGCGCAGCGCGTGCCGAACACCTGGCCGGCACTCAGCGCCGCGCCGCCCGGGCGGGTGACGCCGTGCGTGCCGGCCGCCTCGCCGACCGCATAGCAGCCCGCCAGGCTGGTGCGGCCCCAGACATCCACCGCCAGGCCACCGTTCATGTGCTGGTTGTTCATCGCGAACGGCAGCGGTGCCTGGGTGATGTCGAACTTGTAGCGCTTGTAGAGTTCGATCGACAGCGGGTTCATCTTGCGCAGCCGCTCGATCGGCGTGGCCAGCAGCGCGCCGGACTTCTGCAAGTAGCTGGTGACGTCGGCGTCGAGCCTCGACAGGTCGAAGGCGGTGTCGCCCTCGATCGCCTGCGGATTGCGGTTGAAGTCCATGCAGACCTGGCGACCGGCCTGCATCTCGCGGAACACCGCCAGATCGAACAGGCTGGAGCCGAAGTCGAGCATCCGCGTCGCATGGAAGGGCCACTGGTAGCCCTTGCGGAAGGTGTTGGAGGCCAGTTCCTGCGTGCTGCGGTAGTAGTCGGCCAGGAAGTTGTGCTCGTTGCCATGCATATCGGTCGAGTACACGTACGGCATGGCCTGGGCATAGGTGCCTGACAGATTCCAGGGAAAGCCGTCGCGCGACGTGCCGATGCCGAACTGGCTTTCCGTCAGGTTGACGGCCTCGATGCCGGCCTCCAGCGCCAGGCCCAGCGAGCCGAAGCAATGGTGCGGGTAGACGCTGTCGCGGTACAGCTCACCCGGTCCGCCTGCAGCCAGCACCAGCTGGTCGCACAGCAAAGCCACGGCACCGAGCGGATTGCTGTCCGAGCGGTGCTTCTGGGCCAGTGCCAGCACGCCGACGACGCGACGCTCGGGCACATCGCGCACGAGGATCTGCACCGCTGTGGTGTGGTTGAAGATCGGGATGCCCAGCGCGATGGCCTCGCGCGCCAGCACCTGCACCATCAGGCGCGAGGTGCGCGGCCCGCAACTGGTCGCGCGCCCGACATCGTCGTGATCGGTCTGGTAGCGCAGTACGCCGCCCAGCCGATCCTGCGGCAGCGGCAGACCCAGGAACTGCAACGACGCCAGTGCGCGCGCGGAGCCGACCGACTCGACGTAGGCGGTGTCCTCGTCCATCGCACCGCCAGCACCGATCGCATCGGCCAGCGCACGGAAGTCGTCGCCCTGATCGGCGCTGTTGGCGGTGTGCAGCGTCTGCTTGTCCGAGCCGGAGCAGGCCGACGTGCCGCCGAACGCGCTTTGCGTGGCCACGGCGACATCGATCCCGCGCCGCTTCATCTCGACGGCGGCGCGCAGTCCGGCCGCGCCGCTGCCGATCACCAGCGCACGCAAGCGCCGCACCGGAATCGTCACGCTGCGCGTGGTGACGGACTCCGGGGCCGGCTGCTCACGCGGCAGCCTCGGCATGGCCACGTCGGTCAGGCTGTCCAGGATAGACTGCGGCACCGCCGAGTCCAGGCAACGGGCGTCAGAAAGGTTGGCGTTCATGGCGGGGCCATCACAAAAGGCCGAGGATGTGGTCGGCCGCCTTCTCGGCGACCAT
The DNA here is from genome assembly GCA_041083665.1 of Leptothrix sp. (in: b-proteobacteria). Taxonomy (GTDB): domain Bacteria; phylum Pseudomonadota; class Gammaproteobacteria; order Burkholderiales; family Burkholderiaceae_C; genus Sphaerotilus. The sequence continues at coordinate 162,297 of JBFPGZ010000024.1, forward strand.
GATGGTCGGGGCGTTGGTGTTGCACGAGGGCACGAAGGGCATCACCGAGGCATCGACGACGCGCAGGCCGTCCAGGCCGATCAGCTTCAGATCCGGTGTCACCACGCTGCTCGGGTCGTCCGCCGGACCGATGCGGCAGGTGCCGACCGGGTGGTGGTCGGTCTTGGCGTTGGCACAGGCGTAGTCGAACAGCTCGGCGTCGGTCTGCAGGCGGCGGCCGGGCAGCACCTCGCTCTGCACGTAGCGCTGCAAGGCCGGCTGGCTCATGATCTCGCGCGCCAGGCGCAGGCCCTTGATGGCCATATCGCGGTCGTGCGGATCGGACCAGTAGTTCGGGTCGAGCAGCGGTGCGGCCGCCGGGTCGGCGCTGGCCAGCCGCACCGTGCCGCGCGACTTGGGGCGCAGGTAGGCGGTGTTGAGCGTCACGCCAGCGTTCCGCAGCTTGGCCATGCCGGCCTCGATGCCGGAGCCGAGGCCGAGGTGGAACTGGATGTCGGGCGAGCGCGCCTTGTTCTCCCGGTCGGCGTACCAGAAGCCGCCGGTCTCGAACAGGCTGGACGCCACCGGCCCTTTCTTGAACAGCAGGTACTGAAGCCCGGCCCAGGCGGCGTGGTGCGGTCGGTTGTACTTGTCGTAGGTGTGGTCGCCGGTGCATTCGGCGATCACGAACAGGTCGAGGTGATCCTGCAGATTGCTGCCCACACCCGCCAGGTCGTGCACGGTCTGGATACCGACCGAACGCAGGTGATCGGCCGGGCCGATGCCCGATTGCATCAGCAGCTTGGGCGAGCCGATCGCGCCCGATGAGACGATCACCTCGTGGCGGGCGCGCACCGTGCTGGGCGTGCGGCTGCTGCCGCTGACCAGCTCGACGCCGACGGCGCGGCGCCCCTCGACCAGCACGCGCAACGCCTGCGACTGCAGCTTGACGGTCAGGTTCGGCCGGCTGCGCACCGGATCAAGAAAACCGATCGAAGTCGATGAACGGCGCGCATTGAGTTGCGAGAGCTGGTAGTAGCCCAGCCCGTCCTGCAGCGCGCCGTTGAAGTCGGGGTTGAACGGAATGCCCAGCTCCTGGCCGGCCTGGAAGAAGGCTTCGCAGATCGGCAGAGCGCTGACCGGGTAGGACACGCCGAGCGGACCGCCGTAGCTGTGGAACTCGTTGGCGTAGCGCTGGTTGTTCTCGGACTTCTTGAAGTAGGGCAGCACGTCGCGGTAGGACCAGCCGGTGGCACCGGCGTCACGCACCCACTCGTCGTAGTCGGCCGGCACGCCGCGCGTGTAGAGCTGCGCGTTGATCGACGAGCCGCCACCGATCACCTTGGCCTGGGTGAAGCGCAGCACGCGGTTCTTCAGGTGCTTCTGCGGCACGGTGTGCCAGCCCCACGAACCGATGCCCTTGGTCATCTTGGCAAAGCCGGCCGGCCAGTGGAAGAACGGGTGCCAGTCCGAGCCGCCGGCTTCCAGCAGCAGCACCTTGACGGCCGGGTCGGCGCTCAGGCGGTTGGCCAGCACGCAGCCGGCCGAGCCGCCGCCGGTGATGATGTAGTCGTAGGTGTCCATGTTCACAGCCTCGGGACCGACAGTGCGTCGTCCACGTTGATGACACTGCCGCCGCAGAACGCGAGTTGTCCGCTCGCCAGTGGCCTGGCCGGACTCAAGACCGAACTCATGAATACAACTCCGTACGGATGTGCTGGCCGACGCGCAGCGCCTGCGCCGCCAGCGTGAGCGCCGGATTGACCGCCGCCGACGAAGGGAAGAAGCCGGTATCGACCACGAACAGGTTGTCGTGATCCCAGGCCTTGCACAGCGGGTCGAGCGCCGATGTGGCCGGGTCGCTGCCGAAGCGCACGGTGCCGCACTGGTGCGACACCACCTCGGTGCCGAAGCCGGCCGCCAGCACGATCGGGTAACCGGTGCGGCGCAGGATCTGCTTGCACTTGGCGACCCAGCGCTGGTGCGCGCGCAGATTGGTGCGGTGCCAGTGCAGGTTGATGGCGCCGTCGGGCCGCAGCGTGACGCGGCTGTCGGGGTGCGGCAGATCCTCGCTCTGCGCGTACCAATCGACGCTGTGCTCGGCCAGCGCGCTGCGCACGAACTTCGGCACCGCCGGCAACGGGCCGCGCAGCATAGGCTCGCGGATCTTGCCGAGCAGTTGCAGGCTGCCGAGCGGCGTCTCGGCAGGGCCGGCACCGAAGTAGAAGTCGTGCACCGCCAGCGTCTTCGGGAAGCGCGTGGTGTTCTTCTTGAATGGATGCACCGCCATCAGCGCGGTGGTGTTGTGCGTCATGTAGTGACGCCCGACCACGTCGCTGCTGTTGGCCAGGCCGCGCGGGTGCTGAGCGTTGGCCGAGCGCAGCAGCAAGGCGGCCGAGTTGATCGCTCCGGCGCTCAGCACGAACAAGTCGGCCGTGATGCGCTTGCGCACGCCATCTTCCACCACTTCGGCGGCCACGATGCGCCGGCCGCTGGCATCGGTGATGAGGCGCTCGACCCGCACGCCAGCGCGCAGCTCGATGTTGGACTGCGCCAGCGCCGGGCGGATCAGGCGCACTTCGGCATCCCCCTTTGCGCCGACCTTGCACGGGATCGCATCGCAGTTGGCGCAGCGCTGGCAGCGCCCGCCGGGGCCGAAGTCGATCGCGCTGGGCATCGGGAAGGGCTTGAGCCCCTGGCCGCGCAGGCGCTGCTCGATCGCCGCCAGCACCGGCTCGTGCGGCACCGGCGCGTGCTCGTAAGGCGTGCTGCGCGGCGGGTCGGTCGGGTCGGCGCCACCCAGGCCGCGCACGCCGAACTGGCGCTCGGCCTGGCCGTACCAGGGCTCCAGGTCGGCGTAGCGGATCGGCCAGGCCGGCGACACGCCTTCGTCGTGCTCGACCGCCTCGAAGTCGCGTTCGCGAAAGCGGAACATCGCTGTGCCGTAGAACTTGGTATGGCCGCCGACGAAATAGAACATGCCGGGCCGAAATGGCCGACCGTCGGCGTACCAGGTCTCGCTGGTCTTGTAGCGCTGCTCGCAGAACACCGCTTCGATGTCCCAGTTCTGTGGCTCGCGCGGCAGCACCGGGCCGCGCTCCAGCACCAGCACCTTGGCACCGCTGCCGGCCAGCTGCAGCGCAATGCTGCCGCCGCCCACACCGGAGCCGATGATGACGACGTCCGCGTCCTTGACTTCCATGATGGTCATCCGATGAGCTGTTCAGTCTGAGCATCAAAACAGACCAGCTTGGCCAGATCCACCAGGAAGCGCGCCTGCTGCTCCGGCTTGAGCGCCACGTCCGGGTCGAGTCGCACGGTGAACTCGCTGCCGCCTATGTCGAGCACCACCAGCGTGTCGGCGCCGGTCGGCTCGATGACCTGGACGTGGGCTTCGACGAAGCACTGATCAGGACCAGCCACCATGCCGGCCACCGCCAGGCTGACCGCCTCGGCGCGCAGGCCGGCGATGACTTCCCGGCCCGCGAATGATTTCAGGCTGGCAATGGTCGCCGCCGGCACCGGCAGGCTGACACGGGCGCTGCCGCTGCTGCCGCCAATTTCCAGACTCAACTCGCTACCGCTGTCTCGTACCTGCGCCTTGACCAGGTTCATGCGCGGCGAGCCCATGAAGCTGGCGACAAAGGTGTTGGCCGGCCGGTTGTAGACCTCGTGCGGCGTGCCGAGCTGTTGCAGCACGCCACCCTTCATCACCGCGATGCGGGTGGCCAGCGTCATGGCCTCGATCTGGTCGTGCGTGACGTAGACGATGGTGGCCTTCAAGCGCTGGTGCAGCTTCTTGATCTCGGTGCGCATGTCGACGCGCAACTGGGCGTCGAGGTTGGAGAGCGGTTCGTCGAACAGGTAGAGCTGCGGCTCGCGCGCCAGGGCGCGGCCGATCGCCACGCGCTGACGCTGGCCACCCGAGAGCTGGCGCGGCTTGCGCTCCAGCAGGTGCTCGATCTGCAGCAGCTTGGCCACCGATTTGACACGCTCGATGCGGGCCGATTTCTCGACCTTGCGCATCTCCAGCGGGAACTCGATGTTCTTGGCCACCGTCATGTTGGGGTAGAGCGCATAGCTCTGAAACACCATCGAAATGTTGCGCTCGGCCGGTGCCACGTGAGTGATCTCGCGTCCGGCCAGGTTCAGCGAGCCACCCGTGGGTTCTTCCAGGCCGGCAATGATGTTCATCAGCGTGCTCTTGCCGCAGCCGGACGGGCCGACCAGCACCAGGAATTCGCCGTCGCGCAGTGTGATCGAAATGTCGTGCAGGATCTTGACCGGTCCGAAACTCTTCTGGACGTTGATGAGGTCGAGCGATGCCATGGGAGAGTCTCCTTAACCTTTGACCGAGCCGGCCATCAGGCCGCGCACGAAATACTTGCCCGAGATCAGATAAACCAGCAGCGTGGGCAGCGCGGCGATGAAGGCGCCAGCGAAATGGACGTTGTATTCCTTGACCCCGGTGCTGCTGTTGACCAGGTTGTTCAGCGCCACCGTGAGCGGGAACGAGCTGAAATCGCTGAACGAGGCACCGAACAGGAAGTCGTTCCAGATGTTGGTGAACTGCCAGATCACGCACACCACGATGATCGGCGCGCTGTTCGGCAGCAGGATGCGCAGCAGCACGCCGAAGAAGCCAGCGCCGTCCATGCGTGCCGAGCGGATCAGCTCGGCCGGAAACGCGGCGTAGTAGTTGCGGAAGAACAGCGCCGAAAACCCGATGCCGTAGATCACGTGCACCAGCACCAGGCCCTTGACCGTGCCGGCCAGCCCGAGCAGTCCGAGCGTCTTGGCCATCGGGATCAACACGATCTGGAACGGGATGAAGACCGAGAACAGCATGAGCGCGAACAGCAGATGCGCGCCCCGAAAGCGGAACTGGGTCAGGATGTAGCCGTTCAGCGCGCCCAGCAGCGTCGAGATCGCCACCGCCGGCAGCACCATCAGGAAGGAGTTGATGAAGTACGGTTTCAGGCCGGTCGGCTGCACGCCGATCTGCGCCGTGCTCCAGGCGGTCAGCCAGGGCGCGAAGCTCCAGTCGATCGGCAGGGCCAGCAGGTTGCCGTTGCGGATCTCGTCGAGCGGCTTGAGCGAGTTGACGACCATCACGTAGACGGGCATCAGGAACAGCAGCGCCAGCACCACCAGCAGCGCGTAGAGCGCGATGCGGCCGAAGCCGAAGTGCACCGCCGGACGGGTCGACCCGAAGGTCATCGAGCGGATTTCGACTTGAGCTTCAGAGCGAGCCATTTTTGACCTTCCGCATTTCACTGAGCAGATAGGGCGACACGATCAGGCCGATGGCGATCAGCATCAGCACCGAGCTGGCGGCACCAACGGCCATCTCGTTGCGCGTGAAGGTGTACTGGTACATGAACACTGAGGGCAGCCAGGTCGATCGGCCGGGGCCGCCGTTGGTCAGCGCCACGACCAGGTCGTAGCTCTTGATCGCCATGTGAGCCAGGATCACGAAGGCCGAGACGAACACCGGCCCGAGCTGCGGGATGATGATGCGCAGGTAGATCTGCCAGGTCTTGGCGCCATCGACACGTGCCGCGTTGACCTGCTCGTTGTCCACGCCACGCAGGCCGGCGAGGAACATCGCCATCACGAAGCCGGTGGTCTGCCAGACCGCAGCGATGACGACGCAGTAGATCGCCATCTCGCTGTCCTTGATCCAGCCGAAGGTGAACGACTCCCAGCCGATTGCACGCAGCGTGTGCTCCAGACCGACGCCGGGGTCGAGCAGCCACTTCCAGGCCGTGCCGGTGACGATCAGCGACAGTGCCATCGGGTAGAGGAAGATCGAGCGGAAGGCGCTTTCGGCCTTGATCTTCTGGTCGATCAGAATCGCGAAACTCAGGCCCAGGACGCCAGCCACACCGATGTAGAGACTGGCGAAGGTGACCAGGTTGATCAGCGAAACGCGCCAGTTCTCCAGCCCGAGCAGGCGGTCGTAGTTGGCTGTGCCGGCCCACTCGTAGTTCGGCATCATGGTCGATGTCGTGAACGACAGGTAGACCGTGAACATGATGTAGCCGTAGACGCAGACCAGCACCAGCAAGGCGCTCGGGCTGATCAACAGCTTGGGAAGGAAACCGGCTTTCATGGCGTGGCTCCGCAGACCCGGTCAGCGCTGTACGCCGACCGGGTGGTGGTGGGATCGCGAGAGATCAGTTCTTCGCGGCGGCAACCAGTTCGGCGACGGCCTTCTTGTCGTCGATCTGGCCGTTGAAGTGGCGTGTGATGACGTCGTAGAAGGCGTTCTTGATCGAGGCCGGCACGGCGTGGCCGTGCGCGATCGAGCCGACCAGGGTGTTCTTGGCGTTGGCTTCGGCCAAGTCCTTCATGCCCTTCTTGCCGCAGTCGTCAAACGCGGTGTCAGGCACGTCGGTGCGCGCCGGCACCGAGCCCTTCACGACGTTGAAAGCCGACTGGAAGGCCGGATCCATGATGGCGCTGGCCAGTTTGATCTGAGCGGCAGCCTTGTCGGCACCGACCTTGAACATCGCGAACTGGTCCGAGTTGAAAGCCACCGTGCCTTGCGTGCCCGGCACGCGGAAGCACAGGAAGTCCTTGCCCGGTACCTTCTTGGCGTTGATGAACTCGCCCTTGGCCCAGTCGCCCATGATCTGGAAACCGGCCTTGCCGCTGATGACCATGCCCGAGGCGACGTTCCAGTCGCGGCCCGAGAAGTCCTTGTCCACCAGCTTGCGCAGCTGCGACATGCGCTGGAACACCTTCTCGGTGGTCGGCGAGCCGAGCGCCTTGGCGTCGAGTTCGATGAAAGCCTTGCGGTAGTAGTCCACCCCGCCGGTGGCCAGCACCACACCGTCGAACACGGTGGCTTCCTGCCACGGTTGGCCGCCGTGCGCGATGGCTATGAAACCGGCCTTCTGCACCTTCTGGGCATCGGCGATGAACTCGTCCCAAGTCTTGGGCTCGGTGGTCACGCCCGACTTGGCCAGCACTTCCTTGTTGGCCCAGACCCAGTTGGTCGAGTGGATGTTGACCGGCGCGGCGATCCACTTGCCGTTGAACTTGGAGAACTTCTGCAGCGCGGTCGGCACGGTCTTGTCCCAGCCTTCCTTGGCGGCCAGCTCGTTCAGGTCGGCCAGCACGCCTTGCTTGCCCCAGTCGGTGATGTCGAAGCCCAGCATCTGGACGGCGGTGGGCGGGTTGCCGGCGGTCACGCGGGCGCGCACGGCGGTCATGGCGGCTTCACCACCGCCACCGGCCACAGGCATGTCATTCCACTTCACGCCCTGCTTTTCCAGATTGCCTTTCAGGACGTTGAGCGCGGCGGCTTCGCCGCCCGCCGTCCACCAGTGCAGGACTTCCACACTTTGCTGGGCAAAGGCAGGAACCGAGAAGGCGGCAGCGATCGCCAGGCCGATGAGTTGTTTCTTCATGGAATGTCTCCTCTATGGGGTCAAGGTCGGGTCACTTCGCCACGTACCAGTCGGTGCGCGGGCCGAGGTGCATGTGCAGGGTCTTCGTCTCGGTGTAGTCCTCCGTGGCGAAGCGTCCCAGTTCGCGGCCGATGCCGCTTTCGCGATAGCCGCCGAACGGCAGTTCGGCATGGCCTTCGAGAAACGTGTTGACCCAGACGGTGCCGGCGCGGATGCGGCGCGCCGCCGTCAGGCAGGTCGAGAAGTCCTGGCTCCAGACGGCCGCCGAGAGGCCGTAGAGCGTCGAGTTGGCCAGTGCCACGGCCTCGTCCAGATCCTGGAAGGTCAGCACCGCCAGCACCGGGCCGAAGACCTCCTCGCGGGCAATCGCCATCTCGGACGTGACACCGGTGACGACGGTCGGCTCGACGTACATGCCCGGGCCGGGCAGCTGCGCGCCGCCCAGGGCCACGGTGGCGCCGGCCTGGCGCGCACCCTCGATGTGCGACAGGATGGTGGCGAGCTGCTTGTCGGTGGTGATGGCACCGACTTGCGTGCCGGCCACCAGCGGGTCGCCGACCTTGACCGCCTTGGAGCGTTCGACCACCGCCGCGACGAAACGCTCGGCGATCGATTCCTGCACCAGGACGCGGCTGCCGCTGTTGCAGCACTGGCCGGCGTTGAAGTAGATGCCGAACACGGCGGCGTCTACCGCAGCATCGAAATCGCAGTCGGCGAAGACGATCTGCGGGTTCTTGCCGCCCAGCTCCATCGACACCTTCTTGAGCGTGGCGGCCGACTTGGCCACCGCCTGCTTGCCCACCGCAGTCGAGCCGGTGAAGGACAGCATGTCCACGTCCGGATGCGTCACCAGCACCTCGCCCACCACCGGACCGGTGCCGACCAGGATGTTGACGGCGCCGGCCGGCACGCCAGCGGCGAGCAGGATCTCGCCCAGCAGCACGGTGGTGCCCGAGGTCACCTCGGCCGGCTTGACCACCGCCGTGCAGCCGGCGGCGAGCGCGAACGGCAGCTTCTGGCTGACGATCAGGAACGGGAAGTTCCACGGCGTGATGATGCTGACCACGCCGACGGGATCGCGCAGCACCACGCCCAGCGTTGTTTCTCCGAGCGTGTTGTAGCTGTCGCCGTGCAGGTTGCGCGCCAGCGTGGCGGCGTAGTGCCACAGGTCGGCGGCACCTTCGATCTCGGCCAGCGACTGCGCCAGCGGCTTGCCGTTCTCCAGCGTTTCCAGCAGTGCCAGCTCGTCCTTGCGGGCCAGGATGCCGTCGGCGACAGCGCGCAGGATGCGGGCGCGCTCGGCACCCTTCAGGCGCGGCCACGGCCCGTGGTCGAACGCCTGGCGCGCGGCGGCGATGGCTTTTTCGGCGTCGGCCACACCGGCCTTGGCGTAGACCGCCACCAGTTCATCGTGCGCGGGCGAGCGGCGCTCCAGCGTGGCGCCGTCGGCGGCGTCTTGCCAGACGCCATTGATGAGCAGCTTGCCAACGAAAGGCGTGGTGCCGAGATCGGTGAGGGTTTGACTGTTCATGGTGATCTTGGTTGGAGTCTTGGTTTCAGCGACCGACGTAGACCGGGGCGCGCTTCTCGCGGAAGCTGCGCACGCCCTCGGCGCCGTCTTGCGTCGTCGCGGCCAGCGCGCCGGCCATCGCTTCGAGCGTCGCGGCGCTGTCTTCACCGGCGGCGGCGTTGACGAGCTGCTTGGTCAGTTGCAGGGAGACCGGCGCCTTGGCCGCCATCTCGCCGGCCAGTGCCAGCGCGCGAGGCAGCAGCTCCGCCGCTGGCACGACTTCATGCACCAGACCGCTCGCCAGGGCGCGTTCGGCCGGCAGACGCTGGCCGCTCAGCGCCAGGTACTTGGTCTGGCTGGCGCCGATCAGTTGCACCAGCCGCTGCGAACCCGACCAGCCCGGGCAGGTGCCGATCGAGGCTTCCGGCAGCGCGAAGGTCGCCGCGCTGCTGGCAATGCGGATGTCGCCGGTGATGGCCAGCTCCAGGCCACCGCCCATGGCGTGGCCGTTGATCGCCGTGATGACTGGCTGGCGCAGCCGCGCCCACTGGTCGAACACCTGGTGGCCGCGCCGCACCCAGCGCCGCCACATGTCGAGCGGCGCCAGCGCAGCCCACTCGTTGATGTCGGCGCCGACGCAAAAGGCGCGGCTGCCAGCGCCGGTCAGCACGACGACGCGAACGTCGTTGTCCAGCTCCAGCGTACGCGCGACCTGCTCCAGCTCGTCGAGCATGGCGGGGGTGAGCGAGTTGAGCTTGCTCTCGCGGTTCAGCGTCACGACGGCGACCCAGCCGTCGCGTTGCAATGTGACAAGGGGCGTGACGAGGGCGTTGGCATCAGCCACGGCGCACCTCCTGGGCCTTGAGCTGCAGGCCCATCGGCGCGTCGCGGAACAGCGCCACGTCCATCAGGCGCAGGTCGGGTGCGACACGCAGCGGCACCTCGGCCTGGTCGAGCACGTCGCGCTGCAGGTCGATGCCCGGGGCGATCTCCTTGAGCACCAGCGCGTCGTCTTCGAGGTCGATCACACAGCGCTCGGTCACGTAGGTGACGCGCTGGCCGCGCGAGCGGCCGACCACGCCGCTGAAGGTGATGTGCTCGGCCGCCTTGACGAACTTGCGCGTCTTGCCCTCCTGCAGGATGGTGAGCTGGCCGTCGCCGACCTGCAGCTTGGCGCCCGCCGTGAAGAAACCCGAGAAGACGATGCGCCGGGCATGCGCGGTGATATCGACAAAGCCGCCGCAGCCGGCCGTCAGGTAAGGCTTGGCGCCCAGCTTGGAGACGTTGACGCTGCCGTCACCATCGACCTGCAGGAAGGACAGCAAAGTGACGTCGAAGCCGCCGCCCTGAAAGTAGGTGAACTGGTTCGACGAAGCCATGATGGCGTCGGCGTTCGAGGCGCAGCCAAAAGCGAAGCCGAGCAGCGGCATGCCGCCGACGGCGCCTTGCTCGATCGCCCAGGTCACCTCGCCGTGCAGACCTTCTTCGAGCAGGATGCGCGGCACGTTGGCCGAGATGCCGAAACCCAGGTTGGCGGCGTGGCCGTGCGCCAGTTCCATCGCCGCGCGCCGGGCGATGACCTTCTCCGGCCCCCACTCCTGCGGCGCGAAGGTGGCGAGCGGCTGCATGATCTCGCCGCTGATGGCCGGGTCGTAGACGGTCTGGGTGGTCTGCCACTGCTCCGGATCGACCACCACGAAGTCGACCAGATTGCACGGCACGTGCACGTCGTGCGGACGCAGCGAGCCATCCTTCACCACGCGCTTGACCTGGGCGATGACGATGCCGCCGTGGTTGCGCACCGCGAGCGCTTGATCCAGCCCGCCGAGCAGCGCGCCTTCGTGTTCGTAGGTCAGATTGCCGCGCTCGTCGGCGGTGGTGGCGCGGATGATGGCCACGTTCGGCACGATGGCCGGGAAGTAGAGCCAGTCGCGGCCGTCGAAGTGCTCCTTGCGCACGACCGGATGGCGCGCGGCGGCCTCGTTCATCGCACAGCCCTGCTGGTCCGGATCGACGAAGGTGCCGATGCCGACCTGGGTCAGCACGCCGGGGCGGCGTGCCGCCGCGTCGCGGTGCATGTCGAACAGGATGCCGCTCGGGATGTTGTAAGCCTCGACCTGGTTCTCGACGACCATGCGCCAGATCGCCGGCATCGGCAGCGACGACGGACCGCTCGGGTACGAGCCGGCCAGGATGCGCGAGAGCAGCCCCGGCTTGGCGAGGTGGTCGATGCCCTTGATGCCGTACATGTCGCCGGCGGCGATCGGGTTCAGCGTCGTCAGGTTGCGCGGCGCGCCTTCGCGCTCGAAGCGGTCGCCGATCGCGGCGAGCACCTTGTCCGGGCAGCCGAGACCGCTGGACGAACTGATGCTGACGACGTCGCCGTCGCGGATCAGGGCCGCCGCTTCAGCGGCCGTGATGACCTTGTCCATGGGAATTCCTCAGTCTGCAGTGTGGGCGACCTGCACGCGCGATCCGCTGCGGCAGGCTTCAAGCACGGCGAGTGCGGTCGCCAGGGAGCGCACGCCGTCTTCGGCGGTCGCTGCAGGGGAGCCTTCGCCCCGGACTGCGGCAGCAAAGGCTGCCAGGCCCCGGGCGTAGAGGCTTTCGTGTTCGACCTCGATGCGCTGCTCGCCGTCGGCATTGCGCAGCAGCAGCTCGCCGACCGGGCGCTGGGTCATGACGTCGCGGCCGATGACCGAGCCCGCCGTACCGTGAACCTCGATGCCGGTGCCGGCGTACTTGACCGTGAAGGCGTCGTGCAACTGCGCCAGCACGCCGTTGTCGAAGCGCAGCACCGCCATCACGCCGTCTTCCAGACCACTGCTCGCCATCGACGCCGCGGGCGTCATGCCGACAGCTTCGACTGGCTCGGCACCGAGGATGAAGCGCAGCGTGTCGGTGTCGTGCACGGTGATGTCGAGGATCACGCCGCCACCGGCCTGCGGCTTGTCGATGCGCCAGCCCTGCAGGTGCGGCGGCAGGTGCACGGCATGGAAGACCCGCGCAAACAGCGGCTGGCCGATCGCGCCGCCCTGCACCAGTTCGCGAATCTTGCGATGCGTCGCGGCGTTGCGCAGGTGGTGATTGGTCGCCATGACGACGCCGGCGACGCGGCAGGCTTGGACCATCGCCTGCGCGTCGGCCAGGTTCAGCGCCAGGGGCTTTTCACACAGCACGTGCTTGCCGGCGGCGGCGGCGGCGAGCACCTGGTCGTGGTGCAGCTCGTTGGTGGTGCTGATGTAGACGCCGTCCACGGCCGGGTTGGCGAGCAGCTCGGCCACCTGGGTGTAGGACGCCGCGATGCCGTGCTGGGCAGCAAAAGCCGCTCCGCGCTCGGCACTGCTGCTGACTACCGCCACGACCTCATGGCCGGCTGTGGCCCGAATTGCACCGATCATGTGCTCGGCTGCAATCGTGCTGGCTCCGATCAAGCCCCAACCGAACAACTTCTGTTGACTCACTTCATGCTCCTGACGCAGACTGTTTGGAACGTTCCATGTAATTATTGGATCGTTCCAATTAATGATCAAGTGCTCCAACTAAAATTTAGGGAAACCCCCTAGAAGACCATGAGTTCACCCATCAAGACCGCCGCACGGCCCATCACCATCCATGACATCGCTGCCGAGGCGGGTGTCTCGAAATCGACCGTCTCGCTAGTGCTGCAAGGCAGTGACCTCATCCGCCAGGAAAAGGCCGATCGCGTCCGGGAGGCCGCGCACAAGCTCGGCTACGTCTACAACCAGCGCGCTGCCGACCTGCGGCGCAAGACCTCGAACGCGATCGGCGTGGTCATCAACGACCTGATGAATCCATTCTTTGCCGAGGTGCTGGTCGGTCTGGAGCGCAAGCTGGTCGATGCTGGCTACACCGTGCTGATGGCGCACACCAGCGAGGATCTGGAGCGCCAGGCCAGGGTGCTGCAGACGATGCGCGAGCAGAACGTGGCCGGCATCGCCTTGTGCCCGGTTCTCGACACGCCGGCATCACTGACCTCGACGGTCCAGTCCTGGGGCATCCCGCTGGTGGTGATGATCCGCACGCTGGGCGACGGCGCGTACGACTTTGCCGGCTCCGACAACGCGCTAGGCGTGCAGCAGGCCGTGAAGCACCTCATCAAGGTCGGCCACCGTCGCATCGGCTTTCTCGGCGGGCGCAGCGGGCCGGTGCTGGAGCAGCGTCTGCAGGGCTACCAGACAGCGCTGGCCGAGGCAGGCATCGCCTTCGAGCCCGACCTGGTGTTCACCGCCAATCCGACCCGCGCCGGCGGCCACGAGTCGATGCTGGCCCTGCTCGACCAACCGACCCCCATCAAGGCTGCTGTCTGCTACAACGACCTGGTCGCCTTCGGTGCCCTGTCCGCGCTGGGCGAACGCGGCCTGCACGCCGGCAACGACTTTGCGTTGATGGGCTTCGACAACGTCCTCGATGCAGCGCATTCCAACCCGCCGCTCAGCACGGTGGATATCCGCCCCAGCGAGCTGGGCGAGACTGCTGGTGTGTTGCTGCTGGCACGAATCGAAGACCCCAAGATCGGGGTGCAAGTGCATCGCACGGTCCCAGGTCTCATGCTCCGACAGTCGGCATAGTCGTTGGCCAGGCTTGCTTGTTAAAAACATCATGCCCGCCACCCCGATTTCTCCCCAAAGAGGGCAGAGTGCGCCAGCCGGTGTGGTGGTGCGGTAGGCGGTGCAGCAGTTGGTGGCCGGGCTATGCAGTCCGGGATGACCGGCACAGCGTGGCCTACACGTTCTCCACCGTGCAGACCTCCACCGGCAGCGTCATCTGCGTCGCCTGCGGCAGGGCGTCGGGGCGGTCGAGCGCGGCGTGCATCGCATCGACGACGGTCTGGGCGATGCGGGCAGCCGGCGTGACCAGCACCAAGTCGATGTAGCCGTCGATCAGGCCGGTGCGGTGCTCGGTGGTCAGCTCGTTGCAGACGGTGACGACGTGGCCGCTTGGGTGGCCGGGCGGCCGCTCGGCGCGCAGCGCGCGAATCATGCCGCTCGCGCCGCCACCGCCCGCGTCGTAGATGCCGGCCAGATCCGGGTGGCGGCGCAGCAGGTCCAGCGTGGCTTCGTGGGCGAGCTGCGCATCCTCCAGATTGACCTGGGTGTCCAGCACCCGGAACTGCGGCGCGTGCTCGCGCAGGTAGGCGCGAAAGCTCATCTCGCAAGCTTCATGGCCAAGGTAGCGGTGGCTGCCGACGAACACCGCCACCGGCCCCGGCGCCTTGGCCAGCCGGCTGACCGCCCAGGCGGCGGTGCGGCCGCTCTTGCGCGGATCGACGCCGACGAAGCCGGCGCGCAGCGGTGCGCTCAGGTCCGACAGCAGCGCGAACACCGGCTTGCCCTGGCCGTGCAGCGTCTCGATCGCCGCCGTGATGTGCGGGTGATCGACCGCGACCACCGCCATGGCGTCCAGCTCGCTGCTCAGATCGAGCAGGTGCTGCGCCAACGCGGCCGGCTCGGCGGCCTCCAGGTACTCGATCACGCCGATGCCGGGTGAGGCATGGCGCGCGGTGGCGGCTGACAGCTCGCGGCCCAGCGCCTGATAGAAGGCCTCGTGGCGTCGCAGCAGGCAGAAACCCAGCGTGCGCACCTGGCGCTCGCCGCGCTCCAGCAGCCGGGCGCGCATCAGGCGGGCGCCGTGGTAGCCGATGCGCTCGGCTGCTTCGATGACGCGCAGCGTGGTCGCCTCGCGTACCGGCAGGCGGCTGTTCAGGATGCGATCGACCGTCGCCGTGCTGACCCCGGCGGCTTCGGCGACGGCGGTGAGGGTCGGGCGGCGGTTGGCGGGTCGGCGCGTACTCATGATGGAAATGCAATGGTGCGCTGCACCGTGACAGATGGTTCTTGACGTGAATTGATTGTGGCCCAAGGTGGTATCCGTTCCGGTGGATCATGGCGCTTGCCGCGCCGGACTCGTCCGCGCCGGCCGCGTCCACACCTTGCACTTGCTGCCTGATTGCCATGACCCAGCCCGACCACCGCCCGCGCTACCATTTCACCGCACCACAGAACTGGATCAACGATCCGAACGGCGTGTGTTTTCACGAAGGTCGTTACCACCTCTACTACCAGTACAACCCGAACGCCAGCCAGTGGGGCGACATCCACTGGGGCCATGCCAGCAGCGCCGATCTGGTCACCTGGCGCGACGAGCCGCTGGCGCTGGCGCCGTCGCCCGGGCATGACGCCGGCGGTTGCTTTTCGGGCAGCTTCGCGGTCGTTGGCGGCCAGCCGACGCTCTACTACACCGGCTACACCGCCGAGCGACAGGTGCAGTGCGTGGCCACCAGCGACGACTTGCAGGATTGGACCAAGCACCCCGAGCGCACGATCGTCGAGCCGCCCGAGGGCATCGATGCGCAGGACTTCCGTGACCCCTACGTCATCCAGCATGACGGCCACTGGTACATGGTGATCGGGGCGTCGCTGCACCACGAACGCGGCCAGTGCCTGCTGTACCGCAGCGACGACGGCGTCGCCTGGGACTACTGCGGCCCGCTGTACACCGCACCTGATCTCGCACTGGGCGTGATGTGGGAATGCCCGAACTTCTTCCCGGTCGGCAACCAGTGGGTGCTGACGGTGTCGATCTGGCCGAACCTCGGCGCGCACTGGTTCGTCGGCCGATTCGAGAACGAGGTCTTTGTGCCCGAGGCCGACGGAGTGCTTGACGTCGATGCCGGCGCCTTCGCGCACCTGACGACGCGCGTGCCCGACGGCCGCACTTTGCAGTGGGCCTGGGGCAACGAGCAGCGCGAGCAGCCCCTGATCGACGCCGATGGCTGGGCCGGCGCGATGACGGTGCCGCGCCAACTCGGTCTGGATGCCCAGGGTCTCCTGACGCAAGCTCCGGTGGCTGAGGTGGCGCTGCTGCGCCAGGCGCCCTTGGTGCTGCAAGCCGTGCCGGACGAGGTCGGGCCCAGCACTCAACGCTGGCGCTTTGCCGGCCGCCACCTTGACATCGAAGCACGCTTTGCTGCGCCAGATCGTCACAAGGTCGGCATCACGCTGCTGGCTAACCCGGCCGGCAGCGAAATCACCCGTGTGGTCTATTGGCCAGAGGCGCGGCGCCTGAGCATCGAGCGTGGCCGCAGCTCGCTGGAGCACGGCGTGCGGCGTCAAGACGTTCATGCCCATCTGGCGTTGCGGCCCGGCGAGGACCTGGCGCTGCGAGTGCTGCTCGACGCCAGCGTGCTGGAGGTGTTCGCCAACGATCGGGTCTGCCTGACCACCCGCGTCTACCCCAGCGATCCGGCCAGCGAACTGGGCGAGGTCTACAGCGAAGGCCCGGCTGCGGTCGGTTGCCAAGTCTGGACGATGGGTTCGATCTGGCCGCAGGGCCTCGTGCGTCAGCCGCTCAAGCTGTAGTCAGAGGGATTTCCTTGGGTCAGTCTGATGGAAATGCAATGATGCACTGCGCCACGGCTGATGGTTTCTGATGCGAAATGATGTGAATTGATTGTGGCGCAAGGCAGGAGTCCCTAGCATCTGCTCGAACAACAACCGAGGTGCGTGGAGACATGAACAGCCAGACCCTGAGCGGCCAGCAGCCCAAGCCGAGCCGCGACGACTACCGCCTGCTCGGCGGCGCCAGCGAGCGTGCCCAGGCCGCCGGCCTGGTGAACGCCGAGTGGTACAAGTGCCCGGTGCCGCGCACCACCATGAAGGCGCTGATGCAGCGCGACGATGCGCACGCCATCCGCGACACGGCGCTGTGGTTCGGTCTCGTCATCGCGGCGGGCATCGCGGTGGTGCTGACGTGGGGCACCGGCTGGTGTGGGCTGGCCTTCTTCGTCTACGCCACGCTCTACTGCGGCCCGGCCGATTCGCGCTGGCACGAGGCCAGCCACGGCACCGCCTTCAAGACGCGCTGGATGAACGACGCGCTCTACCAGGCTGCCAGCTTCATGGTGCTGCGCCGCCCGACCCGCTGGCGCTGGAGCCACGCCCGCCATCACACCGACACGCTGGTGACCGGCCGCGACCCCGAGATCGCTGCGCCGGTGCCGACCGACCTCGTCAGCATGGCGCTGAACCTGTTCGCGCTGAAGAGCGGCCCGAAGGAGCTGTGGGGCGTGCTGTGCAACGCCGCCGGCCGCATCGACCCAGCCGACCAGAGCTTCATCCCCGAGATGGAGTGGCCGCGCGTCATCCGTGAGGCGCGCATCTGGGTGGCGGTCTACACGGTGGTGATCGGCTGCGCGATCGGGTTCCAGAGCTGGCTGCCGCTGTGCCTGATCGGCCTGCCGTCCTTTGCCGGCGCCTGGCTCTACAACTTCTTCGGCCTGACCCAGCACGCCGGCCTGCCCGAGAACGTCACCGACCATCGCAAGAACTGCCGCACGGTGCACATGAATCCGGTGTTTCGTTTCCTGTACTGGAACATGAACTACCACGTCGAACACCACATGTACCCGATGGTGCCGTACCACGCGCTGCCCAAGCTGCACGAGACCATCCAGGCCGACTGCCCGCCGGCCTACGACGGCACGGCCGCCGCCTATGCCGAGATCCTGCCCGCGCTGCTGCGCCAGGCCAGCGACCCGAGCTGGCACGTCGTGCGGCCGATCCCCGAGCGCGTCGCCACCTGACGCTGCTCATCGCCACCGCCTATTTTTTCAGCCGCCTTTTCTGGAGATTCGCATGAGCGAATGGATTGCTGTTGCCGCCTTTGACGCCATCGACGACGAGGACGTGATGCGCTTCGACCACGCCGGTCAGACCTACGCCATCTACCGTTTTGAGGACAAGGTCTACGCCAGCGCCGGCCTGTGCACCCACGAGCAGATCCACCTCTGCGACGGCCTGGTGATGGCGCACGTCATCGAGTGCCCCAAGCACAACGGCCGCTTCGACATCCGCGACGGCCGCGCGCTGGGCGCGCCGGTCTGCGTCAACCTCAAGACCTACCCGGCCAAGGTCGAGGGCGGCCGGATCTACATCCAGCTCTCCACCCCCACCTGAAGGCGAGCCTGCCATGCACCAGAACCGAGCCATGGTCATCGTCGGCGCCGGCCATGTCGGCGGTCGGGCCGCGCAGGCGCTGCGCGAACTGGGCTGGACCGGCCCTATCGTGCTGATCGGCGCCGAGCCGCAGCTGCCCTACGAGCGCCCGCCGCTCTCCAAGGGCCTGTTGACCGGCGCGCAGACGCCCGCGTCGTGCGCGTTGCGCCCGGCCAGCGCCTACGATACCGAGCAGATCAGCCACGTGGTCGGCTGGGTCGAGCTGATCGACACCGCCCGGCGCGAAGTCGTGCTGGTCGAGGGCCGGCGCATCGCCTATGAGGCGCTGCTGCTCGCCACTGGCGGGCACCTGCGCCGGCTCGACGTGCCGGGCGCGGATCGCTGCGGCCTGCTCGGGCTGCGCACGCTCGACGACGCTGCCGCGCTGGTGTCGCGCCTCCAGCCGGGCGCACGGGTGCTGATCGTCGGCGGCGGTTTCATCGGCCTGGAAGTGGCGGCCTCGGCGCGCCAGCGTGGTTGCGCCGTGACGCTGCTGGAAGGCGCGCCGCGCCTGCTCGGCCGTGCGGTGCCGGCGGCGATCGGCGAGCGGGTCGCCGAGCTGCACCGCAGTCACGGCGTCGATCTGCGCCTCGGCGTGATGCCGGTCGAGTTCCGCCGCGCTGCCGACACCGGTTCGGCAGAGATCAGCACCGCCACCGGCACCACCAACGCCACCGTTACCGAGGTGCGCCTGAGCGACGGCAGCACCCTGAGTGCCGACGTCGTGGTGGTCGGCATCGGCATCGCGCCAGCCACCGAGCTGGCCGAACGGGCCGGGCTGGTGGTCGGGCGCGGAACAGGGCGCGGCATCACGGTGAACGCCGAGCTGGCGACCAGCGCGCCGGGCGTGTTCGCCGCCGGTGACGTGGCCGAGTTCCCGAGCGCACTGAGTGGTGCGCTGACGCGCCAGGAAACCTGGTTCAACGCCGAGACCCAGGCGCGCATCGCGGCGGCCAACATGCTCGGCGGGCATGAGACGTACGCACAGACGCCCTGGTTCTGGTCCGATCAGTACGACCACCAGTTGCAGGTCGCGGGCGAGCCGGCGCTCGGCGTCACGAGCGTGAGCCGGTTGCTCGGCAGCGAGCCGGGGCAGGGCGCGCAGATCGACTTTCATCTCGACGCCGCCGGCTGGCTGGTCGGCGCGAGCGGCTACGGGCCGACCAGCGCGCTGGCGAAGGAATTCCGCCTGGCGCGGCTGCTGGTCGAGCGGCGCCGCCAGCCTGCGCCCGAGGCTCTGGCCGATCTGAGCGTCAGGCTCAAGTCGCTGGCCTGAACAACCAAACAACCCTGTTTCCGGAGACAAGCATGAAAAAACCGCAACGCCCGACCATCGCCGATCTGCGCGCCTTGAAGGGCCAGCGCCAGCTCAGCATGCTGCGTGTCACCACGCTCGACGAAGCTGCCGCCGCGCAGGCGGCTGGCGTGGACATCGTCTCGGTGCCGCCGGCGCTGCTGACGCCGGCCTTCCGCGAGGCGGCGCCGACGCTGTTCGCGATTCCGGGCCTGGAGTACGGCGACTTCGTCACTGCCGAGGAATACCTGCGCGCCGCCTTCCAGGCCATGCGTGCTGGCGGTGACGCGGTCTACTGCGCTGCCAGCATGGGCATCGTGCGGCGGCTGCGCGACGAGGGCATTCCGGTCTGCGGTCACTCGGGGCTGATTCCGTCGCAGTGCACCTGGACCGGTGGCTTCAAGGCGGTTGGCAAGACGCTGGAGACGGCGCAGCTGGTCTACGCCCAAGTCAAGGCGCTCGAAGCGGCCGGTGCCTTCGCCGCCGAAATCGAGGTGGTGCCGGCCGAGATCGCCGCCGAGATCTCCAAGCGCACCAGCCTGCTGATGATCTCGATGGGCGCCGGCTCGGGCGGCGACGCCCAGTACCTGTTCGCCAGCGACGTGCTCGGCTACAACACCGGCCACATCCCGCGCCACGCCAAGGTCTATCGCAACTTCGCTGCCGAATACGAGCGCCTGCAGGCCGAGCGCGTCGCCGCCTTCCGCGAGTTCAGCGGTGATGTCGGCAGTGGCGCCTACCCGGAAGCGAAGCACAACGTCGGCGTTGCGCCCGAAGTGCTGGCGCAGTTCCAGCAGTTCCTCGACCAAGCCTGAGCACGATCTCGCCGACCATGACCACGTCCTACATCCTGACCCTGTCCTGCCCCGACAAGCCCGGCATCGTGCACGGCGTGTCGGGCCTTTTGTTCGAACACGGCGCCAACATCACCGAGGCGGCGCAGTTCAACGACCCGCAGACCGGCCTGTTCTTCATGCGCGTGCAGTTCGACTGCGCCCGCTCGTCGGCCGAACTGGACGCCGCGCTCGACGAGCTGGCCGCGCGCTGGCAGATGAGCCTGGAGCTGCACCTGGCGGCGCAGCGCATGCCCACCGTCATCATGGTCAGCCAGTACGGCCACTGCATCAACGACCTGCTGTTCCGCTGCAGGAGCGGCCTGCTGCCGATCGACGTCAAGGCCATCATCTCGAACCACCGCGAGTTCTACCAGCTGGCGGCGAGCTACAACATTCCGTTCCACCACGTCGCGGTGACGGCGGCGACCAAGCAGGAGGCCGAGGCACGCCAGCTGGAGATCATCCGCAGCGAGGGCGCCGAGCTGGTGGTGCTGGCGCGCTACATGCAGATCCTGTCGGATCCGATGTGCCGGGCGCTGGCTGGCCGCGCCATCAACATCCACCACAGCTTCCTGCCCAGCTTCAAGGGCGCGCGGCCGTACTTCCAGGCGCACGACCGGGGCGTCAAGCTGATCGGCGCCACCGCGCACTACGTCACCGCCGATCTGGACGAAGGCCCGATCATCGAGCAGGACGTGGCGCGGGTGGACCACAGCCTGACGCCCGAGGATCTGACCGCGATCGGCCGCGACACCGAGAGCCAGGTGCTGGCGCGTGCCGTCAAGTGGCACGGCGAGCACCGCGTGCTGCTGAACGGCCACAAGACGGTGATCTTCAAGTGACTGCGCCCGCCGAAGCGGTGCCGGCCCGGCCGCTGCCGGTCGGCATCAACCTGGACGGTGTGCTGGTGCACGACGGCCTGCCGACGCCGCGCGCCTCGACCCGCTTCGCCTGGGTGCGCCAGAGCGGTGCGTTCGACTACATCGAGAAGAACATCGACCCGCGCGAAGATTTCGGGCCGTACTTCGAGCTGGTCGAGCGCTTCGGCGTGCCGATCGGCGTGTTCGGCGGCATCTTCTGCGCCGGCATTGACGAGTCGCGCATGCGCTGGGGCCTGGCGACTGGCGGGCGGCTCGGCGCGCGGCTGTTCAACATGCAGCTCTACGCGCGCCACGCCGATGGCCACGCGCTGGCTGACGAGGAGGTGGCGTGCTTCTTCCTCGACGCGATGGAACACGGCACCCGCGCCAACTGCCTGCCGAGCCTGGAAGTGCACGTCGACATGTGGAGCGAGCAGTTTGGCCGCATCGAACGCGTCGCCGAGCTGCTGGCGCGCCAGAACGTCAAGTTGCGCCTGACGCTGGACCACTCGCACCTGATCTACAAGATCGGCCACGCCGCCGAGCTGGCACTGAGCGGTCTGGCCGATGCGCCCGACGGCGCGCGCGATCTGCTGGCACCCGATGGCGCCGCCGCGCTCTACCGCGACTGGCTGCGCGAAGGTTGGGTGGTGCACGCGCACACCCGCAGCGTGGCGCCCGGCGTGAGTCACAACGCGGCGATGAACCGCCAGTGCGGTCTGCCCGGCCGCGCCATCCAGTACCCGCTGGTCGAGCCGCCGCCCGGCAGCTTCCACACCGACTGGCAAGCCGAGCGGCTGGAACCCTGGAAAGACGCCGTGCGCGACCTGCTGCGCTGGATGCAGGCGCACCCCGAAGCAGCGCCGCAGCAGATCAGCTGCGAGTTCATCCCCTTTCCGGACTACGGCGGTGGCGCGCGCTACTCGATCTGGGACAACAACCTGGCTTGCGCGCGCTGGTTGCGCCAGGAGTGGGCCGGGCTGGCGGTTTGAGCGCGGCAGCACCCGCCCGGGACGTTGTCTCGCAAGCGCAGCTCTGCCTCAGCGCCCCAGCAGCCAGCTGACCACCTGTCGGGCCAGCGTGCGGTGGCTGTCGGCATCCAGATGCACACCGTCCACTGGGCTGACCTGAACGTGCTGGCTGGCGTCAAGGCAATCGACTCCACGGCTGCGGCAGACCTCGGCCATGGCCTCGGCCAGCTGGGGTGACTTGGCTTCGGCGCCGGTGAAGAATCCGGCCAGGCAGCCCTGCTCCAGCACAGGCGCCGGGCTGATGACGAGGATGCGCGGTGCTGGCGCCTCGGGTCGCTGGTTGACAGCCACGGCGTCGATCAGGCCGTGCGCGCCGTGCGCGATGGCTTGGGCATCGAGGTGGAAGCGTGCCTTGAAGTCGTTCGTGCCGAGCATGAAGACGATCGCATCCAGCGGCCGATGCGAGTTCAGGCAGGCTGGCAGATAACGCAGGGCATTGCGATCCGCACCCTCCACCGGATCGTCCCGGCCGATCGTGCGGCCCGGCAGGCCTTCCTCGATGACGCGCCAGCCCGGCCCGATCGCAGCTTGCAGCACACCTGTCCAGCGCTGCTCGAACGGCCAGCGTTGTTCCTCGCCCAGTCTGAGCATGGGGGCGGTGCCGAAGGTGTTGGAGTCACCAAAACACAGGACGGATTTCATGGTGGCCTTGCTCGTGATGAAAGACACTCAGATCTCGATCAGCACCTTGCCATCTTGCACCTTGGCGGGGTAAGTCTGGAGGGCGACACAGACCGGCGCACCGAGCGGGCGGCCGTCACGGATGTCGAAGCGGCCATTGTGCTTCGGGCACTCGATCACGTGGTCCATGACCAGGCCGTCGCACAGGTGCACTTTTTCGTGTGTGCACAGACCGGCGCTGGCGTAGGCTTGGTCGGCGACGCGGTAGATGGCAAAGGTTTTGCCAGCGTGATCGAAACGCACGACATCTTCATCGTCGATGGCGTCGAAATCCACGGTCGGGATCCATTGGGGCATGTCAGTTCCTTGGTCGGGTGGGTATTCAGGCGTGGGCGCAGGGGCTGGATTTCACCGCGCTGGCGAGCGCCTCGCAAAGAGCCAGGGCATTGAGCATGCGTCGTGTGTCGGTGCCGACCCGGATCACCACGCCTTTGCGGGTACACGTTGCAAAACGGTTCATGCGACCCTGTGCCAGTCTGATCACGCGGGGGCCGAAGCCGGTCATCCTCACGGTACGAGGGCCCGCTGGCGCTTCGTTCCAGACTGCCGCCTGCACCAGCCACTCGCCTTTCTGGGCGGCATCACCAGCCGTGTCCAGGAGCGTGCTTTCTATCTGATGGGAGCCGGCCGCTCGCATGCACGTCTGCAGGTGCGTGGCGATCATCCGGTCCGCTTCGCTGTTCCATTCGAAGCGGATATGCATGGCCGACCGCAGGGAGTGCACCGCGTGCAGGAACTCCGGCTGTGACACCAGCCCCTTCAGGCTTGACAAGCCCAGTAGCGAGTCATCGATATCCTGCCGGGCGGCGATACATTCCGGTTCCGGCAATTGTTCCTGCGGGTCCGGGAGTGTGATGCTCTCGCTGCCGATCCGGTCGAGCAAGGCAATCTTGAGTTCCTGGAAGCCTTTCAGGCCGAACTTCTGGGCAACTCGGACGACTGACGCCGGTATCGTTCCGCAGGCTTCGGCCACGTCCTGCACCCGGTAGTGATGCAGGGTTGCTGCATGCTGGATACAGAATTGCGCCACGCACTTCAGCTTGGGGCTCAGGGTCGGCAGATCACGCTGCAGTGCGTGCAGCAGGCGAGGCTCGCTATCTGCCGACCGTGCAGTGGTGCCTGCGGTGCGCAAGGGGGAGTGTTGGGGGTGCGTCATGAATGAAGAAGGCTCCTGGTCAGCGGCTACAGTCGCAGCCCATTGCACCTGACGAACGAAGACGATGGCCCGAGAAAAATCGACGACCAAGAAGATCACCGCCAGTGATGTCGCACAGCGCCTGGGGGTATCCAAGTGGACCGTCTCGCGGGCCTTCACTGCGGGAGCGTCGGTGGCTCCTGACGTGCGTGAACGGGTGCTCCAAGTTGCTGCCGAAATGGGTTACTCGCCGAATCTGCTGGCGCGCAGCCTGTCCACTCGCAGCACGCGGTTGGTGGCGTTGGTGGTCGACGAACTCGGCAACCCTAACCAGCTGTATCTGATCAACGAGGCCACCCGGCAGCTCCAGGCCCGGGGCTTCAGTTCGCTGCTGCTGAACCTCAGCTCGGAATACCGCCCTGAGGAGGCGCTGCGCCTGGCCGACCAGTTTCAGGTGGATGGCATCATGTTCATGGGGACCACACTGAGCCAGAACCTGATCGAACTGGCGCAGAAGATCAGGCACATCCCGCTGGTGGTGGTCGGCCGCAACAGTTCGCTGTCCAACATCCCCTGCGTCACGACCGACGGCTACGCTGCCGGCGCGGAGATTGCCGATCTTTTCATGGACCAGGGCCATCGCCGCATCGGCTACATGGCGGGCCCCGCCTCGGAGCGAACCGAACTGCGCCGGCTCGATGGTTACCGCGACCGCCTGCAAGCGTGTGGCGTGCCGCTGGCTTGCGTGCTGGAAACCCCCCACTATCGCCGTGAGCATGGCATGCAAGCGCTGTTGCAGTATCTGGCGGCCACGCCGCGTGATCAGCGTGTCGAAGCGCTGTTCTGCGAGAACGACATCCTTGCCATCGGCGCGCTTGATGCGCTGACCACGACCGGCAACCGGCACCGCATCGCGATTGTCGGCTTCGACGACATCGAGATGGCATCGGCGCCACCCTACGAGCTGACCACGTTCCGCCAGCCGCTGGACCACCTGCTGATCGAGGCGGTCCGGCGCCTGCTGGATGCCGATGTGGCCGATGTCGGTGCGGTGCTGGCGCCTGGCACGCTGATGCTGCGGTCGTCGCACCGCCGCCTGGCCTGACATGGCGCCGCTGCGTACAGGCGCATACATCCGGCTGCTCCGGATCAGTCGGCCACGACCGGGCGACCGTCCTGCAGGCGCACCGTCTTGCCGGTCTTGCACGACAGCGTTGCCGCTTCGGCCACCGCCAGCGCGTTGACGCCGTCCTGCAGCGTCACCGGGTAGCCTGTGCCAGCCTTGACCGCGTCGATGAAGGCGCACCACTCGGCCGCGTAGGCCTTCATGTAGCGCTCCAGGAAGAAGTACTCCGGCTTGGCGCTGACCGCGCCTGCGGTGGTGATCTTGTGGACGGTGTTCTCCAGCACGTTGCCGGCCTGCAGCAGGCCGGTGGCGCCGAGCAGCTCCAGGCGCTGGTCGTAGCCGTAGACGGCGCGGCGGCTGTTCTTGATGACAGCAATGCGGCCGTCGGCGTAGTGCAGCGTGATGACTGCGGTATCGACGTCGCCCGCTGCGCCGATGGCCGGATCGACGATGCTGGAGCCGATTGCGGTGACGCTCTCCGGCACGCCGCCGAAGATCCAGCAGGCCATGTCGAAGTCGTGGATCGCCATGTCGCGGAACAGCCCGCCCGACACGTTGATGTAACTCACCGGCGGCGGCGACGGGTCGAACGATGTCACCGACAGCAGCTCGCCCTTGCCGATCTCGCCGGCATCGAAGGCCGTCTTCAGCGCCGCGAAGTTGGGGTCGAAGCGGCGATTGAAGCCGATCATGACCGGCTTGCCCGACTTCGCCACCGCAGCTTGGCAGGCCAGCGCGCGCTCCAGGCTCAGATCGACCGGCTTTTCGCACAGCACGGCCTTGCCGGCGGCGGCAGCGGCTTCGATCAGCTCGGAGTGCGTGTCGGTGGAGGTGGCGATCAGCACCGCATTGATGGCCGGGTCATTGATGATGTCCAGTGAGCTGCGGGCTTGTGCGCCGCAGCTGGCAGCGAGCTTTTCAGCAGCGGCCTGGTTGACGTCTGACACGGCGACGAGCTGGCTGTCTGCGTTGGCAGCGATGCTCTTGGCGTGCACGTTGCCGATGCGGCCTGCACCAAGCAATCCAACTTTGATCATGAGATGTTCTCCAGTGTTGGGTGAATTGAATGAGAAAGGGTTCAGTTCGGCATGTGAGCGAGGAACTGCTCGAACTCGCCATCCGTGATCGGCACGACGTGTTCCGGTGCCGGATAGACACCGGTGTTCACGTCGGCCACGAACTCCTTGAAGGCCGCGACGCGCTCGGCCTGCAGGCGCTCGAACTCGACCGCGAAATTGCGGTAGGTCTTGGCGTGGCGCGGCTTGTGGCCACGGGTGTGGCCGAGCACATCCTCGGTGAACAGGTACTGCGCATCAGCGCCCGGGCCGGCACCCATGCCCAGCATCAGCACACTGGTGCGGCGCGATATCTCGGCCGCGACGCGATCCGGCACGACCTCCAGCTCGGCGGCGAAGACGCCGATGGCTTCGAGCCGCTGGACGTGTTGCCACACCGCCAGTGCGCCGGGGGCAGTCTTGCCGACAGCCTTGAAGCCACCGGTCCAGGTGCATTGCGACGGGATCAGGCCGACGTGGGCGACCACCGGCACGGCCTCGTCGCACAGGCGCTTCTGGATGTCGAGTGACGCAGCGCAATAGAAGCAGTCACCGCCGAGGGCCATGAACTTGAAGGCATCGCGCAGGTAGTCCTCGGCGGTGATGAGATTGCCGAACGGACCGTAGGGCAGACCCACCTGCACGAAGCAGCGACCGGCCGCAGCGCGCATCTCGGCGGTGAAGAAGCGCCCCTCGATGGACAACATGTCCACGCCGGCCGCATCGGCCGCAGCGGCCTCTTCGGGCGTGGTGACATAGAGCATGGAAATCTGGCGCACACCCTTGAGGGCGCGCATGTCGGCAACGGTTGGTCGTCTGGATCGCTGGGGCATGCTCGGACTCCTGGGGGTCAGACCGTGAAGGTGGTGCGGAAGGCTTCGAGTGCCGCCTCGGGGTCACCCGAGGCAAAGGCTTCCATGCAGACGGTGCCGCTGAAACCCATGTTCTTGAGCGCACGGGCCACGCCGGCGTAGTTGACTTCGCCGGTGCCGGGCTCCATGCGCCCGGGTACGTCGGCCACCTGCACCTCGCCGATCCAGGGCAGGCAGCTGCGGCACAGCTCGATCAGGTTGCCCTCGCCGATCTGCGCGTGATAGAGGTCAAGGTTGAGCTTGAGGCCCGGGCGGTTGATGCTCGACACCAGCGCCAGCGTGTCGCGGGCCAGCGCGAAGGGCACGCCCGGGTGATCGACCGGCAGATTCAGGTTCTCGATCATGAAGGTCACGTCGTTCGCCTCGGCCAGGTCAGCGATGCGGTTCAGCGTGTCGCGCGCCTTCAGCCACATCGCGCCGGTGACGGCCTCGCACGGCATGACCGGCAGGCCGCGATCGCCCAGGCCGGTGCCGTGCAGGTTCAGGCGTGCCACGTTCAGGCGCTTGCCGACCGCGATGGCTTCGGCGGCGGTGGCGAGCAGCTCGTCGGCGCCGGCGTCGTCGGCTAGGCGGCCGCGCAGGTAGCCGGTCATCGACGAGAAGCGCGCGCCCGACTTTTCGAGCATGTCGAGGTCGTGGTTCGGCCAGTTCCAGATGCCGACCTCGAAGCCCAGCTCGGTCAGGCGCTTCAGGCGCCAGGCCACCGGTTGATCGGGCCAGAGCATCTCGGCGCAGGCGGCCAGCACAAAGGGTGAGTTCACGGCAGGAGTCCTTCAGATCGGCTTGAGTTGCACGGCAGTGTAGAAATTTGTGCATCCGGGTGCAAGCAATTTGGAAATAAATTTCGCACGCAACCACAAGGGCCTGCCTGGCCTGTAGCCCTTGACTGATGAACATCTGGGGTGTGATGGATGAAAATTTGATTCGACTGGGGTAATCACTCAGAACAATCTTTCTGACATCCACATAGAGTTTATGCACTCGGTTGCAATGCTCATGCAACATTCACTGAACCCCTGCTGGATGCAATAGAAGGACTGACCATGGACGACTCGCTCTACGGAGTCCGGAACAAGCGCGGTGACTGGGCACCGAACGGCCGCAAGGAAATTGCGCCGTTCTGGGCCTGGCCCCCCCAGTTCCTCAAGATCCTGAAGTGGCTGCCGGGGTTTGTGTGGCCCTGGAGCTTCTTCCACATGACCACGGCGCTGCTGTGGTGGTATTTCGTGGTGCCGGATCTGGACACCATGAAGGTGCTGAGCTGGGGCTGGCCGGCCTGGCTGCTGGTTGTCAACTGGGCGGCCAACCTGGCTTGGTACGGCTTCTTCGAATGGCGCCTGTACGTGCGCAAGGCGCAGGGCGGCCGGTTCAAGTACCACCACAAGTTCCCTGCAGAGCAGCCTTCCGACGTGTTCTGGTTCAAGAACCAGAACCTGGACAACTTCCTGCGCAGCTTCCTGATCTCGATCCCGCTGTGGACGCTGGTGCAGGTGATCTTCCTGTGGTGCTTTGCGAATGGCCTGGTGCCCTGGCTGAGCTGGGCCGAGCATCCGCTCTACCTCTCCATGCTGGTGCTCGTGGCGCCCGCCATCCACGAGCTGCACTTCTACGTGATCCACCGCGCCATCCACACGGCATGGCTCTACAAGTGGATCCACTCGATCCACCACAACTCGGTCAATCCGAGCCCGTGGTCGTCGCTGAGCATGCATCCGGTCGAGGCATTTCTCTATCACGCCGTCGCCTTGTGGCACCTGGTGATTCCGTCGAATCCGATCGTCGCGCTGTACCAGCTGCACATGGCCGGCTTCGGCGCTATCAACGGCCACCTCGGCTTCGAGAAGCTCGAACTCACCCAGGACCAGGCGATGGAGAGCCACGCCTACACGCACTACCTGCATCACAAGTACTTCGAGGTGAACTTCGGCGGTGATGGCCTGGTGCCGCTCGACCAGTGGTTCGGCACCTGGCACGACGGCAGCAAGGACGGTGACCGGCAGATGCAGGCTCGCTACGAGAAGAAGCTCGAGAGGATCAATGGACGAAAGGAGAACGCCCAATCGCCCAGGCAATGACCCCAACCGCCTTGTATTCACCATCAGCCCGCCTGTCGATGAACAGGCAACCCCAAGAGGAGACAACCATGAAATCCATCAAGAACACCTTCAAGATCCTGGCCATCACCGCTGCGATCGCCGCCGGCTCCAGCGCCATGGCCGCAGGCGCCAAGATCTTCGTGATCGGCGGCAAGGCCGACGATCCGTTCTGGTCGCGCGTCAAGAAGGGCGCCGACGACGCAGCCCTGGTCGTCAAGGCCGCAGGCGGCAGCGTGACCTGGCTCGGTCCGCAGACCTACGACAACCTCGGCCCCGATGCTGCCAAGCTGATCCGCACTGCGCTGAGCCAGAAGCCCGACGCCATCGTCGGCCCCGACTGGGTGCCCGAGGCGATGGACGCCGCGTTCAAGGAAGTGGTCGCCGCTGGCGTGCCGCTGATCATCTACAACGCCGGTGGCATGGAGGCCGCCAAGCGGCTTGGCGCTCAGAACTACGTGGGCAGCGAAGAGTACGTGGCCGGCATGGGCGGCGGCGAGTACTTCTCGAAGAGCGGCTCGAAGAACGTGATCTGCGTGAATACGCAGCCGGGCTCGACGAATCAGGAATCGCGCTGCAAGGGTGTCGCCGACGGGATGGCCAAGGGCGGCGGCAAGGGCACGCAGTTGCCGCTGCCCTCGTCTGCCTTCGGCAACCCGACTGCGGTGGCGCAGGCGATCAAGGCCGCGCTGCAGAAGGACAAGAGCATCGACGGCGTCATCACGATCAGTGCCGGCGACGCCAGCAGCGCCGCCACCGGCATCAGCCAGGCCGGCCTGGTCAAGCAGGTCAAGCTCGGCACCTTCGACATCGACCCGACCAACCTGCAGCGCATCAAGGACGGCACCCAGCTGTTCTGCATCGACCAGCAACCGTATCTGCAAGGCTATCTGGCGGTGTCGATGCTCAACAGCTACGTGCAGTACGGCCTGAAGGTCGCGTCGGCGCCGATCCTGACCGGTCCCGGCATCGTCGATGCCTCGAACGTGGCCGCCACGCTGGCGGGCGCCGCCGCCGGCGCACGCTGAGCCTTCCAGTGAGTCGGTCGGGTCCGGGGCCATCCCGGGCCTGGCCGGCGTGTGTCGGCCGTTCGGCGCCACGGCGGCCGACAGCCTCAGACGACGCACCGCCGTGAGCCCTGCCTGCACTCATGAATCCGACCCTTACATCCGCTCCGGCACCCGGGGCTGCTCCGATGGCAGCCCCCACAGCAGCGAAAGCCAGCATGCCCACTCCATCCCTCGGTAACCTGCTGCGACGACCCGAAACCGGCTCCTTTATCGGCCTAGTGTCGGTCTTCGTGTTCTTCTCGATCTTCGGCGGCCAGACCTTTCTGTCAGCCAGCGGCGCGGCCAGCTGGCTCAACATCGCGGCCGAGTTGGGCATCATCGCCTTGCCGGTCGGCCTGCTGATGATTGCCGGCCACCTCGACCTGTCGGTCGGCAGCGTGATCCCGGCCAGCTCGATGACGGTGGCGATCGTCTCGGGCCATTACGGCCTGCCGATGCCGGTGGGCATTGCCGCCGCACTCGGCCTGGGCCTGGCAATCGGCTGGCTCAATGGCTATCTGATCGTGCGCACCGACCTGCCCTCTTTCGTGGTCACGCTGGCGACGCTGTTCGCGGTGGCCGGGCTGACGCTGGGCCTGTCGGTGATCGTGGCCGGCAGCACCAGCGTGGCCTTGAAGAGCGACCCGATCACGAAGATGATCTTCGGTGACTTCATCGACGGCAAGTACGAGGTGATCCTGCTGTGGTGGGTGGCTGCGATGCTGTTCGTGGGCTTCATCTTGAGCCACACCAAATACGGCAACTGGATCCTGGCGCTGGGCGGTGACAAGGTCAGCGCGCGCAATGCCGGCATCCCGACCGACAAGCTCAACATCGCGCTCTACATGGGCAGCGGCCTGTGCGCGGCCTTCGTCGGCATGTGCCAGGCCATCCTCTACAACAGCGCGCAGGTCTCGGCCGGCCAGTCGTTCATCTTCAACTCGATCATCGCGGTGGTGATCGGCGGCGTGATCCTGACTGGTGGCTACGGCTCGGTGATGGGCATCGTGCTGGGCACGATGACCTTCGCGATCGTCAACCAGGGCATCTATTACACCGGCTTCGACGCCAACTGGGCCAGCCTGATCATCGGCGTGCTGCTGCTGGCGGCCGTCCTGTTGAACAACACCTTCCGCACCATGGCCCTGAGCCACGCCAAGCCACGCGCCAAAGGAAAGGCCGCCCAATGACCACGCCACTGCTTCAACTCACGGGCATCAACAAGTCGTTCGGCCCGGTCGGCGTGCTGCACGACATCTCGCTGGAGGTCAATGCGGGCGAAGTGCTGTGCCTGCTTGGCGACAACGGCGCCGGCAAGTCGACCCTGATCCGCATCCTCTCGGGTGTGCACAAGCCGACCACGGGCGAGATGCGCATGAAGGGCCAGCCGGTGTCATTCGACAACCCGCGCGACGCCAGCGACAACGGCATTGCCACCGTGCACCAGTTCGGCGGCACCTTTCCGCTGATGAGCATCGGCCGCTCCTTCTTCGTCGGCGCCGAGCCGACGAAGAAGTGGGGCCCGTTCGAAGTCTTTGACCGCAGACGAGCCAACGAGATCGCGGTGCGCGAGATGCGCCAGCTCGGCATCACGCGCATCGACGATGGCAACCGGCTGGTCGGCGGGCTGTCGGGCGGCGAGCGTCAGGCGCTGGCGATCGCGCGCGCGGTGCACTTCGGCGCCAGCGTGCTGATCCTCGACGAGCCGACCGCCGCGCTGGGCGTCAAGGAAGCGGCGCACGTGCTGCGTATCATCCTGCAGGCACGCAAGAAGGGCATCGCGGTGATCTTCATCACCCACAACGTCACGCATGCGATGACGGTGGGCGACCATTTCGCGGTGCTGATCCGCGGCGCCAAGGCGGCCGATTTCCGCAAGGGCGAGAAGACCCGCGAGCAGATCACCGACCTGATGGCCGGCGGCGAGGCGATGGCAGAGCTGGAAGCGGAAATAGAAAGCTACATGGCCGCCCACGACGGGCATCCGCCGCAAGCTGCTTGATGCACCGGGGTCACATGAACACATCTTCTCCAGCGATGGTCATTGTCGGCGCTGGACATGTTGGCGGTCGGGCTGCACAGGCGCTGCGCGAGTTCGGCTGGCCCGGTCCGATTCTGCTGATCGGTGCAGAGCAACACCTGCCCTACGAACGCCCGCCGCTGTCGAAGGGCCGGCTGACCGGTGAGCAGGATGCAGCTGCCTGTGCCTTGCGGCCTGCCGCAGCGTACGACAGTGACCAGATCAGCCATGTCGTCGCCTGGGTCGATGCCATCGACACGGTGCGCCAGGAGATCGTGCTGACCGGCGGGCCGCAGCAGACCCGGCGGCGCATCGCCTACCGGGCCTTGCTGCTGGCGACCGGCGGACACTTGCGCCGGCTGGATGTGCCGGGGGCTGATCTGCCGGGCGTGCTGGGCTTGCGCACGCTTGACGACGCGGCCCAGCTGGCGCCGCGTCTGCTGCCGCACGCGCATGTCGCCATCATCGGGGGCGGCTTCATCGGGTTGGAGGTGGCGGCATCGGCGCGCCAGCGGGGCTGCCGGGTCACGGTGATCGAAGGGGCTCCGCGCCTGCTGGGCCGGGCGGTACCCGCAGCGATCGGATCCGCCGTGCTGGCGCTGCACCGTGACCATGGTGTCGAT
This sequence comes from Leptothrix sp. (in: b-proteobacteria), assembly GCA_041083665.1. Lineage (GTDB taxonomy): Bacteria > Pseudomonadota > Gammaproteobacteria > Burkholderiales > Burkholderiaceae_C > Sphaerotilus. Next base: position 194,896 of record JBFPGZ010000024.1, read on the forward strand.
GTGCGCCTGGATACACTGCCGCTGGCGTTCGTGCGCGGCGAGGGCGGGCGCTTCGAGGTGCGCCTGAGCGACGGCACGGCCTTGCAAGCGGACACTGTGGTGGTCGGCATCGGCATTGCGCCGGCCACCGAACTGGCCGTGCAGGCCGGCTTGAAGGTGGGGCGCGGCATCATCGTCGATGCGCATCTCGCCACCAGCGCGGCACACGTCTATGCCGCTGGGGATGTCGCCGAATTTCCCGGTCCGCTCAGTGGCACCCTCATCCGCCAGGAGACTTGGCACAACGCCGAGACCCAGGCCCGCATCGCCGCAGCCAACATGCTCGGCCAGGCCCGGACCTTTGCGGCGCTGCCATGGTTCTGGTCCGATCAGTATGACCACCAGCTTCAGGTCAGCGGTGAGCCTGACCTGGGTGTGCACGTCGTGACCCGCCTGCTGGGCGACGAGCCCTGTCCGGGCGGGAGCAAGGCCAGGATCGATTTCCACCTCGATGCGCAAGGCCGTCTGGTCGGGGCCAGCGGCTTCGGCCCGACCTCGGTCGTTGCCAAGGAACTGAAGCTGGCACGCCTGCTGGTCGAGCGCGGTCGCCAACCCGACGCCGCCGCGCTGGCAGACCCGACCATCAAGCTCAAGTCTCTGGCGTGATCGTCCACCGGCTTGCGACCATCACGCCATTTCATCCCGTTTCTCGGCAGTCAGCCTGATCTTTCACCATGACCACGTCCTACATCCTGACCCTGTCCTGCCCCGACAAGCCCGGCATCGTGCACGGCGTGTCGGGCCTTTTGTTCGAACACGGCGCCAACATCACCGAGGCGGCGCAGTTCAACGACCCGCAGACCGGCCTGTTCTTCATGCGCGTGCAGTTCGACTGCGCCCGCTCGTCGGCCGAACTGGACGCCGCGCTCGACGAGCTGGCCGCGCGCTGGCAGATGAGCCTGGAGCTGCACCTGGCGGCGCAGCGCATGCCCACCGTCATCATGGTCAGCCAGTACGGCCACTGCATCAACGACCTGCTGTTCCGCTGCAGGAGCGGCCTGCTGCCGATCGACGTCAAGGCCATCATCTCGAACCACCGCGAGTTCTACCAGCTGGCGGCGAGCTACAACATTCCGTTCCACCACGTCGCGGTGACGGCGGCGACCAAGCAGGAGGCCGAGGCACGCCAGCTGGAGATCATCCGCAGCGAGGGCGCCGAGCTGGTGGTGCTGGCGCGCTACATGCAGATCCTGTCGGATCCGATGTGCCGGGCGCTGGCTGGCCGCGCCATCAACATCCACCACAGCTTCCTGCCCAGCTTCAAGGGCGCGCGGCCGTACTTCCAGGCGCACGACCGGGGCGTCAAGCTGATCGGCGCCACCGCGCACTACGTCACCGCCGATCTGGACGAAGGCCCGATCATCGAGCAGGACGTGGCGCGGGTGGACCACAGCCTGACGCCCGAGGATCTGACCGCGATCGGCCGCGACACCGAGAGCCAGGTGCTGGCGCGTGCCGTCAAGTGGCACGGCGAGCACCGCGTGCTGCTGAACGGCCACAAGACGGTGATCTTCAAGTGACTGCGCCCGCCGAAGCGGTGCCGGCCCGGCCGCTGCCGGTCGGCATCAACCTGGACGGTGTGCTGGTGCACGACGGCCTGCCGACGCCGCGCGCCTCGACCCGCTTCGCCTGGGTGCGCCAGAGCGGTGCGTTCGACTACATCGAGAAGAACATCGACCCGCGCGAAGATTTCGGGCCGTACTTCGAGCTGGTCGAGCGCTTCGGCGTGCCGATCGGCGTGTTCGGCGGCATCTTCTGCGCCGGCATTGACGAGTCGCGCATGCGCTGGGGCCTGGCGACTGGCGGGCGGCTCGGCGCGCGGCTGTTCAACATGCAGCTCTACGCGCGCCACGCCGATGGCCACGCGCTGGCTGACGAGGAGGTGGCGTGCTTCTTCCTCGACGCGATGGAACACGGCACCCGCGCCAACTGCCTGCCGAGCCTGGAAGTGCACGTCGACATGTGGAGCGAGCAGTTTGGCCGCATCGAACGCGTCGCCGAGCTGCTGGCGCGCCAGAACGTCAAGTTGCGCCTGACGCTGGACCACTCGCACCTGATCTACAAGATCGGCCACGCCGCCGAGCTGGCACTGAGCGGTCTGGCCGATGCGCCCGACGGCGCGCGCGATCTGCTGGCACCCGATGGCGCCGCCGCGCTCTACCGCGACTGGCTGCGCGAAGGTTGGGTGGTGCACGCGCACACCCGCAGCGTGGCGCCCGGCGTGAGTCACAACGCGGCGATGAACCGCCAGTGCGGTCTGCCCGGCCGCGCCATCCAGTACCCGCTGGTCGAGCCGCCGCCCGGCAGCTTCCACACCGACTGGCAAGCCGAGCGGCTGGAACCCTGGAAAGACGCCGTGCGCGACCTGCTGCGCTGGATGCAGGCGCACCCCGAAGCAGCGCCGCAGCAGATCAGCTGCGAGTTCATCCCCTTTCCGGACTACGGCGGTGGCGCGCGCTACTCGATCTGGGACAACAACCTGGCTTGCGCGCGCTGGCTGCGTGAGGAGTGGATGGTGCTGGCCGGCACCGGAACCGGCACTTCGCTGTCCCGGCCACGGGTAACATCCGCATGAGAACATTGTTTCCATGCCATGGGACTTCAGCCGCGACGATGACACCAAGATGAGTTCCACGCCTCTGCAGACACCGGTTTCGGTCGAAGAGTTTCTCCAGCGCGTTTCCGAGCAATACGAGGGCCTGAGCAAGCAGCTCAAGTTCATCGCGCGCCATGTGGAAACACACCGCGATCACCTGGGGCTGGACGGCATCCAGGACGTGGCGGCGCAGTGCGGCGTGCAGCCGTCAGCGGTGGTGCGCTTTGCCAAGCACTTCGGCTTCTCGGGCTTCACCGAAATGCAGCGCATCTTCCGGCAGGGCCTGTCGCAGCAGATCGCGCCGAACCGCAACTACAGCCTGCGTCTGCGCGATGTGATCGAGTCTGGCTCGGCCAGCTTGGCGCCGCCAGAGATCGCGCACGAGTTCCTGCGCGGCAGCATCGCTGGCATGCAGGAGTTGCAGAACGCGCTCGACGAGCGCGCCTTCGGGCAGGCGGTGGACCTGCTGGCCGACACGCAAGCCATCTGGATCGCCGGCTCCCGGCGCTCGTTCCCGGTGGCGGTCTATCTGGACTACGCGCTGCAGCACACCGACAAGCGCATCGGGCTGGTGACGGCGCTGGGCAGCATGCACGATGGCCAGATGCGCTCGGTGCGGGCGGGCGATGTGCTGATCGCCATCTCGTTCTCGCCGTACGCGGAAGAGACCGTGCAGGTGGCGCAGCAGGCGGTGCAGCGGGGTGCCCACCTGATCGCGATCACCGACAGTCGCATGAGTCCGCTGGCGCGCGAGGCGGCGGCCACGCTGATCGTCCAGGAGAACGCCACTTTCGGCTTCCGTGCCCTCACGGCCACGATGGGCCTGGCGCAAAGTCTGTTTGTGGCGCTGGCCTACCGGCTGGAGCTGTCCTACCGGCCCACCACGCTGGCCTCCAGGTAAGCACCGCGCCCCAGGTTCTCGGCGCAGAACAAGCGGAACTCGTTGGGCTCGGCGGGTGCCGGCGCGTCGACGTAGCCGGTGGCGTGCAGCAGGTGGTGCAGGCTGGCGGCGATCTGGCCATCCGGATCCTGGTCGATCACCAGATCGAGCAGCCCGAGCTGCATCAGCGTGCGGTGTTCGTCGCTGATTTCGTGGCCGATCCACACCGGGCGCTGCAGCGGAGTGAGCCGCTGCAACACGGCGGCCGGCCCGGTTGATCCGGCGCCGCTCAGGTACAGCCCGACCAGTGGCACGCCAGCGTGCCGGTCGGCATCCAGCGCGCGGCGCAGGGCGTGCTGGGCTCGGTCGGGATCGTCCAGACAGGGCACCGGATCGCTGCACAGCATCTGCGGGTGTCGCTCGGCCAGCACCTCGGCACAGCCCTGCATGCGCTCGGCGTGGGCGCGGTAGTCGAGCGAGTTGGTCAGCCGCAGCACGCGGCCGGCGGTGCGCGCCAGGCGCCCGATGAAATGGCCAGCGGTGCGCCCGGCCTGCAGGTTGTCGATGCCGGCGTAATGCAGTCCGGGCACCTCACCGATGCCGCTCATCAGCGTGACCACCGGCACACCACCAGCGAGCTGGCTGCGCAGGGCATCGCGCACCGCCGCACTGTCGTGCAGGGCGACGATCAGGCCGTCGCGCCGCCGCCCCGGCCGGGTCAGCGCGGAGATGATGCGTGGCGCGTCGTCGGCATCGACCCGGTGATAGTGGATGAGGATGCGCGGATCGAGCGTCTGTGCCGCGCGCTGCAGCGCCAGCTCCAGCCGGCGGAAGTAGGGCGTCGGGCTGTCGGCCAGCACCACGTCGAAGCGGGTCAGGCCGTGGCGCGGGTCCGGCAGCACCCGAGGCACGCCCAGCTGCTTGGCGGTGGCCACCACCCGGGCCCGCGTCTCGGCCGAGACGCTGCCGCGCTCGTTGAGCACGCGGTTGACCGTGGCCGTGCTGACGCCAGCGGCGGCCGCGATCTCGATGAAGCGGGCGGTGCGCTTGCGGCGCGTGGCCACCGGGCGGGAGGATTCGTCGGTCATCCCGTGTTGATGCCACAAGCTGGCGCGGCAGGCAAGCGGCGCTGCTCGGCGGCTGTTGTCGTCAGGCGGCCACGCCTTGGCTCAGGTAGGCCATGCTGGCGGCCAAGCGGGCTTCGATGTCGGTGGCCGCCGCGATTTCTTCGGCGAACGGCTCGAACGAAACGAAGCCGGCATAACCGGCCGCCAGCAGCGTGCGCAACTGCGGCAGGTTGCCCAGCCGATCGGCACCACCGACGAGCACGCGGTGGCCATCACGCATCTGGCTGGCTTGCAGGCCGGTGTCTTCGACGCCGGAGATGTGGATCAGGCCGGTCCAGTGCGGGAAGAACAGCTCTTCACCGGCCAGGTGATGGTGGAAGGTGTCATGCACGAGGCGCAACGTGCTGTCGGCGCCAATCTCCTGGAAGGCGCGCACGGCCTGGGATTTGCGGCGCACCGCGCACTCCTCGAAGCCGAGTGGTTCGACCAACCCCACCAGGCCGTGGTCTTTGAGGATCGGCTGCAAGGCCTTGAGGGCGTGCACCAGCGCCGCATGGCGCTGGTCGGCGTTGCGCTGGTCGCCACGGTGGTTGGTGGGGCACAGCACCAGCGCTTCAGCGCCGCAGTCGCGGGCGTAGCGGGCCATCGCGATGGCTTCGGCCTCGCGTTCGGCGTCGAACTGCTCGAAGCGCTGCAGCGCGTTGATCGAGCGGATCGTCAGACCATGGGCCCGGGCGATGGCGCCGATGTCGCTGGCCGACACGCCGTCGCCGATTTCGATGCCGGGCAGGTCATTGCGGATCTCGATGGCGCTGACGCCCAGCCGGCGGGTCATGGCGGCGAAGTCGGCAAACGAGGCGCGCGGCACCGCCATGCGGTTCAGTGCGAAATGAAGGGTCTGGGTCACGGAGTGGCTCCTGATGTTCGGTGGGATCGATGGCCGTGACTCTAGGCAAGCTGCCCGGGTCGTGCAGTCCTGTCATTGACCATTTATGGTCAATGCGGGTGAGCGGCCCCAGGTTCCTGAAACGATGCTTTGTCGTAGCCTGGCGAGCGTCGGTGGGGCCGAAGATTCAGGAATATGAATTTCATTGACCATTGTAATGGAAAAATATTTCCAAAACATTCCGACCTCGCTATAGTGCTTTCACAGTGACCGGCAGCCACGACTGCACGTCCGTCCAACCCCCAGGAGACCCCATGAAAAACGTCGCCGTCTTCGGCGCTGGCCGCATTGGCCGCATCCACGCCGCCAACCTGGCCAGCCTGCCGGGCGTGAAGCTCAAGTTCATCTGCGACCCGGTGGGCGACAGCGCCGCGCAGTTGTCGCAGCAGCTCGGCGCCGAGGTCTCGACCATCGAGGCCGTGCTGGCCGACCCGAGCATCGATGTGGTCGCGATCACCTCGCCCACCTCGACCCATTCGGACCTCATCACCCGCTCGGCCGCCGCCGGCAAGCACATCTTCTGCGAGAAGCCGGTCGACCTGTCGGTGTCCCGTGCCATCGCCTGCGGTGAAGCGGTGGCCGCCGCCGGCGTGGCCTGCATGATCGGCTTTCAGCGCCGCTTCGATCCGACCTTCAACGAGGCGCGTCGCCGCATGGATGCGGGCGAGATCGGCAACCCCGAGATGCTGATCGTCACCAGCCGCGACCCCGGCGCTCCGCCGGCCGAGTACATCAAGGCCTCCGGCGGCATCTTCCGCGACATGCTGATCCACGACTTGGACGTATTCCGCTGGATCCTGTGCGCCGACGGCGACGAGGCCGAGTGGCTCAGCGCCACCGGCTCGGTGCTGACCGACCCGGCCATCGCCGGTCTGGGTGATGTCGACAGCACGGCGGTGACCATTCGCACCAAGCAAGGTCGGCTGTGCCAGATCAACACCACCCGCCGCGCCGCTTACGGCTATGACCAGCGCTTCGAGGTGCTGGGCTCCACCGGCATGCTGCAGTGCGGCAACCACACGCCGAGCCAGGTGGTGCAGTGGAATGCCGGCGGCATCACGGCCGACAAGCCCGAGGCCTTCTTCCTGCAGCGCTATGCGGCGGCCTACAAGCTGGAGATCGCGCACTTCTTCGAATGCCTGCAGAGCGGGGGCAAGTTCCGCACCACGGTGGCCGATGGCGTCAAGGCGCAGATCCTGGCTGACGCTGCCGCCGAGAGCTGCGCCAGCGGTCGGCCGGTAACGTTGTAATCGCCCGGCAGGTGCGTCGCTCAGACGCCGCGCGCCCGATCCGCCTTGAACTGCTGCTGGAACGCGCCAAATTGTCCGGCGTCCAGCGCGTTGCGCACTTCCTGCATCAGGTTCAGGTAGTAATGCAGGTTGTGGATGCTGGTCAGCATCGGGCCGAGCATCTCGCCGCAGCGGTCCAGGTGGTGCAGATAGGCGCGGCTGAAGTTCTGGCAGGTGTGGCAGCCGCAGGTTTCGTCGAGCGGGCGCTCGTCGGTCTTGTGGCGGGCGTTGCGGATCTTCAGGTCGCCGAAGCGCGTGAACAGGTGGCCGTTGCGGGCGTTGCGGGTCGGCATGACGCAATCGAACATGTCCACGCCCGCCGCCACGCCATCGACCAGATCTTCCGGCGTGCCCACGCCCATCAGGTAGCGCGGTTTGTGGCTGGGCAGCAGGTGCGGCGTGTGATTCATGATGCGCAGCATCTCGTCCTTCGGCTCGCCGACCGAGACGCCGCCGATGGCGTAGCCGGGCAGGTCCAGATCGACCAGCGCGTTCAGGGACTCCTCGCGCAGGTTCTCGAACATGCCGCCCTGCACGATGCCGAACAGCGCGTTGGGGTTCTGCAGCCGCTCGAACTCGGCCTTGGAGCGGCCAGCCCAGCGCAAGGAGAGCTCCATCGACACGCGCGCTTCCTTCTCGGTCGTGATGTGGCCGCTGCCTTTCACACCCTGCCAGTACGGCGTGCACTCGTCGAACTGCATGACGATGTCGGAGTTGAGCACCGTCTGGATCTGCACGCTGATCTCGGGCGTCAGGAACAGCTTGTCGCCGTTCACCGGCGAGGCGAACTTGACGCCTTCCTCGCTGATCTTGCGCATCTCGCCCAAGGACCAGACCTGGAAGCCGCCCGAGTCGGTCAGGATCGGCTTGTGCCAGTTCTCGAACTTGTGCAGGCCGCCAAACTGCGCCATCACGTCCAGGCCCGGGCGCATCCAGAGGTGGAAGGTGTTGCCCAGGATGATCTGCGCGCCCATCGCTTCGAGGTCGCGCGGCATCACGCCCTTGACGGTGCCGTAGGTGCCGACCGGCATGAAGATCGGGGTTTGGATGACGCCGTGGTTGAGCGTCAGGCGACCACGGCGAGCGTGGCCTTCAGTGGCGAGGAGGTCGAATTGCAGCATGGGTCAGGTCATGAAGTGCATCTGGATCTGGTGTTCCAGGTGCTGAAAAGAGGGCAAGCGGCGCAGGTAGTCGAGGTTGTCGATCTGATGGGTGACGTGATGCCGCTTTGCTTCGGGGTTGAACTTGCGCAGCCGACCCTGAGGCAACTCGCTGGCGGTGCGCAAAGCCTCGAACAGGACATCCTTGGGGTCCGGCAGCGACTCGATCCGATCAAGGCGAGGCAGGTTGAGCGCCACCTTGCCAGCCGGGTTGCCTGCGGCCTTGCGAATCGCCGGTTCGTCCACCAGCAGCCACGATTCGGTCATGCGAACCGGAATGATCGATATCGACGCAGGGGCCGAGTCCAGGCTGGCGAGCGCCTGCTGGATCTCTTCAATCCGAGCCGCCGGGAGTTCTTTCTCGGCGTCGCGATGCACGAAGAGCAGGTCGCATGGATACAGGTCAATCGCCTGACTGACCCGATCCATCAAGGGCATTCCGGCGGGCAAGTCTGCGAAGTGAGGTGAGCGATACGGCCCCGGGCAGTGTTCGTCGAGCAGCATTTCCAGCAACGGGATCAGCACCCGGTCGGAACTGCCGTCGGCCACCAGCGTGCAGGTCAAGGTCGCCATCAGTCGCTCCGGCTCGCTGGTGGGTTGAATAGATCCAGTGTGAGGTGATCTTGAACCCGGCGCCTTTTGTTCGGAGTGGCCGGCACCATGGCCGAGGCGGGGGGTGGGCCGCTCAGATAACCCTGCAATTCACCTTTGCTGATCAGCTCGGTATTCGGCAAGTCGCGTGCGCGCCAGGTGTCGCCCAGTGGCTTGAAGTGAATCCACTCGGCCCGGCGTTCCCGCAGGGTTTCTGCCATCAGCAGGTCGCTGTCCGGCAGCTCGGCCACGACCAGCGGCGAATGGGTGTTGATGATCACTTGCCGCAGGGTTGGCGAGGCCTGAGGTAGGTCGTCATCCGGATCGATGTCTTCGGCCAGGCTGTACACCAGCCGCAGCATGTCCGGGATGCGCTGCGGATGGATGCCGTTTTCGGGCTCTTCGAGGCAGACCAGGCCGGAGGCGAGTGGATCAGAAGCCAGAACCGCCAGTGCCAGGAAGCGCAGCGTGCCGTCCGACAGCGAGCTGGCGGCATAACGCTCGCCGTTCTTCATCGTGACGTTGAGCGTGCGCTGCTGGCGCACGTCGTCGCTGTCCAGATCGACCGAGATGATGCCGGGGATCAGCTCCGAGAGCTGCTGGGCCACTTCGACCCGACTGCCGATGCGCAGCAGGGTGTTGGGCAAGTGGCCGCCGGTCGCGCTCAGGCGCGCATTGCCCCGGTACTCGTCCGGTGCCCGCAAGGCACTGGGTTCCAGTTGCAGCAGCCGCCAGGATTGCAGCTCACGCCGGGCCGCCAGGGCGGTTGGATGCGAGGAAGCATTGACACCCGACAGCACGGTTTGCGGAGACTTGCGGGCCGGCACCTCCGAGGGCCTGCCGGCCTTGGAGAGATCTCCGTACAACTTGATGGCGAGTTCTTCCTCTTTGTCTTTCCCTTCCAGAGTCACTGTTTCGATGAAAGGGGTCCGACGGTTGCCCGGTCCGAAGACATGGCGCTTGATCCAGGCCTTGTCCGGTTGAAAGTGCAGCAGGGTGCCCGCCTCGCTGGAAGGTTTGGCCACCAGCTCCTCCTTCTCGATGTAGATCGAGTCCTTGCCAGCCTTGCTGTCGGGCTTGGGATCGAATCCCAGCACCAGCGTGTACTGCAGAAAAGTCGCGCTGGCGGTGGCCTCACGGTCGTAGTCGTCGGTGACCGTGCGCGGCACGATCATCTCGGCGATCAGCGTCATCTGCTTGGGAGTCGCGTCCGAGCGGGCAAACAGATTCTCGATGCCACCGATGCGGTCACCCGTGCCACGTACCTTCAGGGCCGCCTGCAGCAGCGGCATCGAGGCCAGATCGCTCAGGAAGGTGATGGCGTCGAACAGGTTCGACTTGCCGACGCCGTTGCGCCCGGCGATGCAGGTGAACGGCCCGAAGTGAAGATCGACATCCCGCAGGTTCTTGAAGCCCTTGATCTGCAGACGGGTCAGCATGAGGGGGCTCCGCAGAGGGTGAGTGGAACGAGTCGGGACATGCGCTGATTGTCTCAGGCTCGCGCCACGGTCGAGCCGCTAGCGGCCGGATCGGTCATTCAGAGTAAGTTCAGGGTAAGTCCCGAAGCCGCCGGACGCGCGGCGATGCTTCAATCCAATCCGATTTGGAACCGGTTCCAAATCGGATCTCAAGGGGCTGCCCACGTGTCCGATCGCCGCCTGCCCTGCATGTTGCTGGAGCCGCTCGGCGCGCAAAAGATCGTCTGCAGCGCCGCTGAACCGACCGGAACTCACATCGATGAGCACCATCAAGGATGTTGCCAAGCTGGCTGGCGTGGGGGTGGCCACCGCGTCGCGCGCGCTGTCCGGCACGGGCTCGGTCTCGGACGAAACCGCCGCCCGGGTGCGCGCGGCCGCCCAGCAGCTTGGCTACCGACCGTCCAGCATCGCCCGCGCGCTGACGCTGCAGCGCTCGGGTGCGATCGGTGTCTACGTGCCGATCTTCGACACCTTTTTCTATTCGGCGATTGTCGCGACCATCGGCGCGGTGCTGCGTGATGCCGGCCGCCACATGGTGGCGGCCAACGGCTGCGGCGATGGCTCGGCACGCCAGCAGGCGCTGGACGGCATCGACTTCCTGATCGGCCGCGACTGCGACGGTCTGCTGGTGGCTTGCCACAGCATCACCGACGACGATCTGGCCGCGCTGATGCAGCGCAACGGCCACACCATCGTCATCAACCGCAGCGTGCCCGGCTATGCCGAGCGCAGCTTCACGGCCGACCACGAGCTGGGCGGCCGCTTGGTGGCGCGGGCGCTGCTGGCGCGCGGTCACCGTGAGATCGCGGTGATTCGGGGTCCGCGCGACGCGCCCGACAACCTGGCCCGCATGCACGGCTTCATCGACGAGCTGGCCTGCCACGGCATCCGTGTGCGGGCCGAGCACGACACCGATGGCAACTTCGACCTGTCCAGCGGCGACAGGGCGATGAACCGCCTGCTCGATCAGGCAGCGAGCCCTGGCGGCGGCCGGCCGGCCTTCACGGCGCTGTTCGCCGCCAGCGACCTGATGGCGATGGCCGCCATCACCCGGCTGGTGCAGTCCGGCCTGCGCGTGCCCGATGACGTGTCGGTGATCGGCTATGACGACGCCGACTTCGCCGCCTACACCTCACCACCGCTGACGACGCTGCGCATCCCCATCGCCGAGGTGGCGGCCAGCGCCTGCCGGCAGGCCCTCAACCTCTGCTACGGCCTGGATCTGCCGGTGACGCGTGACTTCGCGCCGCAGATCGTGTGGCGCCAATCGGTGGGCGTTGGCCCCCATGCCCCGCTGGACCGAGCTTCCTTCTGACCTCTGCCTGATCAGGAACAGACCTCATGACCACCCCCGCCACTCCGAATATCCCCGCTCTGCTTGACGCCATGACGCTGGACGAGCAGATCAGCCTGCTCACCGGCGCCGACTTCTGGACCACCGTCGCCATCCCGCGCCTGGGCATTCCGGCCATCAAGGTCAGCGACGGCCCGAACGGCGCGCGCGGCGGCGCCTTCCACGGCGGGCCGCAGACGGCCTGCTTTCCGGCCGCGATCGCGCTTGGCGCGACCTGGGACACCGCGCTGCTGCACGAGACCGGCGCCGCGCTGGCCGAGGAAGCGCGCTTCAAGGGCGCCGGCGTGCTGCTGGCGCCGACCGTGAATCTGCACCGCTCGACCCTGAACGGCCGCAACTTCGAGTGCTACTCGGAAGACCCGCTGCTGACCGGCGAGCTGGCCTGCAGCTACATCCGGGGGCTGCAGGAGAACGGCGTGGCCGCCACCATCAAGCACTTCGTCTGCAACGACAGCGAGATCGAGCGCATGTCGATCGACTCGGTGGTCGATGAGCGCACCCTGCGTGAGCTGTACCTGCTGCCGTTCGAGAAGGCCGTCAAAGAAGCCGGCGTGCAGGCGGTGATGACGTCGTACAACCGCATCAACGGCCTGTTTGCCGCCGACAACGCGCCGCTGGTGCGTGACCTGCTGCGCGGCGAGTGGGGCTTCGACGGCCTGGTGATGTCGGACTGGTTTGCCGAGCACACGACCGAACTCTCCACCAGCGCCGGCATGGACCTGGAAATGCCCGGCACCACCCGCCAGCGTGGCGCGGCGCTGCTGCAGGCGGTGCAGGCCGGCCAGGTTTCGTTGGAGGACGTCCGCGCAGGCGCGGCCCGCGTGCTGCAGCTGGTCGAGCGCGTCGGCGGCTTTGCCTCGCCCGGCATCCCGGACGAGCGCGCCGAAGACCTGCCGGAGCGCCGCGCGCTGATCCGCCGTCTCGGCGCCGCCGGCTGCGTGCTGCTGAAGAACGATGGCGGCTTGCTGCCGCTGGCTGGCACCGCAGGCACGGCGCCACGCACGCTGGCGCTGATCGGCCCGAACGTCGACACCGCGCAGATCATGGGCGGCGGCAGCGCTACCGTGAACGCGCTGCACCGCATCACGCCGCGTGAAGGCATCGCGGCGCAGACGGCAGGCGCCGGCACGACGCTGCTCAGCGCCCCCGGCGCCGACAACTACCGCTGGGTGCCGGTGCTGCAGCAGCCGATGTCGGTGGATTTCTACACCAGCACCGACCTGAGCGGCACGCCGCTGCTGACGGCCGTCTACCCGAGCAGCGAAAAGCTCTGGGCCGGCGCGGTGGAAGACGGCATCGACCCGCTGCACTTCTCGGCGCGTGCCACGCTCGTGTTCGTGCCGCCGGCCGATGGCGACTACCAGATCTCCCTCACCAGCGCCGGCCTGGCGCGCGTGCTGATCGACGGCGTGCAGGTGGTCGAAGCGTGGCAGAGCTGGTCGCGTGGCGACACCTATTTCACCTTCGGCTGCAGCGAGCGCATCGTCAGCCAGCCGCTGCGGGCCGGCGTGGCGGTGACGATCACGGTCGAATACGCGTCGCCGACCGGCGTGCCGGTGTCGTTCAAGGCGTTGCGCCTGGGCGTGCACCTGCCGCGCGCCGAGGCCGAGCTGGCCGCTGCCGAGGCCGCCGCGCGTCAGGCCGATGTGGCGCTGGTCTTCATCGGCCTGAACGCCGAGTGGGACTGCGAGGGCCTGGACCGCCCCGACATGCGCCTGCCGCACCAACAGAACGCGCTGGTCGAGCGCGTGGTGGCAGCCAATCCGAACACCATCGTCGTGCTGCAGACCGGCGCGCCGGTCGAGCTGCCGTGGCTGGCGCGTGTGCCGGCCGTGCTGCAAGCCTGGTACCCGGGTCAGGAATGCGGCCACGCCATCGCCGACGTGCTGTTCGGCGCGGCCGAGCCGGGCGGGCGCCTGCCGCAGAGCTGGCCCAAGCAGCTCGCCGATGTGATCACCAGTCAGGGCGATGCGCTGCGCTATCCCGGCCAGGGCGGCCGCGTGGTCTACGACGAAGGTGTGTTCATCGGCTACCGCCACTATGAGCGGAGCCACATCGAGGTGATGTTTCCGTTCGGCCACGGCCTGGGCTACACCCACTTCGAGCACAGCGCGCTGCGCCTGGGCCAGACCGAACTGGCGCCGGGCGGCACGCTCACGGTGGACGTGGACGTCACCAACACCGGCCAGCGCGCCGGCCAGGAGGTGGTGCAGCTCTACGTGGCCGACCGCGCCGCCAGCGCCGCGCGCCCGCCGCAGGAGCTCAAAGGCTTCGCCAAGCTGACGCTGCAGCCGGGCCAGACCGGCACGGCAAGCTTCACGCTCGACATGCGCGCGCTGGCCTGGTTCGACGCTGCCCGCAGCGCCTGGGTCGCCGAGGCGGGCGAGTTCGACGTGCGCGTCGGTGCTTCGTCGCAGGACATCCGCCAGCGCGCCAGCGTCACGCTGACTGGCGAGTGGGTCGAGCCCGTCGGCCGCGCCTGATCCGATCCGACCCGGAGACCCCATGTCACTGGCGCATCGATTCGGTCTGGATCTGCCGGCGCACCAGCGCGTCTTTGCCGGCTTCTTTCTCTGCGCTGTGCCCGATCATCGATGGAGCCGATCGTCTGGGTGAAATCGCCTCAGCGACGCAGTTTCTGCGGCAGCATGGCCGCCAGCACGCCGTCCTTGAGCACCATGTGATGGTAGATGGCCGCCGTGGCATGCAGGCCGGCGAGCGCCATGATGGCGTCACCCAGGAAGCCGTGCACGTCGCCCCAGTCGGCCAGTTTGGCGATGCCAGATTGCGCAATCATGGGCATCTGATCGACGCGCAATCCGCCCAACAGCGTCAGCGGATGGGCCTCGCTGCCGAGCGCCAGGAGCGCAGTCAGGGGCAGTGCCAGCATCAGTGTCCACAGTGCCAGACGCATCAGCTTGGCCATCAGCTCCATCCAGCCGGCCATCTGGAACTGTGGCGAGGCCGGGCGCAGGGCGACCCAGATGAGGCGCAGCACGGTCAGCGCCAGCACCAGGATCCCTAGCGACTCGTGCCAGACGATGTCGCTGCGAGTGGCCGGATCGACACCCTGGTGCATCAGGCGGCCGAAGCCGCCCGGCCCGAGGACGAAGGCGATGGCGACCACGATGGCGGTGAGCCAATGGAAGGCCCGGCTGACGGCGTCGTAATGGGATGTGGTTTGTTGGTTCATGGCATCAAGTGAGGGTTTCACTTGATTGTGAAGTGCCATTGTTAATGGAACTTCACCGATGTGCGTGTGAGGCGCTCAATCTCGCCCGGCCCGAACCGAGATCAAGCACATGCCGAGCATCAGGCGTCAAGCCGGCACCGTCGCGCGGATCAGGTGATCGAACGCGCTCAACGCAGCGGTCGAGCCCGCGCCCATCGCGATGATGATCTGCTTGTATGGCACGGTGGTCACGTCGCCGGCAGCGAACACGCCCGGCACCGAGGTCTGGCCGCGCGCGTCGATCTCGATCTCGCCGCGCGGGCTCAAGCTCAGCGTGCCTTTCAGCCAGTCGCTGTTCGGCAGCAGGCCGATCTGCACGAAGATGCCTTCCAGGTCGATGCTGTGCAGCTGGTCGGTCGTGCGGTCCTTGTAGCTGATGCCGTTCACTTTCTGGCCGTCGCCGTGCACTTCGGTGCTGAGCGCCGAGACGATCACCGTCACGTTGGGCAGGCTGTGCAGCTTGGTCTGCAGCACGGCGTCGGCGCGCAGCTTGCTATCGAACTCGATCAGCGTGACGTGGCTGACGATGCCGGCCAGGTCGATCGCCGCTTCGACGCCCGAGTTGCCGCCGCCGATCACCGCGACGCGCTTGCCCTTGAACAGCGGCCCGTCGCAGTGCGGGCAGTAGGCCACGCCCTTGTTGCGGTACTCGGCCTCGCCGGGCACGTTCATCTGGCGCCAGCGCGCGCCGGTCGAGAGAATCACCGTCTTGCTGCGCAGGCTGGCGCCGTTTTCCAGCTTCACCTCGATCAGGTCACCGGGCTTGGCAGCGGGAATGAGCGCGGTGGCGCGCTGCAGGTTCATCACGTCGACCTCGTACTGCTTGACGTGCTGCTCCAGCGCGGCGGCCAGCTTGGGGCCCTGGGTTTCCTGCACCGAGATGAAGTTCTCGATGCCCAGCGTGTCGAGCACCTGGCCGCCGAAACGCTCGGCCGCCACGCCGGTGCGGATGCCTTTGCGTGCCGCGTAGATCGCGGCGGCCGCGCCAGCCGGGCCGCCGCCGACGATCAGCACGTCATACGGCGCCTTGGTGGCGATCTTTTTGGCTTCGCGGTCGGCCGCGCCGGTGTCGATCTTGGCGAGGATCTCGCCAAGTTCCAGGCGGCCGGACGCGAACATCTGGCCGTTCAGGTACACGCAGGGCACACCCATGATCTGGCGTTCATCGATCTCGGCCTGGAACATCGAGCCTTCGATCGCCGTGTGCCTGATGCGCGGATTGAGCGCCGCCATCAGGTTGAAGGCCTGCACCACGTCCGGGCAGTTGTGGCAGGTCAGCGACATGTAGGTCTCGAAGACCAGCTCCTCGGCCGGATCGAGCGCCTTGATCTGCTCGATCAGATCCGCCTCGACCTTGGGCGGGTAGCCGCTGGTCTGCAGCAGCGCCAGCACCAGCGAGGTGAACTCGTGGCCCATCGGCAGACCGGCGAAGCGCACGCCGGTATCCAAGCCGCTGCGGCTGATCTGGAACGAGGGCGTGCGTTCACCCGTGGTGGCACCGGCGCGCACCGACAGCTTGGCCGTAGGTGCCACCGAGGCGACGTCAGCCACCAGCTCCAGCATCTGGCGCGAGTTGTCGCTGGCGTCGGCGTAGGTGACGATCTCGATCGGCTGCACCATGCGTTCGAGGTAGCTCTTCAACTGGGTCTTGAGGTTGGCGTCCAACATGATCGGCTTTCAAGTGGTGGGCAGATGAACGGGGCGGCAGGGCGCTCACGGGCGAGCGAGGCCGGAAGCTTTGCATTGGCGTGCAAAGCTTCGGGTCCGGCATGGGTCTGGATCAAGTGCCGGGCAAGGGTCGGATCGGAGCAGGTCCGCCGTCCTTGCCCGGGTCGAGCACTGGCGGCGAGTCGCGACCAGTGATCTGAAGACCGGCGGCGGGGCCGGCCTTCACAGGGCAAGGCCAATCAGATCTTGCCGACCAGGTCGATCGACGGGGTCAGGGTGGCAGCGCCTTCCTTCCACTTGGCCGGGCAGACTTGGCCGGGGTGGCTGGCGGTGAACTGGGCGGCCTTCAGCTTGCGCAGGGTTTCCGACACGTCGCGGGCGATCTCGTTCGAGTGCACTTCAGCGGTCTTGATGACGCCGTCCGGATTGATGACGAAGGTGCCGCGCAGTGCCAGGCCTTCTTCGGCGATGTGCACGCCGAACATGTTGGTCAGCGTGTGGGTCGGGTCGCCCACCAGCGGGAACTGCGCCTTGCCGACCGCCGGCGAGGTTTCGTGCCAGACCTTGTGCGAGAAGTGGGTGTCGGTCGTGACGATGTAGACCTCGGCGCCAGCGGCTTGGAAGGCGGCGTAGTTGTCGGCGGCGTCTTCGATCTCGGTCGGGCAGTTGAAGGTGAACGCCGCCGGCATGAAGATCAGGACCGACCAGTGGCCCTTCAGGCTCTCGTTGCTCACTTCGACGAACTTGCCGTTGTGGAAGGCCTGGGTCTTGAACGGTTGGACTTGGGTGTTGATCAGACTGGACATGCGTGTGACTCCTTCAGTTGAAAACTCGGTCGAGCGAAACGTTGAACCGATGCCTGAATCTTAGGCCGGATCTTGGCATTGATCCAATTGACTGTTATTTGTTAATTGATAGTAAATTGCTATCAATGCGGTGACCCCTGAGTCAGGGGGGTGGCGGTGGCGGTTGTGGCATGTTTCATGTTTGCCATTTCTGGTTGTCGACAGGGGCTCGATACGCGCGGTCCGGGCCGATATCCTGTCTGCGCTGCGTGAGCGGCGCCGCCACATCGTGAGGCAGCGCGACTTCGGAAGCCCGCGCAGAGGTTTCAGGCTGCCCTTTGTCCATGCTCCACCCCAGAATTCTGAAATCCCCGCCTTTGTCGGTCAATGTGGTGACTGATGAGGCGGGTATGCGCGCCTTGCGCAGCGCTTGGGAGACCGCTGCGGCGTTGGCGCCACGGGCCAGCATGTTCTGCAGTTTCGAATATATCCACCATGCCTGGCGTCATTTCCGGGGCTCTGGCGACCAGCCTTATCTGATGGCGGTGCGCTGCGAGGATGTGCTGGTCGGCCTGCTGCCGCTGGTGCTGATGCGCGAGCGTCGTTCGGGCCTGCCGCTGCGGGTGCTGCGCACCATGGGCCTGTGGGGCGGTGATCGGCCCGGATTGCTGGCGACGATCGATGCCGATCTGATCTGGGAAGTGGTGTTCGAGACCCTGCAGCAGCGCCGCAGCGACTGGGATCTGCTCGACCTGCGTGAGCTCGACGAAACCGCTTGGCCGGTGCGGCACGCTGATCGCTTGGGCACGGGCCTGCGCACCCGCCTGAAGCACGATACCGAAGCGGCCTTCCTGCCGATCGAGGGTCAGTGGAAAGACTATCTGGCGAGCCGCTCGCGCAACACACGGCAGTCGTACAGCCGGCGGTCGCGCCAGTTGCGCGAGGCTTGTCCGGATCTGCGCATCGAGGTGGCGCGCCATCCGCTCGACATTGCCTGGGCCTTCGAGCGTTATCTGGCGCTGGAGCAGCGCAGCCGCACCTATGGCGCCGAAGGCACCGCCGGTTGCAGCCGGCGCAGTCGCGCTTTCTATCGCGAATTGCTGCCAGCGCTGGCCGAGCGCCGGCAAGCCGAGGTCTGGCTGCTCTACGGTGGCGGGCAGGACATCGCCGGCCTGATCCGGTTGCGCCATCGCGATCTGGTCTACGAGCGCCACGCCACTTTCGACCCACAGTGGGCGCGCTATTCACCCGGCACTTTCCTGTGCATGCAAGCGGTGCGCATGTCGTTCGGCCACGCGGTGCGCGAGTCCGATGTGCTGGGCTTGCACCGACCGCTGGCCGAGCGGCCGTCGATCGGTGCCTGGTACGACGGTGTGCGCCAGACCTACCGGCTCACCGCCTGGAATCTGCGCTCACCGCTGGCGCTGGTTCATTTGTGCGCAGCAATCCTCGTCGCGGGTGTTGGCGTGCTGAGCCAGCCTTTCCGAGCTGTTGAACCGACTTAGGATCGGTTTCATGCGAGTTTTGCTGATCGATGACCATGCCTTGTTCCGCGAGGGCCTCGCGCTACTCATGCGGTCGCGTTTCCCGCAGGTGAAGATCTATCAAGCGGCCGACTTGGCCGAAGCGGCCACCATCCTCGGCAGCGTGTCTGGGATCGCCTGGATTTTGCTTGATCTGGGCTTGCCAGACAGCGACGGCGTGGCCAGCTTGCATCGGCTCTATCAGCTCACCCATGAGGTCAAGGTGGTGGTGGTGTCGGCTGATGACCGCCCCGAGACCGTGCACAGCGTGATGGCGGCTGGTGCGCATGGTTTCATCCCGAAGACCGCGCGTGGTCGGCGGATCGAAGAGGATTTGCGCGCGATCTTTGAAGGGCCGCCCATCGTCACCGATGCGACTGACGAACTGTTTGGCTTGACGGTCCGACCCGCCCCCGCAGTGGATGTCGCCATGACTTGCATGGCGGCGCAGGAACTGTCGCACCGGCAGTTGGACGTATTGCGTCTGCTGGTCGAGGGCAAGTCGAACAAACTGATCGGGCGTGAGCTTGAGCTGGCTGAATCGACCGTCAAGTCGCATCTGCTGACGATCTTCCGCAAGCTCGGCGTGTCATCACGCACCGAGGCGATGCTGTTGGCGCCGCGTCTGGGGCTGATGCCATCCGCCCCAGCGCTGGGTGCTTATGCGGGTGCGATGCCTCGCGCCGGTCAGACCTGCGATTCAGTGAGCGGCTGGAGCAACTGATCGATCGCATCGAGCAGTGCTTCAGAGCGGAACGGCTTGTGAAGTACCGGCACGCCGCTGGCTGACAGCACGGCCAGTTCGGCGGCTGCCGTGTTGCCGGTGACCACCAACGCGGCTGTATTCGGGTGTAAGCGGCGCAGATGCGCAATCGCGGCCAAGCCGCTGCCGCCCGGTAGACGCTGGTCGGTGATCAGCAGATCGGGGGGTGCAGGATGGGTGGCCATGGTTTCGCGCAGGCTGGGCAGACCATCGCAAGCCAGCACCTCGGCGCCCCAGTGCTGGAGCCGTGCTGTCAAGGCTTCGCGGGCGCCACTGTCGTCTTCAACCAGCACGATGCGGCGCCCCGACAGTGGCTGCTGAGGCTGCGGGCTGCGCAGCGGGGCAGATTGAATGGCCTCGGTGCCGGGCAGTTCAAGGCTGAAACACGAGCCACGTCCAGGCTCCGAGCGCAGCTGGATCGGGTGGCCGAGCAGGTTGGCGGCACGCCGCACGATCGCCAGGCCCAATCCCAGGCCGAGCCGGCTGTCACGAGCCCGGTTGCCGAGCTGCACGAACTCTTCAAACACAGCAGCTTGCTGACTGGCCGGAATGCCTCGACCGGTGTCCCAGATCTGCAGCAGCACTTGTGTGCCACGCTGGCGGGCCACCACCAGCACCCCGCCACGGTCGGTGTAGCGCAGCGCATTGCTGACCAGATTGCGCAGAATCTGCTCCAGCAACAAGGCATCCGAGCGCACCGCCAGCCGGGTCGGGCGAAAGCGCAGATCGAGCCCCTTGTGGCGGGCGGCTTCGAATTCGTGCGCATCAATGGCATCGAACAAGGTTTGCAGCATCACCCGCTCGCGGCGTGGTTGCACCGTGCCGGACTCGAGTCGAGACAGATCGAGCAGGCCCGCCAGCAGGGTTTCCATCGAGGCCACGGCTTCATCGACCCGATCGACCATCTCGCGCAGAGCCGGGGTGCGGATCTGCTCGCGCAGCAATCCGACCATCAGTCCGATGGCGACCACGGGTTGGCGCAAATCATGGCTCGCCGAGGCCAGAAAGCGTGACTTGGCGGCATTGGCTTGCTGCAGTGCCTGCGTGCGTTGCTGGACCCGGTTTTCCAGCTCGACGTTGAGTTGCTGCTCATGGCGCAGCGCGTCCACCAGCCGTTCGATCAGGGTCCAGGCAAACACGCTCAAGGTCAGTGGCACCGCATAAGGCAGCCAGAACAGGCTGGTCACCGGCACCACGCCGCGCATGTACAGATGGTCGTGCAGTGCCGAGCTGACCACCAGGGCCAGTCCGGCCGCCAGCGCCAGTTGCAGGTGAGCGCCGAGCTTGAGCGAGGAGCGCAGCATCATGACCAGGGCGGGCACCAGCAGCGTCATCAGCACCGGATAGGCGAGGGTGCGTGCCAGGCCGAGCTCATCGATCCAGGCGGCCCAGACGCCGAGCGGCAGCAGCACGGCGCCAGTGAGCAGCAGCGCCAGCGAATAACCGCGCAGCCACATGCCCGAGAGTGCCATCGCAAAGCGGCCCAGCAGCATGGTGTTCAGCACCTGCGAGGCAAAGTAGAGCCAGTCCGCCAACTGGACCGGCAAGGGCAGTTCGTTGATGTAGTAGCTGACGTTGCGCACCGAGGCGATGGCCCAGAACGCGCCAAAGCCGCCCAGGATCTGTTCCGAAGGACGACGCCACCAGATCAGCAGCATGAACAGCGCCAGCGCGGCGCCGGCCACATTCAGCACCAGCGGCAAGGTCTGGCTCAGCAGCATCTGCTGTCGATGCGGTGGCAACAGTTCCGTGGCCGGCCCCAGGCGCACGACCGACAGCCCGGCGACGATGCTGTAACCGACCTCGACTTCGATCTTGTTGAGGCCGGGCCGCAGAAATTCGGGCAGTACCTGCAGCTTGATCGGCTGCGGTGTCACCAGTGGCGGTTTGGCACTGGTGCTGGCGTCACTGCCAAGCAGGTGACCGTTCAGAACGATGCGGTAGCGCGGCGCAATCCGGTCGAATTGCAGCACCCACGGCTCGGTGGGCAATTGGTCGAGGCGGGCTTCCAGCACATAGACGCCGCTGCCTCGTACCGGCAAATCACGTTGCGCCCAGGTGTCCGGCAGCGGGATGGTTTGGGTGTCGGTACTGCCGCTCAGGGTGAAGGCGGCGCTGTGCAACACCAATGACGTGTCAGCCCATGCGGCAGACTGACACGCCATCAGGCTGAACAGCCAAGTCCAGCGGCACAGCCAACGCCAGCAGCAAAAAAAGATCGGAAATTCCAACACGGCACCGTTACTTCATGGGCCGCTGCAACTCCGGCCCTCCCGGGCGGGATTGTGCGATGCATTCGGTGCGTGAAGCTGACCTGCGCCGGGCAAATGCCGGCGCAGATCAATACACACCGTTGGCGACGCTCTTAATTAGGCGTCAGTTGCAGGATCCAGCCCACCAGCTTGCGGGCGTCGGCTTCCTTGATGGCGACCGCGTTGGGCGGCATGGCCAGACCGGAGGCCTTGCCCTTCCAGTGGCTCTCGTAGGGGTTCGAGCCCTTCAGTACGGTCTGGGTCAAGGTGGCCGCAGCCGCCTTGTCGCCCTTGTACTTGGCGGCCACATCGCGCCAGGCCGGGCCGATGGGCGGCAGGCCGTCCGGACCCTTGGCGCCGGTGTCGATGTGGTGGCAGGTCATGCAGCCGCTTTGGCTGGCGAGCTTGAGCATGGCCTCATCCTGCGCGCCAGCGGCGAAGGCCGAAGCAGCGAGGCTGGTGGCAAACAGGGCGAGGGCGGCGCGCGTCAGAGTTTTCATCGCGGTTTTCCTTGGGATTGAAGGGGCTGGAAGCAGTGTCGAATGAGATTCGCTGGTCGCCAAGGTAGGGCCGACCATGGCAACTCATTTTGAGCAACATCAAGTCGGCCCCGCCTTTTGTCGGAATGGAGCACTGCTTGTTTTGCACTGCAACATGCCTGCTGCGCCCTGGTACAGCCGATTGTGGTGCCGGCACTGCATTTGTTGTGCGGTGCCGGTCTTCAGCTCAGCGCTGCCGGTCCAGCAGCATCGCGTCGCCATAGCTGAAGAAGCGGTAGCGCTGTTCGATCGCACGCTGGTAGAGCGCGCGGATCGAGGTGTAGCCGGCGAAGGCGCTCACCAGCATCATCAGCGTGCTCTTGGGCAGGTGGAAGTTGGTGATGAGCCGGTCCACCACGCGGAAGTCGAAACCCGGCGTGATGAAGATTTCCGTCTCGCTGGTACCGGCCGGTAGTGGCGCGCCAGCCGGCACGTGGCGCGCCGCTGATTCGAGCGCGCGCAGCGTGGTCGTGCCGACCGCGACGATGCGTCCGCCGCGCTGGCGGGTGCGCTCGATCGCCTCGACCGTGGCGGCCGGCACCTCGAACCATTCTCGGTGCATGCGGTGCTCGCTGAGCTGTTCGACCCGCACCGGCTGGAAGGTGCCGGCGCCGACGTGCAGCGTCACGCTGGCACGCTCGACGCCGCGTGCGGCCAGCGCGGCCAGCAGTGCTTCGTCGAAGTGCAGCGC
Organism: Leptothrix sp. (in: b-proteobacteria); assembly: GCA_041083665.1. Lineage (GTDB taxonomy): Bacteria > Pseudomonadota > Gammaproteobacteria > Burkholderiales > Burkholderiaceae_C > Sphaerotilus. Next base: position 217,749 of record JBFPGZ010000024.1, read on the forward strand.
GGCGGTCGGCGCTGCAACCGCCCCGGGCGCGCGCGCAAACACGGTCTGGTAGCGCCGCTCGTCCTCGGCCGAATCGCTGTGCGTGATGTAGGGCGGCAGCGGCACGTGGCCGAAATGCGCCAGCAGCGCGAACGCGTCGCTCTCGAAGCGCAGATGGAACAGGCCGTTTTCCGGCCCGCAGCGGCCCAGCACCTCGGCCTGGAACCGTTCGCCGGCCGCGTTGTGAAAGCTCACGCGCTGGCCGGCCTTGGGCGACTTGCTGGCGCGCAGGTGCGCCCAGACCTCGTGCGCGGCGCCGGCCGGCGCCGGCAGCACCCGCTCAACCAGCGCCTCGACCGAGCCGCCAGTCGCCTTGGCGCCGTAGAGCCGGGCGCGGATCACCTTGGTGTCGTTGAAGATCAGCAGGTCGCCCGGCTGCAGCAGCCCTGGCAGCTCGCGGAAGATGCGGTCCACCGGCGCGGCGCCCTCGGCCATGTTGCTTGCGTCGAGCAGGCGCGAGGCGCTGCGCTCGGCCGCAGGGGTTTGCGCGATCAGCTCGGGCGGCAGCTCGAAATCGAAGTCGGCGACGGTGTAGCCGGCGGCAGGTGAGGCGGGAGCAGCGGTCATCGGGAGGGCAGCAGGTGAGGGCGTGGCCGGCTTGCAGGCCCGGGCCGGGGGGCGCAGAATATAACAAACGTTATAACGCGGAGCGTCCATGCATGCCTTGAAGCTTACCCAGATCGGCAACTCGGTCGGTGTCATCCTGCCCAAGGAGGTGCTGGCGCGGCTCAAGCTGGAAAAGGGCGATACGGTGTTCCTGACCGACAGCCCCGACGGCCTGCGCCTGACGCCGCACGATCCGCAGTTCGAGGCGCAGATGAAGCAGGCGCGCGAGATCATGAAGGCGCGCCGTGCCGTGCTGCACGAGCTGGCCAAGTAAGGGGCCAGCGCATGTCCGCGTCCAACCAGAACTGGGTCTGGATCGATGCGCAGGTGCTGCGCGCGGTGCACGAGGAGCAGCTGAGTGAGCACGGTGGCGCGGCCGGTGTGCGCGACTTGGGCCTGTTCGAGTCAGCGTTGGCGCGGCCGCAGCAGCTGGCTGGCGACGGCAACCCGCCGCCGGATGTGGCCGATCTGGCCGCCGCCTACGGCGACGGCCTGGCGCGCAACCACCCGTTTGTCGATGGCAACAAGCGCACCGCCTTTGTCGCGGTCGAGCTGTTCCTGTGGCTGAACGGCCAGCAGCTCGGCGCCGACGATGCCGATTGCGTCATGACGATGCTGGCGCTGGCGGCTGGCGAGCTGGCCGAGGCCGATTTCGCCGCCTGGCTGCGCCGGCAGATCCAAGCCCATGAGCGCTAAGGTGAGCCCGCCTGCCGTTGACGTTGTGGAGGCGATTCCGCCAGCCGCCAAGAGCGCCGGCAAATCCGCCCCGCAGCGCGCGATGGAAAAGCTCGGCCTGACGCGCGACATCGACTTCGCGCTGCACCTGCCGATGCGCTACGAGGACGAGACCGTTCTGACGCCGATCGGCCGCGCCCGCGAGGGCGACACCGTGCAGGTCGAGGGCGTGGTGCGCGAAGCCGAGGTCGAGTTGCGGCCGCGCCGCCAGCTGATCGTCCGGTTGCACGACGGCAGCGGGCTGCTGGTGCTGCGCTTCGTGCATTTTTATCCCTCGCACCAGAAAAGCCTGGCGCCGGGCGCGCGGGTGCGGGTGCGCGGCGAGCTGCGCGGCGGCTTCTTCGGCCGCGAGATGGTGCATCCGACCTTCCGCGTGATCGAAGAAGGCGCGCCGCTGCCGACCCGGCTCACGCCTGTCTACCCGACCAGCGCGCAGCTGCCGCAGGCTTATCTGCGCAAGGTGGTGGCGGTGGCGCTGGAGCGCGTGCGGCTCGACGAGCTGCTGCCGGCGGGCAGCGTGCCGGCCGGTCTGCCGCTGCTCAAGGACGCGCTGCACTTCCTGCATCACCCGCCGGCCAGCGCCAGTCTGGCGGCGCTGGAAGAGCGCAGCCATCCGGCTTGGCAGCGCCTCAAGTTCGAAGAGTTGCTGGCGCAGCAGATCTCGCAGCTGCAGGCGCAGCGCGAACGCGCCAAGCTGCGCGCGCCGGTGCTGCGTGCGGCGCCCGGAGGCCTGCACGAGCATCTGTTGGCGGTGCTGCCGTTCCAGCTCACCGGCGCGCAGCAGCGCGTGGTGGCCGAGATCCGCGCCGATCTGGCCCGGCCGCAGCCGATGCACCGCTTGCTGCAGGGCGATGTGGGCTCCGGCAAGACGGTGGTGGCGGCGCTCTCGGCCGCCGTGGCGATGGCGGCCGGCTGGCAATGCGCGCTGATGGCGCCGACCGAGATCCTGGCCGAGCAGCATTTCCGCAAGCTGGTGCACTGGCTGGCGCCGCTCGGCATCAACATCGCCTGGCTGAGCGGCAGCCGCAAAGGCAAGGCGCGCACCGAATCGCTGGCGCGTGTGGCGTCGGGCGAAGCGATGCTGGTGGTCGGCACGCACGCGGTGATCCAGGACGACGTGCACTTCGCGCGGCTCGGGCTGGCGATCATCGACGAGCAGCATCGCTTCGGCGTGCAGCAGCGGCTGGAGCTGCGCCGCAAGCTGCAGCACGGTACCGAGGAGGCCGCGCCGGGGCTGGAGCCGCATCTGCTGATGATGAGCGCCACGCCCATTCCGCGCACGCTGGCGATGACCTATTACGCCGATCTGGACGTGAGCACGATCGACGAGCTGCCGCCCGGCCGCAGCCCGATCGTCACGCGCGTGTTCGCCGACAACCGGCGTTCCGACGTGATTGGCCGCATCCGCGATGAGGTGGCGCGTGGCCGGCAGGTCTACTGGGTCTGCCCGCTGATCGAGGAGTCCGAGGCGCTCGACTTGCAGAACGTCACCGAGACGCACCAGCAGTTGAGCGCCGCGTTGCCCGGCAGCCTGGTCGGCCTGCTGCACGGCCGCATGCCGGCCGCCGAGAAGGCCGCCGTGATGGCGCAGTTCTCGGCCGGCGCGCTGAGCGTGCTGGTCGCCACCACCGTGATCGAGGTCGGTGTCGATGTGCCGAACGCCAGCGTGATGGTGATCGAGCACGCCGAGCGCTTCGGTCTGGCGCAGCTGCACCAGTTGCGCGGCCGGGTCGGGCGTGGCGAGGTGGCGAGCGTCTGCGTGCTGATCTACACCACGCCGCTCTCAAGCACCGGCAAGTCACGTCTGCGCGCGATGGCCGAAACCACCGACGGCTTCGAGATCGCCCGGCGCGATCTGGAGATCCGAGGTCCGGGTGAATTCATGGGCGCGCGCCAGTCGGGCGATGCGCTGCTGCGTTTTGCCGATCTCAGCGTCGATGCGCCGCTGTTGCAGCAGGCGCGCCGGGTGGCGCCGATGTTGCTGGATCGTCATCCCTCCGCCGCTCAGGCGCATGTGGTGCGCTGGCTGGGGGCGAAGGCGGAGTATCTGAAAGCGTGATGGAACGGGTGTGACGGTCGGGTGCCGTTCACATCACCGTTTCTTGCCTGAAGCGACTGATCTCGCTGAGCGGAATCAGCGGCACCTTGCTGTCTTGCCAAAGGACATGGCTGAAGCACCGTTCGTCGATCAGCTTGAACACATGGGGGCGACTCAGGCCGAGCATGCTCGCCGCATCCTCGATCGTCAGGAACGTCGAGGCGCTGCTGCCGAGTACTTGCTTGGGAGGCACGTTGTGCATGGCGGTGTGCTCCTGGACTGATGTTTCATGCAGCGGTCTCATGGGTGTCCTCCTGTTTATTTGTACGGGGCATCGGTTTGTCTCCTCCGCTCTATCTGTGCCAGGCTGGGCCGATGTGACAATCAGTCCTCAGGCTGCTTTTCTAGTCTGCTTTCCCTCAATGGCTCTAGTGTGACTTTGTGCATATCGCCGATGTATGCTTTCCGGGAAAGCTTCCATGCACTTTGCGCCGTTGCAGAGCAGTGGTGAATCGGCCAAAACAAGGAAAAACCCCATGACGGACAGCTGTCCGCGCGTACTCATCGTCGATGACCGGATGGAGTCGATCGCACTCTTGCTGAGCTACTTGAAGGACCAGTCGATCGACGTCATGGTGGCCATTGGCGGTGCAGATGGCGTGCGCAAGGCCTTGAACGGTCAGCCGGATGCGGTGTTGCTCGACGTCGCCATGCCGGGCATGGATGGTTATACGGTTTGCCGCCAGCTCAAGGCCGATCCGCGCACGGCGGCCGTGCCGGTGATTTTTTTGTCCGCCAACTCGGCCGTGGTGCACAAGCTGGAAGGTTTTGCGGCGGGTGGTGTGGACTACATTACCAAACCATTCCGTGCCGAAGAGGTGCTGGCCAGGCTGTATGTGCACCTGCGGATTCAGCGTGAGGTCAAATGGTTGGAGAGTGTGCCGTCTGATATGGCTGCGCTGGCGTCTCGTGACAGCGACTTGGTCGCTGATGCGATCGCCGAGTTGCAGCAAGATCAAACTGAATGGTCTGGTGTGGAAGCGTTGGCACGCAGCGTCGGTACCAACGAGAAAAAACTCACCGAGCTGTTTCGCCAGCAGTTTGGCATGACCGTCGTTGAGTATCGAGTTGAAATGCTGATGGAAAAGGCCCGCTGGAATCTGGCCAATACCGACGCTCAGATCAAGTTCATCGCGGACAGTGCCGGCTACAACAACGCCAGTGATTTTTCGCGAGCGTTCAAAAAGCGCTACGGCATCGGGCCACGGCAATATCGCCAAACCAGTACCGGGTTATTGGATAACAGCGAAACCGCTTGACACGGCTTGCTCACATGAACTCTGCTGACAACGCAGGCGACGACGGCTCCGGCACCGCCGCTGCCAATGCCGAGATCAAGCCCGCGACCACAGCCACAGGGCTGCGCGAGAGCGAGCAACGCTTTCGCCTGCTCGCGGCGGCCACTTTTGAGGGCATCGTCGTCACCGAGCAGGGGCGGGTGGTCGATGTCAACGACCAATTGCTGCAGATGCTTGGCTTGAGTCGCGCTGAAATGATCGGTCGGCCGGTGATCGATTTCGTACCGGTCGAGCAGCGGCCGTCGGTGCTGGACAACATCGTGCGTGGCTGTGCCAGTCACATCGAACATGCGCTGATTTGCCAGGACGGGCGGCAGATTCAGGTCGAGGCGCGTGGTCAGACCCTCGACGGTGAAGGACGCAAGGTCCGCGTCACGGCGGTGCGTGACATCACCGACCGCAAGCGGGCAGAAGCGCTGATCCGCCGCAGCCAGCAACAGCTGCACAATTTCATCCAGCAGGCGCCGATCAGGATCGCCATGTTCGACCGCCAGATGCGCTATCTGGCGTATAGCCAGCGCTGGCTGGTTGGGCATGGCTGTGAATCTCAAAACCTGGTCGGCCGCAGTCATTACGAGGTCCATCCTGACATTGGCGACGAATGGAAAACTGTCCATCGCCGGGGTCTGGCAGGCGAAACGATTCGCCGTGACGGCGATTACTGGCGCCACGCCAACGGCAGCGAACAGTGGTTGCGCTGGGTGGTGGTGCCCTGGCATGACGAGGCCGGCGAGATTGGTGGCATTCTCATTTCAGACGAGGATATTACCGCCACCAAACAAGCCCAGATGCAACTGGAGCAAGTCAACGCCCAACTCGCGGCGCGGACGCTGCAGGCTGAAGAAGCCAGTGCGGCGAAAACCAGGTTCCTGTCCAGCGTCACGCACGAGTTGCGCACGCCGCTGCACACCATCCTGGGTTATGTCCGGCAGCTACGCAAAAATTCTGGCGATGACATTGACCGGCAACTGGCGATCGTCGAGCGCAGCAGCACCCATTTGCTGAAATTGATCAATGATCTGCTTGAATACAACGTCAATGCCAGCCGGATCGAGACACTGCATCTCGATGCGGTGTATCTGAAGAAGTTTGTGGCGCATCTGGCGCATGTCAGTCGGGTACTGGCCGAGGCTGGCGGCAATCTGTTCAAGGTGAGTTTGGCCGATGATTTGCCGGCCGCCGTCCTGGCCGATGAGCAGCGCTTGCTGCAGGTCTTGCAAAACCTGCTCGGCAATGCCTTCAAGTACACCCGCAACGGCCGCGTGACGCTGCGGGTCGAGCGCGACGACAGCCGGCGCCGAACCACGCTGGACGGCTCGACGCGGCTGCGGTTTGTGGTCGAAGACACCGGTGTCGGCATCGCGCCGGAAGACCAAGTGCGCATCTTCGAGCCCTTCAGCCGAGGCGCGACCGCGCTGGAGCAACCGGGCCTGGGTCTGGGGCTGGCGATTGCCCGGCAATGGGTCGAGGCGATGGGCGGTGAGCTTCAGGTGCGCAGCACACCCGGGCGTGGCAGTCAGTTTTTCTTCGCGCTTGATCTGCCGACGGCTGACTTGCGGCCGAGTGTTGTCGTGCCCGACGGCGAGTGCGAGACCTGCAGCTTCTATCCTGCGCTGGAGCAGCGCTTGGCGAGTGCACCACTCACCCTGCTGGTGGTGGACGATATCGCCGAGAACCGGATGTTGTTGCGCGACCTCTGCGAACTTTGGGGCCACGAGGCGCTGGAAGCCGGTGATGGCGAAACCGCGCTGGATCTGTGCAGCAGGGCGGCGCCTCGGGTCGATGTGGTGTTGACGGATCAGTGCATGCCAGGTCTGAGTGGCTGGGAGTTGCTGCAGCGCATCCGTCAGCGGCCCGATCTGGCAGGCCTGCCAGTGATCCTGATCTCGGCTTCGGCGCCGCAAAGGCCGGCAGGCTTTCCGGCCGACATCCATTTCGACCTGGCGCTCGGCAAGCCGTTCGACGATGTGCAATTGAAGTGCTTCTTGTGTCAGCGCGTGGGCGCCATCGATCAGCACCCGGTGACGAGCTCGTGCCAGCAACCCGGCGCCCATACGGCAGCCCGAACCGTGCTCCCGGCCGAAGAGTGGCTGATTTTCAGGAACTTGCTCGATCTGGGCCGCCTGCCTCGCATGGAGGTCTGGGCGCAGGGGTTGGCAGCCAAGGAGGCCAGCTGCACGGCGTTCGCGGCGCAGGTGATTGACTGCTGCCGCACGGCCGATCTGGCGGCGCTGGAACGGTTGGCCGAAGCGACCGTTCCAGCGGGTGGTCATGCCGCTTAAAAGTCGCCCTTGACGATCGGGAAGCCCAGCGCATCCCAGTCGAGCATGCCGCCACGGTAGTAGTAGATCTTGCTGGCCGGGAAACCATCGCGCGTCATCGCCAGGATGGCCGTCGGGCTCTGCGGGCAGACCGGGCCGTTGCAGAAGGCGTAGACCTTCTTGGCGCCGCTGCAGTCCCAGCCCTTGGCGCCAGCCTTGTCCACCTTCTTGCAGCCGAGCTCATCCATGCGGCCCGAGACTTCGGTGTACGGGATGTGATACGAGCCGGGGATGGTGCCCTTGACGCGGTCTTCCGACTCGCGCATGTCGACCAGCAGGGCGTCCTGGTCGTTCATCGCGTTCAGCATTTCGATCTCGGTGACCGGTGTGACGCCAGCCACCGGCACCAGCGGCTGCAGCCAGCCCTTGTTCTTGGCGCAGGGCGTCATGACGCGGGTGATCTCGATCGGACCTTTGGCGGTCTGCACGACAAATTTCTTGTCCTCGCCGATGATGCGCAGCTTCTCGGGCTCGGCGGCGTGGGCGCCGGTCCAGCTGAGCCACACCGTGCAGGCGGTCAGCGCTGCCTTGGTCCAATCGGTCTTGTGTGCCATGTGTCTGCCTCGTGATCTTGATAGGGTATTGAGTGCCATCAAGTTACCATATCATTAATTAATGATATTGAGATCAATCAAGGCGTCAAACTGATCTTTGTGATGCAGGCCGCCTCTGTGGTGCCGCGCAGGGCTGGCCTGTGCTGTGCCTTGTGCCTTGGTTTCCATCGATGGCAACGCCCTGCAGCCACTGCAAAATCCGATGTACAAAAAGCGTGCGGGTGTTGCCATGGCCAACCGGGTTTACCTCTCTTCGACCCTGGACGATCTCCGGCCCTACAGGGAGGCGGCGCTCGACGCCCTGCGCAAGGCCGGCTACCTGGTGACGGACAGCTATGAAGCCTCGCCCGAGCCCACGGTGGACAAGTGCCTGGACGATGTGCGCCAGGCGGACCTGTATGTCGGCCTGTTTGCCGGGCGCTACGGCTGGTGCCCTTCCGGGCATGACCGCAAGTCCATCACCGAGCTGGAATACCGCGCGGCGGTCGCGGCCGGCAAGAAGTGCTTCATCTTCCTGCGGCCTCTGAAGGACATCCCGGGCGTCGAGCTGGAGGGCGTGGTCGAAGGCGATCCCGAGGCGTTCCAGCGCCTGAAGGACTTGCGCAACGAGCTGCAGAGCGGCAAGAACCACACCTGCAACCTGTTTGCCAGTCCGGCCGATCTGGCGCTCAAGCTGACCCAGGCGCTGCCGCCCGTGGTGCTGTCCGGCGGCATGTTCCGCGAGCCGCCGCCGCATCCCTGCCAGCTCAGCCAAGGCCTGCTGCTGGTCGGCGTGAAGGGCAGCGACGAGGCCGCGCTGCAGCGCATCGCGAAGAATCTGCCACCGTCCTGGCAGCCGGCGCTGGCCACCTTTGCGGCCGTGGCTGCGCAGATGGCGGCCGACCGGCTCGCGATCGACAAGAGCCTGGCCCGCTCGCGCTGCGTGGCGCTCTACCTGTCGCGGGCCGGCCTGACGCGTCTGCGCGAGGCGCCGGCCTTGGCGCTGGAGCTGATGCGCCTGCTGGACACCCGCCTGGGCCGCTGCAGCGTGCTGCTCGATCAGGTCGAGCGCGCCGACTGGCCGGCTGACTGGCCGGTGCCGGAGGCGTTCTTCCCGGTCGGCGCCTGGCTGGCCGCCGGGGCCGACAGCATCGGCGGTGAACTGGCCAACCTGGTGCAGGCGTTGCCCGGCACCACGGCGGCCGGCCCGGATGTGGTCAATCCCAGGCTGGTCAGCCTGGCGTATTCGGTGCTGGCGATGACGCGGGCCGAAGCCGAGGCCATCCAGGGCGATCCGGAACAGGTGCGCGATGCGCTGGGGCGGCCGAGTTTCGAGCTGTTCAGCCGTGTCGCCGCCAAGCTGGGTGACGAGGGGGCCTGGGTGGCCCGGTATGGTCTGCGGCGCTGCGACTGGCAGCCCTTCGGCAGCGGCACGGCCGCCGATCTGCTGCAGGAGGTGGTGGCCAGCATCAACAGCCAGGTGGTGGTGCCCAAGCGCGATCAGGATGCGCTGCTGGGCAACCAGATCCGCCTGCGCCACTACCCCTTCGAGCCGGCCAGCTTCAAGCAGGGTTCAGCCGACTGGCCGCTGCTGGAGGCGATGCGCGCCCGTGGCTGCCTGGTGCTGGTGGATGAGCTCTCCATCCTGCATCCGGAGCTGCACGGCAAGGCCAATGTGTTCCTGTCCGACACCACGGTGACGGTGGCGACGCTGTCGGGGGTCGATCCGGCGCTGCTGTGCCTCGACCAGCTGATCGACAGCCCGCTCAAGATCGACATGCTGGTGGACCGGTTCTTTGCCAAGCTCGATCCGCGCTGCGAACTGGCCGTCAACAGCCTGGCGCGCATGCGTCGCTGGCTGCGCACCAGCGTGCCGGAAGCCCTGGCCGGCAGCGAGGCACAGGGTGCCGATCCGGAGCGCCGGGCGCTGTTCCGGGCGCAGATCTTTGGCGGCACGGCGACCTGAAGCGGAGCACGGCGCATGGCGATGTTCTATACCTTCTACTCGTTCAAGGGCGGCGTCGGGCGCTCCATGGCGCTGGCCAATGTGGCCGATCTGATGGCGCGGCGCGGCTTGCGGGTGCTGGCCATCGACTTCGATCTGGAGGCGCCCGGGCTGGAGCGCTATTTCCAGGTCGAGAAGACCGCCGCCTTGTCGAACCCCGGACTGATCGATCTGCTGCTGAGCTTCAAGCAGAGCCTGTCCGGCAACGCCGCCGTCGATGCGGTGGCCGAGTTCCGGCAGCTGCGCCGTTTCATCTTCCCGGTCTATCAGCAGCCGCTGGCCAACGGCGGCCAGCTGCATCTGCTGACGGCGGGGCAGCGCGCGCCGGGCGAGCGCTATCGCCAGTACGCGCTGGCGGTGCGCACCTTCGACTGGCAGGATTTCTACTACAACTGGGAAGGCGAGGCCTTTTTCGAGTGGCTGCGCGGCGCGCTGGCGGCCGACTACGACGTGGTGCTGGTCGATTCGCGCACCGGTGTCACCGAGATGGGCGGCGTGTGCGCCTACCAGCTGGCCGATGCGATCGTGATGCTGTGCGCGGCCAATCACCAGAACGTGGAAGGCACCCGCGACGTGGCGGGCGATTTCAAGTCCGAGCAGGTGCGGGCCTTGCGTCGCGGGCGGGCGCTGGAGCTGATCGTCGTGCCGGCGCGCATCGAGCAGCACGATCCGGCGCTGCTGGAGAAGTTCTTCCGGCGCTTCGACGAGTTCTTCAAGAACGAGGAGCCGCAGGTCTTCAGCCAGGCCGGCCTGTCGTTCCGTGATCTGACGATCCCGTACCAGCCTGAATATGCCTTCGAGGAAGTGGTGGTCAGCGATCCCGAGCGGCGCGCGGCGCGGCGCCAGATCGGCGGCGCCTTCGATCTGCTCGGCAATGCCCTGACCCTGCTGGCGCCGCCGGGGCAGGAGCGGCTGGGGGACTTCCATGCGGCGGCGCAGCTGCAGATCCAGCAGTGGCTGGCACGACATGCCGCACCCGGCGCCGCAGCGGATGCTCTGCCGGCGGCGACCACCCGCTTCGATCCGACCCGGCGTTTTGCCGGCTATGACGTCTTCCTGTCGTTTGGCGAGGCCGACGCGGAGATGGCCCGGGCGCTCGCCGGGGCCCTTGAAGCGGCCGATCTGGGGGTGTTTCTCGATCGCTCGGCCCTCACGGCCGGGGCGGAGATCGCCGAAGCCTCGGCCCAGGCCCTGCACCACAGCCGTGCCCTGCTGATCTGCGCCGGCAGTCGCGGGGTGGCACCGTGGCAGAAGCGGATCATCGAGCTGGCCCGGGCCTCCAACCAGCTGATCCGGGTGATTCCGGTGCTGCTGGCCGGTGCCGAGGCCGACATCTTTTCGCTCGCCTTGCGCGGGGTGGCGGATACCCAGTCCTTCGATCTGCGCCAGTGGCCGCAGCGCGATGCCGAATTGCACCTGCTCGTGCAGGCCCTGCGCGACAGCGCCCGCCCGGCTGCGGTGCCTGTCGTGGCCGTACCGGACAATCCGTACCTCGGTCTGGCGGCCTACGACGAAAGCCAGGTCCATCTGCTCGCCCTGGCCGATGCCATGGTCGGGCGGCTGGTCGGCCTGCTGCGGCAGACCGGCCTGGCCAGACTGAGCGGTGCCAGCGGCTGCGGCAAGAGTTCCCTGGCGGCGGCGGTGATCGCCAGCTATCGCCAGTCGGCGCCGGAGGCCGCTGACGCCCCGCTGGTGCTGCAGCTCAAGGCCAATGACCCGGCCGCCGCTGCGCAGCTGCAGGCCGGCGGCGGTCGGTTGCGCCTGCTGGTGGTGGATGGGCTGGACAGCTTTGCCGCCGCGCTGCGTCCGCCTGAATCGGCCAGCCTGTGGCCGCAGTGGCTGCAGGAGGCGATCCGCGCTGCCGCCCCGGCGCAACCGCTGCTGCTGATCGGCAATGACCTGCCGCTGGCGGTCTGGCGCCAGCTTCCCTCGCCTGATGCGGCGCTGTGGGCGCGCCTGCAAGCTGCGACCGAGGTGCTGCGCGCGCCCGATACGGCGATGGTGCGGCGTGCGGTCGAGACGCCGGCCGCCCGCAGCGGCTTTGCCTTCGAGCCCGGTCTGCTCGACCGGGTGGTGCAGGACATCGGCGAGGGGCCGGGCGCCCTGCCGTTGGCGCAGATGGTGCTGGCAGGCATCTGGTCGCGGGTGCAGCGCGGTTTTCTGACCAATGCGGCCTATGACGAGGTCGGCGGCGTTGCCGGCGTCTTCGTCGCGCATCTGCAGGCCCGGCTGGCGGAGCTGCCCGAGCCGCTGCAGCTGCCGGCCAGCGCCTTGCTGCTGCGCCTGGTCAAGCTCGGCGACGATGGCGGCTATCTGTGGCACAGCTCCGTCTGGGAGCAGGTGCGCAGCCAGTCCAGCCTGACCAGCCAGGGCGCCGAGGCGCTGCTGTGGCTGCTCAGGGCCCGGGTGCTCAATGTCTGGCGGACCGCCCCGGATTTGCTGTGCTTCAGCTTGCTGCGCCCGGTGGCGGCCAGTGCCTGCGCCCGGCTCGATGCCCTGATCGAAGCCGAGCGGCTGCGCCTGGGCATGCGCCAGCGCCTGATCGCCAGCCTGGCGCTGTGGCAGGTGCGCCAGCATCCGGCTGCCTTGCTGGACGGTGCCCGGCTGGACGAGGCGCGCAGCCTGCAGGCCGACTGGCCCGCCCAGCTCTGTGCCGCCGAGCGGGACTACATCGCGCGCAGCGAGGCGGTGCGCCAGAGACGCCGGCAGCGCGAGATCAGCTACGCCGTCGCCGGGCTGGTGGCATTGGGCGTGGTCGGCCTGATCGGGCTCTGGATCAATGCCAGGAACCTCACCCGCATCGATACGCAGGGCCAGGATCTGCAGGCCGCCACTGCGGTGATCAAGGCGGCGGTGGCGCGAAACGAGGCCGGCGGCAAGAAATCAGCCGTCGATTTGACCGAGCTGAAATCGGCCCGGGTCTATCCGCAGTTTGCGGATGACAGCGACAAGCGGGTCGTCAATGCGCTTGGTTTCGCCATGCGGGCGCTGGATCTGCAGGTGGAGCCGGCGCAACTGGTCAAGGATGCGCCGACCTGCGGGGAGGTGCGCTATTTCTACTCGGCCGACCAGACCTCGGCGCAGCAGCTCCAGGAGGTGGCCGGTGATCTGCTGCGCACACTCGGCATCGAGTTCGAGCTGAACGTGATGGACCTGTCCGGCAAGAGTTTTCCGCTCGCCAAGCCGGGCCATCTGGAGTTGTGGCTGCCACCGCTGGGCAGCCTGGCGATCCAGCGCGAGGTGCCGGCCCGTGGCGCTGTCGATGGGGCCGAGTTGCGCAAGGTGCCGGGGGGCTGCGCCAGTCTGGGCTCCCGGAGTGCGGATCGGCATGCGCTGGCCAAGCAGCTGGGTTTGCCGTATCAGGCGTTGTATGACAACGACAACCCGTGGCACCGCAGCTGGCTGGATGGGTTCCTGATCTATGCCCATGAAGTCACCAATGAGCAGTTCGGCAAGTTCATGCAGGCCTGCGCTCTGGACAAGTCATGGCACTGCCCAGCCAGGTGGTCGGCCGCCCAAGCGCATGAGCCGGCCCGTTTCATCAGCTGGCGCGCGGCGGACAGCTACTGCCACTGGGCCGGTGGGCGATTGCCCAGCGAGGACGAGTGGGAAAAGGCCGCGCGCGGTGATGACGGCCGCATCTGGCCCTGGGGCAACCAGAACGACCCGAGCCGTTATCACGGCAAGGAAATGACCGGCTGCCCGGACGACCGGAAAAAATGCGTGCTGAAGGATGTCGGCAGTTATCCGGAAGGCGCCAGCCCCTATGGTGTCTACGACATGGCCGGCAGCCTGTGGGAATTGACGGCGACACCATGGGAAGGTGGCGGCGGGCATGTCATGAAGGGCGGCTCCTATCTGAATCCGCTCATGCAGGTCCGGTCGGCCTGGCGCTGGGCCAACGCCAATGAAGCCGTCGGCGATGACTCTTTGGGCTTCAGGTGCGTGATCGATCTGCCGCGCCTCAGAGCCGGGGCGGATCAATGAGCCGGATGGGTTGATCAGTGGCCGGTGCGCTCCAGGCTGCTGTGCGGCCAGGCCGGGGGTGTGAACGCCGGCTGGCTGCGACCCAGCGCCCACGCGGCCCGAAATGCCGGCAGGCCACCTTGCGGGTCAGCTTGCACGGCGCGCACCAGGCAGGCGGCGGTGGCACTGGCACGCGCCACATCGCGAGTCTGTTCGGGCGTCAGCAAGCCACCGATGGCCACCACCGGCGCCGGCGCCATCCAGGCCCACCAGCTGAGGTTGTCGAGGCCCTGCGGATGCCACGGCATGTCCTTGGTGGTGGTCGGCCAGACCGGGCCGCAGGCGATGTAGTCGGGCTGCAGCGCGGCAGCGCGGCACAGCTCCCACAGGCTGTGCGAGCTCAGGCCCAGCGCCAGACCGCGCCGTTGCGCGTCGCGCAGCGTGGCGCGGCCGTCGCTACCGAGCGCCAGCAGATCTTCCTGGCCCAGATGCACGCCGTCGGCACCTTCAGCGGCCGCCGCTTGCCAGTGATCGTTGACGTAGAGCGGCACGCCTGCGGCACGGGTCGCGGCCAGCGTGGCTTGGATCTCGGCGCGCACGCGCTGCGCGAACGTGGTGTCGTCGAGCCCGCGATGCGCATCGCGCTTGAAGCGCAACTGCAGCGCGCCCAGATCCGTGCCGCCGGCCGCCAGCACGGCTGGCGCTTGTTCGGCGCGATCCACCAGCGTGTACAGGCCCGGGCGCAGCCGGCTCGGGCGGGACGGCGCAAAGCTGTCGGCCAGCTGCTGCAGCTCGGCCGGATCGGCGCTGCAGCTCAGGCGCGGCAGCAGGCTCGGGTCGCTGGAAAAGCTCGCATCGGCCTGCACCGGGCCGGGGCCGGCGCCCGCCGCATAGCCGGCGCGCAAGGCGGTGGTGGTGCCCATCTTGGCCAGCACGGCGGCGTCGGCGGCGACAAAACCACGCGCCAGCGCCGCAGCGATGAAGGTGGCGTGGGTGCAGCCGGTGCCGTGGTTGTGCGGCGCGGCCAGGCGCGGCAAGGCCAGCCAGCCTTGCGCGTGCGGCGTGTCGAGCCAGTCGAGCGCCAGCGCGGTGTCGATCGCCCCGGCGTCGCCGCCGGTGATGCAGACCGCCTGCACGCCCAACGCGCGCAGTCGCTCGGCCAGTTGCGGCACGCTGGCGGTGTCGGGCTCGCTGAGCGGCGGCACGCTGGCGCCGGTGCTCAACAAGGCCAGAGCTTCGCGCCGGTTTGGCGTCAGCACGCTGGTGCGCGGCAGCAGCAGCTCGCGGTAGGCCTGCGTCAGCCCGTCGCGCGTGAAGGAGCCGCCGCTGCTGGCGCGCAGCACCGGATCGACCACCAGCGGCAGATCGGGCTGGCGCTCGCGCAGCCGGTCGATCCAGCGCGCCACCACCTCGACCAGCGCGGCCGAGCCGAGCAGGCCGACTTTCACGGCGGCGGGCGGCATGTCCTGCCAGAGCGCATTCAGTTGCGCGTTCAGCAGCGCCGGGCTGACCGGCTCGATCTGCGTCACGGCAGTGGAGCACTGCGCCGTCACGCAGGCGATCACCGGGCACAGATGCACGCCAGCCGCCTGTGCGGCGCGCTGGTCGGCGCTCAGGCCGGCGCCGCCGCCACTGTCATTGCCGGCGATGCTCCAGATGATCGGGCGGGGCGGGCGCGGCGCGGGGTTCAGGTCGGTCATGCTGCTCATCCGATCAGGAACGGCCGGCCACCCACCGGCGTGCTGGCCACCGCCATCGACTGCGGCGCCATCACGCCGGCCTCGAAGCCGAGCCGGCCGGCCGACACCGCCTGGCCGAAGGCGGCGGCCATCCGGACCGGATCACGCGCCTGCGCCACCGCCGAGTTGAGCAGCACGCCGTCCAGGCCCAGCTCCAGCGCCTGCGCGGCGTGCGCCGGTGCGCCGATGCCGGCGTCGACGATCAGCGGCACGCCGGGCAGGCGGGCGCGCAGCGTGCGCAGCGCAAACGGATTGATGAGGCCCTGGCCGGAGCCGATCGGCGCGCCCCACGGCATCAGCACCTCGCAGCCGACGTCGAGCAGGCGCTGGCAGGTCACCAGATCGTCGGTGCAGTACGGAAAGACGTGGAAGCCGTCCTTCACCAGCTGCGCGGCGGCGCTGACCAGCTCCCACGGATCGGGCTGCAGGGTATGTTCGTCGCCGACCACTTCGAGCTTGAGCCAGGTCGTGTCGTACAGCTCGCGCGCCATGTGCGCCAGCGTGATCGCTTCAGATGCGGTGCGGCAGCCGGCGGTGTTGGGCAGCAGGCGCGCACCGCGCTCCTGCAGCGCCGCGCGAATGATGGCGATGAAGCCGTTGTCGCCGGCGGCAGCCAGCGTGCGCTTCAGGCCCACCGTGACGACCTGCGTGCCGCTGGCGGCGATGGCGTCGCGCAGCACCTGCGGCGACGGATAACCGGCGGTGCCGAGCAGCAGCCGGCTGGCGAGCGGGACGCCGTAGAGCGTCCAGGGCGCGGTCTGCAGGCGGGTGGTTGACGCGATGGCGGATGCTGCCGGATGTGCGGCGGACAGGGTGGACTCGGACATGGCGATCAGCCTCCCACAATGGCTTGGAACAGGGTCACGGCGTCGCCGTCGGCGAGCACGGTGGCGGCGCGCCGGCCGCGCGGCACGAACTGGCCGTTGATGGCGCTGGCGTAGCTCTCGGGCGACTGGCTGGCTGACGCCGCGTGGCTGGCCAGCAGCTCGGCCAGCGTGCTGCCGGCGGCCAAGGTGGTGGCGGCGCCGTTCAGGCTGACGTGCAGGGCGGCGGCGCCAGCCGAGGCAGCAGCAGCGCTTTCAGGGGTTGAGGCGGTCATGACGGGGCAGCAGTGTTGGCGGGCGGGCCGAACGATACAGGGTCGGCGCGCAGGGCATGCGTCAGCTCGCAGCGCGCCAGCCCCTGCACCAGCAGTGCCGGCGCGAGCAGCCAGCCGTGCCGGAACAGGCCGTTGATGCGCAGCAGGCCCGGCTCGACGTCGATGCGCGGCTCGTTGTCGGGCAGGGCCGGGCGCAGATTGGTCTCCAGATGGACGATGCGCGCCTCGGCCAGCCCCGGCAGCACGCTGTGCGCGGCGGCCATCAGCTCGACGCCGCTGCGCAGGCTCACGGGTGAGCGGTCTTCGCTCTCGATCTCGCTGGCGCCGACCACGAACAGATCGCCCGGGCGCGGCACGACGTAGACGCGGTGGCGCGGATGCAGCAGGCGGATCGGCCGCTGCAGCGCCACACCCGGCGCGTGCAGCCAGACCACCTCGCCGCGCACGCCACGCAGCGGCAGCGCCGGCCGTGCGCCCAGGCCGCGCAGGTCGAGCGCCCAGTCGCAGTCGTGCTGCCGGCCATCCGCGAGCGTGATGCGGCCCGGCGCGACTTCCGCCGCGCTGCACGACCAGCGCCAATCGACGCCCGGCGCCTGCGCCGCCAAGGCGCTGAGCATCGGCGCCGGCAAGACCTGACCTTCGCCGGGCAGCAGCCAGGCACGCAGCTGCGGGTCGAGCGCCGGCTCCAGCGTGCCCAGCTCGGCGCGGTCGAGCGCCTGCGGCGCCGGCATTGCGCTGTGCAGCGTCGGCGCGCCGCGCAGCCGTGCCAGCACTCGCTCGGCCGCACCGAGATCGCTGCCATGTGCCAGCAGCAGGCTGCCGAGCTGGCGGAACAGCGGCCCGGCCGGCGCTGCGCCGGTGGCAGCGCTCGCCGTTGCCGAGTCGTTGCCCATCGCGTCACCGCTGCCCGCCGCCGCTTGCAGCGCCTGCGTCACCTGCCGCCACAGGCCGAGCGACTGCCAGCCCAGCAACGCGACTTCGGGACTCGCGTTGTCCAGCTCGGCCAGCGGGCTGAGCATGCCGGCGGCGGTGTAACCGGCCGGGCCGAGGCCGTCCTGGCGCGGCGCCGGGCTGCTGGCCGGATCGAACACCGTGACGCGATGCCCGGCGCTGGCCAGCGCCCAGGCGGCCAAGCGCCCGAGCACCCCGGCGCCGGCAATGCCGATGCTCAGGCCCGTGGGTGCCCGGCTCGAACCCTGCAAAACCTGGTTCTGCATATTCATGCTGCGTGCCTGTTCAGTTCTGATCGGCGATCAGGCCGCGCCGCTCGTGTCGGCGGCCGGATGGATCGGGATATAGAACTCGCCGCCGACTGCCTTGAACTCGGCCGATTTCTCGGCCATGCCCTTGGCAAGCGCCTCGGCCTCGTCCACGCCGAGTTTGTCGGCGTAATCGCGCACGTCCTGGGTGATTTTCATCGAGCAGAACTTCGGGCCGCACATCGAGCAGAAATGGGCTTCCTTGCTCGAATCCTTCGGTAGCGTCTCGTCGTGATAAGCCTCGGCGGTTTCGGGATCGAGCCCGAGCGCAAACTGATCGCGCCAGCGGAATTCGAAACGCGCCTTGCTCATGGCGTCGTCACGAGCACGCGAGCCCGGATGGCCCTTGGCAATATCGGCGGCGTGCGCGGCAATCTTGTAGGCGATGATGCCTTGTTTCACATCGTCGCGGTCCGGCAGCCCCAGATGTTCCTTCGGCGTGACATAACACAGCATCGCCGTGCCCATCCAGCCGATCATCGCTGCGCCGATCGCCGAGGCAATATGGTCGTAGCCTGGGGCAATATCGATCGTCAGCGGGCCGAGGGTATAGAACGGCGCTTCCTTGCAGTGCTTGAGCTGCTCATCCATATTGGCCTGAATCATGTGCATCGGCACATGGCCCGGGCCTTCGATGATGGTTTGCACATCGTGCTGCCAAGCGACTTGCGTCAGCTCGCCGAGGGTTTTCAGCTCGGCGAACTGCGCTTCGTCATTGGCGTCGGCGCCCGAGCCGGGGCGCAGGCCGTCACCCAGCGAGAAGGTGACGTCATAGGTCTTCATGATTTCGCAAATCTCTTCGAAATGCGTGTACAGGAAGTTTTCCTTGTGATGCGTGATGCACCACTTGGCGAGTATCGAGCCGCCGCGCGAGACGATGCCGGTGCGGCGCTTGGCCGTCATCGGAATGAAGGGCAGGCGCACGCCGGCGTGGATGGTGAAATAGTCCACCCCTTGTTCGGCCTGCTCGATCAGCGTGTCGCGGAAGATTTCCCAGCTCAGGTCTTCGGCAATGCCACCGACCTTTTCGAGTGCCTGATAAATGGGCACCGTGCCGATCGGCACCGGCGAGTTGCGCACGATCCAGTCGCGCGTGGTGTGGATATTGCGGCCGGTGGACAGATCCATCACCGTGTCGCCACCCCAGCGGATCGACCAGACCAGTTTTTCGACTTCTTCCTCGATTGACGAGGTCACGGCCGAGTTGCCGATATTGGCGTTGATCTTGACCAGGAAATTGCGGCCGATGATCATCGGCTCGACTTCCGGGTGATTGATATTGACCGGAATCACCGCCCGACCGCGTGCCACCTCGTCACGCACGAATTCGGGCGTGATGATGGCGGGAACGCTCGCGCCCATCGAATTGCCCTGCAGGCGCGCTTCGCGTTCCGGGTCGCCCAGATACTCGCGCATCCATTCGCGCTTGCCGTTTTCGCGCAGCGCGATGTATTCCATCTCCGGCGTGATGATGCCTTGGCGCGCGTAGTGCATTTGCGTCACGTTGCGGCCGGTCTTGGCGCGGCGCGGCGTGCGCTGCAGCGCGGCGGCCTCCAGGCGCAAGGCCTCGATGCGGCTGCTGTCGCGTTCCTCGTTCTTGCCGCCGTCATCCAGCGCGACGCGGTTGCGGCCGGTGTAGGTCTCGGTGTCGCCGCGCGCCGCGATCCAGTCGGCGCGCAGCGGCGCCAGGCCCTGGCGGACGTCGATCTTGGCGGTGGGGTCCGTGTACGGGCCCGAGGTGTCGTAGACGGTGACCTGTTCGCCGTTCGTCAGCGCGATCTCGCGCATCGGCACCGCCACGCCCGGCAGCGCGCCTTCGACGTAAACCTTGCGGGAAGCGGGAAAGGGCTCGCGGGTGAGCGTGAGCAGTTCGGTGAGCTTGTCGGGGGCGTTCATCGGGCAGGTCTCCTTCGGCGGACAGGGTCTACGCTCCGAAGGGTGCCCGGGGACTCGGCAGCGGCCCCGCAAGGGCGCCGTTCGAGGCCAGGTGCAGCTCTTCTTACGCCGGTACGAACCGGGTCAAGTACAGCGGGTTCGGCCAATCGGCCATCTCAGCACCTCGGGCCGCCGGGTCTGCCTGACCCGCGACCCCGGTGCACCCCGGAGCGAGCGCGGATTGTGGGCGGGTGAGCGGCTCAGCGTCAAGTTGAATCGGCGGCCCCGTCCCGATCAGTCAGCCGCGCGCCGAGTTGCTGTAATGCCGGAAAGCCTCGCGGATCGTCTCCAGCAGATCCGACTCGTTCCAGGGCTTGGTGAGGAACCTGAAAATCTCGCCACGGTTGATGGCCTCGGTCAGGCTGTCCAGGCCGGTGTTGCTGGAAAGCACCATGCGCACCGTGTCGGGATGCATGACGCGGGCGCGGGCGAGAAACTCCGTGCCGGTCATGCCCGGCATGCGCTGGTCGGTCAGGATCACGCCGACCTGATGCTCGGCCAACAGCGCCAGGGCGTCCTCGCCGCTGGCGGCGGTGAGCAGCACATAGTGCTCGCGCTGCAGCAGTCGCTTGAGCGAGGCCAGGATGGCGGGGTCGTCATCGACCAGCAGCAGGGTGGACATGGCGGTGTTGTCGAGCGCGATCTGCGGCGGCACGAACGCGGCCAGGAAGCGCGTCATCTCCTCGGCCGGCAGCGGCCGGCTGACCAGGTAGCCCTGCATCACGTCGCATTGCAGCGCGCGCAGGTAGCGTGCCTGGCCCTGGCTTTCAACGCCCTCGGCGATGATTTCGAGCCCGAGGCTGTGACCGAGCGCGATGATGGCCTTGACGATCGAGGCGTTGCCGCTGTTGCTCGTCATGTCGCGCACGAACGAGAGGTCGATCTTCAGCTTGTGCACCTCGATCTGCTGCAGATAGGCGAGCGAGGAGTAACCGGTGCCGAAATCGTCGATCGACAGGCGCACGCCCAGCGCCTTCAGATCCGCCAGCGACTTGAAGGACTGGCCGCGATCCGCCATGACGAAGCTCTCGGTGATCTCCAGCTCCAGCTGCTCGGGCGCGATGCCGGTTTCCTGCAGGGTGTCCTGGACCGATGCGATCAGGTCGCCCCGGCTCAGCTGCACGGTCGAGACATTCACCGCAGTCTGGCGCGGCGCCAGCCCGGCGTCCGACCAGGCCTTGATCTGGTGGCAGGCGGTGCGCAGCACCCAGTCGCCCAGCCGCACCACCAGGCCGCTTTCCTCGGCCAGCGGGATGAAGTCGTAGGGCGGGATCATGCCGCGCTGCGGATGCTGCCAGCGCACCAGCGCTTCGAGACCGACGATCCGGCCGCTGATCAGATCGATCTGCGGCTGGTAGTGCAGCCGCAGCTCCTGCCGGTCGATGGCACGGCGCAGGTCGGCTTCGAGCGTCAGGCGGTACTTGGCCCGGTGCGTCATCTCCGGCGAAGAGAAGCGCAGGATGCCCCGGCCCTGCACCTTGGCCTGGTGCAGGGCCGCATCGGCGTTGCTCTGCAGGGTTTCGGCATCGCGGCCGTCGGCGGGATAGAGCGCGATGCCGATGCTGGCGCCGCTGTAGATGCTGTGGCCGTCGAGCTGAAAAGGCTCGGCCAGGGCGTCGATCAAACGCTGGCCGACCAGGTCGATGCCGGGCAGGCTGCTGTTGCGCTCGACGATGATGTTGAACTCGTCGCCACCGATGCGCGCCATCGCATCGACCTCGGGCAGCACCGTGCGCAGCCGTTTGCCGACCTCGATCAGCAGCTGGTCGCCCATGCTGTGGCCGAGGCTTTCGTTGATGGTCTTGAAGTTGTCGAGGTCGAGGAACAGCAGGCCGAATTCGGTCTGGGCGTGCTCGGCCTGCTGGATCGCGTGGCTGAGCAGTTCGCTGAACAGGGTCCGATTCGGCAAGCCGGTCAGGGGATCGCGGTGCGCGAAGAAATCGAGTTTCTGTTCGGTGCGGCGCCGGTCGGTGATGTCGCGGTTCGAGCCGCGCCGGCCCAGGAACCGGCCCGCCTCATCGAAGACCGGCTTGCTGACATGCTCGATCCAGCGCTCGCTGCCGTCGCGGGCCTGGATGCGAAAGATCAGCGGTTCTGCATCCGCAGCTGTGATGGCCTGCTCATGGCTCGGCCAGAGGTGCAGATCGTCGGGATGGATGATGCGGTGCATCAGGCCGGCGTCGCCGAAGAAGTCGGCCGGGGCATGGCCGGACACGGCCAGGCAGGCGGGTGACACGTAGAGGAAGCTGCCGTCCGGTGCCAGCCAGTATTCCCAGTTCGGCGAGTAGTCGGCCAGGATGCGGTATTTCTCTTCGCTCTGTTCCAGCAGGGCGGTGCGCTGCGCAACCAGGTCTTCGAGCGAACGCCGCAGGCGGGCCAGCTCCAGGTGGGTGCGCACGCGCGCGCGCACCTCGTCGATGTCGAACGGCTTGGTGATGTAGTCGGCCGCGCCGGTCCGAAAGCCCCGGACCTTGTCCTGCGTCGCATCGATCACGGTGACGAAGATGACCGGAATGCGGTTGCCCATCGGCAGGGCCTTGATGCGCCGGCAGACTTCGTAGCCATCCATGCCGGGCATCACGATGTCGAGCAGCACCAGATCTGGCGGGGTCGGCCCGGCGATCAGCTCCAGCGCCTTGGCGCCGGACTTGGCGACCATGATGCGGTAGTCGTCCTTGAGCGCTTCCAGCAGTTCATGGATGTTGTCGGGGATGTCATCGACCACCAGCAGCGTCGGCGGGTCGCCGGGGCGGGCAGCGGCGCCGGCACCGAGCCGCACCGGGTGGCGTCGATAGCGCTGCAGCTCCAGCTGGGTGTCGATGCGCAGGCGCAGCAGTTCGGGATTGACCGGCTTGGTGATGTAGTCGGCCACGCCGAGCTTGAGGCCGCGCGCCTCGTCGGCCGCTTCGGCCAGCGCGGTGACGAAGATGACCGGGATGTCGGCCGTGGCGGGGTCGGCTTTCAGCTCGGTGAGGACGGCGTAGCCGCTCAGGCCCGGCATCTTGATGTCGAGCAGGATCAGGTCGGGTCGGGGCTCGCGCCGGGCCAGTTCGAGGGCCTTCTCGCCGCTGGTGGCGGCCGTGATCGCATGGTCGTCGCGCAGGATGTGCATCAGCGCATGCAGATTCTCGGGCACGTCATCGACGATCAGGATGCGTGGGCGGCCGTGGGCGCGTGCGGTCATGTCGGATCACTCAGGTTGCGAGCGGCAGGCGTTCTTGCAGGGTGCTCAGTAGCTTCAGGGCGTCGTCGATCGCGAACACATCGACC
Organism: Leptothrix sp. (in: b-proteobacteria); assembly: GCA_041083665.1. Classification (GTDB taxonomy): domain Bacteria; phylum Pseudomonadota; class Gammaproteobacteria; order Burkholderiales; family Burkholderiaceae_C; genus Sphaerotilus. The sequence continues at coordinate 240,652 of JBFPGZ010000024.1, forward strand.
TGGGCGGCGATGGCGGCGATCTCCGGTGCCAGCGCGGTGCCGGCCACGCCGGCGCGCAGTTCCGTGAGCAGGGGTTCGGCGGCCCCCAGATCGTATTCGAGTGCCCGCGCCAGTCGCTCCAGACGTTCCCGCAGCTGGCCGGGATCGAGCGCCGCCGCCGCCGGGGGCGGTGGCGGCGCCGGGCCGGCGTCGAGGCGATCGATATCGTCCAGCACGGCCTGCAGCAGCCGGCGGGTCTGTGCCAGCGTGGCGGCGTCGGGCGGCTGTCCCTGCCTGAGCTGGGCGTCGATGTCGGACAGCTGCTCATGCAGCGCCGTGGCGCCGATGTTGCCCGTGACGCCTTTCAGGGCGTGGCAATACGCTTCGGCCTGCAGTGGCTGCGCCTGGGCGGCGAGGCGCTGCAGTTCACCGGCAGCGTCGGCATAGTGCTCGCGAAAGCGGCGCAGCTGCTTGCGGTAGGCCTCGGCCTTGCCGCCGATGCGGCGCACTCCCTCGCGGGTGTCGAGGCTGCTCAGCGCCAGCAGGTCGGGTGGCAACTCCACGGCCAGCGGCGCCGGCGCGGCGGCCGGCCCGCTGGCCAGCGGTTGACCGTCTCGCGGCAGCGGCCGATGCACCCATTTCGCCAGCACCGCCATCAGGTTGTCGGGCATCACGGGCTTGCTGACATGGTCGTTCATGCCGGCGGCGTGGCTTTTCTCGGCGTCCTGCGCCATCGCCAGCGCGGTCATGGCGATGATCGGCAAGGTGCCGAAACGCTCGCCGCCCGCGTCCTGCGCCAGGGCGCGGATCTGGCGCGCCGCCTCCAGGCCGTCCATGATCGGCATCTGCACATCCATCAGCACGGCGTCGTAGGGCTGCTGGCGGACCTTCTCGACCGCTTGCTGGCCGTTCACCGCCTCATCGATCTCGATGCCCTCGCCGCGCAGCAGCTCGGCGGCGAACTCGCGGTTGATGTCGTTGTCCTCGACCAGCAGCATGCGCGTGCCAGCCAGCAAGCCGCTGCCGGCCGGGCCGGCCGCGCTGGTGCGGCGTTGCTCGCCCAGGCCCGGAATGCGGCCGCGCCCGAGCACCGACAGGATGGTGTCGAGCAGCGTGGACGGCGACACCGGCTTGATCAGGAAACCATCGACGCCGGCCTGCTCGGCCAGCCGGATCACGTCTTCGCGACCGTAGGCGGTCACCATCACCACCTTGGGCTGGTGCGCAATGGCCGGATCGCGGTGCATGCGCTGGATCGTCTCGTCGCCGTTCATGCCGGGCATGCGCCAGTCCATCAGCACCAGGTCAAAGGGCTTGTCGGCGGCGGCTTGCAGCATGGCCAGCGCGGCGGCACCGCCGGGCGCGCTGCCGACGTCGAGATGGAAGAAACGCAGCATCTCGGTCAGGATCTGGCGCGACACCGCGTTGTCGTCCACCACCAGCACGCGGATGCCCTTGAGCAGCGGACCGGCCTGCTCGACCAGTTCAGGCGGCCGCGCCTGCGCCGGGCGGGCGATCTGCAGCGGCACCGTGAAGCACAGGGTGGTGCCCTGGCCGGGCTGCGAATCCTCGATCCAGATGCGCCCGCCCATCAGCTCGACCAGGTTCTTGCTGATGGCCAGCCCGAGTCCGGTGCCGCCGAACCGGCGCGTGGTCGATTGGTCGGCCTGGGTGAATTTCTCGAACAGCCGGGCCTGCACCTCGGGTGTCATGCCGATGCCGGTGTCGCGCACGCAGACCTGCATCGTCAGGCCGGTTTGCGTGTGCGACAGGCAGCGAAACGCCAGCTCGACCTCGCCCTGCGCGGTGAACTTGACGGCGTTGCCGCACAGGTTCAGCAGCACCTGCCCGAGCCGCAGCGGATCGCCCACCAGGATCGGTGCAATCGCCACGTCGTAGCGGATCAGGAATTCGATGCCCTTGCGCTCGGCCTGATAGCCGATCGTGTCGGACAGCGGCTCCAGCACGCTGTCGAGACCGAATTCGATCTGCTCGATGTCGAGCTTGCCGGCCTCGATCTTCGAGAAGTCGAGGATGTCGTCGATGATGCCGAGCAGCGAATGGGCCGCCTCCTGCGCCTTGCTCAGGTGGTTGCGCAGGTGCGCCGGGGCCTCGGTCTTGAGGGCCAGATAGAGCATGCCCAGAATCGCGTTCATCGGCGTGCGAATCTCGTGGCTCATGTTGGCCAGAAACTGGCTCTTGGCCAGATTGGCCGCCTCGGCGACTTCCTTGGCCTGCTGCAGATCGAGGGTCCGCAGCCTCACGATGTCTTCGAGATGGCGATTCAGCTGGTTCAATTCCTGCATCGAGTCGAACAGCTGGGCGCGGCTCTCGTTGAAGGCGTGGACCAGTTCACCCAGTTCATCCTGGTAGGGATAGGCGATCTGTTCGACCGGCCGATCGTTCGGCTGGAAGCGCCAGCTGGCCACCGCCTTGGCAATCTCCGTGACGGCACCGGACAGCCGAAAGCGAATCGTCCACGAGAAGATCAGCCACAGGCCGGTGGTGATGAAGATGGAATTGAGCAGCGCCACCAGAAAACTGTATTTGGTGCGATCCCAGACCACCTCGTGGCTCGAATACAGGGTCAGGTGACCGATCAGGCGGTTTTCCCCGCGCACCGACGGGTAGATGAGCGGTATCGCCACCTGCTTGAAGGGCGGCAGAAACAGGGTGGGTTTCTGCGCGTCGGGCGAGGCCGGCAGGTTGCCGTCGGTGACCAGCAGTTCACCGTCTGCCGCGTCGATGCGTATGCCGGTGACGATGGCATTTTGCCGGGCACCGCGCGCCATCGACTTCAGCTGCTGGGTGTCGAGTTCCCAGACCGCCGCAGTGACGCCCGGTCCGATCGTGCGCCCCAGCGAGGCCAGATCGCTGTCGATGTCGCGGCTGGCGCTGAAATACTCGATGGCAAGCTGTCCTCCGATCATGCTGAGCACGAGCAGCAGATACCACGGGAACATCGTGTAGAGCAGGCGTCGGGAGAGCGTCTGCGTTGAAAACATCGGGGCTCCTTCGGATCGTTCTTATCGGGGTTTCATGGCCACCACCAGCGGGTATCCGGTGCGGCGGTTCCCTTCGGCAGCACCGGGTTGTCGAGGCGGATCACCTGGCGTGGCTGCTTTTTCAGCGCGGCAATCTCGGTGGCATGGTAGCTTTCAAACAGCTGGCGAAATGAGCCATCCGCCAGCGCCAGCTTGAGGCCGCGCTCGATCCGCTCGGCCAGCGCCGTGTTGGCCGGGTTGACCCAGAAATAGACCGGATAGGGAAAATACAGCGCCTTGGTCTGTTCCACCGCCAGTTGCGGATATGACAGCCGGCGCGCCTCGAGTTCGCGGCCGGCTTCATTGAGGCCGCGCGGAAAGGCGTCGAAGCGGCCGAGCACCAGCATGCCGAACAGGTTTTCGTAGCTGGTGGAGGTTTCGACCGTGAAACCGTTCGCCCGCATGATCGGCAGATCGGCCCACTGGCTGTTCAGGCCGAAGGTCAGCTGCTGGCGCAGCGCCTGCGCGTCCATGCGCGCAATGCGTGGCTGGTCGGCGGCGCGAATCACGAAAATCCGGAAGCCGACGATGCCGCGCAGGATATCGATCCGGATCGGCCGCATCTGCAACTCGCGTTCGGCATTGGTGCCCAGCGCGATCACGTCGATCGCGCCCGACTGCAGCAGCAGCATGCCGCGCTGCTGGGTCACGTCTTCCGGATGGGGCGTCAGCCGGAAGGGTCCGTCGGTGCGCTGCGTGTGGGCGAGCGCGAGTTCAAGCAGCTTCCAGCGATATTCGTAGATCGAGCCGGACGGAAAGTACCGGATCAGCGTCTCGCGTGCCGCCGCAGGCGCGCTGGCGCCGCACACGGCCCAGGCCAGCAGCACCGCCACCGCGATTCGCCCGGCGCTCCGGCGCGCGTGCCCCGACCCAAGCATGAAAGCCCTTTCGTTCATCGCCACATGATGCACTTGTATTTGAGCATTCTTGTGGTGCGATCAGGCCTTGCTGCGGGGTAGTCCGGGCTGGTGGCGCCATGGCGGGCGCCGCAAAATCCGGTTCGATCAAATCAGGAGGGCTGGATCATGGTGATGCTGGAAACTGTTGCCGCACTGGCGTTTGTCTACGCACTGCTGTCCGTGGTGGCGTCGGCGTTCAAGGAGCTGCTGGAAGCGGCGGTGCAGCGGCGCAAAAAGGACATGCGGGGCGCGCTGGAAGACTTGCTCTCGCCCGCAGGCGCACGCCAGTTTCTGGAGCACGGCTTGATCGATGCGGTGCAGAACTCGTCCGAGGCGGCGCGCAGCAAGGACACGCATCGGCGCTGGCCTTCGTACATCGAGCCGGCCACCTTCGCCAAGGTGGCGGTGCAGATGCACCAGGCGCGCCAGCTGGTCGATTGCAAGCTGACCCGTGCCCTGGATGCGCGCGCCAGCGACGCCGCCGAGATGGCGCGGCAGATCGAGGAGCTCTATACCCAGCGCATGGAACGGCTGGGCGGCAGCTTCAAGCGCAACGCGCAGTGGTGGCTGCTCGGTCTGGGGCTGCTGTGTGCGGTGGTGATGGATGCCGACACGATGCGGCTGGCCCAAAGCCTGGGGCAGGATCCGACCCGTCGCGCTACGGTGGTGGCGATGGCGCAGGACGCTGCCACGCTCGACAGCCTCAAGGCCGGCTGCGCCAAGTCATTGAATCTGGCCGATGGCACGCCGCTCGCGCCGGAGCAGCTGCTGTCGTGTGTCGATACGGCTGTGCCCGGGGTGCTGGGCTGGAGCGACGCCGAGTGGCAGCGCGTGGACAAGCTGCAAGGCTTCCAATGGATCGGCGCGCTGCTGCTGAAACTGCTGGGTTATCTGATAACTGCAGCGGCCGTGTCGATGGGCGCACCGTTCTGGTTTGATGTGATCAACAAGGTATCGAATCTGCGCTCAACCCTCAAACCCATGCTGGCGGCTGCGCCGGTGGCCCAGGCGCCGACAGCGGTGTCTGTCAGCGCGCCGCAAATGATTTCGGTGGTGCCGCAGGTTGTCGCGCCACCGGCTGATCAACCGGTCGACCCATCGGTGAATGGAGCGGCGCAACCCTGAACACCGGGCGTTTCTGTCTGGTTGTGGCGGGGTTATTTATCCGCCAGCACGCGCGCCAGCTGGTTATGCCGCGCCAGCAGCGGCGCCAGCTCCAGCGTGGCGAGTTGGCCGTCGCGCACCACGACGCGGCCGTTGACCACCGTGTAATTGGTGTGCGCGCTGGAGCACAGCAGCAGCGCGGCGAGCGGGTCGTGCGCCGCGCCACCGGCAAAACCGAGGCCGTCGAGCTTGTAGATGGCCAGATCGGCCGCCATGCCGGGCGCCAGATGGCCGATGTCGCTGCGGCCGAGCACCCGGGCGCTGCCGCGCGTGGCCAGTTCGAGCGCATCGCGTGCCGTCATCTCGGCCGGGCCGAGGTCGCAGCCGTAGCGCAGGCTGCCGTCGGCGCCGATCTCGGGCGGCTGCAGCGCGCGGCCGACGCGGGCCAGCAGCAGTGCCTGACGCGCTTCGTTCAGAAGATGGCCGGCATCGTTGCTGGCACTGCCATCGACGCCCAGGCCGACCGGCACGCCGGCATCCAGCATGCGCCGCACTGGTGCAATGCCCGAAGCGAGCCGCATGTTGCTGCACGGGCAATGCGCCACGCCGGTGCCGGTGGCGGCAAAGCGCGCGATGCCCGGCGCGTCGAGCTTGACGCAGTGCGCGTGCCAGACGTCGTCGCCCAGCCAGCCGACGCTCTCGGCGTATTCGGTCGGCGTCATGCCGAACCTGGCGCGGCTGTAGGCAATGTCGTGGTCGTTTTCGGCCAGATGGGTGTGCAGCCGGGTGCCCAGAGACCGGGCCAGCGCCGCCGAGTCGCGCATCAGCTCGCGGCTGACCGAGAACGGCGAGCAGGGCGCCGCGACGACGCGCAGCATGCTGTAGGGCCGAGAGTCGTCGTAGCTTTCGATCAGGCGCTGGGTGTCCTTGAGGATGTGCGCCTCGCGTTCGACCAAGGTGTCCGGCGGCAGGCCGCCGGCACTTTCACCGACGCTCATGCTGCCGCGCGCGGCGTGAAAGCGCATGCCGATCTGTGCCGCCGCTTCGATGGAGTGATCGAGCTGCACGCCGTTCGGGTAGATGTAGAGGTGGTCCGAGCTGGTGGTGCAACCCGACAGCAGCAGCTCGGCCATCGCGACCTGGGTCGAGACTTGCACCATCTCGGGCGTCAGGCCGGCCCAGATCGGGTAGAGCGTCTTGAGCCAGCCGAACAGCTCGGCGTTTTGCGCCGCCGGAATCACCCGGGTCAGCGACTGGTACATGTGGTGATGCGTGTTGACCAGCCCGGGAATCACCACATGGCCGCGCGCATCGATGACCTCGCCATGGGTTTGCGCCTCGACCAGCACCTCGGGCGGCACGCTGCCCGCCGGGTAGATCGCCTCGATCGCTGCGCCGCGCAGCAGCAGGCTGGCGCCGGGCAGTTCACGGCGTTGCGCGTCAAAGGTGGCGAGCAGCTCGGCCTGGTGAATCAGCAGCGGGCGTGCAATGGCGTCAGGCGAGCGGGGAGTCGGTGTCATGCCGACATTCTGGCAAATATCGCGCCATGTCCCGCAGATCGTCTCAGCGCATCAAGTTGCCGGCTGCTCGATGCAACCCTGCCGCCACAGTATTTCAAAATCGACCGCATTCACGGGCCGGCTGAACAGATAACCCTGCAAGTCGTCGCATTGTTCCTGCTGCAGAAAATTGGCGTGCTGAGCGGTTTCAACTCCTTCGGCGACCACTTTCATGCTGAGCCGTTTGGCGATGCCGATGATGGCGCGGGTGATTTCCGCCGAGTTGGAGGTGTGCGGCAGATCACGCACAAAGGAGCGGTCGATCTTGAGCCGGTCGATCGGGAAAATACCCAGATAAGCCAGCGAGCTGTAGCCGGTGCCAAAATCGTCAATGGCGATGCTGACGCCCAAAGCCTTGATTTCATGCAAGGTGGCCACGGCCGCATTGGCATTCTTCATCAACGCACCTTCGGTGAGTTCCAGCTCCAGATACTGCGGGGCCAGGCCGGACATATCCAGGGCGTGTCGGACCCGGGCGGGGAAGGTGGGATCGTCAAAATCAAGCGCCGACACGTTCACCGCCATCGACAGAGCCGGCAAGCCGGCATCCTGCCAAGCCTTGTTTTGCCTGCAGGCATTTTGCAGCACCCAGTCGCCAATCGGGATGATCAGACCATGGCGCTCGGCGATCGGAATGAAATCGGCTGGCGGCACCATACCCAGCTCCGGATCGCGCCAGCGCAGCAGGGCTTCCATGCCCACGATCCGGCGGGTTTGTGAATCGACTTTCGGCTGATAGACCAGATGAAAGTTGTTTTGCTTGAGGGCGTTGCGCAAACGGTTTTCCAGCCGCAGGGTTGACATCACCGCATCCCCCATCGTGGCGGCGAAAAATCGGAAGGTATTGCGGCCGGCTTGCTTGGCCGCATACATCGCCAGGTCGGCGTTTTTGATCAGCGTGGTGGCGTCATCACCATCTGCCGGGAAGGTCGCAATCCCGATGCTGGCGCTCACATGGATGGCTTCGTTCTTGACCAGATGCGCTTCGGCCATCAAATCCAGAATCCGCCGTGCGACGAGCGCGGCATCTTCCGCCCGATGCATATCGGGCAGCAGCAGAACAAATTCATCACCGCCGAGCCGCGCCAATACACATTCCGAGCGCACGACGGCTTCGATGCGCTGCGCGACCGCGATCAGCAATTGATCGCCACCTTCATGGCCGAGCGCATCGTTGATGATCTTGAAATTATCCAGATCCAGAAACAGCAAGGCCAGCTGACCCTGTTGGCGGCGCGCCAGGCTGAGTGACTGTTCGATCCGGTCGATCAGCAGTGTGCGGTTGGCCAGCCCGGTCAGACTGTCGAAATAAGCCATGCGGTGAATTTCAGCCTCGACCCGCTTGCGCTCAGTGATATCGCTGTGGATGCCGAGGATGTGGTGCCCGCTGGCGTCGCCGGCCTGATTGACGGCCTTGCCCTGCGTGCGGACCCAGCGCCATTGCCCATCACTGGTGCGAATACGATATTCGATTTCGCCTTCTGTGATCTTGCCTTGGGTGATGGTCGGATACCACGCTTGCAGGGCGTCATGGTCATCCGGATGGGTGATGGCGAGTAATTGACTGTCGATCTGGTGGCTGGCTGTCGAGGTATAGCCAAACAGCGGCAGAAAATGGGCGCTGAGAATCACCTGCGCACTACTGGGTTCCCAGCGCCAGATGCCTTGCCGAGCGCTTTCCAGCGCCAGCTGCAACACGGTGCTGCTTTCGGTCACATCACGCTCGATGGCGATGAAGTTTTTCAGCTGGCCAGCATCATCATGAACCGGCTGGACATCGATTTCCAGCAGATATTCACGGCCGGTTTTGCTGTAGTTCAGAATTTCGGTCTTGAAACCCAGGCCAAGGCGCAGCCGATCAGCCATGAATGCGATGGTCTTGGGGTTGCTGTGCGGGCCTTGCAGCAACTTGCCGGGATTGCGCCCGATCACTTCATCGAAGGTGTAGCCAGTAATGCGTGTGAATGCCTCGTTGACCCATTCGATGCGGCCCTGCGGATCGGTGATGATGACGGCGTTATCGGTGTATTTGGCCACCAGCGCGAGTTTGCGCAACTGGCTGGGCGATTCTCTGGTGCTGGCGGGTGTTGAGCGCCGTTGCACGAGTTCAAATTTATCCACACCGCCTCCTTGGCTGGCCAGATGACCGTTGATGGCAGATCACAAATGCCGGGGTGGGTGGCACTGAGGTCAAGTCAACGGTGATGTCGGCCAGCGCTGGAGAAACTTGAGCGGGGGCACGGCCGGTGCCCCCGTCGGTTCACTGCACCACGCGGTGGATCTGGGTGGCAGCGGGCACCGGCCAGCCTGCTTCCTGGCCGACCTTGACGATGGCTTCGTTGGTGTCGAAATAAACCTGCCAGTAATTGGCGGTGTGGGTGTAAGGGCGCACCGAGATCACCGGGCCTTCGAGTTTGAAGTCGAGCAGATTCACTTCCGGCGCCGGGTTGCTGGCGACGTTCGGAATCTTGGCGATGGCGGCCTTCAGGCGCACGATGGCGTCGAGCGGATCGACGCCTTGCGCGAGTTGTGCGGTGCGTTCGACGCGGCGCACCGGCAGGGTCGAGAAGTTCTGCACCGTGTCGGAAAACACCTTGCCGTTGCCGACCAGCGTCATGACGCTGTCCGGAGTCACCAGCGTGGTGCCGAACAGGCCCAGCTCATGCACCGTGCCGGTGATGCCGCCGATGGTGACGAAGTCGCCCACCTTGAATGGCCGCAGCACCAGCATGAAGGCGCCAGCGGCGAAGTTGCCCAGCAAGCCGCCCCAGGCCGCGCCGATGGCCAGGCCGGCACCGGCGATCAGCGCTGCGAACGAGGTGGTCTGGATGCCGCAATAGCCCAGGATGCCGAGCACCAGCGCAATGTTGAGCGCCACCGCGACGATCGAGCCGAGGTACTTGGTCAGGGTCGGATCGATGTGGTTGCGGTTCATGCCGGCCTGAATGACCGAGATGACCTTGCCGATCAGCCAGCGGCCGATGATCAGGAAGGCGATCGCGGCGGCGATCTTGATGAGCAACTCGGTGAGCGTGGTGCTGATGAAGGTCTGAAGGGCTTCGGTATTCATGAGGGACTCTCTCCTTGAAAAACGCAGGCTGACTGCACGCAAGCATGGTGCCAGTTTGTGACATTTATCTCAATTCGGGCGATCGATGAGCCTGGCTGTGGTTTTTTGTGCTGCACAGCTTGAACCGGAATCGGCCCCTGATCGGCTCGCTTATCACCGTTTGAGTCAGCGCTGGCCTGCCTAGCATCGGCGTGTCATCAAGGAACCACCCATGTCCGATCTGTCCTTGCCATCGCTCACACTGGTGCCGATCGAGGATGAGCCGCGCCATGGCGCCTCGCCCAAGTCGGTCCAGGAGCCATTTGCCTGGCCGACCCCGCCGCTGGCCGCCTATCCACTGCCGATGTGCCAGATCGAGCCCGAACCCTGTGAGGTGCTCGGGCGCACCGGCAATGTCCTGACCGGGCTGATGGTCAACTTCGATCCGCAGCAAGGGGTGGTGCGCGTGCGCGTGCCGTCCGAGCGCGCGCCGGTGCCGATGCGCCTGGCGCAGATCCGCCGGCTCACCTTGAAGCGGCCGCTGCCGCCGCTGACGGCCGCACCGCTGGCCGACCCCGGGGTGCAGGCGTTGCTGGAACATCGTCCGAGCCAGCCCTACACCCTGAACCTGGCCGGTGGCGAGACTTGCCAGGGCCGCACCGTCGGGCATGTCGAGACCAGCCACGGCCTGTACTTGTTCGAGCCGCTCGACGACGCCGGTACCTTGCAGCGCTGCTTTGTGCCGCGCAGTGCCTACGAGAGCCAGCAGATCGGCGAGCCGCTCGGTGCCGTGCTGGTGCAGCAGCGCTCAGCCACCGCCGCGCAGATCGATCAGGCGGTGCAGACACAGCAACGGCTGCGCGGCAAACGCATCGGCGAGATGCTGATTGCCCGTCAGGTCGTGTCTCCGGAGCAATTGCTGGCGGCTCTCGACAAGCAGGCGCGCATGCCGATCATGCGGCTCGGTGAGGCGCTGGTGGCGCAGGGCTGCATGACGGTGGCGCAGTTGACGGAGGTCTTGCAGCAACAGAATCAGGAGCGCAGCGTGCCGCTGGGGCAGTTGCTGGTGGGTCAGGCGCTCATCACGCCGGCCCAGCTGCAGCTGGCGCTGGCCCGCAAGATGGGTTTTCCGGTCGTCGATGTGGCGCAGTTCCCGATCGATCCTGCCGTGTTGCACAGCGTGCCCTGCGCCTTGGCGCGCCGTCTGCGTGTGCTGCCGCTGATGCGCCGAGGCGGCCGTCTGGTGGTGGCGATGCAAGACACCACGCGCCGCGACCTGATCGACGAGGTGCAAGCGGTGGCCGAAACCCAGATTGCACCCGCGCTGGCGCTGGAAGAGGCTTTGTCTGCGGCGATCGAGGCCGCCTATGCCCGCATCGCGCTGCCCAGGCACGAGCCGGGTCACACCATGCCGGCGGCGCTCGACCCCGGCCCGGCGCAGTCGGCCGCTGCCGAGCTGGACGAGGCGGTCTCGCATCTGCAACTCACCTTGCGTCCGGTGGGTGTGGTCCCGGCGTTTGCCAAAGTGGCTGATCCACCGGCGGCCCCGGCTGCGCCGCCGCCCGCCGCCGCAGCCGCCACGGCCAGCCCGGCCACTCGCCCGGCGCCGCTCAGCCTGCCGGCAGAGCCGCCGCGCC
>JBFPGZ010000016.1:0-46029 GCA_041083665.1 Leptothrix sp. (in: b-proteobacteria)
TGCCGCCTCCAGCGCCGCCACGTCCCAGTGCTTCGCCACCCCCACCACATCGTGTGACATCGCCACCTCCACAGGCTTGGCCTACATGGGTGTTCGACTCTGATGACTACTTGAGGTTCGTATGACCAAGCGTAAGTTGGTCCGCCTCGTAGCTCATACCATCCACAAGGCAGGCTTGCGCCACCTGCGAGTTGTAGGCGTGCAGCCAGGCGAAATTTTTCATCATTCACTGGTTGCCATCCGCGTTTACGCTCAGTCGCAGACGGCGTAGGTAGTGCAGCCAACCCAGGAATTGGTTGACCAGACAGCCGTGCGGCGCCTCGTCCCCCAGCCTGGCGGGTCATGGCATGGGGATGTCGCGGTTCCCGCGCCGTCAGGCGCCCCAGTTCGACAGCAGCCAGATCAGGCCGCTCAGCGTGAAGAACGACAGCACGGTGGTGACCAGCAGGGCGGCGGCGCAGAAGCCGTCGTGGCGGTATTTCTGCGCCAGCACCGGGTAGATGCTGAGCATCGGCATGGCGGCCAGGCCGATGGCGGCGGTGCGCAGCAAGGATTCATCCGGCAACAGCGACAGCACCAGCACGCCGACCGCCAGCGGGTGCAGCAGCAGCTTGCCGATGGCGACCGCTGCCAAGTCACCGCGCAGGCCCTGCAGTTGCAAACCGACCAGCGAGCCGCCGATCACCATCAGCGCGACGCCCGCCGAGGCGTTGGCGAGCAGATCGACCGCGCGTGCCAGCGGTGCCGGCAGCACCACGCCGAGCGCGGCGCAGACAAAGCCGGCCACGATGGCCAGGATCAGCGGATGGCGCGTCAGTGGCTTGAGCGCTTGCCCGATGGCCGCCGCCAGGGCAGGGCGTTGCCCGGTGGCGCTGTTGTCGCGCTCGGCCAGGATCAGCACCAGCGGCAGCATGATCAGGTTCTCGACCAGCATCGCCAGGGCCAGCGCCACGCTGGCCGGCGGGCCGAGCCACTGCAGCAGCACCGGCGCGCCGACAAAGCCGCTGTTCGAGAACGACATGCCCATGCCGATGAAGGCCCGGTACGAGGCTGGCCGTCGCCGCGCCCACAGCCAGCCCAGTGCGAACACCAGCAGCGAGCCGCCCGCGTAGGCGAGCAGGAAGCGGCCGTTCAGGATGTCGGCCACCGAGCGCTGCGACAGCGTCTTGAACAGCAGCGCCGGCAGCGCAAAGCGCAGCACGAACTGGCCGAGCACCTTCATGTCGGCGCGGGTAAAGATCCCCGAGCGCACCGCCACGAAGCCGAGCAGGATCAGCAGATAGATGGGTGCGGTGATGGCAAGAATGTTGAGCATCGGGAATCAACCCATGAAATGTTTCAGAGCACGTCGCGCAGCACTTGAACCGTATCCGTCAGGCGCGGCAGGATGCGGGCAATCACCTCGTCGCGGCTGAGCGGCTGCATCGGAATGGTCGAGCCGAGCGCGCCGATGCATTCGCCCTTGCGGTCTTTCACCGGCATGGCGATGCCGCGCAGCCCGGGCGTGAGCTGCTGTTCGGTGATCCAGTAGCCCAGCTCGCGCGCGGCGCGCACGTCACGCAGGAACGCCACCGGGTCGGTGATGGTGCGCGGTGTGAAGGCGCTGAATTCGTGCCGGGCGATCCATTCGCTCAGCAGCGGCTCGCTGAAGGTGGACAGGATGGCCGGCCCCGGTGTGACCACATGCGCCGGCACCCGCGAGCCGACCGAGAAGCCGATCGAGATCATCCGGCTGCTGTTGCTGCGCGCCACGTAGACCACCTCGTGGCCATCGAGCACGCTGAAGTTGAAGTTCTCGCCGCACTCGAGCGCCAGGCGCTGCACGAAGGGTTGCACCAGCCGTGGCAGGCGCGCCGCGCCCAGGTAGCTCTGGCCGAGCCGCAGGATGCGCGGCGCCAGCCAGAACAGTTTGCCGTCGGTGTCGGCATAACCGAAGTGCACGAGGCTGAGCAGGTAGCGGCGCGCGGCGGTGCGGGTCATGCCGGCGCGCAGCGCGGCCTCTGACGGCGTCAGGCGGGGATGCTCGTCATCGAAGGCTTCGATGACCCGCAAGCCCTTGCCGAGGCCATCGACGATGTCCTTGCGTTGAATTTCCATGCCTAGGACTATCCCGAGTAACGAACGTGTAGCGCGCCTAGTGAGCGATTGTCGCGCAAATCAGCGTCAATGCTCTTGTCATTGGAGTGTCAGGCTTCTATCGTGTGGATTCGCCAGCAAGCTGTTTGCTGGTCTTCATCCCCTGGTTTTTCCAATGCGCATCGACGGCAACACCCGCGTTTTCTTCGTCCTCGGTCACCCGGTGGCCCAGGTGCGGGCGCCTGAGGTGTTCAACCCCTTGTTCCAGGCGCACGGCGTCAATGCGGTGCTGGTGCCGGCCCATGTGGCGCCCGAGCGGCTGGAGGCTTTTGTGCGCGGCGTGCCGGGAGCCGCCAACATGGACGGGCTGTGGCTGACGATTCCGCACAAGACGGCGGTGATGGATCTGCTGGGCCGCATCGACCGGCTGGGCCAGCGCGCCGGTGCGGTCAACGCGGTGCGCCGCCTGGCCGACGGCACGCTGGAAGGTGCACTGTTCGACGGCCTCGGGCTGCTGAAGTCGCTCGGTCAGCTGGGCGTGGCCACCACCGGCCGACGCGTGCTGCTGGTCGGCACCGGCGGCGCCGGCATGGCGATTGCCGTCTCGCTGGCTGAGCAGGCCTTGGCCGAGCTGGCGCTGTTCGATGTCGCGCCGGCGCGTGCCGCCACGGTGGCGCAGCGCCTGGCGCCTGGTGCGGCCTGCCCGGTGACGGCCGCCGTCAGCAGTGACCCGGCCGGCTTCGACGTGGTGATCCACGCCACCCCGCTCGGGCTGAACGCCAACGATCCGCTGCCCTTCGATGTCAGCCGGCTCGACTTTGGTGCCACGGTGGTCGACATCCTGATGAAGCCCTATGCCACACCCTTGCAACGCGCCTGCGATGCGCGCGGCATCACCAATCACCCCGGCTTCGAGATGCTGGCCCAGCAGGTGCCCGAATACCTGCGGTTCTTCGGCTATGACGATATCGCGAGCGCGGTTGAAACCGACCTCGATCCAGTGCGCCGCAGCCTGACGGCGCTGACCTGACACGCAGGCCGCGCGCTTTCCAGACCTTTCCCACCGAGACAGGAGACAACCATGAACATCACTCGCCGCAACATCGTCACGCTGGCTGCCGTCGCCGCCCTGGCCGGTCCGGCCCTGGCCCAGGCGCAGACCATCAAGATCGCGAACATCGTCGAGCTGTCGGGCGCAGGCGCCACGGCAGGCACCAACTTCAAGAACGGTGTCGAGCTGGCGATCAAGGAGATCAATGCGGCGGGTGGCATCCTCGGCAAGAAGATCGAATCGACCACGCTCGACACCCAGTCCAACCCGGGCGTGGCCAAGGGCCTGACCGCCAAGGCGATCGATGACAACGTGTTTGCGGTGTTCGGCCCGGTGTTCTCGGGCTCGATCATGGTCAGCATGGCCGAGACTCAAAGGGCCGAGGTGCCCAACTTCACCGGCGGTGAAGCGGCGGCGATCACGCAGAAGGGCAACCCCTACATCTTCCGCACCAGCTTCACGCAGACCACCGCGATGCCGAAGGTGGCGCGCTACATCGCCCAGGGCATGAAGGCCAAGACGGTGGCGGTGATGTTCGTCAACAACGACTTCGGCAAGGGTGGCCGCGATTCCATCACCAAGGCGCTCGAAGCCCAAGGCGTGAAGGTGGTGGCCGACATCTCGACCGACTCGGGTCAGGTCGACTTCTCGGCGCCGGTGCTGAAGGCCAAGGCCGCCAACGCCGACGCGCTGTTCGTCTACACCAATGAAGAAGAGTCAGCCCGCGCGCTGCGTGAGCTGCGCAAGCAGGGCTACAACAAGCCGATCGTCGGCGAGACCACCCTGACCGGCCAGAAGGTGATCGAGCTGGCTGGTGAGGCCGCCAACGGCGCCATCGCCCACGTCGGCCTGACGGTGGATGCACCCAACCCGCTGATGCTCAAGTTCAAGGCCAAGTTCTATCAGGAATACAAGTACTTCTCTGATCACAACGGCATCAAGGGCTACACGGGGGTCTACGTGCTGAAGGCCGCCATCGAGAAGGTCGGCAAGCTGGACCGCGTCGCGGTGGCCAAGGCGCTGCACGGCCTGCAGGTCAAGGCCGCCAAGGAACCGGGCGTGATCATGGACGTCAACGTTGACGCCAACGGCGACCTGGACCGCGAGAGCTTCATCGTCGAGGTCAAGGACGGCAAGCAGATCGTCAAGGAAGTGCTGCCGGCCCTCGGCGCCAAGTAAGCCGCCCCCGACCTGATCCCGCGTTGCTTGCGCCTGCGGCCGTTGTCGGCTGCAGGGCGCGTGCTGACGCCTGTCACTGGACTGGAGTCCTGTCATGACCGACTTTCTGCAACTGCTGCTCTCCGGCATGGCCACCGGCAGCATCTACGCGCTGGCCGCCCTCGGCTTCACGCTGCTGTGGCAGGCCAGCGGCACCATCAACTTCGCCCAGGGCGAGTTCGTGATGCTGCCCGCCTTCATGATGCTGGGCTTTGCCGCCGCCGGCCTGCCGCTGTGGGCCGCCTTTCTGGCCACCTGCGTGCTCGCGGTGGGCGTGCTGGGCTGGGCCTTCAAGCGCGGCATCGCCGACCCGCTGCTGAAACACGGCCTGATGCCGATCGTGGTGGCCACCATCGGCCTGTCGATCGCGATGCGCAACGGCGTGCGGGCCGGCTACAGCGCCGAGGCGCATCCGTTTCCGAGCCTGTTTCCGGATCAGATCTACAACATGGCCGGCGTCACCATCACGCTGGCCGACATCGGCACGCTGGTGCTGGCGTTTGCGCTGGTGCTGGCCACGCAAGCCTTCCTGAACAAGACGGTCACCGGCCGCGCCATGCAGGCGGTGGCGCAGAACACCGAGAGTGCTTCGGTGCTGGGCATCAACGTGCCGCGCATGGTGTTCTACACCTTCGCCATCAACGCGCTGCTGGCCTGCGCCGCCGCGCTGCTGGTCACGCCGACCTATCTGGCCAAGTTCGACATGGGCGAGGGGCTGGGCAACAAGGCCTTCTTCGCCGCGATCATCGGCGGCTTCAACAACTCGCGCGGTGCGCTGCTCGGCGGCGTGATCGTCGGCGTGGCCGAGAACCTGGCCGCCGCCTACATCTCGCCGGCCTACAAGGATGCGGTCGCGCTGGTGCTGTTCATGGTGGTGATCCTGTTCAAGCCGCAAGGCCTGCTGGGCACCAAGGAAATGCGCAAGGTCTGATCGGAGCGACTCATCATGAAGACACTGCACAAGATCGGCCTGCTGGCCATCCTCGCCCTGCTGCTGGGCGCGCCGCCGCTGCTCAAGAGCTACGGCGTCTACCTCTTCACCTACTGGGTGGTGTTCATCATCGCCACCATGGGGCTGAACCTGACGATCGGCTACGCGGGGCAGAAATCGCTCGGTCACGCCGCCTTCTTCGGCATCGGCGCCTACACGGTGGCGATCATGATGCAGGCCGGCATCAGCTTCTGGATCGGTCTGCCGGTCGCCATGCTGGGCTGCTTCGCGATCGGCCTGGCGCTGGGTTTCCCGGCGCTGCGGGTGCAGACCATCTACCTGGCGTTTGCCACGCTGGGCTTCAACACGGCGGTCTGGCTGGTGATGCGCAACGAGGAGTGGCTGACCGGCGGCACCTTCGGCATCAACGGCATCGAGCGGCCGAGCCTGTTCGGCCTGAGCCTGAACGGCAACCTGGCCTATTACTACTTCGTGCTCGGTGTGGCGCTGGTGCTGGGGGCGCTGCTCTGGGGCCTGCTGCGCTCGCCCTGGGGCAAGGCCTTCACGGCGCTGCGTGACAACCCGATCCGTGCCGAGAGCCTCGGCATCAGCGTGCAGAGCTACACCCTGCTGGCCTTCGCGATCGGTGCGGTCTACGCCGGCGTGGCCGGTGCGCTGTTCGCCTGCCTGGTGCAGTTCATCGAGCCGGCACCGTTCACGGTCGGCGCCTCGATCATGATGTACCTGATGGTGGTGCTGGGCGGCCCGGGCTACTTCTTCGGCCCGGTGCTGGGCGCGGCGGTCGGCGTGCTGCTGCCCGAGTGGCTGCGTTTTGCGCAAGCCTGGTACCTGTTCATCTTCGGTGCCGCCGTGGTGCTGCTGATGCTCTGGCTGCCTGACGGCCTGCTCAGCATCCCGGACCGCATCCGCGCCCGTCGCCTCTCGCGGGAGGCCTCGGCCGCTCGCGCCGCCGCTGCCGCCTCTGCGGTGGAAGGAGCCCAGCCATGAGTCCCGTGATGAATCAAGCTGGCGCGCCGGCGCTGCTCAAGGTCACCGACCTGAAGAAGGCCTACGGTGCCATCCAGGCAGTCGGCGGCGTGTCCTTCGAGGTGCGGCCCGGTGAGATCTTCGGCGTCATCGGCCCGAACGGTTCCGGCAAGACCACCATGTTCAACAGCGTGCTGGGCCAGATCACGCCGGATGCCGGCCGCATCGAGCTGAACGGCCGCGACATCACCAATCTGAGCCCGCTGGAGCTGAACCGGCGTGGCGTCGGGCGCACCTTCCAGACCCTGCAGGTGTTCGGCAAGATGAGCGTGCGCGACAACCTGATCGTGGCGGCCCAGGAGCACCAGGGCACCATGTTCAGCCGCATGTTCGCGCCGGGCGACTCGGGGCTGGGCCAGAAGGCCGACGAGCTGATCGACCTGTTCCGCATCCGCCACGTCGCGCACAAGAAGGCCGGCGAGCTGAGCTACGGCCAGCAGAAGCTGGTCGATATCGCGATGGCCTTCATGAGCGAGCCCGATCTGGTGCTGCTGGACGAGCCTTGCGCGGGCGTGAATCCGAGTCTGGTGGGCGGCATCAGCACGCTGCTGAAACAGCTCAACCAGACCCGCAAGGGCTCGTTCGTGGTGATCGAGCACAACATGGACTTCGTGATGGACCTGTGCCACCGCATCCTGGTGATGGTCGAGGGCAAGGTGATGGCGATCGGCACACCGGCCGAGATCCGTGCCAACAAGCAGGTGCTCGACGCCTATCTGGGGAACTGAGATGAGCGATCACGCCATTGAATTCGACAATGTGCTCGCCGGCTACGGCGATTTCATGATCCTCAACAACCTGAGCTTCAAGGCCAGGCGCGGCGCCATCACGCTGCTGCTGGGACCGAACGGCGCTGGCAAATCGACGGTGCTGAAAACCCTGTTCGGGCTGCTCAAGGTGCGCCAGGGCAGCATCAAGCTGGACGGCCAGAACATCACCGGCGCGTCGCCGAAGGATCTGCTGGTCAAGCACGGCATTGCCTTCGTGCCGCAGGGCCGCAACCTGTTCGGCCAGCTCACGGTCTACGAAAACCTGGAGCTGGGCGGCATCACGCTCGGCATGAAGACCACCCACGAGCGCATCCCGGAGGTGCTGGAGCGCTTTCCGCGCGTCAAGGAACGCATCAACAGCCAGGCGGCGGCCCTGTCGGGCGGCGAGCAGAAGCAGCTCGAAGTGGGCCGTGCCCTGTTGCTGCGGCCCAAGGTGATCCTGATCGACGAACCGTCGATCGGCTTGTCACCGCTGGTGGTGCAGGACGTCTTCAAGCTGCTGCGTCACCTCGCCGACCAGGGCACCACGGTGCTGATGGTCGAGCAGAACGTCAAGAGCGCACTGCGCATCTCCGACGAGGCGATCGCGCTGGAGTCGGGCCGGCGGGTGCTGCAGATGCCGGCCGACGACTTGCTCAACGACCCGCACATCGAACGGCTGTTCCTCGGCGGCGCGCACGCTGCCGCCAGCCCGGCAGCGGCACCGGCCTGACGCGTCTGCCAACAGGAGCTGGCTGCGATGATCAAGATTGCCTTGCTGGGTGCCGGCGTCATCGGCCGCGAACATGCCGGCCGGATGGGTGGCCAGGTCGATTGCGCCTTGCACAGCGTCACCGATCCGAGCCCGGCCGGCCGCGCCTACGCCGCCGAGCGTGGCGTGCCGCATCACGCCACGCTCGATGCGCTGCTCGGCGGCCCGTTGCCGGACGCCGCCATCGTCGCGACGCCGAACGATCTGCATGTGCCGCAGGCGCTGGCGCTGGTGCGCCGAGGCGTGCCGGTGCTGATCGAGAAGCCGGTGGCCGACACGCTGCCGGCCGGCGCGGAACTGGTCCGCGCGGTGCAGGACACCGGCATCCCCGTGCTGGTCGGGCACCATCGCCGCCACAGCGCGGTGCTGCAGGCGGCGCACGCCTGCCTGCGTGCCGGTGAGCTGGGCCGGCTGGTGGCCGTCAACACCAGCGTGCTGTTTCACAAGCCGGCGGCCTATTTCCAGGTCGAGTGGCGCCGGCAGCCAGGCGGCGGGCCGATCCTGATCAACCTGGTGCACGAGATCGACACGCTGCGCTGGCTGGCGGGCGAGGTGGTGGCGGTGCAGGCGCGCGCCAGCAGCGCGACGCGCGGCTTCGCCGTGGAGGACAGCGCGGCGGTGCTGCTGGAATTTGCCAGCGGCGCGCTCGGCACGCTGATCGTCTCGGATGCAGCCGCGTCACCGCGCAGCTGGGAGCAGACCAGCGGCGAGAACCCCGCCTATGCCCGCGACGACAGCCAGGATTGCCTGTTCCTGGCCGGCACTCAGGGCTCGCTGGCGCTGCCGACCATGACGCGCTGGCTGGCCAGCGGGCCGGCCTCCTGGCACACGCCGATGCAGCGCGAGCGCCTGACACCGGCCGCCGTCGACCCGCTGGTGCGGCAACTGCAGCATTTCTGCGACGTGATTCGCGGCCGGGCCGAGCCGCTGGTCAGCGCTGCCGACGCGCTGGCCAGTCTGCGCGTCACTCTGGCGGTGCATGAGGCCGCGACGACCGGCCTGCGGGTGCCGCTGCCACACTCTCCACTCACCCGCTAAGCTCGGGCGCTTGATCAACCCAAGCATGCGGCCTGTGCGGCTGCAGGAAATGTGGAGGAAGCACCCATGTCTGGTGTGTTGGAGCGGACCCTGGCGATCCTGGAGCGACTCGCGGCCGAGGTGCGTGGCGTGCAACTGGCCACGCTCGCCGATGAGCTGGATATTCCGCGCAGTGCCGTGCATCGCCTGCTGACCGATCTGGCGGCACACGGCTATGTGCGGCAGACCCGCGAGCGCGGCGACTACGTGCTGACCACCAAGCTGGTGTCGCTGGGGCTGAACTACCTGAAGCACTCGGGCGTGGTCGATCTGTGCCAGCCGATCCTGGACCGGCTGGCCGAGTCGAGCGGCGAGCTGGTGCGGCTCGGCGTGGTCGATGTGGATCACATCACCTGGGTCGCGCTGTCGCAAGGCGCGCGCCAGGGCTTGCGCTACGACCCCGACATGGGCATCGACGTGAAGCTGTCCTGCACCTCGTCGGGCCATGTCTGGCTCGGCACGCTGGGCGATGACGACGCCATCGCGCTGGTCAGCCGCCAAGGCATGGCCAAGCCGAGCGAGTACGGCCCGAACGCGCCGACCTCGATCGCGGCGCTGATGAAGCAGGTGCGGCTGGCGCGCAAGCAGGGCTACGCGATCACGGTCGAAACCTACGCGCGTGGCCTGTCGGCCATGTCGGCGCCGATCCGGCCGGCCGGGCAGGGCGCGGTCGGCGTGCTGGCGATTTCCGGCCCGTCGGTGCGGCTCAGCGAAGAGCGGCTGCGTGCGCTCGCTCCCGATCTGCTGGCGGCGGCGGCCGACATCGCCAACGCGAGTGCCTCGTCCGCACTGTTCAACCGTGCCTATGCGCGGCCGGATTGAGTTATTTTGATCGGCCGGCCCGGAATCGATCCCTGAGCTCTGCCAGCGCGGCTTCCGTGATACCCAGGCTGGCGGCATTGAACGCCCGGGTATCGGGCGTGTGCATCAGCAGGGCCTGGGTTTCGTTGACCAGTAACTCTTCGTCGCTGGCATCGTAATTCAGGCTGGCCAGGAATCGGCGCCAACGCGCACGCTCAGGTTCGGTCAGCTGCTCGTGCCAGAACTGCCAGCAATGCTGATGGTAAGCCGGATTGGTAAAAAACTCGCCGTGGCTGAGTTCGTGGTACAGCACCGATTCGCGCCGACGCCCATCCAGACTTTCATCGATCGGCGTGGTAGGGTCGTCCGCCTGGGTGGCGCTGAAACTGATCAGCGCTTGCACTGCCGGCGCCTGCAAGCCGGTTGATGAATCCACCAGCAGGCCACTGTCGAGCATAATCTGGCGCAAGCGTAATTCTTGTGGTGTCAGCGGCAAGCGTTGCTGCGGTGCCAGATTGAAAAATCGCGCCAGCGCTTCGGCCGTGTAATCATGGCCCAGATAGAAAGTCTGCGCATTGTCATGGCTGCGAGTCATCAGCTGCTGCAGCTCGGTATCACTGAGCAATCGGTTGTGCGGTGCGCCGGCCTTTTCCAGCAAGGCCGCCACACGGTTCATCGCGGCACCTTGCTCGGCCAGATTGGGAAACTCGATCACCACAATCTGCTGGTTTTCCTGCAAACGTGCCACGCGCCAATCACTTGAATTGCCGGCCAGCAGTTCGGCGATACTGGCGCTGTGCAGGACAGGATCGTCGGTGGCTTGACGTGGCCAGAAGAGATCGAAATGAATGGCTGCAGCCAGCAGCAACCCCAGCACCGCACAGAATCCCCAGAACAGCAGCCAGCGGCGCGGCAGGGCTTCCATGCCGAGGTGATGACCAGCCGGCTGCCGCGTGCGCACAATCGGGGCGGGCGTGTCGCGCAAATCAATTGCGAAGGGTGACGATGGTGACACGTCGATTTTCAGGGGCATCGATGCGTGTCTTGTTGAGCGGCTCGCTGGAACCCTTGCCCTGTGCCATCAAGCGTTCTTGCAGAATGCCTTGGTGATTCACCAGATAACTGACGACGGATTCAGCCCGCAACTGCGACAAGCGCAGGTTGCGCTCGACATCGCCCCGGGCATCGGCATGCCCTTCAACGCGGAATGTGGAGCCGGCCAGTTTGTCGGATTGCATCGCGCGCGCCAGAATATCAAGGGCCGATTGAGATTCATTCGTCAATTCACTCGAATCAGTCCGGAAGGTGATCAGCAAATTGGCTTTGCCAGGGCCGGCCGGGCGCTGCGGTGCGTCAGGCTGGCGGGTGGCCGGCCGGAAACCGCGTGTGCGCACCTCTTCACTCGCGGCGGGTTCGGCCTGCGGCACGGCGAGGGCGTCGATCAACGCATCCTCGGTCACATCGGCGTTTTTCATCACGCGTTCTTGCGCCTGTGCCAGCGGCCACAACAGCACGGCCAGCAGCAGGGCCACAAGTCGGAAGGTCAAGTTGTATTTCATTGCAATCACCTTGGTTATCCCTCCCATGAAATTTCAAATCAGTTGCCCAATTCGAACTGTCGTTGTTCAAACAGGTAGTCGCTGCCGGGTTGATGGCCTGCGACCGAGGAGGCTCCATATTGCGGCCGCTGCGGCAGTTCACGCGCCACCGCAAAGCGCACCCGCTCAAATACATTGCCGCCCGGCTGCCAACTGGCCACCTGCTTGAGCGCGCCCATCAGGTTCCAGGCAAAAGGTGAATGGCCTTGCTTGCCTTCGTCTGCGACCGGCTCATTGCCACCCGAGGACATCACCACCACCGCTTTGCTGGCCAGCAGGGGTGCCGGATCCAGCGTCGTCGGCTTGGCACGAATCCGCTCGTCCGACACCAGCGAGCCGGAATAGCAGCTGTCCGAGATCAGTGCGATCTGTGAGGCGCCCATGCGGGCAATCAGCCGGCCGATATCGGTGTTGGACAGCCAGGTTTCAGGCGCCTTGGCGTCGCTGTCCGCCAGTTGCCAATAGCCCAGATGGGTGGACTCCAGCAGATAACCGTGGCCGGCATAGTAGATCACGGCCGAGTCATTCGGTACGAGCAGCAGGGCCATTTTGTTCAAGGCACTCACCACCGCCGATTTGCTGGCATTTTCAAGCAGCAGGGTTTCATAACCAAGCGTGTTTTCAAACAAACTGGCCATGGCCCGCGCATCACGCACCGCATTGGCAAGTTGCGGCATGCTGGGATCGGCGTATCGATCCACCCCGATCACCACCGCCAGTTTGCGTCTGATCTGCGGCAGAGCCGCCGTCTTGATGCGATGCGGGCGCAGATCCGGCACCAGCATCGCCATGGATGGTTGAGGTGCCATACTGGCCAAGGCAGGTTTGGCCGGTGCCGGGGTTGTGGCCGTGGTCGGAGTTTGACTTGGCGTTGCCGCTGGCCTGGGTAGTGGCAGTGCGGGCGAGGTGGCCACGCCAGTATTGAGCGCCGCCTTCATGCTCTCCTGCAGCGCCGGTGTGATCAGGCACAACCCATCCTCGGCCTCTTTGGGATTGCGGCATGGCCGCAAATCGGCCAGGGCCGGATTTTTTTCAAGCTGATTGATGGCGTCGGCAAACAAGGCCTGTTTTTGCCGGTCGCGGCTTGCCAGCACCGCTTGCAAGGCATCTTGCGACATGTCCGCGATCGAAATCGGCGCATAGGTCGCAGCTGATGCAGTCGATGTTGCCGACGTGTTGGCAGATGAGGTGTTGCCAGTGATCAGGCTCGGTGTGATATCGAGCATGCCGCTCGAATTGATGCCGGTGGCCGGACCACTTAAGGGCAGGTTGGGTGGCGTGAACTGGTTGCTCACGCTGCGTTGCACGCCTGTCGCTGTCACTGCGGCCGGTTGGGCAGCAAATACAAAACCGTTGCCAGTATCCGCCGACCAGGCGCCATAGGCTGCGCCATAGCGGGTGAAATCACTCGTCATGCCGCCCGGCGTGAAATTGGCAGGTGCGGCGTCCTTGTCATAAACAATCCAGCGGCCGCCTAGTTTGGGCGATACGTTCAGAACGGTGCTGCTCGCCAGATTAGTGAACGATGCCATCGGTCCGGCCGCATTCGGCCCGGCCAGAATAATGGCGTCACCGGCTGCCGTCGAAGAGATGCCGGTATCACCTTGGAGGGTGATGGCATTGGCGAGCAATTGGATGGATCCAGCCGTGCTGATGCTGCTGGTGTTCAGATTGATCTGCTCAGGCGCCTGAAAGGTGATATTGCCGCCCGACGTGCTGATGAATGAGCTGCTCATCGCGATCGAACCCTGGCCGGCGCGCCCGGCTATCAAAGTCACTGGCATCGGGCCAGTTTGGTTGCCAGTGACAAAAAGGCCGGAAATACCGGAATTGGTGAAGGTGATATCCCGATCGGCGATCAGCGTCAGGCTGCCGGGTGCCGATGCAGCGATGTTGATATGGGCACTGTTCAGCGTGATATCACCCGGCTGGGTGCCGACGCTGGGGTTGGCCGAGGTGCTGACGATGACATTGGTGCCCTGGTTCAATGCGGCACTCAGGGTGGCGCTCCAGATCACGGCATCGTTGCCGGTGGCGGTGAAATTGCTGTCGGTATTGAAGGGAACATCCGGCCCCAGGTCGGTAATCAGGATGTTGTAGGGGTCGAGCAACCAGGAACCGGATTTTCCTGCCGGCGCCGAGACATCCACCCCACTCGGCCGGGCGTCGAGCCAGCCGCCGGAGGTTTCAATCCAGCCGCCGTTGCCGCCGAGCGGACCGCCGCGCGCACTCAGGTTGCCGTAGGCGCGGGTGGCCTGGTCGCTCCAGAGAATGATGCGACCGCCGTTGCCGCTGCCGGTGGCGTCGGCGCGAACTCTGGCCTGGGGCGATACCAGCAGGCTGCGGGCGTTCGGCACCGAGGCGTCGCGCCCCTGCGCGCCACCGCCGAGCAGCGCCACGCCCCCACCCGAGCGGCCTGAAACATCGATCAAGGCGCCATCTTGCACGCTGATGTCGCGGCCCAGCACGCTGACCTGGCCGCCCAGGCCATGGCTGCCGCGTGCACTGGCGCTGCCTTGCACGGCAGTGCTGCCGGCGCCGCCGTCGAGCGTCACCTGGCCGCCGCTGGCGCCGTCGGCACTGGTCTGGCTGGCGGCCCCCAGTTGCAGGTTCTGACTGGCGCGCAGCAGGATCTGACCGCCCGGGCCTTGCTCGACCGTATCGACGCTGACGATGCCTTGCTGATTGACGCTGGCGGCATGGATGTCGATGCGCCCGCCCGCCGCCGTCAGCTCGCCCAGATTGAGCACCGAGCCGGCCCCGGTGCCCATGCGCACGCTCAGATTGGGCGCGCCGGTGTCGATCAGTTCGATCTGCTCGCCGGCTGCCAGCACGATCTGCCCGCTGGGCGAATCAATCTTGCCCTGGTTGGTGACGGTGCCGCCCAGCAAGATGATGTGGCCACCCAGGCTGCTGCGCAGCTCACCCTGGTTGACCAGGCTGCCGGCCAGGCCGGGGGTGGCGCTGAAACGGTATTTTCTGGCGAGCCAGTCCTGGTCGTTCAGATTCAAGGTCGAAACCACCAACCCGGCCACGTCAATGCGCGCGTCTGGCCCGAACAGCACGCCATGGCGGTTCAGCAGCCAGACCCGCCCGTTGCTGGATAACTGACCCAAGATGGTGGATGGATCATTGCCGGTGACGCGGTTCAATACCTGGCTTTGCGCATTGAGCTGCTCGAAGCGGACCGTGTTTTGTGCGCCGATCGAGAAACTGTTCCAGTTCAGGATACTGTTGGGCGTGTTGGTGATCGTCAGGGTATGACCCGACACGCTGCTGCTGGCCTGCCCGGCGGCCACCGTCATGCCGGTCGGCAGAGTTTGGGCCCGGAGTGGTGCGCCGAGCGGCCAAAGCGACAGCAGTGCCGCCGCTGCCATGGCGCGTGCCAGTGGCCTGGTATCAAACTGATGGATCAAGGTATTCATGGCGCCACCCTTGTTCATGATGCTCAGAAACCATAACTGGCCAGCAGGTGCACACGGTTATCACCGCGCGCGGTGCGTGGAGCGTTGCGCAGCGCATGCGCCAGATCGAGCCGGAATTGCAAGCCACCCGCATTCAAACGCAGGCCCGCACCGACCGAGGCCAAACTGCAAATGAGCTGCTCATTCAGGCAGGGCGTATTGGTGGTATTGCCACTGCCATCAAACTGATTCCAGACCTTGCCGGCATCGACAAAACCAAGCAGGCGCGTGCTGCGCAGGGATTCTGACAAGATGGGTGCCAGTTCCGGCCCGAGCAGTTCCAGCGTCACATTGGCGCCTTGGTCGCCCACCACTTCGCGCTCTTCATATCCGCGCACCGCATTGCTGCCGGCCAAACCAAACTGTTCGCCCGGTACCAGCGCCTGGCGGCTCCACTGGCCACTCCAGCGGCTCTGCAGCCGCCACGCCCCGAGCTGTTCTGCTGCGCCCATATCCAGCCGCAGCGTGGTGTAGTTGCGCGTGGCGCCGGCGCGGGCGGCTTCAAAGTCAGCGCTGCTGGTATGCGCGCCACCCCAGGGCAGGTTATGGCTGAGCACCGCATTCAAACTCAAGGCATGCGGGTGGCTCAGCTGGGCGCTGTATTCAAGCACCAGCGGCCGCACCGTCACGCTCGCGCCCGCAGTGCCGCAGGCGTCCGGCAGATCGGCGATGCTGCAGTTGTTCAGGTACGCGCGCTCGTTCAGGCTGAGCGCCAGCCGTTGATCGGTTTCACCGCTGCGCTGCAGCGGCCGGCTCAGGCGCAAACTCCACATGCGGCCCCGGCCGTTGAATTGCAACGGCCCGGCTGCCGTGCTGGTGGTGCCGCCATCGATATTCGAATAAGCGGCAAAGCCGTCGAAGATCAGCCCCTGCGCGTACAGCGGTACCCGGTAATCGATGCTGTAGATTTTGACCGCCGCTGGTTTGTCGGGCGATACCTGCAGTTGCAGTGCCACCTGATGATCCAGATCCCACAACGCGGCATGCTGCAAACTCAGACTGCTGCGCAGTCGGCCGGTATTGGCATTGCCGGTGTTATCGAGCCCGAAGGCCCAGCGCACGGGAGCCTGCTCGGTGACCACGACCTGCGCATCGACTGCACCGGGTTGCTGGCCGGCTTCCAGCGTCACGGCGATCTGCTTGGCGGGGTTTTCGTTGGCGAGCCGGACCTCGACATCAATGGCGCGCACCTGCGGTGTGCTGCCGGATTGGAGACGTGGCAAACTGCGCCGGATATTGGTTTCGCTGAAAACCGTGTTGCCACTGAGCACCACCTTGGCAAGCCGGCCTTCCAGCACGGCCAGCGTGATGCGGCCACTGCTGATGTCTTGCTCTGGCAGATAAACCACCACCGCACCATAACCGGCTTGCCGATAAAGCTCTTGCACCACCTTGGCCGCTTGTTTCAGCTCGGCCAGCGTGTGTTCACCCTGATAAGGCGCCAGCGCGGCTTCCAGATTGCCAGCGGCAAGCAGGGTATTGCCGCTGATTTCAAACTGCTTGACCTGGAAGCGTTGCGGCGCGGTCTGAACCTGCGCTTGCACGGGCGACTGTGCCAACAGCGCCGACAGCAGAAACAGGCTGCACATCAGAGGCCGTGCCAGTGCTGTTGAGCTCATCGTGGTGTACTTGTCAGACATTCCAGATACCTCCCCGTGGAGTCTACCGCTTCCGGCAGACTTGCGCCGTTCCTTGCCTGGCTTTGTGAAAAGGCTATTTTCAATAGCCTGCTTCTATCTGCCTTTGTTCAAAAAGATAATCGCTGCCGCTTTGGTGGCCGGCCAGCGTGGATGCCCCATATTGCGGGCGTTGCGGCAGTTCGCGCGCCACCGCAAAGCGCACCCGCTCGAACACATTGCCACCCGGCTGCCAGCTCGACACCTGCTGGAGCACTTTCATCAGGTTCCAGGCAAACAGCGAATGGCCCTGCTTGCCCTCATCGAACACCGGTTCATTACCCCCAGACGACATCACGACGACCGCCTTGCGAGCCAGCAAGGGTTCCGGATCCAGCTTGCCCGATTTGGCGCGAATGCGTTCGCCAGATAGCAGCGTGCCTGAGTAGCAACTGTCCGAGATCAGCGCGACTTGCGAGGCGCCGATCTGTGCCACCAAGCGGGCAATATCGGTGTTGGAGAGCCATGTCTCGGGTATTCTTGCATCGCTGTCGGCCAATTGCCAATAGCCGGCACCGGACGAAGCGACCAAGGCACCATGACCGGCATAATAGATGATGACTGAATCGTTGGGCCCCAGATTGACCGCGAGGTACTTCAAGGCGTGCACCATGGTCGACTTGTCAGCATTTTCAAGCCGAATGATCTCGTAACCCAGTACATTTTCAAACAGCTGGCTGATGGCCTGGGCATCATGAACTGCATTCGCGAGAGCAGGAATACGGGTGTCGATATACTTGTCGATGCCAACCACCAGGGCAATCTTGCGCTTGATCTGTGGCAGTGCGGCCGACTTGACCCGATGCTGCAGCAAATCAGATCGCACCGGCGCTAGTGTCGCCGGCCGTGCCGATGAATTGGATGGCGACGGCTCGCCGATGGCGGCCGATTTCACGGCCGCTTGCAGCAAGCGCTTCTGCCGGTCGGTCATCAGACAGACAGCCTCGGCGGCTTCTTGGGGTGTGCGGCAAAGGTGCAAATCGGCCCGGGCTGGATCGAGTTCAAGTTGCCTGAGTGCTTCTGCAAACAGGATATTCTTGTATCGATTGCGTGCTGCCAGCAAGTCTTCCAAGTCCTGCGTGGACAGGTTGCCGATGGCGAGCGAGCCAAAATCGGCGGCAGAGACGAGCTTGTCGCTGATTAGCCCCGGTGTTGGATTGACGGGGCTGCTGGTATTCGTGGCATTGGTGGCACTAGCGGTATTGGTGGTGTTGGTGGTATTTGTGGTGCTGTTGGCGACATACGTGTCTGGCGTGATCACGAGGGTGCCACTGGTCCGGAGCGACGGCGCTGGATTTGGCTGGTTTTCCACCCGCACAATTTTTTCCGGCTCGGTTTGCGTCGTGATCTCGACCGTGGTGGCAACCTGGACGGGCTGTCGAGCGGCAAAGGCAAAACCACTGCCACTATCCGCTGACCAATCGCCGAATGCCGCACCATAATGGGTAAAGCTATTGACCAGGCCACCGCTTGAAAAGCGCCCGGCGACCTGGTCGGTGTTATAGATGATCCAGCGCCCACCACCATTGGCTGCGGTTTGAAATACTTGCGGTCCGGCCAGATTGGTGAAGGCTGACATCGGTCCGGCGGCGCCCGGCCCGGCCAGCACAATCGCATCACCTGGGGCTGCGGCCCTGACTGACGTCTTGCCATTCAGCTGGATGCTGTCGGCCAGCAATCTGACCGTGCGGTCGGTCGAGATGGCACTTGAATTCAGAGTCAGCAAACCATGGCCATCAATGACGACGGTGCTGGCGGGCGCCACGATCCTGGCACTATCAAGCCATATGCCATTGCCACCATAAGATGTGTCGAGTCGGACCGTGCTGGTGCCGGTGCCACCGACCGCGATCGATGTGATGGGGCTGGTCGGGTTGGCCAGTATTTTCAGCGCCGGGCTGCTGCCGGCACTGCTGATATTGGCAATATTCCCAGCCTTGATGACCAGGTCACCGCCGTTGGCCAATTGAATGGTGCTGCCGGGGTTGGTGCTTGGTATCGTCGCGGCGCTGCTGTCGATGAGTACCCCGCTCGCTGCCGTATCACTGCGGCCGGCAATGGTCAGCACAGCAGGGGTATTTGTCGGCGTGGCGATGAAATTCAGCCCGCTGCTATCCCGAATCGCCACGCCGATACCATCACCACGCCCGAGCAAACTGATGCTGCGCGCCGCATGGAGCCCGCTGGCAGAAATGGCAATGCCACCGCCGGCACGACCAGCGCCGTAGATCGAGATATCTCCAGCGGTCAGCGCGGTCGAGTTTTCCAGCAAAACCCCCGCCGACAGCTGCCCGTTGAGAGGCGCGGCTGCCGCGCCCATGCCCTTGATATTGAGCGCACCCGTGCCGGCATCCAGGGTGGACGAGTTCAGACGCACGCCGACCGGATTGCCGGCATCGCCGGCCGCTGACAGCTGGGTCTGCCCATTCGGATCGGTGCCGGGCACAAAACCGTTGATGTTGATGGCGCCACCCTGGCTGGCGATCCGCGAACCGGTCATGGCCACCGTGCCTTGGCCGGAGCGCCCGGCGCTCAGCGTGACCGGCAGCGCGCTGCCCGGCCCGGCCGTCAAGACCGACGCGGAAATGATGTTCGAGTTGCTGACAACGATGTTGCGATCCGCCAGCAGCGTCAGGCTGCCGGGCGTCAGGGCGGTCACGGTGATGTGCGCCGCGCTGAGCGTGATGTCACCGGCCTGGCTGCCGGCATTCGGACTGGTCGCGCTGCTGGTGCTGACCACCACCTTGGTCCCGGCATTCAGGGCCGTTTGCAAGCTGCCGCTGCTGATCCAGGCGTCGTTGCCGATGGCGCTGAAACTGCCATCGACGTTGCTGCTGCCGGCGCCATTCGGCAGCGTGGTCGGCGCCGTGTCGGAAATCAGGATGTTGTAGGGGTCGAGCAGCCAGCTGCCGGACGGTCCCTGCGGCGCCGCCACGTCGAGCTGGTTCGGCCGGGCATCGAGCCAGCCGCCCGAGGTCTCGATCCAGCCGCCGGCCCCGCCGAGTGGGCCACCGCGCGCGCTCAGGCTGCCGTAGGCGCGGGTGGCCTGGTCGCTCCACAGAACGATGCGCCCGCCGTCACCACGACCGGTGGCGTCGGCGCGCACGCTGGCGCCGGCCGCCAGCAGCAGGGTGCGGGCGTTCGGCAGGGTTGGATCGCGGCCCTGGGCGCCGCCGCCGATCAGCGCCTGGCCGCCGTCGTGGCTGCCGGAGACATCGATGGCGGCGCCGTCGAGCAACCGGATGTCGCCGCCCAGCAGCGTTGCCTGTCCGCCGTGGCCGTTGCTGCCGCGTGCGCTCAGGCGGCCGCTGAGGTCGGTGCTGCCGGCGCCGCCGTCCAGCGTGACGCGGCCGCCGTCGGCACCATCGGCATGGGTCTGGCTGGCGGCACCGAGCTGCAGCTGACTGCTGGCGCGCAGCACGATCTCGCCCGACGGGCCCAGATCCATCGCGTCAGCCTGCATCAGGCCCTGCTGGTTGACGCTGGCGGCATGCACGTCGATGCGCCCGCCCGGCGCGCTCAAACGGCCCAGGTTCAGCACCGCACCGGGGGTGGTGCCGATGCGCACGCTCAGGTTCGGCGTGTCGGTGTCGATCAGTTCGATCTGCGCGCCGGCCGCCAGCAAGGTCTGCCCGCCGGGCGTCTCGACCGTGCCCTGGTTCACCACCGTCGCCCCGAGCAGCACGATGTGTCCGCCCAGGCTGCTGCGCAGTTCACCGTCATTGACCACCGAGGCGTTGGAGCCGGCCGCGCCGGTGAAGCGGTAGCGGCCGGCGAGCCAGTCCTG
Organism: Leptothrix sp. (in: b-proteobacteria); assembly: GCA_041083665.1. Taxonomy (GTDB): domain Bacteria; phylum Pseudomonadota; class Gammaproteobacteria; order Burkholderiales; family Burkholderiaceae_C; genus Sphaerotilus. The sequence goes on from JBFPGZ010000016.1 coordinate 20,248, forward strand.
ATCGTTCAGGTTCAGCGTCGAGACCACCAGGCCCGCCACATCGACCCGGGCGTCTGGCCCGAACAGCACGCCGTTCGGGTTCAGCAGCCAGACCCGCCCGTTGCTGGACAGGCTGCCGAGGATGGCGGAAGGGTCGTTGCCGGTCACCCGGTTGAGCACCTGGCTTTGCGCATTGCTTTGCTCGAAACGCACCGCGTGGCCGGCAGCGATCGAAAAGCTGTTCCAGTTCAGGATCGTGTCGGGGCTGTTGCGCACCGTCAGCGTGTTGCCGGCCACGCTGGCGCTGGCCTGGCCGGCGGCCACACCCATGCCGGTGGGCAGGGTCTGCGCGCGCAGCACCACTGCGGTCGGCCAGGCCAGGGCGGCCGCCGCCAATGCCAGCACCAGCCGCCGTGGCCGTGCGGCGCCGTGGCCGCCCTTGCGCTGCGCAACTCCGAACCGCGCCGCCCCTGTTTCCATCGCTTCACCCTTCAGAAGTCGTAACTCGCCAGCAGATGCAGCCGGTTGGTGCCGCGCCCGGTGCGGTTGCCCTGGCTCAGCACATGGGCCAGATCGAGCCGCCACTGCAAACCTGCGGCACTGACACGCCCGCCCGCACCGACCGACGTCAGACTGCAGCTGCTGCGGGCGTTGGTGAGGCACGGCGTGGCGAGGTGATTCGAGACCTTGCCGGCATCGACGAACCCCAGCATGCGCGCACTGGTGAGGCGTTCCGACAACACCGGCGCCAGTTCCGGCCCGTACAGCTCCAGCGAGGCGTAGGCGCCCTGATCGCCGGTGAGCTCGCGCTCTTCATAGCCGCGCACCGCTTTGGCGCCGCTGATGCCGAACTGCTCGCCCGGCACCAGCGCCTGGCTGGCCCATTGGCCTTCCAGACGCGTGCTCAGTTGCCAGGCGTGCCAGGCCAGGGCGCCGGTCGCCCCGAGCCGCAGCGTGGTGTAGTTGCGCGTCGCCCCGGGGCGCACCGCGTTGAAATCGGCCGCGTCGGTGTGCGCACCGCCCCACGGCAAGTTGTGACTGAGCAGCGCGTTGACGGTGAGCTCATGCGGGCGGCCGAACTGGGCGCTGTAGTCCAGCGTCAGCGGATGCACCGTGACGCTCTCGCCGGCCGGACCGCAGGCGCCCGCAGGCAGCCCGTCAATGCGGCAGCTGTTCAGGTAGGCGCGCTCGTTCAGGCTCAGGCCCAGGCGCTGGTCGGTCTCGTTCTGGCGCTGCAGCATCCGGCTCAGGCGCAGGCTCCACATGCGGCCACGGCCATTGAACTGCAGCGGCCCGGCGGCCGTGCCGGTGCTGCCGGCATCGACGTCGGAGTAGGCCGCAAAGGCGTCGAACATGAGTTGCGGCGTGTAGAGCGGCACGCGGTAGTCGGCGCTGTACACGCTCACGGCGCCGAGCTTGTCGGGCGCGGTCTGAAACTGCAGCGATAGCTGGTGATCCCGGTCCCACAGCGCCGCATCCCTGAAACCCAGGCTGGCGCGCCAGCGGCCGGTGTCGGCGGTGCCGGTGTTGTCGAGTGCCAACAGCCAGTGGCGGGGCGTCTGCTCGGTCACCACCACTTCGGCCTCGACCTCGCCGGGGTTCTGGCCGGGCTCCAGCGTCAGCGCGATTTGCTTGGCCGGGTTCTCGTTGGCGAGCCGGACCTGGGCGTCGAGGGCACGCACCTGCGGCGTCAGGCCGGTTTGCAGCAGCGGCAGGCTGCGCCGGATATTGGCCTCGCTGAACACGCTGTTGCCGCTCACCACCACGGTGCTCAGCCGACCTTCCAGCACACCGATCGTGACCTGGCCATCCACCACGCCTTGCGCCGGCAGGTAGGCCAGCACGGCGCCATAACCAGCTTGTCGGTACAGCGCCTGCACGGCGGCAGCCGCCTGTTTCAGCTCGTCGAAGCTGTGTTCGCCCTTGAAAGGTGCCAGGGCCTGGTCCAGTGCAGCGGATTCCAGCAGGGTATTGCCAAAGACGTCGTACTGCTTGACCAGCACGCGTCGTGCCGGTGCCTGTGCCTGTGCCGATGTCGGCAACAGCGGCCCGAGGAGCGCTAGAAGCAACAGGCGGCCCACTCGCAGCCGGGCGAGTTTGCGGCTGCTTTTCATCTCACTCTGATCAACCATCAACCCAACCCTCCAGCGCCCTGCATTGGTACCGCTCTGCGCCTCGCTTGCGATGGGGGTTTTCCTGGGGCAAGGTCAAGGTCACCGATTGCCGCTTGCCCCATCGGGCCCCCCAAAGTTGCCCGGAAAGGCGCCATTCTCGAATAAGCTGCGGCTTGGCGACGAACCCCGGCCTGACCCTCTCAACCCCATGAGCAGCATGCCTCCCGATCAAGACCACAAGGTGACCCCGTCCGGCGGGATCCATCCCACCTCGCGCATGCAGGCCAACCCTCGGCCTGCCTCCAGTGCCGGTGTGAGCGGCAACGCGCTGCCGGTCGGCACCTATCTGGCCGAGTTCGAACTGACCGGCGTGGTGGGTGAGGGCGGCTTCGGCATCGTCTACCAGGCCTGGGACCACTCGCTGCAGCGCCGCGTCGCGCTGAAGGAATACATGCCCGCCGCGCTGGCCGCGCGCGAGCAGACCCAGGTGCAGGTGCGCTCGGAGCGGCACCGCGACACTTTCCAGGCCGGGCTGAACAGCTTCATCAACGAAGCGCGGCTGCTGGCGCAGTTCGACCACCCCTCGCTGCTGAAGGTCTACCGCTTCTGGGAGGCCAACGGCACCGCCTACATGGTGATGCCGCTCTATGAGGGCATCACTCTCAAGGACCACCTCAAGCAGGCCGCCAGCCCGCCCGACGAAGGCTGGCTGCTGGCGATGCTGGCGTCACTGACCGACGCGCTGGCGGTGCTGCACGCCGAGCACTGCTATCACCGCGACATCGCGCCTGACAACATCATCTTGCTGGCCGGCAGCGGTCGGCCGTTGCTGCTCGATTTCGGCGCGGCGCGCCGCGTCATCGGCGACATGACGCAGGCGCTCACGGTGATCCTGAAACCCGGCTACGCGCCGATCGAGCAATACGCCGAAGTCCCCGACATGAAGCAGGGGCCGTGGACCGATCTCTACGCCCTGGCCGCCTCGGTGCACCTGGCCATCGTCGGCAAGGTGCCGCCGGCGTCGATCAGCCGCATCGTCAGCGACCAGTTCGTGCCCCTGACACAAGCGGCCGCCGGGCGCTACAGCACGCGGTTTCTGCAGGCGCTCGACAAGGCGCTCAAGGTGCGGCCGGAAGATCGGCCGCAGAGCGTGGCCGAGCTGCGCGCTGATCTGGGCCTGGAGCCGACGCAGTCCGAGCACACCACCCAGATCCGCCCCCGCAGTGGCAGCGTGGCGCCGGCCCGCCCGAGCACGACCTTCGGGCTGGGCGTGGCCGCGCTGGTGCTGGCACTCAGCAGCGTGGGCGGTTATCTGGCGCTGTCGGCCAGCAAGAGCAAAACCAGCGTGGCAGCGGCGCCGGCCGCCGTGGTGCACTCCCCGGCGCCGGTACCGGCGGGCGTGGCGGCCAGCAGCGCCGTGCAGCGCTTTGATGTGCGCGAGGAGTTCGACAAGGTCATGGCCGGCCAGAGTGCCGACTTCGGCGTCAAGGCAGCGGCCGTCAAACCCCAGCTGCGCATCGGCCGCGACCGGCTGGTGTTCAGCGTCAGCGCTGCCCGCGACGGCTACGCGCAGGTGCTGCTGCTCGGCCCGGACGGCTCGCTGATGCTGCTGTTCCCCAACGCGCAGTCGAGCGACAACCGCATCAAGGCCGGCCAGACCCTGCAGCTGCCGCAAGCCAACTGGCCGCTCGACACCTCCGAGCCGGCCGGCCCGGAACACTTTCTGGTCATCGTCAGCGCCGAGCCACGCGACTACAGCGAGCTGAGCAAGCAGCGCGAGTACATCTTCCTGCAACTGCCCACCCAGCAACGCGGCGCCGCACTTGCCTCCAGCTGGACCCGCAGCACGCCGTTGCTGTTGGGCGGTATCAGAAACTGCGCGACGGTCGATTGCGACGCCTACGGCGCGGTGCGCTTCAGCGTCGAGGTGGTGCATTGAGCTCAGACCGTCGAGCTTGATGTGTCGTACGTAAAAACGTACGATATGCGCATTCACAGGAGTCTCGCATGATCACCTTCACTGCCAGCGAAGCGCGCGCCAGCCTTTACAGGCTGATCGACCAAGCGGCCGAATCACATCAGCCGATCACGATTTCCGGAAAGCGGACCAGCGCGGTACTGGTGTCCGCCGAAGATTGGCAGGCTATTCAGGAGACGCTTTATCTGCTTGCGGTGCCCGGCATGCGGGAATCGATCAAGGCCGGCATGGCCGAGCCTGTCGATGAATGCACCAAGGAGCTGGACTGGTGAGCTGGCAGCTGGTATTTGCCAAACATGCGCAGAAAGACGCCCAGAAAATCGCTGCCAGCGGGCTGAAGGCAAAAACGCAAGAGCTGTTGGCGATCCTCAAGGAGAACCCGTTCCAGAACCCGCCGCCGTACGAAAAGCTCGTCGGTGATCTGGCCGGGGCCTATTCACGGCGAATCAATATTCAGCACCGCCTTGTCTACGAGGTGTTGCCGGACGAGCAGACGGTGAAAGTGCTGCGGATGTGGACTCATTATGAATGAGGCAAATTGGCACGCCTACGACCATTACGGTTATGCCACGGTGGCGGTGCTCGGCACCGCACTCGCCGTAGCGGCCATTCAATGGCTGATCCAGTATTCACGCTGGGCCACCTGGGCGCGCTCGCTGCAGGGCGTGGCGCCGCCGTTCATCAATATCATCGGCGTGCTGTTCGGCCTGACGCTGGCATTTCTGGCCAACGATACCTGGAGCGCGCACGACCGGGCCATGAAATCGGTCTACAAGGAGGCCGATTCACTGCACAGTCTGGTCGCCTTGTCCGATACCCTGCCGGCGGAACTCAGAACCCGTTTGCGCACGGCGCTGGCCCGCTATGCAGCCGACAGCGTGGATGAATGGCAACTGCTGGCCGAGCGCACTGAAAGCAGGCAAGTGCTGGCCGGCGCCGATGCGCTGCTGATATTGCTGGCCAGCCCGGAGATTCAAAAAGCGGCGGGTGACAATGTGCAGGCGCTGATGCTGCGCAAAGCCAGTGACGTCCGTGATGAACGTGACCAGCGGGTTGCGCTCAGCCAAACCCACGTCAATCCCTTGAAATGGTGCGGCATGGCTTTTCTGGGCATGCTGACCTTGCTGTCGATTGCCGTGGTCCACGTCGACCGGCCACGCGCCGCCTTTGTCGCGGTACTGCTGTTCGCCTTGGCCGCCGCACCCACTGCAGCCATCGTGCTGATTCAGGGCAATCCTTTTCAGCATCCGACCGATGTGACGCCGGCGCCGATTACCGAGGCGGTGGCTGATCTGCTTGCCCGATAGATCACTGCTGGGCGTGAGCGTGGCTGGTTCAGCGCGCCGCCTCGTAGAGTTCCAGCGGCAAACCGTCCGGGTCGGCAAAGAAGACAAAGTGCCGGCCGGTATATTCATCCAGCCTCACCGCTTCGACCGCCACGCCCCTGGCTTCCAGATCCGCCTTGGCCTGCGCCACGTCAATTACCTCGAACGCCAGATGCCGCAGCCCGCGCGCTTCCGGATATGAAGGCCGTGCAGGTGAGTTTGGAAACGAAAACAACTCGATCTGCCCGCCATCCGGCAGCGCCAGATCCAGCTTGTACGACTGCCGCTCAGCCCGGTAATGCTCCGCCACGATGCGCAGCCCGAGAATTTCGATGTAAAACTGCTTCGATATCGCATAGTCGGAGCAGATGATGGCGGCGTGGTGGATGCGGAGGAGCATGTTGGCTTATATTGATGGTGAATTTACTATCTATCCCAAACTCGCCACTCATTACTGCCAATTTTCTTTGCTGCCTCGTTTTTTAAGAATGTAAGAAAGTTGCATGAGTTCTCAAAATCTCCAGACAAGCATCCAGCGGTGAATTGGTGGCAATTATTTAACAGAAAATTGTAATTTCTTGAATTTCCGGATGCCTCTTTGGCTCGTTTGGCAGCCTCTTTGCTGCCGACAGGTAAACCATTTTTGCAAGATACATAAATGGAGATTGCGCTATTAAATCCGCCAAGCCTATTTAGAAATTTATCAGGAGAAACAATTTCAATTTTACCAGAGCCATCTAGATGAATAATGGAGTTGTTTCCAATATAAATCCCCGAATGCTCTGCGTATCCGTTGAGTAGGTCGCAATAAACAACGCTTCCAATGACAGGAGATGAAATCTTATCTCGAATGACGTTGTCAATGATGCTTTCAGCCAAGTTCTGTACTGCCCCTTTGGGCGTCGATATGCCCGCATCTTCGAGCAGTGACCCTAACGGGCCGCCAAATATTAATCCCAACAAACCCATGAGTACTCCTTGGTTTAAATGGTGGCCAAGATTGTTGCTTGTTATGCAAATGTGATTTACGCTGTTGCTTTGTTTTTTGCTACTATTCGGTAAAATGTTGAGTTGCTAATTTTGATGTAGCGATAGGTGTTTCTCTGCTTTTTTAAAGTGCTTTGTTTTTGATAATTTGAATTTGCCATTGGTTTTAAATTTGTTTTTTACCTCATTGCTTGTGTATTTATAGAAAAGATAATCCGAATTGGAATCGTCTAACATTATGTGGGTACTTTTTTTGCCAAGAACAACAATTAAAACATCATATTTTTCTGGATTGCCTAAATCAATATTTTTTGCATCACTTGAGTTGCTGAATTTTATTTGTACTTTTTGCCCTTCATATGTCGCGTCATAACCGTGATTTGTTCTCCGGCCTTCTAGTGATAAGCCGGAAAAAACCTTTGTGCATAGAAACTCTCCAATGTCTCCAAAAATGACGCTGAATCGGACTATCCCGAGGTTTCTGAGTTCATCTAAGCTGAGAAAAAATTTATTTATGGCATTTTTATGGTTGTTTTCCATGGGATTGAATTTTGAGTGAACTTGTTGCGATTGAATATCGTTGATAAATATGAATGTTACTTTCCTGATGACCTCAAGTTTTTGGTAAAAATATGGCTGCTTGATGTGGTGGCATCGTGCGTAGATGCAAAATGGCGCTTGCGCATATGACTGTTTTCCCCTAAGTACTGCAGGTGTACGGCTTTCAGGCCAGTCTATTTGCAGGCTTTCGCGGTGTCACCCCCGCACCTGAGTGCGGCAGCAAAGTCAGCAAAAAGCGGTGTGAAGTTGGCAGTAAACCGTCAGTTGACCACCACGCGCATCGGAACGCGCTCTAATTTGTGCTTCGAATCAAACCGCTCAAACCCGTGCAGCAAAGGAAATGCCGATTCGCCGCGCGGCCGGCAGGAGCAATGTTTCTGCAACTCCGAAATTTTCTTGCTGGACGGTCGATTTGATGCAATAGTTTCGGAAAATCAGAAACACTGACGATGGCGAACCATTGGTGCACGTCGTTACTGAAAGTCCGAAATGAATCGCAGCTCATCTCCCGTCGCCGTACTGACCTCGCCCGGCGCCCTCGGCCCCGTCGTGCGTGAGCGGCGCAAGTCCCAGGCCTTGCGCATCGATGATGCGGCCGGCCTGCTCGGCGTGTCGGTGGACCTGATGTCGCGGCTTGAGAACGGGCAGGGAACCGTTCGCTTGGACAAGGCGATGGCGGTGCTGGACGGCCTGGGCCTCACGCTGATGGTCTTGCCCAAGGAGCATCCCTGGGTGCGTGAGGCCGGGCAGCCGTGAGTCACGAACTCCATCTGTGGGCGCACGACTGCAAGGTCGCGGTCATCTGCCACGACGCCAAGGACGACCAATGGTCGATGGTGTACGACGGCGCCTGGGCGGCTGATCCGCACTCGTTCCCGCTGTCGCCGGCCCTGCCGATCGCCCGTCCGGAGCCTGGCTACTCGTCCAGCGCCCTGAAGCGCTTCATCGAGCACCTGCTGCCGGAAGGCCGGGCACTGGATGTGGCGGTGGCGTACAACGGCCTCACGAAGACCAATGTGTTCGGCCTGATTCGTGCCCTCGGCGCTGAAACGGCGGGTGCTCTTCGGTTCACGGCCGATGACGTCGACGTCGTGCCCGATGGCGAGCCCGCACTCCGCGAGATTCCGTTGCCGGAGCTGGATGAGCGTATCGCCCAGTGGCAGCACGTACCGCTGACCGTCTGGGACGGCAAGGTGCGCATGTCGGTGGCGGGGCTGCAGGACAAGCTGCTCGTCTACATGGACCGCTCCGTGCCGGAGGGCGGGTGCCTGTTCCTGGTCGATGGCCGACGGCTGGCCTCGACCCATATCCTCAAGCCCGACACCGGCCGGGCCAGGACACCCCACCTCGCCGTCAACGAGCACTTCTGCATGTCCCTGGCCCGCAAGATGAGCTTGCCGGCGGCCGAGGTGAGCCTGCTGCGGACACCGAGGCCGGTGCTCGTGGTGCGCCGCTTCGACCGGGAGGTGCATGGCGCTGAGGGCCAGACCCGGGTGCGCCGGATGCACATCATCGACGCCTGCCAGGCCTGTGATCTGCCGGTGAGCTACAAGTACGAACGCAACCTGGGCAGCGCGCCCGAGGTTCGCCACATCCGCGACGGCGTCAGCTTCGAGCGGCTGTTCGAGTGTGCCGAGCTCACCGGCAACAAGGCCGCCGCTCGGCTCTCGATGCTGCGTTGGGCGCTGTTCCAGTTCCTTGTCGGCAACAGCGATGCGCATGGCAAGAACTTCTCGTTCTTCGTGCGGCCTGGCGGCCTGCTGGAGCCTGCCGACTGGTATGACTTGGTCAGCGTGTTGCAGTACGACGGTCTCGACACCGAGCTGGCCATGGCCTATGGCGATGTCTTCGTGCACCAGGAGGTGTCCGCCTTCGCCTTGGCCGACTTTGCCACCCGCTGCGGCATCGACCGCAAGCTCATGCGGCGTGAGGGGCAGCGACTGGCCAAACTCGCCATCTCGGCGGCAGCGCAGCAAGCCCGATCGGCCGACTACCTGACTGAGGAGCGGCCGTTCATCGAAGGTCTCGCCGCTTTCGTGATCCGGCAAGCCGAGCGACTGGCAACGCTGGTCAGCGGTGCTGCGGCCATCAAGACTGACTACCTTTGACCGGCCAGGCTGGCCCTTCGATTTGCAGCAGACTTGCGGCCATGAGCATCGAACGACACGACATCACTGGATTAATCCTGGCCGGCGGGCGCGGCAGCCGCATGGGCGGCGTCGACAAGGGGCTGCAGCCGCATCAGGGGGTGCCGCTGGCGCTGAATGCGCTGCGGCGCCTGCAGCCGCAGGTGGGCACGCTGATGATCAACGCGAATCGCAACTTGGCCGCTTATGAATCGATGGGCGCGCCGGTCTGGCCGGATGCTGGCGCTGACTTTCCCGGCCCGCTGGCGGGTTTTCTGGTCGGGCTGGAGCGCTGCGAAACGCCCTATCTGGTGACGGTGCCGTGCGACTCGCCGAACTTTCCGCTTGATCTGGTCGAGCGGCTCGCCGCCGCGCTGCAGGCCGGCATCGATGGTGAAAGTGCCGAGGTGGCCATTGCCGCGACCCGCGAGCCTGATGGTCTGCAAACCCATCCGGTGTTCTGCCTGATGCGCACCACGCTGCGCGGCAGTCTGCTGCGCTTCATGCAAACGGGGCAGCGCCGCATCGACCGCTGGACCGGCCAGCAGCGCTGCGTCACGCTGCTGTTCGATGACGCGGCGGCATTTGCAAATGCCAACACGCTGGAAGAGCTGCAGCGGCTGCAGCGCTGATCACTCGAAGACCTCGTCGCCATTCGGCTCGTAGTGCGGCACGGCATTCATGGTGTGGCGCAGTTTGGAGAGTTCGTAATACATGCGCTGTCGGGCCCGGCTTTGATTGCCGAGCGGGCGGTGTTCTGCAATGCAATGCCAGGGGTTGTACGACAGGCGTTTCGCAAAAGCCAGCTGGGCGGGTGAGTCGAAGGTCTGGCGAGGAATATGCAGCGTCGCCACCGAAACCCGTGGCGAGAGTTTTTCCGGCCACAGCACGGCGGCATTTTCAATCGGCATGAGGTGCGGATCGGTTTGCAGTTGCAGGCGTACATCCAGATCGACAGCACCGTTGTCGAGGGCTGCAACCATTGCCTGGCGTAAATAGTCGTCGGGTGGCCGTAGCGGCAGGCGCGGGATCGGCGTTTTGTGCTTTGAGGTGGGCCAGACCGAGTATTGCATCGCCTGGCCCGGGCCCAGCAGGTAGGGCACGCAGCTGAAATATGGCGCCTCGAACGGGCTGCTCTGCGTCTTGGTCCACAGCGCCTGCATGATGAAATCGAGCAGATGCGGCTCGTGGCGATTCAGGAAATAAAAGATCTGCGCGTTTTTCAGGCTCTCCAGCTGCAATTTGGCATTGGCAAGGGTGTCCGGCGTCACAAAAGTCGGAGTGCAAACACCGATCAGGTCTTGCGTGAACTGCTCTTCGTCCATTAGTTTGGGGCCTGGCACGCCCATCAGTTTGATGCTGATGCTCAGGAAACCGACATCATCAATGTCGGGGGTCACATAAGGGCCGGGCCCGGAAAACCGCACCCAGGCGCGGTAGCGGCGCGGCTGGGCAAAAATGCCGTGCTGGAAATTGGCTGGCAAACCCTCGTGGACACTCAATTCAGCGCGCACGATGCCGTGGGTCTTGGTATTGCCGCCGCGCTCGAAACCGCCCGGTTTCCAGAGTTTCTGCATCTGCTGCTGAAAGGTCTGGATGATCGAGTCGAGTGCCGCCGCTTCATTGGGCAGGGCGCGTTCTTCGGCGATCTGCAAGCCCTCGTTGGAGCGCTGCCGGTTGATCAGTGCCGTGACCAGCCGGGCAACCGGGTCGCGCAGCAGCGCATCAAAGGCCGGGCGGATGAAGGGGTCGATGCGGCGCTCCAGATGCACCAGCCGCAGGGAGGTGTCGCTGAGCCAGTTCAGGAGTGCCGAGCCGGTATCAGCCGGTGGGATCGGGCGGCTGGTGTTCGAATCCATGCGGATCTCCTTCAGGGCGCCGTGGCCAGGTAATGCAGCGCGCGAAGGCCGGGCAGGAAAAAGTAGCCGCCGCCCAGCACGCGCACAAATTGCGGCAGCCCGCACAGGCGCTGGTCGGGGCCGCTGGCTTGCGGCATCGAATAGCCATCGGTAGGCGAGCCGTCCGGGCCCGGCTGGCGGTGACCCAGCAAGGGATCGCCCTCGCTGCGCAGGCCGTTGAACTGGGTGCCGATCACCCAGGCGCCCTGCACAAACTCGAACTGGCGGCCGATGTTGGCGCCCAGGCAAATGAAATGCAGGCCCGACTCGCTGCGCACCGGGCCGTCTGCCAGCGCTTGTGCCTGCGTCACGGCCGCGCCGTATTCGCGGCCACGTCGCAGCAGCCGGTGAAAACGCGTCGAGGCGACCAGGTCTTGCTGCAGCGCGGCGGCGTCAAAGCCGAGCGTGCGGATCAGTCGGGCGACGATGCCTGGCGGGCCGGCGGGCAGATCGGCGTTGCGTGGATTGGTACGGCGCACATGGGCGCCGAGCGGGCAGCGCAGGCCGTGCGGGTCGGCGGCGTAGCTGAAGTCATTCAGGTCGGTGGCGCTGTCGGTGCCGACGAGCGGTGCGCCGCCCAGTGTCCGGCCCACCATCGCCTCGGCCCAGCGCTCGCGCAAGGCGGCATCGCCGCCGGCCTGTTGCTGGAGAAATTGCCAGAAGCCTTGCACGTCCTGGTGCAGTTGGCGCATGACGAGGTAGCTGCCGTTGCGGCCCAGGTCGGCCTGGCCGGGCGCATCTTCAGCGTCGGGCAACTGGTGGCCGGGGTCGCGCGAGCGCGCCAGCAGCGGCCGATCGGTGCAGAGGCCATACTCGTTCGGATAGCCGAGCACGAACTCGCCCAGGCAGCTCAGGTTGCTGTAGTCGAGTTGCACCTGATCACGCACCGGGCGCTGGCGGGCCCAATCCAGCTCGGGTTGCGAAATGCCATCGACGAAACCGAAGGGCTCCAGGCCGTGCATGTCGGTGGTCTGGAGGCAGGCCAGCGGCTCGAAGCCAGCCGCGCAGTCGGTCTCGATTGACCGCTGCCACGGCGCCAAGCCGCCTGGCAGGGCGTAGAGCAGCAGCAGCACATGCGGCACACGCTGGCCCGCGCCCCACTGCCACTGGGTCGGGTCGCTCGGCCCGACATCGCCCAGCCGGTGCGACCGGTTGGCGTTGCCGCTCATGCCTTCGATGAATTCAGCCGAGAAGCCGTCGATCAGGTCGGCCGGCACGCCCAGGGCGCGCAGCCCCTCGCTGCTGAATGCCACCTGCAGCACCGTCGGCGGTGGCGGCTCGGCGGTTCGGGCGCTGGTGACCGGGGCCCGCGCCAGCCAGGCCCGGGCGGCAGCGGCATCCTTGATGCCCAGCAGCAGAAAACAGGCTTCCTGGTGGTGCTTGTAGGCAAAGCGCAGCAGGCCTTGAATGTCGTCGAGCTCGACCGGCGGCGCGTTCATAGCAGCTTCAGCCAGTCGAGCGCCTGCGCCTCGCTCATCTCGGCCTGCTCCAGCCCGGCGCGGATGCGCTGGTTGTGCTGCAGATCGACCAGCGTCAAGCCGGGATAGGCCTTGTACCAGACCTGGGTCGGCAACTGGTGGCTGCGTTGGTACGACTTGAAGCGCTGCTCACGGCGCGCGCCGCGCAGGATCAGCCAATCGGTGTGCGGCCAGCCCACACCGTTGCTGAACACCAGATTCAAGCCCCAAGCCACCTTGTTGATGAAGTCGTCCATGTAGGCCTCGTGGCTGCCGTCGTAGTTGCTGGCAAACAGGACGCGGCGCTTGTCGTCCAGGAACACCCAGCGTGCAAAGTGAATCGTCTGCACCCGCGCCAGGTGCCCGCGCGTGAACACATGCCGGCAGGCGTAGTCGATCAGCACCAGCACCACGATCACCAGCCCGCGCCGGAACCGGCCCGGCTTGACCGGGCCCAGCGCCGTGAACTGGTTGGTGAGGTCATGGTCTTCGAGCTGGCGCAGCGCTTGCAGCGCGTCCGCACCTGGTCGCGGGCAGATCTCCGGATCGCTGCGTTCGAGTCGGCGCAGCTGCACCAGCAGCAGCGGCAACAGCACGATCAGCAGTGGCAGCGCCAGCAGCCCGACCAGCGGCACGCCGATCAGATGCAGCAGCTGGGTGATCTGCCAGTCGAGCGGGGTGGCCTCGGGTGGCGTGAGCGTGAGCCGGCCGGCCCGGGTCTCGGCGGCGACAAAATCAATCAGTGCGCGCCGCAACTGCAGCGGGGTCTGCACGGCTGCCGCGTGGCCGCGTGGCACCGCAGCCGACAGGGCCCGCTGCAGCGCGGCTTCCTGCCGAATCTGCGGCACGGTGCGGCCGACCCAGTTGACGTAGCTGGCGGCCACCGGTTGGTTGTGACGCAGCATCCACCGCAGCACATCGCTGCCGGCATCAAACCCGGCGCAGTGGCTGAACAGCTGGCGCAGCCCGGCCTCGGCGCTGGCCGCGAGGCTGCTCATGACGTCCTGCAAGGCGCCGTCTGCGTCGCCCATGAACACCAGGTAGACGGGCGCCGTCGTGGTGGCATCGAGCACCACCAGCCGGGCAAAGTGCAGCCGCTCGCACCGGCCGAAGGGCAGCACCTCATTGAGCGGATCGACCACGCCAGGCGCCCGGTTCATGCGGTCGAGCAGACGCCGCAAGCTCGCTTCGCGCCCGCTGGCAATCGGCGCGACCACCATGAAGTGCGATTGCGGCGTCACACGGCCTCAGAACTGCAGGCAGAAATCGATCAGCCGGTCCTTGGCCCAATACACCTTGCCGAGGTAGAAGTTGGGGCCGATCAGCCGGATCTCGTCGCGGATCCAGTGCGCCAGCAGCGAGGTGTCGGCGTAGTCGAGCACGATGCACTCCTTGCCGTCCAGCCAGCTCGGCCCCTTGTAGACCTTGGCGACGATGGCTTCAAAGCCGAATGCCAGCACGCGGTTTTTCAGCAAGCCCTTTTCGGCGTCGAAGACTTTGCCTTGCCAGCCGAAGTGGTTGACCATCTGCGCGATGGTCTCGGTGTACTTGGTGCCGGGCGCGATGATCGCGGTGCCTTGCGCCGGGCCGTTCGGGATGTCGCCGGCGGGGCTCGCCTCGAACAGATCATCAAGCTGGCGCTGGGACATTGCCAGCAGGGTCGGTACGTCATAGGCCATGACCATCTCCTAGTGCGGATTGTCCGCAGTGCACAAAGTCGGGCAGCCAGTGGCAGTGGCTCACACCGACGCCATGTCTCGCTTGCCGGGGTGCAGGATCACGTCGGCGGCCTTCTCCCCGATCATGTAGACCGCACTGGCCACAAAAAACCCCGGGATGAGCGGGAACACCGATGCATCGACGACGCGCAAGCCGCGACTGCCGTGCACCTTGAACTCACTGTCGAGCACCCCACCGGCGCTGGCCGGGCCGATCGCACACGAGCACGAGGCGTGGTGGCCCCAGGCGGTGCGGCGCACGTAATCGGCCAGTTCGGTGTCGGTGGCCAGCTCGGGGCCCGGCATCAGCTCGGCAGCGATCAGGCCGCGCGCGATCAGCGGCGCGGTCATGCGGCGCACAAAGCGGATCGCCTCGACCATGGCGCGCAGATCCTGGCCGGTGGCGTCGCTGCCCTCCTCGAAATAGTGGAAGTTCACCAGCGGGGTGTCGCGCGGATCGCTGGAGCGCAGCTTGACGGTGCCGGCGCGGTTCTGCGTGTGCGCTTTCAGCACCGCCCAGGTCAGATGGTCGTGGTGGGCGCGAATCAGCTTCGAGAAGCCGCCAAAGTAGCCCTCGAACCGGGCCAGCAGCGCCATGCAGAACACGTCCGGCTCGGGTGCCGTGGCGGCTGAGCGTCGCACCAGCGCCATGGCGGCGCCGTTCGAGGTGTACAAGCCGGTGCGCGCCTTGCTCCAGCGCTGCCAGAGCGGGTCGCCCGGCTCGAAGTTCGCGCCCTCCAGCACCTTCCAGGGCCGGTGCATGCGGTGTGTCACCGCCACCTCGTAGCGGTCCTGCAAATTGCGCCCGACCCCCGGCAGATCGGTTCGGACCGTGATGCCGTGTGCGCGCAGCTCCGGCGCCGGACCGATGCCCGACAGCATCAGCAGCTGCGGTGTGTTGAAGGCGCCGCCGCACAGAATCACCTCGCAGCGCGCCCGCACGGCACGGCGCTCGCCCGGGCTGGCGCTCGGCGTGGCGTGGGCGCGGTACAGGTGGGCGCCTTTCAGGTACTCGACGCCGCAGGCACGGCCGGTGTCGTCAAACAGCACCCGCGTCGCCAGCGCGTCCAGCTCGATGTGCAGATGGTCGGGGTGATCGGCGGCGGCTTGCCTGAGCCGCTCGCGCGCGCCGATGCGCTGGTGGTGGCGGGTGGCCAAGGGCGTGTAGCACAGGCCTTCGAAGCTGGGCTGCCGCCAGGTGCGCGCATTGGGGTCGCCCGCGCCGCCCCGCAGCCAGTGCAGCGCACTGGCCAGCGGCCGCATCAATTGGGTCGTGACGGTCCGGGCGGTGGCGAGCAGCGTGTCGAGCAGCTCGTCGTCGGCCAGCGCCTGGTGTGGCACCGCCATTTCGGTGCGCAGCCAACCGTTCCAGCCGTGCCCGGTCGGGTTGAGTCCGAGGTGGTGCAGCAGGCGCCAGACGGGCCGGTGACGGCAGTCTTCCAGCCGTCTGGCGTAGCGGCGCATGTTGGACGCTCGCCAGGATCGATCACCCGTGAGCTGCGCGATGTGGTCCCAGTCCGAGGCGTGCGGCAGCATGAAAATCATCGCGTTGTGCGCCGTGCAACCGCCGAGCGCTGCCGCACGCGGATACAGCACGCCCTGACCCGGCGTGTACTTCGGGTCGCTGGCCTGGCGCTGCTCGTCAGCGTAGTGGCGGACCTGGAAGTTCCAGCTCATGGCAGGGTTTTCGCAGGCAAAGGCATGGAAGCCGGGCACGTCGTAGTCGGCGGGCAGCCGCTCGGCCACCGTCGCACCGGGGTCGCCACCGGCTTCGAGCACACAGACCCGCAGGCCCGCTTCGGCCAGGCGCGCGGCCAAGGTGCCACCACCGGCGCCGGAGCCGACGATCACGTAGTCCCATTCGAGTGCCTCTGCGTCAGCCATGTCGGCGGTCATGGCCAGAGTCAGAACGTCTTCAGGAAGGCGATCAGCGCATGCTTGTCGTCGTCGCTCAACACCGGTTCCTGCCCGAAGGCTTTTTCATCGCTGCTCAGGCCGTCTTGCTGGTTGAACTCGGCGGTGCCGAAGTAGTGCCCCCGGTTGACGACGAAGTCCGGGCACTTGCTCAGCTTCATCATCGGCGTCCTGAGATTGGCAAACTTCTCGTGCAGCAGCTGGTCGCTGGCGCCGGCCGGGGCGGTTGCCAAATCCAGCTTGAGCTTGAGCAGAACCTCGCTGAGGTCTTTCAGATGCGCGGCCTGGACCGCCAGATCGTCGCTTTCGGCGCGCAGTCTGAGGTTGGCCAGCAGCCCGATCGGCACATCCTTCGGGATCGGCCCGAGCACCACATCACCGCCCGCATCGACCAGCCACGGCAGCCAGCGATGCAGCGTGCCTTGCAGCGGTTGCAGCGCCTCAGGCACGAAGCCGACCGGAATGGTGATCTGGCTGCGTTCCGTGGTGCGGTCGATGGTGCCGGCGACCTTGCGGCCGAGGATCGAATCGCGCTCGCGCTTGTCCGGCCAGAGCATCTGTTCGATGGAGGCATCGAATACCTTCATGCGTGCTGCGACCGACGGGTCCGGGTCAAACGGACCGACGCTGTTGTTGAGCAGGAACGGCGCGGTCGACCACAGGCTGATCAGCGAGGGCACGCGCGTGTAGCCGCGCCCGCCTGCCGGCATGGCGTAGGGCATGGGCTCGCCCGTGAATGGGTCGCTCAGCGTCACGGTGCCGACCGACGGCAACTGCTTGTAGGTATGCGACGAGAAGTTGTCCCAGATATTGCCGCCCAGCGCATTGGTGGCCAGCGGACTGCAGGCGTTGGTGCGCAACAGCGTGACCGGAATGCGGGCATCGGTCGAAAGATAATTGCCTTGCAGAAAATCGGGCGCCTGCACGACGGCGCGCATCTGTGCTTTGTAGCCATCCGTCTGGGTCCACGCCCAATAGCGTTTGAAACAGTCCAGATAAGCGGCACCCTGGCACTCGGTGATCTTCAGATCGGCCGGCGGTTCTGGCGCCTTGCTGGAATGGCAGCGCGCGCAGGTATCGGCAAAGACGAGCTTGCCGCGTTCCAGCACGGCGGTGTCGGCGCTCAGGAATTGATGGCCACCGGGGGCATCCTTGAGTCGGTCCGGCTGTGCCGCCTTGAGGAAAAACAGCGCCGTATTGGGCGTGCCCGCCTCGGTGGCTTGCCAGTAAGTTGAATTCTTTTGTGCGGTTGCAATCGGAATCGGCGTGATGGTCTTGCCACCGACCACCGGGTTGAAGTGCAGCAGCCATTCTTCGCTGAACAAACCGATGTTCAGGTAAACCCGGTTCAGAGCGCCCAGCAAGCCGACCGAATCGGAGCCATCTTTCAGCACATGCATCGTCCGCACGGTGCTGTCGGGCTTGGAATAATAATCAAGCAGCGGGCCGCTGCTCACAAAATCGTTGAACTGCTTGTTGTCGAGTTCACCGCCGGCAATTTTTTCCTGGCCGATCCGTTTGGCCAACCCCAGGCGCGCCACAAAATCGTACACCGCGTTCATGGTGCGCGGATTGTTGATGCTGTCGGTGGACACCAGCGAGGTATCCATGGTGCCCGGCCGATAGGTATGCGCGAGCTGATACATGAAGTTCTTGCGGCCTTCCGGCTTGCCGGCATTGAAAATGAACAGCCGATCCACCCACATGTACTGCGCCCCGACGGACGAACTCAGGTTGGCAAACTGGGGATGTTCGGCATCCGCTGGCGGATTGATCGGGCTCGGCCCGACATGGCAGAAGCCACATGACATGCCGACCCGGTAGGGCCGCACCAGATCCTTGCGGTTGTAATAGGCCGGGTCGGTATAGTATTTTTCCGGATCCCAGGCCTTGGCCGCTTTGGCATCAAAGGCCGGGTTCGGAAACAGCCGCAAACCGACGATGCCGGTGCCGTAGCCATAAAATGATCCGACTGGTTGGGTGGTGCCGTCACCCAGGGTTTTGCCGCGTGAGCCGATGGCCACACCAGGGTATTTGCTTTCGTTTTCGAAGGGGTCGGCGGGACAGTCCTTGCTGCGTGTGTCGAGCCACAAACCACGGCGGTTCTTGTCCGCGCCGGCCGCCTTGTCGAAACAAGGCTCATTGACCAAACCAAAATAATGCCAGCGATTGGTGCGTGAGTAACCAAGGTTCGGATGGGAACTGATGATCTTCAGCAGATCAAAGGCGCCGAAGGTGTAATCGGTCATGCTGTCCCAGAAACGGTCGTTGCCGCCGCTCCAGACAATCCACATATTGCGACCTTTGATTTCATCAGGGCTTAGCGCCAAGCCATTGTCCATGTCGTGGAAATAGTCTTCCGAGGCGTGTGGCAAAGAGGCCGTATCTCGGCCGGCCAGCTTGGCTTCGTCAAGCACCTCGCCGGGGAGTGGCTGTTTGGCACATGCCGACAAAACCAGGCTAACCAAGAGCAGTTTGGCCAGTTTCCAGTCATGGGTGAACATTGCGGCCATCCTTTTGTCGTTGGGAGAGGCATGCCCATGCCAAACCAAACCGACACGCTGTGTTGGCGTGACTGGTTTTGACGATATCTTCCAATGGTGCAAACCCAGATTACTCCGACCCCAGCTGGGTGTCCATGTGACATTGGTCATGTCGGGACGAGACCATCCAAGCAGAACTGAACTCGGTAGAAACCCTTGCGCTGACAATAATCGGCTACTACCTGCGGCAGGCGCAATGCTTCAACAATCATTCTGGCCTCATGCCGAGGCGGCAACCCAGGAGTAGCTGATGAGCAAGAACATCTTGATGCTGTGCGGCGATTTCGCCGAGGACTACGAAACCATGGTGCCGTTCCAGGCGCTGCAGGCGGTCGGGCACACGGTACACGCGGTGGCACCCGACAAGAAGGCCGGCGATTTCATCATGACCGCCATCCATGACTTCGAAGGCCAGCAAACCTACAGCGAGAAGCCGGGCCACCGCTTCACGCTCAACGCCAGCTTTGCCGACATCAAGCCGGAGAGCTACGACGCCTTGCTGATTCCGGGTGGGCGGGCGCCCGAATATCTGCGCATGAACACGCGGGTGGTGGCCATCACGCGCCACTTCCTGAGCGCCAACAAGCCGATCGCGGCGGTCTGCCACGGTGCGCAACTGCTGGCAGCGACGGGTTTGATCAAGGGTCGGCGCATCTCGGCCTATCCGGCCTGCCAGATCGAGGTCGAGTTGGCCGGCGCCGAGTACATGGGCATTCCGATCGATCAGGCCGTGACCGACGGCAATCTGGTCACCGCACCGGCCTGGCCGGCGCATTCGGCCTGGATCAGCCAGTTCCTGGCGGTGCTCGGCACGCACATCAGCCTTTGATCGGTCACTGACCCTGCGGGCGGTAGGGCGCCGCCAGCTTAGCGCAGCCACGCTACGCTAAGCTCTGCAGCCCAGGCCCGCCACGGGCAGCGCCTCAGGAGCGAGCGATGTGCCGGATCTTCATCAGCGCCGACCCACACAGTTACGACAGTCGCACCCGCTCGGTGCGGTTGCACGGTGTGGTCACCAGCATCCGACTGGAAAATCTCTATTGGGATGTGCTCGACGAAATCGCCCAGCGCGACGGCATGAGCGTGGTGCAGTTGATCGAGCGGCTCTACGACGAGCTGGTGCAGGAGCGCGGCGAGGCCGGCAATTTCACGTCGTTCCTGCGCGTGTGTGCACTGCGCTATGAGGCCCTGATGGCGCGTGGCCGCATTCCGCTCGACATCGCGGTGCCGATCCGCAGCCTGGACCCGCAAGTGGCGCTGCGCCCGGGGGCCGTCAGCACTGCTCTTGGTTCTGCTGGCGCGGCGGCTCGGGCGTGGTAGCGGTGGCTGTGGTTGGTGCCGCCGCCCGCCGATCCTTGCCGATAAAGGGCATTTGCCAGACGCGCCGCTCGACGGTTGGCGGCTGATTCGGGGCTGGTTCAGCAGCTTTGGCCGTCTCGACCGCCTGCGGTGGCTTGAAGCCTGTGCTGGCCGTGCCCTCAGGTACCACCGCCACAACGGTTCTGGCCTCAGCTCGGAAGCCGCGCCGTGCGCCCCACCAAGGTTGAATGGTCGGCGGCAGCAAAGCCTCCAGCACGATGGCAGCGACCGCGATGCCGAAGCTGCCGGCCAAGAAATAACCCGGATCAAAATTCAGATCGACCATGAGAAAGCTTTCTCTCGGAATCGACCGCCCGACGGGCGATGCGCTCCAGACGACTTGCTTTCGGCAGCTGGTCGTTGAACTTGAGCCTTGTAGTTTTCGCTATTGCGGCGCGGTCTCTACCCAGCCGTAGGTGCGCTCGAAAACGCTCGCATCACAGATATAGAGTTCGCCATCAATACCTTGCATCAGGTAATCGCCCGACTTACCTTGTTTGTAGTTGCCTTCCAGGGTATTGACGCGAAACGGCTCACCAATCTGTTTGGCATGCACTACGACAGGTTTTTTCATGCAGGCTTGCATCGCCGCAACGGGTTCGTAGGTGTCGAAGGTTTTCATATCTGACTTTCAGTCTTGCGTCCCTGAACAAGATCTCGAGTCGGAGACAAGGGACAGCTTGATTATCTGGGCAGGTAGAAACCCGTACCGGGTGTGGCGCTGAGTCAAGTTTGCGGTCGCTCAAGCTAAACCTCTTCCGTCACCATCTCGATCGCCCCGCACGGGCATTCGGCCGCGCAGACGCCGCAGCCCTTGCAGTAATCCAGATTGATCTCGAAGCGCTGCCCCGGCCCGAGCTTGATGACGGCGTTGTCGGGGCAGACGCCGTAGCAGTTGTCGCACTCGAAGCAGTTGCCGCAAGACAGGCAGCGCCGGGCTTCGAAGAGGGCGTTGGCTTCCGTCAGGCCGCCTTGCACCTCGTCGAAGCTGCTGGTGCGGCGCGCCAGGTCGAGCTGCGGGCGGATGGTCTTGGGCGCGTCGCTGTAATACCAGGGGTTCAGGCGCTCGAACGTGGCTGGTGCGTGCTTCGGTGTGGCGGCGAGCGTGGTGCCGCGCAGCCAGGCATCGATGTGGCGCGCCGCCTTCTTGCCGTGGCCGACCGCGACCGTGACGTTGCGCGTCGCCGGCACCATGTCGCCGCCGGCAAAGATGCCAGGGTGGCCGGTCATCATCGTGGCGGGATCGACCTTGACCACGCCGTCCGTCATCTCCAGCCCGGCCACGCCGTCGAGCAGCGACAGGTCCACGTCCTGGCCGAGCGCCAGCACCAGCGAGTCGGCTTCCAGCGTCTCGAACTCTCCGGTCGGCTGCGGGTTGCCGGCGGCGTCGAGCGCCATTTTTTCGATCGTCAGTGCGCCAGCGTTGGCGTCATTGCCAGCCTGCTTGATCGTGGAGAGCCACTTGACCAGCACACCTTCCTGCAGTGCTTCCTCGACCTCGAAGTCGTGCGCGGGCATCTTCTCGCGCGTGCGGCGGTAGACGATGATCGCCTCGGTCGCGCCGAGCCGCTTGGCGGTGCGCGCGACGTCGATCGCGGTGTTGCCGCCGCCGTAGACCACCACTCGGCGGCCCAGCATCGGCTGGGTTTCGGGGCTGTCAGCACCGTCCATCGAACGCAGCAGCGACACCGCGTCGAGGATGCGCGCACCGTCCTTGGCCGGGATGAAGGTGCGCTTGGCGATGTGCGCGCCGACCGCCAGAAAGGCCGCATCAAAGCTGCCGTCACGCATGGTCTGGGCCAGATCGGCGACCTTGCTGTTCAGCTGCAGCGTCACGCCCAGATCGATGATGCGCTGCACTTCGGCGTCCAGCACCTCGCGCGGCAGGCGGTACTTCGGGATGCCGAAACGCATCATGCCGCCGGGCAGCGGGCCGGCTTCCAGCACCGTGACGCAGTGTCCCAGCCGGCGCAAGTGATACGCCGCCGACAAACCCGACGGCCCGGCGCCGACCACCAGCACGTGCTTGCCCGACTCCGCTGCCGGCGGTTCGAAACGCCAGCCGCGCTTCAGGGCCTCGTCGCCTAGAAAGCGCTCGACCGAGTTGATGCCGACCGCATCGTCGAGCTTGGCGCGGTTGCACGCCCCTTCGCAGGAGTGGTAGCAGACCCGGCCCATGACGGCCGGGAACGGGTTGTCGCGCGTCAGATGCCGCCAGGCCGCTTCGTAGTCGCCGCCTTCGGCGTGGTAGAGCCAGCCCTGGATGTCCTCGCCAGCGGGGCACTGGGCGTTGCAGGGCGGCAGGTGGTCGGCGTAGACCGGTCGTTCGGTGCGCCATGAGCCGGTCTTGTTGGCCAGCGACGAGCCCGGGTCGAGCGTGATGGCAAAGGGCTTGTTCATGTCTCAGGCCTCCACGTCTTCGAGCAGCTTGAAGCGGCGGATGTTGCGGTCGGCATCCAACTGGATGCGCGCCAGCATCTCGGGCTGGCCCGGCTGACCGGCATTGGCGAACAGATGCGCGAAGCGTTTCTGCGGCCGCAGGTAGTCCTCGACTGGCACGCGATGGCGGATCTTGGTGACGCTGGTGACCTCGCCGCGCTCGGCCTCGAAGACCGGGAAGATGCCGGTCTCGCGCGCCAGCCGGGCCAGCCGGATGGTGTCGTGACTCGCCGCGCCCCAGCCGAGCGGGCAGGGCACCAGAATGTGCAGGTAACGCGCGCCGTGCAGGCTCATGGCCTTCTCGACCTTGGCCTCCAGATCGCGCAGGTCGGCCACGGTGGCGGTGGCCACGTACGGAATCTCGTGCGCCATCGCGATCAGCGGCAGGTTCTTGCCCTGGCCGAAGCTGGCGCCGGGCTCGGGGCCGACCGCCATGGTCGTCGCGGTGCGCGCGGCCGGCGGCGTGGCCGAGCTGCGCTGCACGCCCGTGTTCATGTAGGCCTCGTTGTCGTAGCAGATGTAGAGCACGTCATCGTTGCGCTCGAACATGCCTGACAGGCAACCGAAGCCGATGTCGGTGGTGCCGCCGTCGCCGCCCTGGGCGATCACGCGCGTGGCGCTGCGCGGCTGGCCCGCCTTGATGGCCTTCACTTTGAGCGCCGCCGCGATGCCGGTGCCGACCGCCGCCGCGTTGCCGAACAGCGAGTGGATCCACGGCAGTTGCCACGAGGTCTCGGGGTAGGGCGTCGAGAACACTTCCAGGCAGCCGGTGGCGTTGGCAGCGATCAGCTGGTTGTTGGTGGCGCGCATCGCGGCATCAACCGCGTAACGTGCGCCGAGCGCCTCGCCGCAGCCCTGGCAGGCGCGGTGCCCGGAGTTGATCGAATTGCTGCGCTCGGTCGAGGCCTGCACGCTGCGCTGCTCGGGAGAGAGCAACCGGTTGCCGACCGTGAAGGTGCCGGTCTGGTAGAACTTGATGGGGGCGTTCATCGTCGGGCTCCTCAGCTCACTTTCGAGGCGACGGTGCCGACGTCGCGCAGCAGGTTCTCGGCGATCGGGCCGCTGCGACGCGTGGTCTTCTCGCGCTCCAGCTGGCGGTTCACGATGCGCCAGTCCAGATCCATGAAGGTGAGCGGCTCCAGCTGGTCCGCAATCGCGTCGCGCAGCGTGCGGTGCAGGCTGGCCTTGGTGATGGCGCGCCCGCCCAGCCCGGCGATGACGGTGTAGCCGTGCTGGCCGAGCCGGTGCAGCGCCAGGCGCACGTCGTTCGAGACCACGCCGCCCAGCCCGACCGAGAAGCTCTTTTCCAGCACGACGACACGCTGGGCGCCCTGCAGCGCCGCCCGGACTGCCGCGAGCGGGAACGGCCGGAACGACTGGATGCCGAGCACGCCGATCTTCAGCCCCTCGGCGCGCAGCTCGTCCACCGTGTCCTTGATGGTGCCGAGCACCGAACCGAGCGCGACGACGATGGTTTCGGCGTCCTCGCAGCGGTACGGCCGCACCAGCCCGCCCGAGTCGCGGCCGAAGATCTGCCGGAACTCGGCCGCGATCTCCGGGATGCGCTCCAGCGCCAGGGTCTGCTTGGCGTGTGCCAGGTAGCGCACTTCCATGAAGGCTTCCGGGCCGACCATCGCGCCGATCGAGACCGGCTCCGCCGGATCAAGCACCTGGCGTGGCTCGTACGGCGGCAAAAAGGCATCGACCTGCGCCTGCGTCGGCATATCGACGCGCTCGTAGGCGTGCGTCAGGATGAAGCCGTCCATGCACACCATCACCGGCATCGATAGCTCCTCGGCCAGCTTGAACGCCTGGATGTGCAGGTCGAGCGCTTCCTGGTTGGTTTCGGCAAAGAGCTGGATCCAGCCGCAGTCGCGCTGGCTCATCGAGTCGCTGTGGTCGTTCCAGATGTTGATCGGCGCGCCGATGGCGCGGTTCGCCACCGTCATGACGATCGGCAAGCCCAGCCCGGACGCGTTGTAGACCGCCTCGGCCATGAACAGCAGGCCCTGGCTGGCGGTGGCGGTGTAGGTGCGCGCGCCGGCCGCTGAGGAGCCAATCGCCACGCTCATCGCGGCGAACTCGCTCTCGACGTTGATGAATTCGCAGGGTGCCAGCGAGCCGTCCTTCACCAGCTCGCCCAGGCCTTCGACGATGTGCGTCTGCGGCGAGATCGGGTAGGCGCAGATTACCTCGGGGCGGCACAGCGCCACGGCCTGCGCGACGGCTTGCGAGCCTTCAATCTGCTTGAGCATGGGCCAGCTCCTGCATTTCGTTCTGGATGTAGGCAAAGGCTTCGGCAGCCGCAGCGACGTTGGCGTCGGCTACCTTGCCGCTGAACTTGGCACGGATCGCCAGCCCGACGGCGTCGAGCGTGATCAGGCCCGAGAGCGCCGCAAAGCCGCCTAGCAGCACCGCGTTGGGCAGCGGCCGGCCGAGGTGCTTGAGCGCGATCTCGCTGGCCGGCACGGTGGTGAGCCGCTCGCGGCGGAAGCGCCGCGCGATGTCGGCCAGGCCGAGCTCGTCAAAGCTGCGCCGGCTGTTGATCAGCACGAAGCCGTCCGGCTGCAGGCCCTGGAACACATCCACTTGATGCAGCAGCGTCGGGTCTTGCACGATCAGCACGTCGGGCGCCAGGATCGGCTCGCGCAGCCGGATCTCGCGGTCGTCGATGCGGCAGAACGCCACCACCGGCGCGCCGGTGCGCTCGGAGCCGAAGCTCGGAAAGGCCTGCGCGTGGCGGCCCTGCTCGAACGCGGCGATCGACAGCATCTCGGCGGCCGTGACCACGCCCTGGCCACCCCGCCCATGAATCCGGATCTGCAGCATCAGCTCGCTCCTCGGGGAACTGTCTCGCGACAAGGAGCTGATTGTTCGGGGTGGGGGTGGGGTGGGACTTGATGTGGGTCAGGCTGAGTGATGGCGGTCGGTTCTTGTCCAACCAGGCAAAGCTGCGCTCGACGTCAAAGCTGAAGTGGTCCAGTCGATCCAGCAACGAGAGCGCTCTGGCTGTGGCCGATCGAGTCATCCTCGGGATGAGCAACAACCTCTCCATCCCGGAGCCATTCCCCGATCCCGTGCCGTCCATGGCAAAAATCGGGACCGGTGTGAATCTCTTGCGAGTCCGCAACGCGGAAGCCGCCAGCGGTGACAGGCAGAAGGTTCGTGAGTGCAAGGAAGCGCGCGGTCAGCT
Organism: Leptothrix sp. (in: b-proteobacteria); assembly: GCA_041083665.1. Lineage (GTDB taxonomy): Bacteria > Pseudomonadota > Gammaproteobacteria > Burkholderiales > Burkholderiaceae_C > Sphaerotilus. The sequence goes on from JBFPGZ010000016.1 coordinate 45,839, forward strand.
CGATACGATGATGGAGCAGCTGCGCACCTATGCCGAGCTGGAGGCGCAAGGTGAGCAGGCGATTTGTGCTGGTCTAATTTCCCCGGACACCTCGATAGGTGGAATCCACCTGGACGAGGAACATGAGCAAGAGAGAACGAAGGACCTTCAAGGCGGAGTTCAAGCTGCAAGTCGTGCAGATGATTCGCGAG
>JBFPGZ010000005.1:0-250485 GCA_041083665.1 Leptothrix sp. (in: b-proteobacteria)
CCGACACGTACTGCATGGCGGCCGATTCCGACGCCGAGGCAGCGACGACGATGGTGTATTCCATCGCGCCATTGGCTTCCAGAGCACGCACCACGTTCTTGATCGACGAAGCCTTCTGGCCGATCGCAACGTAGATGCAGGTCATGTTCTGACCCTTCTGGTTGATGATCGCGTCGATGGCGACAGCGGTCTTGCCAGTCTGGCGGTCACCGATGATCAGCTCGCGCTGACCACGGCCGATCGGCACCATCGAGTCGATCGACTTCAGACCGGTCTGCACCGGCTGGTCAACGGACTTACGGGCGATCACACCAGGCGCGACCTTTTCGATCACGTCGGTCATCTTGGCGTTGACCGGGCCCTTGCCGTCGATCGGCTGACCGAGCGCGTTCACGACGCGGCCGATCAGTTCCGGGCCGACCGGCACTTCCAGAATGCGGCCGGTGCACTTGACCGTGTCGCCTTCGGAGATGCCTTCGTATTCGCCCAGGATCACGGCGCCGACAGAGTCACGCTCCAGGTTCAGCGCCAGGCCGAAGACGTTGCCCGGGAATTCGAGCATTTCGCCTTGCATGACATTGCTCAGGCCGTGGACGCGGACGATACCGTCCGTCACTGACACCACGGTACCCTGATTGCGAATGTCGGAGGCAGCGCCAAGACCCTCGATGCGGCTCTTGATCAGTTCGGAAATTTCTGCGGGATTCAGTTGCATTGCTTGCTCCCAGTCTGGTCAAGCGGCCTCTTTACAGAGGGTAGACGTGACGCAGGGATGAATTCGATGCGTGTCGTCACGCGCTTAGAGTCACGCGCTCAGCGCCACCTTCATGCGTTCGAGACGGGCCTTGACCGAGGTGTCAAGCACCTCGTCGCCCACCACCACGCGGATACCACCGATCAGCTCGGGTTCGAGCGTGACACTGGCGGACAGCTTGCGGCCGAAGCGTTTCTCCAGGCTGTTCACGACATCTGCCAGCAAAGCCGGCTCGATCGGAAAGGCACTGTAGATGGTCGCGTCAGCCACGCCGGAAGAAGCATTGACCAGCGCATGAAACTGCGTGGCGACCTCGGGCAACACCGACAAGCGGCCGTTTTCGATCATGGCGCGCAGAAAATTCTGCACACCAGCCGCCAACGGCAGCTTGGCAGCGGCGGTCACAACCTCATAGACCTGCTCGTCCGACACCTTGGGGCTGTCGGCGAACTGGCGCAATTCGGCGTTCTGAGCCACCAGGGCCAGCGCTTCGATCTGCTGCCCCCAGGCTGCGACGTCACCCTTGCAGGCAACTTGATACAGCGCTTCAGCGTAGGGGCGCGCGATGGTAGCGAGCTCGGCCATGGTTACAGCTCCGTCGCCAAACGAGTCAGCAGTTCGGCGTGAACGCCTGCACTGACTTCGCGCTTGAGGATGGCTTCAGCGCCCTTGACCGCCAGCGCAGCGACCTGCCCACGCAGGGCTTCACGCGCCTGCACGGATTGCTGGTCAGCCTCGACCTTGGCGGCCGCGACGATCTTGGCGCCTTCTTCCTCGGCACGCTTCTTGGCCTCTTCGACGATGGCTTGAGCGCGTCTTTCAGCGTCAGCCATCAGTCGGGTGGTCTCGTTGCGCGATTGGGACAGCTGTTCTTCGACGCGCTTGTTGGCGGTCGAGAGTTCCAGCTTCGCCTTATCGGCGGCAGCCAGACCATCCGCGACCTTCTTGGCGCGTTCGTCGAGCGCCTTCACGATGGGCGGCCACACGAATTTCATCGTGAACCACGCCAAAATGAAGAACACCACGAGCTGTGCAAACAGAGTTGCGTTCAGACTCACGGCAACACCTTTCTAAGGTAGTTGATCGGATGTCCGAATTACTTCAGCACAAACGGGTTGGCGAAGGCGAACATCATGGCGATACCAACGCCGATCAGGAAGGCGGCGTCGATCAGACCAGCCAGCAGGAACATCTTGGTCTGCAATTCATTCATGAGTTCAGGCTGACGGGCAGCCGACTCAAGGTACTTGCTGCCCATGATGCCAATACCGATACAAGCACCGATAGCACCCAGGCCAATGATCAGACCGGCAGCCAGAGCGACAAAACCAAGAACGTGTTCCATGTTGATTCCTTTGGGAGAAGAAAGGTTTGGTGGTTTGTGGGAAGGAAAATCAGTGCGCGTCGTGAGCTTGTCCGACGTACACCAGCGTCAGCATCATGAAGATGAACGCCTGCAGTGCAACGATCAGGATATGGAAAATGGCCCAGCCGGTACCGGCCAGCACATGTCCAAGCCACAACAGAATGCCCGTCGCAGAATCGAATCCTGCGGCGCCACCCATCAGCGCAATCAGCATGAAGACCAGTTCGCCAGCGTACATGTTGCCAAACAACCGCATGCCGTGCGAAACCGTCTTAGCCAGAAACTCGATCATCTGCATCAGGAAATTGAACGGCCAGAGCAGCGGATGTGCACCAAACGGCGCAGAAAACAGCTCATGAATCCAGCCGCCCAGACCCTTGATCTTGACGTTGTAATACAGGCAGACCAGCAGCACACCAATCGACATGCCCAGCGTGGCAGACAGATCGGCGGTCGGCACCACACGCATATAAGCGTGATGGGCATCGTGGCCAGCAGCACCGTAGATCGCTTCCCAGATACGCGGAATCAGATCGACCGGCAGGAAGTCCATCGAGTTCATCAGGAAGATCCAGATGAACACGGTCAACGCCAGCGGACCGACAAATTTACGCGATTGAGCGTTATGCACAATCGATTTGGCCTGGTTATCGACCATTTCGAGCACCATTTCGACCGCAGCCTGCATGCGACCAGGGACACCCGAGGTGACACTTTGCGCAACACGCCACAGCACGAACATGCCGACCAAACCCATCAGGATCGACCAGACGAGACTATCAATATTGAACACAGAAAAATCGATGATGTTCGATTGTTCATGCGTCCGCAGATGGGTCAGATGGTGCCCAATGTATTCACCAGCCGTGGGACCATGCCCAGCTTGAGCTTCGACAGACATCTCGAATCAAACTCTCTGTTTTGTTTCAGCCATCATTGGCTTGCGCCGCCACAGCAGCACCAGCCAATTCACCTTCATACAAACGATCATCGCCACCAGCAAGGCCGGCCAGCTCAGATCGGGCACAACTTTCGGCGCTGCCACCAGCATGGCAACCGCAGCGCCAATCTTCACGAACTCCCAGAGCACAAAACTCAACACGGCCGTCGCCATGTTGGTGCCTGAGTTACCGCGTGCCACCCCTCGTGCCAGCAAACTGCCTGGGACGACTACAGAGGTCACACCGTACAAAGCCGACCACATCAATCCAACTTGCCGAAACCACAACCACACCACCAGCACGAGCGCAGCCCCAACCAAAATCTGAGCCATGACCACATGCCACGGCCCGACCGGGGGGTTACTCGCCCTGAACGCCTGTGCGTCCTCGCGACTGAGTCTCTTGAAGGGTTCTGGTTCGACCCCATCTACCGACTCATCACGCGGGTCATTACGCATCAGCGTGTGTGAAATCACGTTAGTTACAGGCGGTTTCGGCAAAACCACGCGATTGTACGTGGAAACCCCGGCACGGCTCAAGCCAGAAGAACGGAACTTTCCCTGACCGCCCTGAAGTGATGCGCCTGCGCATCACTTCAGGGCTGAGTCAGGATCACACCTGTGCGAAGTTCACCGGCAAACCGGGCACATCGACGCGCAAGGCCAGCACACACCCGGCCAGCGGTTGCGCCTGCAGTTCTTGTTCTGGGCGCCCATGGCTGGCGCTGGTGATGTAGAGCGTCTTCAAATCAGCGCCGCCAAAACAGGGCATGGTCGGGCAGCGCACTGGCAGCGCCAGCCTCAGCAGTACCGAGGCATCGGGTGCGAGCCGCAGCAGGCACTGGCCTTCGTACAGCGCCACCCAGTAGCAGCCTTCGGCATCGACCGCAGCGCCATCCGGGCGCCCGCCATAGCTCTCTAGCGGCTCACTGGCCCCACGCGGCGCAAACTGCCGATGCACACGACGGCGCGACAGCCCTCCCGTGGCCACATCGAAATCAAACGCATCGATGCGATGCGCCTTGGTGTCGGACCAGTACATGGTGCGGCCGTCCAGACTCCAACCCAGGCCGTTGGCGGTGGTCACATCTTGTGCGCAGAGATCAAGCCTGTCGCCGGACCAGCGATACAGCGCCGCCTTGGGTTGGCGTCGATCATCGATGGTGCCGACCCAGAAACGCCCTTGCGGATCACATTTGCCGTCGTTGAAACGCTGCTCAGCCGGATCGTAGGGTGGCCGCGCCAGGCGCTGGCGCGCGCCGGTGTCGGGATCAAAGCGCCACAGACCGTCGCGCATGGCCAGCAACAAGCCACCACCCAGCACCGGCGCACAACAGGCCAGTTCGGTGTCGAACTGCCAGTGCCGCGCCACGCCGCTGACCGGGTCGAGCCGATGCAGCCGATGCGCCGCGATATCGCACCAATAGAGTGCCTGCTCCAGCGGATGCCAGAACGGTGACTCGCCGAGCAGACAGGGCTCGGACACAGCGTGGATCAGATCGGAGTTCATCGGCCCGATCGTAGCGATGTACCGGCGCGTAACCCGCCCGCAGGCTCAATAACGCGACTGCGCGCCGTCCAGATCGACCTTCAGGTAGTGCGCACCCGGAATCGGGTTGTAGTAATAGGGCGGCACGCCGACAAAACCGAGCGTGGCATAGAGACCGCGTGCGGCTTCCATGTCGTCGAGCGTGTCGAGCAGCATGGATGAATAGCCGGCCTCGCGGGCCCGGTCGATCAGCATCTCGGCCAACATCCGCCCGAGGCCGAAACGCCGACAGGCCGGCCGGACATACAGGCGCTTCATCTCGCAGGCATTCGGATAGTCGACATCGGTGAGGCGGCGAAAGGCGCCACAGGCCGCCACCGCGCCATCCACCACCGCCAGCAACAGCAGCCCCTGCGGCTCGGCATAGTCACCCGGCAAGTCGGCCAGCTCGGCCGCAAAGCCCTGAAAGCACAGATCAATGCCAAGCGCGTCGGCGTATTCCCGGAAGATCTCGCGGGTTGCATCGAACAGGGCCCGGGAGTCCGGGACGATCAGCTGTATGTCGGGGCCGTCCATGCGCACAGTCTAGCCAGACTGCTGGCCGCCATGAGCGATACCCGCGCCGACCGTGCTTCCACCCATCATGCACAGCGCCGACGACACCAGCGTCAGCCAGCGCGCAGGACCACTCTCCCTGACATCGACAAACCTCTTTTGCGAATTTTGCGCATACTGCCGACGCTTGGTCAGCATGGTCAGGCCCCCGGATTCAACCTGCCATCTCGCCCCGAGGTTCTGCATGAAGTCATTGATCGCCGCCACCGCTCTGATGCTGGGCGCCAGCCTGAGCCTGCCGGCCACCGCGCAGTTTCAGAAGCCCGAAGACGCCATCAAATATCGCAAGGCGGTTTTCATCGTGATGGCGACTCATTTCGGACGCATCGGCGCCATGGCCAACGGCAAGACGCCGTTCAACGCCAAGCTCGCAGCCGAAAACGCTGAAGTGCTAACTCACATGGCGAGCCTGCCGTGGTCAGCCTTCGTGGAAGGCTCTGACAAGGGCGAGACCCGCGCCCAGCCCGACATCTGGAAAGAGACGGACAAGGTCAAGGCCAGCGCCAACAAGATGCAGGAGGAAATCATCAAGCTCAACGCCGCCGCCAAGAGCGGCGATCTGGCACAGATCAAGGCGGCCTTCAACCCTGTGGCGAAGACCTGCAAGTCCTGCCACGACCAGTACCGCAAGGAATGATCCGAGGCGTCACAGCCGCAGCGTGCCACTGATGCATTCGTTGACGTCGCCGCCGATCCAGATCGCACCGGCAGCGTCGCGCTGCACAAAGACACGGCCGTCACGCCCCAGCGCGTGGCCTTGCCCGGCCACATAGACCTCAGGCGCCAAGCCGGCACCGATCAGCCATTGCGCCAGACCGGCGTTCAGGCTGCCGGTGACCGGATCTTCCGGCACACCCAGATCAGGCACAAACGCGCGCACCTCCCAATCGACCGGCCCGCCGGGCGGCCAGGCGCCGACCACGCCGAGATTGAGCCCGGCCATCGCGGCGAAATCGGGCAGCAGCGAGCGCACCGTGGCCGCATCCGGCAGCAGCGCCGCAACCCAGCCGGGACCGTTGTCCACCCACTCGACCTGCCGCACGTCAGCGGCCGACAAGCGCAGCGCACGCAGCACCTGCGCGACCACCTCAGGCTCGGCCGGACCGCTGCGGCGCAGCGGCGGTGCGGCAAACGCCAGCTGCGCCGGATGCTCGGCGTCACGCCGGATGCGCACCAGCCCGACGCCACATTCCTGCACCACCTCGCCCGCCTGATGCGGCGCCCCGCCAGCGGCGAGCCAGGCGTGGCAACTGCCGAGCGTCGGATGGCCGGCGAACGGCAGCTCGCCCCCTGGCGTAAAGATGCGCACCCGGTAGTCGGCGGCCGGATCGGTGGGCGGCAGCAGAAAGGTCGTTTCGGACAGATTGGTCCAGCGCGCAAAAGCGGCCATCTGCGCCTCGCTCAGGCCGCTGGCGTCATGCACCACGGCGAGCGGATTGCCTTTCAGCGCCACCGCACTGAACACATCGAGCACGCTGTAGCGGCGCTCGGTCGAAGCAGCGGCGTCGCTCACGGCGTCGGCTCCGGCTGGTCCTCGGTCAAGTGGCGGCGCAGCACGCCGCCCAGGATCGCCACCGCCGTGCGGATCTCGTCGGGCGTGAGCGTCACGAACGACAGCCGCAGCGTGCGCTCGTCCGGCGCGTGAGCGTAGAACGCCGAGCCAGGCACGTAAGCCACGCCGGCCGCCACCGCCTTCGGCAGCAGCGCCAGCGCGTCGCAGCCTTCGGGCAGCCGCACCCAGAAGAACATGCCGCCAGCGGGCGGTGTCCACTCGCTGCCGGCCGGCAGATGCTCAAGCAGCGCCTCGCGCATCGCGTCGCGCTGCGTGCGGTAGCGCGCCCGCACCTCGGGCACATGCTGGTCGAGGAAACCGTCCTTGATCACTTCGTAGACGACGCGCTGATTGAAGCTGGGCGAATGCAGATCGGCGGCCTGCTTGGCCTGCAGCAGCTTCGGATACAGCTCAGGCGGCGCGACCAGAAACCCAAGCCGCAGCCCCGGCGCCAGCACCTTGGAAAACGAGCCCAGATAGATCACGCCTTCCGGCCAGCGCGCCGCCAACGGCGCGGGCGGCGGCTGGTCGAACCAGAGGTCGCCGTAGGGGTTGTCCTCGACGAGCGGAATGCGGGCGCGCTTGGCCGCCTCGATCAGCGCGACGCGGCGTTCTTCCGGCATGACGCGGCCGCTCGGATTCTGGAAGTTGGGCAGCACATACATGAAGCGGGTGCCGGGCGCATCGTGCGGCAACGCGGCGACCGCCTCGGGGCTGGGGCCGTCGGCGTCACCGGCCACGCTGGCAAAGATCGGCTCCATCGGCGCGAAGGCCTGCAGCGCGCCGAGGTAGGTCGGCGTCTCGACCGCGACCGGTGCGCCGGCATCGACCAGCACCTTGGCGACCAGATCGAGGCCCTGCTGCGAGCCGGTCGTGATCATGACCTGATCGGCCTGCACCGTCATGCCCTGGCCGCGCAGGTGCGCCGCGAGCCACTCGCGCAAGGGGCCGTAGCCTTCGCTGGCGGCGTACTGCAGCGCCTCGCGCGGCGACTCGGCCAGCACCTTGGCGCAGGCAACGCGCATCGCTTCGACCGGAAAGCTGTCGGGCGACGGCAGACCGCCGGCCAGCGACAGGATGCCGGGCTGCTCGGTCACCTTGAGGATCTCGCGGATGATGGACGGATTGAGCCGCGCGCTGCGGCGGGCCTGGGTCCACAGGGGTAATTCGAATGTCATGGCTGCGTCTCCGGTTGCAGCGGTTGGTATGAAGGCTGTGTGTGCGAGGGGCGATGCTACGCCGCCCGAAAGCACAACGCCGGCACACGGCCGGCGTTTGTCATGCAGAACGGACAAAAGCGATCAGGCCGATTCGACCAGCGCCTTCTTCATCTTCTTCATCGCCGCGACTTCGATCTGGCGGATGCGTTCGGCACTGACGCCGTATTCGGCCGCCAAGTCGTGCAGCGTCAGGCCACCAGAGCCGTCATCGTTGACCTTGAGCCAGCGCTCCTCGACGATGCGGCGACTGCGAGCATCGAGCGAATCCAGCGCGCGCAGCAGGCCGGCGCCAGCCAATTCGTCGCGATGGCGCGCTTCGATGGCGCGGGTCGGCTCCTGGCTGTCATCGGCCAAGTAGGCGATCGGCGCGTAGCTTTCGTCATCGTCGTCCGAGCCAGGCTCAAGCGCCACGTCACCGCCAGAAAAGCGCGTTTCCATCTCGATGACGTCTTCGCGCTTGACGTTGAGCTCACGCGCGACCGTCTCGATCTCGGCCTCCGACAATGAGGAGCGATGCGTGTCGCCCTCAGCAGCTTCGCCCTTGAGCCGGCGCTTCATCGAACGCAGATTGAAAAACAGTTTGCGCTGCGCCTTGGTCGTGGCGACCTTGACCATGCGCCAGTTTTTCAGGATGTATTCGTGGATCTCGGCCTTGATCCAGTGCAGCGCGTAGCTGACCAGGCGCACGCCCTGCTCGGGGTCGAAGCGCTTGACAGCCTTCATCAGACCGACATTGCCTTCCTGGATCAGATCACCCTGCGGCAGGCCGTAACCCATGTACTGACGCGCCACAGACACCACCAGACGCAGGTGTGACAGCACCAGCCGACCGGCGGCGTCCAGATCCTGGTGCTCACGCAGCCGGCGCGCAAACGTCACCTCCTCTTCAGGGGTGAGCAACGGCAGCCGGTTCACGGCACTGATGTAGGCGTCCAGATTGCCGAGTGACGGCAACAGCGCCCACGGGTCACGCAGAACAACAGCGGTAGATGACGACAGATTCATGGTCTCCATGGGTAGCCTGAACCTCATAGATTGGTTCTGAACCAGTTTAGCACTCGTGCCGATGGAGTGCTAAAGCAGTGACATACCGTTGCAGCCGTACCTGTTCAATTGCAGAAAATGGCACACAACGGGCGCTCAGGCACCCGATTCAACCAGCCGTTGCAAGGCCTGCACGTCATGCACCTGAACCGTATAGCCCTGCACCGTGATCGCGCCCCGCACCTCGAAGCTGCGCATCAGTCGCGACAGCGTCTCGGGTGTCATCGCCAGTTGCTGCGCGATGTCGCGCTTGCGCTCCTGCAGCCGCAACTCACAAGCACCTGATTCAGTCGGGCAACGCTGTAGCAGCCATTGGGCAAAACGCGCCGAGGCGTCGTTGTGCAGCAAATTGCGCGAAGCCACCGTCAACTCATGCACCCGCTGCGCCAGGTTCGTGCACAAACGCCAGATCAGCTGCGGATAGGCGGCCAGCCGGGGCTCCAATTCGGCCAGCGGCAACTCAGCCACGACCACATCGGAAAGCGCCAGCGCTTCCATGGCGTAGGGTTCGCCGAGCCAAGCGGCACTGTTGTCAAGCCAAACCGGACCCGTGACGCTGCGCTCGGTGCGCAAAACACCGTCATGGGACCGGGAGCCCAGCACAACATCACCCGACAGCAGCAGCACCAGATGCCTGGCAGGCGCCTGGCAATCGAGCACGGACTCACCCGCACTGATCGCGCGGCGCTGCGCCAAGCCGAGCAGCAAAGCAGATTCCGCCAACGACAACGACGGCGCACCCAACACACGCTGCCACGGCGCTGGATCAGCGGGCGCAGGTGGTGGCGCAGCCAGACGACGCCTGGGTCGCGGGGCACAGGGTCGGGGGATTTGCCCCCCGGTGGCATATACGTCCAGAGTCTCCACGGGCGATGAACTCGTCTTGAGCAGGGATTTGCTGAATGCACTTTCGCTCAAGTACGAGCCGGCCCCATTGAGGCAAGTCAAGGCAGAGGCCAGCATATATGCTCACCAACGGATCAATCATCCAAGCCCATCTCCTGGATCTTGCGGGTGATGGTGTTGCGACCAATGCCGAGTTTGTGCGCCGCCTCGATGCGCCGACCCTTGGTCATCGCCAGCGCAGTCTGGATCAGGCGGCCCTCGAACAACCGTGTCAGGTGATCCCAGACGTCCGGCTGGCCACGCTCCAGCAGGCTGCGCGCCTCACGCTCCAGATCGCCCAGCCAAGCGCCTCCGGCGGTGATTGGCGCTTGATTTGACTCGGGGATCGAGGCGGCCGTGCCCGCAACGGCAAGCGCTGTGCCGGACTGGCCGGCAGGCAGCATCGGCACAGCCACCGCATGTACAGAGCCCAGCACCTCGGGCGGCAGATCTTTCGGGTCGACCACCTGAGCTGGCGCCATCACCGTCAGCCAGTGGCAGAGGTTTTCCAGCTGCCGCACATTGCCGGGGAAGTCGAAGCCGGCCACCAGGGTCAGTGCAGCATCCGACAAGCGCTTCGATTCGACCCCCAGCTCCTTGGCGCTGCGTTGCAGGAAATGGCGCGCCAGCCCGGGAATGTCCTCGCGCCGCTCGCGCAAGGCGGGCAGGCGCAGGCGAATCACGTTCAAGCGGTGAAACAGATCCTCGCGGAAGGCGCCATCGCGCACCCGCTCTTCCAGATTCTGGTGCGTGGCGGCAATCACGCGCACATTGGCCTTGAGCGGCTGGTGGCCGCCGACGCGGTAGAACTGGCCGTCCGACAGCACGCGCAGCAGGCGCGTCTGCAGGTCGAACGGCATGTCGCCGATTTCGTCGAGGAACAGCGTGCCGCCATCGCCCTGCTCGAAACGGCCACGCCGGGTCGCCTGCGCGCCGGTGAAAGCCCCGCGCTCATGGCCGAACAGCTCGGACTCCAGCAGATCCTTCGGAATCGCCGCCGTGTTGATGGCGACGAACGGGCCGTTGGCGCGCGGACTGTGCTTGTGCAGCGCGCGCGCCACCAGCTCCTTGCCGGAGCCGGACTCGCCGGTGATCAGCACCGTGACGTTGCTCTGGGACAGGCGTCCGATGGCGCGGAACACGTCCTGCATCGCCGGCGCCTGGCCGAGCATCTCGGGCACTTCGGCGACGATGTCCTCGATGCTTTCCTCGCGCACGCTTTCATCGACGGCACGGCGGATCAGCTCGACCGCCTTGGGCAGATCGAAGGGCTTGGGCAGGTATTCGAACGCGCCGCCCTGGAACGACGACACCGCGCTGTCGAGGTCCGAATAGGCCGTCATGATGATGACCGGCAAGCCGGGATAGCGCTCCTTGACCTTGGCCAGCAGATCCAGCCCCGAGCCACCCGGCATGCGGATGTCGCTCACCAGCACTTGCGGCGCATCGTCTTCGAGCGCCACCAGCACATCGCGCGGGTTGGTGAAGCTGCGTACCGGCAGATCTTCGCGAGCGAGCGCCCTCTCCAGCACGAAGCGAATGGATTGGTCGTCGTCTACGATCCAGATGGGTTTCATGCGATGCCTGTCTTGGCCTGCCCGCGCCCTGCGCGCTCGCAGCAGCGCTCAGGGCAACGGAATGAGTATCTTGAACAAGGTGCGGCCGGGTTCGCTCTCGCATTCGATCAGGCCATGATGCTGCTGGATGAAATCCTGCGCCAGCGTCAGCCCCAGACCCGAGCCCCCGTCCCGCCCGGAGACGAGCGGAAAGAAGATGCGATCACGGATGTCAGCCGGCACGCCGGGTCCGTTGTCCTCAATATGCAAGTCCAGTGCCAGCCGGTAGCGCTGCTTGCCGATCGTCATCTGACGGGCGGCACGGGTGCGCAGCACGATGCGGGCGTCGCCGGTGGTGCGGCGGGCCGCCAGCGCCTGGGCCGCGTTGTGGGTGATGTTGAGGACGGCCTGGATCAGCTGCTCGCGGTCGCCACGGAACTCGGGCAGCGAGGTGTCGTAGTCACGCACGATGGTCAGGCCACGCGAGAACTCGGCCAACACCAGCGAGCGCACCCGCTCCAGCACCTCGTGGATATTGACGTCAGCGACGATGTGCGGCCGCCGGTGCGGCGCCAGCAGCCGATCGACCAGCACCTGCAGCCGATCGGCCTCGTGGATGATGACCTGGGTGTATTCGATCAGCGACTTGCTGTCGAGCTCCATCTCCAGCAGCTGCGCCGCGCCACGAATGCCACCGAGCGGGTTCTTGATCTCGTGCGCCAGATTGCGGATCAGCTCCTTGGTGGCGCGCGCCTGATCGAGCGTACGGGCTTCGCGGTCCTGGCGGGTCTGCTGCTCGATCTCGACCAGCTCGATCAGCGCCAGCTCGCCGTGGTCGATCTGGGTCACGATGCAGTGCACCGGCAAGGGCTCGGTCGGCAGGTTCGGCGGACGGCGCAGCAAGGCATCGAAACGCCCGGTGCTGAAGTCGTTGCGCACCACCGCACCCAGCGTCGAGACCATGACGCGTGGATCGATGAACCAGTCCTGCACCTTGCCGCCATGCAGGCTGCGGCGCGGCAAGCCGAGGGCGCTCTCGAACGCGGCGTTGACATAGATGCAGCGCCCGTCAGGGCGGGTCACCGCGACCATCGTGGCCAGATGATCAAAGGCGTCGTAGGGACTGGGGCGGTTGTAGGTCACGGTGCGGGCAGCTTGGCCAGTTCACGTCTGAGGGCCGCGATGTCGGCTTCCTTGCGGTCAAGGGCTGCTTTCAGCTCAGCGACGCGCTCCTGGTAACGCGCGTAGTTGCGTTCATCGCCACGCCGCTCGGGCGCGCCGCCGTTGTAATCCTTGCGCAGTTCGGTGAGCTTGTCTTCTTCCTTGCGCAGCTCGGCGCCCAGAATGCGCCGCGCGTCGGTGTCGCGGGCGCGCTGGTCCGCCGGATCAATGCGGGCCTCCCGGCTGCCCGGTGTCGAGGCACCCGCCGAGGTCGCAACCGGTTTGCGCACCCCCTGCACGATCGTGATGGGTGAGCCATCCAGGGTCTTGCAGCCGAGCGCGGCCGCCTCCTTGGCGCTGAACTGGTCGGTGTACAGATTGCCGGGGCAGCGATAGACGGCACGATCCTGCGCCGCCGCGCCAGCAGCGCCGAGCAGCAGCACCAGTACCACACTCACGACCCGGATCATTCGTCGCATCATCACGCCGCATCCGCCATATTGGAAAGGGGCTCAGTATCCCGTAAAAAGCGCTGCCCACCGGCGCCCTTGCGGGCGCACCCCGCCGGGACAGGGTGCCGTCAACAAAAAAGGACGGCCCGCAGGCCGTCCTTCTCGTCTGTTTGCTGCCAAGGCCGCTTGCGCGACCTCCGGACATCACAGCGTGTAGTACATGTCGAATTCGATCGGATGGGTCGTCATGCGCATGCGCTGGACTTCCTGCATCTTCAGATCGATGTAGGCATCGATGTACGAGTCGGTGAACACGCCACCCTTGGTCAGGAAGGCACGGTCCTTGTCCAGATACTCGAGGGCCATTTCCAGGCTCGAGCACACGGTCGGGATCAGCGCGTCTTCTTCCGGCGGCAGGTGATACAGATCCTTCGTGGCGGCTTCGCCCGGATGGATCTTGTTCTCGACGCCGTCCAGACCGGCCATCAGCAGCGCAGCGAAGCCCAGGTACGGGTTCATCAGCGGATCCGGGAAACGCGCTTCGACGCGGCGGCCCTTCGGATTGGCGACGTACGGAATGCGGATCGAGGCCGAGCGGTTCTTGGCCGAGTAGGCCAGCTTCACCGGAGCTTCGTAGCCAGGCACCAGACGCTTGTACGAGTTCGTACCCGGGTTGGTGATGGCGTTCAGCGCACGGGCGTGCTTGATGATGCCGCCGATGTAGTACAGCGCGAAGTCGCTCAGGCCGGCATAGCCGTCACCAGCGAACAGGTTCTTGCCGTCTTTCCATACCGACTGGTGCACGTGCATGCCGGAACCGTTGTCGCCAACGATGGGCTTGGGCATGAACGTGGCGGTCTTGCCGTAGGCAGCCGCGACGTTGTGGATCACGTACTTCTGCAGCTGGACCCAGTCAGCGCGCTCGATCAGCGTGCTGAAACGGGTGCCGATTTCCATCTGGCCGGCGTTCGCCACTTCGTGGTGATGCACTTCGACCGGGATGCCGACCGATTCCAGGATCAGGCACATTTCCGAGCGCATGTCCTGGCCGCTGTCGACCGGCGGCACCGGGAAGTAGCCACCCTTGACGGTCGGGCGGAAGCCCTTGTTGCCGTGCTCGTAGTCCTTGCCGCTGTTCCAGGCCGCTTCTTCCGACTCGATGGTCGAGAAGCAACCGGACATGTCGGCGCCCCAGCGCACGCTGTCGAAGACGAAGAACTCGGGTTCCGGACCGAAGTAGGCAGCATCGCCCAGGCCCGAAGCCTTCATGTAGGCTTCGGCGCGCTTGGCCAGCGAGCGCGGATCGCGCTCATAGGCCTTGCCATCCGCCGGATCGATGACATCGCAGGTCAGGATCAGCGTCGTCTCTTCGAAGAACGGATCGATGTTGGCGGTATTCGGGTCGGGCATCAGCTGCATGTCCGATGCTTCGATACCTTTCCAGCCGGCGATCGACGAGCCGTCGAACGCATGACCCGACGTGAACTTGTCTTCATCGAAGTGAGAAACCGGCACGGACACGTGCTGTTCCTTGCCGCGGGTGTCAGTGAAACGGAAGTCGACGAACTTGACTTCGTTTTCCTTCACCATCTTCATCACGTCGGCGACGGTCTTTGCCATCAGTGGCTCCTAGCGAGATCGGGGGTGCTATTGAAAGGATGTTTTGGGTCCGCAGCAGGGCTGCAGACCGCTCGGGAATGTAGCAGAAAGCATGCCGCAGCCTGGCGGCCAAGCGGCTGATTTACACGCGCGAGCCTGGCCAGCAGCGCCGGGCGTAGCCGCACCAACACAGTGCTTTTGCGCCACATCAAATCGCACCAATTTGACCCTCACCGACGCACCATTTCGGGGCCAAGCCGAATCTCTGGCCGATCCAGCCCCACGCGCAAGGCCTGATACGCCGCCAGCACCTGCGGCCCCTGCCCTTTCACGCCCAGTTCGATGTGCCGGCCGTGCTGGGGATGATCAACGCTGGGCAGGCTGAAGACCTTGATGCCGGGGAACTGGGCTTCGATGTCGAGCATCAGCGGCGTCAGGCTCGCCTCCATCGCACCGTAAATGATCACCGAGTGCTCTTCCTGGCGCTGCTGACCGTGCAGATGGGCATAGCGGCCGTCGAGCAGCGCCTCGATCATCGGATGCGCCATGACTGGAAAGCCCGGCACGAAGTGCACCTCGCCGACCGAGAAGCCCGGAATCTGGTTGTACGGATTCGGGATGATCTCGGCGCCCTCGGGAAACACCCCCATGTTGAGGCGATGCAGCGTGTCCGGATGCTCGGGGTCGTCGCTCCAGCCTTTTTCAGCCGCCATCAGGCGCACCCGCGCCATGATCAGCTCGCGCGCCTCGGGGTGCAGCCGCATCGGCCGCCCGAGTGCGGCGCCGGCACATTGGCGCGTGTGGTCGTCGGGCGTGGCACCGATGCCGCCGCACGAGAACACCACATCGCCGCTGGCGAAGGCGTCTTTCAGCGCGGCGGTGATGCGCACCGGCTCGTCGCCCAGATAAGTCGCCCAGGCGAGCGACAGGCCCCGCGCACCGAGCAGTTCGATGACGCGCGCCAGGTGCTTGTCCTGCCGTTTGCCCGACAGGATCTCGTCACCGATGATGATCAAACCGAAGTTCATGGCGATACCAGCAAAGTTCAAAAGGAAGGTGGCGGCAGCACCGACGGCGCCGGCGTGACGGCCGTGACCGGCCGGGCACTGGCCTCGATCGGCTGCGCTCGCAGCGCATGCAGCGCCGCCAAGCAGTAATGGGCGAACCACAGCGAGGCGAACGCAAACACGATGGTGTAGAGCCAGACGAAGATCGGCACCAGCAGCGGCATCATCGGCAGCATCAGCGCGCCGGTGGCCCAGACCAGCGAGGGCGCCGCGCCCAGGTAGCCGGTGATCAGTCCCATCGAGAACAGCGGCCAGCGATGCTGACGCATCAGCTCGCGCCGCTCGGCGCGATTGGCATGTTCGGACAGCGCATCGAAGCTCATGACGCGGTAGCTCAGCCAGCCCCAGATCAGCGGCGGCAACAGCAGCGCCAACGGCGGAATCAGCCAGAGCGGCAGCGTCAGCACCAGGGCGAGCAGCGCCAGCAGCGTCGAGCCGAGCGACCAGGACAGCGCCTGCCACCAGGGTGCGCCGTCGCGCCGCACCAGATCAGGAAAACGCCGCCGCGCCACCAGGCTGACGATCGCCGGCCCCATGAACAGCGACACCAGCAGCAACGCCGAGATCAGCAGCACCGGCACCGAGACCGCCACCACCACCAGCGGGCCGATCACGGCGCGCAACGCCCCGCCGCTGAGCTGATCCAGCCAGCTCATGAGCGGCGCCAGCAGCGCCATGCCGGTCAGGCCGTCGCGCACCGCATCGACGGCGGGCGTCCAGTAGAACCAGGCCAGGCCAAACGCCACCGAGCCGATCACGATGATCGGCGCGAGCGACAGCAAGATCACGCGCGGGTGAAAGCAATACGCCGCAGCGCGCCAGAAAGCATCAAGCATCGGGGACATCTGCGCAGCATAGCGGCAGCCCGGCCGACACTGCCAACAGGTTCAGGCCCGCCCGACCAGACGCAGCAAGCCGAGCCGCTGCTGGGCCCAGAAACCCTGGCCGTAGTCGCGCCCGCCCTCTTCGGGCAGCTGGTCGCGGATGCCAGTGGCATCAAAGCGATCGGCAAAGCTGGCGGTGCCGAACAGCAGATCCCAGACCGGCAGCAGGATGCTGAAGTTGTGGCCGCCCAGGGTGCCCTGGCCGCCGGACTCGTGGCCGACACCGATGCTGTGATGCAGCCGGTGGAAATGTGGACTCACCAGCAGCCGCTCGCCCAGCCAGCCAAAGCTGATGCGCACATTGGCATGCGAGAAGTTCTCGACCAACTGGCCGACCGCCACCACCGCGACGAACTGCCCCGGCGGCACGCCAATCGCGTGGCCCAGCTGCACCAGCAAGATGTCGAAAATGGCGCTGTCGAGCAGGTGGTTGCGGTTGTCGGTCCACATCGTCATGTCGCGCTGGCTGTGGTGCAAGGCGTGCAACGCCCACCACCATTCGAACTGGTGCTGACCGCGGTGGATCCAGTAGATGGCGAAATCGAACACCACCAGATAGACCAGAAAGCTCGCCAACGCCGTGTCGGTGACACCCGGCCACCACGGCGCCAGCACCGCATCGAGCTGCCAGCCCGACACGCCCTGCACCGCCAGCCAGCCCCACAAGGCATCCCAGAGCGGATCGACGGCAAAGAACATCGCGACCCGAAACAGCCCGAGGCGCTGGATCAGCGTGTAGAGCACATCGACCCGCACCGCCGCGCGGTCGCTGATGCGCTGCACCGGCCGCCAGCGCTGCAGCGGCGCGATCACCAGCAGCATCACCGCAATCTGCAGCAGACCGACCAGCAGCCAGCCGGTGGCGTTGAAGGCATCTTCCAGAATCGAGCCGCCGCCGAGAGCGAACACCAGCGGCTGCACCAGCCCCTCGAACAGCCCTTGCTGGGCCTGGGCAAAGGTCTGCAACAGAAATTCAAGCATGGGACGGTTTTTTCAGGGCAAGTTCAGGGCTTGCTGGCACGGGCGACGGCGGCGCGGTACTGCGGATGCTCGGCCAGCGTGGCAAAGCACAGGCCGCGCTGTTTCAGCCCGCTGATGAGCGGCTCCAGCACGGCCGGCGCCCAGGCGTCCTGGCGCGACCAGATGCCCAGGTGTGCCAGCAGGATGTCACCGGGCCGAATGTCGCGCAGAGCGCGCTTGAGCAGCAGCTCGTTCGGGTAGCGATCGCTCGGCAGCTCGTCACCGAGGAAACCCGCCGGGCTCCACGGCACATGCGACCAGCCGCAGCGCGCCGCCGCCGCCAGCAGCGCGGAAGAGGTCTTGCCGCCCGGCGCGCGAAACAGCGGCGCCATGCGCCGGCCGGTCATCTGCTGAAAGCGCGCCGCCGAGCGGTCCAGCTCGGCGCAGTAGGCGCCAGCGTCCATGCGCACAGTGCGATCGGCCTGCGGCCCGAAGGTCGGGCGCATGTCGAAACCGTCGGGCCGGTCGGCGCGCCAGTAGACATGATCAAAGGTGTGCGAGCCGAACAAGTGCCCTTCCAGCGCCCGCGCCTGCCACCACGGCGCCCAGTGCTCGTCGAGGCTGCTGCCGCCCTCCTGCGTCTTCTCGTTGGCGAGGAAAAACGTCACCTTGACCTGCTGGCGCGTCAGCACCTCGGCGATCAGCGGCGCCACGCCCATGTGGCCGGTGTCGAAAGTCAGGTAGACCGGTTGCGCGCAGCCGGTCGAACCGGCGCTCGACACCGCGCCAGCAGTCGCCGCCCAGCCCGCCAGCGGCAGCAACGCTGCAGCCCCGAACGTGCCCAGTCTGGCCAGCGCGCCGCGCCGCTTGCCCTGCACCTCAGAGCCGCCCGGCATGGTCCAGCGTCCAGACGCCGTGCGGCGACTTGCCAACCGGCACCTGCTTGATCACCTTCCGGGTCTCGGTGTCGATCACCGACAGCTTGCCGGCCCAGCGCGAGGCCGAGTAGATCAACTTGCGATCCGGCGTCAGGTCCATGTCGTCCGGGCCGCTCGGGCCGGGGTAGTTGTCCACCACCGTGAGCGTCTGGGTGTCGATGCGGCTGATCGTGTTGGCAACCCGGTTGCTCACCAGCACGTGGCGCTGGTCACCCCAGGCGCGGAAGGCGTGCGCGCCAGCAGCGGTCGGGATGCGCTTGATCAGCTTGGGCGGATTGACGCTGACGTCATAGGCCTCCACCACCGAATCGCCGGTCAGGCCGACCAGCAGCGTCTTGTCGTCGGCGGTCAGATAGACGTCGGCCGGCATCTTGCCGCTCGGCACGGTCCAGCGCGGCGTCTGCGTCGCCAGATCAACCGCGATGAGCTGGTCGCTGTCCTGCAAGCTGGCGTAGACCACCGTGCTCTTGGTGTCGATGACGACGTGGCTGGGCGTCTTGCCGGCCGGCACGCGCTTGGCCAGCGCCAGCTCGAAGCCGCCGGCGGCCGGGCGCGTGACGCGGTAGATGTCGAGGTGATTCAGGCGATTGGCCGCCGTGACGAACCACTTCATGTCGGGCGAGAAACGCAGCTGGTACGGATCGACGATGTCGTTGATGACCTTCTGGATCTGGCCAGTGCGCGGATCGACCAGCGTGAGGCTGTTGCCGAGCGCGTTGGCCACCAGCAGCGACTTCTCGTCCGGCGACAGGTACAGGTGATGCGGCTCCTTGCCGGTGGGCAGGCGGCGAATCTCGGTGTAGGTGTTGGCGTCGATCACGCTGATCGTCGCGTCGAGCGAGTTCAGCACGAAGATGGGCGGCTTGGTGCCCACCGCAGCCGACGCGGCAGGTGCCGGCGCTTGTGCGCACACATTGGCAGCGGCCAGGCTGAACAGCACAGCCGCAGCCGACCACCGGCCCGACGGGCGGCGCAATGAGACGGCGCACAGGCCGCAGCGATCAAGAAGGTTCTTCACAGCAAATCCAGTCAGCACAGTCCGGCGAATTTAGCGGTAGTGACCGCTCACCGCCCCACCGATCGCGCGGTACGTGCCCAATCTACATTTCCAGGCTGACGGTGCGCTGCACCGCCGCATCGATCCGGTGCCAAGCCCGCGATCCCTGCCACCCCATGCGACAAGGATCACGCCAATCGGCGCCGCAGCGGGCCCATCATTCTGCGTGATGCCCTCGCCTGGGCACCTTTGCAGAGACAATCAATCATGCCCGCCGCCCCCGCTCCAGCCGCCACTGTGCCCACGACCACCGACACCGCCAAACCACGACTGCCCGCCTGGCGCGGTGTGCTGGCCGCGATCGACATGGGCTCGAACAGCTTTCGCCTCGAACTGGGCCAGCTGGTGCACGGCCAGTACCGCCGCATCGACTACCTGAAAGAGACGGTACGGCTGGGTGCCGGCCTCGACGCCGACGGCCGACTCAGCGAAGAAGCGGCCCTGCGCGGCCTGGCTTGCCTGGGCCGCTTCCGGGCCCGGCTGGCCGGCATGCCGGCACCGCAACTGCGCGCCGTGGCGACCCAGACGCTGCGCGAGGCGACCAACCGCGACGAGTTCCTGCTGCGCGCCGAAGCCGCACTCGGCCATCCGATCGAGGTGATCTCGGGTCGCGAGGAGGCACGCCTGATCTACAAGGGCGTGGCGCGACTGCAGCCATCGACTGAAGCGCGGCTGGTGATCGACATCGGCGGGCGCTCCACCGAGCTGATCCTCGGCCAGGGCAGCACGCAGCAGGTGGCGGAATCGTTTCAGGTCGGCAGCGTGAGCCTGTCGAGCCGCTATTTTCCGGACGGCCGCTACACCGAGGAAGCATTCCGCGCCGCCCAGGTCGCCGCCGGTGCCGAGCTCGAAGAAGCACTGGAGCTGTTCGATCGCCGCCAGTGGAGCGAGGCACTCGGCTCGTCCGGCACGGCCGGCGCGGTGTCGCAACTGCTGGCGGCCTCCGGCATCACCGACGGCACCATCACGCCGGACGGGCTGCGCTGGTGCATGCGCGAATGCGTGAAGGCCGGCCACCAGGACACCCTCACGCTGCCGGGGCTCAGACCCGAGCGCCGCGCCGTGCTGGGCGGCGGGTTGGCGATCCTCTCCACGCTGGCGACTCAATTCAACATCGAGACGCTGCAACCGGCCAAGGGCGCGCTGCGCCAGGGCGTGATCTTCGATCTCGACGAGCGGCTCACGGCGGCGCGCGATCCGGCCGGGCACGATCTGCGCGATGAGACGGTGCACGAGCTGCAGCATCGCTTCAGCGTCGATGTGGCGCAGGCCGGACGGGTCCAGGTGGTGGCACTGGCGCTGCACGCCGACCTGCAACCCGGCATCAGCCACGACAGCCGGCGCGAACTGGAATGGGCTGCGGCACTGCACGAGGCCGGCATGATGGTCTCGCACCACGATCACCACCGCCACAGCGCCTACCTGCTGGCGCATGCCGACGCGCCGGGTTTCTCGCAGAACCAGCAGCGCCGACTCGGTGAGCTGGTGCTCGGCCAGCGCGGCGGCCTGCGCAAGATGGAAAACGCGCTGCTTGATCCGAGCTATCCCTGGCAGTTGCTGGCGCTGCGTCTGGCCGTGCTACTCTGCCACGCCCGCAGCCCCTTGCCGCACGGCGTGGCGCGACTCAGCGCCAGCGGCCGCAACACCGTGCTGACGCTCGATCCACGCTGGGCCGAAAGCCATCCGCGCACGCTGCACCTGCTGCGCGAGGAAGCGCAGGCCTGGAACAAGGTGAGCAGCCTGCGCTTGCTGCTCGGTTCCTGAATCGGGCCGCCCATCCGTCACGAAGCCGTCACGCCAGTTTCATAAACTGACCGGATGATCTCTGTCCCGTCTTTGGCAAGCGCTCAACTCAACTTGCTCAATCGCGAGCGCTCGATCCTCGAATTCAATCGGCGTGTGCTGGCGCAGGCCCAGCGCGAGGATGTGCCGCTGCTGGAGCGGCTGCGCTACATCTGCATCGTCTCGTCCAACATGGACGAATTCTTCGAAGTCCGTTTTGCCGACTACATCGAGGCGGTGCGCCAGCCCGACGGCGGTGTCAGCCGGGGCGAGCTGGCCTCGGTGGTCGATGACGCACACCGGCTGGTGCGCGATCAGTATGCCGTCTTCAACGACGAGGTGATGCCGGCGCTGGCCAAGGCCGGCATCGTCACCCTCAACCACGCCGAACGCAACGAGGCGCAGCGGCGCTGGGTGGCGCAATTCTTCGAGCGCGAGGTGCGCCCGCTGCTGGTGCCGGTCGGGCTCGACCCCTCGCATCCGTTTCCGCTCGTCGCCAACAAGTCGCTCAACTTCATCGTCCAACTCACCGGGCAGGATGCATTCGGACGCGAGAACTCGATTGCGATCGTCAAGGTGCCGCGCGTGCTGCCACGCGTCATCAAGCTGCCGGAGCGCCTCAGCGGCAGCCAACAAGCCTTCGTGCTGCTGACCAGCGTGATCCGCGCCCATCTGGTCGAGCTGTTCCCGGGCCGCACGGTGGCCTCGTTCTCGCAGTTTCGCGCCACGCGCGACTCCGACCTCGATGTGGACGAGGACGACGTCACCAACTTGCGCCAGGCGCTGCGCAGCGGCCTGTCGGCGCGTCACTTCGGTCTGGCGACCCGACTGGAAGTGGTGCAAAGCTGCCCGGACACGCTGGCCGATTTCCTGCTGACGCAGTTCGATCTGCCGCGTGCGGCGCTCTACCGCGTCAACGGTCCGGTCAATCTGGTGCGGCTGAACACGCTGATCGACCAGAGCCACGCCCCCGCGCTGCGTTTTGCGCCGCACGAGCCGGCCTGGCCGGAAAAGCGCCTGCCGCGCCAGCAGTCGATCTTCACGCGGCTGCGCAAGCAAGACGTGCTGCTGCACCATCCGTTCGAAAGCTTCGAGCCAGTGGTGCAGATGCTGCGCGAAGCGGTCAGCGACCCCAACGTGCTGGCGATCAAGCAGACCATCTACCGCACCGGCAGCGAGTCGGTGCTGATGGAGCTGCTGCTCGAAGCAGCCCGGTGCGGCAAGGAAGTGCTGGCAGTGGTCGAGCTGAAGGCACGCTTCGACGAGGAAGCCAACATCAACTGGGCCGAGCGGCTCGAAGCGGTCGGCGCCCAGGTGGTCTACGGCGTGGTCGGCCTCAAGACCCACGCCAAGCTGCTGCTGATCACGCGCCGCGAAGGCCAGCGCATGGTGCGCTACGCCCATCTCTCGACCGGCAACTACAACCCGAAAACCGCGCGGCTCTACACCGACATCGGCTACCTGACCGCCAACCCGGAACTCACCGCCGACGCTGACGCGGTGTTCATGCACGTGGCGAGCCAGAACCGGCTGCGCACGCCGCAGTGGCTGCTGGTGGCGCCGTTCAACCTGCACAGCCAGATGTGCGAGCACATCGCCCAAGTGGCGGCGGCAGCCCGCGCGGGCCGACCGGCGCGCATCGTCGTGAAGGTCAATGCGCTGACCGATCGGGCCCTGATCGAGGCGCTGCTGCAGGCGGCGCAGGCCGGCGCCGACATCGACCTGCTGATCCGAGGCGCCTGCATGCTGCCGCCGGGCCTGCCGGGCGTGAGCGAGCGCATCCGGGTGCGCTCGGTCGTGAGCCGCTTCCTCGAACACACGCGGGTGATCTATTTCCGCTGGGGCGAGGCAACCGACGACGAAGCGCTGTTCCTGAGCAGCGCCGACTGGATGAGCCGCAACATGCTGCGCCGCATCGAGATCGCCTGGCCGATCCGCGACAGCGCGCTGCGCCAGCGTGTCATCGATGAATGCCTGGTGCCCTACCTGTGCGACAGCCGCGACGCCTGGACGCTCGACAGCCGTGGCCGCTACCAGCGCGTCATGCCCGCCGAAGGCCAGCCGGCGCTGAGCGCCCAGCGCGAGCTGGTGCGGCGCTACAGCGATTGATGCACAGCTGCAGCCCGCAGACCTCTAGAATCGGCCGACCGAAGGACTGCGCCGATGCACGTACACAAAGAACTCGACACCCGTGGGCTCAACTGCCCGCTGCCGATCCTGAAGGCCAAGAAAGCCCTGGCCGACATGCAGAGCGGTGAAATCCTGCGCGTGACCGCCACCGATCCGGGCTCGCTGCGCGACTTCCAGGCTTTTGCGCGCCAGACCGGCAACGAACTGGTCGAGCAGCAAACCAGCGCAGCCGGCGAATTCGTCCACCTGCTGCGACGGCGCTGAACCCGGCCGGAGCCGGGAACGATTTCAGAGGTCGAGGTTTTTCAGAAACTGGCGGAAGCCCGGGCCAAGCTCAGGATGCGCCAGCGCCAGCTCGACGTTGGCTTCGAGGAAGCCTTCCTTGCTGCCGCAGTCGTAGCGCTTGCCTTCGTAGCGGAAGGCGAACACCTTCTCGCGCCGCAGCAACGCGGCGATGCCGTCGGTGAGCTGGATCTCGCCACCCACACCGCGCGGCTGGGTCTCGATCTCGTGGAACACGCCCGGCGTCAGGATGTAGCGGCCGGCCACGCCCAGCCGTGACGGTGCCACTTCGGGTGCGGGCTTCTCGACGATCTTGGTGATGTCCATCACGCGGTCGTTGACCATCGTGCCGGCGACGATGCCGTAGCGCTTGGTGTGTTCGGCCGGCACTTCCTGCACCGCGATGATGGAAGCGCGCCAGTCGTTGAACTGCTCGACCATCTGCGCCAGGATCGGCTTGTCGCCGATCATCAGGTCATCGGCCAGCAGCACGGCAAAGGGCTCGTTGCCAACCAGCCGGCGGCCGCATAGCACCGCGTGACCCAGACCGAGCGCCTGCGCCTGGCGCACATAGATGCACTCCATGTCCTTCGGCTTGACGCTGCGCACCACCTCCAGCAGCTCCTGCTTGTTGGACTGCTCCAACGCCACCTCCAGCTCGAAGGTCATGTCGAAGTGGTCTTCGATCGGGCGCTTGTGGCGACCGGTGACGAAAATCATCTCGCGCACGCCAGCGGCGTAGGCCTCTTCGACCGCATACTGGATCAGCGGCTTGTCGACCACCGGCAGCATTTCCTTGGGCTGCGCCTTGGTGGCGGGCAGGAAACGGGTGCCCAGACCGGCGACGGGAAAAATGGCTTTTCTAACGTGTTGCATCTTGATAATCAAAGGTAGTGGAACAGCTTTGGTGGATTCTGTCAGTTGTCGCACCGCACAACGCACCTGACTGCAGGGTAGTGTGCGCCTGTGCACATGTTTAACATGTAGGACACATTCGCACCCCGCATCTGCATGGACTTGCTCATCGTCGAACCACTGGAAGCCGAAGTGCTGCAATGGCTGGACGCGCGCCATGAGCTGTTCTACGCCCCGCACCTGCCGCGTGATCCGCAGGCTTTTCACGCAGCGCTGATCGGCGCGCGCGCCGTGCTGCTGCCGCCGCAAGTCGCCGTGCGCGCCCGCGTCATCGAGCAGGCGCTGCGCCTGCGCGCCATCGGCCGCATCGTCGGCGGACCGGAGCAGATCGACCTGGCCGCCTGCGCCCGCGCCCACATCGAGGTGGTGCGCTGCACCGAAGCCACCGCGCCGGCCGAAGCCGAGTTCATGCTCGGCGCGCTGCTCGGGCTCTTACGCCCCAGTCCGGGTGACGCCGGCCGGGTCGCCGGGCGTGAGCTCGGCGCCTGCACGGTCGGCCTGATCGGCATGGGCACCACCGCCCGCGCGGTGGCCGGCCTGCTGCGCGCCTTCGGCTCGCGCCTGGTCGGCTACGACCCGGCCATGCACGCCTCCGACGCCCAGTGGAGCCGCATGGGCGTGCAACCGCTCAGCCTGCACGAGTTGTTTGAGAGCGCCGACGCGGTCTGCGTGCAGCTGAACTACTACACCCGCTACCGTGGCCTGCTGGGCGAGCGGGCGCTCACCCACTGCCGCCCGGGTCAGGTGCTGGTGAGCGTCTCGCCGCTGGAGCTGTTCAACGAAGAGGTGCTGGCCGACATGCTGAACAGCTCGCGCATGGCCGCCGCCTGGCTCGACAGCGTCGGCCCGGCGCCGCTGCAGCCGGGCCAGAGCCTGCACGGCGCACGCGGCCTGCTGGTCACGCCGCGCCTGGCCGCCTACACCCGTGAGGCGCGGGTGCGCAGCGCCTGGGGCGTGGCACAGCGCATCGACGAGATCCTGCGCACGCTGCCGGACACGCATCGTTCGGCGTCACGCCAGCGCCGCGCCGCACCGCGCCCGGTGCCCGTCGCAGCGCCCCAGGCCGCCGCGCCGACGGTGCCAACGCCGACCGACAGCACCGCAGGCGAGTTCGCGGACCTGCTGTTCCGCGCCCGCTAGCGCCGGGCCGAGCCCGGCACAACCCCTCAGCCCAGCCGCGCCAGTTGCTCCTGCAGGCGCGTCAGCGTGCTGCTGAAACCGGCCACGCGCTCGCGCTCCTGCGCCACCACCGCCGCCGGCGCGCGCGCCACGAAGCTCTCGTTGCCGAGCTTGGCGTTGGCCTTGCTGATCTCGCCGTCCAGCCGCGCGATCTCCTTGGCCAGCCGGGCGCGCTCGGCCTCGACGTCGATCTCGACCTTGAGCGCCAGCCGCGCCGCGCCCTGCATCGCCACCGGCGCCAGCTCGGTCGCCTTGGCAAAGGCGGCCTCATCGGCCAGCAGCTGCACCTCGCTGAGCTTGGCCAGCGCCTTCAGCAGCGGCGCGGCCTGGGCGATGAACTCGGCGTCACCGAAAGTCAGCAGCGGCACGCGCTCGGCCGGCGACAGGCTCATCTCGCCGCGCAGGCCGCGACAGACGCCCACCACGCTCTTCAGGCGCTCGACCCAGGCGTCAGCAGCCGGATCGATGCGTTCCAGCTGGGCGCGCGGGTAGGCGGCGGTGACGAGCGATTCGCTGGAGCCCGGCGTCTTGCGCCCGGCCACCGGCGCCACCACCTCCCACAGCTCGGCGGTGATGAAGGGCGTGATCGGGTGCAGCAGGCGCAGGATGGTTTCCAGCACGCGGATCAGGGTGCGACGCGTGGCGCGCGCAGCGGCGTCATTGCCGGCCGCCTTGGCTTCACTCAGCTGCACCTTGGCGATTTCCAGATACCAGTCGCAATACTCGTCCCAGACAAACTGGTAGATCGCGTTGGCGGCGTTATCAAGGCGGTAATCGCTAAACCCTTGCGCAACAGCGGCTTCAACCCGCTGCAACTCGCTGCTGATCCAGCGGTCCGCCTGGCTGAAACTCATGTAGCCGTGCGCCGGCCCACCGACCGAACATTCGGCCTTGGTGTGTTCCTTCAGGCCGCAATCCTGGCCCTCGGTATTCATCAGCACGAAGCGGGTCGCGTTCCAGAGCTTGTTGCAGAAATTGCGATAACCCTCGCAGCGCTTCGAATCGAAATTGACGCTGCGGCCCAGACTGGCCATCGCCGCAAAGGTAAAACGCAGCGCGTCGGCACCGTAACCTGGAATACCTTCGGGGAATTCCTTTTCGGTTGCTTTGCGCACCTTCGGTGCGGTTTCAGGTTTGCGCAGACCTTGCGTGCGCTTGTCCAGCAGCTCGGGCAGCGCAATGCCGTCGATCAGATCGACCGGATCCAGTACATTGCCTTCCGACTTGGACATTTTCTTGCCCTGCGCGTCCAGCACCAGGCCGTGGATATAGACGTGCTTGAACGGCACCCTGCCCTCTGGGCACTCAGGTGTTTTGGTGAAATGCTTCGTCATCATGATCATCCGGGCGACCCAGAAGAAAATGATGTCGTAACCCGTCACCAGCACCGAACTCGGCAGGAACAAATCCTGTTCGATGGTGGCTTCCGGCCAGCCGAGCGTCGAGAACGGCACCAGCGCGGATGAATACCAGGTGTCCAGCACGTCCTCGTCGCGCCGGAGCGCGCCGGTGTAGCCGGCCGCTGCTGCCTTGGCGCGTGCCTCGTCCTCGCTGCGGGCGACGAACAGCTCGCCGCTCTCGCCATACCAGGCCGGAATCTGATGGCCCCACCAGAGCTGGCGGCTGATGCACCAGTCCTGGATATTCTTCATCCACTGGTTGTAGGTATTGACCCAGTTTTCCGGAACGAATTTCACATCACCGGAATCAACCGCCTCGATCGCCTCTTCGGCAATACTCTTGCCGTTGGCGCCCGCCTTGGTCATGGCGACAAACCATTGATCCGTCAGCATCGGCTCGATGATCTGGCCGGTGCGGGCGCAGCGCGGCACCATCAGCTTGTGTTTCTTGATCTCGACCAGCAGGCCTGCGGTTTTCAGATCGGCAACGACAGCCTTGCGCGCCACGAAACGATCCAGCCCGCGCAGTTCGACCGGGATATCGTCCAGATCGGTGCGCACGGCGGCGTCGAGCGTGAAAATCGTGATCATCTCCAGGCCGTGGCGCAGGCCGACCTGATAGTCATTCTGGTCATGCGCCGGCGTGACCTTCACAACGCCGGTGCCGAATTCTTTATCGACGTAGGCATCAGCAATCACCGGTACCAGACGATTGGTGATCGGCAGGCGCACCATTTTTCCGATCAGGTGCGCATAACGCTCGTCTTCCGGATGCACCATCACGGCGGTATCGCCGAGCATGGTTTCCGGACGCGTGGTCGCGACCACCAGAGATTCTTCCGAACCTTCGACCGGATAACGGATATGCCAGAGGAAACCGTCTTCCTCTTCGCTTTCCACTTCCAGATCGGACACCGCTGATTTCAGGATCGGATCCCAGCTCACCAGGCGCTTGCCGCGATAGATCAAACCCTCATCGAACAGGCGCACGAAGGTTTCGGTGACGACCTTGGAGAGTTTGTCGTCCATCGTGAAGTATTCGTGCGGCCAGCTCACCGAGTCGCCCATGCGGCGCATCTGGCGCGTGATGGTCGTGCCGGAGACTTCCTTCCACTCCCAGACCTTGGCGACGAAGTTCTTGCGGCCCAGGTCGTGGCGTGTCACGCCCTGCTCCTGCAGCTGACGCTCGACCACGATCTGCGTGGCGATGCCGGCGTGGTCGGTGCCGGGCACCCACAGCGTGTTGTGGCCGAGCATGCGGTGGTAGCGCGTCAACGAGTCCATGATGGTCTGGTTGAAGGCGTGGCCCATGTGCAGCGTGCCGGTCACGTTGGGCGGCGGCAGCTGGACGCAAAAACTGGGCTTGGCCGGATCGAGCGTGGGCGCGTAGACGCCGCTCGCCTCCCAGGCCGGCGCCCAGCGGGCTTCGATCGGTTGGGGTTCAAAGGACTTGGAAAGCGCGTCGGTCATGGCGAGAATCGGGTCAAAAAGCCGGCTGAGCGGCCTCAGAGCGGCAAAAACAGAGGGCACAAACCGGCTCAGCGGGAGCGCCGGCCAGCGCCAGTTCAGTGACTGGCGACATGCGAGACTGCTGATTTTATTGATCAAGCGGACTGGGCCAGCCGGTGAGGATCAGGCACAGTCTGGCCCGAGCGGTTTTCGGTGCTGAAACGCAGGCCCGAACCGAGCCATCTCTGTCGTCAAACCAGGAGTTTTCATGAGCATTCAGACTGTGGGCGTGATCGGCGCCGGCACCATGGGCAATGGCATCGCGCAGGCTTGCGCCGTCCAGGGCATCCAGGTCGTGATGGTGGACATCAGCGACGCGGCGGTGCAAAAGGGCCTGGCCACCGTCTCGGGCAGCCTCGACCGCCTGATCAAGAAAGAAAAGCTCAGCGCCGAGCAAAAAGCCGCCGCGATGGCCTGCATCCAGATCTCGACCGACTACGCCGCCCTGGCCAGCGCGCAGCTGGTGATCGAGGCTGCGACCGAGAACGAAGCGCTCAAGGTCAAGATCCTGCAGCAGCTCGACAGCCTGCTGGCGCCGGAAGTGATCGTCGCCACCAACACCAGCTCGATCTCGATCACCAAGCTGGCCGCCACCACGCAGCGCGCCGACCGCTTCATCGGCATGCACTTCTTCAACCCGGTACCGATGATGGCGCTGGTCGAGATCATCCGTGGCCTGCAGACCAGCGACGCCACCCATGACGCCGTGCACGCGCTGGCCACCGCGCTGGGCAAGACGCCGATCACGGTGAAGAACGCGCCCGGCTTCGTGGTCAACCGCATCCTGATCCCGATGATCAACGAGGCTTTCTACGTGCTGGCCGAAGGCCTGGCCACGCCGGAAGACATCGACGCCGGCATGAAGCTGGGCTGCAACCAGCCGATCGGCCCGCTGGCGCTGGCCGACATGATCGGCCTGGATGTGTGCCTGGCGGTGATGGATGTGTACATCAAGGAGTTCAACGACTCCAAGTACCGCCCCTGCCCGCTGCTGAAGGAATACGTCGCCGCCGGCTACCTCGGCCGCAAGAGCGGTCGCGGGGTCTACAGCTACTGAGTCGGATGAGCCAGGCCATCATCCTGCTCAACCCCTTGGCCGGTGGTGGTCGGGCCAAGGCGCTGCGCCAGCCGATGCAGCGCTGGCTGGAGCATTTCGCCCCGGCCGTGCCGCTGCTGGCGCCCGACAACGTCGATGAAGCGCTGGCCACGCTGATGATCACCGCCACCCGCACCCGCGTGGTGCTGGTGGGCGGCGACGGCACCGTCAACGTGCTGCTGCCGGCCCTGCTGCGGCGTGGTCATCGGCTTGGCGTGGTGCCGGCCGGCCGTGGCAACGATCTGGCGCGCGCGCTGGGCGTCAATGAGCTGAAGTGGTCGGTGGCGCTGCGCTATGCGCTGCACGCGCCGACCGCGCCGCTCGACCTCGGCCAGCTGGAGTTTGAAGGCGGCGCGCGCCTGTTTGCCTCCAGCCTGGCGGTCGGTTACGACGCCGCCGTGGCCCAGCAAGCCCGCAACGCCCCGAGCTGGCTCGGCAACGGCCGCGCCTGTGCGGGCTGGGCGGCGCTGCGGGCCTGGATCAGCCAGCATCCGAGCGAGCTCAAAGTGTGGCTGGACGGCAAGCTGGAGCACGACGGCCCGGCGCTGCTGGCCTCGGTGCTGAACACCCCGACCTATCACAACGGCGTGCCGGCCGCCCCGCAAGCCTTGCTCGACGACGGCCAGCTCGACACCCTGCTGGTCGATCGGCCGGGACGCATCGGCCTGCTGCGCCTGCTGCCACGCCTGTGGACCGGCCACCATCTGGGCCGCCCCGGCGTGCGCCTGCTGAGCTGCAAGAAGATGCTGATCGACGCCTCCACGCCGCTCGAACTGGCGGTTGATGGCGAACCGATCACCGCAGCGGCGCGGTTCTCGGTGCAGGTGCTCCGGCGCGCCTTGCAGGTGGCACGGCCGCAGGACTGAGATCGAGAGCGCCCTCGGGCGCGCAGTGTCATTGAATATTCACAATATCCCGTTAAATTATCCAGTTTGACTGGATCGGATTTTGATACTCCATCGACTCGGCCGCAGCGTCATGGCTTGGCGCAGCGCCCTTCGGTATACCTGCCTGATCACCGTGCTGGGTTTGCTGTGCGCCTGTTCGCCACGCATGCTGATCGTGCAAGGCATGGCCGATGAATTGGCCAGCCAAGCGCAGGCGTCCGAAGATGATCTGGTGCTGGCACGCGAAGCAAGCGCCTTTTATCTGAAATTATCTGAATCCGTACTGCGCCAGTCGCCAGAGCATCTGAAACTGGCCGAGGCGGTCGCCGGCGGTTTCACCCAATATTCGTTTGCGTTCATTGCCTTCGATGCCGAGCGCATCGAGGCCAAAGACAGCAAGGCCGCCCAGTTATTGCGAGAGCGGGCCGCCCGGCTGTATCAGCGCGCGCAGCGTCACGCCATGGCCGCGCTGGAGCGGCACACGCCAGGTTTCACGCAAGCCCTGCGCAGTTCGAACCCGGCCAATTGGCCGCAGCTGGATAAAACTCAGATCGGCTTGGCCTACTGGGCTGCCGCCGCCTGGGGCGGCCAGATTTCTCTGTCCAAGGACGACCCGGATATCGTTGCTGATCTGCCGCTGGCGATTCGCCTCGCCAAACTGGCTTGGGAGAAAATGCCGGACTACGGTGAGGGTGCGCTGGCGAGCCTGATGGGCAGTTTCGAAGCGGCCCGCCCGGGTGGCTCACGCGCGCAGGCGCTGGTTTATTTCGATCGAGCCATCATCCTCGGTGCAGGCAAGCAAGCCGGCGCTCTGGTCGGCAAGGCCGAGAATATCGCGCTGCCCGCTGGCGACCGGGTCGCTTTCGACGCGCTGCTGCGCCAGGCGCTGGCCATCAGCCAGAACCAGCACAATTTGCAAAATGAGGTGATGCGCGCACGCGCGCAATGGCTGCTCGATACGGCCGACGATATTTTCTGAACGCGCCCATCGCCATCGCATCACGACCCCACTCAAGAATAATTTCATGCGCAAAATCATCTCCATCAGTCTGTTTGTTCTGGCCCTGCTTGGCATGAGCAGCGCCGGTGCCGCCGACAAACAATTGCGGCTTGGCACGCTGGCGCCCAAGAACTCGCTCTATCACCGTCAATTGATGGAACTGGGCGAAGCCTGGCGCACCGCGCAGGGCGGCAATGCCAAATACCTGGTGTATCCCGATGGCAGCCAGGGCGGCGAAGCTGAACTGGCCCGACGCATGCGCATCGGTCAGTTGCAAGGTGCGCTGCTCTCGGTGGTGGGTCTGCGCGAAATCGAACCCTCCATCAGCGCGCTGCAGAACATGCCGCTGCTGTTCAGGAGCTGGGATGAGGTCGATTACGTGCGCGAGAAAATGCGCGCCGGTATGGAAAAGAAGTTTCTCGACAAAGGTTTTGTCGTGCTCGCCTGGGGCGACGCCGGCTGGGTGCGCTTTTTCTCCAAGGAAGCCGCCGTGCGACCCGGTGATTTCAAGAAGATGAAGTTCTTCGCCTGGGGCGCCGAGACCGAGCAGCAGGAAATCATGAAAAGCCTCGGCTATACCCCGGTGCCGCTGGAAACCAGCGACATTTTGCCGGCCATCCAGACCGGCATGATCAACGTGGTGCCGTCCACCCCCTATTTCGCGCTCGCCAGCCAGATCTACACCACGGCGCCCAATATGCTCGACATCAACTGGGCGCCCATCGTCGGCGCCCTGGTAGTAACCAGAAAGGCCTGGGACGACATGAGCCCGGCGGTTCAGGAGACGGTCCGCAGCGCAGGTGAAAAAGCCGGCCAGCAGATTCGAACCAAGGCGCGCCAGGAAGTCGATGACGCCACCGAAGCCATGAAAAAACGCGGTCTCGTCGTCAACCACCCGACGCCGGAACAGATGCGCGAATGGAACGAACTGGCCGAGAAACTCTATCCGCGCATTCGTGGCACGATGGTGCAGGCCGAAACCTTTGACGAAGTTTTCAGTCACCTCAAAGCCTACCGCGCCGGCAAGGGCAAATGACTGTGCCGTTAATCACCCGACTGCGCAGCCTCTGGTGCTTTGACGAGGTCCTGTCATCCGCTGCGCTGCTGCTGATGACGCTGATTCCGCTGGTCGAAATCATGTTGCGGCCGCTGTTCGGCAAGGGCATTGAAAATGCGCCTGTGCTGGTTCAACACCTTGGCCTGGTGCTGGCCATGTTTGGCGCGGTGGCCGCCGAACGCCATGGCCACCTGACCACGCTGGGCAGTGGTCTGGCCAGCCTGGGCAATCTCCGTTTTCAAACCGTGGTGCATTCGTTTGCGAAAGGCAGCGCGGCGCTGATTTGCGGTTTGCTGGGTTTTGCCAGTTGGCAGTTTGTCGCCAGTGAATTGGAAAGCTCGCACAATCTGGCCTACGGCATGCCAGTCTGGTGGGTGCAAGCGGCCATGCCGCTGGGTTTTATGCTGCTCGGCAGCAAACTCGGTTCACGGTGTTTTAAGGCACGCTGGCTGAGAGGCGTGTGCGGCCTTTTGCTGCCTGCCGCCGGCTTCATGCTGGCCGGTGCCTTCGAGGCGCAAACTCTGCCGCTGTGGCCTGCGGTGCTGTGGCTGATCGCGGTACTGCTGGCCGGCGCACCGATTTTCGCCGTGCTGGGCGGCCTGGCGCTGGCGCTGTTCTGGCAGGATGGTTTGCCACTCGCGTCGGTGCCGCTGTCGCATTATCAAATCACGGTCAACCCTTCACTGCCAGCGCTGCCGCTGTTTACGCTGGCTGGCTTGATCTTTGCCCGTACCGCCGCAGCGCAGCGCTTGGGTAATGTATTCATGGCCTTGTTCGGTGGCGGTGTCACCGGCACGGTGGTGGCCGCCGCGATTCTCTGTTCATTTTTCACCGCCTTCACCGGCGGCAGTGGCGTGACCATTCTGGCGCTCGGCGGCCTGTTATTGCCGCTGCTGCGCCACGCCGGGTTTCCGGAGCAACGCGGTATCAGCCTGGTGACCAGCGCGAGCGCGCTGGGCGTGCTGCTGGCGCCCTCGGTGCCGCTGATCATGTACGCCATCATTGCCCGCGTACCCATCAACACCATGTTTCTCGCCGGTCTGGTCCCGGCCGGGGTGATGGTGGCTTTTCTGCTGATTCTGGGTGGTTATCTGAAACGGAGCAAAACCACCGATGCGGTTGCGGTTGCAGAGCCGCCAAGCGCACCGATCGGTTCAGTCAAAGCCGCCGCCTGGGCCGCCAAGTGGGAAATCATGGCGCCGCTGGTCGCGATCGGTTCGCTGGTCAGCGGGATGGCCACGCCAACCGAAAGCGCAGCCCTGACCGCCGCCTATGCCATTTTGACGCAAGCGGTGGCGCATCGAGAATTGCACTGGCGGGTATTCTGGAAATGCCTCACCGATTGCGGCCAGGTGATCGGCGGCGTGATGCTGATACTCGGCATGGCGCTCGGCCTGACCAATTACCTGATTGATGCCGGCATTCCGGATGCCGCCATCGAATGGGTCCGGGGCGTGATCCCGAACAAGTTCATTTTTCTGCTGGCCCTGAACGTGTTCTTGTTCGCCGCCGGCGCCTTGATGGAAATATTTGCCGCCATCGTGGTGCTGGTACCGCTGCTGCTGCCGGTCGCGCTGAGTTATGGCATTGACCCGGTGCATTTCGGCATCATCTTCCTGGCCAATATGGAAATGGGTTTTCTGTGCCCGCCGGCCGGCATGAATATCTATTTCGCCTCGGCCATGTTCGGCAAGCCGATCCGCTACGTGGCCAGCGCCGTGCTGCCAGCGGTGCTGGCGATTTTCCTCGGCACCCTGGTGATTTCCTGGCTGCCGATCCTCGCCACCGGCTTGCCGGCGCTGCTGGCGCACAAATAGCGTGACTCAGTGGCCGCCGCCCAGGTAGGCGGCCTTGACGGCCGGGTCGTCACGCAATTGATCGGCCGGGCCGTGCAGCGAGATACGGCCGTTCTCCAGCACGTAGCCGTAGTCGGCCACGCCGAGCGCGGCGGCCGCGAACTGCTCGACCAGCAGCATCGTCACGCCCTCGCGCTTGAGCCGGGCGATGATGCGAAACACCTCCTCGACCAGGATCGGCGCCAGGCCCATCGACGGCTCGTCGAGCAGCACCACTTCGGGGTTGAGCATGGTGGCGCGCGCCATCGCCAGCATCTGCTGCTCGCCGCCCGAGAGCGTGCCGGCCAGTTGCAGGCGACGCTCTTTCAGGCGCGGAAACAGCTCCATGGCGCGCTCCAGATCGGCGGCGATGTCGCCCTTGGCGCGGGCGCCGGTGTAGCGCGGGAAGGCGCCGAGGCGCAGGTTGTCGTGCACCGTCATGGTGGCGAAGACGCGCCGCCCTTCCGGTGAGTGCGCCAGCCCGAGCCGGGCGATGTGGTACGACTCCAGCCCTTCGATGCGCTTGCCGTTCAGCGTGATCTCGCCCTGGCTCGGCACGATCATGCCGGAGACGGCGCGCATGGTGGTGGTCTTGCCGGCGCCGTTCGAGCCGATCAGCGTCACCACCTTGCCCTTGGGCACCTGCATCGAAATGCCGTGCAGCACTTGCACCTTGCCGTAGCCGGCGCTGAGGTTATTGATCGTCAACATGGTTGGTTCGTCCTTGTGCGGCTGTACCCGGCGTCAGGCGGCCTGGCCGCCCAGGTAGGCATCGATCACCTTCGGGTCGGCCTGCACCGCCGCCGGCTGGCCTTCGGCGATCTTCTGGCCGAAGTCGAGCACCGAGACGGTGTCGCACAGGCTCATCACCACATCCATGTGGTGCTCGATCAGGATCACGGTGACGCCGTGTTCGCGGATCTTCTGGATGATGGCGAGCAGCTCCTTGATGTCGGGCGCGGTCAGGCCGGCGGCCGGCTCGTCGAGCAGCAGCAGCTGCGGATCGAGCGCCAGCGCGCGGGCGATCTCCAGCACACGCTGCTTGCCGTACGGCAGGTTGCGCGCTTCCTCGCCGGCCAGATCGGCCAGGCCGACAAAGCGCAGCAGCGCAAAGGCACGCGCGCTGCTGGCGCGGTTTTCACGCAGGTAGCGCGGCAGGTGGAGCGCGACGTCCAGCAGGTTGCTGCGGAAGCTGTGGTGCAGGCCGACCATGACGTTCTGCAGCGCCGACATCTCGCCGAACAACTGCACGTTCTGGAACGTGCGCGCAATGCCCGAGAGCGCGATCTGCGACGAGGTGCGGCCGGCCTGGTCGCGACCGTCGAACACCACGGTGCCGGCGGTGGGTGTGTAGATGCCGGTCAGCACGTTCATCATCGTGCTCTTGCCGGAACCGTTCGGGCCGATCAGGCCGTGGATGGTGCCGCGCTGGATGTTCAGATCGACGGTGTTGAGCGCCTTCAGACCGCCGAACTGCATCACGATGCTGCGCGCTTCGAGCAAGCTGCTACCGGCGCTAC
Organism: Leptothrix sp. (in: b-proteobacteria); assembly: GCA_041083665.1. Taxonomy (GTDB): domain Bacteria; phylum Pseudomonadota; class Gammaproteobacteria; order Burkholderiales; family Burkholderiaceae_C; genus Sphaerotilus. Next base: position 36,132 of record JBFPGZ010000005.1, read on the forward strand.
CGCCCGCCCGGCTGAGCGCATCGCCGCTGGGCGCCATCGCGGCGGCGCCATCGGCGTCACCGGCGGCATGACCGCGCAAGCCGAGCGCATTGCGCACGAAGCCGACGATGCCGTCCTGCAGGTAATAGACCACGAACAGCGTGATCAGGCCGAACACCGACAGGCGCCAATCGGTCATGGTCTGCAGCTTGAACGACAGCCCGGCCAGCGCGATGCTGCCGACCACCGGAATCAGCGCCGTCTGCAGCGTGGCCTTGCCGCGCTTGAACGCCACGCCGGACGCCACCGCCACCACCAGCGCCAGCAGCACCGAGACGATGCGGAACATCTCCAGGTCGTCGAGCAGCTTGGGCAGCATGACGATGATCGCCGCGCCCAGCAGCGCGCCGGTGCGGGTCTTGCGCCCGCCCATGATGATGGCCAGCAGGAACAGCACCGTCTGCTCGAAGTTGTAGGTGTTGGGCGAGATGTACTGTTCCGAATAGGCGTACAGCGCACCCGCCAGCCCGGCCAGCCCGGCACTGATGACGAAGGCGTAGACCTTGTACTGGTAGACCGACACGCCCATGCAGTCGGAGGCCACCGGGCTGCCGCGCAGCGCCTCGAAGGCCCGGCCCAGATGCGAGCGCAACACGCGGTGCACGAAGATCAGCGCCGCGATCAGCATCACGCCGACGACCCAGAAATACTCGGTTTCGTTGAGCTTGTGGCCGAACAGCGACGGCTTGGTCAGCGTGATGCCCATCGGACCTTCGGTCAGGAAGGTCATCTCGTTGATGAGGATCTGGATGATGGTGCCGAACGCCAGCGTCACCATCGCCAGGTACGGCCCGGTGACGCGCAGCGCCGGCAGCGCCAGCAGCGCGCCGAACGCGGCCGTGACCGCCACCGCCGCCGGCAGCGTCAGCCACAGCGAGGCGCCCAGCTTGATCACCAGCACACCCGCCGTGTAGGCACCGATGCCGAACAGGCCGGCGTGACCGAGCGAAACCTGGCCGGTGTAGCCGACCACGATGTCGAGGCCGAACAGCACGATCGCGTAGATCATGATGGTCTCGACCAGGTGGATGTAATACGGGTTGCCGCTGGCCAGCGGGAAAGCGGCCAGCACGGCCACCGCCACGGCGGCGGCAATGAGTTGTTGAGGCTTCATGGCAGCGTCAGACCTTCTTGATCGCGGTCTTGCCGAACAGACCGGCCGGCTTGACCGCCAGCACGATCAGCAACAGCACCAACCCTGGCACATCCTTGTAGCCAGTGGAGAGATAGAAACCGGTGGTGGTCTCGGCCACGCCAAGAATGACCCCGCCGACCACGATGCCCATGCCGCTGGTCAGGCCGCCGATGATGGCCACCGCAAAGGCCTTCAGGCCCAGCACCGAACCCATCGTCGCGCCGGTGAGCGTGAGCGGCGCGATCAGCACGCCGGCAAAGGCCGCCGTCAGCGACGACAGCGCGTACGAGAAAGTGATCACCAGACCGGTGTTGATGCCCATCAGCTTGGCGGCGTCGCGGTCGTTGAAGGTGGCGACCACCGCGCGGCCGTAGATCGAGCGGCGGTTGAACAGCTCGACCGACAGCATCATCAGCAGCGCGCCGACGATCACCAGCAGCTCCATCGGCAGCACGTTGGCGCCCAGGATGTGCAGCGGTGCTTCCGGCAGCGGCGACGGAAACTTCAGGTCATCGCGGCCCCAGACGTTCTCGGCCACGTTCTTGAAGATGATGCCCAAAGCGATGGTCGACATGATCCAGCCGAACTCGCTCTTCATCTTGATGGCCGGGCGCACGCCGATGCGCTCGACGAAAGCGCCCTGCAGGATGCCGAACAGGCAGACCAGCGGAATCATCAGCCAGTAGTTGAGGCCCCAGCCGACCAGCGACAGCCCGACCAGCGCGCCCAGCATCAGGGCGTCGCCCTGGCCGAAGTTCAGCGTGTCGGAGGTCGCGAAGGTCAGCTGGTAGCCGAACGCGATGACGGCGTAGATCATGCCCAGCGCGATGCCGCTGAACACGAGTTGGGTGAGGATCTGCATGGCAGCTATCCCGGGAAGGCGAGTGCAGGCCCGCCGGGTCGGGTGCCCGGCGGGTGAGAGAAACGTCAGGTGGAGCGGGCCGCGATTCAGCTGCCCGCGCGGCTCACTTCTTGACCGTCAGCGCGCCCTTGGCGTTGGCGTCCTTGACGCGCACTTCCGAGGCCTTCTTCTGGTCTTCGGGATAGGCGTAGACCACGCGCGCACCCTTGACCTCGCCGAACACCGGGATGTTGGCGGTGATGGCTTCGTGGTCGGCCTTGCTGAACGGGTGGTTGTAGGACGTCACCACGCCATCGACCGGCGTCTTCAGATCTTCCAGCGCGGCCTTGATCTTCGGACCGTCGGTGCCGCCGGCCTGCTTGATGGCCGCCGCCAGCAGGTAGACCGAGTCATACCCTTGCGCCGCCGACACCGGCGAGTCGATGCGGGCGTTCTTCGGGTTGAAGGTTTTCAGGTAATTGATGATGAAGCTCTGCCGCTTCGGCGTGGTCGGCTCCTGGATGAAGGTCTGCGGCATGCGCGCGCCCTCACCGCCCGGGCCGGCGTTGTCGATGAAGTTGGCCATCGACAGCGTCCACGAGCCGATCATCGGCACCTTCCAGCCCAGCTTGGTCATGCCGTTGGCGATCTGCGCCAGCTCCGGCCCGATGGCGTAGGTCAGGATCGCTTGCGCGCCGGCTTCCTTGGCCTTGAGCAGCTGCGCCGTCATGTCCACATCCTTGATGTTGAACTTCTCGACCGCCACCGGCTTGATGCCTTTCAGATCGAGCGCCTTTTCCAGATCGGCCCGACCGAGCTGACCGTAGTTGGTCGAGTCGGCCAGGATCGCCACCTTCTTGAAACCGCGCCGGGTGACCGCTTCCTCGACCACCATCGGCGCCTGGATCGAGTCGTGCGCGGCGTTGCGGAAGACGTAGTTGTCGGGCTGGTCGTCAAACTGGTGCGTGATCAGCGAGCCGGTGGCCACGTTGTTCATGACCGGAATCTTGGCGTCCTGGTAGAAGCGCTGCGAAGCCAGTGCCACGCCGGTGTTGATGTAGCCGAGCGTGGCGACCACATGTTCCTTGTTGATCAGCTCCTGGGCGATCTGCACGCCGCGCTCGTTCTTGGCTTCGTCATCGCGCTCGACCAGTTGCAGCGGGCGGCCCAGCACGCCACCGGCCTTGTTGATCTCGTCGGTGGCCAGGCGCACGCCATCACGCATGCTCACGCCCATCGACGAGGAGCCGCCCGTGAACGGCCCCGCCACACCCACCTTGATGGGATCGGCGGCCAGGGCGGCGGTCATCGCGGCAGCCAATGCCACGGCGGTCAGTGCTTTGTTGGTGAATGTCATCGTCTGTCTCCTATGGAATATGTCTTCAGCGCCAGGCGGGCAGGCTCTTGGCGGCCTCGCCCGCGTAGCCTGCCACCAGCGGTGCGCCTCGCGGTACAGGGCTTTCCAGCTGTTGCAGGCCGGCCAGCAGGTCGGCAAAGCGTTCGCCCTGCACGATCACGTGATTGCTGACCGAGGTCACGGCGCGCTCCACATCGCCGCTGCGCAGTGCATCGACGATGCTCTGGTGTTCATCGAACGAGCGCTGCAGGCGGTTGCGCACCCGCAGCTGCAGGCGCCGGTAAGGCCGCAGCTTGCGCTGCAGGATCTGCGCTTGCTCGGCCAGGAAGGCGTTGTGGGAGGCGCTGTAAATGGCGCGATGGAATTCTTCGTTGGCGTAGAAGTAGGCGTCCGGATCGCGCTGCTCGGCTGCGGCGCGGCAGCCGGCATGGGTGGCGTCGAGCGCCTGCAGTTCAGCGTCGGTGATGCGCCGCGCGGCCAGCCGGGCACACATGGCCTCCAGCTCGGCCATCACTTCGAACATTTCGACCAGGCGCTGCGGTGAGGCCTGCGCCACCACCGCACCACGGCGCGGTCGGATTTCGATCAAGCCCTCACCGGCGAGCTGACTCAGCGCCTCGCGGATCGGCGTGCGCGACACCCCGAACCGGCTGGCCAGTTCGATTTCATCCAGATGTGTCCCAGGCAGCAGTTTGCCGGTGGCAATTTCTTCTTCGATCGCTTCACGCAGGGGCTCTGACAGACGGCTCATGCAGCCATGATAGAGCGGTGATGCACAAAAAGACACCGCTTTGCATGCAAACACGGGCCAGTTAAAACACTGATAGTAGAAAACCTAATACATAAAACACTTCAAATTATACAAAGTGCAGCTTCATGAGTGCGCATCATGCGGCCCTCTTGCCACGCAGACACCAGGAGACAGGCATGACGATGAACAGACGGCAGTTGATGCAGGCGGCCGGCAGCGCCGCCGCCATGGGCTGGATCGGGTCGGTGGCAGCGCAGCAGTCCGCCGGACTGAAGATCTCCCATCAATTCCCGAGCGGCACCCTCACCGAAGGCGACTTCCGCGACCGGCTGTGCCGGCGCTTCGCGGCGGAAGTCGAAAAGCGCAGCAGCGGCGCGCTCAAGGCCTCGGTCTATCCGGGCTCGTCGCTGATGAAGACCAACGCGCAGTTCTCGGCCATGCGCAAGGGCGCGCTCGACATGAGCCTGGTGCCGCTGTCCTACGCCGGCGGCGAAGTGGCCGAGACCAACATCGGCCTGATGCCAGCGCTCGTTCCCAGCTACGAGCAGGGCGCGGCCTGGAAAACCGCCGAGGTCGGCAAGCAGCTCGCCAAGGTGCTCGACGACAAGGGCGTGCTGATCGTGAGCTGGATCTGGCAGGCCGGCGGTGTGGCGAGTCGCAACCGAGCGCTGGTGACACCGGACGACGCCAAGGGCCTGAAAGTGCGCGGTGGCAGCCGCGAGATGGACATGATGCTGAAGGCAGCGGGCGCCTCGGTGATCTCGCTGCCCTCCAACGAGATCTACGCCGCGATGCAGACCGGCGCGATGGACGCGGCGATGACCTCATCGACCAGCTTCATCTCCTTCAAGCTCGAAGAGATTGCCAAGCACCTGACCTCCGGGCGCGGCAAGACCTACTGGTTCATGTTCGAGCCGCTGATGATTTCCAAGGAAGTCTTCAGCAAGCTGCCCAAGGCCCAGCAGGATCTGGTGATGGCGGTCGGCGCCGAGCTCGAAGGCTTTGCCCGCGACGCCGCCAAGGCCGACGACAAGGCGGCCGCCGACATCTACGCCAAGGCCGGCGCCAAGGTCTACGACCTCGACGAGCCGACGCTCAAGAAGTGGCAAGCCATCGCGCGCGACACGGCCTGGAAGGACTTCGCCGACAAGAACGAGTCCTGCGCCGGCCTGATGAAGGCCGCCCAGAAGCTGCTATGACACGACATCAAGCATGAGCCACGGCATCGACACCGCTCCGGCGCTGCCGGGCATCGACCCCGACACCCCGGCACTGCTGCAACCCCTGGCACGGCTGCTGTTGCTGGTCAACCGCGCCATGGTCGAGCTGGGCATGCTGGCGCTGCTGTCGGCGTCCTGCGTGCTGACCTACAGCGTGATCTCGCGCTACGTCATGAAAGCCTCGACCGACTGGCAGGACGAAACCGCTGTCTTCTGCCTGGTCGGCGCCACCTTCATGAGCGGCGCGTTTGTGCAGTCGCTGCGCGGCCATGTCGGCATCGAGGCGGTATCCACGCTGCTGCCGGCGGCCGTGAACCGGCTGCGCCAGGTCGGTGTCGATCTGATGTGCGCGCTGTTCTGCGGCTTCTTCGCCTGGAAAAGCTGGACGCTGTGGCACGAAGCCTGGACCGAGGGCCAGACCACGTCGTCGTCCTGGGCGCCACCGCTGTGGATTCCCTACGGCCTGATGGCGGCCGGCATGACGCTGCTGACGCTGCAGATCGCCGTGCAGCTCAGCGCCAGCGTCAATGCGCTGCGCAACCGCCGCGACCGGAAAACCCAGCCATGACGATGCTCTCACTCGGCCTGCTGTTCGCGGCCGTGACCTTGTTCGTGATGTTCTCGGGCGCGCCGATCGCCTTTGCGCTCGGCAGCGTCGCGGTCGGCTTCATGTATGCCTTCATGCCGGCGTCGGCGCTCGACACCGTGACGCAGAACGTCTACGAGGAAATGGCCAGCATCACGCTGCTGTCGATTCCGCTGTTCATCCTGAAAGGCGCGGCGATCGGCAAGTCGCGCGCCGGCCAGGATCTGTACGCCGCCATGCACGTCTGGATGAACAAGATCCCCGGCGGACTCGGCATCGCCAACGTGCTGGCCTGCGCGCTGTTTGCCGCCATGGCGGGATCCAGCCCGGCCACCTGCTCGGCGATCGGCTCGGCCGGCATTCCGGAGATGCGCAAGCGCGGCTACTCGCCCGGCTTTGCCGCCGGCATCATCGCCGCCGGTGGCACGCTGGGCATCCTGCTGCCGCCGTCGATCACGATGATCCTGTACGCGGTGGCGTCCGAGCAGTCGCTCGGCCGGCTGTTCCTGGCCGGCATCGGCCCGGGCCTGCTGCTGGTGGCGCTGTTCGCCGTCTACGCGGTGCTCAACTACCAGCGCGAATACCGCCGTGCCCAAGCTGCCTACACGCACCACGGCATCGCGTCGGCGCTGCTGTCGCACGACCACTTCACGCTGAAGGAAAAGGTCGAGATGCTGCCGCGCGTGGTGCCGTTCGTGGTGCTGCTGATCGGCGTGATGGTGGCGCTGTACGGCGGCTTTGCCACGCCGTCCGAGACCGCCGGCCTGGGCGGCCTGCTGGCGCTGCTGCTGATCGCGCTGGTCTACGGCGTCTGGCGCCCGAAAGACGTCAAGCCGATCCTGACCGCGACGCTGAAGGAATCGACCATGCTGATGTTCATCATCGGCATGTCGCTGCTGTTCTCGTACGTGATGAGCTATCTGCACATCAGCCAGGAAACCGCGCAGTGGATCGTCGGCCTGCAGCTGTCGAAGTGGCTGCTGCTCGCCACCGTGCTGCTGCTGGTGATCGTGCTGGGCTTCTTCCTGCCGCCGGTCAGCATCATCCTGATGCTGGCGCCGATCATCCTGCCGCCGCTCAAAACCGCCGGCTTCGACCTGATCTGGTTCGGCATCCTGATGACGATCGTGATGGAAACCGGCCTGATCCATCCGCCGGTGGGGCTGAACATCTTCGTCATCAAGAACATCGCGCCCGACATCCCGCTCAAGGACATCATCTGGGGCGTGTTGCCGTTCGTGCTGCTGATGCTGCTGGCGGTGCTGCTGATCTGCTTGTTCCCCGCCATCGCCACCGGCCTGCCCGACCACGTGATGGGCACGGTGCTGGCCAAATGAGCGCCGACCGATGAACGCCCCACGCGAGCCGATGCGCTGGAACCGCCGCGACCTGCAGCGGCGCCAGCGCCTTGAACGCGCCGCGCAGGCGCTCGGCGCCGACCTGCGCGGCAAACACGCCGCCACCGCGCAGATCACCCGGCTGCTGGAGGCCGTGCTCGAACCCGGCGACCGCGTCTGCCTGGAAGGCAACAACCAGAAGCAGGCTGATTTCCTGGCCAAGGCGCTGACCCAGGTCGATCCGGCGCGGGTGCACGAGCTGCACATGGTGCAGTCGGTGCTGGCGCTGCCCGAGCACCTCGACCTGTTCGAGGACGGCATCGCCAGCCGGCTCGACTTCTCGTTTTCAGGTCCGCAAGGCACCCGGCTGGCGCAACTGGTCTCGCAGGGCCAGATCCGCATCGGCGCGATCCACACCTATCTGGAGCTGTTCGCACGCTACTTTGTCGATCTGACGCCGCAGGTGGCGCTGATCGCGGCGCAGTCGGCCGACGCGCACGGCAACCTCTACACCGGCCCGAACACCGAAGACACGCCGGCGATCGTCGAAGCCACCGCGTTCAGCGGCGGCATTGTCATCGCGCAGGTCAACGAGATCGTGGAGACGCTGCCACGGGTGGACGTGCCGGCCGACTGGGTCGATTTCGTCGTGCGCGCCCCGACGCCCAACCTGATCGAGCCGCTGTTCACGCGCGATCCGGCCCAGATCAGCGAGATCCAGGTGCTGATGGCGATGATGGCGATCAAGGGCATCTACGCCGAGTACGGCGTGCAGCGCCTCAACCACGGCATCGGCTTCGACACCGCCGCCATCGAGCTGCTGCTGCCGACCTACGGCGAGTCGCTCGGGCTGCGCGGCAAGATCTGCCAGCACTGGGCGCTCAACCCGCATCCGGCGCTGATTCCGGCCATCGAGGCCGGCTGGGTGCAGTCGGTGCACTCGTTCGGCTCCGAGCTGGGCATGGAAAACTACATCCGCGCCCGCTCCGACGTCTTCTTCACCGGCCCGGACGGCTCGCTGCGCAGCAACCGCGCCTTCTGCCAGGCGGCCGGCCATTACGCCTGCGACCTGTTCATCGGCTCGACGCTGCAGATGGATCTGGCCGGCAACAGCTCGACCGCCACGCTCGGCCGCATCACCGGCTTTGGCGGCGCGCCCAACATGGGCGCCGACGCACGCGGCCGGCGCCACGCCAGCCCGGCCTGGCTGAAAGCGGGCGCGCAAGCGCGCGACGGCCTGACCGGTGCACGCGGCACGCCACGCGGCCAGAAACTGGTGGTGCAGATGGTCGAGACCTTCCGCGAGCACATGCAGCCGGCCTTCGTCGAACGGCTCGATGCCTGGCAGCTGGCCGAGCAGGCCGGCATGGCGCTGCCGCCGATCATGATCTACGGCGACGACGTCACGCACGTGCTGACCGAGGAAGGCATCGCCAACCTGCTGCTGTGCCGCAGCGACGAGGAGCGCGAGCAAGCCATCCGTGGCGTGGCCGGCTACACGCCGCTCGGCCTGGGCCGCGACCGCCGCCTGGTCGAGAACCTGCGTGACCGGGGCGTGATCCGCCGCCCGGCCGATCTGGGCATCGACCAGCGCGACGCCACCCGCAACCTGCTGGCGGCCCGGTCGATGCGCGACCTGGTAGACGCTTCGGGCGGCCTCTATCAACCGCCCAAGCGGTTCAGGAACTGGTGAGGCGCACGGGCATGAACAACGCCGTCGGCATCGAAACGATGCAATTTGAATTCGAAGGCCAGCCGCCGCCACCGGCGTCGGCATTCCCGCTGGGGTTGTCGGCATTACTGCCAGTGCTGGTCGGCGTGGTCGGCTCCGGCAATCTGGAAGTGCTGATCGAGCCGGCCGCAGGCACACGTTGCAGCGTCGAGGTCGAGACCTCGGCACGCGGTTTCAGGCCGATCTGGCAGGCCGTGCTGTCCGACTTCCACGCCCGCCACGCGCTGGCCGGAGTGCGGGTGTCGATCAACGACATGGGCGCCACGCCGGCGGTGGTGAGCCTGCGGCTTGATCAGGCGGTGGCCGAATGGCGGGCCCGGCCATGAGCAGCGCCACACCGCAGCACCGCCTGAGCTACGCCGAACTCAGCGCCCGCGCCCGCGTCGCCCAGCTGCTCGACCCTGGCAGCTGGCACGAATGGCTGCCGCCGGCCGAGCGTCTGACCAGCCCGCATCTGGCGCAGCTCGGCGTGCCATCGTCGTTTGACGATGGCGTGCTGATCGGCCGTGGCCGGCTGGCGGCGCACGAGGTTTTCATCGCCGCGCAGGAAGGCGCTTTCATGGGCGGCGGCGTCGGTGAGGTGCACGGCGCCAAGCTGGTCGGCTGGCTGCAGCGCGCCTTGCGCGATCGGCCGGCCGCCGTGCTGCTGCTGGCCGAATCGGGCGGCGTGCGCCTGCACGAAGCCAACGCCGGACTGATCGCGGTCTCGGAGGTGATGCGCGCGCTGCTCGACGTGCGCGCCGCCGGCATCCCGGTGCTGGTGCTGATCGGCGGCGCCAACGGCTGCTTCGGCGGCATGGGCATCGTGGCGCGCTGCGCCGACCACCTGATCATCAGCGACATCGGCCGGCTGGCGATGAGCGGGCCGGAAGTGATCGAGGCCTCGCACGGCGTCGAGGAATTCGATTCGCGCGACCGCGCGCTGGTCTGGCGCACCACCGGCGGCAAGCACCGCTGGCTCAGCGGCGACTGCGACGACCTGATCGACGACGACGTGGCGGCCTTCCGCGCCGCTGCCGTGGCCGCGCTGACGCAGCGCCGGCCGATGACCCTGGCAGCGCTGCAAGCCGAACACGCCCTGCTGCAGCAACGCTGGCAGAACGCGCCGGCCGGCGCCGACGCGGTGGCGCTGTGGCGCCAGCTCGGCGTGCTGGACGCCGAGCGGATGCCCGACCTGAGCGCCGCCGAAGTGCGCGCGCTGCGCCCGACCGCCTTGTCCGCCTGAGGAGCAACACCGATGGATTGGAAAACCCTCGCCGACCAGCTGTTCGGCCCGGCGCACGACATCCGCATCGCGGCAGGTCTGGACGGCCACTTGCTGCTCGGCCACGCCGAGCTGGACGGCGCCACCCTGAGCGTGATCGGCACCACCGGCCACGCGCCGATCGGCGTGGCGCTGGCACTGGCGCAGGCCGGCGCCGTGCTCGACACCATCGCGCAGCAGCCGGGCCGCGCCATCCTGCTGCTGATCGACACCCAGGGCCAGCAGCTGCGCCGCCGCGACGAGCTGCTCGGCATCAACCGCGCGATGGCGCATCTGGCCGGTTGCATCGATCTGGCGCGCCGCCACGGCCACCGCGTCATCGGGCTGGTCTACGACCAGGCGCTGTCGGGCGGCTTCATCACCTCGGGGCTGATGGCCGACGCCTGCTACGCGCTGCCCGAGGCCGAGATCCGCGTCATGCGCATCCCGGCGATGGCGCGCGTGACCAAGATTTCCGAAGCGCGGCTCACCGAGCTGTCGCTGGACAACCCGGTCTTTGCGCCCGGCGTGCAGAACTACGTCGCGATGGGCGGCATTGCGGCGCTGTGGTCGGGCGACCTGGCTGGCGCCTTGCGCGCCGCGCTGCGCGATGCGCCGGTCACCGATCAGCGTGCGGCCGATGGTGCAGCGCGAGGCGGCCGCAAGCTGGCCGCCGCCGTCACGCAGCGAGTGCTCGATGCCGCCTGAGCGGCCCGCGCCCGAGCTGCCGGCGCCGCAACGCCATCAGCTGCGGCGCCTGACACCCGCCGGCTGGGACCGCTTGCTCGGCCAGCCCTGGAGCGAAGCCACCCGCCCTTGCCTGGCGCACTGGGCCAGTCACGATCTGCCGCTGGTGGTGGCGCGCCAGCCCGGGCCGTCGCTCGACGAACACCTCCACCTCGGCCTGCCGGCGCCGGCCTGCTGGGCCCGTCAGCGCCTGCGCCTGCAGGTGGCCCGCGCGGAGCTGCGCGGTCTGGACGCCTTCCCGCCCGCCAACGCTCTGGCCGCGCAGTTGCCGGCCGAGGCCGGTCCGGCGTGGCAGCACTTGTGTGACGGTTTGGCGGCCCTGCAGCTGCGCGCGCAGGTCTACGGCAGCCACGGCTGGCAGCACCTGACCGGGCTGGCCTATGTGCACGAGCGCTCCGATCTGGACCTGTTCATCCCGGTTGAGCACGCCCAGGCCGCCGATGCGGTGACCGCCCTGCTGGCCGGCTTTGGCGCGGCAGCACCGCGCCTGGACGGCGAACTCGGCTTTGCCGACGGCAGCGCGGTGGCCTGGCGCGAATGGCAGGACTGGCGCGCCGGCCGGGTCGATCAGATCCTGGTCAAACGCCTGCACAGCGTGGCGCTGGAATCCGGCACCGCCTGGCTGGGCGCCGCCACCGGCTCGGGCCGCTGGTAGACATGCGCCTGCAACGCATCGGCCGCGCCGCCACGGTGGCGCTATACGAGGAGCTGGCGCTCTATCCCAAGCCGGGGCTGGTCTCGTTCATCGACACCGGCAGCCACACCGACATGGACGCCAGCACCTTCATGCGCAGCCTGTTTGCGCTGCGCCATTACTTTGTGCAGATCACCCGGCTCGGCGCGCGCGCGGCCAGCTTCAGCGTGCTGGAACAGCTCGGCATCGACGCCGAGCACCGCATGCTGCGCGCCACCGCCGGCATCAACACCCACCGTGGCGCGGTGTTCAGCCTCGGGCTGCTGTGCGCGGCGGCCGGCCGGCTGGCTGCCAGCGGCACGCCGCAGCAGCCCGCCGCCCTGCGCGCCAGCCTGCTGCACCACTGGGGGCCGGCGCTGCAGACCCGCGCAACGCAGGCGCGCGATCACTCGCACTCGCATTCGAACGGCCAATGCGCCGCCCGGCGCCACGGCCTGCGCAGCGTCGGCGAAGCGGCAGCCAACGGGTTTCCGGTGCTGTTCGACGTCGCCGTGCCGGCCCTGCAGCAGGCGCTGGCCGACGGTCTGGACGATCGCGCTGCCAAGCTGCAAACCCTGTTTCATATCCTGGCCGTGCTGGACGACACCAACCTGGCGCATCGCGGCGGGCTGGCGGGCCTGCGCTTTGCCCAGCGCCGCGCCGCCGACTTTCTGGCCGCCGGCGGCGCCGCCCGCCCGGATGCGCTGGCGCACGCCGAGGCGATCCACCACGACTTTGTCGCACGGCGCCTGTCGCCCGGCGGCGGCGCCGATGTGCTGGCCGCCGCCTGCTGGGTGCACCGCATCGGCCAGCCGACATGAGCCTGGGCCTGCTGTTTCCCGGCCAAGGCACCCAGCACGCCGCGATGCTGCCCTGGCTCGGGCAGGGCAGCGCGCCGCTGACGTGGCTGAGCCAGCAGCTCGGTGCCGACTGGCGCGCCCGGCTCGGCGACCCGGCCTGGGCCACCCGCAACGACGTGGCGCAGCCTTTGCTGACCGGCGTGTGCCTGGCGGCCTGGCAGCAACTGCAGCCGCTGCTGCCGGCACCCACGGCGGTGGCCGGCTACAGCGTCGGTGAGCTGGCCGCCTTCAGCGCGGCCGGCGTGTTCAGCCCGGCCGTGGCGCTGGAGCTGGCGCAGCGCCGGGCGCAGATCATGGATCAGTGCGTGGCGGGCCAAGCCACCGGGCTGCTGTCGGTCAGCGGCGCCCGGCCCGACCTGATCGAGCGGCTGTGCGCGCAACACGCGCTGGCAGTGGCGATCCGCCTCGGGCCGGAGCGCTGCATTCTGGGTGGGCTGAATGCCTCACTGCACGCGGCCGAACAGGCCGCGCTGGCGGCTGGTGCGAGCTGCACGCGCCTGGCGGTGTCGATCACCTCGCACACCGGCTGGCTGGCGGCGGGCGTGCCGCGCCTGGCCGGCGTGCTCGATGCCCTGCCGTTCGAGCGCCCACACACCACGCTGATCTGCAACCTCGACGGCATGGCGCGGCGCCGCAGCACCGAGCTGCGCCACGCCCTGGCGGCGCAAATCGCCCAGACCGTGCAATGGGATGTCTGCCTGGACACGCTGGCCGAACGGGGCGTGCGCTGCGTGCTGGAAGTCGGCCCCGGCACGACGCTCTCCCGCCTGTGGCAGGCCCGCCATCCGATGATTGCGGCGCGCTCGGTCGATGAGTTTCAGCAGCCGCAAGCGGTGGCGCAATGGGTACGGGCTGCGTTGGCGGGTTGAATATGCCAGCTCGACTAACCTTTTGTGGCCAACCCCACGACGGACCACGAGATAGGAATGAAGCCCTGCTGAGCGGTTCGTATCTGGGTCCGCACCGCCCCTGGGTGCAACAAGGCCGACGATAGGTATGCAGTCTGTTCTCTGTTTCGCTTCATCTTCGATCCAGGTCTTGCATCAAGTCGATGGGGGAAAACACCTCATGCCATCAGTAGTTTGACAAACGGGGAAGTCCCTGTAGAGGTTAGGCCGCAACACGATCGTGGAATATATGAGTATTTGGATTTTTGAAAAGTGCATGAGTGGCCCCCTATTCATAAACCCTTGTAGTTCGCTCAAAGGCCCCCCTCGGCCAGTTGATAGCTCGCCGGAGGCGGAACCCCAACCAAAGCCAGAGCGGGGAGAGAAACATCATCGACAAGAAAAATGTCGCCATCACAAGCACTCCACCCCCAACACTGTCATCAATACCTTCCTGCGTGCCTCGACTGTAGATTATTGCTGCAACGATTGAAATGAATAGGGAGAACGCAAATGCAACCAAAAAAGACAGTACTAACGCAAGCAAGATAGCCAAGGAATCGATTCGTTTCTGACGACTCAGAGGGAGTTCCATTATTACGGCCCAACTACTTTTCGACAGCACTCGACTGGCAGCACCGCGCCGCCTAAACATCGAACAGCCGTCAAATCCGGGCCATCGTAACTCTTTGATCTGCTTCTGGAAAGTGGCAAACCCGCCACCATTCGGGGGATGGCTTTCTGAAAATCCGGCCGCAGCTCAGGCGTATTTCAAACCTTGGCCCAGCGCGCCAATTCCAGCCGCCGCCCTACTTGAAGCGGTAATGATCGCGCTGCAGCACCGCGCTGATGGCCAAGGTTTCCTCGGGAAACAGGCGCAGATTGAGCTGGGTGCTGCAGTACTCGACCATGCTGCGCAAGGCCTCCGGGGTCGAGATGCGCCCGGCCGGTCGGTAGATCGCGCTGCCGTCGCCGCCGACCCGTTGGCGGTGGCACTCGGTGCAGTCGTGTTCCTGGATCAGGCGCTCGCCGAGCTTCTCATCCGCGCCTGCAAAGATCTCCGCCCCGGCCTGGGCGCTCAGGCTCAAACCACCCAGCAGCACCAGCCCGAAACCAGCTCGCATCATCGTGTTCATCATCAGCTCCCAGCATTGACCGTGGCGCGGACGGACAGCGTCAAATCGCCCAGATACCGCGCCCGCCACACAGTATGATCACTCAGCCGTTGGCTTGGAAACCCAGCGGGTGATGTCTGCGACCGTTTCTGCCTCGATCCCCTCGTAACCATGATAATGAAATGGTCCGCAGTCTGAACCCGTGGCGGTGCCGCCAGTTTTCAGAATCAATTTCTTGATAGGGGCATGCTTCAGGTCGCTCAAAATAGATTGCGCCCCGGCGGTCGGCGTGGAGCTGCAACCATCCGATTGATGATGAACGATGAGCACCGGTATTTTGATATCACCCAGATCCTCATTCTGAACCGCACCGCCATTTTTCCCTGTCGACACACTGCTGGACAAAACCAGCCCCGCCAGCAGCTGATTGCCAAACTTGACCGCTGCGGCTGCGGCAGAGGTGGTGCCCCGACTGGTGCCCACCAGCCAAACCGGCAAATTGGTTTGCGCTTTCACGAACTTGATCACGGCTTCAAGATCGCCCACATGTTGTTTGGATGAACGGTAGCGAGGTGCCAAGCTGACCATATCAGATGGATTGCCAATCGAAACCACATCGTAGCCAGCGTCGTAGAACAGCTGGCGCGAACGTATCAGGAAATTCTGGTTCTGTGGCTCACCCTCCGTGCTCAGATTCAAGCCGCCCCCGCCGCCAGGAATAAGGGCAACCACGCCCTTCGCTTGATCAGCACCATGGCGCATGTAATGGATAGTCAGATTGACATCCGGACGGACCTCAACAGAAACAGTCGAGTTATCTGCACAAGCAAGTGTGGAGTAGCTAAAAACCGACCAGGCGATGGCACGTATAAATTTTCGCATGATTTTCTTTGGTTTAATGTCGAGGCCGCTGATTCTTGATAAGAACGTACCCGGCGGCACAGCTCAGCGCAGCGGCCGATGCAGCTGCGTGCACCACTGCGCCGGGTCCGGGCTCGATTCCGGCCCGACCAGATAGCACTCCCACAAACTCTCTTGCTCAACCAACCCGGGTTGCGTGTTGATCCAGGCCATCAATTCACCCCACGCCGCGCCAAGCCCGTCATAACCACCGCGATAAATGGTTTGCGCCACCTTGGCGGCCGGCAGCTGGCTCAGCTTCACACGCCCGCTCGGCGTGATCGGCGCCTGGACTGGAAAGCCCACCTCGAAATCAAACACCTCCGACGGTCGGCGCAGGTGATAAGAAAAACACGGCCCGGCCGGACGAATCTGCTGCGCGGCCAACGCCGTCAATATCTCGGTAATTGCCGGCCCCATCACCTGGGTGATTTCATAACGCGCCACCGTCAGATGAATCACGGCGGTGAGTTGTGTTTCGGTTTGGATGATTTGGGGAGTATCGAGCATGATGTTTCCTGTAATCCGTCAACTTCGCGCCATCGTAACCTGTGGATCGGGCTCTGAAAACAGTTTTCAACCGGAGCTTGGCACCGGCTCCACATCCACAAACTGCCACCAGCCGAGCCAGAACGGCGGACGCCGGTAACCGTGCACTTGCGGCTGTGCCAAATCGGTGATGATGCGGTGCACGTGAAAACGGTACGGCGCGTAGGCCAGCATCAGTTTATTGGTATCACGAAACAGTGCTTGGCGCTGCGGGCCGTCGGGCAGCGCCTTCATCTGCTCGTAGATGGCGTCGAAGGCGGGGAGTTTGAAACGCGCCAGATTGCTTTTGCCGACCGACGGGCCATAAGCGCGCTCCAGCGCGGTCTGGCCGTCGGGCGTGCTGGCGCTGGAGCCGACGCGCCAGAGCATGAAATGCCCGGCGCGGGTCGCCTTGAGGTTTTCGCTCCACTGGCCGACTTTCAGCTCCAACCGAATCCCGAGCGCATCGAGATTCTTCTTGTACAGCTCGTCGAGCTGGCGGCTGGTCTGGTCGGTCTGCGACAGCAGCTCCAGCGTCAGCGCCGAGCCGTCCGGGCGTTCGCGCCAGCCATCGCCGTTGCGATCCAGATAACCATAGGTATCGAGCAGCGCCCGGGCGCGCGCCGGGTCATATAGTCCCGCTTCGGTGCGCAGATTCGGATCAAAACCGAAGGTATTCGGCGTGATGCCGGCCTGGGCCGGAATCGCTTCGCCGCGCCGACCCAGGCTGATTTCACGTGGAATATCCAGCCCGAGGCCGATGGCGCGGCGCAGCGCAATCTGCGGCGGCGCATAACCGCCGATCAGTGGGTGCTCCATATTGAACACCGTCAGCGTGACGTCGGAAGCCGGCACGCGGTATTTCTGGATACCGCGCTTGGCCAGATGCGGCGCCAGTGCGCCGCCGGGAATGGCTTGCGGCACAAAATCAGGCGGTACGCGTTCCAGCAGATTCTGTTCGCCATTCAGGAAAGCCAGCCAGCGCGGCTGTGATTCCTCGATGATCGCCACCTCGACCCGGTCCAGCATCGGCAGGCGCCGGCCCTTGAAACGCGCCAGCAGCGCCTGGCCTTCGGCGTCGTCGGGATTCGGTTCGGCGTCGTAATAGCGCTCGCGATAACCGGGATGGCGCGCCAGCACGATTTTCGAGCTGCGCCGCCATTCATGCAGCCGGAACGGCCCGGTGCCGACCGGGTGTTCCATGATCCGGTCGCCGTAATACTCCACCACCTCGCGCGCCATCGCGCCGTACACGTCACCGGCGGTCAGGGTATAGATGAAGCGCGGCCGCGATTCGCGCAGGCGGATGCGCAGGGTGTAGCGGTCCAGCGCCTGCAAACCTTCGATCGGGCGCGCGTAATCAAAGGGCTGTTTGGTCTTGAGGGCAGTTTCGCGCAGCTCGTTCAAGCCGATGATGCCTTGTTCTTCCAGAATGCTCTGGCCCGGGCTCTTGGTGGCCGGATCGTAAATGCGCTTGAAGCTGTAGACATAATCCTGCGCGACCAGCTCACGGGGTTTGCCACCGAAGGCTGGGTCAGCGTGAAAATAAATGCCAGGTTTGAGCTTCAGCGTGAAAGCGCGGAACTCGGCATCGACTTCCGGCAGCGCCACCGCCGTGCAGGGTTTGATCTTGTACGGCCGCGCCAGATGGTCGTATTCAAACGGCGCCTCGAAGATATGCGCGGTGACGATGCGCGAATAGATGTCGCTGACTTGCGCCGGGTCGAAACCGGTTTCGGCGGTCGAGAAAGCGTAGCGCAGCACCCGCTCGGCGCGGGTGTTTGGCTGCGGTGATGCGGCCGTCGCGGCCGGCCACAGGCCGGCACTGAGCAGACCGGCACCACCCGCCGCGCTGGCGAGAAAGGCGCGGCGTCTGGACATGGCGGTCAGCGCGCCGCGTTCAGCGCGTCGCGGGTGGCCAGCGCCACGCGCCGGGCGGCGGCGGCAAAGTCCTCGCCCGCGCTGGCGTAGAGCACCGCGCGCGAGCTGTTGACGATGATCGGACCCGTCACCGTGCCGTCAGCCGTCGTGCGCAAGCCTGCGCGCACCGTGGCAGCAGCGTCACCGCCCTGGGCGCCGACGCCGGGGATCAGCAGCGGCAGCGTCGGCGCGATGGCGCGCACGCGCTCGATCTCGGCCGGGAAGGTGGCGCCCACCACCAGACCGATCTGGCCGGTGCTGTTCCACTCGCCCTGCGCCAGCGCGGCCAGGTGCTCGTAGAGCATCGGCTGACCCGGCACGTCGGCCAGGCGCTGCATCTGCCAGTCGTTGCCGCCCGGGTTGGACGTGCGACAGAGCAGGATCACGCCCTTGTCGCTGTAGCGCAGGAACGGCTCGATGGTGTCGCGGCCCATGAAGGGCGACAGCGTCACGGCGTCGGCCTGGTAGCGCTCGAAGGCTTCGCGGGCGTACTGCTCGGCGGTCGAGCCGATGTCGCCGCGCTTGGCGTCCAGGATCACCGGCACGTCGGGCGCGACGCGCTTCATGTAGGCCATCAGCTGTTCGAGCTGGTCCTCGGCGCGGTGCGAGGCGAAATAGGCGATCTGCGGCTTGAAGGCGCAGACCAGATCCTTGGTCGCATCGACGATCGCCGAGCAGAACTCGAAGATCCGCCCGGCATTGCCCTTCCAGGCGCCGGGGAATTTGCCCGGCTCCGGGTCCAGGCCGACGCAGAGCAGGGAGTTGTGCAGGCGCGTGGCGCGCTGCAGGGTGTCGGTGAAGTTCATGCTTGTTTCTTCGTCAGAATTATTCATGAAGACTGAACAGGAAACCATTGGCGCATGGCATCTCTCAGTTTCAAGAAGGCGCTGTCGGTACATCCTGATGTTTTGATGCGCGCGGCCAGATCTCGATAAATGGCTGATGATCTTGGGATTTTATTGAGTCGAAGAACCTCTTCGACCGCCTCTTTTGGGCGGTGCGGCTTTGACTCGCCGGCTCGCCAATAGCCTTTGCGCTCCAGCTGGTGACGCAACTCTGAGTAAGTGCCATTAAACCCAAGCTGCTCACTGACATGGGGAGTGTCTTGCCACACCCAATTCTCCAACTCTGGAGTGATAACCACCGCACAGCAGCACGCCGGGGGCCAGCCGGCTTGGGTGAGGTGATCTGTCAGTCGGCGCTCAATCTCAGCGGTTCCTGGCGACCCATCCCATTCTGCATCCATCACCACCGCTGCATGTCGATGTGATTTTGCATAGGGTTGAAGAAATTCTTTGGCGCGCGTATACAAACCAGGGTCATTCTGGCCGTGGGCGACATGGAGATCACGTCGAGCATCGAAGGTGAAGGGTCCACAACCTAGCGCAGCATGAATGCCTGGGCGTGATAGGTAGCCTTTCAGAATGCCTTCCATATTTTTATCTGCAACGAGAAAAAGGCAATCTCTCACCCTAGGACTCCGGTGGCAAACAATTCACCCAAGTTCAGCGCTGAGCGCCATTCCCGCAAACCAGGGTGCTCATCGCCTCGAACGATATCGATCGCGCCTTCGGCGGTCTTTCCAAAGCATAGAACCTGGTGCGACCGCAACTGGCTCAAAACCACAGGAGAATGTGTGGCACACAAAATCTGTGAACCATAAACCGACCCCAATGACTGCATCACGGTTTCCATCGCCTTCGGATGAATACCATTCTCTGGCTCTTCAATTAGAGTGACGGCTGGTGATGTCGGCGCATAGGCCAGCAAGGTCAGCGCGAGAAGCCGTAATGTGCCGTCTGATAATACCCAGGACGGCGCTTCCAAACCACTCCTATAGTGCAGTTCGATATAACGAGATCGATCTTCCTTCTTTTCTTGGGTCTTGATGTCCAGCAGGTCTTCTAGAGAAGTAGCGATGTGTGCGATCCAGCGCTGCTTGAGGGCAGGATTTTTCTCTAACTCATGGACAACCCAGGGAAGATTCGAGCCATCTGGTAAAAAATCAGACGATGATCCTGCCGGTGAGGGCATGCGCATTTTCTCGGCATTGAGCGCCAGCCGATGGATGCCCTCCATCAAGACGCGTTTGACCCAAGTGGCAGCAGGGAACTTCAGCTCGTCTTCAGGAAGATTGGCCAGTGCACTTTTGGCAGGCCCAAGGCGAAACAGATTATTCCAATCGGAGGTTTCTGATCGAAAATAATCATTGCCACTATCGACTACTTTGCTTACCACCTTGCGCCAGCCATTCGGAGATCGGTGCTTTGACGGTGTTATGACATGCACAGGTGCCGATACGGGCTCAGGAAAATCCAGTCGCCGCTGTGGCTCTTCGGGCGGTGTTTGCGGTGGTCGTAGCTCTGCGGACAGCCAGAGTGTCTCGTGATCAAAACCCAGACGGCCGTCGGTATGAATGCCGAGTTCGTAGCGGGCAAAACTATATTTTCCACCGAGCTTGTTGATGATTTCTTTGGGCAACTCCAACGTGACTGCAATCTCAAGGCCACCGCCCTGTCGAAGCCATGTCAGATCTTGTGGTGAGACAGCCCGTGGAGCGATGTTCATGCGGGCATTGCCAAACACAGCGGCATCCAGCCCACTGCTCAGAACATCACGAACAAACAGCAAGGTGTCGAACAGGGTACTTTTGCCGCAGGCATTTGGACCCACCATGACCATGAATGGATCGAGTTCCAGAGAAACATAGCGCAGGGCCCGCATGCCCTTGACCTCGATCCATCGGATCATGATGTGTTTGCCTGTTGTGTATGGCGTTTAGCCGATGCGCTTGGCCAGCTGCGTCGCCAGCCCGGTGTAGCTGCCCGGCGTCATGGCGAGCAGACGCTCCTTGTCGGCTTGCGGCAGCTTGAGATCCTGGATGAAGCCCTGGATCAGCTCGCGCGTCATGGGCCTGCCACGCGTGAAGGACTTCAGTTGCTCGTACGGCTCGGGCAGGCCGTGGCGGCGCATGACGGTCTGGATCGGCTCGGCCAGCACTTCCCAGGCCTCGTCGAGGTCGGCGGCGAGCGCGGCTTCGTTGAGCTCCAGCTTGTCGAGGCCGCGCAGCAGGCTGTCGTAGCCCAGTTGCGCGTAACCGAGCGCCACGCCCATGTTGCGCAGCACGGTCGAGTCGGTCAGATCCCGCTGCCAGCGGCTCACCGGCAGCTTTTGCGCCAGGTGCGTGAGCAGTGCGCTCGACATGCCGAAGTTGCCCTCGGCGTTCTCGAAGTCGATCGGGTTGACCTTGTGCGGCATGGTCGATGAGCCGACTTCGCCATCCTTCAGGCGCTGCTTGAAGTAGCCCAGGCTGACGTAGCCCCAGACGTCGCGGCTCCAGTCGATCAGGATCGTGTTGACGCGCGTGACGGCGTCGAACAGCTCGGCCATGTAGTCGTGCGGCTCGATCTGGATCGTGTACGGGTTGAAGCTCAGGCCGAGCTTTTCCTCGATCACCTTGCGGCTGAAGGCTTCCCAGTCATGTTCCGGGTAGGCCGACAGGTGGGCGTTGTAGTTGCCGACCGCGCCGTTCATCTTGGCCAGCAGCTTCACATCGGCAATGCGCTGGCGGGCGTTGATCAGGCGCGCCGCGACGTTGGCGATTTCCTTGCCGACTGTCGTCGGGCTGGCAGTCTGGCCGTGGGTGCGGCTCAGCATCGGCTGGGCGGCAAACTGGTGCGCCATCGCGCTGAGCTTGGCGATGATGCGGTCGAGCGTCGGCAGCAGCACGTCGTGGCGAGCGGCTTTCAGCATCAGCGCGTGGCTGGTGTTGTTGATGTCTTCGCTGGTGCAGGCGAAGTGCACGAACTCGGCCGCGATCAGCAGCTCCGGATGGTCGGCGAAGCTGTTCTTGATCCAGTACTCGACCGCCTTGACGTCGTGGTTGGTGCGCTTCTCGATGTCCTTGATGGCCTGCGCATCGGCTTCGCTGAAGCGCATCACCAGCATGCGCAGCAGGCCGCGCGAGGCAGCCGAGAGCGGCTGGAACTCTTCAAAACCGGCGTCCGACAAGGCGATGAACCATTCGATCTCGACCTGCACGCGGCGGTGCATCAGACCGAACTCGCTCAGCAGCGGGCGCAGGGCGGTGAGCTTGCTGGCATAGCGACCATCGAGTGGCGACAGGGCGGTCAGGGCGGTGGGCATCATAAAAGGCATGGTCACGCTCCGGCGGGAGACTGGGGCAAAGAGGTGCGGTGGTCGGTCGGCGTCTGCGTGGACGGCAAGCTTGGGTCACCCCATGCGTGTGGGGCAACTCCGCGACGGACCCGTGGGCGGTGGGGCGCCATTTTAGGCTGCCCCTGTGCGTATGATCAGCAATACCTGATCGGTCGTGGCGCACAAGGAGGCAGCATGGGCCTGTTCGATTTCGTCAAGAAACAGTTCATCGACGTCCTGGAGTGGACTGAAAGCGGCGACGGCGTGCTCGCCTGGCGCTTCCCCATGGCCGACAACGAGATCCAGAACGGCGCGGCGCTGACGGTGCGCGAGTCGCAGCTGGCGGTGTTCGTCAACGAAGGCCAGATCGCCGACGTGTTCGGTCCCGGCCGCTACACGCTCACGACCCAGACGCTGCCGGTGCTGACCTACCTGAAGAACTGGGACAAGCTGTTCGCCTCGCCCTTCAAGAGCGATGTCTATTTCTTCAGCACGCGCCAGCAGCTCGACCAGCGCTGGGGCACCCAGCAACCGGTGACGCTGCGCGACAAGGATTTCGGCGCGGTGCGGCTGCGTGCCTTCGGCAACTATGCCTACCGGATCGCCGACCCGAAACTCTTCATGAAAGAGATTTCCGGCACGCGCAACGCTTATACGGTGGCTGATCTCGACGGCCAATTGCGCGGGCTGCTGCTGCAGCATATTTCCGATGCAGTGGCGCAAAGCGGCATTCCCTTCCTGGATCTGGCCGCCAATCAAATCGAGTTTGCGAATCAGATCAAGACGGCCGTCACGCCCAGCTTCGAGAAAATCGGCCTGCAGCTTGATCTGGTGACGCTGCAGAATGTGTCGTTGCCTGACGAGCTGCAGAAGATTCTGGATCAGAAAATCGGCATGGGCATGATCGGCCAGAACATGGGCCAGTTCATGCAATACCAGACCGCGCAGGCGATTCCGAAGTTTGCTGAAAACTCCGGCCAAGGCGGTGGCATTGCCGGTGACGCCATGGGCCTGGGCGCTGGTGTGGCCTTGGGTCAGGTACTGGCACAAAACCTTCAGCAGGGTTTGCAAGGCGCTACGGCAGCTCCGGCGGCATCTGCTGCCCCGGCGGCCGCGTCGATGACGCCGGATCAGGTCATGGCGACGCTCGAAAAACTCGCCGATCTCAAAACCAAGGGCATTCTGACCGATGAGGAATTCAGCACCAAGAAAGCTGAATTACTGAAGAAACTGGTCTGAACGGCAGCAGACACACCGATCTTGGCTACCGAATCCCCCCAACGGGCTTACCGCGCCGCCTGCCCGAATTGCGGCGGATCGGTCGAGTTTCGCTCGGCCGCCTCCGTCAGCGCCATTTGCAGCTATTGCCGCAGCACCCTGGTTCGTGACGGCGAGGCGCTGCGCCGCATCGGTCAGAGCGCCGAGTTGTTCGACGACCACTCGCCGCTGCAACTCGGCGCCAGCGGCCGTTATCTGGGCGAAGCGTTCACGCTGGTTGGCCGGTTGCAGCTCAAGTATGCCGACGGCAGCTGGAACGAATGGCACGCGCTGTTTGACAACGGCAAGAGCGGCTGGTTGTCGGAAGACAACGGCGCCTATGTGTTTGGTTTCGAGGCGGCGCTGAGCGCAGCGCCACCAGCCATTCCGAGCTTGAGTGCTGGCGCCAGCTGCCAGATCGCCGGGCAAGCTTGGGATATCGCCTCGGTCACTGCGGCCACGCTCGGCGCCGCCGAAGGTGAATTACCCCATCCACCAGCGCAATTGGCCGAATTCTGGATTGCCGATCTGCGCAACCCGCGTGGCGAGGTCGGCACGCTGGATGGCTCGGATCCGCTCAAACCAATCTGGTCTGTCGGCCGCTCGGTGCGGCTGCTTGATCTGAAACTGCAGGGCTTGCGCGAGGCCAGCGAGAAAACTCTGGCGGGCCGCAGTATCGAATGCCCGAGCTGCGGTGCTGCGCTGGATCTCAAGCTGGAGAACACCAAATCCATTGCTTGCGGCCAGTGCAAGGCGGTGGTCGATGTTTCGCAGGGCGTTGGCGCCGAGCTGGCCCATTATGCGCAACAGAATGGCCGCGAACCGCAATTGCCGCTGGGCAGCACCGGCCGGCTCGCCTTGGGTTCGCCTGAGCTGCTGCCGTGGCAGGTGATCGGTTATCTGGAACGCTGCGATCTGCCCGATGGCAGCGATGATTTCGAGCAGACCTTCTGGCGCGAATATCTGCTTTATCACCGCAGCGAAGGTTTTGTGTTTCTGGTCGATGCCGAAGACGGCTGGAGTTGGGTGAAACCGCTCACCGGCGCACCCAAACTCAATGGCGAGCGCGCCAGTTGGGCCGGCGACAGTTTCAAGCGCCGCTGGAGTTATCTAGCCAGAACCACCTATGTGCTGGGTGAGTTTTACTGGCGCGTGCGGCGCGACGAACAAGTCCAGGTGATGGATTTCGACGGCGAAGGCGCCGCCCGCTCCAAACGGCTGAGCCGCGAGCAACAAGGCCAGGAAGTCACCTGGTCGGCTGGAGAAGTGCTGGACGCCGGCACGCTGGCCGACGCCTTTGGAATCTTGCCATCGGCTCGCGCCGCACTCAGGCGTGATGCCGCGCCGTTGGCGGGCGGCGGATTCAAGCAGGGTATCAACTGGCCGCTGATGATTTTCCTGGCGATCGCCTTGCTGATGGTGCTGATGGCAACCACCTGCAGTTCGGATGGTTGCGATGAGACCCGCAACACCTTTGGCGCCAGCAGCGCAGAATATCAGCAATGCCTGAGTCGCTCGCGCAGCGGCAGCGGCAGCGGCGGCGGATATGGCACCAGCGGTGGCTCCTGGGGTGGCTACAGCAGCGGCGGTGGCGGCCATAAATGACACTGCCGCCGACACCGTTGGTGTGATCACCGATTTATCGACCAAGGAAAATATCATGGACATGCTCAAACCCGCCATCGTGCTCGGCTCCATCCTCTACGCAGTGATCGGTGTGGTGGTGCTGTGGCTGAGTTTCATCATCATCGACAAGATCACGCCCTACGACCTTTGGCAAGAAATTGTCGAGAAAAAGAACCTGGCGCTTGCCATCGTGGTGGGTGCGATGTTCATCGCCATCGGCATGATCGTGGCAGCGGCGATTCATGGGTGAAAAAGCATGATCTATCTGAATATAGAGCATCTGCAGCGTTGTATCGCTACTTTGCAATCATCACTGCTGTTGTACCAGCAGGCGGCGCCGGGCAGCATCGAGCAGGAAGTGTTCCGTAATGCCATCATCAAAGGGTACGAACTGGCACAGGAAACATCCTTCAAGTTGATCAAAAAAGCTTTGAAGGAATTTGGTCATGGTGGCAGGAAGCTGAATGAAACACCCGTCAAGGACATCCTGCGTCTGGCTGCAGTGCATGGCCTGATGCCGGTCGAAGAGGTCGAACGTTGGTTTAAATATCGGGACAACCGCAACAACACAGCTCATGACTATGGTGAGGCCTTCGCCAAGGAAACATTGGTGTTGATTCCGAATTTTCTGCAGGATGTCATAGCGCTGGCTAATGTGTTGGAGACAAAACTAGGCAAGGACAGTGCAGATGTCTAGGCTGGATGCCGGTGTATTGCAATTGTTGCCACGTCACTTGGTGATTGTGCAGGAACTCTTGCGTCAACATTTGCCGCATACAGATGTTTGGGCTTACGGTAGCCGCGTGCATGGTGGCTGCTACGAAGCCAGCGACCTTGATCTGGTCGTGCGGCATTCGACAGATCTGACTCTGAATACCCCAGATCTATGGCGGGTACAGGAGGCTTTCAGCGATAGTGATCTACCGATCATGGTGCAAATCGTCGATTGGGCGCGCATACCAGCCGCATTTCATGCGGAGATTGAGGCTGGGTATGTGGTTGTCCAAGACGGAGCAACTGAGTGAAGTTGGACTACGATTGTCCAGTTCGATCATCGTGCGGTGAGCTGATTTGACGATGATTCCTGATGATTCTGATCATGAACTTCCTGTCGGGCAGCACATTTCCCCGGCTGAAATCACCCTGCTCGCCTCGGTTTTCCTGATCGCTGCCTGCGGCCTGGTCTATGAGTTGGCGGCTGGCTCATTGGCGAGTTATCTGCTGGGTGACTCGGTGCTGCAGTTCTCGACCGTGATCGGTTGTTATCTGTTTGCGATGGGCATCGGCTCGTGGCTGAGCCGGTTTGTCGAGCGGCAACTGGTGGCGGCCTTTCTGCGTATCGAGCTGCTGGTCGGATTGATCGGTGGTTTGATGCCGGCTGCGCTGTTTGTGGCGCATAACCTGCTGCCAGCCGCCAGCCAGCCGGCCTTCCGGGCGCTGCTGTATGGGCTGGTGGTGCTGGTGGGTATTCTGGTCGGACTGGAGATTCCGCTCGTGATGCGGATCCTGAAACGCCAGTTCAGTGCGCGCTATGCGCTGAAAGATCTGGTGTCGCAGGTCTTGACCTTCGATTATCTGGGTGCGCTGGTGGTGGCGCTGGCGTTTCCGCTGCTGCTGGTGCCACAACTCGGCTTGATCCGTACCGGCGTGGTGTTCGGTTTGCTCAATGCCGCCGTGGCAGTTTGGGCGCTGTATCTGTTTCGCGGTGAATTGCGCCGCTGGCGCGCCCATGCGCTGGCTTGTGTGGCGGTGATTGCGGCACTGCTGGCCGGCTTGCTCGGCGCCGAGCATCTGACCAGCTGGGCCGAGGATCGGTTTTATGGCGACCGAGTCATCTACAAGGCCAGCAGCGATTATCAACGGGTCATCGTGACGGGTGGGCCCGCCGGCATCCGCTTATTTCTGAACGGTAATCTGCAGTTTCACGAGCGCGATGAATATCGCTACCACGAAGCGCTGGTGCATCCGGCGATGGCCGCGCATGGCGCGCCCAAAAAGGTGCTGGTGCTCGGTGGTGGCGACGGGCTGGCGGTGCGGGAAATCCTGAAATACCCGACGGTCGAACACATCACGCTGGTCGATCTGGACCCGCACATGACGCACCTGTTTGCGGAGCAGCCACGCCTGCGGGCGCTGAATCATGACTCACTCAATTCGCCAAAGCTGCAGATTGTCAACGCCGACGCCTTCACTTGGCTGGAGCAGCAGGATATTATCGCCGGGGCGCTCTGGGACGTGATCGTGATCGACTTCCCCGACCCGAGCAATTACGCCATCGGCAAGCTGTATTCAACCAGTTTCTATCAGGTGGTGGATCAGCATCTGGCGGCAGCGGGTTATGCCGTCGTGCAGACCACCTCGCCATTGATTGCACGGCAGAGTTTCTGGACCGTGGTGGCGACGCTAGAGGCGGTCGGTTTGACAACCACGCCGTATCACGCCCATGTGCCGAGTTTTGGTGAATGGGGTTTTGTGCTGGCCAGCCGACGGCCTTGGCGCATGCCCACCGTTCTACCACCGGGGCTGCGCTTTCTGACGCTGCCGGGTTTGAGTGCGCTGCTCGATTTTCCGCCCGATATGGCGCGTTTGCCGGAGGAACCGAATCGACTCTCAGACCAGCGGCTGGTGCGGTTGTTCGAAGAAGAATGGGGCCGGGTGCATCAATGAGCCCCCGCAGCCAAAGCAAAGGACCGACGAGGCGCGCCTGTCTGGTGGCAGCCTCCGCAGTATTCTCAGGCGGCTGGTTGAGCGCGTGCAGTGACAAGCCACAGGGTTTGGATGCCGCCGCGCTGCAGAGTTTGGCAGGGGGCTGGGTTGGCGCAGCGGTGCAGCACGGCCATCGGCTGCGCAACTGGCGCTCCGGTAATTTGCCGCCACCAGTGGTGCAGCGGCAGGCCAGAGTATTGATTGTCGGCGCCGGTGTTGCCGGACTGGCCGCCGCGCGCGCGCTGGCGCGGGCCGGTATCAGCGATGTGCAGCTGCTGGAGCTGGAAGATGTGCCGGGCGGCAATGCGCGTGGCCACCATCTGGCTGGCATGGCCTGCCCGCTCGGGGCACATTATCTGCCGGTGCCGGATCCGGCCGCACCCGCCGCCGCGCCGGTGCTTGAATTGCTGGCCGAGCTGGGTTTGGCACGTTTCGAGCTGGGGCGCTGGGTCTTTGACGAGCGCCATTTATGCCACAGTCCGCAGGAACGCTTGTTTTTTGAGGGCACTTGGCACGAAGGTTTGTTGCCGCCGGCTGAAACAGGCTCCAACACCCAAGCACAATATCGCCGTTTTGCCGCCTTGGTGGCCGAGGCGCAGCGCGACATTGGTTTTGCCATGCCGAGCCTGAATCTGCGCTGGACGCCTGCACACTCCGCGCTCGAATCGATTACCTTTGCCGCTTGGTTGCAGCGGCAAGGCCTGGATGATACGCGCCTGCGCTGGTATCTGGATTACGCCTGCCGCGATGATTATGGTGCGGGGCTGGAAACGGTTTCAGCCTGGGCGGGCTTGCATTATTTTGCCAGCCGACATGGTTTTCATGCGCCGGGTGATGAAGACGCTGCGCGCGAGCCGGTCTTGACTTGGCCGGAAGGCAACGCCTGGCTGACGAGTCGCCTGGCAGCACCATTTTCCGGCCAGATCCATACCGGTCGCACTGTGCTGCAGGCCAGCGAGAACCGGCATGCGGTCGAGTTACTGGTTTGGGATGAATTGACCAATCAGCTGGAAGCCTGGCGCGCCGAGCAAGTGATTCTGGCGGTGCCGCTGTTCATCGCTGCAAAACTGCTCGTCAATCCCCCGGCGGCCTTGCAACAGGCCGCTGCTGAAGCCAGTTATGCGCCCTGGCTGGTCGCCAATCTGCAGATTGACGCACCGCTGCTGCAGCGGATCGGTTTTGCGCCGGCCTGGGACAATGTGGCGTATGGCTCGGCTTCGCTGGGTTATGTGGATGCGATGCATCAGAGTTTGCGGCCGCACACCGGCCCGACCGTGCTGACGGCTTATTGGGCGTTGCCGCAGCGTCAGCGTGCGGCCTTGCTGATGGATGATTGGCGGCCCTGGGCGCGCAGCGTGATCGACGATTTGAGTGCCTTGCACCCGGATCTGCCGCACAAACTCGGCCGCATCGACCTGATGCGCTACGGCCACGCCATGCGCATTCCACTACCAGGCACACGTTCGTCAGCGGCGCTGCAGGCACTCGGCCACTTGCCCGGTCGGGTGCAACTGGCGCATGCCGATCTGGCCGGTTATTCGGTGTTCGAGGAGGCTTATCTGGCCGGGCTGCGCTGCGGCACGCAGATGGCCGTCTAGACTCTGGCGATGTCCACCCAGCTCCCGCCACCGCAGACCGTGACCGACCTACCCGACGACGACAGCAGCGCCGACGCCGCCATCTACGAGCCGCGCCTGTGGCGCGACCACGGCTGGACCGCCAAGGTCATCAAGAACGAAGACGACGACGGCTGGGCCGTGGCGATGTACAAGGCCGGCGAGCCCGAGCCGGCGCTGGTCGGCCCCTGGACCATGGGGCGCGACAAGAAAAACCCCAAGCCGCTCGACACCAACGCCTTCAACACGCTGGTCAAGACTGCCGCCGAGGTGCTGCGCCGCCACGAGCAGCAGCTGCACGCGCAGCTGCACAAGCAGGTCACGGTCGATACGGGCGAGCAGCGCATCGTCGTCATGCTCGACATCGTCCCGGACGACGACAACCCGTATGCGCTGCTGAGCGCGCAGGACGACAGCGGTGAGCCACTCGCGCAGGTGCGTGTCGGGGCCGGCTTCAAGCTCGATCGGGCCAGCGCCAGCGCCTGGGTGGCGGCCGACTTTCAGCGGCCCGGCTGAACCAGCGGGCCGCGCTCGCAGCCTTCAGCGCATCCGTTCAGCGTGTTTGGCGCCAGCGCAGCAGCAGGACCGCCACGGTCAGCCAGCTGCAGCCAGCGGCCAGCCAGATGGCGGCGATGCCTTGCGGATAGTCGAGCGGGCGCCAGACCAGCCAGATGCCGATCGCAGCCCACAGGCCGGCGAGGATGCGCTGGCTCGTCAGCGATTGCCAGAAGGCCGGAAAACGCCGTGTCAGCCACGCGCCGCTCAAGCCCGCCAGCCAGCCGCCACAGGCGCCGACCAGCACGTCGAGCGGCCAATGCGCCCCGACGGCGACGCGCGAGAAGCCCACCGCTGCCGCCGCGCTGATCAGCAGCAGCATCAGCGCGGTGCCCTTGCGCGGCCCGAGCGGCGGCGCGAGGGTCGCCAGGACCGCGCTGGTGGCGGCAAAGGCGGTGATGGTGTGGCCGGACGGAAAGCTGTGCGTGCTCAGCAGCGGGCCGATCAGGTGAAACTGCGCCACGTCGAGCACGCCGCCTGGCCGAGGTGCGTCAAACCAGTGCTTGGCCAGCACCGAGAACAAGCCGCCAGCCGGCACCGCCGCCATCGCCGCCATCGCGGCTTGCGGACGCCACAGCAGCAGCGGCGAGAGCAAGGCGAACAGCACATTGGTGTCGCCGAGCAGGGTGCAAAAGGCCCACAGCGCCTCCGGCTCGGCAGCGGCCAGGTGGTTGAGCTGCAGGAACAGCGGCTGCTGTGCCGGCAGCAGCGGCAGCGTCACCGCCAGCAGCAGCAACGGCAGGCCGGCCCAGCGCAGCCACTGGGCGCGCTGCCAGGTGGGGGTGTGGGTGGGTGCCGACGCAGCGTCAGTGGGCGGGCGGTCGGCCAAGCGGTGGCTCCTCGGCGCCTTGCCAGTGACTGCAGAGCAGGTAGTTGAAGTGCGCGATCTGGCGCCCGGCATGGGTGATCGGCAACTGCTCGATCAGCTCGCAGCGCTCGAACTGCGCCGGTCCGACCGGAGGCGCAAAGGTCATCAGCGACCAGTCGAGCAGCAGCACCGATTCACCCGGCTGCAGCGGGCCGAACCAGAGGTCGAACTGATCGTGGTGGCTCTGCACCACCTTGACCGGCATCGGCCGCGCATACCAGCCGACCCGGCTGGCGAGCGACCAGTTCATCACCGCCAGCGTCGGCACGCCGCGCTCAGCGGCCAGCGCCTGGCCGCGCCGCGCGGCGCTGTCCCAGCCGTACAGATCGGCGACCGGGTTGCGCGGCGCCGAGTCGCGCAGCTCGCCGGGCCGGCTCTGCGCCTGGGCGCCGGTTTCGCTGCCGATGCCGGCGTTGAAGATCAGGCCCAGCATGGCGGCGCAGACCAGCGCCTGAAACCCGCCCAGCGCCAGCAGCGTGCGGCGGCGACGCTGCCAGAGCGCCAGGCAACCAGCGGCGGCGGCCGGCAGCAGCGCCAGCCAGGCGGGCGCCGACCAGTGCGGCAGCGTGGTGCCGCGACCCGACAGGAAGGCGTAGAGCAGCAGCGGCGGCGCGCCGAAGCAGAGCACAAAGATCAGCGGTGGCACCGGCGGGCGCGCCGCAGCGGGCAGCGTGGCGGGCGCATCCGGCCGCAGCCGCCAGGCCGCCAGCAGGCCGACCAGCAGCAGCGCGCCATACACCAGGATCTGCACCAGCAGATAGGCAGCGACGCGGCGCAGCAGCCACTCGCTCTGGCCGGCGGCATGGCCGAGCTGGTAGGCAAACGAGATCCAGCCGTGGCTGGCGTTCCAGCCGATCACCGGCGTGATCGCGAGGCCCGCCAGCAGCGTGGCCAGCCACAGTCCGGGCAGCGCCAGCAGCCGCAGCCGGTGCGCGTACGCCAGCGCCAGCAAGCCGCCCAGCCCGAGCAGCACGGCGGTGTACTTGGACAAGCCGGCCAGCCCGAGCGCCAGACCCAGGCCGAGCCAGAGCGACAAGCGCCGCGCCTGTGCCGGATCGGTCAGGCGCCAGGTGAGCAGCATGATGGCGCAGCTCAGCGGCATCAGCAGGGTGTCGGGCACCAGCGCGACGCCGAGCAGATGCGGCAGCGGGCTCAGCACCCAGAGCAGCAGTGCCGCCGAGGCCGCCGCCTGCGCCGGCAGTTGCGGGTAGAGCTGCTGGGTCAGGCGCACCGCACCGAGCGCGCTCAAGGCCCAGCCGAGCATCGGCACCAGACGCATCAGCACGTCCTGCGCGCCGAGCACCAGCCCGGGCCACTGCAGCCAGCCCACCAGCGGCGGATGGTCGTAGTAGCTCCAGTCCAGATGCAGCGCGTAGAGCGCGTAGTGCGCCTCGTCGGGCGAGAGATGAAACGCCAGCGCCAGCAGCAGATGCACCAGCAAGGCGCCCGCCAACAGGCGCAGCGCCAACCGCTGGCTCAGCAAGGTGCCGAGCCAGCCGGAGCGCGTGGCCGGGAGCAGAGTGGCGTCCATCTCAGGCGCGCTTCGGCTTGATCCAGACCAGGTACGCGGTGGCACCGTAGTTCCAGACCGTGCCGACCACGATGCCGGCCAAGCCGGAGACCAGCCAGTTGCCGTTGCCGCCGTGGATGTAGGACGCCACACCGACGTTGGCCACCGCGCCGATGCTGCACGCCGCCATGAACTTGAGCAGACCGACCAGCGAGCGCCAGCCCTTGAGGCGCTGGTCGCGATAGGTCAGCGCGTTGTTGAGGAAGAAGTTGCCGACCATCGCCACCGTCACCGCGATGGTCTGCGCTTCGACAAACGGCGAGCTCAGCAGCCCGAGCGCCAGCCGCAGCACCGCCAGGTGCACCAGCACGCCAAAGCCGCCGATCGCCGCGAACGACACCAGCCGGGTCGGCACGTAGCGGCCGATGGTCTTGTCGGCCAGCAGCATCAGGTAGTCCCAGGCGACCCGGTTGTCGAGCTTGCTCTCGCCAGCGATGCGCGAACGGAACTGGTAGGGCAGCTCCTTGATGCGCAGCGGCGTCGGCGACGACACCACCAGATCGACCAGGATCTTGAAGCCGATGCTCGACAGGCCGTAGACCGCCGCCTCGAAGGCTTCGCGCCGGATCATGAAAAACCCGCTCATCGGGTCGTTCAGGCTCAGGCCGAGCAGGCGCTGGCTCATGCTGGTGGCCAGGCTGCTGATCTTCTGGCGCGAGGCCTGCCAGTCGCTGACGTCGCCGCCTTCCATGTAGCGCGTGCCGACCACCAGATCGATCGGCTCTTGGCGCAGCACCTGCAGCATGCCGGCCAGCAGCGTTTCGTCGTGCTGCAGGTCGGCGTCCATCACCGCCAGGCAGCGCGCACCGGTCGAGAGCATGCCCTCGACGCAGGCGCTGGACAGGCCGCGGCGGCCGACCCGGCGCAGGCAGCGCACATGCTTGTCACGCGCCGAGAGCGCGTGCAGCCGTGCGGCGGTGCCGTCGGGCGAATCGTCATCGACAAAGATCACTTCCCAGGCCACGCCGGCCAGCACCTGGTGCAGGCGTCGGACCAGTTCTTCGACGTTGTCGGTTTCGTTGAAGGTGGGGATCACCACCGCAAGTTCCAGCGGTCCGGCGCTTGCTTCGGTGATCGTGGGGGCGAGAGGCTCGGAGGCAGGCAGGGGCATGAGGGGGCGTCGGGTGGTGCGCGCAAACCGGTTCCGCCCGCTTGGCAGGGCCGTCGGCCGGCCGGATTCTACGGAATTTCTCACGCTCACCTTGATCGGCGGCGGCTCCGTGCCAGGGGTTTGCCGGCCTGGCTTTGACGGCGTCCCCGACGAGGTCATGGCGGCGCGACTCCGCCCAACCGAGCCCCGTCTGCCATGATCGCGGCAGACCCCCCCTGATCGGCTCCGGTGTCAGCCTGTCGGCCACTTCTCCCTGCACCGAGGACACTGCCATGACCACGCTCACACAGGACCGTGACCAAACTGCCGGCGAAGAACTCGCCAACGCGCTCAGCCACGGGCTCGGCTTCTTGCTGGCGCTGGCGGCCTTGCCCATTCTGGTGAACGGCGCGCTGCAGCGCGGCGGCGCGGCCAACGTGGTGGCGGCCAGCCTGTTTGCCGGCACCATGATCGTGCTCTACCTGGTCTCGACGCTCTACCACGCGATGCCGGTCGGACGCGCCAAGATCTGGCTGAACCGCTTCGACCATGCCGCCATCTACCTGTTCATCGCCGGCAGCTACATGCCGTTCCTGTTCGGTGTGCTGCGCGGCGCCTGGGGCTGGTCGCTGTTCGGCGTGGTCTGGGCCGCCGCGCTGCTGGGCGTGGTGATCAAGCTGCTGGATCGGCTCAAGCATCCGATCTGGTCGACCGGCCTGTACGTGGCGATGGGCTGGGTGGTGCTGATCGCGGCCGTGCCGCTGTTCGAGCGCATGTCCACCGCCGGGCTGGCCTGGCTGCTGGCCGGCGCCTTCTCGTACACGATCGGCGCGGTGATCTTCCTGTTCGACTCCAAGCTGCGCTACGTCCACTTCATCTGGCACCTGTTCGTAATGGGCGGCAGCGCCTGCCACTTCTGTGCGGCGCTGTGGCATGCCAATGCCTGAGCAGCGGGCCTAGCCGGTGTACGAGCGTGCGCCCGCTGGCTTGACGCGCCTGTTGCTGCCGCCCGGCGTCAGCCCGGTGGCGCTGCCCTTGCTGCTGGCACGGGCGCTGCGCGCGCTCGGCGACGGCTACATGGCGGTGCTGCTGCCGGCCTACCTGCTGGCGCTCGGGCTGGGCACGCTGGAGGTCGGCGTCATCAGCACCGCGACCATGCTCGGCTCGGCGCTCGCCACGTTGGCGGTCGGCGCCTGGGGCCATCGCTGGGCCACGCACCGGCTGCTGCGTGGCGCGGCGCTGCTGATGGCCGCCACCGGCCTGGGTTTTGCCGGTCTGGCCTCGTTCTGGCCCTTGCTGATGGTCGCCTTTGTCGGCACGCTCAACCCGAGTTCGGGCGACGTCAGCGTCTTCCTGCCGCTGGAGCACGCCCGGCTGGCCGACACGGCGCAGGGCAGCGCGCGCACCGCGCTGTTCGCGCGCTACAGCGTGCTGGGCGCCCTGTGCGCGGCGCTCGGCGCGCTGGCGGCCAGCGTGCCGGACTGGCTGACGCAGCAAGCCGGCCTGGTGCGGCTTGACGCGCTGCGCGTCATGTTCCTGCTCTACGGCGCGCTCGGCCTGAGCGTGCTCTGGCTCTACCGGCACCCGCCGTCCGGCCCGGCCGCCGACCATGTGCCGACGCCACCCGCGCCGCTCGGCCCCTCGCGCGCCATCGTGGTCCGGCTGGCGGCGCTGTTCAGCGTGGACGCCTTTGCCGGCGGGCTGCTGGTCAATTCGCTGCTGTCGCTCTGGCTGCTGCAGCGCTTCGGGCTGTCGCTGGCGCAAGCCGGGGTGTTCTTCTTCTGGGCCGGCCTGCTCAGCGCGGCGTCCCAGCTGGCGGCGCCGTGGGTGGCGCAGCGCATCGGACTGCTCAACACGATGGTGTTCACGCACATCCCCGCCAACGTCTGCCTGGTGCTGGCCGCGCTGGCGCCGAGCTATCCGGTAGCGCTGGCACTGCTGCTGGTGCGCGCCGCGTTGTCGCAGATGGACGTGCCGACCCGCACCGCCTACGTGATGGCGATCGTCACCCCGGCCGAGCGCGCCGCCGCCGCGAGTTTCACGGCGGTACCGCGCAGCCTCGCCGCCGCGCTCAGCCCGACCCTGAGCGCGGCGCTGATGACAGCCGGCTGGATCTCGCTGCCACTGATCGGCTGCGGCGTGCTCAAGATCGCCTACGACCTGGCGCTCTGGCGCGCCATGCGGCAGCACCGGCTGGAGGGACATTGAAGCTGGCCCGGCATTTGCTGATGTATCGTTATATACGTCAAAATACAGCGAATGTCAGAAACCCTACAAACCCTGCTCGCCACCGATTGGGCGCCGCTGTGGCTGTCGCTCAAGGTGGCCGGTGTCGCCACCCTGATCGCCTGGGCGGCCGGTGTGGCGCTGGGCTGGCTGGTGGCGCGCACGCGCCTGCCGGGGCGCACGCTGCTGGGGGCGGTCTGCATGCTGCCGCTGGTGCTGCCGCCCACCGTGATCGGCTACGCGATCCTGCTGCTGGCTGGGCGGCGCAGCCCGCTGGGCGGCTGGCTGCGCGAGCACTTCGATTACTCGATCGTCTTTTCCTGGCACGGCGCGGTGGTGGCCTCCAGCGTGGTGGCGTTGCCACTGGTGCTGAAGTCGGCCAGCGCCGCCTTTGCCGGCGTGGACCGCACGCTCGAAGCGGCAGCGCGCACGCTGCGTCAATCGTCCTGGTCGGTGTTCGTGCGCGTCACGCTGCCGCTGGCCGGCCCCGGCATCCTGGCCGGCACGCTGCTCGCGTTTGCGCGGGCGATGGGTGAATTCGGCGCCTCGCTGATGGTGGCCGGCTCCATCCCCGGCAAGACCCAGACGCTCTCGATGGCCATCTACGACTCGGTCCAGGCCGGCCAGGACGACACCGCCTTGGTGCTGGTGCTGGTCACCTCGGTGCTGTCGGTGTCCGTTCTGGTGCTCTCGAACCGGCTGTTCGGTCGGGCCTGACCGATTTCTCTTGATGCTTTGTTCCCGGAGGTTGTTTCATGCTGCGTCGCCATTTCTCCCGTGCCCTGGCCGCTTTGCTGCTGGGCGGCACCGCGCTGACCGCGTCGGTGCAGGCGCAAGCCCAGACGCTCACCGTCTCGGCCGCCGCCAGCCTGACCAACGTGCTGAAAGAGCTGGGCGTCAAATACGAGGCGGCCCATCCGGACGCCAAGCTGCAATACAACTTCGCCGCCTCGGGCGTGCTGATCCAGCAGATCTCGCAAGGCGCGCCGGTCGATGTCTTCATCAGCGCTGACGAAGAGACGATGGCGCGCGGCATCGAACAGAAGCTGCTCGATGCCGCCTCGCGGCGCGACATCGCCTCGAACCAGGTGGTGCTGATCGTGCCGGCCAGCGGCGGCGTGCCGGTCGCCGGGCTGGCCGACCTGTCCGGTGCAGCGGTCAAGCACATCGCGCTCGGCAAGCTGGCCACCGTGCCGGTCGGGCGCTACACCAAACAGTCGCTCGACGCCGCCAAGCTGTGGAGCGCGCTGGAGCCCAAGCTGGTCTACGCCGACAGCGTGCGCCAGGTGCTCGACTACGTGGCGCGTGGCGAGGTCGAGGCGGGTTTTGTCTACGCCACCGACGCGGCGGTGATGGCCGACAAGGTCAAGACCGTGCTGCGCGTCGAGGGTCACGCGCCGGTGCGCTATCCGGCGGCGCTCACGTCGGAAGGCAAACAGAAAGCTGCCGCCGCTGACTTCCTCGCCTTTCTGCTCAGCGCGCCAGCGCAGGCCGCGCTCGGCAAGGCCGGTTTCGGCAAACCCTGAACGGACGAGGCCAGCATGATCGACGTGGACCTGCGCCTCAGCGTGGCCGACGCCACCCGGCGCTTCGACCTGGCGGTGCGCTTTGCCAGTGCGGCGCCGGTGGTGGCGCTGTACGGCCCGTCGGGCGCCGGCAAGTCGCTCACGCTGCAGGCGGTGGCCGGCTTGCTGCGGCCGGCAGCCGGCCATGTGCGCATCCAGGGTCGCACGCTGTTCGATGCCGACGCCGGCATTGACGTGCCGGCGGCGCAGCGCGGTGTCGGTTATCTGTTCCAGGACTACGCGCTGTTTCCGCACCTGACGGTGCGCCAGAACGTCGCCTTCGGCCTGACCTCGTGGCGCCAGCCGCGCCTCAAACCGAAAGACGCCGAGCGGGTCGATGAGTTGCTGGCCGGCTTCGGCCTGGACGAGCTGGCCGGTGCGCGGCCGGCGGCGCTCTCAGGCGGGCAGCGCCAGCGAGTCGCGCTGGCGCGGGCGCTGGCTTGCGAGCCGGGCGTGCTGCTGCTCGACGAGCCGTTCTCTGCGCTGAACCCGATGCTGCGCCACAGCCTGCGTCAGGAGCTGGCCGAGGTGCGCCAGCGCTGGAACATCCCGATGCTGATGATCACGCACGACGTCGAGGACGTGCTGGCGCTGGCCGATCTGGCTTGCGTGATCGAGCAAGGCCAGGTGGTGCGCGAGGTCGATCTGCGCAGCGGCGCGCACCGCGACCACGCCTGGCAACTGCTCAGCCCCGAGGCACCGCCGCCCGCTGACGATGCGCGCGGGCAGGCGCTGCGCCAGCTGTTCGGGGTGCCCGGCCGTGCTTGAGCGCTTCACTGCCGATCCACGGCTTGCTGCGGGTGGCCACGATGACGCCTTGCGCGCCCTGCTGCTTGAGGACGCCCCGCACGGCGACCTCACCAGCCGCGCGCTCGGCCTGGGTGCCGAGCCGGCGCAGATCCGCTTCGAGGCACGCGGCGCGATGGTGCTGGCCGGCATCGAAGCCGCCGCCCGCATGCTGGTGCTGTGCGGCGTGGCGGTGACGCTTGAATCGGTCAGCGGCACGGCCGCCAAACCCGGCCAGGCCTTGCTGCACGGCCAGGGTCCGGCCGCCGCCGTGCTGCTGGGCTGGAAGAGCGCGCAAACGCTGGTCGAGGCCTGTTCCGGCATCGCCAGTGCCACCGCCGCCATCGTGCGCAGCCTGCGCGAGGCTGGCTTGGCCACGCCGCTGGCCTGCACCCGCAAGAGTTTTCCCGGCACGCGCTGGCTGGCGGCGGACGCGGTGCAAGCCGGCGGCGGCGTGATGCATCGCCTGGGCTTGTCGGAAAGCCTGCTGGTGTTTCCCGAGCACCGCGCCTTGCTGGCGCCGCACGACTTGCCCGCCCGGCTGGCGGCACTGCGGGCGCAGCAGCCAGAGAAACGTCTGGTAGTGGAAGTGGGCGACGCCGACGAGGCCTTGGCGCTGGCCCGGCTGGGCGCCGAGGTGCTGCAACTGGAGCGCTTCAGCCCGGCGGCGGTGGCTCACCTGAAGCAGCGTCTGACCGCCGAAGGCTTGTCGGCCCGGTTGGCGCCGGCGGGCGGCGTGAACCTGGCCAATGCGGTGGACTACGCCCGTGCCGGTGCCGACCTGCTGGTCAGCTCGGCGCCATTCTTTGCGCCACCGGCCGATGTGAAGGTGCACATCACGCCGGCCTGAGCCTGGATCAGGCCGGCACTGCCAGCACTACCGAACCGGCCTTGAACATGGCCGTGACCGGGCTGCCGACGCTCAGGCCCAGGTCGTCCACCGCGCTGTTGGTGACGATGCTGGCAATCGTCGCGCCGCCCGCCAGCGTCACGGTGACGCTGGCGTTGACCGAGCCCTTTTGCACCGCCGCGACCGTGCCAGCCAACTGGTTGCGCGCCGTGAACTTCCAGCCCGCCGTGTCGGTGGCAAGCAGCACCAGCGGCGCCTTGACGATGGCGACGGCTTTGGTGCCGACCGCGATACCGAGCGACTGCAGGCTGCCTTCGGTGATGCCGGCGACGATGGTCTCGCCGCTCGCCAGCGTGAGCGTGACCTCGGCGCTGATCGGGCCTTCCTTGACGGCGGAGACGGTGCCTTCGAACACATTGCGAGCGCTGATCTTCATGGAAAGCTCCTGGAGCGGATGAATCGAAATCGACAAGAGAAATGGCCCCTTGTTCGGCACGTTATGTGCTTATGACTATAGGGTTGCCACCCGAGTCCTCATGATGCGCGCAAGCGTTTTCCCCAAACCAGCCCAACGCCATGAACCTGCCTGGTGACACCGACTTCGGCGCCTTGCACGCCCGCCTGCAGATCGACACGCCGCTCGGGGCGTTTCTGGGCGCCCAGCGCATCGAGCTGCTGGAGGCGGTCGGGCAGCACGGCTCGATCGCGCGCGCGGCCAAGGCGGTGGCGCTCAGCTACAAGGCCGCCTGGGACGCGGTAGACGACATGAACAACCTGGCCAGCGAGCCGCTGGTGATCCGTTCTGCCGGTGGGCCGCGCGGCGGCAGCACCACGCTGACCGCCTACGGCCTGCGCCTGATCGCCTTCTATCGCGCGCTGGAGCAGGAACACCAGTCGGCGCTACGGCGCCTGCAGCAGGCGCTGGCCCAGACCGATGCCGCCGACGTGATGGGTTTCAGCCAGCTGCTCAAGAGGTTTTCGATGCAATCCAGCGCCCGCAACCAGTTCGTCGGCACCGTCAAGGCGATCCACACCGATCCGGTCGAGGCGCAGGTCGAGCTGACGCTGGCGCCGGGGCTCGACCTGGTCGCGGTGGTCACCACCGAGTCGCTGGAACGCATGAAGCTGCGCATCGGCACCGAAGCCCACGCGATGGTCAAGTCGTCCAGCGTGATGCTGACCACCGCCGCAGCGGAGCGCTTCTCGGCACGCAACCGGCTGGCTGGCACGGTGGTGCGCCTGCTGCGCGGACCCGTCAATTCGGAAGTGACGCTGCAACTGGCCGGGCAGCACCTGCATATCGCCTCGGTGATCACCGACGAGAGCGTCAGCCGGCTGGGCCTGCGCATCGGCAGCGAGGTGACGGCGTTTTTCAAGGCGTCGAGCGTGGTGCTGGCCACGCCGATCTGAATAGGCACCCGACGCTGCGCAAA
Source organism: Leptothrix sp. (in: b-proteobacteria) (assembly GCA_041083665.1). Taxonomy (GTDB): domain Bacteria; phylum Pseudomonadota; class Gammaproteobacteria; order Burkholderiales; family Burkholderiaceae_C; genus Sphaerotilus. Next base: position 76,309 of record JBFPGZ010000005.1, read on the forward strand.
CCCAGCCCCTTGAGCTTTCACCCCCACCTTTTCAGTGCGGCAACCCAACCCGCGCTGCCTGCGACTCCGGTAACTCTGACGCCGACCGAAACCAGCCGCTGACCAGTTCAAAGGGATAGCGCCGGATCTCGCCCTGGCGCGCCCGGGGCGCCAGCAGATGCAGCGACAGCGGCTCGGCCCAGTGCCAGAAGTCGGCGCGCAGGCGCTCCGAGAGGCCGACGTCGTCCAGGCTGTGCCAGAGCTGCACCAACCAGATTTCGCGGCCGGCATCGTCCAGCAGCACCGGCCAGCCGGCGCCGGCCGTCAGCCCCTGGTGCGGGCTGTGGCGTTCGCTCCAGTACAGCGCGCCGCCGCAGGACTCGATCACGAAGTCGGCCACCCGCTCGGCAATGCAGTCGAAGCAGTCTTGCACGTCGGCCAGCAGCGGCGTCAGGCGCAGCCGGGTCATGTGGCGATGCACCAGTCGGCGCAGGCCCGCTTCGCCGCACAACGCCAGCAAGCTGTGCGCGGGCTGCGGCACGCTGGGCAGCGCGGCGGCTGCCGGGCGCAGGCCGTGCAGGCTGATGCCGCTCTCGGTGGCGGCACGGACCGGCCAGCGCAGCGTGGCATGACAGGCGTTGCAGGCGCGGTCACAGGGGTGCCAGCGGGCGGGGCTCGGGCTGTCGGGGGCGTCGGTGGAGGCCATCAGTGCGGGTGATCTTTCAACGGGAAGCGACAAAGGCCAGCAGCGCCTGCCGGTCTGGTTGGGGCAGAGCGACATAACGTTGTCGAGCGCGCGCAGCCTCGCCACCATGCCAGAGCACCGCTTCTTGCAGACCGCGCGCCCGGCCATCATGCAGGTACTGGCTGTGCTCGTTGACCTGCGGCACCAGACCGAGGCCCCACAGCGGTGCGGTGCGCCATTGGCGCGCGCTGGCGCGGTAATCGGGCCGGCCGTCGGCCAGGCCTGGCCCCATGTCGTGCAGCAGCAGATCGGTGTAGGCCGCCGCCTGTTGTGGCGGGTGACCCGGCAGGCTTGTCAGCGGCAGCGCCGGACGGTGACACAGCGCACAACCGATCTGGGCGAACAAGCGCCGGCCGAGTTCAACGCTGAGCACACCGACATCGCGCTCGGGTGGCGGCGCCAGGCGCCTCATGTAGTCGGTCAGCGCCTGCACGTCGGCGGTGCCGAGTTCGGGCGCCGCGCTGCCGGTGGCAGCCGCCACCTGGCGGCAGGCGGTTTGGCGTGGCGCACAGGCCGGCTCGGGCAGAGCCGGCGATGTCAGGCCCAGATCACCGGCAGCGGCCTGCACCACCTGCGCTTCCAGATCGGCGACATTGGCTTTCCAGCCGAAGCGGCCGATGCGCAGGCGGCGCTGCACCGGATCCCAGACCCGATTGAGCCGGCCGTGCACGCCGTCGGGCTGCGCTTGGCGCGCCAGCGCTTCGAGCGCGGCGTCGGGCACCGCCTCCAGCAAGCCGAGCCCGTACACGCCAGGCCCGACGCGAGCCGAAGTCAGCACGCCCTGCAGCGGGCCGTAGGCGGCGTCGATGAAATCGATGCGGGGCTGGCGCAGCGACACCACTTCACCGTCCGGCAGACGCAAGCGCTGTTCGCGCCAGGTGATGCTGACGCGCGCCTCGCCTGGTACACCAGGCACGCCTTCCTCGTTCAACTGGTCGCCGTAAGCGGGGTGCGGACGCGGGCCGCCGTGCGGGCCGGTGCCGGGCAGCGACAGCCGGACCAGCATCGATTGCAGACGTTGGTCCGGCGTGTCGGGCGCGCGGCCCCGGCCGTTGGCGGGATGGCAGGCGATGCAGGAGAGCCGGTTGTAGAGCGGCCCCAGGCCGACGCCGTTGCCGTCGGCGGTCGGGCCGATCACCCAGGCGCGCCGGAACAGCGAGCGCCCGTGCAAGAAACGCTCGCGCGCCGCGTCGTCCAGCTCGGTGAGCGGCTGGCTGAAGGCTTCGTGCAGCGGCACGGCGGCGCGCGGTGCTGCCACACGCAACTCGTCCGCCAGCGCAGGCACGCTCAGGCCGGACCCGAAGCTCAGCAGCGCCCCGGCCAGGCCGAGCCGGCCGAGCGCGCTGCGGCGGCGCCGCTTTGGAGTGGTGCGGGGCGCCCTCATGCCAGCGCCTGCTCGGCTTGTTGACGCCAGGCGCTGGCGCGTTCGCGCCAAGCCAGCTCGACTTCGCTGAGCGCACCGGGTGCCGCGCCTTCCATGCGCCGGAAGCGCGCCAGCAGGGCCGGGTCGGCCGCTTCAGCTTCGCTGAGCGGCACCTGTTCGAGCCAGCGGCGTGCTTCGGCCACCGGGCGGCCGGCGGCTTCGGCGGCATGCAGACGGCGCCACAGCTCGGCACGCTGGGCGTGTTCGGCCACCAGGGTCTGCTCGAACAGCGCGGCGACCAGGCTGAGCCGGTTCGGGCTGCGGCTGCCGTCGTAGTCGTAGCCACCGGCGCGGGCGGCCTCGAACGGGTTGAACTGGTCCGGCGGCAGTTGCGCATAGACGGCAGGGCGCACCGGCAGCTTGCGGATCGCCGGGGTGGCGAGCAACGTCTGGCCAGCGTCGGACAGTACGAAGCGCGCAAAAGCCAGCGCGCCGTCCGGATGCGGTGCGCTGGCGGTGATGGCGATGTGCGCCGGGTTCAGCCCGCCATGGCGCGGGTAGGCAAAACGCAGCGTGGCACCACTGGCGATGGCGGCCGCCGCGAAGAAATCGATCGTCAGCCCGAGCGCGCGCCGGCCGCTGCCGACCTCGTCGGTGATGAAGGTGCTGCCGTTGCCGACCAGCGCGGCATTGCCGGCGATGGCGCTCCACAGCGCCCAGCCGCGCTCCCAGCCAAAGGCTTGCAGCACGATGTCCACCATCACCGGCGCAAAGCCGACCCGGGCCGGAATCGGCAGCGTCATCTGGCCGTGCCAGCCGGGTGCAGCCAGATCGGCCCAGTCCTGCGGCGCGCTCAAGCCGAGCGCGGCGAGCCGGCGGGCGTCGAACACGAAACCGTAGCCGGCCATTTCAGTGGCGGTGTAGGTGCCGTCCGGGTCGGCGAGTTGCGTGCCGCCGATGCGCGCCGGCAAGCCGCTGCGGTCGAGCGCCAGCGCGCGCAGCGCGCCGTCTTTTTTGAGCGCCGCAAAGGTGCGCGGCGAGGCCGACCAGTACACGTCCACGCCGCTCTGGCCGGGTGCTTGCAGATAGGGCAGCGCGTCGTGCGGCATGCGCCAGACCAATTGCAGCCGGTAGTCGGGCTGGGCCTTCTCGAACGCCGCTTCGAAGCGCGAGGTGACTTCTTCCGGGTAAGCCGTCAGCACCACCACCGGCTGACGGGTGGCGGCGCGCAGCGGCGGCGCCAGCAGCAGCGGTCCAGCCGCCAGGGCGGCCAGCGCGCGCCGACGGGTCAGCGGCCGTGGCGAACGGGCGTGATCGTGATCAGACATGGTGCTTTCTCCTTGGCGTAAAGCGATGGGCCCGGCTTACCAGTTCACCCGGGCTTGCAGCAGCCACTGCCGACCGGGCTCGGGAAAGCCTTCGGTGTAGGCGTAGAGCCGATCGCCGACGTTGTGCACCGAGGCCTCCAGTGCCACCTGCGGGTTGGCTTGCCAGGCGGCCTTCAGATCGAGCACGCCGTAGCCGCCGGCCACCTGCACGCCATCGCTGGACGAATAGCGCGACGAAGCCCCGGTGAGCTGGGCATGCAAGCTCCAAGCCGAGTCGGCGCGCCAGCCGACATGCGCCATGGCCTGCTGGCGCGGCGTGTCGGTCAGCTTCAGGGCCGGATTGCTGAGGTTCTTGCGGTTCAGCAGCTGGTAGTGGCTGTCGAGCTGCCAGGCGCCCAGCTTGGCTTCGCCGCCCAGCTCCAGGCCTTGGGCACGGGCCTGACCGATGTTCTGCATCTGCGTGCAGGCCGTGCTGCCGCACAGTGTCGAGATGGTCACCGACTGGATCAGGTTCTGGATGTTGCTGCGGAACACCGCCGCCTGCAGGTGCAGCCAGGTGGTGGCCTGGCCGCCCAGACTGAGTTCCAGATGGGTGGCGCGCTCGGGCAGCAAGTCGGCGTTCGGCAAGGCAGTGCCGAGGCGGTAGGAGTAGCGGTCCTTGATGGTCGGGAAGCGGCTCTTGCGCGCCAGCGAGACCTGGCCATGCCATTGCGGGTCGAAATCCTGCTGCAGCGCGAGCTGGGCGTTGTTGGCCGAGCCGTCGCCATGCACGAACTCGCTGATCTTGCCGGTCTTGCTGTTGTAGTCCTCGGCCTGCTGGGTGTGCCGGCTGTCATGGCCCACGCCGGTGATCAGGCGCAGCTCGGGGCTGAAGCGCTGCGTATCTTCGGCCGCCACCGAGGTGGTGTCGTCCTTGAAATGGCGCACCGGCTCGCCGGCGTTGTGCTCGCGGTGGATGTCTTCTTTCCAGTGCGCCGCCAGGCCGAGCGTGTTGGCCTGGGCCAGCGCCAGGTCGATCTGGCTGCTCAGCCCGTTGCTGTAGTCGTCGTACCAGCTCTGGAACGAGGAGGGTTTTTTCTGCGTCGTGTAGCTCGCGTCGTCGTAGGTGAACAGCGAGTTGCGGAAGGTGTCGTGGAAGGCGCGCAGCTTGAGAACGTGCTCGCCCAGGCCGGTGCGGCTGACGGCGTAGACGCTCTGCTTGTCCCAATACGGCCAGCGCCAGTAGCGCGGCGCCACGCTGGCCACGTTGCCGGCATAGGGCGGCGTGCCTTTGCTGCCGTGCTGGTCGATCAGGTTGAGGGTGTATTCGTCGTCACCGCGCGGCAGCCAGCCCAGCTTCATGCTGAGCTTGCGGTCGAACTGGTCGCTGTTGTTGCGTGCGCCGCCATCCTCGGCCACGGTGGGTCTGAACGACGCCGGCAACGGGTACTGATCCTGCGACACCGCCGAGGCACTGAGCTGCGCGTACCACTGCGTCTGCCGCAAGCCCAGATTGGTGTAGGCCCAGCGGGCATCGGCACCAGAAATCTTGCGGTCGCTGGCCAGACCGACACCCGCCTCGGCTTCGAGCGGCTTGCTCGGCCGCCGACCGATCAGGTTGATGGCGCCGCCCAGCGTGTTGGCGCCGTACAGCATCGAGCTGAAACCCTTCTCGACCTGGATGCGCGACAGGTCGAAGGTGTTGAAGCGGCCCAGATCGACGTAGCCGTCATAAGGCACGTAGACCGGCACGCCGTCGATGAAGATCGGCGTCTGGCGCAGGTCGAAGCCGCGCACCTGGACCATCTGCTCGTTGCGTGCGCCCACCTTGCTCAACACCACGCCGGGGACTTGCACCAGGGCGGCGCCGACGGTGTCGGCGTCCGCGCGACGCATGGTCTGGGCATCGACACTGGTGTCGTCACGCGGCCGGGTGCCGGTGATCTCGACCCGGCCGAGCGAGAAGCTGGCGGCCTCGTCGGCGTGCGCAGCCGGCGCGGCACACAGCGGCACGGTGATGAACAAGGGCAGCTTGCGCGCAACACGGCCAAGCATCGAGGGAGGAGTCCGGCGCGAGAGTTTCATGTTTGTCGGGTTTGTTCGTTATATATCAAAAGCTATAGCGATGGGCGTTAAAGCCACCCGCCATGGCGATGGCAGCAGGGCTCAAAGCCCCAGTTCGGCTTCCTGAACGACGACGGCCGGGCGGTGCGCCCGCTGTGGTCGGCAGCTTTCCAGCCGGTCGATGCGATCCACCTGCAGCAGCCAGCGGCCACTCTGCAGCCGCCAGGCGATGCGGCGCTCGCGGCCGGTAGCCACTTCGAGCGGGAACTCGTCGATGTCGAAGCGCTGCTCGACCTCGGTGTGCAGGTGCCGGATGTAGCAACGCCGGCCTTCGCCGTCCAGCCCCACCACCTTGCGGGCGTAGGCAGCGTCATCGACGTGGCTCTCGAAGCGCTGCGGCGCGACGATGAAGGCACTGAAGTGCAGCGGCAGTTCTTCCTGCCACTCGTTCGGGTCCGGGGCGGGGTTACGCAGGGTGGAACCCCGTGTCGGTGTCGTAAGGTTCATCGCAGCTCCTTGTTGCGCTATCTACATAAATATATAGCGCAACAGAAATAGCAAGCGATGTGCCAGTGCCACGCGGGGCTGGTCGAGGTTCAGCCGAAGGTCACCAGCACCACCTGATCACCGCTGAAAACCGCCCAGGCCGCCTGGCCGACAGCGAGTTCAGCCGCCTTGCTCTGGTCGATGACGGCGTTGATGCTGTGCCCGCTCGGCAGGGTCAGCGTGACGCCGGTGTGGGTGCTGCCGGGGCGCAGGGCCGCGACGGTTCCGGCCAGGGCGTTACGGCCGGCCAAACGGCGCGGCTGGGTCGTCGCGATCTGCACGGCGGGCGCCTTGATGAGCGCAAACAGCTCGCTGCCGAGCTGCAGCTCCATGGTCTCGATTGATTCGGGCGTGATGGTGGCCAGCAGCGTGATGCTGGCTGTGCCGGGTTCGCCCAAGGCCAGGCTGACATCGATCAGGCCGCCGCGATCGGCCAGGCTGCTGACGTGAGCGGCAAACTGGTTGCGCGCGCTGGTCTTCATGGCCATGCGGCGGATCAGGGTGCGCAGCGCGGGGGCGTCGCCAGCCGCCGGCATGGTCTTGAACTGGTCCAGGATGTCCTGCTGCGAGCTTTCCATCGCGCGGTACAGCGCGATCAGGCGCCGCGCGTAGTCGGTCAGCTTGGTGCCGCCGCCGCCCGCGCCGCCGGTGCTGCGCTCGACCAGCGGCTCGGGCGCCAGGTTGTTCATGGTGTCGAGCGCGTCCCAGGCCGCCTTGTACGACAGCGGCACGTCACGCGCGGCGCGGTTCAGCGAGCCGCGCTGCTCGATGGCTTCGAGCAGGCGGATGCGGCTGTCGCTCAGCACCGCGCCGAGCGGCGTTTCCAGCGCGAGGCTGCCTTTGAACGGCGGACGGGGGTTGTGGGAATCGGTGCGGCGGGAGGTGACCATGGGCCACAGTCTATGGGGCCGGCGCCCCGCCCGGCCGCCACTACGACAGATGCTTCAGTCTGGCGGAGCCTGACTCGACCTGCGCCAACGGCAAGCGCCGCTCACGCCGCTGGAACACCGGCCGGCGCCGCAACCGCACGGTGGTTGCCTGCGGCGCGTTGTCGTCAGGGTTTGGCTCGGCCGGGGCCAGCGCGGCCGGCCGGGTGGTCGGCGCGCCAAACCGATCGTGCAGGCCGTCGTCGTACTGGGTGGCGGCAAAGACCTGATCCAGCGCGTCGGCATTCTGGGCCAACGACTGCAGCCACCAGCGGCTGTAGTCGGCTTCGAAGGTGGCGCGCAGCTGCTCGATCGAGATCTGGCCGCTCTCGAATGCCTGCACCAGCGGGCCAAGTCCGATCGCGCCGGCTTCGGCCTCGGTCTGGCGCCAGCGGCACCAGTCCTGCAGCAGGCTGTCGGCCCGCTGCAGCTCGTGGGCGTGCGTCATCAGCAGGTCCAGGCTGCAGTCGTTCAGCGCGGCGCGCAGGGCAGGGTCGGCATCGACATGGGTGGCCCAGTTGTCGATGGCGGTCGGCAAGCCGGCCAGCTTGGCCAGATAGCCCCGGCCGGTGCTGATCAAGGCGCCGGACTCGGTCAGCAAGGTGGTGCCAGGCACCAGCAGGCCGGCCAGCGCCTGACGGATGGCCGCATCGGTCTGGGCCGAGACGGCCAGCGTGCCGATCGCGGCGCTGAGCGAGCCGTGACACTTGAGCGCCCGCTCGGCGTCGTCGCTGTCGCTGGTCTGGCCCTGCCAGAAGCCGTCGGTCTGGGCGCGCAGCGGGGCTTCCAGCACGGCGAGTTCGGCTTGCAGCTGTTTCACCCGGTGCAGCTGCTGCAGGTCGGTGGCGAGTGCGGCGCCGCAGTCACCTTGTGCGACCTGCTCCAGCGCGACGGAGGTCGGCCAATCGGTGCCGGCCTGTTGCGACTGCAGCGCTTGCTGGTAAGCCAGCGCGGCTTCCAGATGGCCCAGATGGGTCTGCCGGTCGTTCCACAGCCCTTGGGTGGCTTCGGCCAGACCGGCGCTTTGCTGGTCGAGCTCTTGCTGCAGCACATGCAGGGCGCACAGCCGGCGCGCCGTGTCGGCCATCGGGCTGCCGGCGTGCTGCAGCATCACATCTTCGAGCGCCGGGGTATACCAGGCGGTGCCGCTGTGGGCGTGGCGCAAGGCGGTCTGCACTGCCAGGGCGGCGCGCGCTTCGTCGAGCGGGGTTTGCAGATCGGACCAGGGCAGGTCGGCGTGGTTGGACAGCGGCTGCAGCGCGGCCAGTTCGGTGGCCAGTTGACGCAGCCGCACCAGCCGGCGCAGATCGGCGACCACATCCTGCAGCCGGCCGTGGCGCGGCCCCTGGATGACGCTGCGCAGCAGGGCCAGCACCCTGCGCCGACCCATCCAGCTGGCCGGCCAGACCTTGCGGTTGGCGTTCTCCCAGGCGTCCAGCAGCATGCCGACATCGAGCTGGCTGACTTCCGGCGTGTAGCTGGCCGCGAGCTGCTGGGCGGTTTCCACATGGGTGCTGAGCAGGCCAACGCCGTGCACCAGCGCGCTGTACAGGTCCGAGGGCCAGGCGGCGGGCAGTTCGGCCAGGCCGGTGCGCAGTTGCAGCAGCAGTGCCATGCAGGTGCGCAGCTGCTGCAGGGTCGGGTCAGACCACGGCGCGCTGATCTGGTGGCTCAGCTGGCGCTGCTGGTTGAGCAGCTTGAGCGCGTCGCGCAGCCGAGCGCAGATCGCGCCAGCGTCGGGGCGCAGCATGAAACGCCAGTCGTGGCCGCGCGCTTGCGGCAGGCAGCGCACCAGCACCGCCAGCGCGATGCGGCCCTTGCGATCGAGCACCAGCGGCGGCAAGCCGATCAGGAGGCGCAGCTGTTCGGCATGCGCTGCCGTTTGTTCGGCGACTTGCTGCAGCTGCTGGCTGGCACGCAGCAGCTGTTGCTGCCAGCGTGCCGACCAGCGAGGTTGATGCACCAGCTGCAGCGCCGCCAGGCTGCTCGGTTGACCGATGGCGCGCCATTGGCTGGCGAGTCGGTCACACAGGCTGCGCAAGCTCAGCAGGCCCTGCTCGTCTTGCGCTGCGGCGGCCGGCCAACGCAGGCCGAGGGCCGGCAAGTGCTCGCCACGCGCCACGCTGTCGAGCGCTTCCTGCACGCTCAAGCCATTCGGATGGCGTCGCTGCAGGGGGTCGACGCCAGGCTCGTCCGGCCGGGCCGGGCGGGTGGTTTGGTTCGGCGGGGTGTTGTGGTCCATACCCTCGGCTCCCTGTTCGTGATGGCGAACGGATTATTGAAGGCAGGACCAGATCCTGAGCCAGACCGGTGCTAAAGGATTGAACTGGACGCGGAATTGGCCTCAATTTCACCTTTTGCAATTTGCAATACAGTGAAGCCGGCTTCAGAGAGTTCGCTTAGCTCTCAGCGCGCGCTTCCCGCTGCATCAGCGCCTGCACGGTGGCGGGCGCGGCCAGCTTGCCGGCCAGCAGCGTGACAACCGCGTGCGTGATCGGCATCTCGACCCCGAGTGCCTGAGCCCGGCTCAGCACCGTGCGAGCGCTGTAGACGCCTTCGGCGACATGGCCGAGCTCTTCCAGGATGCGCGCCAGCGGCAGGCCGTCGGCCAAGCGCAGGCCGACGCGGCGGTTGCGCGACAGGTCGCCGGTGGCCGTCAGCACCAGATCGCCCAGGCCGGACAGGCCCATGAAGGTGTCGAGCTGCGCGCCTAAAGCGAGGCCGAGCCGGGTCATCTCGGCCAGGCCGCGCGTGATCAGCGCGGCGCGCGCGTTCAGGCCCAGCTGCATGCCGTCGGCCACGCCGGTGGCGATGGCGAGCACGTTCTTGACCGCACCGCCCACTTCGACGCCGACCGGATCGGCGGATGAATAGATGCGCAGGCTCTGGCTGTGCAGCGCCTCGATGGCGAGCTGGCAGACCGATTCATCGGTGCTGGCGGCGACCAGCGCGGTCGGCTGGCCGCGCGCCACTTCCTGCGCAAAGCTGGGGCCGGACAGCACGCCGGTGCGCAGGTTCGGGCTGACCTCGCGGGCGATCTCGTGGCCGAGCCGGCCGGTGCCGGCCTCGAAGCCCTTGCACAGCCACAGCACGCCGACTTGCTGCGCGGCCGGTGCGGCGGCCAGGCGCTGCAGCATGTCGCGCAGCGCGGCCATCGGCGTGGCGATGATGATCAGGCCGTTCTGGTCGGCGGCGTCGGCCTCCGTGCCGCTGCCGGCGGCATGCGCCAGGGCCGCGTCGAAATCGGCGGTGAGCTGCAGCGCCTCAGGCAGGGCGATGTCGGGCAGATAGCGCTGGTTGCTGTGGCTGCTGGCGATCGCGGCGGCTTGCGCGGCGTCGCGCGCCCACAGACAGGTCGGATGGCGGGTGGCGGCCTGAGCAGCGAGGGCGGTGCCCCAGGCTCCAGCGCCGAGAACGCTGATGCGTGTCATGCGCGGGCGTGTCCGGTGTCGAGGGTGATCGATCGGTGCAAGGTCAGCCCGAGTGCTGGGCCAACCTTGCTCTGGCGACAACTCAGGCGTTGAAGCTCTGAGCGGTGCCTTGGCCCTGCTGGGCTTCGAACATGGCTTGGAAGTTGACTTCGGCCAGGTGCACCGGCGGGAAGCCGGCGCGGGTGATGATGTCGGCGACCACCGCGCGCAGGTACGGATAGACGATGCCCGGGCAGGCGATGCCCAGGATCGGCTGCATCTGGTCGTCGGGGATGTTGCGGATTTCGAAGATGCCAGCCTGCTTGGCTTCGACCAGGAACAGGGTCCGGTCCTGCGACAGCTTGGTCTGCACGGTGGCGGTGACCGCGACTTCGTAGATGCCTTCGGCGACCGGCGACACCTCGATGCCGAGGTTGATGTCGACTTGCGGCTGACCCTGTTCGATCAGGATCTGCGGCGAATTGGGTTGCTCCAGCGAGACGTCCTTCAGATAGACGCGCTGGATCTGGAACACGGGCTGGTCGCCCGCTGCGTCTTGTGCTTCGGCCATGTTGACTTTCGGGTGGGCAGAGGGGGTCCAAGAAAAAGCCCGCATGCCAGATGCGGGCGGGTGGATTATGGCAGCTGTACCCGGGGTCGCCAGCGCAGTTCTGTCACGTTTGCGGCTTCTTCCAGCTGTGGAAAATCGGGGGGTGACCTGAGTTGCCGTGCTGCTCGGGATCGCCTGCAGCGCACCGCTATATTGGCGGCCCTGCTCCCCGGCCCTGAAAGGACGCGCACCGTGAACCCGAACGCCACAATGCCCACGCGACGCCGCCTGCTGACGCTGGCCGCCGCAAGCCCGTTGACGCTCGGCTTGCCGGCGGCGGCGGGCGGGCCGCCCTCGGTGGCGGCCACGCTGCTCGACGGCCGGGCCTTTTCAAGCGCGCAGCTCAAAGGCAAGGTGTTGCTGCTGAACTTCTGGGCCACCTGGTGCGGCCCCTGCCGCGAGGAGATGCCCGCCATCGAGGCCTACTACCGCCAGCACCAGAGCCAAGGCCTGGAGATTCTGGCCCTCAGCACCGACGAGCTGAAAGACGAGGCCAGCGTGCGAGACGTGGCGAAATCGTTCAGCTTTCCGATCGCCATGCTCAAGACGGCCAAGCTGTCTGGCTTTGGCCGCATCTGGCGCATGCCGGTATCGGCGGTGATCGACCGCGAAGGGCGGCTGGTCAAGGAAGACTGGTTCATCCAGCCGAAGCTGGATGCCGCCGCCCTGGACGCGGTGATCAAACCGCTGCTCTGACGCTCAATAAGCGTAGTGCAGCCCCACCGAGACGCTGTACTTGGGCTCGATCTGGTAGCCGTTGACGCGCTGGTAGATCGGCACCTGCACAAAGCCGGAGGCCTTGATCTGCTCGGTGAGCGTCCAGGTGGCACCCGGGCTGAGGTACGCCAGGGTAGCGCCCGAGTTGGGGATATCGGCATTGGCGCCCGACTCCTTGCCTTCGGTGCGGACATTGATCTGGAGTTGCGGCACCACCGGTCCATCCGTCATGTAGCGGATGCCAGCGGTCAGGTTGGCGCCGACGCCGGGCTTGAATTCGTCCTTTGACGCCACCGGAACTTGCAGCAGCGCCTGGCCGAAGTAATCGAAGTGCTGATTGATCGGGCCAAAGGTATAGACGCCGAGCAGCACATCGGTGGAGCCGGTGCCGGGTTGCAGACCGCGATCGAGCGGGGTGTCGGCCTGCGGGCCGGCCTTGAAGTTGACGCTGGTGCTGCCGGTGGGCAGCTTGAGGCCGAACTGGACGCCCCAGTTGTGCTCGGGCGAGAAACCCTGGTAGCGCGCCAGCAGGCGCACGTCGCCGATGCTGGACGACTGCGAGGTCGAGACATCGGTATCACCATCGACGATGGTGGTGTGATAGCGGTTCAGGTACGGCAGCTGCAGCGCCACGCCCCAGTCGGCGTTGATGCCGTAATCGACCGACAAGGTGGTGTTGCGGTTGATGGTTTCCTGCTGGATTTCCTGATCAGCCGGGAAGCTGATGGCGCTGCGGTTGACGGTGCCCGTGCCGGTGCGCAGATCGTTCTGATTGAAGTAGTCGTGGCGCAGGTCGATGCTCAAGCCCTGGCCGGACTTGAGGCCCTGGCTGGCCCAGTCGGAATTGAGCGTGCAGCCGCAGCTGGAACAGGCCAGCACGGCGGCGGGGGTCATGACAGTGGCCAGCACCGCAGCGGTGGCGGCGAAAGAGAAGGTCTTCTTCATGGTGTGGGCTTTGATGAGCAGCAGCAATGGGTTGATGCGCGGCAAGAGCCTGCGCACCCGGGGCGAGGGCGACGCGCGTGCGTCAGCGCTTCAGCCTTGCGGCGGCCCTCGGGCCAGCGGCCCGAACCACGGTGCATGCAGCCGCCCATGCGCCAGCACAGTGACCGGCGCGGCAAACTGCGTTTCAGGTGCCGGCACCTGCGGGCTGGCCGGCAACGCGAGCAGATCAACGCAGTTCCAGCAGTCGTGGCGGTCGTGCGGGTTGCCCGTCAACGGCGGGTCATCAGCCGCCTCCAGGCCCACCGATGCCGCCGAGCAGACCTCCGTGCCGCCCGCCATCGCGACAGCCTGCTGCATCAGCAGCGTGCCCTGGAACAGCAGCGACAGCACCAGCCACAGCGCTACCCAGGTTCGACGCGGAACCTGGCTGGCGGTGACGAGGCGGGGGTGGCAATTCACGCGAGCGATTGTAGAAGCGGGCCTGGCCACGGCTTGGCGACAGTTCCCAATTTGTACCGCTCTCTCAAGGCCGCACGACTGCACCGCCAACGAGTCCCGGCCGTCGGGCGATCAGCCGCGCCAGACCATAGCCCGCCAGGATGACGAGCAGCACCACCGCGCCAAAAGCCAGTTCGCGCCCGTCGGCCCAGGATTCAAAAGCGGGTGATGCCCAGCGCGCCACGCCGACACCGGCCACCAGCAGGCTGACGCCGGCCACTGCGGCCCCCATCACCCGCGAAGCCACCACGGCGATCTGGTCGGCCCGAGCGATCAGGCGGGCAATCCACCAGCCGTTCAGGCCATCGGTCACCAGCATGCCCAGCACGAACAGCGCCCCCAGCGTCAAGGCCCGGCCGACGCCGCCGTACTGGCTGGCAGTGGCGGCAAACAGGGCCGACTGGCTGAGGGTGTCGAAGGACAGGGCAAACAGCACACCCACGCCAGCCACCCCCAGCGGGCTGCGCGCCTGGGCCAGCCGTCCCAGCCAGCGGCCCTTGATGCCCACCGGCGCCACCACCGTGCCAGGCTCGGCGGAGAGCACCGCGCGCAGATTCACCACGCCCAACCCGAGCAGAAAAACCACCGACACCGCCGTGCCGAAGTCATCCAGCCAGCCGGGTGGCACCCAGCGGCTGCTGAACGTGCCGACCAGCGCGGCAATGGCCAGCACCACCGCACCGTGACCCAGAGAAAACAGCGCCCCGCAGCCCCGGGCGAAGCCGGCCCGGTGGCGCTGATTCAGTCGGGTCAGGCCATCGATGGTGGCCAGGTGGTCAGCGTCGAAACCGTGGCGCATGCCCAGCAGGAAGACCAGCGCACAGAGCGCGCTCCAGTCGGTGGGGAGTTCGTGCATGGCCGCGATGATGCCAGCGCACGGACTCAATCGGCTTGGCTATAGTTGCAAATTCGATAACCGCAAAGAGTCACTTCATGGATCGACGCACCCTCTTCCACGGCGCCACCGCCGCCGCCCTGACTGCACTGGCCGGCGCTGCCATGGCCGCAGATGACCCGCATGCGCATCACCACATGCATGGCGCGGGCAAGAACCAGGAGTTGATCGCGACCGCCAGTGACTGCCTGACCAAGGGCGAAGCCTGCCTGGCGCACTGCCTGGTGCTGCTGGGCGATGGCGACAAGGAAATGGCCGCCTGCGCCCGCTCAGTCAACCAGATGCTGGCCATCTGCACCGCGCTGCACAAGGTCGCGGTACAAGACGGCACGATGCTGCCAGCCCTGGCCAAGGTCGCCGCGCAGACCTGCGACGCCTGCGAAAAGGAATGCCGCAAGCACGCCGACAAACACGCCGAATGCAAGGCCTGCGCCGACAGCTGCGTGGCGTGCCTGAAGCAGTGCAAGGCCGTGGCAGCCTGAGCGCATTGGCTTTTGCCCGCCACCCACGGTGTCGCGCAGAGCCGACAATCCGGGCTGAATCGCCTTCACCCCGATGTGAAAAATTCCCGGGCAACGCTTTGCGCAGCGGGTTGCACCACCTGCGCAAGGCCACCGGCAGCGGCAACTTAGTTTTAGCTAAGCGACCTCGCCGCCAGCTTCATTGACAATCACGCCCATGTTCACCCGAGCACGTCAACGACACATCAGCTGGATCGGCATCATGCTGATCCTGTTGAGCGTGCTCGTGCCGACGTTCTCGCAGGCGCTGCGCAGCGGCCCGAGCCTGTCGATGGCCGACATGTCCGAGCTGTGCGTGTCGGGTGGTCATGCGCCGCTCGCCGTGACCTCAACCAGCGTCGATGCTGCAGGCCACAGCACCAGCCCGGACAGCCCCGCCGCCGCCAACGACATGCAGTGCCCCTGCTGCATGACGGTATCGGCCGGCTTCACGCTGCGGGTCGTGACGATCTTCCTCGGCCTGATCACCGCCTCGGCGCCCCTGCCGATCGCACAACCGCTGGTGCTGCCACGCAGCCAAGCCATCCGCTCCCCAGCGCTGTCACGCGCGCCCCCGACGCAGTTGCCGTCCCTCTTCTGATCTCCGGTCCAGCCTGAGCGCGCTTGCGCCTACCGGGCCGGCACCACCCTCCTGAAGAAGACCGCCCAGGTCTGGCCATGTCGCCAGCGCCTGGCTGCAACTGCAACCGCCATGCTTCAGCCGCTGCGTCAGCGCCCTGCCCGTTTCGTGTACCTGGCCTTGCTGGCCTTGTGCATGAACCTGCTCGCGCCGGCCCTGATGCACCTGGCCATGAATGCCCAGGCCAGCCACGACAGCGCAACGGCCGACTTCTGCTCGATGGGCATGGGCACCACGGTGTCCGTGTCTGGACAAGCGCATGTCACCGCCGTCAGCGACCCGTCCAGCCCCGCTGGCGACAGCTCGCATACACCCGCCGCGCTGCACTGCCCGTGCTGCCTGTCGGTCGGCAGCGGAGCGCTGGCTTTGTCAGCATCACCTGCACAACGGCCGCTTGCCACGCCGCTTCTGAGTGAGCTGCCGCCGTGGTCCGACACGGTCAGCACCATCACTGCGACACCCGGGATCGACGCCCGGCCACGCGCCCCGCCCCGGCTCGCCTGAGTCCGGCTGCCCCACAGATCGGCCCGCGCCGACCTGTCTCCCGCTTTGTCTTTCGCCATGTGCTGTTGCGGCACAGGGCGGATCACGTCTCGACCGACACCCGTTTCACTGAATTGATTCCCATGCACACCTCGCACAAACACCACATCGCCCTGGCCACCCTCTCTGCCGTCGCGCTGGCAGCCCTGACCGCTTGCGGCGGCGGCAGCAGCAGCGACACCCCAGCCACGCCCACACCCACGCCCGCGACCACCTCGGTCAGCGGTGTGGTGGTGGACGGTTACCTGGACGGCGCCACCGTCTGCGTCGACATCAACAAGAACGGCAAGTGCGATACCGGCGAACCCTCTGCCACGACGGCCAGCAACGGCACTTACACCATCTCCGGCGTCGCCACTGCCGACGCCTCGACCGCTCCGCTGGTCGTGCAGGTACCCAGCACCGCCATTGACGGCGACAGCCCCGGCACCACCGTCGGCAACAACTTCGTGCTGTCGGCGCCGGCCGGCAAGACCGTGGTCAGCCCGCTGACCACGCTGGTGCAACAGGCCATGCTGAAAGACAACACCCTGACCGCCGATAGCGCAGCGGCCGCCCTCAAGACCGGCGTCCCCAGCCTGTCTACCGTCAACGACGTGTTTGCCGACTACGTCAAGGGCAACGACAACTACGCTCATACCGCCGCCAAGGTGGTGGCCAACTCGCTGAAGGCCAACTACGACAACGTCAAGGCCAGTGCCTCCGGCAAGGACAACACCCTCGCGATCACGCTGGGCGAAGTGGCCAAGCAGGCGCTGCAAAGCCAGGGCTCGGCGCCGAATGCAGCGCTGCCGGTCGGCACCGAAGACCCGGCCACCCTGCGTGCCCAGCTGGCCGCGCGCACGAGCACCGCTGCAGCGACGCAGGCCGTGTCGATCAACTTCGATCTGGTCAATGGCGCGTCATCCACGGTGCACTGCGGCGACGCCATCACGGTGGCCAACAGCAAGCTGGTTGATTTCTCGAACGCCGCCGCCGCCCCGGTTCTACTGGCCACCCCGACCGCGCAGAGCACGGTCGGCCAGCTGACCGACACGCGCTTCTACGTCGCCAACGTGGTGCTGGTCGATGCCAACGGCAACACGACGCCGCTGGTGCTGGACGATGTCGCCAGCTACCAGTCGAAGGCCGGCGGCCTGGCGCTGATCGACTTCGGCCACAACACGGCCGCCGCCACTGCCCCGGTCGCCTGCACGACGTCCTACAACACCACCCTCACCGGCAAGGTCGCACCGGGCAGCTACACCGGCATCTCGATGACCATCGGTGTGCCGGCGCGCTCGGCCGACTTCGCGACCAAGCTGAACCACACCAACGCCGCTGACGCTACCCAACCGGCGCCGCTGACCAACGCCGACATGGCGTGGTCGTGGCAGTCGGGCCGCAAGTACGTGAAGATCCAGTTCCGCCCGACTGCCGGCCTGACCACCTACGCCGCCAGCACCAACGCCTACGTCGCCGCATCGCTGACCACCGACTGGAACGTCCACATCGGCGCCACCGGCTGCTCGGGCAACCCCGATCCGGCCAAGAAGGACGCTGCGGGCAACCTGATCGCCGTGACGGAAACCGCCTGCACCAACCCGAACCGGCTGGGCCTGAGCTTCAACGCCTTCAATGCCAGCACGCAGAAGGTCGTGCTCGACATCGCGCAGCTGTTCAAGAGCGCTGAACTGGACTTCACCTACGCCGCGCCTCCGGGCTGCATGTCGGGCACTACCGATCCGGATTGCGCGCCGATCTTCAAGGCTTTCGGCCTCGATCTGGCCACCGGCAAGACGCTCGGCGGCACCGCCGTGCAGAGCGTGTTCAGCGTCAAGTAAAGGCGCTGCCATGAACCGAGCTGATCTGAAACTTCTTGGCGTCGGCGTCGCCGTGCTGGCGGCGCTGGTGGTGGCCGTCGGTGCGGCCCGGCAATCGCAGGGATCGGCGCCAGCGGTGCCGGCAGCCGCCCGGGCCGACGGCAACTGGGTCTGGGACTTGCCGAAAGGCTTCCCGGAGCCCTATGTGCCGGCCGACAACCCGATGTCGGAAGCGAAGTTCCAGCTCGGTCGGCGCTTGTTCTTTGACAAGCGGCTGTCCGGCAACGGCACCCAGAGCTGCGGCTCGTGCCACTTGCAGCGGCTGGCCTTCACCGACGGCCGGGCGGTGGCCACCGGCTCCACCGGCGACCAGACCGCGCGCAGCGCGATGAGCATCGCCAACGTCGCCTACTACCCGACGCTGACCTGGGCCAACCCCTCGCAGTCGTCGCTGGAAATCCAGGCGGTGGTGCCGATGTTCGTCGAGAACCTGGCCGTCGAGCTCGGCCTCAACGAAACCAACAAGGCCGAAGTGCTGGGCCGCTTCAAGAGCGACGCCGATTACCAGCAGCGCTTCAAGGCCGCCTTCCCGGCCGAGGCCGAGCCGATCTCGTTCATGGCCATCGTCAAGGCGATCGCGGCCTTCGAGCGCGGCGTGATCTCGGGCCACTCGAAGTTTGACCGCGCCCAGGCCGGCGAGCTGCAGCTCAGCGCCGAAGAAGAACGTGGCCGCCAGCTGTTCTACAGCGAACAGGCGCAGTGCTCGGGCTGCCACAGCGGCTTCAATTTCTCGGACCAGACCATGCACGCCCGGTCCGCCAAGGTGGAAAAGCCTTTCCACAACACCGGCCTCTATAACGTCGATGGCAAGGGCGCCTACCCGGCCGACAACCCCGGCCTGCTCGGCGTGATGCCGCAGCCAACCTCGAACATGGGCCAGTTCCGTGTGCCCAGCCTGCGCAACATCGCCGTCACGGCGCCCTACATGCACGACGGCTCGATCGCGACGCTGGAAGCGGTACTGGATGTCTACGCCGCCCACGGCCGCAACGTCAGCAGCGGCGCCAACCAAGGCGACGGCCGCAAGAACCCGTTCAAGGATCCGCGCATCGACCAGATCCGGCTCGGCGCACAGGACAAGGCCGACATCGTCGCCTTCCTGAAGACGCTGACCGACGCGTCACTGCTGAGCAATCCGCGCTACGCCGACCCCTTCGCCACGAGCAGCCACTGATGAAGCACCCGCCCGCTACCCCACTCGCCACCGCGCTGACGCTGGCCGGCATCACGCTGCTGAGCACTGCCGCACTGCCACTGCAGGCGCAGGAAGCACCGCCGCTGCCGACCGTTGTCATCACCGGCACCCGGCAGGACAAAGACCTGCCGCGTCAGCGCGCCTTCGAGAGCGACAGCGCCCGCCTGCTGGCCGATCACCCCGGCGTGACCGTCTACGAGGCCGGCGGTGTCTCCAGCCTGCCGGTGATCCACGGCCTGGCCGACGACCGCGTGCGGGTGCAGGTCGATGGCATGGACCTGATGGCGTCGTGTCCGAATCACATGAACTCGCCGCTGTCGTACATCGACGCCAGCCAGGTGGGACGCGTGCGCGTCTACGCCGGCATCTCGCCAGTCAGCGACGGCGGCGACAGCATCGCCGGCACGATCCAGGTCGATTCGGTCGCGCCGCGCTTTGCCGCCGACGGCGCCAAGGCCGAGGCGGCCGGCAAGCTGGCGAGCTTTTATCGCAGCAACGGCCAGGCGCGCGGCCTCAATCTGCGCGCCGATCTGGCGGCACCCAACGTGGCGCTGTCGGTCGGCGCCGCCAGCGCCCGCTCGAACAACTACCGCGCTGGCGGCGACTTCAAGCCGGCCGGGCCGGCTGCGCTCGGGCGCGGCTGGCTGGACGGCAATGAAATCGGCTCGACCGCCTACCAGGCACAGAACCAGGACGTCGAAGTCGCGCTGCGCGCCGACGCGCATCTGCTACGGCTGCAGGTCGGCCGGCAGCACATTCCGTTCGAGCTGTACCCCAACCAGCGCATGGACATGACCGGCAACGACAGCACCCAGCTCAACCTGCGCTACAGCGGCCAATACGGCTGGGGCGAGCTGACGGCGCGCGCCTTCCAGCAGCACGTGCGCCACCTGATGGACATGGGGCCGGACCGCGCCACTTACGGCACCGGCATGCCGATGGACACCAAGACCCACACGCAAGGCGGCGCCCTGCAAGGCAATGTCGAGCTGTCGCCCGAGCAGACATTGCGCCTGGGCACTGAAGGCCAGTGGTACACCTTGTACGACTGGTGGTCGCCGGTGGGCACCGGCATGATGGCGCCCAACACCTTCTGGAACGTCGATGACGGCACCCGCAACCGCGCCGGCCTGTTCGGCGAATGGGAAAACCGCTGGAGCGCCGACGGCACCTTGCTGCTCGGCCTGCGCCACGACCGCGTCACCGCCAACGCCGGCCCGGTGCAGGGCTACAACGCCAGTGCGCTCTGGGCTGATGACGCAGCGGCCTTCAACGCAACGAATCGCCAGCACACCGACCGGCACTGGGATCTGACCGCGCTGGCCAGCTACCGCTCCAGCCCGACGCTGGCCTGGGAAGGCGGGCTGGCGCGCAAGACCCGCTCGGCCAATCTGTACGAGCGCTTCCCCTGGTCGACCCAGCCGATGGCGACGCTGATGAACAACTTCGTCGGCGACGGCAACGGCTACATCGGCAACCCGAATCTCAAGCCCGAAGTCGCGCACACGCTCAGCCTGTCGGCCGACCTGCATGACGAGCGCCAGCAGCTCTGGAGCGTCAAGCTGACCGGCTATCGCACCCAGGTGCAGGACTTCATCGACGCCGAACGCTGCGCCAGCGCGATGTGCGGCGGCGACGCCAACGTCCAGACCAGGACCGGCTTCGTCAACCTGCGCTACGTCAACCAGTTGGCCCGGCTGCAGGGCATCGACCTCTCGGCCAGCCGCCTGCTGGGCCGCAGCAGCGACTGGGGCAGCTTCAGCCTGAACGGCCTGGCCAGCGTGGTGAACGGCGTCAACACGACCACCGGTGACCACCTCTATCACCAGATGCCGCTGAACCTGAAGCTCGGCCTGAGCGAGAGTCTGGCCGCGTGGACCCACACGGCGGAATTCCGCGCCGTCGCCGCCAAGACCGACGTGTCTGCGGTGCGCAACGAAGTTGCCACGCCGGGCTACGCCTTGCTGACGCTGCGCAGCAGCTATGAGCTGCGCCAGCTGCGGGTCGATCTGACGGCAGACAACGTCTTCAACCGCAACTACGCGCTGCCGCTGGGCGGCGCCTACGCCGGACAGGGTGCGTCGATGGCCACCACCAGCCTGCCGTGGGGTGTGACCGTGCCCGGCCGTGGCCGCTCCATCGATCTGGCACTGACCTGGCGCCTCTGATCAGCACTGCACCGCATAACGCCCGCCCGGAAAGATTCTCATGTCCCGACTTCCCAAGATTCAATCGGCGCCACGGCGCTCGGCGGCCTCGACTGGCGCGCGCACCCACGCGTTCATGCGACGTCCCGGCAACGTGCTGATCGGCGCACTCACCGGCACGTTGATCGGCGCACTCAGCGGCTGCGGTGGCGGTGACGGCCCGGCCATTGACGCCGCAACGCAAACCATCACGTTCGCTTCTGCGCCCACACTGCCGCTGGGCGGCAGCGCCACCGTCTCGGCCAGCGCCAGCTCGGGTCTGGCCGTTTACTTCACCAGCTTGACGCCGGCCATCTGCAGCGTGGTGGCAAATACAGGGGTCGTCAGCGCCAGGACGCTGGGCGACTGCGTGATTGCCGCCGCGCAGGACGGCAACAGCCATTACGCACCCGCTGCCACGGTCAAGCAGACCCTGCCGGTGCAGTCGGTCCGGGCGCAGACCATCAGCTTCACCGGCACAGCGACGCTTGCGCTCTACGGCACCGCGACCGTGACCGCCACTGCTAACTCCGGCCTGGCGGTGAGCTACAGCAGCACCACGCCGCAGGTCTGCACGGTGGACGCTGCCTCGGGCCTGGTGACCGACTTGGCGGCGGGCAGTTGCGTCATCGTCGCCAGCCAGGCGGGCGATGCCAACCACGACCCCACCACCCCGGCCACGGCCACCCTGAGCGTGAGCCCGGGTTCCGGCAACATCACTGCGCCCGGCGTCCCGGAGGGCGTCACGGCCACCCTGGGCAGCACCGACAACAGCGTCATCGTCAGCTACACCGGTTTGAGCACCACCGGTGGCAGCCCCGTCACGGCCTACTCGGTCACGTCGATTCCGGCCGGGCTGAGCGCCAGCGCCGCCTCCGGTCCGGTCACGCTCACCTGCCCGGTCAGTTGTGCCGGCTACGCCTTCAGCTTGAGCGCTCGCAACGCGCTCGGCAGCGGCGCCGCATCAGCGGCGGTGGACGTGGTGACCCAGTTCGATGTGAAGGCCACCTTCCATGAGCCCGACACCCAGCCGAACGATTCGATCTTTGTCGGCACCTTCACGCTCGATTCGACCACCCGCACAGTCTCCGGCTTGAGCGGCACGCTCAGCGAGTCGATGACCGGCTCAGCGAATGGTTCAACGCCGATGACACTGATCGACCTGAGCTACCAACTGGCATCAAGCAGCGATGGCGCTGGCGGCCTGCTGGTCTCGACCTTTGCGCTGAACACCAGCAACACCTTCTCCCCGAGCGGATTTGCCGACACGATCAACGGCTACTACGTCGGCTACCCGGCCGCCTGGAACGCCGCCAGCGCCAACTCGTTCGTGACGGTCAATATCGATCCGACCCAGCCCACCAAGTCGCTCAACCAGGCCCAGGCCGTCCGCCTGAACTACGGCGACTGCGCCCCGGGCGGCATGATGGGTGCGGCCTGCATGACCGGCACCGCCAGCGGCGGCACGATGGGCGGCTATCCGGTGGAGCAGGTGGTGTCGCGCCACGCGAAATGAGGCACCGCCTGGCAACAACCATGCGCCGCGTCACTCTGCTCTGTGTTTTTCCCTGCTCTTCATAGGAGTTGCTTGCCATGAACCATTGCCATTTCGTTTTCGCCACCCTGCTCGCCTGTCTGGGCGCTGCGGCCCACGCCGAAGTCACCGTCAAGGAGCCCTGGGTGCGCGCCACCGTGCCGGCCCAGCGCGCCACCGGCGCCTTCATGCAGCTCAATGCCAGCGAGGACGTCCGGGTGATCGAGGTCCGCTCACCGGTCGCCAAGACCGTCGAACTGCATGAGATGCGCATGGACGGCGACAAGATGATGATGCAGGCCCTGCCCTGGCTGGACCTCACGCCGAGCAAGCCGGTCGATCTGAAGCCGGGTGGCTACCACGTCATGCTGATCGACCTGCTCAAACCGCTCTCGGCTGGCGACAAGGTGCCGCTGACCTTGGTGGTGGAAGGCAAGGACAAGAAGCGCAGCACCGTCGAGATCAGCGCCGAGGTGCGCGGCCTCGATGGCAGGCCGACGATGGATCACAAGCACTGAATCCACCGAGGTAGCCCATCGTGCGTACGCAGCAAGCTCGTGTGATCTGGATCGCCGTTTTCGCGGCGATCCTGCACGCCTTGCTGCCGGCACTGCACCAGCTGTCGGCGCAGGAGCAGTTGCAGGCCGTCTGCACGCTGGGCGGCCAGCTGACCTTGGTCGCGGTCGATACGGCCGCAGACCCGACACAGCGCGGTGAACCGGCCAACACCACCGCCCTCAAGGCGCTGGAATGCCCGTTGTGCCTGGCCGGCGCCCATCTGGCCGACGCACCGCCGACATCGCAGCCGCTGAGCTTCGCGCGGCCCGAATTGAGTTTCATCGCTCCGATACTCCGGGTGCCTGTGGCGCACCAGAGTCGGCGGACCCTGGCCTTTTCTTCGCGCGCACCACCTGTCTTGAGCTGAACTGATCTTTCGGGCTGCAGCCACTCCCGGCCGCAGCCCCGGTGCCGGACGCTGTCCGGCTGTGCCTGGATCTTTTGCACTTCAGCTCATGACCGCCACTCTGCTTTGCCCTGCCTGGGCTGCCAACTTCTTTGCTGGTGACGACACCAGCCGCACGCCACGCCGCTTGCGCGGCAGCCCACCCGCGCGCGCCAGTCGCCCGCTCGAATCCGAATCGGACCCGTCCTGGCTGCGCTCCCTGCCATCGAAACGGCTGCAAGAGCCGGCCTCGCTGCGCAGCATCTGGAACGCCTGGCAGGCCGAACATCCTGGTGCCAGCTACGCCGAAGCCGCCGCTGCCCTGCATGTGGCCGAAGCCACTCTGCTCGCGAGCATGGACGGCGCTGGCATCACGCCGCTGCGACCGGATCTGGCCGGCCTGCTCGCCCCGGCCGCCCACTGGGGCCGGTTCGTGGTGGAGATTCACCACCCGCTGGGCGTGGCCAGCCTGGACATGGCGCCGCAGACGGTTCAGCTTGATGATGGCTTGCTGAGCTTGCAAGACGGCCCGCAGCGGGTGCTGCTATCGACCGTGGGCCTGTCGCACTGCTATCTGGTGGCCGGCCCGACGCCGGGTTGCTACGGCCTGCACTGGTTCAATGTCGAGGGTGATGTGGTGGCCCGCCTGCACCTGCCGGCCCACTCAGCCCAGCACCGGGCCATGACGCACCTGCTGCAGTTCACGGTGGCCTGCCACGGCCGGCCCGCCAGCCTGCCCGCGCCGACCCGCGCCCCCGAGCTGCGGGTGCGCACCAGTTGGTGCGCCATCGACACGATGCTCAAAACCCACGCGGCCATCAGCCGGATGTCACGCGCCATCGCGCAGGCCTTGAAGCTCGCACCGCACCTGCAGCTGAGCATTGAAGGGCGTGGGGCGGCGCTGTCTTACTGCGGCCGCACGGTGCCAACACTGGCCGACGCCGGCTCGACTGAAGACGTTGGCAGCTCCTGCCGCCTGTCGCTGCACACGGAGGCGCTGACGCATGCGTTTGTGTGCATCGCCCCCGACGGCACGCCGTTCCTGCGTCTGCACAGCCACGAAGAGGGCACCATCACGCTGCAGCCGGATCTGGCTCAAGCCTCGGCGTGGGCCTGGATCAACCGGTGCATATGCGACGGCCGGAGTGGCTAGTCGTTCACGCTGGCGCGGTGGCGTGTCTCGGTAGCACGTCGCATACTTCCGCCACCATGCCAAGCACCGATTTGCTCCTCATCCGCCACGGCGAAACCGACTGGAATCGCCAGCACCGCTTCCAGGGTCAGCTCGATGTGCCGCTCAATGCGCTCGGCCAGACCCAGGCGGCCCGGCTGGCCGAACGGCTGATGGATGAGCCGATCGACGCCCTGGTTTGCAGCGATCTGGCGCGGGCGCAGGCCACCGCTGCGCCGCTGGTGCAGCAGCGCGGTCTGACGCTACGCAGTGACAGTGGCTGGCGCGAACAGTCGTTCGGCGTGCTCGAAGGGCTGACGGTGCCGACCATTCGCACCGAGCATCCCGAGCTGTGGGCGCAGTGGATCCGCCACGCGGCCGACTACGCGCTGCCGGGCGGCGAGAGCCCGCGACAGTTTCACACCCGGGTGCTGGCGGCGTTGCAGGCGGTGGCCGAGGCGCACGCCGGTCAGCGCGTCATGGTGGTGACGCACGGCGGGGTACTCGACATGCTCTGGCGCACCGTGCACGGCCTGTCGCTCGACGGCCCGCGAGCTTGCGCGATTCCGAACGCCGGCCTGAACCGGCTGCGCTGGCACGCCGGTGGGGCACTGGAGCTGCTGGTCTGGGCCGACGATGCGCATCTGCAGGGCCTGCCGAGCCAGCCCTCTACCGTGCCGGCCAGCGTGGCCGCAGGCGTCGCCGGGATCCGGCCGGCCTGAGCAAGCCTCAGACCAGCGCGGTGTGGCTATGGTGGTCAAGGCGGAACACCGCCACCGCTTCGGTCAGTCGCACCGCTTGTTCCTTGAGGCTGGTGGCGGCGGCCGCGCTTTCTTCGACCAGCGCAGCGTTTTGCTGGGTGGCCTGGTCGAGCTGGCTGACCGCCAGATTGATCTGGCCGATGCCGGCTGACTGTTCACCGGTGGCGGCGTTGATCTCGCCGATCAGATCGGCCACCTTCTGCACCTGGCTGACGATGTTCTGCATCGTCACACCGGCCTGATCGACCAGATGGGAGCCGGTATCGACCTTCTCGACCGAGTCGTTGATCAAGGTCTTGATCTCGCGGGCGGCCTGGGCGCTGCGCTGCGCCAGGATGCGCACTTCGCCGGCCACGACGGCAAAGCCACGGCCCTGTTCGCCAGCGCGGGCCGCTTCCACGGCGGCATTGAGCGCCAGGATGTTGGTCTGGAAGGCGATGCCGTCGATCACGCCGATGATGTCGGCGATCTTGCGCGACGAGGCCGAGATGTTGCCCATCGTGCTGACCACCTGACTGACCACCGCGCCACCCTGGCCGGCCACCGCCGAGGCCGACAGCGCCAGCTGGCTGGCCTGACGGGCGGTGTCGGCGTTGTTGCGCACGGTGGCAGTCATCTGCTCCAGCGACGAAGCGGTTTCCTGCAGGCTGCTGGCCTGTTGCTCGGTGCGCGCGCTCAAGTCATGGTTGCCCATGGCGATCTGCGCCGAGGCGGTGGCCACTGAATCGACGCCATGCCGAACCGAACCCACCACCTGCTGCAGATTGCTCTGCATGTCGTGCAGCGAGACCAGCAAGGTGCCGATCTCGTCGCGGTGACCGACCGGAATCGGCTGCGTCAGGTCACCGGTGGCGATGGCGCGGGCGCTGTCGGCGGCGGCCATCACGCCGGAGGTGATCTGGCGCGCGACCAGTCTGGCCAGTGTCAGGCCCAGCAGCAGCGCGATCAGCGTGGCACCGATCATCCAGAGGCGAGTGTTGAGTTGGGTGGCTTCGCTGTGCCGGGCTTGCTGGTTGGCGCCGTGGTGGTTGATCTCGACCAGCTGGTCGATTTGCCCGCTCAGCTTGTCGAACAGTTGTCGGTAGGCGCCGCCCATCGCGGCGTGGGCGTCTGGTGCGTTGAATGCTTGCGCCAGGCTCATCAGCGCGCCGTTGCCGGTCTGATACTGCTTCCAGCTGCGCAGGAAGTCCTGGTAGGTGGCGCGTTCCTCGGCCGAGCTGATGAGGGGTTCGTAGCGCTGCAGATCTTTTTCGATCTTGGCTGTCACGCCGGTCTGCTCGCGTACGGCCAGTTCCAGCGTGGCCTGATCCTGCGCTTGTGCCAGCCCGTACTGGGCCAGCCGGTAATCAGTGATGTCGTTGTTGAGCGCCGCAACGGCTTCAATGCTGGGCAACCAATTGGTGGTGAGTTCGCGGACGTCGTCGCCCAGGCTGCCGAGGCGCAGCAGGGCGATGCCCCCCGTGAGCGCGGTCATGAACAGCACCGCCGCAAAGGCGAGCATCAGCTTGCTGCTGATGCGCAGATCGTGAAACCAGGTCATGCGTTGTCTCCGAGAGGCCGTCGGACAGGGCGTGAATAACCTCAGCCTGCGACTTCATCGGATGGTGCGGTGCCTGGCGCCAGGCAATCGCTCGAATAGCAGCGCCGCCTCGGCACAGTTCAGCGCGCCGGCTGCTGCTGCGCCAGGGCGTGCACGGCCAGCGCCAGTGCCGGGTCGGCCGGGGTGTGCGCCAAGGCGCCGGCCTGGGCAGCACTGACCAGCCGCGCCAGCGTGCCGGCATGCGGCAGCAGCGTGCCGAAAAACAGCGGCGTGGTGCCGCGCAGCAGCATCAGGGTCGGGAAGTTGTCGATGTCGAGCGCACCATCGCCGAGCGCATCGCTGTGCTCCTCGATGTCGATCCAGACAAAGCGGGCCTGCGGATGGGCGCGCGCCACCTCGGCGAAGGTGGCTCCATAAGCTTGGCAGGTGGTGCACCAGTCGGCACACAGGCAGGCGATCAGCAATGCGGAATCCATCCCGCCAGTCTGCCAGAGCCGGCCGATCAGCTGGCCGCCACCGGCGTGATCGAGGCCACCGGTTCCGGTGCCAGCAAGGTGCCTTGGCGCAGGCCGCGCACGGTGGCCATCAGCAGCGCCAGGATCACCAGCGAGGTCAGCGCCAGCAGCAACGGCCCGAGCACCGCCAGCAGCCCGCCCGGCTCGGCCAGGCGCAGCGTCAGCGCCGCAAAGGCGGCGAGCGGAAACGACAGGCCCCAGTGCGCCACGCCAAAGGGCAGCGCGATGATGCGCACCACCAGCCGGCCGGCCCACAGGAAGCTGAACAGCGCCATGCCCCACAGCGCCCAGGCCAGCATGGGCGGCGCGCCCAGCTGCAAGCTTGACAGGCCGATCACCGCCGGCGGGGCGATGAAGATGAAGGTCGAAGGCAGCAACCGCTCCGGCCACAGGCCCTGCACGGCGATGCGCACCATCAGCAGCACCAGCACCACCGGCCAGAACATCAGGCCGATGCCGAACTGCGCCGCAGCCCATTCGGGGTAGCCGAGCGGCACGCCGGCCAGCGGCACCAGCACATTGCCGACGATCGGCACGATCAGCGCCGGCGTCACCACCGCCCATTGCAGGCCGCCGACCTTGTTGCCGGCCCACCAGCGCGACAGCACCCACAGCGTCACCCACAACTGCCCGAGGCTGCCGATCCACCACAGACCGGCGGCCAGCGGGCTCGGGCCGGCCAGCGCCACCGCCACGGTGGCGAGCAGGATCAGCGAGATCGGCATGTTGGCCATGAAGGTGTGCCGCACCGGATGGTTGCGGTCGTCCTGCCAGGCCTCGGGGTGGCGCTGCAACCGCAGCAGGCTGGCCCCCGCCAGCAGCACGAACACCAGCGCGGCGGCCAGGCCGATCACCAGTGCGAGCGCACCGGCCATCTCGCCCATCAAGGGCGTGGCGCGCTGCCAGGCCAGCGCCAGGCCGCACAGGCCCATGACGACCGAGAACCAGGCGGGGTAGAGGAACTTGAGGGGCGGTGAGGTGGTAGCCATGGTGTTCGGAGTTCGGGCAAGGAAGCAGATGCGGCGGCGTGCAGAGCGAGAGCGCGGTCATCGTAGCGCCGCTCGACAGGCGCGTGCGCGGTCCGAGCCGACCGCTTATGTCGCCGGCGCGAGCTCACGCAGGCGCGCCAGCACCCGCTGCAAGGCGTCGCTGGCCTGCTGCAAGACGGTGCAGACGGCCGCGTTGCGCGTCACGAGCGCCAGCGCCAAAGGCTCTTGCACCGCGATGCTGGTGCGGCCGGGCGTTTCTTCGCGGACGCTGCAGCTGCAGGGGCGCAGCGCGCCGAAGTCCGGATCGGCCCGGCGCAGCTGGCTCGCGAACGCCGGACTGTGAATGCCCAGCAGACGATGCGGCGTGGTCATCCAGCCTTGGCGCTGGGCCTGCAGCATGGCCTGCATGTCGATTTCCGAGACGATGTCGAGTCGCTCGCTGGTCAACGCTGCCTTGAGGTGCTCGATGGCGGCCGAGGCCGACATCGACAGGTGAACCACATGGGGATACATGTACCGGCTTTTCAGGATGTGGATATGGCGCGCATTGTTGCATTTACTTAGGGTTTTTACTGATATCAAGCCAACGCCTGCAGACGAAACACCGCCACCGAGGCCGACAGGCGCTGGGCATGTTCGTTCAGGCTGTCGGCGGCCGCCGCGCTCTGTTCGACCAGCGCGGCGTTCTGCTGCGTCATCTGGTCGAGCTGGGTCACCGCGCTGTTGACCTGGCCGATGCCCTGGCTCTGTTCGGCGGCGGCGGCCGTGATCTCGCTGATGATGGCGCTGACGCGCTGTACCGAGGCGACGATCTCGTTCATGGTGCTGCCGGCGTCCTGCACCAGCTGGCTGCCGGTCTCGACCCGATCGACCGAGGCACCGATGAGCGCCTTGATCTCGCGGGCGGCGTTGGCGCTGCGCTGCGCCAGATTGCGCACCTCGGCAGCGACCACCGCAAAGCCGCGCCCCTGCTCGCCGGCACGAGCCGCTTCCACCGCCGCGTTGAGCGCCAGGATGTTGGTCTGGAACGCGATGCCGTCGATCACGCTGATGATCTCGACGATCTTCTTGGAGCTGGTGTTGATCTCGTCCATGGTGCTGACCACCTGCGCCACCACCGTGCCACCGCGCTTGGCCACCGCCGAGGCCGATGAGGCCAGCTGATTGGCCTGGGTGGCGGCCTCGGCGCTCTGGCGCACCGTGCCGGTGAGCTGCTCCATCGATGAGGCGGTCTGCTGCAGATTGCTGGCCGCCTGCTCGGTGCGATGACTCAGGTCGGTGTTGCCGCTGGCGACTTCACCGCTGGCGGCCTGGATGACATCGGCCGATTGACGCACCTGCTGCACCAGGCACTGCAGTTGCGTGACCATGGTGGCTTGGGCACGCAGCAAGTTGCCGACTTCATCGTCGCGGCTGGTGCTGGCGACATCGCTCAGATCACCTTGCGCGACGCGCCGCGCCGCAGCGGCGGCCAGTTCCAGATCGTGCACGATGCGGGTCTGCTGGCGCCACGACAGTCCGATCGCCACGGCGGCGGCCAGCAAGGCCAACAGGCCCAGCCCGACGCTGGCGCGGGTTGCTTCGGTGTGGATGGTGGCGACCTGGGCATCGCGCAGCTCATCGGCCAGCCGGACCAGATCGGACAACGCGCTGCTCATGGTCTCGAATTCGGCATCGGCCGACTGCAGCATCGCCACCCCGGTGTTCGGGTCCATGGTCGCCATGTCGAGCGCCTGATCGGCGGCCTTGACATAACGCGGGGTCTGCGTGGCGAAACGCTCGGCCGCCTGGCGCGCGGTGGGGCTGTGCATGTCGCGGACCACCACACCGACCTTGCCGGCCAGCTCCTGCGCCGTGACGCGGCTCTGATCGCGCACGACCTGAACCTTGGCCGGATCGATCGAGCCGATGATCACCATCGTGCGATACAGCCGGGCGTGCAGCCGTCCCAGACTGACCTGGACGTCGGTCAGCGTGGCCTGATCGGCCTGGGCGCGATCGTCGAAGGCCTGCGAACTCTGCTGAAAGTGCCAGAGGATCCCGGCCGAAATGGCCATCCCGGCCAGCAGGATCAGAGTCGTCAGGCTGGGGGCAATCAGCAACTGGTATTTCAGCTTCATGGTTCGGTCCTTGGCACAACCCGGGATGACGCAGACCTATTGATAGATGCCGCCACAGACTGCTGTTTCATTGAGCTTCTCGCAGTACATCCGCTTGGGCTCGATCTTCTTGGTGGTCGGGTTGGTGAACTTGTAGTCCTGCCAGAAACCGGCGGGTTTGGCACGCGCCAGGTCGATGCGCTCCTTCACGAACGCTTTGCCGTCGATGTCTTTCAGGTCGAGCAGGTCGCGGCCGACCTGCCGCTCGTTGGCGCCATGCGCCAGACATTTGCCGTCCAGGCCGTACACGACCAGATAGAGATCGCGGTCGACGAACTGGCCCTGCTTGTTGGAGATCTCCGCGTAGCCCTTGTCGATGCCGTGGGCCTTGATGAAGGCCACGCCCTTCTTGACCATCGCCTGGGCTTCCTCCCTGTTGGCGTTGGCGTCCTTGGCAAGGCCGGACAAGGGCATGGCACCCACCAGGGTGCTGGTGAGGAGGAGGGCAAGCAGCTTCATGAAGACTCCCGTATCAGGGCGGACCAGGCGCGCAAACAGGACGCCTGCGCTGACATCAATCAGCCCGACCGCTGCACTGCATATCGACGCGGCCGGCACCAGACTTGACGCCTGAGTCTGCCCAGCAGCGCCGGGCGCCGAAGGTCGGATCAGACGTGCGTACCGGGGCCATTTCAGATCCGGGCGCGCTGCCGCCCAGCTCAGCCCAGCCGCCCGGCCCTGAAATCCTCCACCGCCTGATGGATCTCGGCCTGGGTGTTCATGACGAAGGGACCGTACTGGGCGATCGGCTCATTCAGTGGCCGACCGGCGATCAGCAGCGCGCGGGTCGGCTCAAGGCCGGCTTGCAGGCGCACGCCGTCACTGTCGGCCGGGTTGGCCAGGATCGCCATGCGCTGGATCGGCACCTCCGTCACGCTGTCAGCGGCGGCAATGCCGAGCCCGCCCCGGTAGACGTAGACAAAGGCGTTGTGCCCGGCCGGCAGGCTCTGCTCGAAGCTGGCGCCCGGCGCCAGGTGAATGTCGAGGTAGAGCGGCTCGGTGTGCTCGCGCTGCATGGCGCCGCTGACACCGTGGCTGCTGCCGGCGATGACGCGCACGGTGGCGCCGGGCAGCTGCGCTTCGGGGATCTC
Source organism: Leptothrix sp. (in: b-proteobacteria) (assembly GCA_041083665.1). Lineage (GTDB taxonomy): Bacteria > Pseudomonadota > Gammaproteobacteria > Burkholderiales > Burkholderiaceae_C > Sphaerotilus. The sequence continues at coordinate 107,943 of JBFPGZ010000005.1, forward strand.
GGCGCTGGCGATGTCGCGGTACCAGGCCGGCACCATCTTGTCGACGCCCGGCAGGTTCAGCCAGAGCTGGAAGCCTTCCATGCGGCCTTCTTCCTGCTCGGGCAGTTCGCTGTGGATGATGCCGCGCCCGGCGGTCATCCACTGCACGCTGCCGTTGGTCAGCAAGCCTTCGTGGCCGGCACTGTCGCGATGGCGCATGCGGCCGTCGATCATGTAGGTGACGGTCTCGAAGCCACGGTGCGGGTGGTCGGGAAAACCGCCGATGTAGTCCTCCGGTCGGTCGGTGCCGAAGGCATCCAGCATCAGGAAGGGGTCGAGGCGCTTTTGCAGCGTGTGCGTCAGCACGCGGGTGAGCTTGACGCCAGCGCCGTCGCTGGTGGCCTGGCCGACAACCAGGCGTTCGACGCCACGCGGGCGGCTGAGCGGGTTGGTGGTGGAAAGGGCGGTCATGGTGCGGGTCTCCGGGGGATGCCTGAATAGCCCCACTGTAGAGACAAACGTCAGCTCGCATCCGGTGCAGGGTCGGCACAATCGTCCGCTTCAGGACGGCAGCAGTACCCATGACGACATCCCAGACCCAGATCACCCCGCAACTGACGCGCTACCAGCACTGGCTGACCGAGCAGCGCGGCCTCCACTTCGACAGCTACGACGCGCTCTGGCAGTGGTCGGTGACGGATCTGGAAGCGTTCTGGGGCTCGATCTGGGATTACTTCGAGATCGAATCGCCCGCGCCACGCGGCCGCGTGCTGGCTGAAGAGCGCATGCCCGGCGCGCGCTGGTTCGAGGGCACGCAGCTCAACTACGCGCGCCAGGTGCTGCGCCACGTCGAGAGCGCCCACGCCGCCGGCCAGCCAGCGGTGCTGTTCCGCAACGAGGTGCTGCACGCGCAGAACCTGACCATGCAGCTGAGCTGGCCCGAGCTGCGCCGGCAGGTGGCCTCGCTGGCCGTGAACCTGCGCGAGCTGGGCGTGCAGCGCGGTGACCGGGTCGCCGCCTACCTGCCCAACACGCCGATGGCGACGGTGGCCTTGCTGGCCTGTGCCAGCCTGGGCGCGATCTGGTCGATCTGCTCGCCCGACATGGGCCCGGTGGCGGTGCTGGACCGCTTCCGCCAGATCGAGCCGAAGGTGCTGATCTGCTGCGACGGCACCGTGCACGGCGGCACGATGCAGGACCGGCGCCAGCAGGTCGGCCAGATCATCACGGGCCTGAGCAGCGTGCGCCATGTGCTGTTCTGGCCCTATCTGGACGCCACCAACTGCGCCGGCCCGCTCGGCGGCGACGCCAAGGTGGTGCTGGTGCAGCGCCAGCCGCCGCAGGTGCACGATCTGCGCGCGCTGCTGGCCGACGACGGCGAGGGCTTCGAGCCCGAATGGCTGCCGTTCGACCATCCGCTCTGGATCGTCTATTCCAGCGGCACCACCGGCCTGCCCAAGCCGATCGTGCACGGCCACGGCGGCATCATCCTGGAAGGGCTCAAGCTCGGCGTGCTGCACAACGACCTGGCGCCCAGCGCCGAACGGCCCGGCGAGCGCTTCTTCTGGTCCACCAGCACCGGCTGGGTGATGTGGAACTGCCAGACCAACGCCCTGCTCGGCGGCACCACCATCTGCCTCTACGACGGCCACCCGGCCGGCAGCGCCAAAAGCCCCGACTGGAGCACGCTGTGGCGCGTCGCCGCCGCGACCGGCGTGACCTTCTTCGGCGCTGGCGCGGCCTTCTACGCCAGCTGCCGCAAGGCCGGGCTCGATCTGGGCACGCTGCGCCAGCCCGATCAGCCCGACCGGCCGGATGAGCCCGCGCCGCTGCAGCGCCTGCGCGCCATCGGCTCGACCGGCTCGCCGCTGGCCGACGAGTGCTACGACTGGATCTGGCAGCAGCTGCCGCAAGCCGACGGCGCGCCGATCTGGCTCAGCCCGATGTCGGGCGGCACCGACTTTGCCGGCGCCTTCATTGCCGGCAGCCCGGCACTGGCGATGCACCGGGGCGAAATGCAGTGCCGCTGCCTGGGTGCCGCCGTCGAGGCCTGGAGCGAGCCCGACGCGCAAGGCCACGGCGCGCCGCTCATCGATCAGGTCGGCGAGCTGGTCTGCACCCGGCCGATGCCATCGATGCCGCTCTATTTCTGGGGCGACGCCGACGGCAGCCGCTACCGCGAGAGCTATTTCGAGACCTATGCGGTCAGCGCCACCCAGCCCGCCGTCTGGCGCCACGGCGACTGGATCCGCCTGATCCCGCATCCGCAAGACGGCGCGCACAGTGCCACCGGCGCCATCATCTACGGCCGCAGCGACGCAACCATCAACCGCCACGGCGTGCGCATGGGCACCGCCGAGCTGTACCGGGTGGTGGAATCGTTGCCCGAAGTGCAAGACAGCCTGGTGGTCGATCTGGAAGTGCTGGGCCGCGCCAGCTGCATGCTGCTGTTCGTGGTGCTACGCGAAGGCCTGACGCTGGACACCGCGCTGACCGAGCGCCTCCGCCTGCTGATCCGCAGCACGCTCTCGGCCCGCCATGTGCCGGACGAGATCGTCCAGGCCCCGGCGATTCCGCGCACCTTGTCCGGCAAGAAAATGGAACTGCCGGTCAAGAAACTATTGCTCGGCGCCGCCCCGGATACTGTGCTGCGGCGCGATGCGATGCTCAATGCAGACTGCGTGGCGTGGTTTATGGAGTTTGCCCAGCGTCAGCCTGCGCAGCCCGCCGCAACTCCGGCCAATTGAAATAATGCCCCCGTTTGTATTTGTGTTCGCTGGCGTACAGCGCAGGGCCTGACACATTGGCATGATTCGTCACCGAAGGAGAATGAATCATGCAAGAAGAACCCGCCCTGCGCAGGGTCATGCTGCGCGGCGCCTTGGCGGCTGGTTGCAGCTTGTGGGTACCGATGGCACTTTCAGGCTGCAAGGCCAAACAAGGCGCCGATTCATCAACCAGCCCCGTACCGGCCAATCCACCCGCCACCGACACAAACCCGGCCGCACCCAAGAAAATTCCACAGGTCAACGTCCAGTATCGAGCGCAGCCAAAGGGCGAACAGAAATGTGGCCGATGCCTGCATTTCATGGCCGGCGCGAATACTTGCGAATTGGTGGAGGGCCAGATCAGCGCCGAAGGCTGGTGCAGCCTATGGGCCAGGAAGGCGTGATTCACGCGGGGCTCGGAAGCTTGACCGCCGAGCCCGCCGTCAGGCTCAACCGAGACGGCGCCCGCTGATGACATTGACCAGAAATACCACGATCGCAATGACCAGCAGAATATGGATGAAGCCTCCCATGGTGTAGGACGTGACCAATCCCAAAACCCACAAGACGAGCAGAATGATGGCGAGCGTATAAAGCATATGGACCAATCTTTCGCAGTTGACATTGACAGTTCATTTTTGCCGTCAAATTCTGCCGTGTCTGTGCGGCGGCATACCAACGCCGGACGCTTTGACAACCGGATTGGTCGCCGATATGTCCTACGTCACTTGTGAATCAACACCGCTTGGCCGTAGCCTCTGAATCAGCCACATCTTGAGGAAACCAGCCATGAAACGACCGACTATCTTGTTCCTGCACGGCTCGATGGCCGCCCTGCTGCTGGCGGCCTGCACGCCGATGCCGCCCAGCACGCCGCAGAGCCGGATGAGTTTCTTCGTGACCAGTCGCAATCCAGGTCATGGCGCCGATCTGGGCGGCCTGGCGGGGGCCGATCGGCATTGCCAGGCGCTCGCCGAGGCGGCCGGTGCTGGCCGGAAAACCTGGCATGCCTATCTGAGCACCACGTCGGAGGGCGGCATGCCTGGCGTCAACGCGCGGGACCGCATCGGTCGCGGGCCGTGGCACAACGCCAAAGGCATGCTGGTCGCCCGTGATCTGGACGAGTTGCACGGCATCAACACGCTCACCAAGCAGAGCGCCCTGACCGAAAAAGGCCAGCTGGTCAGCGGTCGGGGCGACCCGATCAACAGCCACGACATCCTGACCGGCTCACGCTACGACGGTCGAGCCACGCCAGGCGACACCGACACGACCTGCCACAACTGGACCAGCAGCAGCGAAGGCTCGGCCATCGTCGGTCATCACGACCGCCTGGGCCTGCGCGACGACGCGGCCTCCATCTCCTGGAACTCGTCGCATGCGACACCTGGCTGCAGCTCGGAGGCGCTCAAGAGCGTCGGTGGCGGCGGCTTGCTGTATTGCTTTGCCATCAATTGATCCTGCAAATCGCAAGCCGGGCAGGTGGTGATGCGCGCTATCACAAGACACGCACCTCCTGATATGAAAAATCTTGAAACACCCAAAAATACGGCTTGATATACCCCCTTGATCGCGGGGGTGCACTCGGAATCAGTGGAGGATTCACGGGCGGTCTGTCGGCAAGCGCCAAGGAATCACGCGTGCTGTGACGGGCTCTCGGGTATTTTTCAGGCACTACTTTCGAGCCGAGGTTACCCGTGTCCATGGTTGATTCGTTTGCGCAGAAATACCGGTCGCGGCGCGCATTGCGCGTCGGCCTACCGGTGGCTGCAGTTTCGCTGGCAGCGTTTGTGCTGGTTTATGAAGCGCAGTCCTCCCGGCTGCAAGCCGCAGCACTGGGCAAACTCACCAGCGAGTTGTGGTTCGGCATCGAGCCGGGGCCGAGCGAGTCGATCCGGTTCCCGCAAGCCGGCCCGTATGACGAGCGCATGGGTTACCGGCAACTGCCGGACATGGTCAAACGGCTCGGCACCCAAGGCTACGAGGTCACCGAGCAGGCCCGCATGTCGCCTCGGTTGGTGGCGTTCAGCGATCAAGGCCTGTTTGCCACTTATCACGAAAAACCCCAGGCCGGCCTGGCCGTGCATGACTGCCGGGGCGACCCGCTGTTTTCCTCGCGTTACCCGGGCCGGGTCTACGAACACTTTGATGCGGTGCCGCGCCTGCTGGTCGATGCGCTGCTGTTCATCGAAAACCGCGAACTGCTCAACGAGGAGCATCCGACCCGCAATCCGGCGCTGGAGTGGGACCGGCTCGGCAAGGCGGTGATCGAGCGCGCCGGGCACGTGATCGGCGTCGGTGGCCGCCCGGCGGGCGGCAGCACGCTGGCCACCCAGATTGAAAAATACCGCCATTCGCCCGAAGGTCGCACCGAATCGATCAGCGACAAATTCCGCCAGATGGCCTCGGCCTCGCTGCGCTCCTACGCCGACGGCGAGGACACGACGGCGCGGCGCCAGCAGATCGCGCTCGACTATCTCAACACCGTGCCGCTGGCTGCCAAGGCCGGCTTTGGCGAAGTCAACGGCATCGGCGACGGCTTGTGGGCCTGGTTCGGGCGCGACTTCGACGAGGTCAATGCGCTCCTGAAGATGCCGCTGGGCGGTGACTCGCCGCTCACCGCCGATCATCGGCAAACCGAGTCACGCGCCTTCAAGAAGGCGCTCATCGTGCCGCAGGCCACCGCCTTCAAGCAGGCACTGGCGCTGATGGTGGCGCAGCGCCGGCCGTCCTACTACCTGCGCAACGGCATCGCCGACTTGGGCGAACTGACCGACAGCCATCTGCGCATCATGGCCAGCGCCGGGGTGATTCCGCCCGAACTGCGCGATGCCGCCCTGGCGGTGCAGCTGCAGATGCCAGCCAATCTGCCCGCCGAAGCGAACGTGTCGTTTGTGGACCGCAAGGCCGCCAACACGGTGCGCGGCAAGCTGGCCGGCATGCTGGATGTGCAACGCAACTACGACCTCGACCGGCTCGACCTGACCGCCAACAGCAGCCTCGACAGCGAGGTGCAGCACACCGCCACCCTGCTGCTGCGCAGCCTGAAAGACCCGGAGGCGGCCAAGGCTGCCGGCCTGTATGGCGAGCACCTGCTGCAGCCGGGCGACGACCCGAGCCAGCTGATGGTGAGCTTCACGCTGTTCGAGCGCGGCGAAGGCACCAATCTGCTGCGCGTGCAGACCGACAACCTGGATCAGCCGCTCGACCTCAACGAAGGCACCAAGCTCGACCTGGGCTCGACCGCCAAGCTGCGCACCCTCATCACCTATCTGGAGCTGATCACTGAACTGCACGGCCGCTGGAATGCCATGAGTACCAAGGAGCTGACCAGCCAGGACATCAGCCGCCACGACACGCTCGGGATGTGGGCACGCGACTATCTGGTCGGCGCCAAGGACCGGGGCCTGCCGGCCATGCTGGATGCCGCCATGCAGCGCACCTACTCGGCCAGCCCGGGCGAAGCCTTCTACACCGGCGGCGGCCGGCACACCTTCGAGAACTTCGATCCGGAAGACAACGGCCGCATCGTCACGGTGCAGGAAGCGCTGCGGCGCTCGGTCAACCTGCCCTTCATCCGCCTGATGCGCGATGTGGTGCAGCATGTGATTCACCAGGACGCCGCCATGAGCGCGGCCCTGCTGTCCGACACCGAGCATCCGCGCCGGCAGGAATACCTGAGCCGCTTCGCCGATCAGGAGGGCCGCACCTTCCTGCTGGGCTTCTACCGCAAGTACCACGGCAAGACGCCGGAGCAGATCGAAGAGCTGCTGCTCGACAAGACCGAAGCGCATCCCAAGCGCATGGCGAGCCTCTACCTGAGCCTGCACCCGCAGGCCAGCGCCGACCAACTGCTGCAGTTCCTGGCGCAGCGCAAAGCCACCGCCAACTGGCCTGAAAAAACCCTGCGCACCCTGCACAGCCAGCTCGATCCGGCCCGCATGTCGCTGCGCGACCGCGCCACCGTCGCCAAGATCCATCCGCTGGAGCTGTGGCTGGTCGAGCACCTGCGCCAGACGCCCTCCGCCAACTGGAATGACGTCGTTGCCGCCAGCACGGTGCAGCGCCAGGACGCCTACGCCTGGCTGTTCAAGTCCGGTCACCACGGCGCGCAAGACGTGCGCATCCTCAACCTGGTCGAGCAGGACGCCTTCCGCCAGATCCACCAGCGCTGGCAGCGGCTCGGTTATGCCTTCGACAGCCTGACGCCTTCCTACGCCACCGCGCTCGGCGCTTCGGGCGACCGGCCGGCGGCGCTGGCCGAGCTGATGGGCATCATCGTCAACGACGGCATGCGCCTGCCGGTGACCCGGATCGGCTCGCTGCAGTTTGCGCACGACACGCCTTACGAAACCCTCATGACCTACCGGCCGGAAGGGCAGCACCGCGTGCTGCAGCCCGAAGTGGCGCAGCGGATTCGCCAGGCCGTCATCGACGTGGTGGACAACGGCACCGCGCGGCGCCTGAAAGGCACCCTGATCGGCAGCGACGGCAAAGCGGTGCCGATCGGCGGCAAGACCGGCACTGGCGACCACCGCTACGAGGTCTACAAGGGCGGCCAGATGGTCTCGACACGGGTGATCAGCCGCTCGGGCACCTTTGCGTTCCTGATCGGCGAGCGCTACTTCGGCACCATGATGGTCTACGCCCAGGAGCCCTACGCCGAGAAGTTCAAGTTCACCAGCGCGATGCCGACCCAGCTGCTCAAGACCCTCACGCCGGCCCTGCAGCTGCTGGTCAACAACAAGGCCTGCACCGCCACCACTCCGCCGGTGCGCTTGCTGACCCGCACCGCCAAGACCGAGACACCGCCGATCCACCCCTGAGGTGACCCAGCCGCAGTCGTCCCGTTCGGGCTTTCAGCGGCTGGCGTAGAAGCTGGCCCAGGCCGCCATGTCGGGCACACCCATCACGAACTTGGGCTCGGCGGCGCCAGCGAGCAGCGCCACATAGGGCGTCACGCCGATCCAGCCCGGATTGACGCTGTGGCGCAGGCGATTGGCCGGGCCGTCGAACGCGAGCAGCCGATCGGCGCTGCGGTAATGCGCCTGCTGCAGCAAGCTGGCGTCGTCGGACTCGCCGTCCATCACCACCACCAGCAGCTCGGCACGCGGCGTGTGACTGCGGCGCTGGCGCTCGATCTCGGCCAGTGCCGCCGGGCAGTGCGCGCAGTCGGTGGTGGTGAACACCACGATGGCCGGGCGACGCAGACCCTGCTGCCAGCCGGCCCAGGTGCCGGCGTCAAAGCTCTCGACCACGCGCGGCGCGGCGCTGGCAACCGTCGGCGCCACACTCAGCAGCGCAGCCGGCACCACGAAGGCAGCCGCCGTCAGATAGCGGCGCACGGCGGCCGGCAGGCCGGCAGATTCACGGTTGCAACGGGACAACTTGCACTCCTGCGGTGGTGCGCCAGATGGCGTAGAGCGCCTCGCCGTGGCCGGCCAGACGCGGGTGATCGTTCTCGTCGGCGCTCTGGCCGAGTTCCTGCAAACGGAAGGTGCGGCCGTCGTCGGCTGACAACCAGGCGCGCAGGTGGGTGAGCTGGCCATCAAAGCTGCGCCAGACCACCGCCACGCGCGCGCCGGCGCTGATCACATCGGCGTGCTCGGCGGCCGCGTCGGGTAGCGGCTGGGCCTGGCCTTGCGGCGAGCCATCGGCATTCAACCGGCCGTAGCGCACCGCCGGCACGCCGTCACGCACGCCGAACCAGACCGCGTGGTAGCCGCCCGCCGCAGCCGGCGCCAGGCCGGGGCCGTGATGCGGGCAGGCGTCAATGGCCCAGTGGTCCAGCGTGGCGCGCACCGGCTCAACGGTCCGGTCGGTGTCGAGCCGGGCAAAGCCGTGGTCACGCTGATTCGGGGCAAACACATGGCGCCAGAGGGCCGCCATGCCGCCGTCCGGCGTCGGTGCCAACGCAATACGGCAGCACTCGCAGCTGTGCTCGGCCAGGCGCAGGTCGGGGCCGAAGCTGGCGCCGCCATCCACCGAGACAGCGTGGTAGATGCCGGCGCCGCGATAGGCCTTGGCGTTGCCGGTCGCGGCAGCGGCAGCTTCGCCGTCCCGCTTGTCGATCCAGACCACATGCAGGCGGCCCTTGGCATCGAAGGCCATCGACTCGAAGCGGTGCGTGATCACCTGCCGGTCGCTGTGCACCGTGACCGGCGGCGCAAAGGTCTGGCCGCCATCGGCCGAGCGCAGCAGGCGGATCTCGCCGGTGTAGGGCTTGGCGAGCGGCTTGGTGTAGGCAATCAGCACCGCGCCCTTCGGCCCGAACGCCAGCTTGGGCCGCTGCTCACCGTCGGCGACGATCTGGTCGCCAGCCGTGTCGAGCACTTGCGGAGCGCTCCAGTGCGCGCCGGCGTCAGTCGACTGGCGCAGCGTCAGATGGCCGCTGTCGTCCATCGCCGCGAGCCAGAGCCGACCATCCGGCGCAAACGCCGGGCCGGTCGCCAGTTGCGGACGCCGCTTGGCGCTCATGCCGACGCGGTTGGCCGATGCCGCCGGTGACGCAGCCGAGGCGGCCACCGCAGCATCCGGCGCCGCTTGCCCAGCACCGTGCACATGCTGCGCCTGCACCAGCGGCGCGCCAGCGTACAGCAGCGTGGCCGCGACCATCCGCCATGCCCGACTCGGCTCGCTGCGCCGACACAGTCCAGGCACCCATTTCGCAACCAAATCAACCATCAAGTGCTCCCAACAATGGCGCGGGGCCAGCCGATCGGCCAGCCCCGCAACAGCAACGTCTCAACCTCGCTGTTTCACGCTTCAGAAATCGACGCCAACCTCGGCATGCAAGGTCCGGTTCGGCATCGGGTGGAAGGCGTAGTACTTGCGGTTGAACAGATTATCGACACCAAAGGCGCCCTTGACAGTGTTATTGAATTTCCAGGTCACGCGGGTATCGATGACCAGAAATTCGCTGTTCGAGCCATAGGTATTCGGATTCACATCCGAGTTATCCAGCGAGTTGTACTGCCGGCCGGCATAACGTCCGGCCAATGACACCGAACTGCGCTCGTTCGGGTGATAGGTACCGACCAGCGTGGCGCGCCAATTCGGCACACCCGGATAAACCTTGCCTTCGGCCGCCGGCACCGCCGCATCCGCCAGCGTGACGGCATGGGCGTAGGTCAGGCTGCCGGTCAGATCAAAACCGTGCACACCGACATCGGCCTGCTGATACGCCAGCGTCAGACCCTGCGTACGAACGTGATCGATATTTGAATAAGCCGTCACCGTGTTACTGTCCACCACCGTTTTTTGCGAATAGATGGCATCCCGCATATCTTCCAGGAACAACGAGACACGCAGCTTGCCGTTATCCAGTTCGTGCTCGGCCGTCAGTTCGGTGCTGGTGGCTTTTTCAGGCTTCAGATCGGGATTGTTAGTGCTGATCGAGGTGCCCACCGTGATCGACTGGAACAGCTCGTTGACAGTCGGCGTGCGATAGGCGCGGCCCAGCGAGGCTTTCAGCAGCCAGTCGGCCTGGGTATCGTATTCAAGCGCCAGCTTGGGTGACAAGAAATTCTTGCTGCGATCGGTGTAGGTGCCGGTCGATGTTGCCGTGTGATTCTGGCCACCAGTGGCCTGCCATTTTTCAGCGCGCAAACCTGGCGTGAATTTCCAGCCTGGCTGCAAGCGCCAGGCATCCTGCACAAACAGGGCTTGGGTGCTGGTCTTGCCGGCCGAGGCAGATTTCAAAGCGGCCGGCGTACCGAGCGATGGGGCTGTTTGCCAGCTGTCATTGCCAGCGGTGGCGTTGGTGTAATAGGTCGTGCTGTCGAGCTTGTAGGCATCGGCGTGATAACCAAACGCCACCTCGTGCTCACGCGGACCGCGATTCTCGGAGTCCGAGCGCCAATAACCCTTCACATCCAGCGTGGTCCAGCCATCACCATAAGGATTTTCAGCGATCGTACCCGCCTTGTTGGCTGCACCCTGCGGCTGGCTGGTGTGCTGCTCGTCCTGCACGATCCGGTACGAGGTGAGCTGGGCGTCCCAATCCCATGCTGTGCGGGTATTGGACTTGAGCCCGAGCGCATTCATGACATGGGTCTGGCTCCAGACATTTTCTGCAAAGCTGTTGCTCGGGATGCTGTAGCTCTTGCCTTCAATATTGACCGTGCCGGTGCTCACCGGATTGCCGGCGGCATTCTGCAGATAACTGGTCGCGTGATTGTAGGAATCGTTCTGCCAGACCCCCAGCAGATAGTTGATCTTCAGACTGGCACCCAGATCGTAGGCCAGTTTCAGCTTGGCACTTTTCTGCGTCGTTTCCTCCTGGCTGGTTTCACCGATGATGATGCGGCGAGCACCGTTCGGATCGGTATCAACGGCGTAGTTGCTGACGGCGGTTCCAGCCGAGCCCACGGTGCCCTTGCTCGGATCAAGCGTGACAAACGACATCGGGTGACCAGTGCTCTGCAGTCGATTGACACCAATCACCCAGCCCAGATCACCCGATTTGTTGCCAGCCGTTGCATTGACATTATTTCCCTGATAGGTGCTGTGATTTTTGTATTGCTCGAAATTCTCGCTGAAAACCTGTGCCTTGGCATGCACTTCGAAGGACTTCGGCATCTGGGTGGTCATCAGCACGGTGGTGCCGATCGAGTTACCTGGAAAAGCCGCTGAATAGGGCCCGAAGAAAAAATCGACCCGCTGAATCTCGGCCGGCGAAACCATGTTCCAGCGCGCCGGGTACGAATAGCTGTTGCCCAGCAGATTGGAAAGCAGAAACCCATCCACATACACCAGCGAGCGCGCGCTCGACGTGACGCTGGCGGTGCGGGTTTCGATGATCGCGTTGCGGTCGCCGATATAACGCTTGCGCGTCATGGTGTCGGGCGAATACTTGACGATGTCTTCGGTATTGATGACGTTGACCTGCTCCTGCAGCTCGCGGGCGCTGTAGCCCGAGCTGTTGGCCGGCAGGTTGCGCGGCAAACCACCTTGCTGCGGCTGGTTGCTGCCGGTGATGACCACGGCGGGCAGTTCAATCTCACCGGCAGCACTGCCGGCCTGGACCAGGGAAGACGACAACGCCAGCAGAGCGGCAGAAGCGATGGCGTGACGACGGAAATGCACAGAAGCGACAAACATGACGAGACCTTGAGCAGGCGCCAGGTCGGCATGGCTGCAAAGCCGTCATTCCTCGTGGGATTCGTGACAGGCAAGGCCAGGCGCAACGCGGCGCAGATTCAGCAGCAACGGGGCGCCGGGCGCAGACGCGCGCGGCCAACCCGGACAGAGGGCGAAAAAGTTGCTGTCAGATCTGCGGCGGTGCGCGCGAGTCGGGCGCCAGCCAGCGTGGGGCCGGGCGCACCAGGAAAAAGTCCGGCTCAGCCGGCAGGCCAAACTGCTCCAGCCGGATCAGGCCGGCCAGTTGCGCCGGCGCCAGCAGCATCGGGCTGACAGCACAACCGCCGCAGGAGCAGTCCAGCGCGGCATGCTGCAGCTGGGTTCCGGCGGCGGGCTCAGCCGAGTTGCTCATGTCACTGCCATCGGCCATGCCGTAGCAGATGTCCATGCCGGCGCTGTTGCTCATGCCAGCCGAAACGATCCGGTGCATGGCATGCGCTTGCAGCGACAGAAACGCGCACAGCAGCACCAGCCACACCAGAGTGCGGGAGGGGCGTGAAGGGCGCAGAGCGATGTTCATGGCGCGCCGATGCTAGCAGCGCACCCGTCCCATGACCAAAATCAAAATCGATTCGGAATTGGAAATTCGTGCCGATCCGCACACTTGCTCACGCCAGACGCACAGCATGCGCGGGCTTTTGTCTCGCCAGGACGACAAGCCAGCGCCGTTCAGACGGCGCGCTACAGCGGCAGCTCGGTGTAGAAGCGGCCGCCGTGAAAGATCAGCGGCTGGGCCTCGGCCTGCACGCTGCAGTGTTCGACCTCACCGACAAAGATGACGTGGTCGCCTTCTTCGTGGCGACTGCGATTGCGGCACTCGAACACCGCCGCGCAGCCGTCCAGCAGCGGCACGCCGCCGATGCCTGATCGATCCGGCAAGCCGGCAAAGCGGTCCGCGCCCTTGGTTGCGAAGCGCTCGGCCAGTTCGCGCTGGTCGGACCGCAAAATGTGGATCGCGTAGTGGCTCGCGCCGGCAAACACTGGTTGCGTGCCGGCGCGCAGCGCCAGACTCCACAACACCAGCGGCGGCGCGAGCGAAACCGAATTGAACGAATTGGCCGTCAGCCCCACGGGGGTACCATCAGCCGCGCGCGTCGTGACGATGGTGACGCCGGTCGCGAACCGCCCCAGCGCGGCGCGAAACTCCAAGGCTGAAAAGCTTGGCAACAGCGGAGATGGCAGAGAACCTTGCATGCCCGCATTGTCAGCGATCAGGGCTTGGCCCCAGGTTCTGCCTTGCCATGCCCGCCGCCGCTGACCGTCTGCGCCGGCCAGCTGCCTAGAATCAGCTGATGCCCGCCGCTTCCGCCTCCACCGCCTCCCGACCCGCCACCACGGCTGACGCCACGCCGGCCGCGCTGCCGCCACGCAGCGGCAACGAGCGCCTGCAGGCCTTCTGGCGCCTGGTGGTGGTGACGCTGCTCGGCTTTGCCTCCGGCCTGCCGCTGGCGCTGACCGGCCAGGCGATGCAGGCCTGGCTGAGCCTGGAGGGCATCGACATCGCCACCATCGGCTTCCTGAGCCTGGTCGGCCTGCCCTACACCTTCAAGTTCCTGTGGGCACCGCTGATGGACCGCTTCGAGCCACCCTGGCTGGGACGACGCCGTGGCTGGCTGGTGCTGACGCAACTGGCGCTGGCCGGCGCGCTGTGGCTGATGGCGGCCACCTCGCCGAGCGCCGACACACGCGGCTTCGCGCTGCTGGCGGTGCTGGTGGCACTGCTGTCGGCCTCGCAGGACGTGGTGATCGACGCCTACCGCACCGACCTGCTGCCGGCGCCCGAGCGCGGCCTGGGTTCGTCGCTCAACGTGCTGGGCTACCGGCTGGCGATGATCCTGTCCGGCGGCGTGGCGCTGATCTGGACCGATCCGCACCAGGGCGGCGGCTGGAGCTGGCCCGAGGTCTACCGGCTGATGGCGGCGCTGCTGGTCGGCGCGGCGCTGCTCTCCGCGCTGTTGCTGCCGCGCCTGCGCCATGCGCCGCAACCGGTCAGCGTGGCACGCCACGACCTGCTCGGCTTTGCGGCGGTGGTCGCGGCGGTTGCGGTCGGTGTCTGGCTGACGGATCGGTTTGGCCATCCGCTCGCCCAGACGCTGCTCGGGCCGTTTTTTGCCGGCAGCCGCATCGCCGCGACGTTGCAAGCCAAGTGGATCGACCTGCTGGCGCTGGTGCTCGGCATGACGCTCACGCTGCCACTGGCCGGCTGGGCTGCCAAGGCCGCCAGGTTCGAGACGCTGCTCGGCGGCCTGGGCAACTACTTTCGCCAGCCAGGCGCGGCAGCGTTTCTGGCTTTCATCGTGCTCTACAAGCTGGGCGACGCCTTTGCCGGCTCGCTGATGACGCCGTTCCTGCTCAAGGCGATGGCGTTCAGCCCGGCCGAGGTCGGGCTGGTCAACAAGGTGATCGGCCTGTGGCTGACGATCGGCGGCGCGCTGCTGGGCGGCGCGCTGATGCTGCGCTTGGGCCTGTGGCGCGCGCTGCTGCTGTTCGGCGTGCTGCAGATGACCAGCAACCTGGGCTTCTGGTGGCTGGCCGTGCATGGCAAGGGCCTGATGCCGGGGCTGGTGATTCCGGCCTTCGACTGGGGGTTTGTGCACCTGGCGCAGGCCACGCCGGTGGACGGCGGCCTACTGATGGTGATCGCATGCGAGAACCTCGCCAGCGGCATGGGCACCGCCGCCTTTGTCGCCTTCCTGATGAGCCTGACCAGCCAGCGCTACACCGCGACGCAGTACGCGCTGCTGTCAGCCTTCGCGTCGGTCGGGCGGGTCTGGGTCGGACCGCTGGCCGGCGTGCTGGCCGAGGCGATCGGCTGGGCGGCGTTCTTCATCGTCGCGACCTTTGCGGCGCTGCCGGCACTCGTGCTGCTGTGGCGCCTACGCCGCGAGGTGCAGGCGCTCGAAGCGCCGCCCCAGTCTCAATAACGGAAGCTCACGCCCAGGCGCAGCGCCGCGATGTTGCGGCTGACCGATTGGCCGTTGGAGCTGAAGAAATGCTCTTCGGTAGTGGTCTTGTGCGCCACGTAGAGATCGGTGCGCAGATCCATCGTCGGCGAGAGCGCGACGCGGGCGCCGCCGAACAGACCCAGGGTGGTGGCGGAACGATCGGTGTGCCAGGCGCCGCCAATCTGTGCGCCCACGTAGGGCTGCAGCGGCGTGGCCGGGTCGGGCGGCGTCAGGTAATGGGTGGCGCGCAGTGCGCCCGAGATACTTTCGCTGCGGCCGATCGGCGCGGCGATCTCGGCCAACCCGACCGAGAAGCCGACGGAGACCTGCTGGTCGAGCATGCGGTCGTAACCCAGGCTCCAGGAGCCCTGCTTGTCGGTGCTGAAGTCGCGCGGCGCAATCTGGAAACCCACCTCGTTTTGCGCCTGCGCCGCAGGCACCAGGCCCAGCAGCGCCAATGCGGTCAGATTCACAGCGATGTTCTTGCTCATACCCATCCTCTTGAGAGGCACCTCCAAGGGTGCGTGTCTGGCCGCGCGTCGCGCGACCCAAGCTGCGCTGTATACCCGCAGCTCTGCCTAGAATCAAGCCATCAGAGTCCGGAACCCCGACTCGCTGCCGCGATCCCATGCCTTTATGAGCCGACCCGATTTTGTGACCGATGCCCAGATCGAAACCCGCATCACGCTGCATGGCGGCGCGGGCTGCCGCTGTCCGCTGCATCAGCGCCGCCTGTTCACCGAGCTGCTGCTTGGGGCTGGTGCCTGTGCCGCGCTGCCGGCCTTGGCACGCGAAGGCGTCGATGTGGGCGGCAATTCCCCATTCACCAAGCTGGCGTCGGCCGCCCAGATTGAACAGTCCGCCC
The DNA here is from genome assembly GCA_041083665.1 of Leptothrix sp. (in: b-proteobacteria). GTDB lineage: Bacteria > Pseudomonadota > Gammaproteobacteria > Burkholderiales > Burkholderiaceae_C > Sphaerotilus. The sequence continues at coordinate 123,641 of JBFPGZ010000005.1, forward strand.
AGCAGCAATACCTGCAACTGAGCCACGAAGCCAGCAGCAAGGGCGCGCTGGCCGGCGCCAACCATCCGCAGGTGATCCGCCTGCGTGCGATTGCCAGGCGCATCATTCCCTACACCTACGAATGGAACAGCCGGGCCCGCGACTGGAAGTGGGAGGTCAACCTGATCGGCGCCCAGGAACTGAACGCCTTCTGCATGCCGGGCGGCAAGATCGCCTTCTATCAAGGCATCCTGGCGCAGCTGCAGCTCAGCGATGACGAGGTCGCCATGATCATGGGCCACGAAATGGCCCATGCGCTGCGCGAACATGCCCGCGAGCGCATCGGCAAGCGAAAAGCCACCAATGGTTTCATCGCTGGTCTTGCCGCATTCTTCGGCTGGGGCGAATTGGGGCGCACTTTGGCTGGCGCAGGCGGCGATTTTCTGAACTTGGAATTCAGCCGCGAAAACGAGTCAGAAGCTGATCTGGTCGGCATGGAACTGGCTGCACGGGCCGGCTACAACCCGCGCGCCGGCATCACCCTGTGGCAAAAGATGATGGCGGCCAGCAAGGGCGCGCCGCTGCAGTTTCTCTCGACGCATCCGTCCAGCGACAACCGCATCAAGGACATCGAGGCCAACTTGCCCAAGGTCGAAGGGCTCTACAGCCGCGCCGCCAAACCGGATCAGCGTTTCGGGCCGCCCAAAGCTGGCGCCTGAGGCCGCCGTTCAGTCGTGCACGAACGGATTGCTGCGTCGCTCGGCGCCAAAGCTGCTTTCCGGGCCATGGCCGGGGATGAAGATGGTGTCATTGCCCATCGGCCAGAGCCGCTCGCGGATGCTGCGGATCAGCGTGTCATGGTCACCGCCCGGGAAGTCGGTGCGGCCGATGCTGCCGGCAAACAGCACGTCGCCGACGAAGCAGCGCTTGGCCTCGGCGCTGTGGAACACCACGTGTCCAGGTGTGTGACCAGGGCAATGGCGCACCGTCAGGGTGCTGTGGCCGACCGTGACCGTGTCGCCATCGTGCAGCCAGCGGGTCGGCTTGAACGGCTCGGCCAGCGCAAAGCCGAACATCATGCTCTGCTGCGCCAGGCCGTCGATCCAGTACTGATCGCCCTCGTGCGGGCCGATGATCGGCAGGCCGAGCGTGCGTGCCAGCGTGCCGGTGCCGCCAGCGTGATCGATGTGGGCGTGCGTCAGCCAGATCTGTTCGAGCTTGACGCCCAGCTTGGCCGCCGCCGCCTGGATGCGCGGCAGATCGCCGCCCGGGTCGATGACGGCGGCACTTTGGGTCTCGTCGCACCAGACGATGGAACAGTTCTGCTGGAACTGGGTGACGGGAACGGTCTGATAACGCAACATGGCCTGGCAACGGTAGCTTCGGATTCAACGGCATTGTCGCCCGACCCGAGCCTTGAGCACCCTCACTTCACGGCGGCAGCCGCCGACGCCGCCGCAGCCAGCAGCGGCTGACGCAGGCGCTGCTCGAATTCGCGCGGTGCCACGTACTGCAGCAGCTCACGGCCATTCGGATCGATCGTGATCGCCAGGCCGCGCTCCGGGTAGAGCCAGTGCTGCTGCGCGCCCGTCTGGTGCTTGGCGGCCGGCTCGCCGAAGCGCTCGCGCACCATCTGCTCATCGAGCTGCGCCGACGGGATGAAGCTCAGGCCCGTGATCGGCAGCTGCAGCGCCTGCGCCAGATCCTCGTATTGCAGCCGCATGCTCGCGGTGCCGCCTTCGATGATCTCGCGCTTGGGCGAGCGCTGGCGCCAGCGCTCGAGCGTGGCCGGCTCGGTGTCGATGCTGATGATGAGCTTGCCGGTGACAAAGCCAGCGTGGAAGTTGTCCACTGCCGCCTCAAGCGCACCGGTCTCGCCACGGGCCGCCATCATGGCGATCTGCAGCTCATCGGCCCAGCGCGTCTGCAGCGTCTGCAGCGACGTGCGCCCTGGCTCGAGGCCGAAAACGCGGCTGCCGCCCTGCGGCAACGTCTCGATCTGCCACGGCAGGGTTGGTTGTGCCGCCGTATCTGGCTCGGTCGGCCGGCTCGTTGCCAGCATCGGCCAGATCAGCAGCCCGAGCAGCAGCACGAGCGTCAGCCCGAGCACTGCCAGCCCCGGGTGGCGGACCCAGAAGGAAACACGCGCCGCCACGGTCGCAGAAGGGTCAGAGATCGAGGTCATAGTCGATGATCAACGGTGCATGGTCGGAAAAGCGCTGCGCGGTGTAGATCTGCACTTTGTGTGCCAACGCTGCGACGCCTGGCGTGGCCAAGTGATAGTCGATGCGCCAGCCCACGTTTTTAGCCCACGCCTGGCCACGGTTACTCCACCAAGTGTATTGCTCAGGCGCCGGGTTGATGCGGCGGAACACGTCCACCAGGCCTTCCTGCTCGAACAGCCGGGTCATCCAGGCTCGTTCTTCGGGCAGGAAACCGCTATTTTTCAGATTGCCCTTCCAATTTTTCAGATCGATTTCCCGATGTGCGATGTTGATGTCGCCCACGAGTATGAATTCCCGCTCCGCCTTGAGCGCTTGCAGATGCGGGTGGATTTCATCCAAAAATCGAAATTTCGCTTTTTGACGCTCTTCACTTGAGGAACCACTCGGGAAATAGCAACTGATCAGCGACAACTTGCGTCCAGGCTTGTCATAACGCATCTCGACGTAACGGCCTTCAGCGTCAAATTCAGCCGACCCCAGACCCGCGATCACCTCGCTGGGTTCGACCCGGCTGTAGAGGCCCACGCCTGAATAACCCTTCTTCTCGGCATAGTGGAAATGTCCCTGCATGCCGGCCAGAATATCGAAGCGCCCTGTTACTTCGGCGGCCTGGGCTCGGACTTCCTGTACCCCCATACAATCAGCCGCAATCGACTCGACCCAATCGAGCCAGCCTTTGGTGGCTGCTGATCGAATGCCGTTGAGATTCAAACTCACCAAACGCACGTGCTCTGCTCCAATATGAATACGAATACACCCGCCGCCTTGACCCATGATCCGCTGGCACAAGACTTCGTCGCCTTTGCGGTGCAAGCCGGCGTGCTGCGCTTCGGAGAATTCAAGACCAAGGCCGGGCGCCTGTCGCCTTATTTCTTCAACGCCGGTCTGTTCGATGACGGCGCCAAACTCGGGCGCCTGGCGGAATTCTATGCACGCCGACTGCTCGCCTCGGGTGTCGAGTTTGACATGCTGTTCGGCCCCGCCTACAAAGGCATCACGCTGGCCGCCGCCGTGGCGATCGAACTGGCCCGGCTGGGCCGCAACGTGCCCTACGCCTACAACCGCAAGGAAGCCAAGGACCACGGCGAAGGCGGCACGCTGGTGGGGGCACCGGTGCGTGGCCGCGTGCTCATCATCGACGACGTGATCTCGGCCGGCACCTCGGTGCGCGAGTCGATTTCGATGATCCAGGCGGCCGGCGCCACCCCCTGCGGCGTGACCATCGCGCTCGATCGTCAGGAGAAGGCCAGCGAAAAAGGCGTCGATGCGCCACATTCTGCCGTGCAGTTTGTCCAGCGTGAGCTGGGTCTGCAGGTCGCCGCCATCGCCACCCTGGGTGACTTGTTGCAGTATCTGGCATCACAAAGTGATCCGGCCCTGGCGGCGTTCCTGCCCAGCGTCGAGGCCTACCGCAGCCGTTACGGAGTCTGAATCCATGAGCCAGGTGATACCGATCCTTTACCGCCGCCACTGGGCGGCTGCCGCAGCGCTGAGCGCGGCTTTGGTAGGGTCGGTATCGGCACAGAGCAGCCAACCCGGCACGGGCATCTACACCTGTATTGATTCGCAGGGCCGGCGCATCACCTCCGACCGACCGATCCGGGAATGCCAGGATCGCGAACAGGCCGAACTGAACCGTGATGGCTCGGTGCGCCGCAAGCTGCCCCCCAACATGACCGCCGAAGAGCGGGCCGCTTACGACGAAACCCAGCGCCGCAAGCTGGCCGAAGACTCGGCTCACAAGGACATGGTGCGGCTGGACCGCAACCTGCTGCTGCGCTACCCGACCGAGGCCGACCATGTGAGCGCGCGTGAAGCCGCTCTGGCTTCGGCACGCAAGCTGCTGAGCAACTCACAGACGCGGCTGGCCGATCTGCAACGTGATCGCTACCAGCTCGACAACGAAGCCGAGTTCTACAAGGGCCGCGAGCTGCCGCGCCAGCTCAAGTCGCAGTACGACGCCAACCAGGCCAGCGCTGATGCGCAGCGCTCCCTGATCCAGAACCACCAGGCCGAGTTGCAACGCCTCAACAGCGTCTATGACGAAGAACTGGCGCGCCTGAAAAAGCTCTGGGCGGGTGCAGCACCCGGCACCGCTTCGGCGGCCTCAAGTCGCAGCGCGACCGGCGCGCGCTGAAAGCGCAGCAGCAGGCGCCGGCTCCACCGGAACGCCCACTGCCGCCGCACATCAACCGAGTTTTTTCTTCAGCAGCTCGTTGACCTGGGCCGGATTGGCCTTGCCCTTGCTCGCCTTCATGGCCTGACCGACCAGCGCGTTGAAGGCCTTGTCCTTGCCAGCGCGATATTCATCGACCGACTTCGGGTTCGCCGCCAGCACCGCGTCGAGGATGGCTTCGAGGGCGCTGCTGTCGTTCATCTGCTTGAGGCCCTTGGCCTCGATGACGGCATCGACAGCGTCCGCGCCAGAAGCGCTACCACCCGGAAATGGAGCGTCTCTCCAGAGCTCATCAAACACTTGTCGCGCAGCGCTATTGCTGATCTTGCCATCAACAATTCGGCTAATGATTGCCGCTAAGGCGCTCGGCCTAACCCACGCCGCAGCTATCTCACGCCCTTCGGCGTTTAGCCGTCTACTGACCTCGCTCATCATCCAATTGGCAACCAATTTTGGCTGTGTGCAGGTATCACGGGCTTGCTCGTAGTAGTTCGCAAAGTCGAGACTCTGGGTCATCATCGCTGCGTCGTAGGCCGTTAGCCCATCCTCCTCGCGGTACCGTCTCGCCTTGTCCTGAGGCAGCTCGGGCATCAACGAAGCGATCTGTTCGATCCATTCCGGCGCGATCACCAGCGGCGGCAGATCGGGGTCGGGGAAGTAGCGGTAGTCGTGCGCATCTTCCTTGGTGCGCATCATGCGAGTCTCGCCGGTGTCCGGGTCGAACAGCACGGTGGCTTGCTGGATGGCGTAGCCGTCCTCGATCTGCTCGATCTGCCAGTTGACCTCGTAGTCGATCGCCTGCTGCAGGAAGCGGAAACTGTTCAGGTTCTTGATCTCGCGCCGGGTGCCGAAGGGCTGCCCCGGACGGCGCACCGACACATTGGCGTCGCAGCGGAAGCTGCCTTCCTGCATGTTGCCGTCGCACAGACCCAGCCAGACCACCAGCGTGTGCAGCGCCTTGGCGTATTCGACCGCCTGCTTGGCCGAGCGCAGCTCCGGCTCGGTGACGATCTCCAGCAACGGCGTGCCGGCCCGGTTCAGGTCGATGCCGGTCATGCCGTGATGATCTTCGTGCAGCGACTTGCCGGCGTCTTCCTCAAGGTGGGCACGCGTCAGGTTGATGCGGTGCAGCACGCCATCGACGTAGAACTCGACCGCGCCGCCCTGCACCACCGGGATCTCGTACTGGCTGATCTGGTAGCCCTTGGGCAGGTCCGGGTAGAAGTAGTTCTTGCGCGCGAAGATCGACATCGGCGCGATGGTGGCGCCGACCGCCAGGCCGAACTGGATGGCGCGCTCGACCGCGCCACGGTTCATCACCGGCAGCGAGCCCGGCAGCGCCAGATCGACCGCGCAGGCCTGGGTGTTGGGTTCGGCGCCGAACTGGGTCGAGGCGCCGGAGAAGATCTTCGAATGGGTCGAGAGCTGGGCGTGGGTTTCGAAGCCGATCACGACTTCGTAACCGCGAACAAAAAGAGACTGGGTCATGATGCTGGATGGATAGCGGCCGCACGCGGGCGACCAAGCGGGAATGCTAAGCCAAAGCGATGGCCTGACATAAACTCGCCGAGTTCAGATTTCCACGCGACGCGCGTCATTCCATCATGAACAAGCTTTTGCGCCTCGGACTGGCCGCGACCGCCGCCGTCGCAGTGGTCGCCGCCGCAGTGCTCAGCCTCGGCAGCACGGACGCCGCGCCGCAGATCGACTACACCTTGCTCGACGGCAGCCAGCACAGCTCGGCCGAGCTGCGCGGCAAGGTGGTGCTGGTCAACTTCTGGGCCACCAGCTGCACCACCTGCGTCAAGGAAATGCCCCAGCTGGTCGCCACCCACCAGAAATTCAAGGCGCGCGGCCTGGAAACCCTGGCGGTGGCGATGAGCTACGACGCGCCGGCCTATGTGATCAACTACGCCGAGTCGCGCCAATTGCCGTTTTCGGTCGTCATCGACAACACCGGCGAGATCGCCAGACGCTACGGCAAGGTGCAGCTGACGCCGACCACCTTCGTGCTGAACAAGCAGGGCCAGATCGTCAAGCGCTACGTCGGCGAACCCGATTTCGCCCAGCTCGATGCCTTGCTGGCAAAGCTGCTGGCCGAAACGGTCTGACCGGGCGTCGGACCGCGCACCGGCCGCACCCGCCTATTGCAGCCGCGCGTAGAGCCGACGCAGCACCTCGGCCGCCCAGTCGGGCAGCCGGTCGGCGAAGTCTTCCGCCTGACCGTACTCGTCGCCATCGATCACCGCGCCGTGGCTGAGCTGGCCGCTGCCATCCACCGTCAGCTCGACCCAGCCGCGCTCGCCAGCGTCCCATTCGAGCACGATGGCGCCGCTCGGCTCGACCCGCAGCTCGGGCTGCGGCCACGGCGTCGCCACCAGCTGCAGCAGACGCTCAGCCTCAGCCAGCGCCGGCTCGATGGGCGCAGTCCAGGCCCGGCCGGCGGACAGACTGCGGGCCTCTTCAAGCGCGGCAGCGAGCAGCGGTGACATCGGCATGAACGGTCTCGCGGCCGAGCCTCAGACCGCGTCAGCCACGCCGGCACCGGACGCTTGCTGGTCGGCGTGGTAACTGGAGCGCACCATCGCGCCCACCGCAGCGTGCGTGAAACCCATCTTGTAGGCTTCAGCCTCGAACATCTTGAAGGTGTCCGGGTGCACGTAGCGGCGCACCGGCAGGTGGTGGCCGGAGGGCGCCAGATACTGGCCGATGGTCAGCATGTCGATGTCGTGGGCGCGCATGTCGCGCATGACGTCGAGGATTTCCTCGTCGGTCTCGCCCAGGCCGACCATCAAGCCGCTCTTGGTCGGCACGCTCGGCACTTCTTGCTTGAAGCGCTTGAGCAGCGTCAAGCTGAACTGGTAGTCGGCGCCCGGGCGCGCTTCCTTGTACAGGCGCGGCACGGTTTCCATGTTGTGGTTCATGACGTCGGGCGGGGCCGACTTGAGAATGTCGAGCGCCTTGTCGAGCCGGCCACGGAAGTCGGGCACCAGCACCTCGATGCGCGTAGCCGGCGAGGCTGCGCGGGTCTGACGGATGCAATCGACGTAATGGCCGGCGCCACCGTCGCGCAGATCGTCGCGATCGACGCTGGTGATGACGACGTACTTGAGTTTGAGCGCCGCGATGGTCTTGGCCAGATTCGCCGGCTCATCGACATCGAGCGGATCCGGGCGGCCGTGGCCGACGTCGCAGAACGGGCAGCGCCGGGTGCACTTGTCGCCCATGATCATGAAGGTCGCCGTGCCGCCACCAAAACATTCACCGATGTTCGGGCAGCTGGCTTCCTCGCAGACGGTGTGCAGCTTGTGCTCGCGCAGGATCTGCTTGATCTCGTAGAAGCGCGTGCTCGGGCTGCCGGCCTTGACGCGGATCCAGTCGGGCTTCTTGAGGGTTTCGGCCGGCACGATCTTGATCGGGATGCGCGCGGTCTTGGCCTCGGCCTTCTGCTTGGCGGTCGGGTCGTAGTTCGCGCCGGTCTGCGCGGTATGGGTGACGTTGTCGGTCGACATGGATGCGTCCAGAGCCCGGGGTACGGGCGGGTGCTGCGGGCAGGTGGGGCGAGAGTGCGGGTGGCTGCGAGCGCCGGGCCGAGGCCCCGATACGTCAGGGGCTCAGCAGCCGGGTCAGCTGACGGGCCAGCCGGTCGGCCGCCGTGCTCCAGTCGGCCGAGATGCCGAGTGTAGCCAAGTCGACCGTGCGCAGCCCCGGATAGCCGCAAGGGTTGATGCGTTCGAAGGGCGTCAGATCCATCGCCACATTGAGCGCCACGCCGTGGTAGCTGCGGTGGTTGCTGACCTTGATGCCGAGCGCGGCGATCTTGCCCAGGCCCCGGAACGGATCGCGCGGATCCGCCGGGCCGGTGAGCGCCGCGTGCGAGAACGGATCATCCAGCCGCACGTAGATGCCCGGCGCGCCGCCGACCCGGTGGCCGGTGACGCCGAACTCCATCAGGGTGCGGATCGCCGCCTCCTCGATGCGGTAGACGTATTCCTTGACGTAGATGCCGAGCCGCTTCAAGTCCACCAGCGGATAGGCCACCACCTGGCCGGGGCCGTGGTAGGTGACCTGGCCGCCGCGATTGGTCGCCACCACCGGAATGCCATCCGGCGCGAGCAGATGCTCGGCCTTGCCGGCCAGACCCTGCGTGTAGACCGGGTCGTGCTCGCACAGCCAGAGCTGGTCAGGCGTATCGGCATCGCGCGCGTCGCTGAAGGCGCGCATCGCGGCGTAGGTCGGCTCGTAGGGCACACGGCCGCAATGGAGCACTTGAATCGAGGCTGGAGTCATCGGCCGCCATCCTAAGCCAAGCACCCGCCCGCCCGGCAACACAGGTATGCGGTCCGCAGTAGTCTGGCCGCTCCACGCTCAAGCAAGGAGAACCTCATGAGCACTTCTCTTTCGATCGTTCAGGACATGTATGCCGCCTTCGGCCGTGGTGACATGCCGGCGCTGCTGGCCAGCCTGAGTGCCGATGTGGACTGGCGCTTCATCGGCGCACCCGGCATGGCCTACAACCAGCCGGCGCGCGGCCCGGCCGAAGTGGAGCACTGGTTCGGCCAGGTGATGGAAGCCGAGGACATCCAGCTGTTCGAGCCGCGCGAGTTCTTTGCCGGCCCGGACCATGTCACGGTGGTCGGTTTCGAGCGCACCCGCGACCGCCGCACCAACCGCGTCTACGAGACGCCGTGGATCCATCTGTCCGAGATCCGCGACGGCAAGGTCTGCCGCTTCCTCGGCATCTACGACACCGCTGCCGTGGCTGCGGCGCTGGCCTGAGCGCCTGCAGGGCCGGAATCAGCCGGGAAACACCAGGTCGATGTCGCCGTGCGCATAGATCAGCACACCGGTGTCGGTGCTGACGCCGATGTCGTGGTGGGAGCCTCCCGGAGCGAGCTGGTATTCACCGGTGCGCAGCAGCACCTCATCGAGGAACAGCTCGCCTTCCAGCATCAGGCACTCCTCGTCGTGGTGATGCAGGTGCCCCGGCACGCTGGCACCGGGCAGAGCGTGGATCAGGAAGGCGCCCTGCTGACCGGCCTGCCAGAGCATCCGGCGGCGAATACGCGAGCCGTAGGAGTCCCAGCGCGCGCTGCCGGCACGCGCGATCAGCGGCAAGTCGAGATTGACCGGCGCGGTGATGCTGGCCGGGTCGGCCTCGCGCAGATAGAGCAGCGCGCCCTCGCTGCTGCGGACCAGCGGCAGCGCGCTGCCGGCCGGGCGGACCTGGTAGTCATGTTGCTGCAACAGCAGATCATCCAGCTGCGCCACGCCGCGCAGCACCAGCCAGTCCTGCTGCAGGGCCGGGCCGACCAGCGCCGCCTGCCAGCAGGCGCCGGGCGCCAGTTCGATCAGACTGGCAGCGTGCGGTTGGCCGGGACGCCAGACCGTGGTGGCAGGTGCCGCCGCATAGAGGCGCCGACGCCGCACCCCCGGCGCCAGCGACTCGAACGCGGTGTCCTTGCGCCGGACGGTGACAAAGGCCGTGCTGGCGCGAGCGCTGCGTGCCACACGCGCCATGAGCCGGGCGCGCAACTGCGGCTGGCTGGGTGGCTCGGCGGCGCACCAGTCAGTCGCGGCACCCAGCAGCAGGGCGACCGATTCGTCTGCCAGCACATCCGGGGCAGGTTGCGGCGCAGGGAGAACGTCGTGGCTCATGATGGTGTTCGATTCAATCAAGTCGAGAACATGCCGCACCGCTCGCCACCGAGTTGTTGCCGCAACTGCAGCAGAGCTCGGCGGATGTGCGACTTGACCGTGCCCAGTGCCAGGTGGGTCTGGGCCGCGATTTCCTCGTGGGTCAGATTGCGAAAAAAAGCCAGCGCGATCAACTGGCGGGGCAGCGCTTCCAGCTCGGCGAGCGCCTGGTGCAGCCGTGCGCCCTCGCGGGTGGCATCGAGCAGATCCTGCCGCGCCGGGGTGGCAGGCTCGGCGCTGTCGGCCGGGCATTCGTCGTCAAGTTCGTCATGCTCGAAGCGCGCCTGGCTGCGCAGCGCGTCGATGGCACGGCTGCGGGCCATCGCCAGCAACCAGGCCAACGCTGAGCCGCGCGCAATGTCGAACCGAGGCGCCTGGCGCCAGACCTGCCAGTAGGTGTCCTCGACCACTTCTTCAGCCAACGCGACACGCTGGGTGATGCGCAACACCAAGCCGTAGACCAGCCCGGAGGTCTGCTCATAGAGCGCCGCCAGCGCCACCTCGTCACGATCGACGACACGTTCGATCAACTCGGCCAGCTCGGTCGCACTGAGCTTGGCGACCAGGCCGCTGCCGCCACAGGCCACGCCGGAATCTGCCAGCCACGCCTGGCCGTCCTCAGGCGCGGCGAGCTCGGACGGCTCATCGGGCCGGAACCAGTCGTCCTCGGCCGCGTCAGCGTCGGCCGACAGCGGCATCCAGCGCACCGGTGCCGTGCCGTCCTGATCAGTGGCCTGTTTCATTTCACATCCCTTGCGGCACCCCACCGGGCCACCGGCGGCATCGACACCGAGCACCGCCAGATCGGACTCTGCATCAAAACGGCCGATCGAGTTGCCCGCCGGCTCTTCCACCTCCGCAGCATGGTCTTGGCGATCCACGTTGCATCCAAAACAAGCGCGTCTGCGTAGAACAGTTCAGGCGGCCCGGCCATCCATCTGACCACCCGCCAGACCCCGCGTCGTCGCCCGCCTGTGCCGAGCGGCCTCGTTTCTACCCGGAGAAATATCATGTTGAAGCTTGTTCCGTCGCTGCCACGACACGCCCTGGCTGCGGCCGCCCTCAGCCTGATCTCGGCGGTCGGCCTGGCGTCCAGCCACCGCGAAGCACCGTTCATCACCAGCGCGCCCAAGGTCGATGCCTCCGACTTCTACATGTTCCGCAGCTACGAGCCGGGCCGCAGCGACTACGTGACGCTGATCGCCAACTACCAGCCGCTGCAGGATCCGTACGGCGGCCCGAATTACTTCTCGATGGATCCGAACGCGCTCTACGAGATCCACATCGACAACAACGGTGACGCGGTCGAGGATCTGAGCTTCCAGTTCCGCTTCACGAACAGCCTGGCCGGCGGCGGCGTCAACCTGCCGGTCGGCGGCCAGCAGGTCAACATTCCGCTCATCCAGGCCGGCAGCGTCAGCAGCGTCAACGATCCGAACCTGCAACTGCATGAGAGCTTCACCGTCGCGCTGGTGCGTGGCGATCGTCGCAAGGGCCATGGTGGCCAGCTCACCAATGCCGCCAACGGCGCCAGCAGCTTCGACAAGCCGGTCGACAACATCGGCGTCAAGACCATTCCCGACTACGCCGGCTACGCCGCCAAGCACATCTACAGCGTCAACATCCCCGGCTGCGACCAGCCCGGCAAGCTGTTCGTCGGCCAGCGCAAGGATCCGTTCGCGGTGAATCTGGGCACGATCTTCGACCTGGTCAATGCGCCGGTGGCGGTGCTCGCCGACCCGAGCCTGATCAACGCCGTGCCCAACCAGCTCGACGACAAGAACGTCACCACGCTGGCGCTGGAGGTGCACCGATCCTGCCTGACCGCTGGCAACGAGCCGGTCATCGGCGGCTGGACCACCGCCAGCCTGCGCCAGGCGCGCATGCTGAACGGCAAACCCGAGTCCGGCCATCACATGAGCGAGAAGGCCGGCGGCGCCTGGACCCAGGTCTCGCGGCTCGGCATGCCGCTGGTCAACGAGGTGGTGATCGGCCTGAAGGACAAGGACAAGTTCAACGCCTCCAAGCCGAAGGACGACGGCCAGTTCGCCACCTACGTCACCAACCCGACGCTGCCCAAGCTGATCGAGATCGCGCTGAACCTGCCGGGCACCGCACCGACCAACTACCCGCGCACCGATCTGGTCACGACATTCCTGACGGGCATCCAGGGTGTGAATCAGCCCGCCCATGTGGTGGCCTCTGAAATGCTGCGCCTCAACACCGCGATCGCGCCGGTGCCGTTCGCGCAGCAGAACCGGCTCGGCATCGTCGGCAACGTGCTGGCCGGCGGCAACGACAACGCCGGCTTCCCGAACGGCCGGCGGCCCAAGGACGACGTGGTCGATATCTCGCTGGTCGCGGTGATGGGTGGTCTGTGCATGGCCAACGGCGACAGCAACGCCTTCGGCTTCGGCGCAGCGTGCAAGCCGTCGGCGGTGCCGCTCGGCGCCACCAGCTTCAAGCTGCATGACGCGGTCGACCAGGCCGTGGCGCCGCTGCTGCCGAACTTCCCGTACCTCTACACGCCGATCGGCGGAACCAAGTGAACCGGGTGGAGCTGATCATGAAAAAACGGCCTCTCTTTCTGATCTTGGGTGTGGCGGCGCTGTTCAGCGGCTGCGGCGGTGGTGGTGGCGGCGGGGGCAGTGGTGACAGCGCCACCACCGGCGACCCGCCGCCCACGGTGACGGCGGCGGAAATTCCGAGCTGGGCGCTGGCCGACTCGGCCTCCTTCACCCGCTACACCAACGGGTTGAACGCGAGCGACAACACCGAGCCGGTCGATCTGCTCACGGCCACCGCACCGAGCAGCGAATCGGACGAGCCAGTCGCGCTCTGAAGCACCACCCGAGGGCCTTCGCCATGAATCTGTCTTTACGCCTGCGACGGGTTGCCCTCGGCGTGCTGCTCGGCAGCGGCATCCTGAGCGCCTCGGCGGCGCCCCGGGTGCCGGCTTCGGACGACGAGATCGTCGCCACGCTGCCGGGCCGGATCGGTCCGGCAGCGCGCCAGGAGCGTCAGTGGCGCGCGCAGCTGCAGCAGCAACCGGGCGATCTGGGCCTGGCGCTGCAGCTGGCACGCCGCGCCATCGAGCGGGCCCGGCGCGACGGCGATCCGCGTGAACTCGGCGTGGCGCAGGCAGCCCTGACACCCTGGTGGCCGCAAACCGACGCCCCGGCGCCGGTGCGGCTGCTGCGCGCCACGATCCGGCAGAGCCAGCACGCCTTCGAGCCGGCGCTGGCCGAGCTGGACGCGCTGCTGGCCGCGCCCGAGATGCGCGTGCCGCTGGGCGTGCGCGCCCAGGCCGAGCTGACGCGCGCCTCGGTGCTGCAGGTGCTGGGCCGGCTGGCGCAAGCCAGCAGCGGTTGCGAGCGGCTCGCCGAGCCGCGCTACGCCGCGCTCGGCGCCGGCGTGCGCTGGAGCGCCCAGGTCTGCCTGGCCGAACTCGCCAGCCTGCAGGGCCATGCCGCCGAGGCGGTGGCCGCGCTGGCCGAGCTGGCTGACGCGCCCGAGGCGCGGCAGTCCGATGGCGCCGCCGGCTGGCTGGCGCTGGTGCGTGCCGAACTGGCCGAGCGCCAGGGCGACGCCCACGCCGAACAGTATTTCCAGCAGGCGCTGCGCCTGCAGCCCGACACCTACAGCCGCGCCGCTTACGCCGACTGGCTGCTCGACCACGACCGCGCTGGCGAGGTGCTGACGCTGATTGCCGAGCGCGATCCGACCCAGCTCGCCGACGCGCTGCTGCTGCGCCGCGCCATCGCGCTACAGCGCCAGCGCGATCCCGCTGCAGCGGCAACCATCGCCACGCTGCAGGCCCGCTTCGACGCCGCCCACGCCCGTGGCGACAACAGCCATCGACGCGAGGAAGCGCGTTTCCTGCTGCTGCGTGGCGACACCGCCGGCGCGCTGACGCTGGCCCGCGCCAACTGGGCCCAGCAGCGCGAACCCGCCGATGCCCGCCTGCTGCACGACGCCGCGCTGGCGGCCGGCCAGCCCGACGCCGCCGAACCGGTCTGGCAGCACCTGCGCCAGTACCATCAGAGCGACGCTCGGCTGGGCCCGCCAGCCAGCGCCGGCACATCCACCGCCAAACTGGCCAGGAGCTGAACGCCATGCCCACCACCGCTCTGCTGCGCCGGCTCGGCGCGCTGTGTCTGGCCGGCCTGCTCGCCAACACCGCGCAGGCCCACAAGGCCAGCGACGCCTATCTGACGCTGGTGGTCGACGCCGCCCGCATCACGCAGCGCTTCGACATCGCGCTGCGCGACCTGGACCGCGATCTGGCGCTCGACCAGGACGACGACGGCCAGTTGCGCTGGTCCGAAGTGCGCACCCGCTGGCCGCAGATCGAGGCGCTGGCCGACGCCAGCCTGCAACTGCGCGCCGATGGCCAGCCCTGCCGAAGCAGCCCGCCCGGCCCGGCGCAGCTCGACCAGCACAGCGACGGCGCCTACGCCGTGCTGACCCGCAGCTGGCAGTGCGACGCGCCGGTCAAGTCGCTCGACCTGCAATACCGGCTCTTTGCCGGCAGCGATCCGACCCATCGCGGCATCCTGCGCATCGACCAGGCCGGCGCAACACCCGACGCCCCGGCCCGCACGCTGCAGACCGCCGTGCTGGTGCCGCAGCCGGACAGCGGCCCGGCGGCCGATCCAGCTGGCGCCACTGCGCAGCACTTCGTGATCGCCGAGCCCGGCGCAGCCGGACCCCGCTCAGCCAGCCTGACGGGCTTCATCGCCGAGGGCGTCCATCACATCCTGATCGGCACCGACCATGTGCTGTTCCTGTTCGCGCTGCTGCTGCCAGCGGTGCTGCTGCTCCAGCCCTCGGCGCAGCGGCTCGACTCGGGCGGCAGGCGTGGCGGCCACACCAGCACCATGCAACTGCTGTCAACCTTCATGCGTCGGCACGACACACCGGCGCCCACGCTGACTGCACCTGGAGTCAGCAGCGGCGGCGGCGTCGGTGCGCTGGCCCTGCCACTGGCGCAGCCCGGCGCCGGCCGAGCATTGGCACCATTTCTCCAGCTCGGGCACTGGCAGGACGCGCCGACCTTCGGCCCGGTGCTGTGCGAGGTGGTACGGGTGGTCTCGGCTTTCACGCTGGCGCACTCGATCACGCTGGCGCTGGCGGTGCTGAACTGGGTCAATCCGCCGTCGCGGGCGGTGGAATCGATCATCGCCGCCAGCGTCATCTTTGCCGCGCTGAACAACATCCGCCCGATGCTGCGCGAGCAGCGCTGGCGCATGACCTTCGTGTTCGGTCTGGTGCACGGTTTCGGCTTTGCCAGCGCGCTGAAGGATCTGGGCCTGGACGGCGCCAACCTGGCGACCTCGCTGCTCGGTTTCAATCTCGGCGTCGAGCTGGGCCAGCTGGCGCTGGTCAGCCTGTTCCTGCCGCTGGCCTGGGCGGCACGGCGCAGCCAGCTCTATCAGCGCGGCGTGCTGATCGGCGGCTCCGGCCTGATCGCCGTGCTGGCCAGCATCTGGCTGATCGAGCGAGTCTTCGACCTCAAGCTGCTCGCGCTCTGACGCCCACCCTGGCGCCAGCCGGGCCTTGCGAGTTGCACGGTGTGCAGCCGGCATCCAAGACGCTATCGTCGCGGCCATGCACGCCACCCGACTTGCCACGACCGCCGCGCTGCGGCTCGCGTTGATCGCCGTGCTCGGACTGATTGGCACAAGCAGCGCCGCGCAGACCGACACCGACCGCCCAGCCACCGCATCTGCAGCGATGCCGCTGACGCCTGCGCTGCAGCGTCAACTGGCGCAGGCCGTCAACGACCATGAACAGGGCCGGCTGCGCAAGGCCCGGCTCGCCTTCGAGCGCCTGGCGCGCGGCGGGCTGGCCGCCGCGCACTACAACCTGGCGGTGATGGACCTGAACCACGAACTGCCCGGCGCCCGGCTCGACCGCGCAGTCCGGCATCTGGAGCAGGCTGCGGCGGGTGGTTTCGTCACCGCGCAATACGCGCTGGGTGAGCTCTATGAATCCGGCCGCTACACCCGACCGGATCTGCCGCGCGCGATGAACTGGTACCGGCAGGCGGCTGCATCCGGCAGCGTCGATGGTCAAGTCGCGATCGGCACCGGCTACTACCTTGGCCGGGGCGTGCCGCACGACGCTGCGCAGGCGCTGCACTGGTACCGCGAAGCGGCCAAGGCCGGCGATGTCGGCGCGCAATACCTGCTGGCCTCGATGTACGAAAAAGGCGAAGGCATCGAGATCGACCTGCGCCTGGCGCACTACTGGTACGACATCGCCGCGCGCAACGGCGATGTGGCGGCGCCGGGCAAGCGCGATGAGCTGGCGCGCCGAATCGCCGCCGACCCGCCGCCGTGATCAGCGCGTGAAGACCTGGCCGAGAAAGCCGAGCACCGCCTGGGCCGCCTTGTCACGGGCCGCACGATCGCCCTGGACGCTGGCACCGAGCGCGCTGCAGGACTGTTTCGCCGCCGCCTGGACCGCCTCGCGGGGCAGGCGCTGGCCGGTGAAGCGGTCGTAGGTCGCCAAGGTCTCGACATCGAGTTCGAGCGGGCAGCCCTCCAGCGTGCGCTGCGCACCGCGCACAAAGTGCAGCCGCAAGTCATCGCTGTCGAACTTGTGCCGCGCGCCCGGAATCACGACGAATTGCACCGGCGTGCCGGCCTGGCCGATGCGCTCGGCATAGTCCTGGCAAGGCGCCATCAGGGCATAGTCGTCGGCGTCGCCGTGCAGCCAGAGCATCGGCGCCTTGGAAAACACGCCCGGTTTGACGGCGAGCCGGAACCCGCCAACGCAGCCGCCCGAATAGACCGGCACATGCGCGGCAAAGCGCAACCCACCCGGCAGCCGTTGCGCGGCGATGACCCGCTCGACTGCCGTGCGCCAGGTCGTGATGCCGCCACGCGAGAACCCCATGATGGCGATGCGCCCGGTGTCGATGCGCGGATGGCTGGCCAGCAGCCGCAGCGCCGCGAAGGCGTCCGCCACGTCGGCGGCAAACGGCACCTGCGACTGGTCCTCGGCGGTGCTCTGCACACCGCGCGGCCCGAAGGAATCGACCGCCAGCACCGCGTAGCCGGCAGCGTTGAACTGCTTCGGCCAGTAGTCGAGCATGGCGTTGTAGATGCCGCCCGAGCCGTGCATCAGCAGCACGGCGGGCAGCTTGGCGGCGGCCTGGCCGGGCGGCAGAAACAGATGGCCGACGATGTTGACCTTGTCGCCCGGCCCGGCCGGATCAAGCAGCTCCGGAAACGACTTGGGGCTGCGACTCGCAAACGCGTAGGCCCCGCTCGGCGGGGCCGCCGAAAAATCAGCGACCAGCTCCTGGGCCGAGGCCCACGAAGCAGCACAAGCGAGCAGCAAGCCGACCACACCGGCCAGCCAGCCCAGATCCGATCTGAACGTTTTCATGACGCCTCCGTTCCATCACCACCAGCGGCCGAGGCCGGCCGTGCGCTGATTCTGAACCTGGCAGCACGGATCCGTCACTGCGCGATGTAGCGCCCCGGCCGGTGGTTGATCGCCAGCACCATGTTGAGCGCCACCGCACCGAGGATGCTCAGCAGCACCCGGGGCGGCTCGACCAGCCAGAACGCCGCCGCGACGATGATGCAATCGACCGCCATCTGCACATGGCCGGCGCGCCAGCCGCGCTGTTCCTGCAGCACCAGCGCCAGGATGCCGACGCCGCCCAGGCTGGCGCGATGCCGGAACAGGATCAGAAAGCCGGTGCCCATCAGCATGCCGCCCATCACGGCGGCGTAGAGCGGCTGCAGGGTCTGGAAGCTGAGCCACTGCGGCAGCCATTCGGTCTGCAGCGACAGCAGCAGCACGGCGACAAAGGTCTTGAGCGTGAACGCAGCGCCCATGCGGCGCCAGGCCAGCCAGTAGAACGGCAGGTTGATCAGGAAGAACAATGTGCCGAAGCGCCAGCCGCTGGCGTAATGACCCAGGAAGGCCAGCCCGGCCGTGCCGCCCGAGAGCAGGCCGGCGTGGCGGTACATCAGCACCGCCAGCGAGATCAGCAAGGTGCCGGTGAGCAGCGCCTGGGCGTCTTCAAAACCGCTGTGGCGGGACAGCGGACGGTCGATATCAGCGGCGCGCATCAGCCAGCGGTGCCTCAAGCCGGCCAAAGGCCTGCAGCCGCAGCGCTTGCGCGTCGCTCAGGTCACCGAGTCCTTCGAGCAACTCGGCCACCCGCAGCAGCAGTGCCACTCGCGCGGCCAGATCGGCCATTTGCGTAGCGGCCCGCACCACATCGAAACCCAGATCACGCGCCCGCTCAGCCTGCCGGCGCGCCTGAGTCCGCTCACCTGAGCCGGCCCAGCCCTGCGACAGTAGCAGGGTCTGTTCGGCCACCAGGCACCGCAGCGTCAAGCTGCGCGCCGACACCGCGCCACGATCGAGCGCGCGCGCCGCGCGCTGCAGATGCCAATCGGCTTCGTCCGGATCCTGCCCGGCCAGACAGCAACGCGCTGCGGTCACGAACAACTCGGCCGACTGCGCACAGTCACCGGCCGAGAGCGCCTGCTCGGCACGATGCAGCCAACTGCCGGTTGATGGTTCTTCAACCGGCTCCAGAAGCGAATGGCACGGTTGGCCGGCACCGACTATTTGCGTCACGCCATGACGTGGTGACATGTTTTGTTCCCCTGCAAACTGCTCGACCGCCTGCCTGACCGACAGGCCGGGCACGGCAAGTTCCGGTATGGAAACTCAGGCGGCGCGGGCGGTCTTCAGGCGATGCATCAGACGCGCCAGCAACAGCACGCCAATCACCCCAGCATAGATGAGGACTTCACCCCAGCGGTGCTTGCTGGCCCGCATCCAGAAGAAATGCAGCACGGCCAAGCCAGCTATCACGTACACCAGCCGATGCAAGCGTTGCCAGCGCGCCGCACCCAGCGTGCGGATTGCACGATTGAACGAGGTTGCCGCCAGCGGCAGCAGTCCGACAAAAGCCAGAAAGCCAACCAGGATGAAGGGCCGCTTCGGGATGTCGTGCACGATGGCGGCCAGATCGAAGCCCATGTCCAGCCACGAGTAGGCCAGCACGTGCAGCACGGCGTAGAAGAACACGTACAGCCCGAGCATGCGGCGGAACTTGGCCAGCCCTGGCCAACCCAGCCAGCGCCGCAGCGGCGTGACCGCCAGCACCAGGCAGAGCATGCGCAGTGTCCACGCGCCGGTCGAGCGCAGCAGCGCCTCGGCCGGATTGGCACCCAGCGTGTCGGCAAAGGCACCGGCCACCAGCAGCACGGCCGGCAACAGGCAGGCCAGCCAGACCAGCGGCTTGGCGGCCGGATGCAGCCACAGCGCCGCAATGCGCTGGCGCCAACCAGCCGGCGCACGCCGCGCAGGACGAACCGGCGCGTGCACCGGGACGCCAGGAACCGACATGCCGGCGGTCAGATCGGAAGATGAACTCGTCACGGCTGCGCCCTCAGAAGTTGCGCTTCAGATCCAGCCCGGCGTAGAGCTGGCCGACCTGCGCTTCGTAGCCGTTGAACAGCAGCGTCGGGCGCTTGCGGGCGAACAGGCCGTCCTCGCCGATGCGGCGCTCGGTGGCCTGGCTCCAGCGCGGGTGATCGACGGTCGGGTTCACGTTCGAATAGAAACCGTACTCGCGCGCCGCCGCCTTGACCCAGGCGGTCTGCGGTTGCTTCTCGACGAAACGGATCTTGACGATCGACTTGGCGCTCTTGAAGCCGTACTTCCACGGCACCACCAGCCGCACCGGCGCGCCGTTCTGGTTCGGCAGCACCTCGCCGTACATGCCGAACGCCAGCAGCGTGAGCGGATGCAGCGCCTCGTCGAGCCGCAGCCCTTCGACGTACGGCCAATCGAGCACGTTCGAGCCGACGAAAGGCATCTGCTTCGGATCGGCCAGCGTCACGAACTCGACGTACTTGGCGTTGCCGGTCGGCTCGGCGCGGCGGATCAGCTCGGCCAGCGACCAGCCGACCCACGGCAGCACCATCGACCAGCCCTCGACGCAGCGCAGCCGGTAGATGCGCTCTTCCATCGGCGCGAGCTTGAGCAGTTCGTCGAGGTCGTAGACCTTCGGGCGCTTGACCTCGCCTTCCACCGCCACCGTCCACGGCCGCGTCTGCAGCTTGCCGGCGTTGCGGGCCGGATCGGATTTGTCGGTGCCGAACTCGTAGTAATTGTTGTAGCTGGTGGCATCGACATAGGGCGTCGGACGGTCCATCACCAGCGCGCCAGCCACGCTGGACGCCGCACCGGGCAACGCCGCCAGCTTGCCGGGCCGCGTGACGCCGGCCAGCGCCTCGCGGCCGGCCCAGCCGCTCAGCACGGTGGCGGCGCTGCCGGCCAGGGCTTGCTGCAGCCAAGTGCGGCGGTTTTCGACCAGCGCCTGCGGGGTGATCTCGCTGGCCAGCGGGTGCACAAACCCGCGCTCGGATGAATGGAAAGGGTGGCGTGACATCGACTTGCTCCGGTAGCGTCGCCGCCGTCACTCGATTCGGGTGGCCGTGCATCGCAGCTGCCGATGCACCGCTCATCGTGACGGCCATGCAGCTTGAGTCGCTGCGATGGCCCGGATTCTTACAGTGAGTCGAACAAAATGGGCGGCGCACCTGCGGCGCCCATGCCGGGTGCAGGTGGATCGCTGCCAAACAGCTGCAGCGCCTGACGCTGGAAACGCTCGCGGAAATGCTTGCGCTCAAACAGCTTGTGCTGCGCTTCGAGCGGCAGATCGGTGATGTTGATCAGATGCCGCGCCAGCAGCACATCGACCAGATCTTCCAGCACGCGGATGAAGCCGGCGTCCAAGCCGGTGAAGGCCTGGGCCAGCCCGCCTGGAATCTCCGGCGGACGCATGCCTTCAGCGCTGGTCAGAGGCGGTTCGAACCCGCTCCAGAAGCCGCGCAGCTCGGCGGCATCGGCGGGCAGCCACTCGGCGCCAGACACAGCGTCGCGGTGCACGCTGCAGATCTGCCCGTGGGCATTGCGTAGAACATGGGGCATGGTGGACGACCTCGGGCGCGACACGCAAACCGCGTGATGCCCGTTTTTTCGACCTGCGCCCGCCCCACTTGAGCTCAAGCCGCGCCAGCGGCCGGTGGATAGAGCCCGTGCGTGCGCCCGAACAGCCGCGTCAGGCCCAGCAGCGCGTCGATGCTGGGCGTTGCCACCCCGACGCGCTGGCCCAGCTCGCGCGCCGCGCCGACGATGCTGTCGAGCTCGATGGGCCGGCCGGCCTCGACGTCCTGCAGCATCGAGCTCTTGAAAGCACCCAGCGTGGCGGTGATCTGATGCCGATCCTCCGGGCTTTGCCTCACCTGGCAGCCGATGCGTGCGCCAATCGCGGCGGCCTCGCGCATCGCCGCCGAGCAGAACTCGCGCACCAGCGGATCGGCCAGCACACGGTCGAGCGTCGCGCCGGTCAGCGCCGAGACCGGGTTCATGGTCAGATTGCCCCAGAGCTTGTACCAGATCTCGTAGCGCACGTCGGCCGACTCGGTGACGTCAAAGCCGGCCTGGCGCAACAGCGCGCCGACCCGCGCCACCCGCGCCGAAGCGCCGCCCTGCGGCTCGCCGATGAGCAGGGTCTGGCCCATCTTGTGCAGCACCAGACCCGGTTCGGGCATCGAGGTGCTGGCGTGCACCACGCAGCCGAGCACGCGCGGCAGGGCAATCGCTGCGGCGATGCGGCCACCCGGATCGACGCTTTGCAGCGGCGCGTCATCCAGCGCCGCCACGCCCTGGCCGAACCACCACGGCACGCCGTTCATGGCCGGCAGCACGATCGTGTCCGGCCCGAGCAACGGCGCGATGTTCTGCGCCACCGCCGACAGCGCCGGGCCCTTGACGGCGATGATGACCAGATCCTGCGCGCCCAGCTCGGCGGCCTGCTCGCAGGCGTGGGCCGGCGCCTGGATCAGCTCGCCGCCCTGCTGCAGCCGCCAGCCGTGCGTGCGCAGCGCCGCCAGCGTGGCGCCGCGCGCCAGCGCGCTCACCTGCGCCTGGGCGGCCGCAGCCAGCCGCGTGCCGATCAAGCCGCCGATCGCGCCGGCGCCAACGATGCAAACCTTCATGAGTGCTCCCGGGTATGCGCCGCCGGGCATCGGCAGCGTGCTGTGCTCGCCTATGGTGCCAGCACGCCACGGCGGATCTGATCCCGCTCCAGCGACTCGAACAGCGCCTTGAAGTTGCCTTCGCCGAAGCCGTCGTCGCCCTTGCGCTGGATGAACTCGAAGAACACCGGGCCGAGCAGCGTCTCGGAAAAGATCTGCAGCAGCAGGCGCGGCCGGCCGCCGTCGGTGCTGCCGTCGAGCAGGATGCCGCGCGTCTGCAACTCGGCGACGTTCTCGCCGTGGCCGGGCAGGCGCTGTTCGAGCCGCTCGTAGTAGACCTCGTTGGGCGCCGTCATCAGCGGCACGCCGGCCAGCTGCAGGCGGTCGATCGAGGCACACAGATCGTCGGTCAGCAGCGCGACATGCTGGATGCCCTCGCCGTTGAACTTCATCAGGAACTCCTCGATCTGGCCGGTGCCCTTCGACGACTCCTCGTTGAGCGGAATGCGGATCAGGCCATCCGGCGCCGTCATCGCCTTCGAGGTCAGGCCGGTGTATTCGCCCTGGATGTCGAAGTAGCGGATCTGGCGGAAGTTGAAGATGCGCTCGTAGAACGAACCCCAGAACGCCATCCGGCCACGGTAGACGTTGTGCGTCAGGTGGTCGATCAGCCTGAAGCCATGCCCGACCGGATGACGCGGCACACCATCCAGAAATTCGAAGTCGATGTCGTAGATCGATTTGCCGTCCTCATAGCGGTCGATCAGGTAGAGCGGCGCGCCGCCGATGCCCTTGATGGCCGGCAGGTGCAACTCCATCGGCCCGGGCGGAATCTCGACCGGCTGCGCGCCGAGTTCAAGGGCGCGGTAATAAGCCTTGTGCGAGTCGCGCACCCGGAACGCCAGCCCGCAGGCACTCGGGCCATGCTCGGCGGCAAAGTAGGCCGCGATGCTCTTGGGCTCGCGATTGACGATGAAATTGATGTCGCCCTGGCGGTACAACACCACGTCCTTCGAGCGGTGCTTGGCGACCAGGCTGAAGCCGAGCAACTCGAACAACGGCTCCAGCACATTCGGGGTAGGCGAGGCGAATTCAACGAACTCGAAACCCATCAGCCCCATCGGGTTGTCGAACAGATCAGCCATGACAAGACTCCTCAGGTGTCTGGAAACCGGTGGTGGTCATGATGCGGCCAATCATGCCGATCGGGGTAGTGGCTGTCAGGTGGTGGTTGCCCTTTGGGCTGCGCCTCCTGCTCTGCGACGAGCAGGCACTGGAGCTGATGGCGCGGCGGGTTGTGGCGAATCTGATGTGTGAGGATGAGGAAACGGGATTATTCTTGGTGCCCGATGAAATTTTGAAATTTAATACTGAGGTTGGCCAATAACAGAGCTACAGCGGTACGCCCACGTGTTCAAAATTTGCAGGCTTTGCGCTAGCATGCCTACTGCCATCACAAATGGAGAAATAGTGATCTATCAGCAATTTGGTGAGTTGACCGGCTTAGCGACTCTATCGGAGGCCATGCTCTGCATTGATCAAGATAGACCTCACGAGTTCTTGATCACAATTTTTCCGACCAATCACCCTCCATTTGCAGTCCTTGCGTTTGCAGAAGACCTGCGCACGGAGACTATAAAGCTCAAGCCTCGAAATTTGCTCAAGCCACAAGCAAATGGAGGTCTACACTACCCACCTCTCGAACAGATTGAAATTCAGGCCTTAACTAGTAGTGAAATTTTATTAAATCCGGCGAACGATGGCGGCTACACTGGCACATGGAAAACCCATGACAAAACTGGCACTCTAGCCTTTAATGCCACACAGCCACAGTCAGACCTTGAAACCGATGTTTTGTCTAGTTGGCAAGAGTTCAAGAACTGGGCTGCACAAGTGCACACCACACTTGACGTGTCGCTATTTCGTGGGCACGGAAGCAACAAATTCGAACTCAGTACGACATTTCACCGAACAGGGAGAAACCGCTTGGAGCGGTATTGCTCAGATACTTTGGCACGCTTTCACGGTGAGGCCGAAGCTGAACTTGGTCTGCGTTTAGACATGAATGATGGCGCAGACTATTCCATAGTTTTAGGGCTAGCACAACACCACGGCCTTCCGACACCTTTGCTCGATTGGACACAGTCCCCGTATATAGCTGCATTCTTCGCCTTTTCAGATGCCTTGGATGCAGCTCACCGGAAGGAAGAATCTCATGTCAGAATTTTTGCATTGAGTCGGCAGTTTGTTGATCAAACTTCCCCAGCCAGTGTTGTACTCACATGGCCAAGACCTTTTGTTGCTTCACTTGCAATTTCCTCGCGGCACAACGCTAGACTCCGAGCACAGCAAGGTCGTTTCTTAGTTACCAACATCGCCAACTTGGGGGCGTGGCTACGGACAACCGAGCGTCGCTTAGGCGAACGGTTTTTATACGCAGTCGACATTCCGGTCAGTTGCGCCACTGAAGCACTTCAAGACTTGGCTTTTATGGGACTGACAGCTGCCACGATGTTTCCAGGACTCGACGGCGTATGCCGAGCGCTGAGACATGAAATGGCATTTACTAAACCTGTCGTGAAGGTTCCTGGCCTACCTGCACCAGATCAAGCCAACGGTGCCCAACCTCGGAACGACTGTGATATACAGCATCCCGACGAGTAGGCTGAGCAGCATTCTTGAATAAAAAGACACCCGCACAAGTGCGGGTGTTGAACAGCCGTCACAACATCATGCGATGTAATGACAAGGACTATTGTGCGCGCTGATGCTGACTGAATCTACTGCATAAAGTCACATCTCGTGAACAATGGTTCAGGTTTGTCGCAAGAAGAAATACTATGGACCAATCTTGGCAATTACCCCAGGCATAACCCATCCGCGGGCGCGGAACGGCGCGCATCTGAGCATCCCGCGTGGCCGGCTCGGTGGATGTTCAATGCACCAGCAAGACCTGAGCAGGAAGCGGCAGAACCCTCATGGTCAAATGCCCGCTCGACCACACATGCTGGCGGCGAGCTTCGGGCTGCAGCCCGCCGCTGCCACGCCGGGAGCCACCACTTGTCTACTCCAGCCGACCGACCCTCCACACCACCCGCCGCGATCAGTTTTGCGGAGGCCTTGCGCTTCTGGCTCAAGCTCGGTTTCATCAGCTTTGGCGGGCCGGCCGGGCAGATCGCGCTGATGCACACCGAGCTGGTCGAGCGGCGGCGCTGGATCAGCGAGCAGCGCTTCCTGCACGCGCTCAACTACTGCATGCTGCTGCCGGGACCGGAGGCGCAGCAGCTCGCCACCTACATCGGCTGGCTGATGCACCGCAGCTGGGGCGGCGTGGTCGCGGGCGCGCTGTTCGTGCTGCCCTCGCTGTTCATCCTGATCGCGCTGGCGTGGATCTACCTGCGCTTCGGCCACCTGCCGCTGGTGGCGGGCATCTTCTTCGGGCTGAAACCCGCCGTGACGGCGCTGGTGCTGCACGCCGCGCACCGCATCGGCACCCGCGCGCTGAAGAACCGCTGGATGTGGGGCATCGCGGCGACGGCGTTCGTGGCGATCTTCGCCTTCGACACGCCGTTTCCGGCCATCGTGGTGGCGGCCGCGCTGATCGGCCACTTCGGCGCCCGGCACGCACCGCAGGTGTTCGCGCTCGGTAGCGGCCATGGCAGCGCCAGGCAGAGTTACGGCCCGGCGCTGATCGACGACGACACGCCGACGCCAGCGCACGCGCGTTTCTCGCCCGGCCGGCTGGCGCGGGTGCTCGGCATCGGGCTGGGCTTGTGGCTGATGCCGATGGTGCTGCTGCTGGCCAGCCAGGGCCCGCAGGGCACGCTCACGCAGATCGGCTGGTTCTTCACCAAGGCAGCGCTGCTGACTTTCGGCGGCGCCTACGCGGTGCTGCCCTACGTCTACCAGGGCGCGGTCGAGCACTACCAGTGGCTGTCAGCGGTGCAGATGATCGATGGCCTGGCGCTGGGTGAAACCACGCCGGGGCCGCTGATCATGGTGGTGGCGTTCGTCGGCTTCGTCGGCGGCTGGCTCAAGCAGGTCTGCGGGCCGGACGCGCTGTTCATGGGCGGCGCGCTGGCCGCGACAGTAGCGACCTTCTTCACCTTCCTGCCCTCGTTCGTCTTCATCCTGGCGGGCGGCCCGCTGGTCGAGGCCACCCACGGCAAGCTCGGTTTCACCGCGCCGCTCAGCGCCATCACGGCGGCGGTGGTCGGCGTGATCCTGAACCTGGCGCTGTTCTTCGCCTGGCACGTGCTCTGGCCGCAGGGCTTTGGCGGCCGCTTCGACGCCGTCTCGGCCGTCATGACCGTGGCGGCGGCGCTGACGCTGTTCCGCTTCAAGGTCGGCGTGCTGCCGCTGCTGGGCGCCTGCGCGCTGCTCGGGCTGGCGGTGAGCTGGCTGGGCTGAGCTTTCAGCGCAGGTGCTGGCCGAAAAACGCCAGGGTGCGGCGCCAAGCCAGTTCGGCCGCCTCGGGGTTGAACTTGGCGGCCGGAATCCGGTGCGGATCAACCTGGGTTTCGTTGGCAAAGGCGTGCATCGCCTGGTAGCGGTGGAACTCGAAGTTCACGCCGGCCGCGCGCAGCTTGTCTTCCAGCAGATCGACGTTGGCGATCGGGAAGAACGCGTCTTCGGTAGCGAAGTGCGCCAGCAGCGGCGCCTTGATGCGGCTAGCGTCGATGTACTCCAGCGGCGGGTAGCCGTACCAGACGGCGGCAGCATCCGCTTCCGGCACAAACACCGCTGACAGCAGCGTCAGCGCGCCGCCCATGCAAAAACCGGTGACACCGACCTTGGTGCTGCCGCGCGCCTTCAGAAACTGCACCGCGCCGCGCACGTCCTGGCCGGCAGCGGCGCCGAAATCGAGGCCGGTCATCAGGTGCTCGGCTTCGGCGGCTTCGAGGGTCGATTTGCCACGGTACAGATCCGGCACCAGCACGCAGTAGCCGGCGGCGGCAAAGCGGTCCGCCACGCCACGGATCTGCTCGTTCAGACCCCACCATTCCTGCACCACCACCAGGCCCGGTGCGCCAGCGGCAAGCGCCGGCTCGGCCAGATAGGCCGGCACGCTTTGGCCGTCAGGGCGTTGATAAGTGATCATTGTTCCCATGAAGCTGCTCCTTGCAGTTGAGGTCGGGCGTCGGCCGGTGCACCGCACTGTAGCCGTCACACCGCGCAAAATAGCGGCCCATGAAAAACAGCTACAGCAGCAAGCCCGGCGGTGGGCTGGTCTATTCGACCGAGACCGGCCGCATGTGTCCGCAGTGCCGCCAGCCGGTGGCGCAGTGCGTGTGCAAGTCGGTCGCGGCCGCCGCAGCGCAAAAGCCCTCGGACGGCGTGGTGCGTGTCTCGCGCGAGACCAAGGGCCGCGCCGGCAAGGGCGTCACGCTGATCAAGGGCTTGGCGCTCGACGCGGCGGCGCTGACGCAACTGGCCAAGACGCTGAAAGCCGCCTGCGGCAGCGGCGGCACGGTGAAGGACGGCGTGATCGAGATCCAGGGCGACCACTGCGAGCTGCTGATCGAGCGGCTGCGCGCGCAAGGGCTGACGGTCAAGCGCGCCGGTGGCTGAATCGACGGCCGCGCCGAAGCCAGCTCACAGCTGCCCGTACGAATGCAGCCCGGACAGGAACATGTTGACGCCGAGAAACGCAAAGGTCGTGACCAGCAGGCCGGCCAGCGACCACCAGGCCGACAGCGCGCCGCGCAGGCCCTTCATCAGCCGCATGTGCAGCCAGGCGGCGTAGTTGAGCCAGACGATCAGCGCCCAGGTCTCCTTCGGATCCCAGCTCCAGTAGCCGCCCCAGGCTTCCGCTGCCCAGAAGGCGCCCAGGATGGTCGCGATGGTGAAGAAGGCGAAGCCGAGCGCGATGGCCTTGTACATCAGGTCGTCGAGCACATCGAGCGCCGGGGTGTGGCGGTTGATGACCTGGCGCGTGAGGATCGTGAAGGCGAAGATCGCCACGCAGCCGCCCAGCAGCCGGGCCGACTTGGTGACGGCCGCCATCGTGTCAGGCGCCAGGTGGCCGAAGACGGCGAACAGACTCAGCAGCACCAGCACCGCGAGCGGCGCGCCGACCAGGCCTTTCCAGAGCGTCGCGGCCGGCATGGCCTTGACCAGATACGCGAGCGACACCATCGCCGCCAGCGCGAAGGTGCCGTAGCCGATGAAGTTGGCCGGCACGTGGATCTTCATCCACCAGCTCTGCAGCGCGGGCACCAGCGGCTGGATCTCGTCGGCGCCACGCGCCACCGTGTACCAGAGCAGGAAACCGACTGCCGCGCTGACCACCAGCATGACGAAAGCGCCGAGCGAGCGGGTGCGGTACTGCTGCTCGTAGTACAGGTAGAACAGCGTCGTCAGCCAGGCGAACAGCACGAACACTTCGTACAGATTGCTGACCGGGATGTGGCCGATGTCCGGGCCGATCTGGTGGCTTTCGAACCAGCGCACCAGCGTGCCGGTCAGCGCCATGAAGACGGCGCCCCAGGCCAGGGTCGAGCCGATGCGCTGCGCCGTGGCCGACGCGCCGCCAGCGAAGTAGCCGATCCAGTAGAACAGCGTGCTCATGAACACCAGCGTGCTCATCCACAGGATCGCGCTCTGGCTGGACAGCAGGTACTTGAGCCAGAACACCTTGTCGGCGGCGGCCAGATCGGCGCCGAAGCTGTCGGTGCTGCGCAGGTAGAGCGAAATGGCGATCAGCGTGGCCGCGCCGGCGCCGAGCGTGAGCACGCGCAGCGGTGCCCAGAACCAGCCCAGCCAGACCAGCGCCGGCACCGCGCAGAGCAGGATGCCTTGCTCGTAGCCGTTCATCGAGGCGCCGTAGTTGCGTGCGGCGTAAACGGCGCCGCCGCCGATCAGCACGGCGTAGAGCCAGTCGAACAGGCTGTGCTGGCTCCAGTAAGCCGGCCGCCCGAGAGTCAAGGTGGTGGTCGTGGTGTTCATCGCAATCAGCTGGCGGACGGGTTGAGGCGGACTCCTCCGACGGTGGAGGGTGCGGCCGGTGATTCAGCCACCGACGGCAGCAGTTGCTGGCGCAGCGCCTCGAAATCACGGTCGGTGTCGAGGTTCTGGCGCGTCACCGACAGCGCCATCGTCACCAGCGTGGTACTGGCGTCGGCCGGGCCTTCGAGCCAGATCCACAGGCGGCGTTCGCGGATGTAGAGCATCGCGAACACGCCCAGCATCAGGAAGCCGCAGCCCAGGTAGACCAGCGTCTTGCCCGGCGCGCGGGTCAGCTGGAACACGCTGGCCTGGACCTGCTGGAAATCGGTCAGCACGAGCAGCAGCGGCGCCGGATAGGCAAACGAGTCGGACAGCGACAGCACCGCCATCGTCATGAAGCGTTCGGTCGGCTCGGACGGTGCCAGTGCGGCGTGGCCATCGCGCCCCCGCTGCTCGTTGAGCAGCTCGAACAGCGTGCCGTTCAGGATGCGGATCAGCGCCGGCGCCATGCGCTCGCGATCCGCCGCCGGCACATTGGCTTCGATGAACTCCTGCAACCCGCTCAGGCCGGCCGTGGCCGGCTGGCCCTTGCGGGCCGGCTCAGTACCGGCAAACAGCGCCAGTACCCGCTCGGCCGACAGCCGCATCGGCTCGACCATTTCGGGCTTGTCGGCCGGGCTGGCCGACTTGGCGTAACGCGCGGCGGCTTGCGCCCGCTCCTTGGCGTCAGCCAGCGCGGCGCGCAAATGCAGGAAGTCATCCATGCCGCCCTGGTCATCGGCCGGGATGCGCAGATAGCGGAACGGCTGGTCGGGCGTGTCGCGCACGCCAACCAGGAACAGGCGCTGGCCATCGACCTCCGCCGGCGCCATGTAGTTGCTGTACTCACGCGCCTGGCCGGCGGCGTCGCGCAGCTTGTAGCTGACCGACGGTCCGACGTTGCGCAGCGCCTTGTCGGCCTGACCACGCGCGCCCGAACCCATGTGCTTCAAAAGCGTGTCGGCACCGCTGGTATCGGACAGCTCAGCGCCCATGTTCTCGACGTTGATGACGCGCAGGCCGGTGAATTCGACCTGCAACGGCGCGCCGCTCGGGCCGTGCGTCAGCGTGGTGCTGCTGCCGACGTCGCCCTTGACCTCGAAAGCGGCGCCGGGCTGGCCGAACGGCAGCGCCTTGAACGTGAGGTGCGAGCCGCCGTCATCAAAGCTGGACTGGTAGATCGCGATGCCGTCGTGGATCACCGGCTCGTTGACCTTGACCTTGGCCACGGTGGTCTTGCCGTCGCGGTCGTGGATGACGATGTCGCTGGCGAACAGCTTGGGCATGCCGGTGTCGTAGTACTCGACGATGAACTTCTTCAACTCGATGCTGAACGGCAGATCCTGCAGCACGATGCCGTCGGACAGGTTGATCACCGCCGTGTCGGCCGCCGCCCCCTCGGGCACGAACAGGTTGCCGCGAAAGGTCGGGTTGGCGGGCGAGAGGCGGTGCTCGGGCGCGACGTCCTTGATCAAGCCGGCGCCCTGGTAGCTGCTCTTGCCGAGCAGCAGCATTTGCGCGCGCACCACCAGATCGCCATCGAACAGGCCGCCGATGCAGATCAGCACGATGGCCGAATGCGCCGCCAGGTAGCCGATCTTGTTGGCCGCGCCTTGCCGCGCCGCGACCATCACGCCGTTGCTGCGCACCTGCGCCTTGGCTTTCCAGCCGCCGCCGGACAGCAGCGCCGACACCTGCGCCAGCGCCGCCGCGCGATCCACCGCCAGCTCGCCACGCGCCTTGTGGTGGAACGCGGCCAGCGAGCTTTCGCGCACGTTTTCCTTGGAGTTCTTCAGGTCGGCAAGGATCTTCGGCGTGTTGCGCGCAATGCACAGGCTGGTCGAGGTGACCAGGAAGGCCAGGATGACCAGAAACCAGGCCGTGCTGTAGACCGTGTAAAGGCCAAGCTGGCCGAACACCTCGGCCCAGAACGGCCCGAACTGGTTCACGTAGTTGACCGGCGCCTGATGCTGCTGGATTACGGTGCCGATGACGGAGGCGATGCAGATCAGCGTGAGCAGGGCGATCGCGAAACGCATCGACGCGAGCAACTCGGTCATGTCGCGCCACCAGCCTGAGCCGGCGCGGACGTCAACACCAGCAAGGGCAGCAGACATGGGCGCGATGATAAGAAAACGAACCGGCCGGTTCTAGACAAAAATCAAAAAGGCCGGTCTGGGACCGGCCTTTTCTGGACTCACGCAACACCCATGCGCCTATTCGGCGCTGGCAGCGGCGTGAAGCGCTATGCGATGCTCAGTTGAGACCCGAGATGTAGTCGGACACAGCCTTGATTTCGCGGTCGTTCAGCTTGGCGGCCACGCCGGTCATGACCGGGCTGTTCTTGCGCACGCCGTCGCGGAAGCTCTTCAGCTGCGACTCGGTGTAGTCGACATGCTGGCCGCGCAGACGCGGGTACTGGGCCGGGATGCCAGCGCCGGTCGGGCTGTGGCAGCCAGCGCAGGCGGGAATGTTGCGATCGGCGATGCCACCGCGATAGATTTTCTCGCCCAGCACGACCAGATCCTTGCTCTTGGCCGCGCCCGGCTTGGCTTCCTTGCTGGCGTAGAAGGCGGTGACGTTCTTGATGTCGGCGTCGGACAGGGTACCGGCCATGCCCTTCATGATCGCGTTGTCACGCTTGCCGCTCTTGAACTCGGTGAGTTGCTTGGCGAGGTACTCAGGGTGCTGACCTTGCAGGATCGGGTTGGTGGGGATGCCACGCGAACCATCGGCTGCGTGGCAAGCTCCGCACACCTGGGCCGAAATTTCCTGGCCCCGCGCCAGATCGGGCTTGGCCGCCGGATGAGATTCCGAGGCAGCTACGGGCAGGACCACAGAGGCAGCTGCGAGCAGGGCAAGGACCAACTTGACGGAAGATTTCATGATGAGGCAGGCAGGGCAGACCAAAACCACAAGATTTTACAATGCCGAATGACCAGCCATCCTGACAACCGCACCGCCGCCCCTTCTGCCACTGCCCGCACGGCACTGGCCTGGGCCCACACAGCGCGCTTTTTGACCACCGCAAGCCAGCTGGATCAGTTGCCCGGGCACGATTTGCCTGAAATTGCCTTCGTTGGCCGTTCAAACGCCGGCAAATCGACGGCGATCAATACTGTTGCTCAACAGCGACAATTGGCCTTCGCATCCAAGACTCCAGGCCGTACACAGCACATCAACCTGTTTGAAGTGGGTCCGAAAGATGCGCCGCAAGCGCTCTGGGCCGATCTGCCGGGCTACGGTTACGCAGCGGTGGCGCGCTCGGCCAAGCTGCGCTGGCAGCAGGTAATGGCTGACTATCTGGATGTGCGGCGCAACCTGACCGGCGTGGTGCAGATGGTCGATGCCCGCCACGGCTTCACCACGCTCGACCGCCAACTGCTCGACTTTGTCGCTGAGCGGGTCGCCACCGGCCAGGTCAAGCTGCTGGTGCTGCTGACCAAGGCCGACAAGTTGAACCGCAAGGAAGCCGCGCAGTCGCTGCGCGAAGCCCAGACGGTGCTGAGTGAACTCGGCACCGACGCCTCCGACATCAGCGTGAAGCTGTTTTCAGCGCTGAAACGCCAAGGTGTCGAAGATCTGGCTGAAATCCTGCACCGTTGGTCTGCGCCCCGGATCGTCGTGGATGACACGGTGGCAGCAGATGGCCCTGCGGCGCAACCGGCCTCGAATGCCGAAGCGGCCCAGCCGTTGCCGTCAGAGCGCTGAGCCACTTCCGCTTGCCCAAGCTGTCGGTGCCAAGCCGCAGCACACGCCAAGTCAGACCGGCGTGGGCGTGCCGGCCATCAGGTCGTACTTGGTGAAGTACTTGCGCGCCAAGGCGATCAGTTGCGGTTCGGTCGGGTGATCGACGGCCAAGGTATCGACGATGGCTTCGGCGACCGCCAAAGCGTGCTCGTCGCAGTATTTTCTGAAATCGGCACGAGCGGTGCCTGGACCGACCACCAGGATTTCCTGCACCCCTGCCAGAGCCTGCACCACCTGGGTGTAATAAGCCCGCTCGTGGCGTTCATCCTGACCGTGCTGACGCGTGTGATGGGTATGCGCCTTGACGCGCTGGGCCTGAACATGCTCTTCGTCGAATTGCAGCACCTGGGCGTTTTGATGATCGATCCAGACCACAGCATGGAAGGTTGTCATTGCTTGTATTCCTTGAGGTTGAGAAATGGCGCTCGGATGAGCAAATGAAGATGAGTTGTTCGCTGGAACGCGTCCTACATGGTCGCGTGGCGCACCTTGCCGGCACGCGCCTCACGCACGGATTCGCAAGGCACACAACGCTGGGCTTGCGGCAGAGCGCACAAGCGATCGAAGCCGATTTCGGCACCACAGTCGAGGCACTGCCCGTACTCGCCCGCATCCAGGCGCTGCAGCGCCGCGCCGATTTCGGCCAGCTCCTGCCGCTCGTGATCGGTCAAGGCCAGATCGATTTCGCGCTCGGCACCGTGCGCCACTGCGTCATCGGCGTCCTGCAGCAATACGTCGCGCGCATGCTGGGCACGTGAGACCCCCCCCTGGCGCAAGGCCAACCCGCCCAACAGGCTCTCGCGGCGAGCCAGCAGCACCGCACGCAGCGTGTCGCATTGCGGGGTGTCCAGAATCGGATCCATCATCGTTCTCTTTGGCTGTCTTGACGGTTTCATCGTGGCACCGCCTCCCAGCCACTACATTGACGGTGGTCAATCAGACGAACTGCATGGCCCGTGGATGGATGGTCTCAATCACCCACCGCTGCATTGATACAATCAAGGCAGCGCTTGCCACGCTGTCGCACCTGCAAAATCAGCGAGCCAGAGAGCATCTGCCCAGATGTCACGTTTCATGCCGACCAGCCCTGCCAGCGCGCCCATCACTCGTGCATTGGGTACCACATCAAATTCATATTCATGGGCGCCCATCTTGGCGGTCAGCCTGGTATTTGCCTGGGTCACCATGGCCGCCAGCGTCAGCCATGCGCAACTGGGTGATCATTTCGAGCAATACGCTTGGGCGCACAGCCTGGAATGGGGCTATTACAAACACCCGCCAGTACCCACCTGGCTGCTCAGTGGTTTGATTCATGTCTTCGGCCCCTCGATCTGGCTGACCTATGTGCTCAGTGCATTATTTAATGCCGGCACCGCCATTTTCACCTTCCTGATCGCAAGAAAGTTATTTGGCACGCCCACCGCCGCCCTGGCGGTGCTGCTGTGGGGCTTGGACTTCAAATATTCATTCCGAGCCGAGTGGTGGAACCATAACACCACCATGATATTTTTCGTCGCCATGACCGTCTGGCTGGTGATGCGCGCCGTGCTTCGCAAAAATCTCGGCTGGTGGCTGGCAGCAGGCATCGCGGCTGGCTTGTCGTTATTATCAAAATATCAAGCCGTCATTCCTTTGTTCGGCATTATTTTTTCGCTGTGGCACAGCTCGGCCTTGCGCAAGCCCGAGCACCGGCGCGGCCTGGCCTTGGCGGCGACGACCGCCGCCTTGGTTTTTCTGCCGCATCTGCTGTGGGCCGTGGCACACGATTTCAGCACCTTGAAATATGCCTCGCAAGAAAACGTCCACCCGGGACTGCTGGCGCGCCTGCGCTCGATGCTCAGCTTCAGCCTGATTCAGGTCAGAATGCTTTTCCCTGCCATTGTTTGCATGGCACTGGCCGCACTGTGGCTTCGGTACCGCCCCCAAGCGCCCCTGACCGCCAATTCCGAGAATCCATCTGAAAACCCGCTGCTACCGCGCCAATCGTGGTTGTTCGGCTTGTTTTTGATTCCCTTGGCTGCGGTCATGTCTACGGCCCTGCTGGTCGGCCTCGAATTGCATGATCACTGGGGCTTTCAGACCATGCAGTTTTTCCCGCTGATTCTGGGTTGGCGCTTTCGCAAGCTGTTGCGAATCGGCTTGGCACGCTGGTTTGGGCTCGTGCTTGTGACACATTCCATGTCGATGCTGGTCTATGCCCAGGCCACCCTGCACCCGCACGGCGGTGGCCGACACGACCCGTCTTATCCAGCCCGGGAAATTGCCCAGGCGGTCGTGCGCGACTGGCACAGCATCACCAATTGCCCGTTGCGTTATGTGGTCGGCCCCTCATTTGAAGCCGGCATGATTTCCATTTATTCAGGGCAGTTTCCAGCCGTCCTCGAAAACAACCAGCCGGCGCTTTCACCCTGGATCGACATGCATCAACTGCAGCAAGCCGGAGCGGTTTATGTTGAAATCGAAGCGCCAACCCATGCGGTGAAACACACTTCGTTCCCGTTCGAGTTGCCGGGGTCGGATGAAAAACGAAATCTGGTCATGCACTGGTCGATCGTTGCCCCCGAAGCCTGCGATCCGACGGCAACGCCCCCGACGCTGAATTGATTGCAGATTCCCGGCATACTCGGCCGTGTACCATTGTCGATTGCACGGGAATCGATGTCCTTGCAATTTGTTCAATATCGATCAGCCAAGAATCGCAGCCTCAGGGATTGCGCCACCTGCGCCACCGCGCCCACTTCAGGACCACACCATGCCCGCTGAACCCACGACGATGCACGCACCGCCTGGCACCTTGGGTGTGCAGCCCGGGCGCGCCGCCCCGCGCCTGATGAGTTTCCTGCTGCCGGCGCGCAACGAAGCGCTGGCGCTGCCGGCGGTGATCGAGCGCATCGGCGCGCTGATGCGGCAGTTGCAGCAGGCTTACGAGATCGTGGTGGTCGATGACGGCAGCACCGATCAGACCGTGGCGGCCATGCGTGCCGAGCAGGCTCACGCGCCGGTGGTGCTGGTCAGCCTGTCGCGCAATTTCGGCAAGGAGGCCGCCCTCACCGCCGGCTTGGCGCATACCCGTGGTGATGTGGTGGCCATCCTGGATGCCGATGGCCAACACCCGATCGAGCTGATTCCGGAGATGCTGCGCCACTGGCGCTGCGGCGCCGATCAGGTGGTGGGCGTGATCGAGCAACGCGAATCCTCCGGCTGGATGGAGCGAGCCTCGGCGCGGCTGTTCTACTGGGTCGTGAATCGGCGCTCGCGTTTCCCGATGCCGCGCAATGCGGGTGATTTCCGCCTGCTGGATCGCCGTGTCGTCGATACCTTGCTGGCGCTACCCGAGCGCACCCGCTTCATGAAAGGCCTGTACGCCTGGGCGGGTTTCCCGACCGTGCTGCTGCCGTACCAGCCGAGCGCGCGCCTGGCGGGTCAGACCCACTTTTCGCGCTCGGCGCTGACCGCGCTGGCGGTGGACGGCTTCACCTCGTTTTCGGACCTGCCGCTGCGCGCCGTGACCTGGTTCGGGCTGATGTGCGCCGCGCTGTCGATGCTGGGGGCGATCTGGTTCGTGATCGACCACTTCATCACCGACGTGGCGGTGCCTGGCTGGACCACCGTCGTGGTGCTGATGTCGCTGCTGAGCGGTCTGCAGTTCATCTGCCTCGGCGTCATGGGCAACTATGTGTCGCGCATCTTCCAGGAGAGCAAGCAGCGCCCGCTCTACGTGGTGCGTGAAGTGCTGCGGCCGCAGGAACCGCAGGCATGAGCGAGGCCACGCCTGGCCGCGCCGCCGCGACCGCCGCTCATGTGCAGATCGCGCGCTTCGTGGTGGTGGGCGTCAGCGCGGCGCTGACGCACTGGCTGGTCGCGGTGCTGGCAATGCAAGTGCTCAACCCGCTGCTGGCCAACGCGGCCGGCTTTGGTGTGGCCTTTCCGGTCAGCTTCATCGGTCACTGGCGCTGGTCGTTCGGCGACCACGGCGCGCACTGGGTGAGCGCCCTGCCCCGCTTTGCGCTGGTGGCGTGCAGCAGCTTCGCCGGCAACGAGCTGCTGTTTGCGACCCTGCTGCAATGGTTCGGCTGGCCCGCGCCCGCCACGCTGGCGCTGACGCTGCTGCTGGTGGCCTCAGCCACCTTCGTGCTGAGCCGCAGCTGGGCATTCGCGCGCCGTCGCTAGATAGACGTCGATCTCCCCGACGCTGAACGCCACCGGCAAGGCCGCACTCACCTGCGCCACCGCCGCCCGATCGGCCAGGTGCGCGATCAGCCAGGTGCGCGGTGCGCTGCAGCGCACGCTGGGCCAGGCGTCCGGCTGCCTGAGCAGCTGGCGCCCCAGCGGCAGATCGAATTGAGCTGCGTCAAGCAGCTCCTGCTCCCAGCCGTCCCCGGTGAAGCTGCCGATCTGCAGCCGCTGGGCCAGCACCGGCACCGGTTGCGGACGGTGCAGCAGCAAGGGCAGGTCGTAGTAGTGGTCGCCCCAGAACGCCAGTTGATCGGTCGGCTGCAGCAGCGGCTGCAGGCGCTGGGCCAGCGCGCCGCTGCCGTTGTCACGCACCAGCGGATAGACCGCCACGATGCCCAGCGGCAGCAGCGTGCCCAGCAGCACCAATGCCGGACCGATGCGCCGCTGCCAGGCGGTGGCGGATTGCGCCAGGCCGGTCACGCAGGCGCCGATCAGCAGCGCCATCGCGGGCGCCACCGGCAGGATGTAGCCGAGCAGCTTGGAGTTCGGCAGCGAGAAGAACAGCGTGATGAAGACCAGCCAGCACCAGGCCAGCCGCTCCAGGCTGCGCTGCGCCATGACGACCGGATCGGTGCTCGGCACGGCCGCCACCAGGCGGCGCCAAGCCCCGCCAGCCTGCGCCAGCAGCAGCGGCGACCACGGCAGCATCATCACCAACAGCACCGCCGGGTAGAACCAGGCCGGCATCGCGCCGTTGAAGGTCGAGCCGACGAAACGCTTGAAGTGCTGCACCACAAAAAAGTAGTACATGAAACCGGGATGGCGCTGCTCCACCAGCAGGAACCACGGCAGCACCAGCACCGGCAACAGCAACCAGCCGGGCCAGAAGGCCATGCGCAGCAGCTGGCGCCAACGGCGCTCCCAGACCAGCCACAGCAGCACCACGCCGACCGGCAGCACGATGCCGATCAGCCCCTTGGCGAGCACCCCCAGGCTGATCGCCAGCAACGCCAGCCAGCGCGTGTAACGCACCTCCGGCTGCAGTGCCCAGCGCCCCAGCGCACAGATGGCCGCCGTGATCATGCCGGCCACCAGCATGTCCAGATTGGCGTACTGGGCTCCGATCAGCCACAGCGGCTGGGTGGCCAGCACCAGCGCGCTCCACTTGGCATGCTCGGCAACGCTCGGAGCGGCCTTCGGTGCACCCTGGCGCGCCACCAGCACCAGCCACACCAGCGACAGCAGCCCCAGCATGGCAGCCAGCCAGGACACCATCCGGCTGACCCAGGCGGTTTCACCGCTGAGACCGTAGAACAGCGCGGCCAGCCAGTAGAACAGCGGCGGCTTGTGAAAGAAGGGCAAGCCGTTCAGCTTCGGCACGATCCAGTCGCCGCTGTGCCACATGGCGGCGGCAACGCCGACGTAACGGCCTTCGTCGGGCAGCGCCAGCGGCCGCCAGGGCAAGGAAACCAGCAACACGAGGGCTGCGAAAATCAGCACCGCCCGCAATGAAAACTTCTGCAAGAAAACCCCCGACATGAGCGCCGACACATCGCCAGCAACCCTGCTGGCATCCTCTGAGCCGACGCTGAAACGGCTGACCGTCATCGCCGACGATTTTGGCATGGCACCCGGCGTCGACCAGGCGGTGGTCGAGCTGGCCGCCGCCGGACGCCTCAGCGGCACCAGCGTGCTGGCCCTCGGCAGCCACTGGCCGCACAGCGCGCGCTGGCTGCGCGAGCTGCCGCAGCTGCAGGTGGGCCTGCACGTGGATTTGCCACCCGGCCACGACGCCCTCGGGCCAGCCATCGTGCAAGCCTGGCTGCGCCGCCTCGGCCGAAACCGCCTGAGCAGCCACCTGGACGCGCAGTTCGACGCCTTCGAGCGCCATCACGATCGCCGACCCGATTACCTTGACGGCCATCGCCATGTGCACCAGTGGCCGGTTCTGCGCGACCTGATCCTGGAACGCTGGGCTCGGCGCTACAGCACACCGCCCGCCTGGGCCCGCAGCACTCGACCCGCACCCGGCATCGAGTTCGGCCACAAGGCGCAGATCATCTACCGGCTGGGCGGCCCGGCCTGGGAACAGCGGCTGCAACAGCAGGGCGTCGCGCACAACCCCGACTTCCTCGGCGTGTACGACTTTGCCGGCGGCGACGATCGTTATGCCGCCCTGCTGCGCCACTGGCTGGCCCAGGCCAGCGACGCCAGCCTGCTGATGTGCCATCCGGCCTGCACCGACATCAACGGCGACGCCATCACCGCAGCACGCCAGACCGAGTACCGGGTCTGGCGCGGCAAGCAACTCGACCGCTGGCTTAAAGAGACCGGCTGCCGCATCGTGCAAGGTGTCAGGCAGGGTGAAAATGCCAATTAATACCGGTCTGCGGCGCTGGGTTGCTCGTTAACCGGGTGAGATTGGTCGATGGAGTGTGCAGCCCCGTCTTTGCGTGGTTTGCACACCCCCATGTCCAGCGACCCATCCATTAACCCCGCATCACTGAATTGCCCGCCGCACCACAGGTGGGCGATACTGGGGGCGGTTTTCAGTTCGGGTGCACCAAGAAAATTCTCAGGGATGCCGACGTACATGCCAGACCCGGCCAGCGCCCAGCGTCATGCGGGTGACCAAGGCCAATGGCTCGGCCGGCTGGTCGAGCTGCATTACCAGCGATCGCTGCAGGCCTCGCTGTCTGGCGTGGTGCTGGCGCTGCTGGTTGCATGGGTCTTGTGGCCGACCACGCCGCACTGGGCCTTGCTCGGCTGGCTGCTGGTGGTCGAGGCTGCCGGGCTGTTGCGCAGCCTGGCCACCCTGTACTACCAACGCTACGGTCCCGACCGCCTGGGGTTGCAGCGCTGGCGCCATATCACCTGGACCGGTGGCATGGTCTCTGGCATCGGCTGGGGCTTGCTGGGCCTGTTGTACCCCGAGACCAGTGACGCGCTGCATCAACTGGTGATCGTCTTCACCTTGATGGGCGTGTGTGCCGGCAGCGCGACGCTGGTGGTCAGCCTGGCGGGCATGGTGCCGCTGTTTGGCGTGCTGGCCCTCGGGCCGCTGATCGGTGTGATGATCTCTCGGGGTGACGCCGCCCATCTGTACCTGGGCGTGGCCCTGGCTTATTACCTGTGGGTGGTGATGTTCCAGGGGCCGCGCCGGATGGCTGAGTCGCTCAACAACATCATGGCGGGCAATCAAGAGCGCGACGCCCTGCTCGCCCGGCTGGAAGACGCCGAGCAGATGGCCCATGTGGCGCACTTCATCTGGGATCATGAGCGCCAGCAGGCCACCCTGTCGGCCGAGGCCAGACGCCTCTACGGCGTGCAGGTCGATACATCGATCGGCACCCATTCCTTGTGGAATGCGGTGGTACCGGATGACCGCCGCCGGGTCATCAACCTGTCAGGCCAGGCTGTGGCGCAGCAACAAGGCGAGCTGCACTTCGAAACCATGATCGAGTCGCACATCGGTTTGCGCGATGTGCAGGTGGTGCAACGCTTCGAGTACAACCCGGCCGGGCAAGTGCAGCGCAGCATGACCACGCTGCTCGACATCACCGAGCTGAAGAACACCCAGCGCGAGCTGCACACCCTGGCTTTTCGCGACGCCCTGACCGGCCTGGCGAATCGCTCGCTGTTCCAGGACCGCTTGCGCAAGGTGGTCGCGCATGCGCTGCGCCACCAGCATCGGGTCGGCGTGCTGATGCTCGATCTGGATCATTTCAAGACCGTCAACGACACGCTCGGCCATGCGGCCGGTGATCAGTTGCTGATCCAGGCAGGGGAGCGGCTGCGCCAATGCGTGCGTGACTACGACACCGTCGCTCGTCTCGGCGGCGACGAATTTGCCGTCGTGCTGCCCGACGTGCGCCGCGCCCTCGACGTCGCTACCGTGGCCGGCAAGATCATCGAGGCGATGTCGGCGCCGTTCCGGCTCGATGAAAACGAGATGTTCGTCTCGGCCAGCATCGGCATCGCGGTCTGCCCGAGCGACGCCGACAGCGCCGACATGCTGATGCGCCACGCCGACATCGCGCTGTTCGAGGCCAAGGGCAAGGGCCGCTCGAACTTCCAGTTCTATTCGGCCGACCTGACCCAGCGCGCCCGCGAGCGCATGGGGCTGGAGGTCGATCTGCGCCATGCCATGCCACGTGGCGAGCTGGCGCTGCATTACCAGCCCAAGATCCGTATCGAAGACGGCGTGGTGGTTGGTGCCGAAGCGCTGCTGCGCTGGCAGCATCCGGTGCGCGGCATGGTGCCGCCAGATCGCTTCATAGGCCTGGCCGAGGACACCGGCCTGATCGTGCCGATCGGCGCCTGGGTGCTGCGCACCGCCTGCGCCGCCGCGCACGCCTGGAACCACCAGCGCAGCGCCGACGACCAGATCCTCAAGATCGCCGTCAACCTGTCGCCGCGCCAATTCATCAACCACGATCTGGTGGCCACCGTGCGCACGGCGCTGACTGAGACCGACTGCAAAGCCGAGTGGATCGAGCTGGAACTCACCGAGAGCCTGCTGCTCGACGAACGCGGCAAGGTGCAAGACACGCTGCAGGAGCTGCGCGCCATGGGCTTCACGCTGGCGATCGACGACTTCGGCACCGGCTACTCGGCACTCGGTTACCTGACGCGCTTCCCGATCAGCACGCTCAAGATCGACCGCTCGTTCATCCAGGACATCGCCACCAAGCCGGAGCGCGCCAGCATCGTGCGCGCCATCATCTCGATGGGCCACAGCCTGCAGCTCGATCTGGTGGCCGAAGGCGTCGAAACCCGCGAGCAAGCCGTGTTCCTGAACGAGCTGGGCTGCCATCTGGCGCAGGGTTGGCTGTACGGCCGACCAATTGCCCAGCTCGACTTCGAGACCAGGCACCTGGGCACACCCGCCCTCACCACCGCCACAGAACCGGCACCCGTTTCCGGGGGTGACCTGACCCGGGCCTGAGGCGCCGTGACGCTTGTCCAGCGCAGGTGAGTCATGTGCGCGGCGACAAATGCGAAACTTGCAGGCTATGTGTCAGCTGCTCGGCCTCAACGCCAACACCCCCACCGACCTGATCTTCAGCTTCACCGGCTTTGCGCAACGCGCGGTGGAGCACAAGGACGGCTTCGGCATCGCTTTTTTCGAGGGCGCTGGCTTGCGCCTGCTGGTTGATCACCAAAGTGCGACCTGCTCGCCGGTGGCCGAGATGATCCGGCGCTACCCCATCAAGAGCCAGCACATCATTGCGCACATCCGCAAGGCCACTCAAGGGCGGGTGGCACTCGAAAACACCCACCCCTTCGTGCGCGAGCTGTGGGGCCGCTACTGGGTGTTTGCGCACAACGGCAATCTAATCGACTTTCAGCCCAAGCTGCACGCCAGCTTCCGGCCGGTCGGCGACACCGACAGCGAGCGCGCCTTTTGCTGGCTGCTGCAGGAGCTGGCCAAGCACCACGCCAGCGTGCCGAGCGTGCCGCACCTGACCGAGACGCTGCGCGAGCTGGCGCCGCAGATCGCTCGCCACGGCACCTTCAACTTCCTGCTCAGCAACGGCCATGCGCTGTGGGCGCATGCCTCGACCCGACTGCACTACGTGCTGCGCCAGG
This sequence comes from Leptothrix sp. (in: b-proteobacteria), assembly GCA_041083665.1. GTDB lineage: Bacteria > Pseudomonadota > Gammaproteobacteria > Burkholderiales > Burkholderiaceae_C > Sphaerotilus. The sequence continues at coordinate 166,249 of JBFPGZ010000005.1, forward strand.
ATCCGTTCACGCCGGCGCAGCTGCAGGACGAGGATCTGACAGTCGATTTCGCCGAGCACACCACTCGCACCGACCGGGTCGCGATCATCGTCACCGAGCCGCTGACCCGCAACGAAGATTGGCACGCCTTTGCGCCTGGCGAGCTGCGTGCTTTTGTGGATGGCGTGCCGCTGCCGTGAGCGCCGGCCGGCTGCGCCACCGGCGCCGCCGTTGGGCGGGCCGGAACGTGCAATTCATCACAGCCTGACGCTTCGGCTATCGTTGCGCCTGCGCTGGCCGACGCTGCGGCGCTGCGCCCCCACCCGGTCACCCGCCAGCCCCACCCATGAAGCTCGTCGTCAATCGCACCGAACATGAATTGCCCCCCGATCTGGTCGAACCGGCCATGCCGCTGCTGTGGGTGCTGCGCGACGTGCTCAACCTGACCGGCACCAAATACGCCTGCGGCATCGGTGCCTGCGGCGCCTGCACCGTGCGCATGGACGGCCAGGCGGTGCGCGCCTGCGTGACGCCGGTCGGAGCGGCTGAAGGCCACAAGATCCAGACCATTGAAGACCTCGGCACGCTTGAGTCGCCGCATGCCTTGCAACGCGCCTGGCTGCAGCACCAGGTGCCGCAATGCGGCTACTGCCAGAGCGGCCTGCTGATGGCCGCTGCCGCGCTGCTGAGCCAATACGCCCGCCCGACCGACGCGCAGATCGAGGCACAGATCAGCCACCTGTGCCGCTGCGGCAGCCTGGCCCGGGTGCGCCAGGCCATCCGCAGCGCGGCTGCGCCGGAGCACTCGGCCAACACGGACACCACCAGCACGGTGCCGGCCCAGGTCGCAGCCGCAATGCCAAGTGCCGAGCCCACACCACCACCGAGCTCGGCCCGTAGCAGCCTGAAACGCTCGGTCGCCAAGGTCCGCGCCGCCAAGGTCCGCGCGGCCCGCCGACACGATCCCCAAGGAACGCCACGATGAAACGACGCGGCTTCTTGCTGGGTGGCCTTGGCGCCACCGGATCCCTGCTGCTGGGCTGGGGTCTGCTGCCACCCCGCAGCCGCCTGGGTGACGCCGAGGTGCTGCCGCTGCAGAGCGGCGAAACCGCCCTGAACGGCTGGATCAAGATCGCCACCGACGGCAGCGTACGGCTCGCCATGCCGCGCGCCGAAATGGGCCAAGGCGTGCACACCGCGCTGGCCATGCTGGTGGCCGAAGAGCTTTGCGTCGATCTGGAGCAGGTCCAGGTGATACCGGCCGGCCCGGAAACCATCTATGCCAACCTCGCCAGCATCAGCACGACCATGCTGGCGCATCCCGGCGAAGCCGGTCTGAGCGACCCGGCACTGCCGCGCCGCGTCGGGTTATGGATGCTGGCCAAAGGCAGCCGAGCCTTGGGCATTCAAGTCACCGGTGGCTCATCCAGCGTTGCTGACGCCTGGGAGTTCCTGCCGCTGGTGGCCGCCACGGCGCGCACCCAGTTGCTCGGCGCCGCCTCGCTGAAATGGCATGTGCCGCTCACCGATCTGAGCGTCGCCCAGGGCGTGATCCGCCATCCCGAGCTCGGCCTCAAGGCGCATTACGGCGAACTGGCCGAGCCGGCGGCACGCACCCCGGTCGGCAAGGTCCAGTTGCTGTCGCGCGGCGCCTGGCGCGTCATCGGCCAGCCTCTGCCACGACTCGACCTGCCGGCCAAGATCACCGGTGCAGCCAAGTTCGGCCTCGATGTGCGCCAACCGCAGCAGCTCTACGCAGTCGTGCGCCATGCGCCGATGCTGGGCGGCAGCGTGGGCAAGGTCGATACCGAGGCGCTGCTGAAGCGCCCCAACGTCTTGCACGTCGTGCTGCTGCCGGCCCGGGCCGGCTCGACCGCCGGCATCGCCGTGGTGGCGCGCACCACCTGGCATGCACGCCAAGCCATTGATGCCGCGCAGATCGAATGGCAGGCACCGGCCGGTGCCGCACTACAGACCGAGCAGATTGCGGCGCAACTCGACGCCGCAGCACGCCAGGCCGCCGAGGCCGATGCCGGCCGGGTGCTGCACAGCCAGGGCGATGCGGACAGCATGCTCAAGGCGGCCGCAGCCCAAGCCGCCGCTGCCGCGTCGGCCGCCAGCGGCACCACGGCCAAACCCGCCGCCGACCCGAGCGGACACGTCATCGAAGCGGCTTACCGCGCGCCCTATCTGGCGCACATGGCCATGGAGCCGCTCAACTGCACCGCGCAGATCAAGGACGGCCACGTCACGCTCTGGCTGCCGACCCAGGCGCCGAGCGCTTCGCTCGCCGAGGCCGCGCGGGTCGCCGGCGTGGCCGAAGACGCGGTGACGCTGCACGCCACCTACCTGGGCGGCAGCTTCGGCCGCCGGCTCGAAGTGGACGTGGTCGCGCAAGCCGTGCACGTCGCCAAGCAGACCCAAGGCGCGCCGGTACAGCTGGTCTGGCCGCGCGAGGAAGACCTGACGCACGACTTCTACCGGCCCGCCGGCGCGGCGCTGCTGCGCGCCACGCTCGGCGCCGATGGCCTGCCGACCGCGCTGGTGATCGGCAGCGCCGGCGACTCGATCACGCCGCGCCACACCGAGCGCACCATGCCAGGTCTGGCGCTGCCTTTCGATCTGCCCGACAAGACCAATGGCGAAGGGCTGACCCGCCTGCCCTACCAGATCGAGCACCAGCGCATCCAGCATGTGGCGACCCGCAGCGGCGTGCCGGTCGGTTATCTGCGCTCGGTCGGACATTCGCACCACGGCTTTTTCATCGAGGGCTTCATCGACGAGCTGGCCAAGGCGGCCGGCCAGAACGCGCTGGCCTACCGGCTGGCGCTGCTGGCTGATCGGCCGCTGCACAAAGCGGTGCTGCAGCGCGCTGCCGACGCCGCCGACTGGAGCAAGCCGCCCGCCAGCGGCCACGCGCGCGGCCTGGCGCTGCACGAGAGCTACGGCAGCATCGTCGCGATGGTGATCGAGGCCTCGGTCAGCGGCTCGGGCGACAGCCGCAAGGTGCGGGTGCACCGGGTGGTCTGCGCGGTCGATTGCGGCACGGTGGTGAACCCCGGCATCGTCGCGCAGCAGATCGAGAGCGGCGTGATCGACGGCTTGAACACCGCCCTGCACGGCCGCATCGACATCCGCGACGGCGTGGTGCAGCAGCGCAACTTCACCGATCTGCCGCTGCTCAGCCTGGCCGACACGCCGCCGATCCAGACCGAGCTGATCGACAGCGACCGCTCGCCCGGCGGCGTCGGCGAGATCGCCGTGCCGCCGGTGGCGCCGGCGCTGGCCAGCGCCCTGTTCGCCCTGACCGGTCAGCGCCTGCGCGAGCTGCCGCTGCGGCTGGCCTGAGGCGATGCCGGCCTACCTGCTGCGCCGCCTCTGGCAGATGGTGCCGACCCTGGCCGGCGTGATCGGGCTGGTGTTCCTGCTGTTCAAGCAGTTCGGCGGTGACCCGGCCGAGATCCTCGGCGGGCTGAACGCATCGGATGAGCAGATCGCGCAGATCCGCACCCAGCTCGGGCTGGATCAGCCGCTGTGGCAGCAGTTCGGGATCTTCCTGCGCCAGATCGCCACCTTCGACTGGGGCCGCAGCTGGGCCACCAATGAATCGGTCGCCAATCTTTTTGCCACCCGCCTGCCGGCCACGCTGACCGTGATGCTGCCGATCCTGCTGCTCGACGCGCTGCTGGCGATTCCGCTCGCGCTGGCGGTGGCCGCCGTGCGCGGCTCGCTGACCGATCGCGCCATCATGGTGCTGACCACGCTGGCGCTGTCCGTCAGCTTCCTGGTCTACGTGATCGTCGGCCAGTGGCTGTTCGCCTTCCAGCTCGGCTGGTTTCCGGTGCAGGGCTGGAGCGCCAGCACACTCACCAACCTGCTGACCTATGCGCCGCTGCCGGTGCTGCTGGCGGTGCTGGTCGGCGTGTCGCCGCAGACGCGCCTGTACCGCAGCTTCTTTCTCGACGAGACCGGCCAGGACTACGTGCGCACCGCGCGCGCCAAGGGCCTGAGCGAGCCGGCCATCCTGCTGCGCCACGTGCTGCCAAACGCGCTGATCCCGATCCTGACCAACCTGAGCGTGCAGTTGCCGGGCATCTTCATCGGCTCGTTCCTGATCGAGGTGTTCTTCTCGATCCCCGGCCTGGGCCGCGAGGTGCTGCTGGCGGTGAACCGCAGCGACTACCCCGTCATCCAGGCGGTGACCGTTTATCTGGCCGTCATCACGATGACGATCAACCTGCTCACCGACCTGCTCTACACGCTGGTCGATCCGCGTGTGGTGTTGAAGTGAGCAACTCAGTCTGGAGCGCCGCCTGGCAACGCTACCGCGCTGACCGGGTCGGCGTCGGCGCGCTGCTGGTCGTGCTGCTGTACGGCGTGCTGATCGTGGCCGCCGCGCTCGGCTGGATCGCGCGCGACTGGCAGGCCGAGCGTGGCGTGTCGTACGCGCCGCCGCACTTGGTCGGCCCGGCGCCGCAGCCGGTGCTGCCGATCGCGGCGCCGCAGGGGCCGCTGCTCGACCTCGGCGATGTCGATCCGCTCGCGCCGCGTTACGCCGAATGGCACGAGCGCGCCGCCAGGATGCCGATCGACACGGCGAGCCGCCAGGCCACGCTGCCATTCGGCGCCGACCGGCTCGGCCGCGACGTGCTGGCCAAGGCGGTGCAGGGATCCAAGATCTCGATCCTGGTCGGTGTGCTGGCGGCCGTGGTCGCGGCGGCGATCGGCACGCTGCTCGGCGCGCTGTCGGGCTTTCTGGGCGGACGCATCGGCGACGCGCTGGAGTGGCTCTACAACGTCTTCACCTCGATCCCGGGCATCCTGCTGATCTTCGCCTTCGCGGCGGTGACGGGCCGTGGCGTGCTCGGCGTGGTGCTGATCCTCGGCCTGACCGGCTGGACCGGCATCTACCGGCTGGTGCGCGCCGAGTTCATGAAACACGCCGGGCGCGACTACGTACGCGCCGCCGAAGCGATCGGCGCCAGCCGGCGCAGCCGCATGTTCCGCCACATCCTGCCGAACGTCAGCCATGTGGTGCTGGTGCAGCTCTCCATCCACGTGGTCGGCTTCATCAAGTACGAGGTGATCCTGTCGTACCTGGGCCTCGGCGTGAGCGTCGATCAGGTCAGCTGGGGCACCATGCTGGCCGAGGCGCAGAGCGAGCTGATCCTGGGTTACTGGTGGCAGCTGGCGGCGGCGACCGCCTTCATGGCGCTGTTCGTGACGGCCTTTTCGCTCATGACCGATGCGCTGCGCGACGCGCTCGACCCCAAGCTGCGCGGGCTGGAGTGACCACATGAGCATGCTGCTGAGCATCCAGGATCTGCAGGTGCGTTTCCGGCTCGGCCGGGTGGATGGCGTGATGCGGCACGGCGTCGCGGTGGGCGCCGCCGTCATCGACGACCGGCCTCGCCCCGCCCCGGACAGCCGCGCCACCATGCCACCGGCCGGCAGCGCCGGCATCAGCTTCGACGTGCCCGAAAACACCACCGTCGCGCTGGTCGGCGAATCGGGCTCGGGCAAGAGCGTCACCGCCATGTCGATCCTAAACCTGCTGCCCGACAACGCCGAACGCAGCGGGCGCATCCTGTTCCAGGGCCGTGACCTGTTGCAGGCGAGCGCCGCCGAGCTGCGCGCCTTGCGCGGGCGCCAGATCGCCTGCGTGTTCCAGGATCCGATGAGCTCGCTCAACCCGGTGCTGAGCATCGGCCGGCAGCTCATGGAACCGCTGCGGCTGCACCTGGGCCTGTCAGGCCGCGCCGCCCGTGAGCGCGCCGAGGCGCTGCTGAATGAGGTCGGCCTGCCGGAGCCGCGCCGCCGGCTCGACGCCTACGCCCACGAGCTGTCCGGCGGCCAGCAGCAGCGCGTCATGATCGCGATGGCGCTGGCCTGCGAACCCAAGCTGCTGATCGCCGACGAGCCGACCACCGCACTCGACGTGACGGTCCAGCGCCAGATCCTGGCGCTGCTCGCCGAGCTGAAAGCCCACCGGCGCATGAGCCTGCTGTTCATCAGCCACGACCTCGGCGTGGTCGGCGAGATTGCCGATCGGGTGGTGGTGCTGCGCCACGGCCGGATCCGCGAGCAGGGCCCGGTGGCGCAGATCTTCAGCACGCCGCAGGATGCCTACACCCGCGCGCTGCTGGCTTGCCGGCCGCGCCTGGACCACAACCCGGCCCGGCTGCCGGTGATCGACGAGCACATGGCGGCGCAGGCCGAGACAGGCGGGCACGCCGCACCGGATCAAGTTCCGGCACCGGCCACGCCCGCCACCGGATCGCATGCGCGGCCAGACGCCACACCGGACACCGACACCGCCGTGCTGCTGGACGTGCGCCAGCTCGCCAAGTCGTTCTTCATCCACGACGGCTGGTTCGGCCGACGCGAATTCAAGGCAATGCAGCCGCTCAGCTTCCAGTTGCGGCGCGGCCGCACGCTAGGCGTGGTCGGCGAATCGGGCTCGGGCAAGACGACGCTCGGTCTGACGCTGCTGCACCTGCACGAGCCGACCGGAGGCGAAGTGCTGCTCGGCGGCCGGAGCCTGCTCGCGTTGCAGGGCGCCGAGCGGCAGCAGCTGCGTCGGCGCATCCAGATCGTGTTTCAGAACCCGTACGCGGCGCTCAACCCACGCTTCACGATCGGCCAGACGCTGCTGGAGCCGCTGCAGATCCACCAGATCGGCGCTGACGACATTGAGCGCGAGCAGCGCGCGCTCGCATTGCTGCAACAGGTCGGGCTGGACGCCGGCTGTCTGGCCAAATATCCGCACGAGTTCTCGGGCGGCCAGCGCCAGCGCATCGCCATCGCCCGCGCGCTGACGCTGGCGCCCGAGGTGCTGATCCTCGACGAGGCGGTCTCGGCGCTGGATGTCTCGGTGCAGGCGCAGGTGCTGAATCTGCTGAAGGACTTGCAGGCGCGGCTCGGCCTGGCCTATGTCTTCATCAGCCACGATCTGGCGGTGGTGCGTTTCATGGCCGACGAGGTGCTGGTCATGAAAGATGGGCAGGTGGTCGAGCGGGGCGCAACCACCGCCCTGTTAGCCGCACCGCAGCGGGATTACACCCGACAGTTGCTCGCCGCCATTCCTCACGACCACCGACAAGATCTCAGCAAGCCGGCCAGCAGCGTGACGCAGCTGGGCTGACGCAAATTGCATCGGCAGCCGCAAAACGCGTAAATCTGACAATTTCCGGCCTCCCGGAACGACGAATCATGTCAGCCAGGCAACAAGACGTTGCAGGGGTTTCTGACGTTCGTGAGCTCTTTCACGACTGGCCGATGGCATGGATGATGCGCTACCGAAGAGCAAAGCCCGCAAGGTTGCGCGGCTCCTGCATCTGGATGGGGAGAAACAGCATGAAAAAATTCCAGTGGTCTGATTGGCTTGTCGCCGCAGCGATTGTGATGGCGCTGGGCGCTTACGCCGGTGCCGAAGCGGGTGAAGAAGCCCCCGTGGTCACAGCAGCTGCACACTGAGTTTGCGCATGCAGTGCATGCGCAATCCTAGATAAACGAAATGTGCAATTTTTAGCACTATCAGCAGCAGGCGGCTTGGCGCTGTAACAGATCGTCAGACCGCATGACGCGCTTGGTGTTTCGTGTTTATCCTTGTGTTGCGACTCCTTTTTAGAGAAGCCTTTGGGACTGGGTGAGGTCCCAGGGGAGGTGGGCGTTTCGGGGATTTGAGAGCGAGCTCCCGGATTGACCGTCCCACCTCCCTTTTCTTTGGGCCCAATCGCCCGAACCCGACATCAGCAGGCCTCACAATTACACATGGCATGCCTGTGGGCATGTGACGCACCCGGTGCAGACCGGAAAGCATCGACTGTGGAGTAATTTATGCCCGCCCTGATTTGCGGTTCTCTTGCCTTTGACACCATCGCCAATTTCCACGGTCGCTTCGCTGAGCAGATCCTGCCGGATCACATCCATATCCTGAACACCTCGTTCCTCGTGCCGACCCTGCGGCGCGAGTTCGGTGGCTGTGCCGGCAACATCGCCTACACCCTCAAGGCATTGGGTGGCGAACCCCGCATCATGGCGACGCTGGGCACCGATGGCGCAGGCTACCTGGCCCGCCTCAACAGTCAGGGCATCGATACCCGCCATGTAGAGCTGCTGCCTGAGTGCTACTCGGCACAGTGCCACATCACCACCGACCGCGACAACAACCAGATCACCGCCTTCCACCCCGGTGCGATGGCTTATGCCGACACCATCAAGGTGCCCGAGCAAGCGGGTGATCTGAAAATCGGCATCATCGCGCCCGATGGCCGCGAGGCCATGATCAAGCATGCGCAGCAGATGGCCGACGCTGGCATCCCGTTCATCTTCGATCCCGGCCAAGGTCTGCCGATGTTCAACGGCGACGAGCTGCGCCACTTCGTCAGTCTGGCCACCTGGGTGGCCGTGAACGACTACGAAGGCCGCATGCTGTGCGACCGCACCGGCACCGATCTGGCGACGCTGTCGCGCTCGCACCTGCGCGGCCTGATCGTCACGCTCGGCCACGAAGGCTGTGATGTCTGGCAACAAGGCAAAATCACACGTGTCCCTGGCGAGCCGGCCAGCGCGGTGGTCGATCCGACCGGCTGCGGTGACGCTTTCCGGGCAGCAGTGCTCTACGGTCTGGAGCGTGACTGGCCGCTGGAGCGTTGCGTTCGGCTGGGCAATCGAGTGGGTGCGCTGAAAATTGCCTGCCATGGCACACAGAATCACCAGCTCGACGCGCGTATCCTTGACGACCTTTGATTCAGCCTGAATCACACCATGGTGCTTGCAGACGGCTTATTCCTGAGCACAACCGCCCTCGGCTTGACGCTGGTAGTCGCCTGGGGAGTGCGACGCTACTACCGCGCCCGATTGGTCGCGCTGGTGCATGAGTTGGAAGCGGCAAGAGCCGCTTCTGCACATCACGCGCTCTGGGCCGAGGAGCAGCGCATCGAACTCAGCACACAGGTGCGCAGTCTGCAGGGCCGGCTCGCCCGAGCTGAATCACAGCCCCACAACGATGCCCGGCGCAACCGCAGCCCCTGGACGCCTGCGGCGGCCTCATCACGTCTGAGCGCTTACAACCAGGTCGGCGTGACCAAGACAACCCGGATTACGACACCGGGGTTGAACGGCACAGCCGCTGGGCCAGTGGCATCGGTAGCACTTGGAGCCGCCCAACCGGCGACCCCCGCACCACCGACATCGCGTACCAAGCGCCGTGCCGAGCCGCCCGACTTCGCCGACACCGAGCCGTTGCCTCGGCGCTGAGTCCGTACAGATCTGATCGTCAGTCACAAAAAACAAAAGCCCGGCAAAAGCCGGGCTTGGCAAACCGAGAGGCTGTTCAAGCCTCTGCAGACATCAGGGTTTGCCGCCAGTCGGAAACGGCCAGGCCGCTTGCGGACTCAGCGTGGTCTTGGCAGAAGAGGTCGGGGCCGCAGCCGATGCGGCTGACTTCTTCGCGGCAACCTTCTTGGTCACCGCTTTTTTAGCGGCCGCCTTCTTGGCCGGCGCTGGCGCCGCTGCAGGCTCAGTCACCACGGCCTGCTTGGCGGTGCTCTTGAGTACTGGCTTGGCAACCACCTCGGCGGCCGGAGCCGCCGCAGGCTTGGCAGCGGTCTTCTTGGCTGCTGCTTTCTTGGCAGGTGCCGGAGCCGCAGCCACCGGCTCGGCGGTCACCTTCTTGGCGGTGCTCTTCAACACGGGTTTGGCCGTGCTCTTGAGGACCGGCTTGGCGGCCACTTCGGCAGCCGGCGCAGCGACCGCCGGCTTGGCAGCAGCCTTCTTGGCCACTGCTTTCTTGGCGGGCGCCGGAGCGGCTGCCGGCTCGGCCGCCACCTTCTTGGCCGTGCTCTTCAGCACCGGCTTGGCGACGCTCTTGAGCACCGGCTTGGCTTCAACCACTGCCTCGACAGCGGCGGCCGGCTTCGCGGCAGTTTTTTTCACAGGCGCCTTTTTTGCGGCGGCCTTCTTCGCAGTTGCCATCTCTGTTCTCCTTGATCAAGTTGACAAAACACACCGCAATGCCGCTGCAACACGGTGACTCCCGGCCCTTGGTGCTGTCTTGGAGAGACGCACAGGTGCCGTGAAGACTGACTTACCCACATCCACCCGACCTCGCCACACAGGCGCGGTCGGGCGTTGCGCAATGCTTGATCCGTGGTTCATCGAGCCAGCTGCCAAGGCCGCACCGCTGATCGGCATGACCCGTCAGTCCCAGGACAGCGCCCCGCCCGACTGGTACTCGATGACACGCGTTTCGAAGAAATTGCGCTCCTTCTTCAGATCGATCATCTCGCTCATCCACGGGAACGGGTTTTCCTCGTTCGGGAAGAGCTCTTCGAGGCCGATCTGCGTTGCACGCCGATTGGCGATGTAGCGCAGATAGCCCTTGAACATCGACGCATTCAGACCCAGCACGCCACGCGGCATGGTGTCTTCGGCGTAGCGGTACTCCAGATCGACGGCCTGCTTGAAGAGCTGATTGATCTCAGCCTTGAACTCGGCCGTCCACAGCTGCGGGTTCTCCTGCTTGATCGTGTTGATCAGGTCGATGCCGAAATTGCAGTGCATCGACTCGTCGCGCAGGATGTACTGGTACTGCTCGGCCGCGCCGGTCATCTTGTTCTGACGCCCCAGCGCCAGGATCTGCGTGAAACCGACGTAGAAGAACAGTCCTTCCATCAGGCAGGCGAACACAATCAGCGACTTGAGCAGCGTCTGGTCGTTGGCCAGCGTGCCGGTCTTGAAGTGCGGGTCCATGATCGCGTCGATGAACGGAATCAGGAACTCGTCCTTGTCGCGGATCGACTTGACCTCGTGGTAGGCGTTGAAGATCTCGCCTTCGTCCAGACCCAGGCTCTCGACGATGTACTGGTAGGCGTGGGTGTGGATCGCTTCTTCAAACGCCTGGCGCAGCAGGAACTGGCGTGCCTCGGGCGCCGTGATGTGGCGATAGGTGCCGAGCACGATGTTGTTGGCGGCCAGCGAGTCGGCCGTGACGAAGAAGCCGAGGTTGCGCATGATGATGCGGCGCTCGTCATCGCTCAGGCCGTTCGGATCTTTCCAGGTCGCGATGTCGCGCGACATGTTGATCTCTTGCGGCATCCAGTGATTCGCGCAGGTGGCAAGGTACTTCTCCCAGGCCCACTTGTACTTGAACGGCACCAGCTGATTGACGTCGGTCTGGCCGTTGATGATGCGCTTGTCGGCGACGTTGACGCGGCGCTGTGCCGCAGCCTGAGCCGCCGCAGTTTCCTCACCAACGAGGGCTGAAGACACCGAGGAAGGCTGAACCGACGCAGCAGGCGCAGCCTTGGGCAGCGAAGCATCGGCAAGAGGGATCGTGGCGGAACGCGGGGTGTCTTCCCAGACCAGCATGTCTGTTTTCCTATTAGGGTGAATTATCGGAATGTTGTGTCGAAACACCAAGCGTTTATTGACGGTGAGCGCGTCATAGAGAGGCTCACCGTCAATCGTTTGCGCTTACTGGCAGGCTTCGCAATCCGGGTTGTCGATCGAGCAGAAGCGCACATCGCTGGCTGGCACGGCCTCGGCGGGCTCGGCGGCCGTCGGCGCGGCAGCTTCCGGTGCCGCCGCATAGGCGGTGGCGCCGCTGGAGGACGACACCGCGTTCATCGCGCCGGCCTTGACGGTGGACTTCTCGGCGTGCGTGGCACCCATCGTGCGCAGGTAGTAGGTGGTCTTGAGGCCACGCAGCCAGGCGAGCTTGTAGGTCTCGTCGAGCTTCTTGCCCGAGGCGCCGGCCATGTAGATGTTCAGGCTCTGCGCCTGGTCAATCCACTTCTGGCGCCGCGCAGCCGCCTCGACCAGCCAGGTCGCATCGACTTCAAACGCGGTGGCGTACAGGCGCTTCAACTCTTCCGGCACGCGGTCGATGCGGCGCAGGCTGCCATCGAAGTGCTTGAGGTCCATCACCATGATGTCGTCCCACAGCCCCAATTTTTTGAGGTCGCGCACCAGGTACTCGTTGACCACGGTGAACTCGCCCGACAGGTTCGACTTGACCGACAGGTTGCCGAAGCACGGCTCGATCGAGGCATCGACGCCGATGATGTTCGAGATGGTCGCGGTCGGCGCGATCGCCACGCAGTTGGAGTTGCGCATGCCGTAGGTGCGGATGCGGTCGCGCAAGCTGTTCCAGTCCAGCGTGGCTGAGGTGTCGGCCTGCACGTAGCCACCGCGCTGCTCGGCCAGCAGCTTGAGCGAGTCGAGCGGCAGGATGCCTCGGTCCCACAGCGAGCCGGCGTAGGTCTCGTAGCGGCCACGCTCGGCGGCCAGATCGGTCGAGGCCCAGTAGGCGTGATAGCAGATCGCTTCCATCGAACGATCGGCGAACTCGACCGCTTCCTGCGACGCATACGGCACGCGCAGCTGGTAGAGCGCGTCCTGGAAGCCCATCAGGCCCAGGCCGACCGGGCGATGGCGCAGGTTCGAGTCGCGCGCCTTCTTGACCGCGTAGTAGTTGATGTCGATGACGTTGTCGAGCATGCGCATCGCGGTCGAGACGGTGCGCTTGAGCTTGACGGTGTCGAGCATCTTGGCGCCGTTCGGGCCGCTGGTCAGATGCTGCGCCAGGTTGATTGAGCCGAGGTTGCAAACCGCGATCTCGCTGACATTGGTGTTGAGCGTGATCTCGGTGCACAGGTTGCTGGAGTGCACCACGCCGACGTGCTGCTGCGGCGAGCGCACGTTGCAGGCGTCCTTGAAGGTGATCCAAGGGTGGCCGGTCTCGAACAGCATCGTCAGCATCTTGCGCCACAGATCCACCGCGCGCAGCCGCTTGAACAGCGTGATCTCGCCACGATCGGCCATCGCTTCGTAGCGCGTGTAGGCCTCTTCGAACTCGGTGCCGAACTTGTCGTGCAGATCCGGGCAGTTGGAGGGCGAGAACAGCGTCCACTGGCCCCGGCTCGGATCGGCGGCGTCGGCACCTTCCATGACGCGGCGCATGAACAGATCCGGCACCCAGTTGGCGGTGTTCATGTCGTGGGTGCGGCGGCGGTCATCGCCAGTGTTCTTGCGCAGCTCCAGGAACTCCTCGATGTCGAGGTGCCAGGTTTCCAGATAGGCGCAGACCGCGCCCTTGCGCTTGCCGCCCTGGTTCACCGCCACGGCCGTGTCGTTCACCACCTTCAGGAACGGCACCACGCCTTGCGATTCACCGTTGGTGCCCTTGATGTGGCTGCCCAAGGCGCGTACCGAGGTCCAGTCGTTGCCCAGCCCGCCGGCAAACTTGGACAGCATCGCGTTGTCCTTGATCGCCTCGTAGATGCCGTCCAGATCGTCCGGCACCGTTGTCAGGTAGCAGCTGGAGAGCTGCGAGCGGCGCGTGCCGGCGTTGAACAGCGTCGGCGTGCTCGACATGAAGTCGAAGTTCGACAGCACCTCGTAGAACTCGATGGCGCGCGCTTCACGGTCGCGCTCGCCCAGCGCCAGGCCCATCGCGACGCGCATGAAAAACGCCTGCGGCATCTCGATGCGCTGCTTCTTGATGTGCAGGAAGTAGCGGTCGTAGAGCGTCTGCAGACCGAGGTAGTCGAAGTTCAGATCGCGTTCGGCCTTCAGCGCGGCGCCCAGGCGCGGCAGGTCGTACTGCAGCAGTTGCTCGTCGAGCAGCTCGGCCTCGACACCCTTCTGGACGAACTGCGGGAAGTACTCGGCGTAGCGGCCGGCCATCTCGGCCTGGTTCACTTCGGCGCCCAGCACCTCGCGGCGGATCGTGTGCAGCAGCAGCCGCGCGGTGACGCGGGTGTAGCTCGGGTCTTTCTCGATCAGCGTGCGCGCAGCCAGGATCGAGGCCTTGTAGACCTCGTCGATCGGCACGCCGTCGTACAGATTGCGGCGCGTCTCGGCCAGCACCGGCACACCAGTCACTTCGGGGCCGAGGTTGACGCAGGCGGCGTCGATCAGCGCCTGCAGGCGCTGCATGTCGAGCGGCACGCGCTGGCCGTTCTCGATCGCCATGAACTCGGGCGGCTGGGCCGGCGCGGCCGGATGGGCTTGCTGGCGGGCACGGGCGTGCTGCTCGCGGTACAGCACGTAGGCGCGCGCCACTTCATGGTGACCGCCACGCATCAGGCCGAGCTCGACCTGGTCCTGCACATCCTCGATGTGGAAGGTGCCGCCGCTCGGACGCGAGCGCATCAGCGCGCGCACCACGCCCTCGGTGAGCTGCTCGACCGTCTCGCGCACGCTGGCCGACGCCGCGCCCTGGGTGCCGAGCACCGCCAGGAACGCCTTCATCATCGCCACCGCGATCTTGTGCGGCTCGAACGCCACCACGGCGCCGTTGCGGCGGATGATCTGGTAGCCGGCATAGACCGTCACCGTGCCGCCAACCAGCGGCGAAAATGCGGATGTCGGCGTGTCGGGTGAGCTGATGAGAACGGTTTGCATAGGTCGCGTCGGCAAAGAGAAGGGCGCGATTCTATCTACTATCTATAGCGTCAGCCAACACGCAAAACACTACCTGTAGTGTTTTCCCGGCACACCCTTGACCGCATCGAGCTTCGCTGTCAGTCGGATTGATCAGGCCCGATGGGCAGCCTCAAGCCACTGCCACTCAGCCGCCGAGCCAGCTGCGGCCAGTCGAAACCCGGGCCCGGATCGCACTTGCGCCCGGGCGCCACATGCTCGTGGCCAACCACCTCGGTGATCGGCCAGGCACGCGCCAGGTCACGCAGCAATTGCGCCAGTGGCGGGTACTGGGCCGGCGCGAAAGTCTCGCCTTCCAGCCCCTCCAGCTCGATGCCGACCGAGTAGTCGTTGCACTGCGGCCGCCCCTTCCAGACCGAGGCCCCGGCATGCCAGGCCCGCTCCGGCACCGCCACGAACTGGACGCAGCGGCCGTCACGCCGGATCAGGAAATGCGCCGAAACCTGCAAGCCACGAATCTGCTCGAAATACGGATCGGCGTCCCAGTCGAGCGTGTTGGTGAAGAGCCGCTCGATCGCGTCGCCGCCATAACGGCCAGGCGGCAGGCTGATCGAGTGCAGCACCGCCAGCGTCACTTCAGCGCCCGCCGGGCGCGGGCCGAAGTTGGGCGACGCCACCTTCTGTGCCGGCCGATACCAGCCGGCCTGCCAGGGCGCGGCGGCGCCCTGCGATGCTGGAGTCACGTCAATCCGGGCGACAGCGTATCGCCCTCGTCGAGCATCACGCCCTCGCCCGCCACCTGGATGCCGAGCCGCGCCATCCGATAGCGCATCTGGCGCAAGGTCAGTCCCAGGCTGCTGCCAGCGGCGGTACGGTTGTAGCGATAGCGCTCCAGCGCCCGCACCAGGATGGCCCGCTCGACCTCGTCGAGATAGGCGGCCAGATCGGCGGGGAGCGCATCAGCCGCAACGGATGCCGCCGGTGTACTGACCGCAGCGGCGCCCGGCAGATACGCATCGGCCAAGCTACCCGGTGGCGCAGCTTGGCCAGACCACGGCTCGATGGGCGGATCGATCGCCATCGGCCAGCCGCGCACCAGATCGGTTGGGACGCTGGGCAACCCCAGATCGACGGCGTCGATCAGCGTGCCGCCTGCCAAGGCCACCGCGCGATGCAGCAGGTTCTCCAGCTCGCGCACATTGCCCGGAAACTGATGCCGCGCCAGCTGTGCCAGCGCTGCGGGCGTGAGCTGTGGCACCGGCGTAAGGCCGGACTCGGCCGCGATGCGATCAAGCACCCGCAGGCACAGCTCGGGCAGGTCATCGAGCCGCTCGCGCAGCGGCGGCACGCGGATCTCGATCACGTTCAGGCGGTAGTACAGATCCTGCCGGAAGCGCCCGGTCTGGACCTCGGCGGCCAGATCCTTGTGGGTAGCGCTGAGGATGCGCACATCGACCACCATCTCGTTGACGGCACCGACCGGTCGCACCGCGCGCTCCTGGACCACCCGCAGCAGCTTGCTCTGCATCGACAGCGGCAGGTCGCCGATCTCGTCGAGGAACAGCGTGCCGCCGTTGGCAGCCTGAAAAAAGCCCTCGCGGTCCTCGGCCGCGCCGGTGAAGGCGCCCTTGCGGTAGCCGAAGAACTCGGCTTCGAGCAGTTGCTCCGGGATGGCGCCGCAGTTGACCGGGATGAAGGGCTGCGCCGCGCGCGTGCTGACCTGATGGATTGAGCGCGCCACCAGCTCCTTGCCGGTGCCGGATTCGCCTTGCACCATCACCGGCGCCATGCTGCGCGCCACCTTGTCGATCAGTTGCCGCACCTGGCGCATGGTCGCCGACTGGCCCGCCATGCGGCGCAGCGCCGGCATGGCGGCCTCGGTGGAGCGCCGGCCGCTGCGGGCTGCGTCGTCTGAGGCACTGGCGGCACGATTCGCGTTGGCGTCGCCCCGCGCGCTGCGGCCCAGCGCCGAGGCCACCACGCTGCGAAACTGGCGCAGATCGACCGGTTTGGTCAGGTAGTCGTAGGCACCCGCCTTGAGGGCCTGCACGGCGTTTTCAGCCGAGCCATAGGCGGTGATGACGATGGTCTTTTCGCGCCGCCCGGCTTGTTCGAGCCGACGCAGCAGGTCCATGCCACTGCCGCCAGGCAGGCGCATGTCGGTGATGACCAGGCCATACGTGCGCTGCTCCAGCTGCAGCCAGGCTTCATCGACGCTGCCGGCGCTGTCGACGTCGTAGCCTTCGCGCAGCAGCGTCAGCTCGTAGAGCGTGCGCAGGTCGGGCTCGTCGTCAACGACCAGCAGACGATGGGTAGGTGCTTGCGGCAGTGCGCTCATGGCTCGGATGCGTAGAAGGCTCGGCCTGCCCTGCTTGCACACGTGGCATGGTGACCACAAAGGCATTGCGATGGCGGGCCGGCGGACGGCGGGGACGGAACTCGATCGTTGCGCCGTAGCGTTCGCAGAGCTCCCGACAAATATACAAGCCCAACCCCGAACCACGGCTGCGGGTCGAAAAGAAGGGCTCGAACAAATAAGGTTCCACATCGGCAGCGATCGGCGCGCCATCGCTCGCCACCCAGACCCGCGCCCCGGCCAGGCCGTGCAGCGAGATCTGCACCCACACCGAGCGGGCCTGGCGCGTGCCGTGACGCAGCGCGTTGTCAAGCAGATTGACCAGCACGCGGCGCAGATGCTCCGGATCGAAGCGCACAGGCATCGTGTCGGTCACGGGCCGGATGTGCAGCGCACTCTCGACGCTCTCGGGCAAGCCGGCGGTGCGGGCCCAGTCGATGCAGATCGCCACCGCCTGCGCGCCCAACTCGAGCACGGGCGGCTCATGCACCGGCCCGACCGGGGCGTACTCCAGCACGTCATCGACGATGCGGCGCAGCCGCTCGACGTTGTCGGCCACCATCTTGGTGAGACGACTCTGCTGCGGATCAACCAGATCCTCGGCCAGCAAGGCGTTGGCCTGCGCAATCGCCGCCAGCGGATTGCGGATCTCGTGGGCAATGCCGGCCGACACGCGCCCCATCGCGGCGAGTTTTTCCTGGCGCGCGCGCGCTTGCACGGCGCGCAGGTCTTCCAGAAACAGCACGCACAGCGGCTCGCGCACCTCGCGGTTGCGCCGGCGTGTGAATCGCAAGCGCAGCCGCAGCTGGCGCTCGGCACCGGGCTCGTCACGACCAGTGCGCACCCGCACGTCGCGGCCGCCTTCAGGCCAGCTGCCGGTGGCAAAGGCCTGCTCGACCGCCTGCGCCAGCGTCTGCCAGTTCGGTACGCCCTGCAGGTCGAAGGACGAGGCCCAGGGCCGCTCCGGCGCACCGATCAGCGCCAGCGCGGCCGGATTGGCGGCGCGCACATGGCCGCTGCGATCGACCACCATCAGGCCGTCCTGCATTTCCTCGATCACCAGCCGGTTCAGCAGCGCCTGCTGGCGCGCCAGCTCCAGCGTGTTGCGCGCGGCCTGCTCCTGACGCGCCAACCGGGCGGCCAGCTCACCGATCAGCGCGGCGATCACGAACAGACCGGCCCCGGCCAGGCCGGCCTGGGTGTAGAGCGCCGCCGGATCACCGCCTGCCAGCCAATGCAGCGAGGCGATCATCAACAAGATGATCGAGACACTCGCTGCCACCGCCAACGCCACGCGCCGACTCGACAAGGTGGCCGCCATCAGCACCGGCAGCGCGAACATCGCCGTCACGTTCAGGCCCGCGCCGAGCAACACCAGCAACAGCGCGAACATGGCCAGATCGGCCCCGACGGTGGCGAGCAGCCAGCGTGGTTTCAGGTAACCCGCCGGCGTCACAGCGGGCGGCATGCGGGCTGACCAGCGCCAGGTGAACAGAGTCAGCACCACATACCCGCCGCAGACCAGCAACGCCAGCGGCGACGGCGGCGCGACCGAATAGACGGTCAGCACCACCTCGATCAGCAGCAGCAGCCCGCCCAGCAAGGCGCGCGACACCAAAAAGGCCCGGAAGATGCGCTGGAAGGTCGGATTACCGGCCTCGCCCGTGGCACGACTTGGTGAGGCGATCGAAGCGCCCGTGCGCGGCGCCGTCTCATCCAGCGGGACGTCATGGCGGGCTTGCTCGGCCGCTGGTCGTTTCGGGATCGGCCGGGACGGCGCCACGTCAGGCGCAGGCGGCCCCGCCTGAATCGGCGGATCGGCCGCAGACGTGCTGTCCTGTTCGGCCGGCCGCGCTGGACCATCGAGCGTGACAAACCACGAGTCACCCCGACCCGGCAGCGTCACGCCACTCAGGTCGGAGTCGGCCACCAGCGGCACGGAGGACTCGGCACGACGCGTAAAGCTCACGGCAGAAACCCGAGGCCGCGCACGGCGCTCAACGCTGCGGCAGCACGCCAGCGTCGCGGTGGGCCGCGCAGCAGTAGAAGCGGCCCTCGGCGTCGCTCACGGCCTCTTGCTCAGGCAGATGCATGCCGCAGTGGCAGCAGCTCACCATCAACTGGCGCGGTGCGGTGGCCGCTGCTTTGGTCACGGCCGTTTCACCCGCCTTGCGTACCGGTCGCTGCCAGTTGCGCCACACGCCCCAGCCGATCAGCGCCAGCACGACCCACCACAGCAGCCGGATCATCCCGCGCCCCCGACGGGTGTGCGGTGCAGCAGCACTTCAAAGACAAAGCGCGAACCGGCATAGGCCAGCAACAGCAGGCCCGCACCGGTGTAGAGCCAACGGGTGGCGCGCCGGCCGCGCCAGCCAAACACCTGCCGGCCCAGCAGCAAGGCAGCAAACACGACCCAGCCAAGCACTGAAAACACCGTCTTGTGATCCCAGCGCCAAGGCGCAGCGAACCAGGCACCGAGCAAGATCGCCAGCGACAGCATCACAAACCCGGCAGTGACAAAGCGGAATGTCAGGGTCTCCAGCCGCAGCAAGGGAATACCTGCGGCGTGCAGGCCCGGCAGCCGGGCACCGCCCGCGCCACCGCGCATGGCTCGTTCAGCCCGGTCCAGCAGCACCGCGTGCAGCACGGCCGCACCGAACAGGCCGTAGGACGCAATGCCGAGAATCCAGTGCAGCGGTGCCCACGGCGAGGCCGGATGCACGGCACCTTCGCCCGGAAAAATCAGCGCCAGCAACACCGTCACGGTGCCAAGCACCGCCAAGCCGCGCCGCGCCCCCGTCAGCGGCACAAACCGGCTTTCGATCGCGTAGACCGCCACCACCAGCCACGCCGAGGCCGACAAGGCCGGCGCAAAACCGAAGCGGGCACCGCTGCCGGGTTCACCGACGCCGATCAGATGCGCCAGGATGGCCGTGCCATGCGCCACCCAGGCCAGTGGCAAGGCTCGACGTGGCCACAACGAGGCCCCACCGGCCGCGAGCAGATACGCCAGCAAGGCAACGACAGCAGGCACCGCAGACCACGGCGAGAGCGAAGGGAGGAAGCCGGTCGATAGAATCACCCGCACAGTGTACTTTCGAGGCGCTGCCCGAGTGGGCCGCTGCGCCGATCCCGCCCTCCTATTTCCACCCGCGCTGCATTACCAGGGTTCTCCGCATGGCTTCAGCCCTTTCCGACCGCCTGTCACGTCTGGTCAAGACCATGCGTGGTCAGGCCCGCATCACCGAATCCAATGTGCAGGACATGCTGCGCGAAGTGCGTGTCGCGCTGCTGGAGGCCGACGTCGCGCTGCCGGTGGTGCGCGACTTCATCGCCCGCGTCAAGGACAAGGCACTCGGCCAGGAGGTGGTCGGTTCGCTCTCGCCGGGGCAGGCGCTGGTCGGCATCGTGCAGAAGGAGCTCGCCGCGACGATGGGCGAGGGCATCGCCGACCTGAACCTCGCCACCCAGCCGCCGGCAGTGATCCTGATGGCAGGCCTGCAAGGCGCCGGCAAGACCACCACCACCGCCAAACTGGCCAAGCACCTGATCGAGAAGCGCAAGAAGAAGGTGCTGACGGTCTCGGCCGACGTCTACCGCCCGGCCGCCATCAAGCAGCTGGAGACCGTGACCAAGCAGGTCGGCGCCGAATGGTTCCCGAGCCAGCCGGACCAGAAGCCGCGCGACATCGCGCTGGCAGCGCTCGACTACGCCAGGAAGCACTTCTTCGACGTGCTGCTGGTCGATACCGCCGGCCGTCTGGCGATCGACGAGGCGCTGATGGCCGAGATCCGCGAGCTGCACGCGGTGCTGAACCCGATCGAGACGCTGTTCGTCGTCGATGCGATGCAGGGCCAGGACGCCATCAACACCGCCAAGGCCTTCAAGGAAGCGCTGCCGCTCACCGGTGTGGTGCTGACCAAGCTGGACGGCGACTCGCGCGGCGGCGCAGCGCTGTCGGTGCGGCAGATCACCGGCGCGCCGATCAAGTTCGCCGGCGTGTCCGAAAAGGTTGATGGCCTGGAAGTGTTCGACGCTGACCGCCACGCCGGCCGAGTGCTCGGCATGGGCGACATCCTCGCGCTGGTCGAGGAAGTCCAGAAAGGCGTGGACATCCAGGCCGCACAGAAGCTGGCCGACAAGGTGCGCAGCGGCGAGGGCTTCGACCTGAACGACTTCCTGGCCCAGATCAGCCAGATGAAGAAGATGGGCGGCCTCTCAGGCCTGCTCGACAAGCTGCCGGCCGAACTGGCCGCCAAGGCCGGTCAGGCCGACATGGGCAAGGCCGAGAAGGACGTGCGCCGCATGGAAGGCATCATCAATTCGATGACACCGCTGGAGCGCCGCAAGCCCGATCTGATCAAGGCCACCCGCAAGCGCCGCATCGCCGCCGGGGCCGGCGTGCAGGTGCAGGAAGTCAACCGCCTGCTCAACCAGTTCGAGCAGATGCAGGGCATGATGAAAAAGATGAAGGGCGGCGGCCTGATGAAGATGATGAAGCGCATGGGTGGCATGAAAGGCATGCCGGGCTTGGGCCGCTGATGAGCGTCATTGCCACCTGAATTTGAGTGCTTCTGACTATCGTCAAGTGAACTTTCATTGAAATAGCAGTGTTTTTTGCTGCGTTGCAATATCAAGTAACAAAAAGACCCTGTCACTAAGTCTTCAGTGGGATTGACGGATGCCGCTTGCCCCGGTAATTTTGGCGTGATGGATTCCTCGCTTTTTGACTCGTGGCCGGTACGGTTGGCACTCGCTGGCGTGATCGCCGCGCTGGTGCTGTTCTGGATCAGCCGCAAACGCAGTGCTACCCGCCCCGGCACGATCAACAATCGTGCTGGTCGCATGCTTGATGCCGTCGACACCGTGGTCGGCTGGCCCCCCGAAGCCACTCGCCTGATGTCCATGCGCCATCGTCGGGCCTTCGACGTGCTGCGCCGGGCCGTTCCGGAGTGCATGGTGCTGGCACAAGTGCCGCTGTCGCGCTTCATCAAGGTTCCGACCCGGCTGTCCTACATGGAATGGTTGCGTCGGGTTGGTCACGTCTGCATGGATCTGGTGATCTGTGATGCAGCGTCCAACGTGATTGCGGTCATTGAGGTCAGCGAGGCTGATCGCGCTGACAGCGAACGCGCCCGCAAACGACGGCAACGGGTCGAGCGAGTGCTGCGCGCCGCCGGTGTGCCGTTGCATGTCTGGAATGAAGCATGGCTGCCCGATCCGCTGGCTGTACGGCGTCTGCTGCTACCGGCCGAATCTGCAGAGTCTGGTGCCACACCGGCCCAGCCAGAACCGCAGTACAACGACACTCGCCCCCAAGGCGAGCCGCCGCGCACATCGTGGTTTGATGACTTGCACGCCACCCGCCCCAATCAGCTTGATGGCGGCGCTGTGGTCACGCACGACTCGCATTACCCGGCCAATCAGCACCCTGCATTGCAACAACGCTGAAGCCAAGTGCTTGTCAAAAACGCTGGCCATCGGCCAGTAGTCGGGCACAGACTCTCCACCCGGTTTTGCACAGGCAAAAAAAGAGCCCCAGTCGTTGACTGGGGCTACAAAGCCTTAACGCTGTCAACACGGTAAGGCACCTGCTCAGGGAGGAAAAGCAGGAGATGACAGCCTTGCGACGTATCATCTGGGGTCGATTCTAGCAGCGTTATCGTTAGGCGCAATCCTAAGGTTTCTCCTGATGCATCGATTTGCAGTTCCCAAAAAGCGGCCTATTGCATGATTGACAGCGGTCAACTCATTACTTCGCCCCAAAACTGATGAATACCCCCACCACCTACCCGCTGCACCGTCCACGCCGTCTGCGTCGTGATGATTTCACCCGCGCCCTGGTGCGTGAGCACCGCCTGAGCACGGACGACCTGATCTACCCGGTGTTTGTACTGGAAGGCGCCAACAAGGTGCAGGAGGTGGGATCCATGCCGGGCGTGCAACGCCGCAGCCTGGATCAGCTGCTGCCGGTGGCCGAGCAGTGTGTCGAACTGGGCATTCCAGTCATGGCGCTGTTTCCGGTCTTGGACGGCGCCCTCAAGACGCCTGACGGCCGTGAGGCTGCCAATCCGGAAGGCTTGGTGCCACACGTCGTGCGCGAGCTGAAAGCCCGCTTCCCGCAGCTCGGCATCATGACCGACGTGGCGCTCGATCCCTACACCTCGCACGGCCAGGACGGTCTGCTCGACGAGACCGGCTACGTGCTGAATGATGAAACCGTCGAGGTGCTGGTGCAGCAAGCGCTGGTGCAGGCCGAGGCCGGTGTCGACATCGTGGCTCCCAGCGACATGATGGACGGCCGCATCGGTGCGATCCGCCGTGCGCTGGAAGAGAAAAAGCTCATCCACACCCGCATCATGGCCTACAGCGCCAAGTACGCCAGCGCCTTCTACGGCCCGTTCCGCGACGCGGTCGGCTCGGCCGGCAACCTGGGCAAGAGCAACAAGAAGGTCTACCAGATGGACCCGGGCAACAGCGACGAGGCGCTGCGCGAAGTCGCGCTCGACATCGCCGAAGGCGCCGACATGGTGATGGTCAAACCCGGCATGCCGTATCTGGACATCGTGCGGCGCGTCAAGGACGAGTTCCGCGTGCCGACCTTCGCCTACCAGGTCAGCGGCGAATACGCGATGCTCAAGGCCGCCGCGCAGAACGGCTGGCTGGACCACGACGCCGTGATGATGGAGTCGCTGCTCGCCTTCAAGCGCGCCGGCGCCGACGGCATCCTGACCTACTTCTCGCTCGAAGCGGCTCGCCTGCTGCGCCGCGCCTGAAACACGCCCGATCCAGATTTAATGCGTGTCATCCTGTTTGATGGCGGTCCGACCGAGCTGGGTGGGCTGCCAGCCGTGTTGCCGCCCAGCGGCTACCTCTGGATTTCCAGCGCCCGGCGCGAGTTCGAAGTGCATGCCGCCAAGATCCAGGTGGCGCTGCAGCACTGGACTGGCAGCCAGCTGGTCGATCTGCACATCTCCGACCTGCTCAATCACCATCTGCCCTCGCACTTCGACTACACCTCGTGGTACGACCTGCTGGTGTTTCGGCGCCTGGCCGCCGGCAGCGGCAGCAATGCGCTGTTCCTGGATGACGAGCACGGCACCATCGCCAGCGCGCGCAAGGCACTGCAGTCGATCGACACCAGCCCGGTCGGCTTTGCGATCTTTGACCGCGTGCTGCTGACCGTGCATCCGGCCGACTGTCAGGTGCGCGATTACTTCGCCGCCCGGTTGATCCAGATCCCGACCACCTCCGGCGGCATCACCCGGCTGCCCAACAGCCCGGCCGACCTGATGCTGCGCATCGTCAACCACATGGTGGACGGCTATCTGGAGCTGCGCCGGCTACTGACGCGCCAGCTCGGCACGCTGCAGCAGGATCTGCTCGGGCCGCGCAGCCGCCACATCAACTGGCAGGCGCTGCTCGAATCACGCAACACACTGCACCTGCTCGAAGACGTCTGCGAAGACCAGCGCAGCGCCGTGCAGGAGTGGATCGACGCACTCGACGAGTGGCCCGCTGCGGCCGACAGCGCCAGCGCCCGCGAGCGCGAGTTACTGCGGGTGCGCTCGCGCGACGTGCAGGAACACATCGAACGGGTGCTCACGCATGTGCGCCGGCTCGAAGCCTCGGCCGAAAGCGCAGTGCAAATGCATTTCTCGGCCTTGGGTCAGCGCACCAACGACATCATGCGCACCCTCACCGTGCTGACGGCGATCTTCCTGCCGCTGAACCTGATCACCGGCATCTTCGGCATGAACTTCGACAACCTGCCGCTGATCCACACCGCCACCGGCGTCTGGATCGCGCTCAGCCTGATGCTGCTGGTGGGTGGCGGCCTGGGGCTGTTCTTCTGGCGCAAGCGCTATCTGGGCACGCACCGCCACTGAACCAGCTCGCCTGAGCTGCAAGGCGCTCCGGCGGATGACACCGGCCGCCGAGTCATTGGTGCAGCATCAGCCCGGTGCCGTCCCGGCCAGCACCTCGCGCGCCAGGCAGAGATCATCCCAGGCGCGTGACTTGTCGACCGGGTTGCGCAGCAGATAGGCCGGGTGATAGGTCACCACCACCGGCACGCCGTGGTACTGGTGCACCCGACCACGCAGCCGGCCAATCGGCTCGCTGCTGCGCAGCAGCGACTGCACCGCAAAGCGCCCCATCGCCAGGATCAGGCGCGGCTGCACCAGTTCGACCTGGCGCTGCAGGAACGGCTCGCACTTGGCCACTTCCTGCGGCTCGGGATTGCGGTTGCCGGGCGGCCGACACTTGAGCACATTGGCGATGTAGACCTGCCGCTCCGGTGGCGCCTGCGCACGCGTCAACCCGACGGCGTGCAGCATCTGGTCGAGCAGCTGGCCGGCCTTGCCGACGAACGGCTCGCCCTGGCGGTCTTCCTGCTCGCCGGGCGCTTCGCCGATCAACAGCCACTGCGCACGCAGGTTGCCGACGCCGAACACGGTCTGGGTGCGGCTCTCGCACAGGCGGCAAGCCTGGCAGCCTTGCACCGCAGCGCGCAGCTCGGGCCAGTCCAGCGCCGCCACGCCGGAGGGGCGCGTGGCCGGGGCCACCGGCGCCGACGCACTTACGGGCACACCCGGCCGTGAGAACTCTGGCCGACGCTCAATCGCTGGCAACGGCGCGCTCGGTTCTGCCGCGTGCCGATGCTCAGCAGCGGGTGCGCTGGCCGTGCCATCGGCCGGTGGCAGCCAGAGCCGGAGACCCAACTCGCGCAGCACCGCCTGCTGATGCTCGGTCCAGTTCACCGGCTCACTCCGTCGTTCGCCGTGATGGCGCGGCGCATCACCAGCGCATCCTCGCGCCGACCGTCGGCATCCGGGTAATAGGCGCGGCGCAGACCGACCTGCTCGAAGCCGAATTGTTCGTAGAGCTGGCGCGCGCGCAGATTGCTCGGCCGCACTTCCAGCCAGAGGCAGGCAGCGTGCGTGGCACGCGCCTGCGCCGCCAGGGCGTGCAACAGCTGCAACGCGTGGCCACGACCTTGCTGGGTCGGCGCCACCGCGATGTTGAGCAGATGCATTTCCTCGACCCCCGCCATCGCCAGCATGTAGGCCAGCACCGTGCCATGCGCATCGACCAGGCAGCGCGCGTGGTAGCCCGCTGCCAGCGAATCGACAAAATTGTTGCGGCTCCAGGGATAGGGATAGGCCGCCACCTCGATGGCCAGCACCCCATCGAGGTGTGCCAGCGTCATCGGGCACAGACGCAACTCGGCCGGATCGGGCGCCATGTCGTGCCGTGACGCTTTCATGATTGAGCTTGCGGCGACGCGGCCAGCGCGGCAGCCTGCCGCACGGCAGCCCGCTCGGCGGTGGTCTGTGCGACCTTGTCGCGCACGTAGAGCGGCAAGGCCAGCGCAGGGTCGAGCTGGCGCCCGGCGTGCCAGGCGGCCTGGGCCAGCGCGGCCAGCGCCTGGCCATCGGGCACGGCCTGCGGCCAGCAGGACCAGCCGCTCGGCTCGGGTCGCAGCTCAGCGCCATGCACCAGCAGCGCGTTGCCGGCCAGCGCGCTCGGCACCAGCGAGTCAGACAACGCCGCAGCGCCTGCCACATCCGCATCAGGAACCGCGCGGCCCAGCAAGCGCTCGCGCAGCTGCGCCGGTGTGTAGAGCGCCACCTCGGCCAACGGCAGCCACTCGCCGCTGGCGCTGTATTGCCAGGGCGCGGCGTAGATCTCGCCCATGCGCGCATCGATGGCCGCCCAGACGCAGGACGACAGCGCGCCGGCACGCCGAGCCGATTCAGCCACCACCGCCAGCGTGTCGAGCGCCAGCACCGGCCGGTCGAGTCCCCAGGCCAGCCCCTGCGCCACGGCGGCTGCGGTGCGCAAGCCGGTGAAGGCGCCGGGACCGCGCCCGAACGCCACTGCGTCGAGCGCCGACAGCGGCAGCTGCGCCTCGGCCAGCAAGGCTTGCACGGCCGGCAGCAACGCCGCCGAGGCCTGCGCGCCACCCGGCAAGGCCACGGCATGCACCGCAGCGCCGATCGACAGCGCCAGATGCACGGTCTCGGTCGCGGCGTCGATGGCAAGCAGGCTGAGCGTCATACGAGGAAATCGAAAAGAGGCTGCCGACGCTTGGGCGGGATCGCAGAAAGACGGCAAGGGCAGGCAGTTTAGCCGTGTCCCCTGCCAGGCCACCATTTGGCGGCTGGTCAGGGCAAAAGTTGATCCGTATCATGCGGGTTTGCCCTGATCGCCCACCTTGCCATTCCCTGCTCCGCGCCTTGCCAGATTCACCGCCCGCCTTTGCATGGCGGCGGTGCTGTGGCTGAACCAGACCGGCGTGCAGGCCCAGCCGCCAGCGCCATCCGACGCCGCCGCAGCGCCCAAAGCGCCCGCGCTGCCCGAGCCGATCAGCGCCGCCTTGGCGCGCGCCCACATCGACAGCGACAGCCTCTCGCTCTGGATCGCAGCGGTCGGGCGCGACACGCCGCGTCTGGCACATCAGGCCGAGCGACTGGTGCACCCGGCCTCGCTGATGAAGCTGGTCACGTCCAGCGTGGCGCTCGACCAGCTCGGTCCGACCTACGTCTGGAACACCGGCGTCTACCTCGACGGCCCGATCGATCACGGCGTGCTGCGCGGCTCGCTGTGGCTGCGCGGCCGGGGTGATCCGAAGCTGGTGCACGAGCGGCTGTGGCTGCTGCTGCGCCAGGTGCGCCAGCTCGGCATCTACGACATCCGGGGCGACATCGTGCTGGATCGCAGCGCCTTTCAGATCACAGCAGTCGATCCGGGCGCCTTCGACGGCGAACGCTACAAGCCCTACAACGTGCGGCCGGACGCGCTGCAGCTCAACCAGAAGGCAATGCTGCTCAGCCTGCGCCCCGACCCGGCCCACGGCGTCGCGCAGGTGTCGATCGAACCACCGCTGCAGGGCGTCAAAGTGCCCGCCGCAGTGACGCTGGCGCCCGGGACCGACTGCGGCGACTGGCGCTCCGGCCTGCAGGCCGACTTCAGCGATCCCACGCACATCCGCCTGGCCGGGCGTTATCCGGCTGGCTGCGGCAGCAAGACCTGGCCGCTTGCCTACGCCGATCCGGCCAGCTACAACGCCCGCCTGCTGAGCGCCCTGTGGGGCGAGCTCGGTGGCAAGTTGCGCGGCCGGGTGCGCGAGGCCGCCGTGCCGCCCGACTGGCAACCGGTCTTCGAGTTCAGCTCGCCGACCTTGGCCGAAGTGGTGCGCGACATGAACAAGTACAGCAACAACGTCATCGCGCAGCAGTTGTTCCTGACGCTCGGGCTGACGCCGCGCGGCAGCGCCACCTGGGACGCCGCCCGCGAGGCGGCCAGCAGCCGGGTGCAGGAACGCGCCGGCTGCCGCGCCGACGAGCTGCGGATCGACAACGGCTCGGGCCTGTCGCGCGACGAGCGCATCACGTCGCACTGCCTGGCGCGCGTGCTGCAGTGGGCCTGGGCCAGTGCGTGGATGCCCGAACTGGTGGCCTCGCTGCCGCTGGCCGGCATCGAAACCACCGCGCGCCGAGCCGTTTCGGCCAGCGGCCGGGCGCACCTGAAGACCGGCTCGCTCGGCAATGTGGCGGCGCTGGCCGGCTACGTCGATCTGCCCGGCGGCCAGCGCCAGGTGGTCGTGGCCATCATCAATCACCCCCAGGCCGCCAGCGACGAGGCGCGCGCTGCGCTCGACGCCGTGCTGCGCTGGATGTTCGAAGAGAAAGACACCACACCATGACGCTGCCGCTCGACACCAGTCTCAGCGATACCATCGGCAGCATCGCCGCCGTGCTGACCACCATCTCGTTCGTGCCGCAAGCCTGGCTGACGCTGCGCACCCGCGACGTCAGAGGCATCTCGCTGTCGATGTACGCCGCCTTCACCAGCGGTGTGGCGCTCTGGCTGATCTATGGCCTGATGCTCGGCGCCTGGCCGATGATCATCGCCAACGCCTTCACCCTGCTGCTGGCGACCAGCATCCTCAGCATGAAAGTGTGGTTCGGTCTGCTGCGCCCGGTGCCCACGCTGGCGGGCGGACCGGGCGACTGAGCGCAGCTCAGAACGGGTTGTTGCGGGCCCGGTTCACGGCATCGACGCCGATCATGGTGTGCGCGGCCGGGCCGATGTGGAAGTTGTCGGCCCAGAGATAGTTGACCGAAGTCGCCGTCACCTTGGCCGGGCTGGACGTCGCATCCGCCAGCTGGAGCGTGGACACGGTGCAATTCGGCAAGGCCGTCGTGCAAGCCGGATCGACCACATCGTTGAGGTAGTAGCCTGTGCCGGTGATCGGGTATGTGACCATGCTCTGCACCCGGGCATCGATCCAGACCGGACCGGCGTAGCGGCCGTCATTGAGCACCGTGACGCGCAGTTTTTCGTTGAACTTGTTGCTCAGATCCTTGAGCAGCGCACCACGGGCCGCATTGACCAGATTCTCGGCAATGCCGAACGGCGACAGCAACAGGTTCGGCACCGACGCATAGAGCACCCGCCCGCCAGTGCCGTTATCGGCGACGCTGTTGACCAGCTCACCCAGCGCCACACCCGCCGCAGCGACCTGGCTCAGGGCGATGTCGTGGGCCGCAGCCGTCTCGCCGGCCAACAGATAGCCGTTGTAGGCCGCCAGCACGTCGTACATGCCGCCCTGCACCGTCACCAAGGTCTTGGGGTTGAAACTGCCGCCGGTGCTGCGATAAGCCGCGACCTGCTGCACCACATCCGCCACCAGCACGGCCGTCTGGACCACATTGCTCGATGAGATGCTGCCCGCCTGGGCGCGCATGACCGCCGTGCTACCGCCACCGCACTCGGCAAACACCAGCCCGAACGAACTGGCCAGGTACTGGGTCCAGATCGGGTTGCTGGCGCAGTCCTGCGTGGCAGGCAGCGCCACGGCGCCTGTGCTGTCGAGCTTGAGCGCATTGATGCTGTACTTGCTGCCATCACTCCGGACCAGGCTCAGCTCATCGCCGAACACCACCAGGCGCTGCGGCGCAAACGACTCAACCCGGCTGACACTGCCACCGCAGGCACTCAACACCGCCAGCGCCGCCAGCGCCAGCACGGCTCGGCCGTGCTGCAGGACACGCGCCGCAAAAGGCACAGATTCAAACATCAGGACTCCAGCGTAAAAAAGACAAGCAGTTAAAACACCCCGCCACCACACGGCAGCACGGAGTCCAGCCGGTATCAGCGGGCCAGCGCGTCAGGCCGCCGCAGCACGCTGCAAGCGGTCGCGCACGCCGTCCCAGGCAGGATCGGACGGCGGCGCCTCGACCCAGATCAGTGGCGCGCCCTGCGTATCCAGCTCGCGCAGCGCAGCGAACAATTCATGCGCCGCAGCCGCCGCATCGGCAGGCATGGCACGCCGCACGACGCCTGGCGGCAGCGCACCGGACAGCGCCACGGTGCGCGAATATAGCGCCACGGCAGGTGCAGCCACAGCCAACGCTGCCACGGCGTCCAGTCCCGCCAGCGCACTGCGCAAGGCCTCGGCCGACCACAACTGCACCTTGGCCTGCGGCGCGTAGTGCGCTTCCAGCGTGCCCGAGGCCCGTGGCGCAGCTGCGTCACGCTCCAGCAAAGGCTCCCCCGCAGCCGCCTCGATCTGCGCACGCGTCAGGCCACCCGGGCGCAGCAGCACTGGCCGACCGCGCGAGCAATCGACGATGGCCGATTCGATGCCGACTTCGCAGTCGCCGCCGTCCAGCACCAGCAGCTCGGGTAGCGCCTCGAATTCACTCGCCACATGCGCGGCACAGGTCGGGCTGACGCGGCCGAAGCGGTTCGCGCTCGGCGCCGCCACACCCGGCACGCCGAGCGCCGCCGCCGCCCGCAGCAGCGCCTGCGCGACCGGATGCGCCGGACTGCGCAGGCCGACACTGGTCTGCCCGCCGGCCGCTTCCGCCGCAATGCCAGCCCGACGCGGCACGATCACCGTCAGCGGACCCGGCCAGAAGGCCGCCATCAGACGCTGCGCCACCGGCGGCAGCTCGGCCGCAAAGGCAACAGCGGCCGCCGCTTCGGCCACATGCACGATGAGCGGGTGGTCGCTCGGCCGACCCTTGGCGGCAAAGATGCGCGCCACGGCTTGGGCTTCATCGGCACGCGCGCCCAGGCCGTAGACCGTCTCGGTCGGGAAGGCCACCAGCTCGCCAGCGGCCAGCCGCTGCGCAGCGGCCAGCACGGCGTCCGGATCGACCCGGTCCGGCCCTGCCACGGCCGGTGCGTCACGCCAGCCAGAAATCACGCGCGCCATGTCACCGCCTTCGTTACAGCCGTCATGCCAAGCCCCTGCGGGTTCAAAACGGCGCCAGGCCGAGCAAGGCCGCTGCCGCCAGGGCGGTCTGGCGCACTGCGGCAGCGCTGGTACCCGTGAAGCTCAGATGGCCCATCTTGCGACCGCGCCGCGCCTCGGTCTTGCCGTAGAGGTGCAGGTGCGCGCCCAGCAGCGCCAGCACGCCGGCCCAGTCGGGCGTGCGCTCGCGGCCATCGGCGTCGAACCACAGGTCGCCGAGCAGATTCAGCATCACCGCCGGTGAATGCAGGCGCGGCGCCATCAGCGGCAGGTTGCACATCGCGCGCACCTGCAGCTCGAACTGCGAGACGTTGCAGGCGTCGATGGTGTAGTGGCCCGAGTTGTGCGGGCGCGGCGCCATCTCGTTGACGACCACCCGGCCGTCCTGCAGCACGAAGAACTCGACACAGAGGACGCCGACGTAGCCGAGCCGCGCCGCGATGGTCTTGGCCGCGTCGATCGCTTCAGTCTGCAACGCCGGCGTCAGATCCGGCGCCGGTACCGTGGTGACAGCCAGGATGCCGTCGATGTGCAGATTCTGTTGCAGCGGGAAATGCACCACCTGGCCAGCGGCGTTGCGCGCCACGATCACGCTGACCTCGAAGGCCAGCGGCAGGCGCGCTTCCAGCACGCATGCGACCTGACCCAAATCGTGCCAGGCGGCGTTCAACTCGGCACGGGTGCCGACCCGAACCTGGCCCTTGCCGTCGTAGCCCAGCCGCGAGGTCTTGAGAATGCCGGGCAGCAGCGCCTGCGGCACCGCCGCCAGCTGCTCGGGCGTCTCGATCACGGCATGTGGCGCGCAATCGACGCCGCAGGCCATGAAGTGAGCTTTCTCGGCAGCACGGTCCTGGCAGACCGCCACCGCCGCACCGCTCGGTGCGACCGGCCGACGCTCGGCCAGCCGCCGCAGCGCCTCGGCCGGCACGTTCTCGAACTCGGTGGTGATGGCGTCGGCGGCGTCGGCCAGCCGGGCGAGTCCGGCGGCATCGAGGTAGTCGGCGGCGATGTGCTCGTGCGCCACCAGCCCGGCCGGGCTGGTCTGGTCCGGATCCAGCACCACGGTGCGGTAGCCCAGGCTCTGCGCCGCATGCACGAACATGCGGCCGAGCTGGCCGCCACCCATCACGCCGAGCGTGGCGGCGCGGCCGTCGGCCTGCATGCCGGGCAGCAGCACCGGCAGCGAAACGGAAGAAGCGCTCATCAGATCAGGTGTCCAGCGTCATGGCACGCGCCGCTTCGGTCTGGCGGGCGCGGAAGGCGTCAAGCGCCTCGCGCAGCCGCTCGTCGTGGTTGGCCAGCAGCGCCACCGCGAACAGCGCCGCGTTGGCAGCTCCCGCCACGCCGATCGCGAAGGTCGCGACCGGAATGCCCTTCGGCATCTGCACGATCGAATGCAGCGAATCGACGCCCTGCAGGTGCTTGCTGGCCACCGGCACGCCAAGCACCGGCACAGCCGTCTTGGCCGCCAGCATGCCGGGCAGATGCGCGGCACCGCCGGCACCGGCGATGATGGCTTGCAGACCACGCCCACGCGCTTGTTCCGCGTAGCGGAACATGTCGTCGGGCATGCGATGAGCCGAGACGACACGGGCGTCGTAGGGAACGCCGAAGTCGGCGAGAATCTGGGCCGCGTTCTTCATGGTGTCCCAGTCGCTGCTGGATCCCATGACGATGCCGACCACCGGCGAGGCGCTATTCAAGGCGAGCTCCGGACAAGGTAAAAGCGTGATTTTAGGCGGGGCTTGCTTTTCGGCCATTCGCCTTGACCTCAGCATCACGAAAGGTGCCACGATGATCGACATCACCCTGGAAAATTTTGAAGCTGACCTGATCAAGCCATCGCTGCAGCGCCCGGTGCTGCTCGATATCTGGGCGCCCTGGTGCGGCCCGTGCCGCACCCTCGGCCCGCTGCTGGAAAAGCTCGAAGCCGACTACGAAGGCCGCTTCCTGCTCACCAAGGTCAACGCCGACGAAGTGCCCGAAATCTCTGGCCAACTGAGCCAGATGTTCGGCGTGCGCTCGATCCCGTTCTGCGTCCTGTTTGCGGGCGGCCAGCCGGTCGACGGCTTCGTCGGCGCGTTGCCCGAAGCGCAGATCCGCGAGTTCCTCGACAAGCATGTGCCGAGCGACGCCGCCCTCGAAGCCGAAGCCGAGGTAGTTGAAGCCGAAGCGCTGGTCGAGGACGGCGACGAGCTGGCCGCGCTGGCCAAGCTGCAGGAAGCGGTCGCGATCGACCCGGCCAACGACGCCGCGCGCTTCGACTACATCAAGCTGCTGTTGCAGCTCGGCCATGTGCAGCAGGCGCGCCAGGCTTACGAGCCGGTCGCCAGCAAGGCCTTGGCCGACAACCGGCTGGCTGCACTGGGCTGGTGGCTGCTGGCTTGCGAAAAGGCCCAGAACGCGCGCAGCCCGGCCGAGCTGGACGCCGCGATTGCCGCCAACAAGCGCGACTTCGCGGCCCGCTTCGAGCGCGCGCTGCTGCTGATGGCCGAGCAGAACCCCACCGGCGCGATGGACGAGCTGCTCGAAATCATCATGCGCGACAAGGCCTGGGGCGAGCAGAACCCGCGCAAGGTCTACGTCGCGATCCTGGAGCTGATGAGCAAGCCGGCGACCAAGCCCGCCGCTACCGAAGCCAAGGGCACGCTGGAACTCGCGGGCAAGGCCACCGTGGTCAGCGCCGATCCGGTCATCGATCAGTACCGGCGCAAGCTCAGCATGGTGCTGTTCTGAGCCTGACCTGATCAGCTGGCGGCTGCGGGCAGCAGGGCTTCCAGAGCGGCACCCTGCAGGCCTTGCAGCAGGGTGTCGCAGCGCTGGCGATGCAGCGTCCATTCGCGCTGACCATGCTGCTGGTGCAGCGCCGCCTGCTCGCGCAGGCCCAGCGGCTGGAAGGTGTTGGCCAGCACCCCATGCGCAATGGCGCGCTCTTCGATCTCGGACGCCCACATCAGCGCCGAAGCGGCCGAACGGGCGGCGATGCGAGCCTCGTCACCGCGCCCCAGGTTGTAGAGGCACCAGGCCCGATCGGCCTGGAACAGCGCTTCGGAAGCCTCGAAGCCGCTCTTCATGGCCTCGTCCCAATAGGTGTCGTACAAGGCGAGCGCATCGGCGTATTGGCCGTGCACCACCAAAGCCTGCGCACGCAGCATCCACGAGGCCACGCTCAGGGCACCGGCCCGCACGCTCTGATCCAGAAAGGTCGATGACTCGGCGCCCAGCCGGGCCCGCTGCGCGGCCTGCGGATCAGCCTGGCCATAGAGCTCAGACAGCCGCACGGCACAGACCCGCAAGGCGGCCATGTTGTACATGATCGAGCTGAGCGTGACGCCATCGCCTTCAACCGAGGCATGGGTGCGTGCCCGGGCATACCAGGGCTGCGCCAGGTCTTCCCGACCAGCAAAGTGGTAGGCACCCGCCAGCACCACACAAGCCCGGCCGAGCGCGCAGTGATGTTCAGCATCGGCAGCCTGGAGCGCTTCGCTCAGGTGCGCCAGCATGGCGGGGTAGTCCTGGGCACGAAAGTCCAGGTGCGCGCACCAGGCGGCGGTCAGCGCATGGATGCGCGGCGACCGGGCCGACGCGGCCAGCGCACAGGCTCGCAACACGCGGTCGCGCGCCCGCGCCTCGACGCTCTCGAAAAAATCAGCCAGACCTTCACCGAGCCAGAGCCAGGCGCTCAGCACCACATTGTCCTGTGCATCGGGCAAGGTGCGCAGCGTGGCCAGCTCCTTGCGGGCACGCTCGAATTCACCCATGCGCACCAGCAGAACCGCTCGCTCGGCGCGCAGAAACGGAATTTCCCGAGGCACTCGCCCGTAGGAAATGCCGTGGTCGAGTCGGTCGAGCAGTTTCTGCATGGTGAGGGCCGAGCGCTCAGGCGCCGAGCCGCTCCAGCGCTTCCTGGTACTTGGCGGCGGTGCGCTCGATCACCTCGGCCGGCACGCTCGGCGCCGGCGCGCGCTTGTTCCAGGGCTGACCGCCGACCTGGGCCTGCTCCAGCCAGTCGCGCACGAACTGCTTGTCGTAGCTGGGCGGGTTCTCGCCCCGGGCCAGCGCGTCGGCGTAGCTCTCGACCGGCCAGTAGCGCGACGAGTCGGGTGTCAGCACCTCGTCCATCAGCGTGAGCGTGCCGTTGTCATCCAGGCCGAACTCGAACTTGGTGTCGGCGATGATGATGCCCTTGGACAGCGCGTAGTCGGCCGCCGTCTGGTACAGGCGGATCGAGATGTCGCGCACCCGCTCGGCCAGATCCTGGCCGATGATGCTGACCATCCGATCGAAGCTGATGTTCTCGTCGTGGTCGCCGACGTCGGCCTTGGTGGCCGGCGTGAAGATTGGCGCCGGCAGCTTGGCGGCATTGGTCAGACCGGCCGGCAGCGCCACGCCGCAGACTTCGCCCGACTCGCGGTATTCCTTCCAGCCCGAACCGGCCAGGTAGCCGCGCACCACGGCCTCGACCGGCAGCGGCTTCAGGCGCTTGACCAGCATCGAACGGCCACGCACCTGCTCGACCTCATCGGCGGCAACGACGCTGACCGGATCTTCGCCGGTCAGGTGATTCGGCACGATGTGGCCGAGCTTGCCGAACCAGAACAGCGCCACTTGTGTGAGCAGCGCGCCCTTGCCGGGAATCGGCTCGCCCATCACGACGTCGAAGGCCGACAGCCGGTCGGTGGCGACCATCAGCAGCCGGTCTGCGCCGACCGCGTAGTTGTCACGCACCTTGCCTTTCGCCACGAGCGACAGGGAATGGAGACTGGATTCGAGCAGAGCAGTACGGGTCATGGCAGGCAAGGTGCAGCGATTAGCACAAGGAAGCAGGAAAACAACCCGTATTGTGCCCGCCTGCCGCACGGCCGCCTATCGGCTCTCAAAGCAAGAAGGCGCCCGCAGGCGCCTTCAATTGCAAAGCCGAAACCGTGGCTCAGATCACTTTCTGCGCCAGCGTGCCAGCGAGGTACTGCTCGGCAATGACCGACAGCGAGATCGGCTTGATCTTGCTGCCCTGGCCTTCGCAACCGAACTCCATGTAGCGCTGCTTGCAGATCGCCATGGCGGCTTCACGAGCGGGCTTCATCCAGTCGCGCATGTCGAACTTGTCGGGGTTCTCGGCGTGGTACTTGCGCACCGCGCCCGTCATGGCCAGGCGGATGTCGGTGTCGATGTTGATCTTGCGCACGCCGTACTTGATGGCTTCCTGGATCTCGGCGATCGGCACGCCGTAGGTTTCCTTCATCTTGCCGCCGTACTGGTTGATGATGGCCAGCAGATCCTGCGGCACCGACGACGAGCCGTGCATCACCAGGTGGGTGTTGGGGATGCGGGCGTTGATTTCCTTGACGCGGCTGATCGCCAGCACGTCACCGGTGGGCGGACGGGTGAACTTGTAGGCGCCGTGGCTGGTGCCGATGGCGATGGCCAGCGCGTCCAGTTGGGTAGCCTGCACGAAGCGGGCGGCCTCTTCCGGGTCGGTCAGCATCTGGCTGTG
Source organism: Leptothrix sp. (in: b-proteobacteria) (assembly GCA_041083665.1). GTDB lineage: Bacteria > Pseudomonadota > Gammaproteobacteria > Burkholderiales > Burkholderiaceae_C > Sphaerotilus. The sequence continues at coordinate 202,738 of JBFPGZ010000005.1, forward strand.
ATCCAGCTTGCCTTCGGCGCCGACGCCGTCTTCTTCGCCGGCTTCACCGGTTTCGAGCGAGCCCAGGCAGCCCAGCTCGCCTTCGACGGTGGCGCCGATCTTGTGCGCCATCGCGACGACCTGCTGGGTCACGTCGACGTTGTAGCCAAAGTCGGCCGGGGTCTTGCCGTCTTCGCGCAGCGAGCCGTCCATCATCACCGAGCCGAAGCCCAGGTCGAGCGCGCCGGCGCAGATCTTCGGGCTGGTGCCGTGGTCCTGGTGCATCACCAGCGGAATGTGCGGATAGGCTTCGGCGGCGGCCAGGATCAGGTGCTTGATGAAGCTCTCGCCGGCGTACTTGCGAGCACCCGCACTGGCTTGCAGGATGACCGGCGCGCCAACGGCGTCGGCAGCGGCCATCACGGCCTGCACCTGTTCGAGGTTGTTGACGTTGAAAGCCGGAATGCCGTAGCCGTTTTCGGCGGCGTGGTCCAGCAGCTGACGCATCGAGACGAGTGCCATGGTGAGATCCTAGGGAGTGGACTGAAAATCTGGCCGGTGTGTGGCGACTGCCGCGCGAAGCAAGCGTTCTGAAACCGGTCTGTAACTCGCAGATTCTACGAGGCTACACCCTGCCGCCCACCCCGTACTGAATCAAACAACTGCAGGCAATGGCAACAGCTGTGACAAGTTGGTCAGGCACTTTGCGGGGGTTGTGGCGCATGGCCCGCTGTCCCAGGATGGCGCAGGTCGAACACGCCCCAGCAATTCGACTCGACCGACATCGCCAGACGCCGAGCGCGGTCGATGTACCAGGTGCCGGTCTCGCCACACTCCCAGACATCGGTGGCCGGTGAATACCAGTCGTTCGGCCGGAAGCTCTTGCGCAGCTGGTCGAACTTGGCCAGCGAACCCTTGATCGACAGCGAGCGTGACGCCGGCTTGACCAGCCGCGCACCGTGGCGCACGACATTGCGCAGCCACGGATCGACCGGCAGGCTGTCCGGGTTCGTCATGCCGCAATATTCGGTGAACAACGCGTCGGTGTGGGCCAGCTTGCGCTCGGCCTTGTAGGCGCCGTAGCCATTCGGCCGGAACGGCGACGCCACATAGTCGAAGCCGAGCCGTTGCGCGGCCTGCTTGGCCGAGCCGATCAGCAGCGTCGGCAGCTTGTGCTTGCGGTACTCCGGATCGACCGAGATCGCGATCAGGAACACCGCATTGGCGCCCGCCTGGCGGCCGGCCCGGACCTTGCTGGCCAGGCGCTCGAACAACGCCGGCATGCGCAGCCACTCGACCGTCAGCACATAGGCCGCCGTCAGCGCCAGCAGCTTGGCGTCGCGGAACTGCAAGGTTTCGTCGATGTAGTCGGCAGTGTGCAGCGACTGCACATCACCCGACCAGTAACCCGGCACGGTGGCCAGATAACCGACCGCCAAGCCATTCGCCGTGCGGATCTGATGGAAGAAGTCCGGGAACAGCGCCGCCTTGCAGTTGGCGACATGGCGGTTGTTGGTCAGCGACCAGGCCGGGTTGGGCGGCACGTACCACTCGCCAAAGCCCTTCGAGCGGATTTCGAACCAGCGCTGGTATTCCTGATCGTTGCGAAAATAACGTCGCCCGCAAGTGAACTCGTGCTGATCCATCGCTATCGCTTTCCTGTGTGCTGCCCCCACCGCCATGGCGGGCCAGCTTGGCCGTGATCGTAAAGCGGCACATCACACCAGCGTGAAGCTGGTTTCGGCAATGACGCTGGTCAAGCGCAGGAATGCACGCCTTGTCGCTCGGCCAGCCGGCCCCCCGAAGCGAGGGTGCCGCAAGGCACCGACTCAGCCGACGCGGCAGACCTTCAGCATGTTGGTGCCGCCCGGGTAGCCCATCGGCTCGCCACAGGTGATCGCGTAGGTGTCACCCGGCTTGAGCACACCACGCTCGATCAGCAACTGCTCGGCGGCCGTCAGCGCGGTGTCGCGGTCTTCGTACTTGGGCATCAGCAGCGGCCGCACATTGCGATAGAGCGCCATCTTGCGCTGCGTCTGCACCTGGGTGGTCAGGCCGTAGATCGGCACGTCGATCTGGTAGCGGCTCATCCACAGCGTGGTCGAGCCCGACTCGGTCAGCGCCAGGATCGCCTTGCAGCCCAGGTGATAGGCGGTGAACAGCGCACCCATCGCGATCGACTGATCGATGCGGGCGAATTTCTTGTTGCGGAAATCGGCATCGAGCTTGGTCTCTTCGGCGCCTTCGGCGGCCATCGCGATCGCGGCCATCTGCTCGATGGTCTCGACCGGGTACTTGCCGGCGGCCGTTTCGGCGCTCAGCATCACCGCGTCGGTACCGTCGAGCACCGCGTTGGCGACGTCCGAGACCTCGGCACGGGTCGGCACCGGGTTCTGGATCATCGACTCCATCATCTGCGTCGCGGTGATGGTGATCTTGTCGAGGGCCCGCGCCATGCGGATCATGCGTTTCTGCAGCGCCGGCACCGCCGCGTTGCCGACTTCGACCGCCAGGTCGCCTCGCGCCACCATGATGCCGTCGCTGGCTTTCAGGATCGAGTCGAGCAGCGGAATCGCCTCGCTGCGCTCGATCTTGGCGATCATGCTCGGCTTGTGGCGCCACGGCTCGCCGGCCACGTTGGCCAGCTGGCGCGCCATTTCCATGTCGGTGGCGTTCTTCGGGAAGCTCACCGCCAAGTATTCGCACTGGAACGACATCGCGGTCTTGATGTCGTCCATGTCCTTGGCCGTCAGCGCCGGCGCGGTCAGGCCGCCGCCCTGCTTGTTGATGCCCTTGTTGTTCGAGAGCTCGCCGCCCACCTTGACGATGGTGTGGACCCGCTCGCCCTTGACCGCATCAACGACCAGCACGATCAGGCCGTCGTTGAGCAGCAGCGTGTCGCCGGGGCGCACGTCACGCGGCAGTTCCTTGTAGTCGAGGCCGACTCCACCCAGATCACCCGGTTCGGCGCGGGCGGCGTCGAGCACGAAGGGCATGCCGTTTTCCAGCATCACCTTGCCCTCGGCGAACTTGCCGACGCGGATCTTCGGGCCCTGCAGGTCGGCCATGATGGCGACCGGCTTGCCGACCCGGGCAGCGATCTCGCGCACCAGAGCGGCGCGGTCGATGTGATCCTGCGCACGGCCGTGGCTGAAGTTCAGCCGCACCACATCGACCCCTGCCCGGATCATGCGTTCCAGCACGGCTGGGTCGGACGAAGCCGGGCCGAGCGTAGCAACGATCTTGGTATGGCGGGGCATGGGATGGTCTCCTGGAACGATGGTGATAGGCGGCACTGAGCCGTTGATTATCAGCCGCCTATCGGCCGCCCCGAGAACAGACGGGTTACAGCCGGCGCTCGACGCCCCACGCCGCCACGTCCGCCACCGCCAGCGCCGTCATGTTGACGACCCGGCGCATCGAGGCCGACGGCGTCAGGATGTGCACCGGCGCGGCCGCACCGAGCAGGATCGGCCCGATCGTGACGCCCTTGCCGGAGGTCACCTTCAGCACGTTGAACAGGATGTTGGCCGCGTCGATGTTGGGCAGCACCAGCACGTTGGCCGCGCCGCTCAGCGTCGAGTCGGGCAGCATGCTGCGGCGGATCGACTCCGACAGCGCGGCGTCGCCGTGCATCTCGCCTTCGCATTCGATGTCAGGCGCGCGGGCCGCGAACAGGTCGCGCGCCGTGCGCATGCGCTTGGCCGAGGCACGGTTGGAGGTGCCGAACATCGAGTGCGACAGGAACGCCACCTTGGGCGGCACGCCGAAACGGCGCACTTCATCGGCCGCCATCAGGGCGATCTCGGCGAGCTCCTCGGCGCTCGGCTGCTCGTTGATGAAGGTGTCGGTGATGAACAGGTTGTGCTCTTCGAGCATCAGCGCGTTCATGGTCGCCATCGTGTGCACGCCGGGACGCGCACCGATGACTGTTCGGACGTAGTCGAAGTGGCTGTCGTAGCGGCCGTGCAGGCCGCACAGCATCGCGTCGGCATCACCGCGCTTGAGCAGCAAGGTCGAGATCAGCGTGGTCGAGCGCCGCACCGCCGCCTTGGCTGCCTCGGGCGAGACGCCGTCGCGGCCCATGATGCGGTGGTATTCCTCCCAGCAGGCGCGGAAACGCGGGTCGTTGTTCGGATCGACCACCTCGAAATCGACGCCCGGCTTCAGGCGCAGACCGGCGCGCTCGACGCGCATCGCGATCACGTCCGGGCGGCCGACCACGATCGGCTTGGCCAGACCTTCGTCCAGCACCACCTGCACCGCGCGCAGCACGCGCTCGTCTTCACCTTCGGCGTAGACCACCCGCGCCGGCTGCAGCTTGGCCGCCGCGTAGACCGGCCGCATGAACATGCCGGTCTGGTAGACGTAGCGCGTCAGCGAGTCGCGGTAGGCGGCCAGATCGGTGATCGGCCGTGCTGCCACGCCGGACTCTTCCGCCGCCTTGGCCACTGCCGGTGCGATGCGCAGGATCAGACGCGCGTCGAACGGCTTCGGGATCAGGTATTCGGGGCCGAAGGTCAGCTCCTGGCCGGCGTAGGCAGCCGCCACTTCATCGCTCGTCTCGGCCTTGGCCAGTGCGGCAATCTCGCGCACGCAGGCCAGCTTCATCGCCTCGGTGATCTTGGTGGCGCCGCAGTCGAGCGCGCCACGGAAGATGTACGGGAAACACAGCACGTTGTTGACCTGGTTCGGATAGTCCGAACGGCCGGTGGCGATGATGCAGTCGGGCCGCGCCGCCTTGGCGATCTCGGGGCGGATTTCCGGCTCGGGATTGGCCAGCGCCAGGATGATCGGTTGCGTGCCCATGCTGGCGACCATCGCGCCGGTCATCACGCCGGCGGCCGAGCAGCCCAGGAACACGTCGGCGCCACGGATCGCGTCGGCCAGCGTCACATCGCTGGTGCGCTGGCAGTAGCGCTGCTTCGACTCGTCGAGCTTGCCGGCGACGACGTCGGCGCGACCTTCGCGGATCACGCCCTTCGAGTCGCAGACAAAGATGTTCTCGATCTTCACGCCCAGCCCGACCATCAGGTCCAGGCAGGCGATGGCCGCCGCACCGGCGCCCGACGCCACCAGCTTGACTTCGCCGATCTGCTTGCCGACCAGCTCCAGGCCGTTCAGCAGCGCCGCGCCCGAGATGATCGCGGTGCCGTGCTGGTCGTCGTGGAAGACCGGGATCTTCATGCGCTCGCGCAGCTTCTTCTCGATGTAGAAGCACTCCGGCGCCTTGATGTCTTCCAGGTTGATGCCGCCCAGCGTCGGCTCCAGCGCGGCGATGATGTCCACCAGCTTGTCGGGGTCGTTCTCGGCCAGCTCGATGTCGAACACGTCGATGCCGGCGAACTTCTTGAACAGGCAGCCCTTGCCTTCCATCACCGGCTTGCTCGCCAGCGGGCCGATGTTGCCCAGGCCCAGCACGGCGGTGCCGTTGGTGACCACGCCGACCAGGTTGCCGCGCGAGGTGTACTCGGCCGCCAGCGACGGATCTTGCTCGATCGCCAGGCAGGGATAAGCCACGCCGGGCGAGTACGCCAGCGACAGGTCACGCTGATTCAGCAGCGGCTTGAGCGGCGTGACGGCAATCTTGCCGCGAATCGGGGCGCGGTGGTATTCCAGCGCAGCGTCGCGCAAGGCCAGTTCGGCGGGCGACAAGTCAGAACTCATGGAGGCTCCCAGGGATGGCTCGAATGCAAGGCGGCGAAGGTTACCGTCCTGCATCGCCCCTCTGAAGCAGCAAAACCCGCCAAAACCCGCCATCATGTCGGGCGGTCCAGGCTGTCATGCACAAGGTGCATGGACAAGCGTCAAGTTTGGCGGGTGCCACACCAGATCGCGAGGTGGCAAGACTCACGCGCCGGGCCGGTTCGCATGCCGATCAGCGCCCGCCAGGGCAGAGTCAGCCACGCACGGGCAATGGCTATACTGCGGCCCACAGCGCCGATTTGGTCCGGCTTGCGGGCGCTCTAGAAATTCCGCTAAAGAGGGGTGCCCGATCACCGGTGTTCGCCTCCAAGGCGCCGCCGGTTTTTTCTTTTTCGGGCTCACATGGCTGCACTCGGTCACGTCACGCCGCAGCAGATGCATTTCACTGAACCGCTCGCCTTGAAGAGCGGTGCCGTGCTGCGCGACTACACCCTGGTTTTTGAAACCTACGGCACGCTCAACGCCGACCGCAGCAATGCGGTGCTGGTCTGCCACGCGCTCAACGCCAGCCACCATGTGGCCGGCACGCACGCCGGCCAGGACAAGAGCGAAGGCTGGTGGGACAACCTGATCGGCCCGGGCAAGCCGCTCGACACCAACCGCTTCTTCGTCATCGGCGTCAACAACCCGGGCTCGTGCTTTGGCTCGACCGGGCCGATGCACACCAACCCGGCCACCGGCACGCCCTACGGCGCCGATTTCCCGGTGGTGACAGTGGAAGACTGGGTCAACGCGCAGGCGCGGCTGCTGGACCGGCTCGGCATCGGGCGCCTGGCCGCCGTGCTGGGCGGCAGCCTGGGCGGCATGCAGGCGCTGTCCTGGACGCTGCAGTATCCGGACCGGATGGGCCACGCGCTGGTGGTGGCCTCGGCGCCGAACCTGTCGGCGCAGAACATCGCCTTCAACGAGGTGGCCCGGCGCGCCATCATCACCGACCCCGATTTCCACGGCGGCCACTTCTACGCCCACGGTGTGGTCCCGAAGCGCGGCCTGCGGGTGGCGCGCATGATCGGCCACATCACCTATCTGTCGGACGACTCGATGGAAGAGAAGTTCGGCCGCCAGCTGCGCTCCGCCGAACTGGCCTACAGCACGCAGGAGATCGAGTTCCAGATTGAGAGCTACCTGCGCTACCAGGGCGACAAGTTCAGCGAGTACTTCGACGCCAACACCTACCTGCTCATCACGCGCGCGCTCGACTACTTCGACCCGGCACGCGACTACGGCGGCGACCTGAGCGCGGCGCTGGCACGCGCGCAGGCCAGGTTCCTGGTGGTGAGTTTCACGACCGACTGGCGCTTCTCGCCGCTGCGCTCACGCGAAATCGTCAAGGCGCTGGTGGACAACCGCATCGACGTCAGCTACGCCGAGATCGACGCGCCGCACGGCCACGACGCCTTTTTGCTCGACGACGCGCGTTACCACGGCGTGGTGCGGGCCTATTTCGAGCGCGTCGCCGCCGAAGTGGCGCAAGGAGTGGCGGCATGAGCAACAACAAGGCGCACGACATCATCGCCAATCTGGTGCCGGCGGGCAGCCGGGTGCTCGATCTGGGCTGCGGCGGTGGCACGCTGCTGGCCAAGCTGCAGCGCGAACGCGACTGCCGTGGTTACGGCATCGAGCTCGACGACGCCAAGGTGCTGGCCTGCGTGCAGCGCGGCGTCAACGTGCTGCAGCGCAACCTCGAAGAAGGCCTGAGCCTGTTCGAGGACAACAGCTTCGACGTCGTGCTGCAGCTCGACACGCTGCAGAACCTGCGCAACACCGAGGCGATGCTGCGCGAGACCGCACGCGTGGGCCGCATCGGCATCGTCAGTTTCCCGAACTTCGCGCACTGGCCGAACCGGCTCAGCGTGCTGCGCGGGCGCATGCCGGTCACCAAGGTGCTGCCCTACCAGTGGTACGACACGCCCAACATCCGCGTCGGCACCTTCGCCGACTTCGAGGTGCTGGCCGGCCAGTGCGGCCTGCGCGTCCTCGAAGCCTTCGGCCTGCACGACGGCGAGGTAGTGCGCACGGCGCCGAACCTGCGCGCCAGCACGGCGGTGTTCAAGTTCGAGCGCGGCTGAATCGGCCCTCTGGTCAGGTCGGGCCGGGCGCGCCGGCCTACACTGGACGCCCGTCTTTTCACCCGGAGCCTGCCGTCATGAACGCTCCCGACCGCCTGCCTGCTCTCGACCTCGCCGCCCTCGGTCAGCGCTGCAACCAAGCCTGGGACGAGCAGATCGTCCCGCAGCTGACCGACTACATCCGCGTCCCGGCCAAGAGCCCGCTGTTCGACCCGCAGTGGCGCGAACACGGCCACATCGACGCGGTGGTGCACCAGGCCGCCGCCTGGGTCGAGTCGCGCCGCATCCCAGGCCTGAAGCTCGAAGTCATCCGCCTCACCGATGACCAGGGCCGGCCGCGCACGCCGCTGATCTTCTTCGAGCTGGCCGCCAGCAAACCCGGCTCGACCGGCACGGTGCTGATCTACGGCCACCTCGACAAGCAGCCCGAGTTCGACGGCTGGCGCCGCGACCTCGGGCCCTGGACGCCCAAGCTGGACGGCGACCTGCTCTACGGCCGGGGCGGCGCCGACGACGGCTACGCCATCTACGCCGGCATCACCGCGATCGAGGCGCTGCAGGCCCAGAGCCAGGAACACCCGCGCATCGTCGGCCTGATCGAGACCTGCGAAGAAAGCGGCTCGGGCGACCTGCCGGCCTACCTCGACGCGCTCGGCACGCGGCTCGGCGACGTCAGCCTGGTGGTCTGCCTCGACTCCGGCGCCGGCAACTACGACCAGCTCTGGCTCACCACCTCGCTGCGCGGCAACGTCACCGGCACGCTCAAGGTGGAGATCCTCACCGAGGGCGTGCATTCGGGCGACGCCAGCGGGCTGGTGCCGTCGAGCTTTCGCATCCTGCGCAGGCTGCTGGATCGACTCGAAGACAGCGCCACCGGCCGCCTGCTGCCCGAGAGCCTGCACTGCGCGATTCCGGCCGACCGGCTGGCGCAGACGCGCGCCTGCGCCGCCGCGCTCGGCGACGAGGTCTGGAAGCGCTACCCGTGGTCGTGCGGCGCCGATGGCCAGTTCGCGCTGCCGATCAGCACCGATCCGGTCGAGGTGCTGCTGAACCGCACCTGGCGGCCGACGCTGTCGGTCACCGGCGTCGATGGCATCCCGCCGCTGGCGCAGGCCGGCAACGTGCTGCGGCCCTACACGGCGTTCAAGCTCTCGCTGCGGCTGCCGCCGCTGGTCGATGGCCCGGCGGCCGGCCGCGAACTCAAGCGCCTGCTGGAACTGGACCCGCCCTACCAGGCGCGCGTCACCTTCGCACCCGACGGCCGCGCCGGCGACGAAGGCGCGACCGGCTGGAACGCACCCGCACTGGCTCCCTGGCTCGATCAGGCGATGCAGGCGGCGTCAACGCAGTACTGGAACGCGCCGCTCGGCTACATCGGCCAGGGCGGCACGATCCCGCTCATGAACCTGCTGCAGCTGAGCTTTCCGCAGGCACAGATGATGGTCTGCGGCGTGCTGGGCCCGAAGAGCAACGCGCACGGTCCGAACGAGTTCCTGCACGTGCCCTACGGCAAGCGCCTGACCGCTGCGGTAGCGCAGGTGATCGCGGCGCATCCCTGACGCGGATCAGGCCTCGTCGGCGAGCAGCCAGTGCGTCACGATCGACGCGCTGGCGCGTGCCGCGACCGCGTCGATGAACTGCATGAAATCGACGTGTGCGCTGTCGTCGGCGCGGTCCGAGACGGTGCGCAGCACCGCGAACGGCACGCCGCAGTCGTGGCAGACCTGCGCCAGCGCGGCGCCTTCCATCTCGACGGCGAGCGCGTCGGGCAACCGCGCGGCGAGCTCCAGGCTTTCGGGCGCAGTGGCGACAAAGCGGTCGCCGCTGATGATCAGACCCTGGTGCAGGCGCGGCGCCGTGACACCGAGCGCCGCCGCTTCGGGCCCGAAGGCGGCGTGCGGATCGGCCAGCACGGCAGCGGCGGCCTCGGCCAGCGCGCCGGCCAATGCGGCATCGGCGGCAAAACGGGCGCGCCCGCTCAGCGGCACCTCGTGACGCGGGAACAGCGGGCTGGCGTCCATGTCGTGCTGCAGCAGCTCGCGTGCCACCACCACGTCACCCACGTGTGCCGGGCCCAGCCCACCGGCCACGCCGGTGAAGACCATGCGCTCGACGCCGAAGCGCTCGATCAGCATGGTGGCGGTGATGGCCGCCGCGACCTTGCCGATGCGTGACAGCACCAGCACCACCGGCCGGCCGTGCAGCTGGCCGAGGTGAAAGTCGCGCCCGGCGTGGCGCTCGATGCGGACGTCGTCGAGCGCGTGCAACAGCGCCTGCAGCTCCTGCTGCATCGCTGCGACGATCGCAGTGCGGGGACGGGTGGATGAGGTGTCTGGTAGCGTGGCAATCGGCTTCATCGATTGAAGCCTAGCGCACGGATGACCATCTCCGCCGCCGTTTCGCCGCGCAACTCGCGCACCTCGTCGATGAAGCGCCGCGCAACCTCGACCAGTTCAGCGTGCCCGGAGGCGCGCTCGACGATCAGCGAAAACTTGTAGCCACGAAACAGGCCCAGCTGTTCGCGCAGCAGACCGTTGAGGCTGTCGTAGAGATCGCTGTAGCCCAGGGTGGTGGACGGCAACGTGGTCAGACTGCTTTTCTGATTCGCCAGTTCGACCAAACCGGCGTTGAGCAACGCCGCCAGATCGATCTCCGACGCACCCAGCAGCATCGTCAGCCATTCGTCGGCCGGCCGAGTTTCATCGATGATCAGCAACAGGTTACGCGCCGCCCGCGACAAAGCGTGGGAGCGAGCCTGGATTTCAACCCGTCCGGTGTAAGTTTTGCTGTAGCGCCCCATCATGACTGCACTTCTTCCATGTAGGTTGACCACAGCCCCTTCAGGCGCCACAGATGACCATTGAGCACTCATGCTTGCCCTCTCAGTTCGCGTCGCAGCACCTTGCCAACAGGTGTTTTGGGCAGGTCACCGCGAAATTCGATCCACTTAGGCCGTTTATAACCGGTCAGATTCTGCTCGCAATAGGCCCGAACATCAGCTTCTGTCAGGTTTGTATCGCGTCGGACGATGACGACTTTCACCGCTTCGCCGGTCTTGGTATCCGGTACCCCCACCGCCGCGCATTCAAGCACGCCCGGCATCTGGGTCAGCACGTCCTCGACCTCATTCGGATAGACGTTGAACCCGGACACCAGCACCATGTCCTTCTTGCGATCGACGATGCGGAAATAACCCCGCTCATCCACCATGCCGATATCGCCGGTGCGGAAATAACCGTTCGAGGTCATGACCTTGGCGGTTTCGTCCGGGTGCTGCCAGTAGCCGGCCATCACCTGCGGGCCGCGCACCGCAATCTCGCCCGGCATGCCCTGCGCCACTTCGCGGCCGTCGTCGTCGAGCAAGGTCATCTCGGTGCTGGGCAGCGGCAGGCCGATGGTGCCGGTATAGGCGAGGCTGTCGGTCGGGTTGCACGACACGGTCGGCGAGGTTTCCGACAGGCCGTAGCCTTCGCAGACCACGCAATCGGTCTTTTCCAGCCAGAGCTTGGCGGTGGCTTGCTGCACCGCCATGCCGCCACCGACCGAGAGCTTCAGATGGCTCCAGTCGACCGTGCCGAAGTCCGGATGGTTGGCCATGGCCTGAAACAGCGTGTTGACAGCCGGAAAGGTGTGGAAGGCCAGACCCGCCAGCTCCTTGAACATGGCCGGCAAGTCGCGCGGATTCGGGATCAGCACGTTGCAGGCGCCGATGCGCAGGCCCAGCATCATGTTGATGTTGAAGCCGAAGATGTGATAGAGCGGCAGCGCGCAGACCTGCACGATCTGCTCGCTGCGCGGCACGCGGCGCAGCGCTGGCTGATACCAGGCTTCGGACTGCAGCACGTTGGCGACCAGATTGCGGTGCAGCAGCACCGCGCCCTTGGACACGCCGGTGGTGCCGCCGGTGTACTGCAGCACCGCAATGTCGTCCGGCCCGAGCGTCACCGGCTTGAAGTTCAGGCTGCGCCCGGCCGCCACCGCGTCGTTGAACCGAATCGCACCTGGCAGGTGATAGGCCGGCACCAGCTTCTTGACGCTGCGCACCACGAAGTTGACCAGCGCACCTTTCACAAAACCCAGCAGATCGCCCAATGAGGCCAGCACGATCAGCCGGGTCGGCACGTTCATGCGCACCTGCTCGAAGGTGCGTGCGAAGTTCTCCAGGATGAAGATGGCCTTGGCGCCGGCATCCTTGAGCTGGTGTTCCAGCTCGCGCGGCGTGTAGAGCGGATTGACGTTGACCACCACGTAACCAGCCCGCAGGATGGCCGCCACCACCGCCGGGTATTGCGGCACGTTGGGCAGCATGATCGCCACCCGATCGCCCCGCTCCAGGCCTTGCGCCTGCAACCAGGCCGCCAGCGCCTGCGACAGTCCGTCAATCTGGGCGTAGCTGTAATCCTGCCCCATGTAGCGGTAGGCGGTGCGTTCGGCGTACTTGACCAGGCTCTCGTTGATCAGCGCTGTCAGCGACGTGTATTGCCGCACATCGATTTCCGCCGGCACACCAGCGGGATAGTGCTTCAACCAGATTTTCTCCATGCACAGCCTCCAATTCACCTGATTGTCAGATAAGCATTGCCAACCCGGCATCGGGGGATTCGATGAGCTCCTCAACGAGCCAGCAGGGTTTGCACCTGGGCCCGCAGCTGCTCTGGCGTGGCGTCGGCCGCGCTCAACGCCGGTGCGACTTCAAGCCCGACCCGGTTGAACAGGCCGCGCCGCAGCGGTTTGGCCAGTGCGCGGCCGTTCTCGATCCGCGAGAAGGTCGAACCCCACAGCCCCGTCAAGGCCATCGGCACCACCGGCACGGCGCGGCGCGCCAGGATCTTGGCCACGCCGCCCTTGAAGGGCTGCAGCTGACCGTCGCAGCTGATGCTGCCCTCGGGGAAGATGCCGAGCAGATCGCCCTCGGCCAGCACCTGGTCAGCGGCGGCAAAAGCCGCTTCGTAGGCACGCGGATCTTCTTTTTGCGGCGCAACCGGAATCGCCTTGGCAAGGCGGAACAGCCAGCCCAGCACCGGGGTCTGGAAGATGCGGTGATCCATCAGGAAGCGGATCGGTCGTGGGCTGGCCGCCATCAGCAGAATCGCATCGACAAAACTGATGTGGTTGCACACCAGCACCGCCGCGCCCTCGGTCGGGATGTGCTCGTCGCCACGAACGCGGAAGCGATAGACGCAGCGCGCCATCACGAATGCGATGAAGCGCAGCAGGTACTCCGGCATCAGCAGGAAGATGTAGCCCGCCACCACCGCGTTGAGCAGGCCGGTGACCAGAAAGACCTCCGCGACGCTGTAGCCCGACTTCAGCAGCAGGCCCGCCCCGAGGCTGGAGGCAATCATGAACAGCGCGTTGAGGATGTTGTTGGCAGCGATGATGCGGGCGCGGTGGCTGGGCTGCGAGCGCAGCTGGATCAGCGCGTACATCGGCACGCTGTACAGGCCGGCGCTGAGCGAGAGCAGGAACAGATCCGCCATGACACGCCAGTGCGCATGCCGGGCCAGAAACGCCGTCACGTCCTGCGGCTGGCCCAGCCGGGGCAGGCCGCGCGCCGCAAAGTACAGATCGACCGCGAACAGCGTCATGCCGATCGCGCCGAGCGGCACCAGGCCGATCTCGACATGGCGGCGCGACAGCACCTCGCACAGCAGCGAGCCGGTGCCGATGCCGAGCGAGAACACCACCAACAGCAGCGAGGCCACGTGCTCGTCGCCGCTCAGCACTTCCTTGGCGAAGGACGGGAACTGGCTCAGGAACACCGCGCCGAAAAACCACATCCACGAGATGCCCAGCAGCGAGCGGAACACCACCACGTTGCCGTGCGCCAGCTTCAAGTTGCGCCAGGTCTCGCTGACCGGGTTCCAGTTGATGCGCAAGTTGGGGTCGGTGGCGGGCGAACGCGGCACCGCCTGCGCCATCAGCCGGCCCAGCACCGCCACGCCCAGGCACGCCACCGCCACGCAGGTCTTGCCGACGTCGGGAATGGCGATCAGCAAGCCGCCCGCCACATTGCCGAGCAGGATCGCTACGAAGGTGCCCATCTCGACCATGCCGTTGCCGCCGGTGAGCTCGCGCTCGTTCAGGTGCTGCGGCAAGTAGGCGTACTTGACCGGACCGAACAGCGTCGAATGCACCCCCATCAGCGCCACGCAGCCCAGCAGCAACGGCACCTGCTCGGCCCAGAAGCCGTAGGCCGCCAGACCCATGATGACGATTTCCAGGCTCTTGACGAGGCGGATCAGCAGGCCCTTCTCGAACTTGTCGGCCAGCTGGCCGCTGGTGGCCGAGAGCAGCACGAACGGCAGGATGAACAGCGCGCCGATCACCAGCCCGGCCAGCGCCGGCTCCATCCAGCTCACCTGCAGCTGGTACGTCACCAGCACCGTGAAGGCGAACTTGAACAGGTTGTCGTTGCCGGCGCCGAGAAACTGGGTCCAGAAAAACGGTGCAAAGCGGCGCTGGCGCAGCAAGGCAAACTGGTTCGGATGCAGCTCGGCAGCGGCGGCGCTTGACGGCAAATCAGCCAGCGGCGGGACAGACATCAGAAAACTCCTGGTTGCGGCACAAGCACCGCACTCTATCGATTTGGCGAGCCGGCAGCGCAGGCAAATAATGCCCCACCCGACTCGGGTCAGCGCCGTGCTGCAGCCCGGCATGCGCCGAGTCATTCAGCGAGCTGCCCATGGACCTTGATTGCCGTTCTGCATCGCCTTGCCGGGCCGGCCGCCGGCTGGCTGGTGTGGCCTTCATGCTGCTGGCCAGTGCCTGCCAGCCGCCGCCCGCGCCGGGCTGGTCGGGTTATCTGGAAGGCGACTATGTCTACATCGCCGCGCCGGTCGCTGGCGCCTTGAGCCGGCTGCAGGTGCAGGCCGGCGAGCAGATCGAACGCGGCGCACCGCTGTTCACGCTCGACGCCAGCAACGAAAGCGCCGCGCGCGCTCAGGCCGAAGCCTTGCTCGGCAGCGCGCAGGCCCAGGTCGCCAACATCGCCAAGGGCCGGCGCGACGACGAGCTGGCCGTGACCCGCGCCCAGCTGGCGCAGGCGCAGGCCCAGCAGGCGCTGGCGCAGGTGGATCTGAGGCGGCAGCAGGATCTGCACGCGCAAGGCTTCATCGCCCCGGCGCGGTTGGACGACGTCCGCACCGCGCTGACGCAGGCCGATGCGCGCGTCGCCGAGCTGAGCGCCGCGCTGCGCGTGGCCCGCCTGCCGGCCCGCAGTGACGAGCGCAGCGCCGCCAGCGCCCAGGCCGAGGCGGCCTCGCAAGCTGTCAGCCAGGCGCGCTGGCGCGAACAGCAGACGCAGCAGACCGCGCCGGTGGCGGCGCGAGTCAGTGACACCTATTTCCGCGAAGGCGAATGGGTGCCGGCCGGCCAGCCGGTGCTGGCGCTGCTGCCGGCCGGGGCGGTCAAGGCGCGCTTCTTCGTGCCGGAGGCCGAGATCGCCACCCTCGCGCCGGGCCAGGCCGTGACGTTGCACTGCGACGGCTGCGGCGCGCCGATCGCCGCGCGCATCACCCTGCTGGCCAGCGAGGCCGAGTACACGCCGCCGGTGATCTATTCGAACGCCCAGCGCGCCAAGCTGGTGTTTCGGGTCGAGGCCAGGCCGGCGCTGGCCGACGCGGCGCGGCTGCGCCCCGGACAACCGATCGAGGTGCGCGCGGTTGCGGCGGCCACTGCCGGAGCGTCGCGATGAGCCGGCCGAATGAGCTCGCCATCGACGTGCGCGGCCTGACCAAGCGCTACGGCGGTCGCGCTGTCGTGGACCACGTCGATCTGCAGGTGCGCACCGGCCGCATCTGCGGCTTTCTCGGCCCGAACGGCAGCGGCAAGACCACCACCATCCGCATGCTGTGCGGCCTGCTGACGCCGGACGACGGCGCCGGCAGCTGCCTGGGCCTGGACATCCGCCGCGACGCCGCGCTGATCAAGCGCCAGGTTGGCTACATGACGCAGAAGTTCGGCCTCTACGACGACCTGTCGATTCGCGAGAACCTCGACTTCGTCGCCCGGCTGTTCGAACTGCCCGAGCGCCGCGCCGCCGTTGACGAGGCGCTGCAGCAGCTCGGCCTGAACGCACGCCAGCGCCAGCTGGCCGGCGCGCTGTCGGGCGGCTGGAAGCAGCGCCTGGCGCTGGCGGCCTGCCTGCTGCACCAGCCGCGTCTGCTGCTGCTCGACGAGCCGACCGCCGGCGTCGATCCGAAGGCACGGCGCGAGTTCTGGGACCAGATCCACCGACTGGCCGACGAGGGCATCACGGTGCTGGTATCGACCCACTACATGGACGAGGCCGAGCGCTGTCACGAGCTGGTCTACATCGCCTACGGCCATGTGCTGGCGCAGGGCACGGCGGCGCAGATCGTCAGCGGCGCCGGCGCCAGCAATCTGGAAGACGCCTTCATCCGGCTGGTCGGCCAGGCCCAGGACAACTTCGCATGAGCCACGCTGCCGCCACCCGACTGCGCCGCTTCAGCTGGGCGCGCATGCTGGCGATCTTCATCAAGGAGTTCCAGCAGATGCTGCGCGACCGGCTCACCTTCGCGATGGCGGTCGGCGTGCCGATCATGCAGCTGGTGCTGTTCGGCTACGCCATCAACACCGATCCGAAAGGGCTGCCGACTGCGGTGGTGGCAGCCGACGCCGGCCCGCTGGGGCGCAGCCTGGTGGCGGCGCTGCAGAACACCGGCTACTTCCACCTGACGCACCAGACCACCCGCGAGAGCGAGGCCGAGCAGTGGCTGGAAGACGGTGAGGTGCAGTTCATGGTGGTGATTCCACCCGACTTCTCGCAGCGGCTGCTGCGCGGCGAGCATCCGGTGCTGCTGGTCAGCGTCGATGCCACCGATCCGTCGGCCTCCGGCAACGCCATCGCGGCGCTCAATCAACTGGTCAGCGTGGCGCTCAAGCACGATCTGGTCGGCCCGCTGCGCAGCCTGCAGCCGGCGCCGCCACCCTTCGAGCTGCGTCTGCACCGGCGCTACAACCCGGAGGGGCTGTCGCGCTACAACATCGTGCCCGGCCTGATCGGCACCATCCTGACCATGACGATGGTGATGCTGACCGGCCTGGCCATGACGCGCGAGCGCGAGCGCGGCACGATGGAGAATCTGCTCGCCACGCCGGTGCGCCCGGCCGAGGTGATGGTCGGCAAGATCCTGCCCTACGTGGTGATCGGCTACGTGCAGCTCGGCGTCATCATGAGCGCGGCCTGGCTGCTGTTCGAGGTGCCGATGCTGGGCAGCTTCACGCTGCTGATGGCGATGATCGGCGTGTTCATGCTGGCCAATCTGGCGGTCGGCTTCACTTTCTCGACCCTGGCGCGCAACCAGCTGCAGGCGATGCAGATGACGTTCTTCTTCTTTCTGCCATCGATGCTGCTGTCGGGCTTCATGTTCCCGTTCCGAGGCATGCCGGTCTGGGCGCAATGGGTCGGAGAGGCTCTGCCGCTGACCCACTTCCTGCGCATCGTGCGCGGCATCCTGCTGAAGGGCAATGGCTTCATGCAGGTGCTGCCCGAGCTCTGGCCGATGCTGCTGTTCCTGGCGCTGGCGGGCGCCGTGGCGCTCAAGCGTTACCGGCAGACGCTCGATTGAGGGTTGCCCGAGCTGAAGGATGTGCGAAATTCATGCGCCGCAGCGCGGCGGCCCCGTGAGCGTGGGATGGGCCAGACCGCCGAGGATCACGAGAATTTCCAGCAGCGTGGTTTTTCCTGCCGCGCGGCTTCGAGGTACTCATGAATTCCGCTGTCTGGACTGAAAGCAAAGAGTGGCGCGGCCGTGTCCCGGCCCTGTTGCTGGCGGTGCTGCTGGTGGTCATGGCGTTCCTGGCGCTGTCACCCACTGGCTTGAACACTGTTTCACGTGGAACCACCCTGGCGAGCCAGGGGTCTGCCTTGCTGGCCGATCAGCCACCGCACACGCTGCCAGGTGCCGGCCCGAGAGCCAAAGAAAGCCTCTCCGTCGAGGCGCCCATCCCGGAGACGCCACGTCGGCATCAACCCGCCACCGTGGCCGTGCTGGCCGGGGCATTTGCCATCGGCTTTGTCATGCTGCTGCTGGCGCTGACGCAGCGCTCCTTGTCGGATGCCGGGCTGGCTGGCGCCGGTGCGCTGTGGGCCGCGCACACCGGACTGGCCGCCGCACCCGTCAATCATGCGGTGGTGCAACCCGGGGCGCTGCTGGTGATCCTGATGGGCTTTGCCGGCCTGATCGGCTGGTCGGTGGTGCGAATGCTGAAGGTGCCGCTGCGGGCCGGTAGCGGCGCGTTGGCGGCGACCTCGCTGGCACTGGTCGCGCTGGTGGTCTGGGCCTTGAGCGCGGCCGGTGCGGTCGATGGCACGGTGGCGCAGGCACTGGTCGTGCTGGTGATCCTGGCCATCGGGCTGGGCCTGCTGGTGCGCGTGGTCGACTGTGCACATCGTCCCGCGAGCCGGCAACGCTGGCATGCCTGGGGCGTGGCAGTGGCTTTGGCCTTGGCGCTCGGCTGCGGAGCGCAGGAGCTGGTGCTGATGGCGGGCTGGTCGTCCACCGCCGCAACTGACGGTGTGTTTCTGGCTGGTGCCGGGCCGGCAACCTGCTGGATCGTCCTGCTGCTGCTGGCACTGCTGGCGGCGGTGCGCATCGACCAGGTGGCGCGCACGATGCGGCAGATGGAATACACCCACCGCGCCTGGCGCAACCGGGTGCGTGAATCGCAACGCGCCTTGCAGGCGACTCAGGCGCGCCTGAGTGCGCGCGAGCGCTCCGACGTGCTGCGCCAGCAGCGCGACCGCTTGTTGCGCGAGTTGCATGACGACATGGGCCAGCGCCTGAACTCGGCGATCGATCTGGCTCAAGCCGACGCGGGTGGCACCGCCGCCGCGCGGCCGATTGAGCTGCAGCACCTGCTCGATGCCAGCCTGATGGATCTGCGTCTGGCGCTGGATGCGCTGGAGTCCGGCACCTGGCCGCTCACACAGGCCCTGCATGAGCTGCGCCGCCGCATCGAACCGCTGCTGCGGGCCCACGCGGTGCAACTGGCCTGGGTGGTCGGTGCCGGTCTCGACACCCTGGTGCTGACCGCCGCAGAGACGCTGCAGATTCTGCGCATCGCACAGGAAGCACTCGTCAACGTGGTGCGACACGCCCATGCCGCCAACCATTCGGCGCTGACCGTGGAGCTGCTGACCGGTGAAACCGGCCGCCATCTGCGCCTGATGATCTATGACGATGGCCATCCGCATGGCCCGGTGCCGACCGCGAGCGCGCCGGATCACGCGCCGGCCCAGGTGGGCCATGGCTGGGCCATGCTGCAGCGCCAGGCCACCGCCCTGGGCGCGCAACTGGTGGTCGGCCCGCAACCGGATGGCTGGACGGTCGAACTGGTACTGCCGCTGCGCGGGCGCTGAGCGGGTCAGTTCACTGGCGGCAGGGTCTCGATGAAACTGGCACGGCTGGCCAGCTTGTCGGCCAGCTTGGCGAGATTCGGATGCGCCTGACGCCAAGCCACTGCCGGAAAGCGGAAGTCAAGATAACCGAGCGCACAACCGACCGCAATATCAGCCAGCGACAGCGCGGTGCCGGCGTACCAGGCGCGCTCACCCAGGCCCTGCGCCATCGCTTGCAAGGCGTTGTCGATCTTGAGCAGCTGCCGGTCGATCCAGGCCTGGCTGCGCTGCGCGTCCGAGCGGCCGGGCCAAGTCGCCTCCAGCCGGGCCGCCACGGCGGCGTCCATCATGCCGTCGGCCAGGGCTTCCCAGGCGCGCATCTCGGCGCGCTCGCGGCCCTTGTCCGGGATCAGGCGGCCGACGGGGGACAGGGTGTCGACATATTCGACGATCACCCGCGAGTCATAGAGGGGTTCACCGCCATCCATCACCAGGCAAGGCACTTTGCCGAGCGGGTTGTGGGCGCTGATGGTGGTCTGGTCAGACCAGGGATCTTCCAGCTCCAGCTTGTAGTCGAGCTTCTTCTCGGCCAGCACGATGCGCACCTTGCGCACGTAGGGGCTGGTCAGGGAACCGATGAGTCTCATGGGGAGGTGACGTATGTTTGAGTTCTAGTGTGCGAACGGCTGCGAATCCATTCTAGCCCGCGAATTTAAGCCCGGTCGGCCCGGACTGTGTGGGCGGTTTGGGCGGCTCAGCACGGCAACGTGAAGTCCACACGGCTCGGGCGCCCCTGCAAATGCAGGGTGGCGGCACTGACCGGACTGCGGGCGATCACCTGCCCGCGCCGCACCACCAGCAAACGTCGGGCCCGCAGCCGCAGCGCCTCGATGCACGAGCGCGCCTGCAGCAGCACAAAATCGGCCCGGCAGCCCGGCGTCAGGCCATAGCCATCCAGCTCGAGGATGCGGGCGTTGTTGAGCGTCACCGCATCAAAGCAAGCCTGCATGCCGGCCTGCGAAGTCATCTGCGCGACGTGCAGGCCCATCTGCGCCACGTCCAGCATGTCGCCCGAGCCAAGCGCGTACCACGGATCCAGCACGCAGTCATGGCCGAAGCCGACGTTGACGCCGGCCGCCAGCAGCTCGGGCACCCGCGTCATGCCGCGCCGCTTCGGGTAGCTGTCGTGACGGCCTTGCAGCGTGATGTTGATGAGCGGGTTGGCCACCGCGTGCACGCCAGCCTCGGCGATCAGCGGCAGCAGCTTCGAGACGTAGTAGTTGTCCATCGAGTGCATCGACGTCAGGTGCGAGCCGGTCACGCGGCCCTGCAGCCCGAGGCGCTGCGTGTGAAAGGCCAGCGTCTCGATGTGGCGCGAGTGCGGGTCGTCGCTCTCGTCGCAGTGCATGTCGACGCGCAGACCGCGTTCGGCGGCGAGTTCGCACAGGATCCGCACCGACTCGGCGCCCTGCTCCATCGTGCGCTCGAAGTGCGGAATGCCGCCGACCACCTCGACGCCCAGATCCAGCGCGCGTTTCAGGTTGGCCAGCGCTCTCGGTGCGCGCAGCACGCCGTCCTGCGGAAACGCCACCAGCTGCAGGTCCAGATACGGCGCGACGCGGCGCTTCACTTCCAGCAGCGCCTCGACCGCCAGCAGCCGGTCGTCGCAGACATCGACGTGGCTGCGGATCGCCAGCAGCCCTTGCGCGACCGCCCAGTCGCAGTACTGCAGCGCGCGCTCGATCAGCGCCTCCTGCGTCAGCAACGGCTTGAGCTCGCCCCAGAGCTGGATGCCTTCCAGCAGCGTGCCGCTCTGATTCACGCGCGGCAGGCCGTAGGAGAGCGTCGCGTCCATGTGGAAATGCGCATCGACGAACGGCGGGCTGAGCAGCCAGCCCTCGGCGTCGATCAGCTCGCAACCCTCCGGCGCCGGCAGCTGCGGACCGAGTGCGGCGATGCGGCCGTCAAGGCTGAGCAGGTCGATGCCGGTGCGGCCATCGGGCAGACAGGCATTGCGGATCAGCAGCGGCGCAGCAGGCATCGACATGGGCGAGTGGCTTTATTTGGTGCCGAAGATGCGGTCACCCGCGTCGCCCAGACCCGGCACGATGTAGCCGTGCTCGTTGAGCTGGCGGTCGATCGCGGCGGTGTAGAGCGGCACGTCCGGGTGGTGGGCGTGAAAGTTGGCAATGCCCTCCGGCGCCGCCAGCAGACTGACGAAACGGATCGAGCGCGGCTTGGTCTCTTTCAGCCGATCGACCGCCGCGATGGCCGAGTTGCCGGTAGCAAACATCGGGTCGAGCACGATGGCGTCGCGCTCGCTCATTTCCTGCGGCATCTTGAAGTAGTACTCGACCGCCCGCAGCGTTTTCGGATCCCGGTACAGGCCGATGTGGCCGACTCGCGCGCCCGGCACCACGTCGAGCATGCCCTCCAGGAAGCCGTCGCCGGCCCGCATCACGACGACAAAAACCGTCTTCTTGCCGTCAATCACGGGCGAGCGCATCGACTCCAGCGGCGTCTCGATCTCGATCAGCTGGGTCGGCATGTCGCGCGTGACCTCGTAGGCCATCAGCATGCCGACTTCGCTGAGCAGGCGCCGAAAGCTGTTGGTCGAGCGATCCTTCTGCCGCATCAGGGTCAGCTTGTGCTGCACCAGCGGGTGATCGATGACATGGACGACACCTGAACTCATGAAGGGACTCCGTAAAGTGGGCACTCAGAACACCGTGCCGTCGCTGTGGATCTGGACCGGCGGCGAGCCGCCTGGGCGCTTTTCGGCGGCGAGCTGTAGTCCGGCGGCCCAGCTGCCTCCTTCCATGATTCGTGCCAGCGGCAGCTGGGCCTCGTCCAGGCCCAGGCGGCGGCGGACCCGCGTCGCGAGTTCGTCGAGCAGCGCCACGGTCAGGGCGCGCCACTCGATCACCCACGGATCAGCGGGCGTGTAGGGCCGGCTGGCGTAGCCGGCGTCGAGCGGCCGCAGCACGCCGGCGTCGAGCAGCAAGCCGCCGTGCTGGTGATCGGGCAGGCCGGTCAGCTCATCCAGGCTGTTGACGTGCACGCCGGCCCATTCGAACGGCTCCAGCAGCGAATAGGTCAGCCACTGCGACAGCTGGTGGAACGGCACCCAGCCGGCGCTCAAGCCGCTGCCGCCCGCCGCCGGGTGCGGCCAGACATCGCCGAGCGGCAGTTCACCCAGCGCCTGGCCGCTCGGCCAGATCGTGCTGAAGGCGTCGAGCAGCGCGCCGAGGATGCGCGTCGCACTCAGGTGGTGCTTGTTGGTGTTCGGCACCGGGCGGTGATGGTGCAACAGCGGCGCATGGTGGCGATGCGTCAGCGTATCGAACAGATGGCCGGGCTGCCCTTCGGCGCTGAAGCACTCGGGTTGCGCCCGCAGCGCCTCGCCGAGCCGACGCAGCAGCGCCGCCCGGCCGTACAGCCCGGGCAGCGGATTGGCCTCGCTGACCTGGAAAACCTCGCCCAAGCTGCTCGCATCGATCGCGCACAGCGCCCGGGCATCGACGCGGCACGGTTCCCCGACGATCGACGAAAACCGCCCGGCCAGAAAAGCCCGCAAGCTCGCTACCGCCAGCCCTTCGGAGCGGTTGAAAGTCTGGCCGCTCTCGGCTTCGACATAGCGCCAGGCCGACCCCGCGTCCGCGTCGAGCAGCACGCTGACCAGTGCCAGGTCGATGCGGGCCCGAGCGGTCGCGGCGATGCTGCGCCCGGCCAGGCGGGCATCCAGCTCGGCTTTGCGGTCGATGCCGCCGGCCTCGAAATGGCGCCAGCGGCTGTGATACGGAATCTGCAGGTCGGGGAATCGGCGTCGGGTGAGCGTGGCAATCCGCTCGGCCACGGCGTCCAGCGCCTCGCGCTCGACGCGGAAGTGCAGCGAGCGACCGGCTTCGACCGCCTGCCAGATGGCGTGACAGCGGCTGCGGATGGTGGCCGGATCGCGCAGCAGACGGGCCGCTTCGGCGTGGGCGGATTCAGCGAGCTTGTTCACGGCGCCACCCCTGCGCGAATGGAGGCGCGAGCGGCGCTTCGGTCGACCGGTCGCCGAGGGCGTCCTGGCTCAGGATGAGCGCTCAGCCGAAGGTGGGGGCTTGCCGGTTGGGCGGCAGGCGGAAGAACGGTCGCATCGCGGGCCATGGCACTTGCTCCTTGAAGTGGCAATTTGCGCGGGGACCAGCATACCCCGACGCTTCAGGAGCAGAAAGTTCAGGCAAACACCGTGCTCGCAAAGGGGCACTCGCCAGTGCACGATTCAATGGAAAGTGCGATTCAGGCTACTCCAGGGCGCCCGCACGGCGGTGCTCAGTCGCTGACTTGACAGGCCGGTGCCCGGCGCCACCGTGGCCGCAGCGGCGTCGGCATCCTCGCCCGCCAACAGCTGTTCGGCCATGGCACCGAGCGCCAGCAGTTCGCGCACTCGTTCGGTCTGAGTCAGCCAGCGCTGCGGCGGCTCGATGCGCTCGTGCACGTATTTGACGACATCAGAAGCCAGGCCCCAGGCAGCGCACAGGGCGCTGCCGTAAGCGGCGTGGGTAAGGCCAAAGGCGGCCCGTTCGGCATCGATCAGCGCCTGCTGGTCGTCACCGGCGGCGGCCAGGATTTTCGGGTACAGGCCGTCCGAGTTGACCAGCAGCACCGCCTGGCCGCTGCGTGCAAACAGGCCGGCGGTATGGGCGCGCAAGGCGTCGAGCCCCAGCGCCGGGGCGCTGCGACCCATCAGCAGGCCGCAACGGCTGGCGTGCTCCCACAGGTGGCGCAGCTGCGGTGTCGGCGGAAAGGCCGCCCGCAGCGCGATCGAGAAAGTGATGGCGGCGACCTCGCGGGTGCCCAGGCACAGCAAGGCATCGCCCACGGTATCGACCCGGCGCAGCAGGCCGAACATGGCGGTGTTGACGGTGCGCACCACGGCGCTGGCCAGCGCCATGTCGGACTCGATCAGGCGCGACATGGCGCCGATCGGGGCCTGATCGTCATCGAGCAGCGCCAGCAGTTCGAGCAGGGTGCGCGGACAGGCGGGCAAATCAACGTCCAGCGAGCGCAGTCGGGCAGACAAAGACATCGGAGTTCTCCAGATCCGACTGCGCCGCCCTGGTGTTCAGCGTGGACTTGCCAGCAGTCGCGCCAGCTCACCGCTGCTGATCAGGCCCTGCAGTTCGTTGGCGCCGCCTACCAGCATGCCGTGCACGAACACCATCGGGAAGGTCGGCCAGCCAGACCACATCTTCAGCGCGGTGCGGCGGCGCCAGTCGCTGAAATAGCTGCCGTATTCAAGGTACTGGTGGGTGATGCCGGCCGCAGTGAGCGCACGCCGGGCCTTTTTCGGAAATGGGTTGCCGGCCATGCCGACGACGACGACCGCATGCCGGGCGATGGCTTGCTCCACCTCTTGCACGATGTCGGCGTGGTGTTGCGCCACCGTCGGGCGGATCGACGGATGCAGACGGCTTTGTTCAAGGATGGCACGAGGCATGAGAGCGACTTTCGGCAAAGCGGAGCCCCAGTCTCGCATGGACTCGCATCGGCGCGATCCGCCTGGACACTCCGGTGTCCCCTCACTCAAGGCTGGGCGCAGGCATGCCGATACCAGAGACATCATCGACGCCGCTCCAGTGGGACGCAGGTGTCGATTCAAGAGTCCAAGGAGTCGTCGATGCCTTCCCATCTGGTGTGGCCCGAGCTTGAAGCTCGGGAGCCCCATGTCGTCCCAGAACGGGGCGAGGTTCGTGAACTGAACCAGCCTGCGGCGCCGATGCCGTTGCATGGACCGCCAAGTCCGGTCCAGCGTCCGGTGGCCGAGTTGCTCGGCCTGTATCCGGAGTCTGCCGGGCTGCTGCCGATGCAGCATCCGGCCTGGGTGATCAGTTGCGTCACCACCTTCGTGACGCACTCCCAATTGACCCTGCTGGCCGCTGGCGATCAACCCCTGCGCCGTGCTTTGGCGCCGTTGTGGTGCAGCGGGCCTGGCCGGTGGTCGCATCTGGAACTGCTCGGCTCTGCCCAAACCGGGGAGCCGTCTGATCTGCTCTGGTCTGATGAAACCGCTTTGCAGGCGCTGGCCGATCAACTGGCACGACAGCGACTGGCGATCAAACTGAATCGAGTGCCCGCCGATTCGCCCACCTTGCCGGCGTTGCGGCGCGCCTTTCATGGTCGAGGTCTGATGCTCGTGCGCGAGGCGCAGGGCACACCGACGCTGGCGCTTGATCCGAGCTGGCTCTGGCCCAACGACAAGTTCAATGCCGGGCGCCGCTCCGACTTCCGGCGTGCCGAGCGCCATGCCGAGCGGCTGGGTGGCTTGAGTTTCGAGCTGCACGAACAGCTCAGCGAACAGGAGCTCGACCGTCTGCTCGACGAGGCCTACGCAGTCGAAGCGCGCAGCTGGAAGGGCGCGAGCGGCAGCGCCATGCTGCACGATCCGATGCGCGGCGCCTTCTTTCGGCGCTATGCCCACGCGGCGATGCGCTCCGGCATGCTGCGGCTGGCCTTGATGCGCATCGGTGGTCTGGCGGTCGGCATGCAGATTGCCGTCGAGTGGCAAGACCGTTTCTGGCTGCTCAAGATCGGCTATGACGCGGCCTACAGCAAGTGCTCACCCGGACTGTTGTTGATGCTCCACACGGTCCAGCATGCGGCCGAACGCGGTCTGAAGTCCTATGAGTTTCTCGGCAGTCCGGCGCCGTGGACCTCGCTCTGGACTCGCACACTGCGGCCCTGCGTGCGAGTGCTGGCGTATCCGGCCAGCGTGCCGGGCGCCGTCAGCCTGGCGGGTGATCTGCTTCAGACCTTGCGGCAGCGTTTTGCCGCGCGCCGGAGCCAGCCATGAAAACGCATGCACGTCATTGGTTGATCAAGGCGGCCTCACCCCTGTTGCGCAGCGCCAGCCGGGCCTATGTGCCGGGCCCGTTGGTTGAAGACGCACTGGCCTGGGCGCTGCGGGCCCAGCGGCATGGTGTGGCAACGACGATCGGCTATTTCAACGCCGATGACGAAATGCCCACCGATGTCATGCACGCCAACCTGGCCGCACTGGACGCATTGGCTCAACTGCGGCCACGCGGCTACCTTTCGATCAAGGTGCCTGCGTTGGGGTACGAGCCGGCGCTGCTGGATCGTCTGGCTCACGCTGCACAGCGGCATGATCTGCTGCTGCATTTCGATTCACATGCCCCGGAGACGGCCGATGCCACGCTCGCCGCCTTGGACCGTCTGTGTCACCGGCCGATGATGCGCTTGGGCCTGACAGTGCCGGGGCGTTGGCAGCGCAGCTTGGCCGATGCCGAATGGGCCGTCCAGCGGGGTGTCCGCGTCCGCGTGGTGAAGGGCCAGTGGGCTTGTCCGATGCCGCCTGATCGCGATCCATGCGAAGGTTTTCTGTCGGTGATCGATCATCTGGCCGGGCGTGCCAGCGCTGTCGCCGTGGCCACCCATGACGCACCTTTGGCGCGCGCTGCGTTCCGGCATTTGCGCCGTGGCGGCACCGTGGCTGAACTGGAGCTCCTGCCTGGTTTGCCGCGACGGGCCGTGATGGCCGTGGCTGAGGAATTGCATGTGCCGGTCAGGATGTATATCCCTTTCGGGCAAGCCTGGATGCCCTACGCGCTGGGTCATGTGGTGCGCCATCCACAGTTGCTCTGGCGAACCTTGCGTGACAGCGTGGCCGGCTGGGCGTTGGCCCGTTAGGTGCATCGCCGCATGAAAATGCGGCAGTATGCGCACTAATACGGTGACATATGTCACACAATTTCACGTATGCTTCTAGCCTCACGAGGCAAACGTTGTCGGCATGCAATTTGCGGGCTGGGCTGCCATCAATCTCACAGGAGCCAAGATGCTTCAACAGGTGAAAGTCAGTCTCCCGGTGCATCGGACGCCCTTGCTGCAAGCGGCCAGCCGGGCCTATGTGCCAGGCCCACGGCTTGATGA
This sequence comes from Leptothrix sp. (in: b-proteobacteria), assembly GCA_041083665.1. Classification (GTDB taxonomy): domain Bacteria; phylum Pseudomonadota; class Gammaproteobacteria; order Burkholderiales; family Burkholderiaceae_C; genus Sphaerotilus. The sequence continues at coordinate 229,795 of JBFPGZ010000005.1, forward strand.
TGCGCTGGCCGAGGCACGCCGCTTGGCTCGCTGGCAGATGGGTTCGACCATCGGCTATTTCAGCACCGGACATGAAACGCCGCGCGAAGTGGCCGATATCTGTCTGGCGACGATAGAGCAACTGGCCCGTCTGGAGCCAGGTGGCACTTTGGCACTGCGAGCTGGCGCCTTGGCTTACGACCGAAGCCTGTGGCGCGAGATTCTGGTCTGTGCCGCCGCGCACGGCGTGCCGGTTCAGCTCGATGTGCAGACGCCCGAGAGTGTCGATTCGACCTTGGCGCTGGTCGAAGCCGGCCTGATCTTTCACCGCGATATCGGCATCACGCTGCCAGGTCGCTGGCTGCGCAGCCGCGCGGATGCTGATCGAGTCGCTGATCTGGGCCTGCGGGTCCGCATCGTCAAGGGGCAGTCAGCCGACCCCAAGCAGCCGCAGTTTGACGAATGTGTCGGCTTTTTATCCCTGATCAGCCGCGTCGCTGGGCGAGTGCCGTTCGTTTCAGTGGCCACTCATGATGCTGCACTGGCTCGTACCGCACTGACACGGTTGCGGGCTGCCGGGACGCCTTGTGAACTTGAACTGATGCAGGGGCTGCCGCGCCAGGGCGCCTTGCTGGTAGCGCGCGATCTTGGGATGCGAGTGCGCACTTATGTGCCATTCGGCGAAGCCTGGACACCTTATGCGCTTGGCAATGCGGCACGCAATCCGCGCGTGGTCTGGTGGGCCTTGCGTGACAGCTTCAGCAGCTTGATGCCTGCCAATTGAGATGGTCGAGATCACCTGAACTCTGACGGATCGCCTGCGACGCTTTCAGCGATGCATGCCGTGGTCATGGCGGTGCGCCAACTGGAACACGGCGGCACACAGTGATGGCGGCACGTCATGTTCGGTCACTTCAAGTCCGGCCTGCAGGTCGTAGCTGGAGTCGTACCACTCCCAGCTGTGCTCGGTGTTGCTGGCCGGTGCCGCGATCCAGGCCAGGCCTTTGCTCGTGCGCGGTGCGACTTCGGTAGCCGGTGTACGCAGGATTTCCTGGATCAGGGTTTCGATGGCAGCCATGGCGGGTTCCCTTGAGTGATGTTGTTGGCGATGGGGACATCTTGCTCGCTGATCGGCCAATCCTTCATCACACTGATGGGGGATCGAGGGGGGATCACATCGAGGCGTCGAGCATCGATCGGTAATCAAACTCACTTGCCAGGCGCGGATTGGTCTTGTGGCAGTGATCGGCCAAGGCACCGCTGATGATGCGCGGGTACAAGTCCCGCGTCACGCCCAACGCCGCCAACCCGTCTGGCAGACCGAGCCGGGCATTGAGCGCCCCAATCGCCGGGCCGATGTCGGCCGTCGCCCCCAGCCCCATCGCTTGCGCCATGCGCTCCAGGCGGCGTTCACGCTGCACGCTCTCGGCGCTGGCGTTGAAGGCGATCACCGCCGGCAGGAACAGCGCGTTCAAGGTGCCGTGATGCAGTTTCGGGTTGACGCCGCCCAGACTGTGGCTGAGCGAATGCACGCAGCCCAGGCCTTTCTGGAACGCCATCGCGCCTTGCATCGAGGTGCTCATCATGTTCAGGCGCGCCTCGCGGTCCTGGCCGTCGCGCGTGGCGCGTTCGATGTGGGCCCAGCCACGCGCCAGACCGTCGAGCGCGATGCCGTCGGCCGGCGGGTTGAACGGCGCGGCCATGAAGGTCTCCATGCAGTGCGCGATCGCATCCATGCCGGTGGCGGCGGTCAGCAGCGGCGGCAGGCCCAGCGTCAGTTCCGGATCGCAGATCGCCGCCTTGGGCAGCAGATGCCACGAATGGAAACCCAGCTTGCGGCCGTCATCGACGATCAGGATGGCACCGCGCGCCACCTCGCTGCCGGTGCCGGCGGTGGTCGGCACCGCGATCAGCGGCGCGACAGCGGTGGTGATCTTGGATGAGCCACCTTCGATGGTGGCGTAGGTCTTGAGCGGCCCGGGATGCGTGGCGGCAATCGCCACGCCTTTGGCCAGATCGATGCTTGATCCGCCGCCCACCGCCACCAGACCGTCGCAGCCGCTGCGGGTGTAGAGCGCGGCGGCAGCGCGCACGGCGGCTTCGGTCGGGTTGGACGGGGTCTGGTCGTAGACCTGCAGCGGCAGGCCGTGCAGCGCATCCAGCGCCGGTTGCAGCACACCAGCCGCTCGCACACCGGCATCGGTGATCAGCAGCGGCCGGCTGATGCCAACCCGGGCACATTCCTGCGCCAGCAGGCGCACCGCGCCGAAGTCGATCTCGATCTGGGTCAGGTAGAGGATGGTGGACATGGCAGGAGCCTGGAGTGCGCGGCGGCGGTGGCTTCGATGCTAGTGCGCGACCGGCGCGGTGGCGCCCGGATTTCCCCTGCTGCCGTTGTCACTGAGGTGAGGTTGCGGCCGCATCCTCCGGCAGCACGTCCCAGCCGGTCGCCGTCCAGCGCAGCAGCTGCAGCGAGAGCGGCCGCGAGGCGCGCTGATACAGCTCCTGCGTGGCACGGCGCATCGACGCGATCTGGGCCGGATTGGCGCCGTCACCGTAGAGCAGCACATTGGGCGTCGGGATCGCCACGACCAGATGCTGCTTGTACTGCGCCGCCAAGTGGGCCCAGTCGGCATGCAGCAGCACCCGGCTGGCGGCGTGGTCTTCGCCTTCGATGCGGCCGAAATCACCGTTGCCTGGCCGCTTGGCCATCACCTGCAGCGGCAGCAAGCCGGTTTGCAGATTGCGCCGGCCCAGCTCGAACAGCTGGTCTTCGCTCAACTTGAGCTTGTTGAGCTCACCCGCGCCGATGAAGCGCAGCGAGTTCAGAAAATCCAGCACCGGCACCATCACCAGCCCCGCCACCACCGGACGAGCGTAGATCTGCGTGACACTGCGAGCGGCATTTTGTTGGCGCACCTCATCGACAAAGGCCTGCGAGCGCAAGGTCAGCCGCACCTGGGCGGCGTTGAGTGGCTGGCGCCGAGTGCGGGCCAGCTCCGCCACCGTTGACACGTATTGCTCCAGCGCTTCAGTGCAGCGGCGGGGGCTGCTGCGGCAGAACTGGTAGGTCGACTGCGGATCGAGCTGGCCGAGCGCCTCGCCATCGTGGCGCTGGCCCCACAGGCTGTGCCCGCTGATGCGGAACTGGTGATCTGGCAGCGCCTGCTGCAAGCGTTGCACCAGATCGGCCAGAAACCCCGCTTCATCGGTTGGTAGCGCAGCGGAAGCCGGAGCGGGCTGGGCACCAACCGCCAGGCTCAGCAGCAGGAATGTGAACAAAAGCAACTTTTTCATGCTTCGCAGTGTGCGGGGACTGGATCAGCCACGCCAGCTGGATCAGGCCGCCAAATTGTTTCAATGTTGTTCATGGCCTTCGCAACTGGCCATCACCGGCGGGCGGCTGTCGGCCGGGGCCGGGCTGGTGCCAGCGTCCCGATCCTGGCGGGCCAACACGTTCAGCACCATCTCTTGCAGCCGGGCGTATTCGTCCCGCCCGGGCCAGGTGCGTTGCAGATAGTCGGCTTGCCGCGCGGCTTCACGCACCTTGCCCTGAAAGTAGAGCGCAAAAAACACCCCGCGCTGCGCTACTTCCAGCGGCTGGCTGCCGTGATAACACTGTGCCGTGCGCAGCAGCGCCTCGGCGTTGGGCGCCAGCGCCGGCCAGCTGTGCACCCACAACGTCCCCAGGTCCAGCAGCGCCGGCACATGCCAGGGGTTGATCGTCAGCACGGCGCGCAGATCATGGGTCGCCCCCAGCCAGGTGCCGGGCTGGTCGAGGTTGTGGCCGAAGCGCTGCAGCCGGCCACGCAAGTACAGCAGCGCCGGATCGGTCGGGTGGGCCACGACCTGCACATCCAGCTCGGCCTTCAAGGCCTGGTAAGTGCTCAGCACGCTGCGGCGCTGCTGGTCGCCCGACAGCTCTGGCGGATAGCGGTCCAGATAGGGCTCCAGCTGCTGCAGCCGCGCAGCCAGCGGCAAATCCACCGGCTGCGCCGCCGCCGGTGACAGCCTGAACAGCAGCGGCCAAGCCACCAAGAGCAGCCACCACGCCCAGGCCGGCAGATGCGCGCCGTTTCGTCTCACCAGGCTCACACGCACGCCAGCCATCGCGTCGAGACCGACCTTGCACGTCCCGAGACAGGCCCGCTGCCGTGGCTGGCGATCTGGGCGGGGCACAACGAATCTAGATGATGGCTCATGGTATGAGATGCAACAACGTATTGCGGTCCAGTGTCGGCGCGACACATACCGGCCTGGCGACATACGCTTCGATACGTCGTATGTTCGCAACTGCCTCAGGATAGCAACCTGAAAAATGTGAATTATTTCTCGCAACAACAGGCCGCCCACCATGAATCCGACTTTCTTCGCCGAGCCCCGTGTCAAGCGTTCTTTCTTTGAGAAGGTCGGTCAGATCATCTGGTCAGTGACGCGGCCGCATGACTCATCGTTTGATCCCGTGGCGGAAGCCGACGAACGAGTGGTGCCGTCGCTGGGCATCCGCGCCCCGGGCAATCCGACCCAACGCTGCGGCACGCTGGCCGGATCGATCGAAACCAACTTCCCTGACCCGACCGTGCTGGAGCGCACCACGCTGGCGTGGCGGCTCTACCCGAAGGCCTCGCAGTGGCTGATCGCGCTGCCGGTCGAGACCCGGCCGATCCTGACCGCCAATCGCCACCCGAACGTGGTCAACCATCTGGCGCTGATCTGGGACTACCCGAGCGCCCGTGATGCCTATCTGAACGAGCTGCTGCTGCCCGCCAACTCCGGCCGGCACGACTTCAGCATCGAAGTGCTCGACGAGATGATCCAGCTCTGCGCCATCTCGCTGGGCCGTTCCATCACCGGACCGGCGCTCGAACTCGCCGCCTGATTCGGTTTTTTCCGGGCCTGTTACTTTCTGCTCCTCCTCGGGCGCCGCTTGCGGCGCTTTTTTTATGCCCGGCTCGTGGTGCCCCCGGCGCATTGGCAGGCCTGACGGCAGGCTCAAGCGCTGTGCCTCAGAATAGGCGCGCGCCAACCTGGCTGAATGGGCTGGCGTTCCTTCCTCGCTAGGGGTGCTGCGCCGGCCGGTCAACGGCGGGTGCGGCTGAGAGAGTCCCTTCGAACCTGATCGAGATAATCCTCGCGCAGGGAAGCAATCACGGCCGGTACGCGCTCTTGTCGGGCGCGGCCGCCGTGGCGACCCTGCCATCGACATGACGGTGCTGACCGATGGCTGCTGTACTTGATTCCTCCTCCCCGCTGCCTGCGCAGCCGATCGCTGCCGCGCAGCGTGTGTTTGGCCTGCGCGACCACACCGCGCTCTGGTTCAGCCTGGGCGTGGGCCTGCTGGTGATGCAGGTCGGCGCCTACCTGATGCCCGCGATGGGCACGCAGGCGGCGGTGCTGGCGATCGTGCTCGGCTCGGTGCTCGGCTCCGGGCTGCTGGCGTGGGCGGCGGCGATCGCCTGCGAGCGCGGCCTGTCAAGCGCCGCGCTGATGAGCCAGACGCTCGGACTCAGTTTTGCGCGCCTGCCGGTGGTGGCCAACATCGTGCAGCTGCTCGGCTGGACCGCTTTCGAGCTGGTGGTGATGCGCGACGGCAGCGCTGCGATCGTCAAGCAACTCACCGGGTTGGACGCTGTCTGGGTGCCGGTGGCGGCCACGCTGCTGTGGGGCGGCCTGCTGGTGCTGCTGGCGCGCGGCTCGATGGTCAGCATGGTGCGGCGTTTTGTCGGCCGGGTCGGCTTGCCGCTGGTGATCATTTCGCTGCTCTGGCTGACCTGGCAGTTCGGGCTGCGGCTGCAGGCGCAAGGCGTAGCCGCTTTCTGGCAGCGCGCGGGCGACGGCTCGATGAGCACCATCGCCGCGATCGACCTGGTGATGGCGATGCCGGTGTCGTGGCTGCCGCTGGTGGCCGACTACGCCCGCTACGGCCAATCGGCCGGAGACGCGCGACGCGGCACCTGGATCGGCTACGCGATTGCCAACGCCTGGTGCTACGCGCTGGGCGTGCTGGTGGTCAGCACCAGCGCGCCGGAGGCCGATCTGGTCGGCACGCTGCTGCTGGCACAGGGCGGCCTGATCGCGCTCGGCCTGATCCTGATCGACGAGATGGACAACGCCTACGGCGACGTGCATTCGGGCGCGGTGTCGCTCAACTTCCTGAGCGCGCGCGCTGGCGTGCCGGTCTGGGGCATGCGACTGGCCGCGCTGGCCGTGCTGGGCGCGATGGTGCTGCCGATGCACAGCCTGGAGCCGTTCCTGCTGCTGCTCAGCTCGGTGTTCGTGCCGCTGTTCGGCGTCGTGATCGCCCGGCTGGCCTGGCAGGGCCGTGGCACCGAGCGCGCGGTGGACTGGGCGGCGGCGGCCGTCTGGGTGCTGGGCATCGCAGTGTTTCACGTCAGCCCGCTGTGGCTGCCGAGCCTGGGCTCGGCGCTGCCGAGTCTGGCCGTCACGCTGGGGCTGGGCGCCTTGCTGCGCACCCGGGCCTGAGCGGTCAATTACAGCGCCAGCGGCCGGCACTGCATCGGATGCGGCGCGTAGCCGTGGTTGAGCGGACCGTGGCCGGCACCGACGCGCACGCTCGCGCCGGCCGCGATGGCGTGATGCACGTAGTCGCGCGCGCGCTGCACCGCCTCGCTCAGGCTGGCGCCCAGCGCCAGCTGGCAGGCGACTGCAGTCGAGAGCGTGCAGCCAGCGCCATGAATGTTGCGGCTGTGGATGCGCGCGCTGCGGTAGTGCGTGGCCGAATGGCCGTGGCGCAGCAGCAGGTCGTGCACCTCGTCGCCTGACAAGTGGCCGCCCTTCAGCAGCACGGCGCGGGCGCCCAGCGCCAGCAAGTCCGCCCCGGCCTGCGCCAGCTGCTCAGGCTGGGTGATCGGCCGCTGCAACAGCAGCGCCGCTTCATCCAGATTCGGCGTGATCACGCTGGCGAGCGGAAACAGCTCGGCCACCAGCACTGCGACCGTCTCCGGCGCGATGAGCGGATCGCCGCTGGCCGCCACCATCACCGGATCGAGCACCACGTGGCGCCAGGCGTGGCGGCGGATCGCCGCCGCGACCACGCGCACCACGTCGGGCGAGTGCAGCATGCCGATCTTGACCGCATCGACGCCGATGTCGTCGGCCACCGCGTCGATCTGCGCTGCCAGCAGCTCGGGCGGCAGCGCGTGGATGGCGCTGACGCCGCAGGTGTTCTGTGCCGTGATCGCGGTGATGGCGGTCATGCCGTAGCAGCCGAGCGCGGCAGCCGTCTTCAGGTCGGCCTGGATGCCGGCGCCGCCGCCGCTGTCGGAGCCGGCGATGCTCAGCACGCGCGGATAAACCTGGGTCAGGGGCAGCGGGGTCGGTCGGTTGGGCATGGCGATCAGCTCGGCATCGGGTGGGTGTGGCTCAGTGCGGCCGGTGGGCCGCGTCGAGCAGGATTTTGAGCTCTCGCGCCGCCGCTTGCGGATCGGCCGCCGCGCAGATCGCACTCACCACCGCCAGACCGCAGGCGCCTGCCGCCAGCACCGCGCGGGCGTTGTCGGCGTGAATGCCACCGATGGCGACCAGCGGCAGCGGGCTGAGCGCATGGATGGCGCGCAGGCCGGCCAGCCCGAGCGCCGGTGCGGTGTCGAGCTTGGTCGGGGTCGCGAACACCGGGCTCACGCCGAGGTAATCGACGCCGTCCGGCACCGAGCGCGCCTGCACCAGCGTCTCGACCGACAAGCCGACGATGGCATCCGGCAGATGGCGGCGGAGCAGCTCGACCGGCATGTCCGATTGGCCGACGTGCACGCCGTCCGCCTCGCAAGCCAGCGCCACGTCGAGCCGGTCGTTGATGATGAGCGGCACGCCGAGCGGTTGCAGCAAGGCCTTGAGGGCGCGGGCGCGCTCCACGAAGGGGCGCGTTTCCAGCGCTTTCTCGCGCAACTGCACGCAGCTCACGCCACCTTGCACCGCCGCAGCCACCACGTCGAGCAGCGCGCGGCCCGCGCAGAGCTGGCTGTCGGTGACCAAGTAGAGCGCCAACCGGGCTGGGTCCAGACGAGCAAAACGAGCCATGCCCAAGCTCAGCGGTGCTCCACCAGCTTGAGCCGGCTGAGGAAGGTCTCGCGATCCAGCAGCTGCAGCGCATCGAGCAGCTTGATTTGCATCGTGCCGACGCCGCCGCCAACCTGCTGGGCCTGCTCGGCCGCCACTTCACCGACCACGCCCAGGTAGGCCATCGCGGCGGCCGTGGCGCGCCAGACATCGGGCTGCACAGCGGCAAAGGCACCGATCATCGCGCTGGCCGAGCAGCCCACGCCGGTGATGAGCGTCATCCACGGATGCCCGTTCGACAGCGTGACCCGGCGGCCTTGACCATCGACGACATGGTCATCGGCGCCGCTGACACACACGGCACCTTGCAGATGCCAGGCCAGCGCCTGGGCGGCCGTGACCGCTGCATCGGACGACACCGAGCTGTTGACGCCACGCGTGCCGCCTGCGAGCCCGGTCACGCTCATGATTTCGGAGCCATTGCCGCGCATGACACGAATGCCGCCATGAGCACCGGCCGCGATCAACTCGGAGAGCGCCCGGTTGCGATAGGGCGTGGCGCCGGCACCGACTGGATCGAGCACCACCGGAATGTGGCGCTCGCGCGCTCGCGCCAGTGCCAGTTGCATCGACCGAACCCAGGCCGGCTCCAGCGTGCCGATGTTGAGCACCAGCGCCTGCGCGATGCCCACCATGTCGAGCACTTCCTCCTCGGCGTGTGCCATCACGGGCGCCGCGCCGAGTGCCAGCAGCACATTGGCATTGAAGTTCATCGCCACGAAGTTGGCGATGCTGTGTACCAGCGGCCCGTGCAAACGCACTGCCATCACGTCGTCCCACAAAACTTCAGGGGTCAGGGCGGTAGAGCTCATCGGGTACAGCTTTCGAACAAGGTTGGGCCTGGCCGGCAGGCTAAAGCTGAATCGATTGTGGCGGTCAATCCTGAATCGAATCAGCAGCCTCCACTGTCCACCGCCCAACGGCGCCTGGGCTGCGACTCGGTCAAACCTTCTTCAGAAAACACGCCTTCAGCATGAAGCTGCCGGCGTCCATCTTGCAGTCCACTTCGTGGTCGCCGCCGACCAGCCGGATGCTCTTGACCTTGGTGCCTTGCTTGAGCGTGATCGACGAGCCCTTCACCTTCAGATCCTTGATCAGCACCACGGCGTCACCGTCGGCCAGCACGTTGCCGTTCGAGTCTTTCACGACCGCAGCGGCTTCGTCATCGGCCGGCGCAGCGGCAGTGATCGGCCACTCGAAGCCGCAGTCGGCGCAGACGTGGTTGTCACCGTCCTGATAGACGTTTTCAAGGGTGCATTGGGGGCAGGCGAGGCTGGTCATGAATGGTTCGATCAATGGAAGTGGAACAGGTGGAATCAATCAGGTCGGGCAGCGGCTTCAGCGCTTCATCACCACCAGCCCCTTGAGGTATTCGCCCTCGGGGAAGTTGATGGTGGTCGGGTGGTCGCTGGCCGCTTCCAGCCGCTGCAGGATGTAGCCATCGACGTTGGCGTCGATGCCGGCGCCGGCGATGATCTTGTGGAACAGGTCGGCGTTGATGCCGCCCGAGCAGCTGAAGCTCAGCAGCAGGCCGCCGGGGGCGAGCAGCATCAGCGCCAGCCGGTTGATGTCCTTGTAGGCGCGGCTGGCGCGGTCGGCGTGCGCGGCGGTCGGGGCGAACTTGGGCGGGTCGAGCACGATGGCGTCGAACTGGCGGCCGTCCTTCAGGAACTGGCGCAGCGTGGCGTTGACGTCGGCGTCGAGCGTGCTGTGATGCGCGGCGTCGAAGCCGTTCAGCGTCACGTGCGCGCTGGCGCGGGCTAGCGCCGGCGCGGATGAATCGACGCTGATCACTTCGGTGGCACCGCCAGCCAGCGCTGCGACCGAGAAGCCGCCCGTGTAGCTGTAGCAGTTGAGCACGCGCTTGGCCTGGAACTGCCGCACCAGCCGGGCGAACAGCGCGCGGTTGTCGCGCTGGTCGAGGTAGTAGCCGGTCTTGTGGCCTTCAGCGACGTCGAGCGTGAGCTGCCAGTCATGTTCGGTGATGGTGATGTCGGTGGCACCGTCGCCGCGCAGCCAGCCGGTGGTCTGCGCCAGGCCTTCGAGCTGGCGCACGCTGACGTCGGAGCGCTCATACAGGCGCGTGCAGCCGGTGGCGGCCAGCAGCGCATCGGCGATCGCCTGCTTCCAGCGATCCGTGCCGGCGCTCAGAAACTGCACCGACAGGATGTCGTTGTAGCGATCGACCACCAGGCCGGGCAGGCCGTCGGCCTCGCCGTGGATCAGCCGCACACCACTGCTCGCGACGCCGAGGCGGGCCCGCATCGCCACCGCCGCCTGCACCTTGCGCTCGAAAAACGCGGCGTCGATGCGCTCGGCCTCAATGAAGCTCCAGGCGCGCACGCGGATCTGCGACTTCGGGCTGAACGCGGCCCAGGCCAGGAACTGGCCGGCGCGACTTTCCACGCGCACGGTTTCGCCCGCATCGGCGTCGCCCTTTTCGATGCTGGCCTGGAACACCCAGGGATGTTTGCGAAGGAGCGAACGCTCCTTGCCTTCACGCAGACGAATGATTTTCATGGGGCCGGATTGTCGCTGCGCCAGAACCAATGCTGCATTGCATCATCTGCCCTGAATCCAGATGACTATGTACTTTCATGACGCCAACTATGGAAAACACCAAGCTTGTTTTGCAATGAAGTACACCTTGCTGCACTTCAGATATCAAGCGTCGTGGGGCACAACTTCTATCGTTGCACCTGTCGATTTGTTCCACCGACGTGAGGAGACACATATGAAGCTCAAGGCATCCCTGGCACTGGCATTCGGTCTGATGGCTGGCATGGCGCACGCCGCCACCGAACTGGTGATCGCGACCGTCAACAACGGTCACATGATCGAAATGCAGAAGCTCGGCAAGAATTTCGAGAGCGCCAATCCCGACATCAAGCTGAAGTGGGTCACGCTGGAAGAGGGCGTGCTGCGTCAGCGCGTCACGACTGACATCGCCACCAAGGGCGGCCAGTTCGACGTCATGACGATCGGCATGTACGAAACGCCGATCTGGGGCAAGAAGGGCTGGCTGCAGGAGCTCAAGACCGACGCTGCCTACGACGTTGACGATCTGCTGCCCGCCATGCGGGGCGGCCTGAGCGTGGACGGCAAGCTGTTTGCCGCACCGTTCTACGGCGAAAGCTCGATGCTGATGTACCGCAAGGACCTGGCCGACAAGGCCGGCATCACCGTCGCCGCCAACCCGACCTGGGCCGACATCAAGACCCTGGCCAGCAAGATCCACGACCCGAAGAACGGCGTCTACGGCATCTGCCTGCGCGGCAAGCCGGGTTGGGGCGACAACATGGCGTTCCTGTCCACGCTGGTCAACACCTTCGGCGGCCAGTGGTTCGACATGAAGTGGAAGCCGCAGCTCGAATCGAAGCCCTGGCATGAAGCGATCAATTTCTACGTCGATCTGCTGAAGAACTACGGCCCGCCGGGCTCGTCGGCGAACAGCTTCAACGAAATCCTGGCGCTCTACAACGAAGGCAAGTGCGGCATGTGGATCGATGCCACCATCGCCGCGTCCTTCATCACCGATCCGAAGCAGTCCAAGGTGGCCGACAAGGTGGCGTTTGCGCAGGCGCCGACCCAAGTCACGCCGAAGGGCGCCAACTGGCTGTGGGCCTGGGCGCTGGCGATTCCCTCCGGCACCAAGAAGGTCGATGCGGCGCAGAAGTTCGTCAGCTGGGCCACCTCGAAGGAATACATCGAGCTGGTCGCCAAGACCAACGGCTGGGGCCATGTGCCGACCGGCACGCGCAAGAGCACCTACGCCAACGTCAACTTCCAGAAGGCCGCCGTGTTCGCGGCGGCTGAGAAGGCCGCGATCGACTCGGCCAACCCGAACGATTCGACCTTGCCCAAGTCGCCGTACGTCGGCGTGCAGTTTGCGGCGATTCCCGAGTTCCAGGCCATCGGCATCGCGGTCGGGCAGCAGATGAGCGCGGCGCTGGCCGGCAAGACCACGGTGGACGCGGCGCTCAAGGCCGGTCAGACCGCTGCCGAGCGTGAAATGAAGAAGGCTGGCTACTACAAGTAAGAAAGCGGCGCAACGCTTTCTGGCGCGCGGGCTCTGCCCCGCGCGCCTTTGCCGCCTGAGGGCCTCGCACCATGAACCGCTTCCTGCCCCGCGCCCTGATGGCGCCGGCGGTGGTCACGCTCTTCCTGTGGATGATCGTGCCGCTGCTGATGACGATCTATTTCAGCGTCATCCGCTACAACCTGATGCAGCCCGAGGCCGTCGGCTTCATCGGGCTGGAGAACTTCGAATACTTCGTCACCGACCCGAGTTTCGGCACGGCGGTGCTCAATACCCTGCTGCTGCTGGGCAGTGTCATCGTCATCACCGTGCTGCTGGGCGTCGGCATTGCGCTGCTGATCGACGCGCCGTTTCCGGGCCGCAGCCTGGTGCGCATCCTGCTGATCTCGCCGTTCTTCGTCATGCCCACCGTGAACGCGCTGCTGTGGAAGCACATGATGATGAATCCGATCTACGGCGTGCTGGCGCAGGTCTGGATCTTCTTCGGCGCCACGCCGATCGACTGGCTGACCGACTTCCCGCTCGGCTCGGTGATCATCATGGTGGCCTGGCAATGGCTGCCGTTCGCCACCCTGATCTTCATCACCGCGCTGCAGAGCATGGACCGCGAGCAGATCGAGGCCGCGCGCATGGACGGCGCCAACTACGGCCAGCAGCTGCGCTATCTCTACCTGCCGCACCTGGGCCGCTCGGTGGCGGTGGTGGTGATGATCGAGATGATCTTCCTGCTCAGCGTCTTTGCCGAGATCTACACCACCACCGGCGGCGGCCCGGGTGACGCCAGCACCAACGTCGCCTTCCTGATCTTCAAGCAGGCGCTGCTGAATTTCGATGCTGGCGTGGCCTCGGCCGGGGCGCTGTTCGCGGTGCTGCTGGCCAACATCGCGGCGGTGTTCCTGATCCGCCTGGTCGGCAAGAACCTCGACAAGTGAGCACGACGATGGCCCGCCCTTCCGCTTTTTCCCCCGCGCTGGCGCTGCGCACCGTGGCCGCCTGGCTGGTCACGCTGCTGCTGTTCTTTCCGCTCGGCTGGCTGGTGCTGACGGCGTTCAAGACCGAGCTGCAAGCCATCTCGGTGCCGCCGCTGCTGCTGTTCACGCCGACGCTGGAGAACTTCACCATCGTGCAGGAGCGCAGCGAGTACCTGCTGTACGCCAAGAACTCGCTCATCACCAGCGTGGCCTCGACGCTGCTCGGTCTGGCGATTGCCGCGCCGGCGGCGTATTCGATGGCGTTCTTCCGCAGCCGCCGTACCAAGGACATCCTGATGTGGATGCTGTCGACCAAGATGATGCCGGCGGTCGGCGCGCTGGTGCCGATCTACGTGCTGGCGCAGCTCTCGGGCCTGCTCGACACGCGGCTGGCGCTGATCATCGTCTTCACGCTTAGCAACCTGCCGATCATGGTCTGGATGCTCTATTCGGGCTTCAAGGAGATTCCGCCCGAGATCCTGGAAGCCGCCCGCATGGACGGCGCCACGCTCTGGCAGGAAGCACGTCAGGTGCTGCTGCCGCTCTCGATGGGCGGCTTCGCTTCCACCGGCCTGCTGTGCCTGGTGCTGAGCTGGAACGAAGCGTTCTGGTCGCTCAATCTGAGCGCGGCCCAGGCCGGCACGCTGGCCGCGCTGATCGCCAGCTATTCGAGCCCGGAAGGGCTGTTCTGGGCCAAGTTGTCGGCGGCGTCGCTGATGGCGATCGCGCCCATCGTCGTGTTCGGCTGGTTCAGCCAGAAGCAGCTCGTGCAGGGGCTGACCTTCGGCGCCGTCAAGTAACGCCGCTCCAACGAGAGATATTTTCATGGCCTACCTCCAACTCAACGGCATCGAGAAATTCTTTGGTGCGCACCGCGCCATCAAGGGCATTGACCTGGCGATCGAGCAAGGCGAGTTCGTCGTCTTCGTCGGTCCGTCGGGCTGCGGCAAATCGACCCTGCTGCGGCTGATCGCCGGCCTGGAGCACATCGATGGCGGCTCGCTGCAACTCGACGGTCGTGACATCACCGAGCTGCCGTCGAGCAAGCGCGATCTGGCAATGGTGTTCCAGAGCTACGCGCTCTACCCGCACATGAGCGTGTTCGAGAACATGAGCTTCGCGCTCAAGCTCGCCAGCGTCGATCCGGCCATCATCAAGGAGAAGGTCGATCGCGCCGCGCAGATCCTGAATCTGACGCAGTACCTCGACCGCACGCCCAAGGCGCTGTCGGGCGGCCAGCGCCAGCGGGTCGCGATCGGCCGCGCCATCGTGCGCGCACCGAAGGTGTTCCTGTTCGACGAGCCGCTCTCCAACCTCGACGCGGCGCTGCGTGGTCAGACCCGCGTCGAGATCGCCAAGCTGCACCGCGACCTCGGCGCCACCACCATCTACGTCACGCACGACCAGATCGAGGCCATGACGCTGGCGGACCGCATCGTCGTGCTGCGCGACGGCCTGATCGAGCAGGTCGGCACACCGCTGCAGCTGTACGACCAGCCGGCGAATCAGTTCGTCGCCCAGTTCATCGGCTCACCGCAGATGAACGTGGTCGAGGGCCGCCAGGTGCCCACCGTGCCAGGCGTGCCGCAGGGCGGCTTTGTCGGCCTGCGGCCGGAGGACGTCACGCTCAAGACCGCAGCCGAGGCCGGCCCGGACGGCCTGCCGGGCACGGTCGAACTGGTCGAGTCGCTCGGCGCCGAGACACTGATCTACGTCGCGATCGACGGCGGCGCGCAGCTGGTCTCGCGCCAGGCGAGCCGCACCACGCTGCGCAACGGCGACCGGGTCGGCGTGTTCGTCGCCGCCGAGAACGCCCACCGCTTCGACGCCCAGGGCCGCGCGGCGCGGGCCGCCTGAGCCGCGCCGACCACCCCACGAAGGACAGGAAACCATGGCAAAACCCCTCGAAGCCCAGGTCGCCGCCGTGACCGGGGCCGCCTCCGGCATCGGCCTGGCGAGCGCCGAAGCCATGCTCGCAGCCGGCGCCCGCGTCGTGCTGATCGATCGCGACGCGGCGGCGCTGGCGGCGCTGCGCGAGAAGCATGGCGACGCGGTGATCCCGCTGGTGCTGGACCTGCTCGATGCGCCGCAGTGCGCCGCGCTGCTGCCGCGCGTGCTGGCGCACACCGGCCGGCTCGACATCTTCCACGCCAACGCCGGTCTCTACGTCGGCGGCGATCTGGTCGATGCCACGCACGACGCGATCGACCGCATGCTGAACCTGAACGTCAACGTCGTGATGAAGAACGTGCGCGACGTGCTGACGCACATGATCGAGCGCGGCAGCGGCGACATCATCGTCACCAGCTCGCTGGCGGCGCATTACCCGACGCCGTGGGAGCCGGTCTACGCCGCCTCCAAGTGGGCGATCGACTGCTTCGTGCAGACGACGCGCCGGCAGGTCTTCAAGCACGGCATCCGCGTCGGCGCGATCTCGCCCGGGCCGGTCATCACCGCGCTGCTGGCCGACTGGCCGGCCGAGAAGCTCGCCGAAGCCAAGGCGAGCGGCAGCCTGCTCGACGCCAGCGAGGTCGCCGAGGTGGTGCTGTTCATGCTGACGCGACCGCGCGGCATGACGATCCGCGACGTCGTGATGCTGCCGACCCACTTCGATCTCTGATCTCCGCCCGGGAGCCACTTCATGAACGTCATCCTTCACCTCGGCCTGGGCTCGTTCCACCGCGCCCACC
Source organism: Leptothrix sp. (in: b-proteobacteria) (assembly GCA_041083665.1). Lineage (GTDB taxonomy): Bacteria > Pseudomonadota > Gammaproteobacteria > Burkholderiales > Burkholderiaceae_C > Sphaerotilus. The sequence goes on from JBFPGZ010000005.1 coordinate 245,550, forward strand.
AAGCCGTCTACCTGCACGAACTGATCAAGACCGGCGACACGCGCTGGATGCTGGCCGGCGGCAACACCCGGCCGGACATGATTGAGACCATCGAGGCGCTGGCCGCGCAGGGCGGTGCCTACACGCTGGAGACCATCTCGCCGGCCGGCGAGCACCGCTACGAGCGTGTCACCTCGATCCGCAAGATCATCCCCTACAGCGCCGACCTGGCCGGGCTGATCGCGCAAGGCGCCGATTCAGCGACCAAGATCATTTCCTTCACCGTCACCGAGGCCGGCTACTACCTCGACGCGAAGAACCGGCTCGATCTGGCCACCTTTGCCGACCTGCGTGCCGACCTCGACGCCGCGCGGGCCGGCCGCCCCGGCTCGACCATCTACGCCGCGCTGACCGCCCTCCTGCGCGCGCGCATGGCGAGCGGTGCCGGCAGCGTCACGCTGCTCAACTGCGACAACTTGCGCCACAACGGCGAGCGCTCGCGCGGCGGGCTGCTGCAGTTCATCGAGTTGGTCGGCGACCACGGCCTGCTGGCCTGGGTGCAGGCCAACACGACCAGCCCGAACGCGATGGTGGACCGCATCACGCCGCGCCCGACGCCCGAGGTGGCGCGGCGCGTCAAGGCCGCCACCGGCGTGGACGACCCGGCCGCAGTGATGGGCGAGAGCTTCATCCAGTGGGTCATCGAGGACAACTTCATCGCCGGCCGGCCCGACTGGGAGAAGGTCGGCGTCGAGATGGTCGATTCGGTCCAGCCTTACGAGGAGGCCAAGATCCGCCTGCTCAACGCCACCCACAGCTGCATCGCCTGGGCCGGCACGCTGGTCGGCACCACCTACATCCACGAAGGCACGCACGATGCGGCGATCCGCCAGATGGCGTTCGACTACGTCACCGACGACGTCATCCCGGTGCTGGATACGCCCGAGCATCCGTGCCCGATCAACCTGCCCGGCTACCGCGACGTGGTGCTGGACCGCTTCGGCAACCCGGCCATCCAGGACACGAATCAGCGCGTCGCGATGGACGGCTTCAGCAAGATCCCCGGCTTCATCGCGCCGACGCTGCGCGAGCGGCTGGCGCGCTTTGAGCCGATCGCCAGCGTCGCCATGCTGCCGGCGCTGTTCCTGGCCTATCTGCAGGTCTGGCACCAGGGCGGCATCGCCTACACCTACCAGGACCAGGCGATGGACCCGGCCGTGGCGCACGCCATCTGCGCCAGCGCCGACCCGGTGGCGGCCTTCTGCGCCGACCTGCCGCTGTGGGGCAGCCTGGCCAGCGACGCACGCCTGATCAGCGCCCTGCGCGTCGCCAGCGAGCGGGTGGCCCGCTTCGTCGCGGAGCATCGCCAGTGACGCTAAGGTGATGCGCTGATTCAGCCAACCCGACCCGTCCGTCATGCCCGCCAAGCCCCGCCATGTGCCGCGCCAGCTCAAGCCCGAACTGGAGCACGACTACGCCCGCTCGCCCGAACTGGGCTACGAATTGGCCGCCGAGGTGGGCTTCATCCGCTGCCTCTCGCACGGCTTCCCGACGCCGCTGGCGCGCTGGCATTACCACGACGAGTACGAGCTGCACCTGATCACCGCGACCTCGGGCAAGGTCTTCGTCGGCGACTGGATCGGCCAGTTCCAGCCCGGCCATCTGGTGCTGACCGGGCCGCGCCTGCCGCACAACTGGATCTCGATGGACCTGCCGGTCGGCGGGGTGGCGCAGCGCGATCTGGTGATCCAGTTCACCCATGAACCACTGGTGCGCGCCGCCGACAACATTCCCGAACTGGCCGAGGTGCTGCCGCTGCTGGAGCGCGCCAAGCATGGCATCGAGTTCTTCGGCATGGCCGAGCGCTCGCAACTGCACTGGCAGCGGGTCAAGGCTGCGCGCGGACTGCGCCGCTTCACGGCGTTCTGCGAATTCCTGTGCGACCTCTCCAGCTGGACCGACTACCGGCTGCTGTCCAACGTGCAGCTGCAGAGCGTCGATGACGACGCTTCGCTGGACCAGATCGACGCCGTGGTGATGCGCCTGACCGACAACCTGGCGCAGCCGATCTCGGCCGCCGACATCGCCGCCGAGCTCGGCATGAGCGAAAGCCGCTTCAGCCGCTTCTTTCGCCGCGCCACCGGCAACACCTTCACCGATTTCGTCAACCGGGTGCGCATCAACCGCGCCTGCCAGCTGCTGATGGAGTCGGACCGCCTCATCACGCACATCTGCTACGAGGTCGGCTTCAACAACGTCGCCAACTTCAACCGCCGCTTCCTCGAAATCAAGGGCATGACGCCGAGCGAATTCCGCAAGCAGGCCAGCAACCGTTTCGGCTCGGGGTCGGGCTGACACAAGGACTCCTCCATGTACCTCGGCATCGACCTCGGCACCTCCGAAGTCAAGTTTCTGCTGCTGGACGATCAGCACCAGATCGTCGCCACCACCGGCGAGCCGCTCAGCCTGCAACGCGCGCAGCCGCTCTGGAGCGAGCAGCAACCAGCCGACTGGTGGGCCGCCACCGAGCGCGCCATGCAGCGCCTCAAAGTGCAGCACGCCGAGGCGCTGGCGCAGGTGCGCGCCATCGGTCTGTCCGGCCAGATGCACGGCGCGGTGCTGCTCGACGCCGACGACTATGTGCTGCGCCCGGCCATCCTGTGGAACGATGGCCGCAGCGGAGCCGAGTGCGCCGAGCTGGAAGCCGCCTGCCCGCAGCTGCACGCCATCACCGGCAACCTGGCGATGCCCGGTTTCACCGCGCCCAAGCTGCTGTGGGTGCGCAAGCACGAGCCCGAGCTGTTTGCCCGCACCGCCTGCGTGCTGCTGCCGAAGGACTGGCTGCGCCTGCAACTGACCGGCGCGCACGTCAGCGAGATGAGCGACGCCGCCGGCACGCTCTGGCTTGATGTTGCCGCGCGGCGCTGGTCGCCCGAAGTGCTGGCCGCCTGCGGCCTGACTGAAGCGCAGATGCCGCGCCTGGTGGAAGGCAGCGACCGCTCCGGCACGCTCAAGCCCGAACTGGCAGAGCGCTGGGGCTTGACGCCCGGCGTGATCGTGGCCGGCGGCGGCGGTGACAACGCCGCCAGCGCGGTCGGCATCGGCGCGGTGCGGCCGGGCGAAGGCTTTGTCTCGCTCGGCACCTCGGGTGTGATCTTCCTGGCCAGCGACCGCTTCCGCCCCAATCCGGCCAGCGCGATGCACGCCTTCTGCCACGCGCTGCCGGGTCGCTGGCACCAGATGAGCGTGATGCTGAGCGCCGCCAATGGCTTGAGCTGGGCCAAGCGCCTGCTCGGTGCTGAGAGCGAAGCCGCGCTGCTGGAACGCGCCGCCCGGCTCACGCCCGCGCAGCTGGCGCGCGCGCCGATCTTTCTGCCCTACCTGAACGGCGAACGCACGCCGCACAACAACCCGCACGCGCAAGGCGTGTTCTTCGGCCTCGGCAATGAGCACGACGCCGCCACGCTGGCCTACGCGGTGATCGAAGGCGTCACTTTCGGCCTGCTCGACGGCTGGCACAGCCTGGGCACCCAGCCCGGCGAGGTGCAAAGCCTGTCGCTGGTCGGCGGCGGCGCGCGCAGCCCGCTGTGGGCGCAACTGCTGGCCAGCGCCATCGGCGTGCCGATGCTGACGCGGCGCGGTGGCGAAGCCGGTGGCGCGCTCGGCGCCGCGCGCCTGGCCTGGCTGGCCGACGGCGGCACGGTCGAGCAAGTCTGCCTGGCGCCCGAAGTGGCGGCCCGGTTCGAGCCCGATGCCGCGCAAGCCGCGCTGCTGCAGCCGCGCTACGAGCGCTTCAAGGCGCTGTACCGGGCGGTGGCGCCGCTTTATCCACGGGGCTGACTGGAGCGGCGAGCGGCCAGCAAGGCACGGGACTCTTCCATCGCAGCGCGGGTTTCGGCGTTGGGCACCGTCATCTCCAGCGGCAGCGCCTGATCGATCACGACGCGGCGCAGGAACAGCCGCACCGCCTCGGAGACGGACAAGCCCATCGCCGCCAGCGCCTCGGTCGCCAGGGCCTTGGTGTCGTCATCGACGCGAACGTGAAGCATCGAAGTGTGTTCAGCCATCGGTCTTCCCCAAGAGATGTGGGGACGAAGTTTGTATCTCAAAAGAGAGACAGTCAAAAACAAACCTGTGCAGATACCTAGAATCGGCCCATGCCCACCATCGCCATCTTCTTCGGCATCGTTGTCAGGATGTGGCACGACGACCACCCTCCGGCCCACATCCACGCGGAATACCAGGGCTTCGAGGCGCTGATCGCGATCGAGACTGGGGAGGTGGTCCAGGGCGGCCTGCCGCGCAAGGTGGCAGCCATCCTGAAGGAATGGTGCGAAACCCATCGCGACGAACTGCGTGCCAACTGGGATCGGGCACAACGCTTCGAACCGCTGGAACGCATCCAAGGAGCCGACCGTGATTAAGGTGCTGACCCTCGAACCTACCTGGGACTTCGATCTGGTTCTGACGTTCTCGAACGGCATGCGAGGTCGCTTCGACGGCGCAGCCTACCTCGCCACGCGCCAGGGACCGCTGCTGGAGCCGCTGCGGCAGGCCGACTACTTCCGGCGCTGCTTCATCGAAGCTGGCGCCATCTGCTGGCCCAACGGGCTGGAACTGAGCGGCGCACGGCTGTTCGAACTCAGCCCGCCGCTCAGTCTGGCGGCTTGAGTCGCAGCCAGACGCAGCGCTGCCGCGATCAACCCTCTTCGCCGTCCGCCTTGGGCTGACTGCCGGCACCCGGCTGGCCACGCCAACGATCACCACCTGCGCGCCGCGCTCGCGCAGCTTGCGGCACAGGTAGGCGAAGTCCGAATCGCTCGTCACCAGACTGAACCGCCCCGGTTTTCGTGGAGGCTGTTTGGTTTAAGTCAGGCCACCACCGTGGCGGCCTGATCGGCGAGTTGCCGGTAGTAGTTTGCCTCAGCTTCTGCAGGCGGGATGTAGCCGATGGGCT
>JBFPGZ010000025.1:0-42402 GCA_041083665.1 Leptothrix sp. (in: b-proteobacteria)
CGTTCGCCGGCCGATGCCGCCGCAGCGGGCGTGCCGGCCGCAGTGCCCGGCGCGGCGGCGGCCGGATCAGCGGCGCCGTGGCGTTGGGCGATGCCCCAGCCAGCAGCAGCGCCCAGCGCCAGCAGCGCGACGGCAGCGGCGATCGATTTGAGGTTTGTTTGTTTATCGTTCGGCATGGCGCTCACTCCGCGATCAAGGTGTTCAGGCGCACGCGCAGCGCGGTGCGCTGGGCGTCGAGGTCGAGCAGGCGCAGGCGGGTTTCGACCGCTTCCTTGCGCGCGGCCAGCACGCCGGCCAGGTCGCCCCGACCGGACTGGTAGCTGGTCAGCGCCAGCGTGACGCGCTCGGCGGCGAGGCGCTGGCCGCTGCTGGCCAGACGGACCTGCTGGGAATCCAGCGCCTGCAACTCGGCAAGCTGGCCTTCGATCTCCTCCTGATGACGCCGCAGCAAGTCCTGGCGCTCGGCGTCGATGCGGGCGATCTCCTTTTGCTTGGCCGCGATCTGCGGCTGCTGGCGGCGCTCGCCCCACAGCGGCAGATCAAAGCTGAGCTGGAACGACACCATGTCGCCGTACTGCGCGCCGCGCTTGCTATAGACCGCCTCCCAGGCCCAGTCGCCGCGCGTTTCGGCTTCGGCCTCGCTGACTTCGGCCTGCGCCATCGCCTGCATCGGCCCGTAGATCACCAGCTCGGCGTGGCGATGCATGCCGGCGCGCACCGGCTCGGGCTGCACGTCGAGCGCGGGCGGGGCGCCATCGAGCGGCTCGTCAGCGCGCACGCCCACCCAGCGGCGCAGCGTGGCGCGGGCCTTGCCGATGTCGCGCGTGGCCTCGTCACGCCGATCCGCCAGCCCGAGCGCTTCGAGCTGCGCCATCGTGTGGTCGGCCGGCATGGCCTGGCCGGAGGCGATGCGGGCGTTCAGCGTGTCCTGCAGCAGGCGGTTTTCCTGCTCCAGCTCGGTCAGCAGCGCAACGCGCCGTTCGGCAAAGAACACGCCGAGCCAGGCCAGCTCGGTTTCGCGCTGCGCGGCCAGGCGCACCACGGCCAGCATGGCGCGCTCACGCTGCACCTTGGCCTCGGCACCCTGGGCGCGGGCGCTGCGCTTGGCCTGGTTCGGCACTTCCTGCATCACGCCGATGCGGCGCATGGTCATGAAGTCGTTGCTCAGGCTCCAGCGGTCGGCGCCGCTGACGGGCAGGTTGTCCACGCCAACCGTCAGACGCGGGTCGGGCAGCGTGGCGGCGGCGGGTTGCGCGGCCTGCGCGCCGGCCAGTGCGCTCTGCTGCGCCAGCAAGCTCGGCGCCTGTTCGGCCCCCAGCTGAGCGGCGGCCTCGAAACTCAGGCCGGCACCAAACGCGGCGGGCGTCAGGGCGGCCAGCGCCAGCAAACCGGCCAGCGCGACCACATTGAAGCGGGCCGCCGATCGGCAGCGCCCACTCGTGAAAAGGGTATGCATGAAAAATCCTTCGAACCAATCCAGCCTCTGATGACAAGCCGCCGCCCCACAGCGGGCAGCGACCTGGTGAGCAGACGCAGGCTAGTTGCGAAGGACGAGCAAGGACAGGTAGATCGGTGGCGCCCCAGGCGGCGGAGCGCCGGCCGGCTCACCCGCGAGCAGTTGCGCGGGCAAAGGCGGCACCGTGGCCACGACGTTCCAGAACAGCAGCGCCAGCAACATCGGCGGCGGCTGCAGGTCGGCGCCATCGCCGGGATAGCCGAGGTGGCTGGCGGGCTGGCAGTGCGCGTGACACAGCTGCGGCTGGTCGGGGTCCATCGCCGCCGCCATGTGGCCGGTGCAACCCGGCATGGCGGCCATCGTGGCCACAGCCTGCACCTGCTCAGCCAGTTGCGGGCAGGCGTAGGCAGCCGTGGCGAACTGCATGAACAGCAGCGCCCCGATCAACCAACCCGTGAACCAGCCACGCCGCCGCTTGGTGAAGAACATGGCGCGCAGCTTAGCGGTTTTTAGATGGCGTGGAGCTTGATCGGGCTCAATGTCGGCTCGGACCCCAGTTGGGCGAGCGCGCGCCGGTCCCCTGGACAGGCGATGGGCTGGTGCGTAGACTGAACTGCACATAGTAAAACACGTGTTATTTGACATGGGCAGTTCATCCACATTAGGCAAAAAAATGCGTCCGTTCATCGTGCTAGTCGCTGCACTGTGTTCACCGAGCATTTACTCAAAAGACGTAAGTCTATGCACCGCTCAAGAGCAAGTTCTTTTTACTTGCATGGTGAAGAGCAAAACAATTTCAGTGTGTGGCTCACATGGATTTAACTCTGAGAGCGGGTACGTACAATATCGATACGGAACCCAAAAGAAAATTGAACTTCAATACCCATCACTCGTGACACCACCCAAAGGACACTTCTGGTTTAGCTCAACTCCTTATGCTGGCGGCGGCGAATCAAGGCTTCGCTTCATCAATTCCGGAGCTCAATATGAAGTTTTTGACAGAACCATAAGAACAGGCTTTGGAAAAGATGGCCTTCACTATCCAGAATCCACAGCGGGTGTCATAGTTTTCGATCCAGGCCACGCATACAAAGAAATTTTGTGTACGACAGACGGCACGTTAAGTTCCGAACTCCATGGAAAGATCGAAACAGAGGAATTTCGAGATGACAGAACCCCCGCTGACAAGAGTGCCCCGTGAGTCAGCCAGAGACGCCGCCGATACCTAATCTCGTCCGCCACAGATCAGGCTCGGACCAAGCCCGAGCCCTGACACCTGATTGGTTTACGCCCCAGCCTTGCCGCCTGCCCACGCGGGCGGGCGTTTGTCGATGAACGCTTGCACGCCTTCCAGCGCGCTTTCATCCATCATGTTGCAGGCCATGGTCTGAGTGGCAGCCTGGTACGCCGCGCCGATACCCATTTCCAGCTGGCGGTAGAACAGTTCCTTCCCCATCGCCACGGCGGTGCGGGGTTTGGCGACGATGCTGGCGACGAGTTTCTCGACCTCGGCGTCGAGCGCTTCCGATGCCACGACGCGGTTGACCAGACCACGGGCGCGCGCTTCGTCGGCGGAGATGAATTCGCCCGTCACCAGCATCTCGAACGCCTGCTTGCGGCCCATGTTGCGCGACAGCGCCACGCTGGGCGTCGAGCAGAACAAACCCAGATTGACGCCGCTGACCGCGAACTTGGCGGTGTTGACGGCCACCGCCAGATCACACATCGCCACCAATTGGCAGCCAGCTGCGGTGGCCACGCCGTGCACGCGCGCAATCACCGGCACCGGCAATTTCTGCAGGGCCAGCATGACCTTGCCGCAGGCGCCGAACAGCTCGCGGTAATAGTCGAGCGAGGGCTCGGCGCGCATTTCCTTCAGGTCGTGGCCGGCGCAGAACGCCCGGCCTGCGGCGGCCAGCACGACGACGCGCGCCGTTTCGTCCTGGGCGATCAGCTCGAACTCGCGCTGCAGCGCCGCCAGCATCGCCTCGGACAGCGAATTGAAGGCCTGCGGCCGGTCGAGGGTCAGCGTGATCACGCCACGAGCATCTTGGCTGCGCAGCAGCAACGGGTCATCGGTGGTGAGCATGGATGGGTGTCTCCGGGTGGGTCAAACGGACATTTTTCGACGGAGCCTGAATCATGCACCGACAATGCGCAGGCCTAGACCCACGAAGTACCCCCGTGCCGTATCAACCACCGCTCTATCGCCACCTGGCGACCTGCGCCATCGCCCTGCTGACGCTGCTGCCCGCCTGCCAGGCCAGCAGCCGCACCTCGCCAGAAACCCAGCGCCAGCGCAACGCCGCCGTGCTGGCACAACTGAAACGCGCCGAGGCCGAGCGCAACTCGCCCGCCTACGGCCAGCGCGACGATGTGCTGGCCTACGCGCGCGATCTGGCCACCCGCCAACCGCAGCTTGAGCTGGCCTGGATCGAAGCCACCCTGGCGCAGGCACGCTTTCAGCCGCAGGTCACCAGACTGATCATGCCGCCGACCGTCGGGGTGATCAAAGACTGGTCGGCCTACCGGGCCCGCTTCATCGAGCCGAACCGGATCCAGGCTGGCCTGGCCTTCTGGCGCGACAACGAACGCTGGCTGCGCGCGGCCGAATCAGCCTGGGGCGTGCCGGCCTCGGTGGTGGTCGGCATCGTCGGCGTGGAAACCTTCTACGGCCGCATCACCGGCAACTTCCGCGTCATCGACGCGCTGGCCACGCTGTCGTTCGATTTCCCCACGGGCCGCAGCGACCGCAGCGCCTTCTTCCGCCAGGAGCTGGAGCAACTGCTGGTACTGGCGCAGCGCGACAAGCTCGACCTGAGCAGCCTGCGCGGCTCCTATGCCGGCGCGCTCGGCTGGCCGCAGTTCATGCCGAGCTCCTGGCTCAAGTACGGCCAGGACTTCGACGACGACGGCCGCATCGACTTGCAAAACAGCATGGCCGACGTGATCGGCAGCGTCGCCCACTACCTGGCCGCGCACGGCTGGCAGCGTGACATGCCGACCCACTATGCGGTGGTGCCGCCGGCCGACCTGGCGCAACGCGCCCGCCTGCTGGTACCCGACATCTGCCCGAGCTTCACCGCCGCCGAAATGATGCAAGCCGGTGCCCAGCTCCCCGAAGCCGCCCAGCGCCACGCCGACGCACTGGCGCTGGTCAAGCTCGAAAACGGCGGCGACGAGCCGAGCTACATCGCCGGCACGCAGAACTTCTGGGTCGTGACGCGCTACAACCAGTCGAGCTACTACGCGCTGGCGGTGATCGAGCTGGGTGAGGCGGTGGCGGCGCTGCGGGAGCGGGAACGCGCTGACGCAGCGGCACAGGCGGCATCCGCCAGCAGCGCACCGGAAACCGGCGCCAGCGCCGCGAGCCGCTGAAATCCACGCAACTAAACTGGCCCGCATGAGCACGCCATCGACCACCCTGCCGCGCCGCAAGTTGCCCATCGGTATCCAGACCTTCGCCAAGCTGCGCGAAGAGGGCTGCTACTACGTGGACAAGACCAGCCTGGTGGTGGATCTGATCGAGTCAGGCACCGCCTATTTCCTGAGCCGCCCGCGCCGCTTTGGCAAGAGCCTGCTGATCGACACCTTTCAGGAGCTGTTCGAGGGCCACCGGGCGCTGTTTGACGGCTTGGCTGCCGAATCACGCTGGGATTGGACGCAGCGTTATCCAGTGATCCGCATCAGTTTCTCGGACGGTGTGCTGCAAAGCCGCGCCGAGCTGGACCAGCGCATCTTCGAAATCCTGCAGGACAACCAGCGCCGGCTCGGCGTGAGCTGCCAGCACCAGAGCATCAGCGGCCAGCTTGCCGAGCTGATTGAGCTCACGCACGCCCGGCACGGCGCCCCGGCGGTGGTGCTGATCGATGAATACGACAAGCCGATCCTCGACAACATCACCGACGCAGATGTGGCGCTGGCGATGCGCGAGGGGTTGAAGAATCTCTACTCGGTGCTGAAGGGCGCCGATGCGCATCTGAAGTTCGTGTTTCTGACCGGCGTGACCAAGTTCAGCAAGGTCAGCCTGTTCTCGGGGCTGAACAACCTGATCGACATCACGCTCGATCCAGCCTACAGCGCGCTGTGCGGCTACACCGATGCCGACGTGGACACGGTCTTTGCGCCCGAACTGCCAGGGCTGGACCGGGCGCAGATTCGGCGCTGGTACAACGGCTACAACTGGTTGGGCGAAGGCGTCTACAACCCCTTTGATGTGCTGCTGCTGTTTCGCAACCGCAGCTTCAGGCCGTATTGGTTCGAGACCGGCACGCCGACCTTTCTGGTCAAGCTGCTGGCCGAGCAGCAGTTCTTCACGCCCGACCTGAGCCAGCTGCACAGCGATCAGGCGCTGCTCTCAAGCTTTGATGTGGACCACATCGCCCCGGAGGCGCTGCTGTTCCAGACCGGTTATCTGACGCTGCACGGCGTCAGCCCATCGAGCGCCGAGGAAGAACCGGTCTACACGCTGGGCTATCCGAACCGCGAGGTCGAAGCCAGCCTGAACCGCGCCCTGCTGGCCGGTTATGGCGTGCCGGAACGGCAGGTGCTCAACAGCCGCCTGCGCCTGCTCGACTGCCTGAAAGCCCACGACCTGCCGGCCTTGCAGGCGCTGTTCCAAGCCTTCTTTGCCAGCATTCCGCACGACTGGTATCGCCGCAACGAGCTGGCCGGCTTCGAAGGTTATTACGCCAGCATCTTCTACAGCCACTTCGCCGCGCTCGGCCTGGATGTGCGCGTCGAGGACAGCACCAACCACGGCCGCATCGACATGACGCTGCTGTTTCAGGGCGCGGTCTATCTGTTCGAGTTCAAGGTGGTGGAGGCTGCGTCCAAGGGCCAGGCGCTGCAGCAGATCAAGGCCAAGGGCTACGCCGATAAATACGGCGCCCGAGCCGAGCCGATCCACCTGATCGGGGTGGAATTCAGCAAGGCCGGGCGCAATGTGGTCGGTTTTGAGGTGGCAACGCTGGCAGGGTGAACCGAGCTGGCAGCGGCACTCCCCTACACTTCGCCCCGTCCAGCGCCCACGCCAGCGTGTCGCGCGTGCCTCTTTGTCTTCAAGGTCAGCGGATCCGCCTTGCCGGAGCGCCGCTGACGCTCAGCCTTCGCCCATGCTCACCCTCAAGAACACTACCCTGCGTCGCGGCACCAAGCTCGTGCTTGAAAACGCCTCTTTCACCCTGCAACCCGGCGAGAAAGCCAGTCTGGTCGGCCGCAACGGCGCCGGCAAGTCCTCGCTGTTCGCCTTGCTGACGCATCGTCTGCAGGCCGACGCTGGCGATGTGTCGATGCCGCCACGCTGGCGCATCGGCGAAGTCGCGCAGAACATGCCGGAAACCGAACAAGGCGCCACCGACTACGTGCTCGACGGCGACACGGCGCTGCTGGAAGCCAACCTCAAGCTGGCCGAAGCGGAGGCGTCCGGCGACGGTCACGCCATCGCCGACGCCTACACGCTGCTGGGCGAGGTCGGCAGCTTTGACGCCCGGGCCCGCGCGCAGGCGCTGCTGCTCGGTCTGGGCTTCAAGACCAGCCAGGTCGATGCGCCGGTGAACAGCTTCTCGGGCGGCTGGCGCATGCGCCTGCAGCTGGCGCGCGCGCTGATGTGCCCGGCCGATCTGATGCTGCTCGACGAGCCGACCAACCACTTGGACCTGGACGCGCTGGTCTGGCTGGAAGCCTGGCTGCAGCGCTACGACGGCACCTTGCTGGTCATCAGCCATGACCGCGAATTCCTGGACGCCATCACACGCGTCACGCTGCATCTGGACGAAACCCAGATCACCCGTTACGGCGGCAACTACAGCACCTTCGAGACGATGCGCGCCGAGCGCATGGCGCAGCAGCAGGCTGCTTACGGGCGCCAGCAGGACAAGATCGTCCATCTGCAGCGCTTTATCGACCGCTTCAAGGCCAAGGCCAGCAAGGCCAAGCAGGCGCAGAGCCGCGTCAAGGCGCTGGACCGGATGGAGAAGATCGCCCGCGTGCTGACCAGCGCCGACTTCTCCTTCGAGTTCCGCGAGCCGCTCAGCCTGCCCAACCCGATGCTGGTGATGCAGGACATGCAGGTCGGCTATCCCGGCGAAGACGGCGCCGACAACACCGTGATCGTGCGCGGCATCAACAAGAGCGTGCTGCCGGGCCAGCGCATCGGCATCCTGGGCGCCAACGGCCAGGGCAAATCGACGCTGGTGAAGACGCTGGCGCAGACGCTCAAGCCGATCGGCGGCCATGTGCAGGAGGGCAAGGGCCTGTCGATCGGCTACTTCGCGCAGCAGGAACTCGACGTGCTGCAGCCCGACGACCACCCGCTGATGCACATGATCCGGCTGGCGCGCGACGTCGGCCCGCAGGCGCGCGAGCAGGAGCTGCGCGACTTCCTGGGCCGCTTCCGCTTCGTCGGCGAGATGGTGATGCAGTCGGTCGGCAGCCTGTCCGGCGGTGAAAAGGCCCGCCTGGTGCTGGCGATGCTGGTCTGGCAGCGCCCGAATCTGCTGCTGCTCGATGAACCCACCAACCATCTGGACCTCACCACCCGCGAAGCGCTCAGCATGGCGCTCAACGAGTTCGAAGGCACCGTGATGCTGGTCAGCCACGACCGCGCGCTGCTGCGCGAGGTCTGCGACGAGTTCTGGCTCGTCACCGGCGGCAAGGTCGAACCGTTTGACGGCGATCTGGACGACTACCAGAAGTGGCTGCTTGACCAGAGCCGCGAGGCCGCGCGCGCCGCCAAGACCGCGCAAGCCAGCGCCAGCAAGAGCAGCCCGGCCACCAGCGTGGTGGCAGCGGCCCCGGCCGCACCCGCCGTGGCAGCCCGCAGCGAGCCAAGCACGCCCGTCGCCAGCAGCGCCGACGCCGGTGGTTTCCGCGAAGACCGCAAGGCGGCCGCCGCGAACCGCCAGAAGATCGCCGAGCAGGCCAAGCCGTTCAAGAAGGAGCTCGCCCAGGTCGAGCAGAAACTGGCTGCCGCCCAGGCCCAGCATGTGCTGCTGCTCGAAGCGATGAGCAACGCCGATGCCCCGCCCGCCACCCGTGCCGAACAGGGCCGCCGCCTCAAGCAGCTCGACGACGAGATCGCCGAGATGGAGCTGCGCTGGCTGGAGCTGGGTGAGGTGCTGGAGGGGATGGCGCGGGAGGGCTGAATCTCACCCACCCGTGACCGGCGGGAAAAACGCCAGTTCGGCACCGTCGCTCAGCTCTGCGGTCTCGGCACACATGGTCTGGTTCAGCGCGGCGCGCAGCGCACGGCCGCGCGCCAGCACTTCGGCGTGGTTGCCGCCGCGAGCGATCAGCGCGTCGCGCAGCGCGCCGACCGTCGTGCCGGCCGCCACTTCGATGGCCTCGCCGGAGCCCAGAGCTTCGCGCAGCGAAGCGAAATAACGCAGTTGGATCTTCATCGTCAGCAGGTCCGGCTCGAATAGTCAGCAGAGGTCGGGCTTCAGACGCCCGTGAGATCGCGGGTCGGCATGAAGCGCACCAGATCGCCGGCGCGGATCACCTGGCCGCTCGGGTTGTCAACCAGGCCGTCGCCCCAGACCGCCGAGGTCAGCACGCCAGAGCTCTGGTTCGGGTAGAGGTCGAGCCCGCCGCGTTCGTTCAGGCGCGCGCGCAGGAACTCGCGGCGCTTGTCGGCGCGCGGCCAGTCGAAATCGGCGCGCAGCGTGTAGACCTTGGGCGCCAGATCGGTGGCACCCTGCAGGCGCAGCAGCACCGGGCGCACCAGCAGCAGAAAGGTCACGAAGCTCGACACCGGATTGCCTGGCAGGCCCATGAACCAGGCTGAGTCGGCCGCTGCGCCAGAGCGCCGCACCGAACCAAACGCGAGCGGCTTGCCGGGTTTCATCGACAGCAGCCACAGGTTCAGCTCGCCTTCCGCCTGCAGCGCCGGGCGGATGTGGTCTTCCTCGCCCATCGAGACGCCGCCCGAGGTGAGGATCAAATCGTGCCCATCGGCGGCGCGGCGCAGCACTTCGCGCGTCGCGTCGAGCCGATCCGGCACGATGCCCAGGTCGCTGACCTCGCAGCCGAGCGCCTGCAGCAGGCCGCGCAGCGTGTAGCGGTTCGAGTTGTAGATCGCGCCGGGGCGCATGGCCTCGGGCGCCACCTCGCCAGGCATGACCAGCTCGTCGCCGGTCGAGAACAGCGCCACGCGCGGGCGGCGCGCCACCTGCAGCGTGGCCGCACCGACCGACGCCGCCATGCCCAGCGCAGCGGCCGAGAGCCGGCTGCCGGCCGCCAGCACGACCGAGTCGCGCTGCACGTCCTCGCCACGGCGGCGGATCCACTGGCCGGCCTTGGGCACCTCGTTGATGCGCACCGCGCCGAGGCCGCCAGCACCATCACCGGCCTGCGCCTCGCACTGCTCCTGCATCACAACCGCGTCGGCGCCGGGCGGCATCTGCGCGCCGGTGAAGATGCGCGCGGCCGTGCCCGGCTGCAGCGGCGCGCCGACCACGCCGGCCGGCACGCGCTGGCTGACCGGCAGCACGGTGCCGACTTCGGGCACGTCGGCGGCGCGCATCGCGTAGCCGTCCATCGAGGTGTTGTCGGCCGGTGGCACGTCGAGCAGCGAGCACACGTCAGCGGCCAGCACGCGGCCGAGCGCGTCGAAGGTCGAGACGGTTTCGATCGTGTCGGGCCCGAGCAGCGGCTGCACCGCACCGAGCAGCCGCGCCAGCGCGTCTTCCATGCTCATCAGCGGCGCGCCGCGACCAGCGCCAGCGGGCGTCGCCGTTGCAGGTGCCGTGGCCTTAGCTGCAAAGTTCTGGGGGGACGTAGTCATAGCGAGCGGCATCCAGGCGCAGAAAGGCGGCAATCGCCGCCGGATCATTCAAATCCAGTACCGGCAGACCGGTGGCAACCGGCAACGGGTCCGGGCTGGCCACCGCGACCACGAACGGATCGTTCGGAAACATCAGCGGACGGCCGTGCGCGGCGCGCCAGACCTCGACCTTGGGCAGATCGGCGTGCTTGAAGCCTTCGACGATCACCCAATGCTCGAAGCCGACCGCGCTCAGATCGGCCAGCTCGGCGATCAGCTGGTGCACGCTCGGCTCGGCTTCGGTCTCGAACTCGCGCATCAGCGCCAGCCGGTGGTTGTTGGCCACCAGCACCTCGAAGGCGCCGGCCTCGCGGTGTCGGTACGAGTCCTTGCCGGGCCGGTCGATGTCGAAGTGCTTGTGGGCATGCTTGATCACCGAGACCCGGCAACCGGCCGCCTTCAGCGCCGCGATCAGCCCTTCGGCCAGCGTCGTCTTGCCCGAGCCCGACGAACCGCACAGTCCGATCACGTTCATGGCTGCGTCCGGCTCACAGCGGCACGTGCTCGCGCAGGTAGGCCTGGATCACGCCGGTGTCGGCCGGCACGACCTTGAAACGCTTCGGGCGCGATTCCAGGTCCGCCAGCGCGGCCGGGCGCGGCGCGTGCACATCCGGGCCGAGTGCTTCGGCGATGGTCGCCTCGAACTTGGCCGGCAGCGCGGTTTCCAGCACGATCATCGGCACGCCGGGCTCGCGCAACTCGCGCGCCACCTTGACGCCGTCGGCGGTGTGGGTGTCGATCAGCACGCCCTGGCCCTCAAAAGTGGCGCGGATCGTGTCCAGGCGGTCGGCGTGGGTCGAGCGGCCGGACTGGAAGCCGTAGCCGCTGATCCTGGCGAATTCGTCGGCCGAGAGCGTGAACACGCCGTCGCGGTTCAATGCGTCGCCGAACAGCGCCTTGGTGCGCGCGCCGTCGCGACCGAGCAGGTCATAGACAAAGCGCTCGAAGTTGGACGCCTTGCTGATGTCCATCGACGGGCTGGAGGTCTCGAAGGTCTCGCTGCTTGAGCGCACGCGGTAGCTGCCGGTGCGGAAGAACTCTTCCAGCACGTTGTTCTCGTTGGTCGCCACCACCAGGTGCTTGACCGGCAAGCCCATCATGCGCGCGACGTGGCCGGCACAGACGTTGCCGAAGTTGCCCGATGGCACCGTGAAGCTGACGACCTCGTCGTTGCTCTTGGTGGCCTGGAAGTAGCCGGCGAAGTAGTAAACAACTTGAGCCAGCAGCCGCGCCCAGTTGATCGAGTTGACGGTGCCGATGCGGTACTGGCGCTTGAAGGCCAGATCGTTCGACACGGCCTTGACGATGTCCTGGCAGTCGTCGAACACGCCTTCGACCGACAGGTTGTGGATGTTGTCGTCCTGCAGCGAGAACATCTGCGCCTGCTGGAACGGGCTCATGCGGCCGTAGGGCGACAGCATGAAGACGCGCACGCCGTGCTTGCCGCGCATCGCGTACTCGGCCGCGCTGCCGGTGTCGCCCGAGGTCGCGCCGAGGATGTTGAGCTGCTCGCCGCGCCGGGCCAGCTCGTACTCGAACAGGTTGCCGAGCAGCTGCATCGCCATGTCCTTGAAGGCGAGCGTCGGGCCGTTGGAGAGCGACTCCAGCGCCAGCCCGGCTTCGAGCGGCTTCAGCGGCACGATTTCCGGCGTGCCAAACACCTCGGCGGTGTAAGTCTTGGCGGCCAGCGCGCGCAGGTCATCGGCCGGGATGTCATCGATGTAGAGCGACAGGATCTCGAAGGCCAGTTCCGCGTAGCTCAGGCCGCGCCAGCGCGCCAGCTGATCGGCGCCGACCTTCGGGTAGGCCACGGGCAGGTACAGGCCGCCGTCCGGCGCCAGGCCTTCGAGCAGGATTTCGGAAAAACGGCGCTCGGTCTGGTCGCCTCGGGTGCTGATGTATTTCACGGCAGGGAGCTGGTTCGAGAAGAGTTGCGAACGAAGCCTGGATTGTCGCCGCTTCTGGGTTGAATGCAGCGCGGGCGCACCGATGCGGGGCTGGCGCTGCGTGCAGCGACCATACCGCAGACCGGTTATCGTGCCGGCCATGCTGATTCGCATCATCTCCATCCTGTTTCCGCTGTTCGCCATCACGGCGCTCGGCTACCTTGTGGGCCGGCGCAAAAAGCCCGATCTGTCGCACGCCAACCAGCTCAACATGGACGTGTTCGTGCCGGCGCTGGTGTTCGGTGCGCTGGCGGGCAAGGAATTCCACATCACCGCCTATCTGCCGCTGCTGGCGGCGACCGGCCTCATCATCGTCGGCTGCGGCTTGCTCGGCTGGCTGGCGGCGCGGCTGACCGGCATCGCGCCGAAGACGCTGGTGCCGCCGCTGATGTTCAACAACTGCGGCAACTTGGGCCTGCCGCTGTCCGTGCTGGCTTTCGGGCCGGACGCGCTGGCGCCGGCGGTGGTGATGTTCATGATCTCCAACGTGGCGCACTTCTCGTTCGGCGCCTGGCTGCTCGATCACCACACCCGGCTGGCCACCGTCTGGCGCGTGCCCTCGGTGCTGGCCACGCTGGCCGGTCTGGTGGTGAGCCTGGCCGGCATCGCCGTCTGGCCGCCGCTGCTGCTCGCCACCAAGATGGTGGGCGACATCTCGATTCCGCTGATGCTGTTCGGGCTGGGCGTGCGGCTGGCCGACTCGCGCATCCAGGCGATCGGCTTCGGCGTGTTCGGTGCGGTGCTGCGCCCGCTCATCGGCGTGGCGCTGGCCTGGGGCATGCTGCAGCTGGTGACGCTGCCGGCGCGCGAACAGGCGCTGCTGCTGGTCTTCGGCGCCCTGCCCCCGGCGGTGCTGAACTACATGTTCGCCGAGCGCTACCGGCAGGAGCCGGACAAGGTGGCGTCGATGGTGCTGATCGGCAATCTGGCGGCGCTGGTGACGCTGCCGCTGGTGCTGGCGTGGGCGCTGCACGCGTCATGAGTGGGAAGAAGTGTCGGTCTCGGCTGCAATCCGCGCCGCAGCCAAAGCCTCTTGCATCTGCTTGAGGCGATCGACATAGGCCGGCACCTCCGGGCAGCGTCGAACCAGCGAAGCGTAGATCGTCTCGGCTTCTGAAAGAAGTTCAATCCCAGCGGGCGGTGAAACAGTCGCCACATTGAAAAGCGAAATCGCCAGATCATCCAGCGCCTCCGGCGTGCCACCCAGCCGCTCCACCAGCTCCCGGCTGATGGCAAGCATTTCCCGGTAGACCTGCTCGGCACCGGCCCAGTCACCCTGTGCCAGCGCCACCCGACCAACGTTGTCGAGCGAGACCGACACATCGCGCAGCGCCTCCGGCGTACCACCCAGCCGCTCCACCAGCTCTCGGCTGATCGCCAGGCTTTCCCGGTGGACCTGCTCGGCACCCACCAAATCGCCCTGCGCCTCGGCCACTCGGCCGACGTTGTCGAGCGAAATCGAGACGTCGCGCAGCACCTCCGGCGTGCCGCCCAGCCGAGCCACCAGCCCGCGGCTGATCGACAGGCTTTCCCGATAGACCTGCTCGGCACCCGCCCAGTCGCCCTGCGCCCGTGCTACTTGGCCAACGTTGTTCAGCGAGACTGAGACGTCTCGCAAAGCCTCGGGCGTGCCGCCCAGCCGCTCCACCAACTTCCGGCGGATCGCCAGGCTTTCCCGGTAGACCTGCTCGGCACCCGCCCAGTCGCCCTGCGTCTGCGCCACTTGGCCGACGTTGTTCAGCGAGACTGAGACGTCTCGCAAAGCCTCGGGCGTGCCACCCAGCCGCTCCACCAGCTCCCGGCGGATCGCCAGGCTTTCCCGGTAGACCTGCTCGGCACCCGCCCAGCCACCCCGCGCCCGTGCTACTTGGCCAACGTTGTTCAGCGAGACTGAGACGTCTCGCAAAGCCTCGGGCGTGCCACCCAGCCGCTCCACCAGCTCCCGGCTGATGGCAAGCATTTCCCGGTAGACCTGCTCGGCACCCGCCCAATCACCCTGCGCCTGAGCCACCCGGCCGGCGTTGTCGAGCGAGACCGAGACATCACGCAGCGCCTCGGGCGTGCCACCCAGCCGCTCCACCAGCTCCCGGCGGATCGCCAGGCTTTCCCGGTGGACCTGCTCGGCACCCACCCAATCGCCCTGCGCCTCGGCCACTCGGCCGACGTTGTTGAGCGAGACCGAGACATCACGCAGCGCCTCGGGCGTGCCACCCAGCCGCTCCACCAGCTCCCGGCTGATGGCAAGCATTTCCCGGTAAACCTGCTCTGCCTCCGCCCAGTCCCCCTGCGCCCGCGCCACCCGGCCGACGTTGTCGAGCGAGACCGAGACATCACGCAGCGCCTCCGGCGTGCCACCTAGCCGCTCCACCAGCTCCCGGCGGATCGCCAGGCTTTCCCGGTAGACCTGCTCAGCCCCCGCCCAGTCCCCCTGCGCCCGCGCCACCTCGCCGGCGTTGTCGAGCGAGATCGAGACGTCGCGCAGTGCCTCCGGCGTGCCGCCCAGCCGCTCCACCAGCTTCCAGCGGATCGCCAGGCTTTCCCGGTAGACCTGCTCGGCACCCGCCCAGTCCCCCTGCGCTCGCGCCACCTCGCCAGCGTTGTCGAGCGAGATCGAGACGTCGCGCAAAGCCTCCGGCGTGCCGCCCAGCCGCTCCACCAGCTCGCGACCGATCGCCAGGCTTTCCCGGTAAACCTGTTCGGCACCCGCCCAGTCGCCCTGCGCCCGCGCCACCCGGCCAACGTTGTCGAGTGCCAGCGACAGCATGCGCAGGGCATTGGAGGCTTCAGCTCCAGGGCCGGCGAGAGCACCTGCCTGCGCCCTGTCTCGCGCCAAGCCAACCGCCTGTTTGGCGATCAGAGCCGCTTCGGCGGATCGGCCCTGCGTAAGCAGTTCCTCGATGGCTGCGGAGGCAAGCGGCACGTAGAGCTGGCTGGCCTTGCCGCCTTCGAAAGCACGCTGCCAAGCTTCAGCAGCGCCGGAGCCTGTCAGGGGGCCGGGCGGCGCGTCGAATGCCTGCAAGGCATCGACCAGCGCCCTGGCCATGGCTGGTGCGGGGGTGGCAGCCACGGCCGCCGCCCGCAAGGGGGCGGGCAGCTCGTGGCTGAAGGCGCGTACGTGCCAAAGGTCGGGCGCGGCGCGACGTGCTGCCTCCTTAAACGCGATGGGTAGCACCAGCACGAGCGGACGGAGCAGATCCCGTTCCAGCACGAAGCGCCGCTCGTTCAGCCGGCCGAGGAAAAGGCTGC
This sequence comes from Leptothrix sp. (in: b-proteobacteria), assembly GCA_041083665.1. Taxonomy (GTDB): domain Bacteria; phylum Pseudomonadota; class Gammaproteobacteria; order Burkholderiales; family Burkholderiaceae_C; genus Sphaerotilus. The sequence continues at coordinate 15,473 of JBFPGZ010000025.1, forward strand.
GCGCACGGTTCCAGAGCTTGTCGGTGGCGTGGCGCTGCATCGACAGCCAGACTGCGCTGGCTTGGATGCCATTGACCTTGATGCGGGCCAGCCAGTCATGCAGCCAGCGCTCGGGGTCGCTGGCGAAGCGATCCGGCACATCCTCCCGCAACATCGGGCAGTCCGGATCATGCAGGCGGCGCTGTATCCACTCAGCCAGCGCCAGCGCCGGGCCGACATCGGCAAACAGGAAGATGATCGAGAAGCTGTCAGGCTGCCACTCCAAGTGGCGCAGCAGATTGACTGCAACGGTTTCGGGAACGCCGTCAGGCGTCAGACCCTGATCGTTTGTGTGCATCGACGACCTCGCGCAGCAACGGATGCACGTCGTACCAGTCGCTGCCGTTGCGGTAGTTCAGCACCAGCCGATTGTCGAGAAAATGGGCCAGCAGCGGCAGATCACCGTCGGTCTTCAGGCAGGTGTCGTGACTGCGGGCGATCTGTTGTAACCAGTCGAGGTGATCGGCCGGGATCGGCAGCATTTCGGCACGAGCGCTCTTCTCGACATGCGCCACCGCATCAAATGACAGCGGCAGTTGCGCATCGTCACGTACCGCTGGCAGGCATAGCCGCACCAGCCGGAAGAACTCGCGCAGGTCGCCACCGGAACTCAGCGCCAGCCGATCCAGCGCTTCCGGCGTGAAGATGCGCGTCCAGGCGGTGTAGCGCTTGGCGATGACCTTGCGCAGCAGCGCCAGCCCGGCCTGGTCGGTAGCGCGGCTGCGATCGAGAAAGATATGTGTGCTCACCAGCCGACGCACCACCGCCCCGCCCATCAGCGAACCGGCGCCCGCCGCCAAGATCGACAGATACGGCGGCACCGTGTAGACGGTATGCAGGAACGGAATGCGCAAGTGCTCGGCGTGCGCGAAAAAGAGGTTGCGCACGCTCTCGTAGACATTCATGGCCTCGTCACCGACGCCCCGGATGCGCTCGATCGAGTCGAGTAGCAATGCCACCTTCAGATCCGGCTGCCCGGTGGTCTGGCGCAGGTCGATCACGACCTCGCGGAAGAAAGCGTGTGCGTCCTGCACGATCTGCGCGACATGCCCACGCGCAGCCTGCTGAATGCGCTGCTTGAAGTCAGGATCGTTCTTGAGCGACGCCTTGATGTCGCCGACCTCGGGCACCTTGAGACCGATTTCCTTGAACTCGACCTTGGTGTTCAGGAAGTGCGCCAGCCGCTGCCAGTAGCTGCGCCGCGACGGGTTGCCGGCAAAGCGCGGATCGTCGGCCACCCGGTCGGACAGGGCGCCAGCCATCGAGATCAGGAAATCGCTGATCTCGATCGGCTTGGTCAGCAGGATGTATTCGGACAAATCGGCGTAGAAGGCGACGATGCCCTCGCCTTCCAGCTCCTCCTGCAGGCGGCGCAGCTCGGTGCTTTTGCCCGTGCCGCGCTGCCCTGTGAAGAGGCAGACGCCGCCGCCTTCCTGCCAGTCGATCTCGGTGGCGATTTCCACCACCGGATCAGCGCCCGACTGGCCTACGGCATTGATTTCCGCAACATAGACCGGATCGTCTGGTTGCAGCACCCGATCCGACAACGCGTTGTAGAGCGTTTTCAGTTCAGCCCGGGTAGCGGGAGACAGTGCCATTCAGAACCTCCAGCAATGGGTCATCAGTGTGGCACTGTCGGCGCCCTGGGCCATCCTCAGGCCACTCAGGCCAGCTCTTCCTTGCGCAGACTCACGATCGGCGCCAGCACGGTCGGCAGCGCTTGCATCTGCGTCAGCGCGGTGCGCATCGCGCCTTCCACGGTGTCGTGCGTCAGGATGATGACGTCGGTCTGGTTTTCACCATCGTTCGATTCGCGCTGCAGCACGGCGTCGATCGAGATGTCACCTTCGGCCAAGATGCGGGTGATCGCCGCCAGCACGCCCTTCTGATCCGCCACGCGCAGGCGCAGATAGAAGGCGGTGCGGACCTGCTCGATCGGCAGGATCGGCGTGGCGTGCAGCTCGTCGGGCTGGAAGGCCAGATGCGGCACGCGGTGGTCCGGGTCGGCGGTGTGCAGACGCGTGATGTCGACCAGGTCGGCAATCACGGCCGAGGCGGTCGGCTCGGAGCCGGCGCCCTTGCCGTAATAGAGCGTGGTGCCGACGGCGTCGCCGTGCACCATCACGGCGTTCATGGCGCCTTCGACGTTGGCAATCAGGCGCTTGGCCGGCACCAGCGTCGGATGCACACGCAGCTCGATGCCGCCTGCGTCATCACGGCGCTTGGCGATGCCGAGCAGCTTGATGCGGTAGCCGAGCTGTTCGGCGTAGCGGATATCGGCCGCCGACAGCTTGGTGATGCCTTCGATGTGCGCCTTGTCGAACTGCACCGGAATGCCGAAGGCCAGCGCGCTCATCAGCGTGGCCTTGTGCGCGGCGTCCACGCCTTCGATGTCGAAGGTCGGGTCGGCTTCGGCGTAACCGAGCGCTTGCGCTTCCTTCAGGACCACGTCGAAGTCGAGGCCCTTGTCGCGCATTTCCGACAGGATGAAGTTGGTGGTGCCGTTGATGATGCCGGCGATCCACTCGATGCGGTTCGCGCTCAGGCCTTCGCGCAGTGCCTTGATGATCGGGATGCCACCGGCCACCGCCGCTTCAAACGCGACCACCACGCCCTTGTCGCGCGCGGCAGCGAAGATCTCGGTGCCGTGCACCGCCAGCAGCGCCTTGTTGGCGGTGACGACGTGCTTGCCGGCCGCGATGGCTTCCAGCACCAGCGCCTTGGCGATGCCGTAGCCGCCGATCAGCTCGATGACGATGTCGATCTCGGGGTTGGCGATGACTTCGCGCGCGTCGGCCACCACCTTGGCGGCGTCACCGACGATCTCGCGGGCGCGTGCGGTGTTCAGGTCGGCGACCATGGTGATCTCGATGCCGCGACCGGCGCGACGGCGGATCTCTTCCTGGTTGCGCGTCAGCACGTTGAACGTGCCACTACCGACAGTACCGATGCCCAGCAGGCCGACTTGGATGGGTTTCATGGAGAGCTAGGCGCTTCAGAGGCGCCGTCTAGAGGTAAAGACGCCGCCCGGATCGCGGACGGCAGACGAGAGCTGATCGCTTCAGGGGCCGAACAATAGCGCAAACCATGCGCCACCCGCAGGCGGGCGCGCCGGTTTGAAACGCGTTTCAGGTGCCGTGGCGGCGGCGATAGCCGTCGAGGAAGCGCGCGATGCGACCGACAGCATCGGTCAGGTCATCCGAATTGGGCAGGAACACGAGCCGGAAGTGGTCCGGCGTCGGCCAGTTGAAGCCGGTGCCCTGCACGATCAGCACCTTCTCCTCGGCGAGCAGCTCGTAGGCGAACTGCTGGTCGTCCTGGATCGGGTACATCTTCGGGTCAAGGCGCGGGAACATGTAGAGCGCCGCCTTGGGCTTGACGCAGCTCACGCCCGGAATCTCGCTGAGCAGCTTGTGCGCCAGATCGCGCTGACGGCACAGGCGCCCGGTCGGCGCGACCAGATCCTTGATGCTCTGATAGCCACCCAGCGCGGTCTGGATGGCCAGCTGGCCCGGCGTGTTGGCGCACAGCCGCATCGAGGCCAGCATGTTCAGGCCCTCGATGTAGTCACGCGCATGGCGCTTGTCGCCCGACACCACCATCCAGCCAGCGCGGTAGCCGCAGGAACGGTAGTTCTTGCTCAGGCCGTTGAAGGTCAGGATCAGCACGTCGTCGGCCAGCGAGGCGATGCTGGTGTGCGTGTTGCCGTCGTAGAGCGTCTTGTCGTAGATCTCGTCGGCAAAGATGATCAGCTGATGCTCGCGCGCCACCTGCACCAGCTCCAGCAACAGACTGTCCGGGTAGAGCGCGCCGGTCGGGTTGTTCGGGTTGATGACCACGATCGCCCGGGTGTTGGGCGTGATCTTGGCGCGGATGTCGGCCACGTCGGGCATCCACTCGGCCTGCTCGTCGCACATGTAGTGCACCGGCTTGCCACCCGAGAGCGCCACCACCGCCGTGTAGAGCGGATAGTCGGGCGAGGGGATCAGCACCTCGTCGCCGTCGTCGAGCAGCGCGTTCATGCTCATCGCGATCAGCTCGGAAGCACCGTTGCCGAGGTACACGTCATCGACGCTGACGCCCTTGACGCCCTTCTCTTGCGTGTAATGCACCACCGACTTGCGCGGCGCAAACAGGCCCTTCGAGTCGGTGTAACCGGCCGCGTTGGGCAGGTTGCGCATCATGTCCTGCACGATCTCGTCAGGCGGCTCCAGCCCGAACACGGCCAGGTTGCCGATGTTGAGCTTGATGATCTTGTGGCCCTCTTCCTCCATCTGGCGGGCCTTTTCCAGCACCGGACCACGGATGTCGTAGCAGACGTTGGCGAGCTTGCTGGATTTGGCGACAGTCTTGAGCACGAGGAATCCTGTGTGGGCAGTAAAACAGACGATCTTTGCGTCTACAGCCAGCAAAACCGGTGCGGAAAGCGCAAAGGCTAGAATTTACCCCATCACAGGGTGGCCGCCCACCCGATCCGGTGCACGATTTGGCACCCATAACCAACCGATCCGCCGTGAAGCTCCAGCCCGACCGACTTGAAGGTGTCAACGCGATCAATGCCTGTGTGCCAGGACGGATCACGATCAACGGCCAGCCGTGGACACACAGTGTGCTGGTGCCCTGGCAAGGTGAAGTCTGCGCCTGGGACGATGCGCGCCCTGGCATGGTCCAGGCCGAGCACTTCGAACGTCTCGTTGGCTTGTCGCCTGAAGTGGTGATTTTTGGCAGCGGTCAGACCTTGCGTTTTGCACCGCCGGTGGTGCTGCGCAGCCTCTACGAGCGGCGCATCGGCATCGAAACGATGGACACCGCAGCCGCTTGCCGGACCTACAACATCCTGGTTGGCGAGGGCCGCCGGGTCGTCGCCGCCCTGCTGTTGGGCTGAAGCTGAACCGGCTCTGACTCAACAAGCAGTGATGTCTGCTGCGCGAGGCATGGCCAGGGACTTATAATTGCAGGATTCGCGCCCATGCCGGGCGCATATAGACATAACGCACCTGCATGACGCCCGCTCTCAACAAACCTCTCCCGGAACTTGAAGCGAATGCGACCGGCGGAGTGAAATTCACCCCCCAGGCGTTTCTCGGCAAGACAGTCGTACTCTACTTCTATCCGAAGGACAACACTCCGGGTTGCACCACCGAAGCGATGCAATTCCGCGACAAGCACGCCGATTTCGTCAAGGCCGGCGCCATCGTGTTTGGCGTTTCGCGTGACAACATGGCCTCGCATGACAAGTTCAAGCAAAGCCTTGAGCTGCCTTTCGATCTCATCGCTGACACCGAAGAGAAGCTCTGCCACATGTTCGGCGTGGTCAAGAACAAGATCATGTACGGCAAGAAGGTCAAGGGCATCGAGCGCTCGACCTTCCTGATCGACACCGCTGGTGTGCTGCGTGCTGAATGGCGCGGCATCAAGGTCGCTGGCCATGTGGACGAAGTGCTCAAATCAGTCGAAGACATGAAGAGTCCCGCCTGAAGAGATATGCATAATAGGTTCATGCGCGTGAGCCATGAACCGCACCCCCTTGAAGAGCCGCCCGGGTCACCGTGCGGCTTTTTGTTTTTTGGCTGGGCCTGCCTCTGGCAGCGCCCGGTCGCGTGAACTCAGCCTCCATGCCTCTGCCAAAACCCCCCGCCAAACGAGCCGCCATGCTCGACCCTGCCGCATTCGACGCCCAGGCTGCGCCACGTACGCGCAAGCGGGCACCGAAGGCTGAAGCCACCGAACTCGCTGTGCTGGAACTGCAGCCGCCGCCCCAGGCTCCTGTTGCTGCAGCCACGCCGTTGCCGAGTCCTGCGACGGCGCCAGCCAGCAAACCCACCCAACCGACGGGCAAGACCGGCGCCAAGTCAGCGCCCAAGGTCAACCCGCCTGTGCAGCCCAAGATCGTTGCGACCACCGCACCCGTGGTCGTCAAACCAGTGGTGGCCGCACCCGCACCGAGCCAAGCCGCCTCACGCACCGCCGCGCAACCGCGCAGCCGCAAACCGCGTGACACCGGTCCGGCCAAGCTGTTCGTGCTCGACACCAATGTGCTGATGCACGATCCGATGTCGCTGTTCCGCTTCGAGGAGCACGACGTCTACCTGCCGATGATCACGCTCGAAGAGCTCGACGACCACAAGAAGGGCATGAGCGAAGTGGCGCGCAACGCCCGCCAGGTCAGTCGCGATCTCGACGCGCTGGCCAGCGACGGCCTGCTCGACCCCAAAGCAGGCATCCTGCTGGCCAAGACCGGTCACCGCGAAGCAGGCGGCAAGCTCTATTTCCAGACCATGCTGCTGGACTTCAAGCTGCCGGCCGGTCTGCCGCAGGGCAAGGCCGACAACCAGATCCTCGGCGTGGTGCAGGCCTTGCGCGAGCAGCACCCGGGCCGCGAAGTCGTGCTGGTGTCGAAAGACATCAACATGCGCATCAAGGCGCGCGCGCTCGGCCTGGCCGCAGAAGACTATTTCAACGACAAGACGCTCGAAGACGGCGACCTGCTCTACACCGGCGTGCAGGCGCTGCCGGCCGACTTCTGGGAACGCCATGGCAAGACCATGGAGAGCTGGCAGCAAGGTGGCATCACCTTCTACCGTATCAGCGGTCCGCTGGTGCCGTCGCTGCTGATCAACCAGTTCGTCTACCTGGAGAGCGCCGGCAACACGCCGCTCTACGCCAAGGTCACCGAGATCACCGGCAAGACCGCCGTGCTCAAGACGCTGAAGGACTACTCCCACGCCAAGCATTCGGTCTGGGGCATCTCGGCGCGCAACCGCGAGCAGAACTTCGCCCTCAACCTGCTGATGGACCCGGAGTGCGACTTCATCACGCTGGCCGGCACCGCAGGCACCGGCAAGACACTGATGACGCTCGCCGCCGGTCTGGCGCAGGTGCTCGATGAACGTCGCTACAGCGAGATCATCGTCACGCGCGTCACGGTGCCGGTGGGCGAAGACATCGGCTTCCTGCCCGGCAACGAGGAAGAGAAGATGGGGCCCTGGATGGGCGCACTCGACGACAACCTCGAAGTGCTGGCGCGCAGCGACGGCTCGGGCGGCGAATGGGGCCGCGCCGCCACCCAGGAGCTGGTGCGCAGCAAGATCAAGATCAAGAGCCTGAACTTCATGCGCGGGCGCACCTTCCTCAACAAGTTCGTCATCATCGACGAGGCGCAGAACTTGACGCCCAAGCAGATGAAGACGCTGATCACGCGTGCCGGTCCGGGCACCAAGATCGTCTGCCTGGGCAACCTGGCGCAGATCGACACGCCGTACCTGACCGAAGGCTCATCCGGCCTGACCTACGCGGTCGATCGCTTCAAGGGCTGGCCGCACTCGGGCCACATCACGCTGGCGCGTGGCGAGCGTTCACGTCTGGCCGACTTCGCTTCGGAAGTGCTGTGACCGCGCGGCGCTGATCAGCGCCCGCCGCTCGAAACCCGCCAACGGCAACGTCTGGCGGGTTTTTTCATGGCCCGATGCTGATCGGCCCGGCCCTCACAGCCGTGGCACCGCCGCGAGCAGATCGCGCGTATAGGCCTGCTGCGGTGCGCCCAGCACTTGGTCGGCCGCGCCGATCTCGATGATGCGGCCCCGGTGCATCACCGCCACCTCATGCGCCACGTATTCGACCACGCCGATGTTGTGCGTGATGAACAGCAGCGCCACGCCGGTGTCGCGCTGCAGCTCGCCAAGCAGATTCAGGATCTGCGCCTGCACCGACACATCGAGCGCCGAAGTCGGCTCGTCACAGACGATCAGACGCGGCTGCACCGCCAGCGCGCGCGCAATCGCGATGCGCTGGCGCTGCCCACCAGAAAACTCGTGCGGCCAGCGCTGCAGCGCATCCAAGCGCAAGCCGACCTGTTCGATCAGCGTCGTGATGCGCGCGCGCCGCTGGTCGGCGTCCAGCTCGGGCCGCAGCGCCACCAGCCCTTCTTCGAGGATTTCCGCCACCCGCAGGCGCGGATTGAGCGACGCGAACGGATCCTGAAAGATCAGCTGGATCTGCCGGCGCGCCTCGCGCAGCGCCTGGCCCTGCAGCGCAAACAGATCCTGCCCGTCCAGCACGGCGCGGCCCTCGATCTGCGCGACCTGGCGCAGCAGCTGCGTGATGGCCTTGCCGGTGGTGGTCTTGCCGCAGCCCGATTCACCGACCAGCGCCAGGGTGCGCCCGGCCGCGATCGTGAACGACACGCCCTCCACCGCCGTGTTCGCCCCGCTGACGCGCTGGAAAAAACCGCTGCGCTGCGGGAATCGGACCGTCAGTGCTTCGACCGACAGCAACGGCGCACCGAGCGGCACGGTGGCCGCTGCCGGCCCGCTGCGCAACGTCACAGCAACGGCAGCCTGAGGCGCGACCGGCTCGGCGGACCGAACCGTTGAACCGATCTCACCCGCCGCCGCCAGCACACAACGCACCGAGCGCGGGCGGCCAAACCCGGCCAACTCGACCAGCGCCGGCTCGCCCTGCCGGCAACGCGGCTCGGCCAGCGCACAGCGCGGCGCAAAACGACAGGCGGTGAAGCGCTGATGCAGCGGCGGCACCGCGCCCGCAATCGCGGCCAGCGGCTCGCCGCGCTTGGCGCTGTCGGGCAAGGCCTGCAGCAACAGCCGCGCGTACGGGTGCTGCGGCGCGGCAAAAAAATCAGCGGCAGTCGCCACCTCGACGATCTGCCCGGCGTACATCAGCGCGACCTGCTGCGCCATGCCGGCCACCACGCCCAGGTCGTGGGTGATCAGCAGCAGGCCCATGCCGTGCTCGCGCTGCAAATCTTTCAGCAGATCGAGGATCTGCTTCTGGATCGTGACGTCGAGCGCGGTGGTCGGCTCGTCGGCGATCAGGAAATCGGGCTCGGCCGCCAGCGCGATCGCGATCATGACGCGCTGCTTCTGCCCGCCGGAGAGCCGGAACGGGTAGTCGTCGATGCGCCGCTCGGGCTCGGCAATACCGACCCGGCGCAGCCAATCGATCGCCTTGACGCGCGCCGTCGCGCCACGCAGCGGCGTGTGGGTTTCGATCGCCTCGATCAGCTGCGCGCCGACCCGCATCACCGGATTCAGGCTGGTGGCCGGCTCCTGAAAGATCATGCCGAGCCGCCCGCCGCGCACCGCGCGCATCTGCGCCTCGGGCAGGTCAAGCAGCTCGGTGCCGTCCAGACGGATCGAGCCAGCCTCGAAACGGCCGTTTTCGGGCAGCAGCCGCATCAGCGCGAGCGCCGTCATGCTCTTGCCGCAGCCTGATTCACCGACCAGCGCAAAGGTTTCACCGCGCGCGATCGCCAGCCGCAAGCCATCGACGGCGCGCACCAAGCCGGCATCGCTGTCGAGCACCACCTGCAGCGCATCCGTGCGCAGCATCGACCCCCGGGCATTCACACCGGCGCTCATCGTGCGGCTCCTGTGGCGGCGGCCGGGCCTGATTTGACGGGTCGGCGCGGCATCAAGCGTTTTCTGAATACTCGGGCGCGCGGGTCAAACGCATCGCGCACGCCATCAGCAAACAGATTGGCTGCCAGCACCAGCGCCACCATGAAGACAAAGGCGGCCGCAAACGACCACCACACCAGCGGATCGCGGCTCATTTCGCTGCGCGCCAGATTGATCATGCCGCCAAAACTGTTCATGACCGGATCGACACCGACGCCGACAAAACTCAGCACCGCCTCGAACAGCACCAGGCCCGAAAACTCCAGCACGGTGGTGATCAGCACCAGATGCACCAGATTCGGAAAGATATGCCGCACCATGATGCGCAAATGCCCGACGCCAAAGGCGGTGGCGGCCTGCACATAATCCAGCTCACGCAGTTTCATCGTTTCACCACGCAGCAGCCGGCACAAACCTGCCCAGCCGGTCACGCCCAGAATCAGGCAGAGCAGGAATATCTTCAGATCAGCGCGTTCCAGGCCGGTTTCGAACAGCTCCGGGTGCTTGTCCAGAAACACCTGCACCATCAGCACACAGGCGGCGATCAGCAGCACACCCGGCACCGATGACAAGGTGGTGTAGACATATTGAATCAGCTCATCAACCCAGCCTCTGAAATAGCCGGCCAGAATGCCCAGCGTCACCGCCAGCGGCAGGGTTGCGATGGTTGACAGCGTGCCGATCACAAAAGCGGTGCGCACGCTCTTGAGTGCCTGATAAAGCACATCGTTGCCGGTGCGATCGGTGCCCAGCACGTGATAGCCCTGCCCCAGCAGCACCGCCACACCGAGCAGCATGGCCAGCAGCGTGAAGGTCAGCAAGGCCGCTCGCAGCGGCAGTTCGGTGTTGTTATGCCAAAGTGCCCACAAACCTTCAGAGACGGTTTTTTTGCGATCAGCCTCATTTTTCAGATCACCGGCGACCGCAGCGGTGATATTTTCCAAGGCATTCTCCGCAACGCCTTTGCCGTTAGTATTTAAATTGATTAACGAACGACGCACCCAGATCAACGCAACCGCCCACCAAGCCAGCGCGCCAACAAGTGCGCCGCTCAGCAAACCCAGACCGGTGCGCGGCAAGATATCACCCAGCCACTGCGCCGCAGGATCACTCAAATGAGCACCACCATACTGCAGGCGCGGAAAATCTCGTACCGGCTGGCCGTCACGCTCCAGACTTTCCTTGGTAAAACTGCGCCAAGCCAGTGGCCGTGAATAACTGCGCTCCCGCGATGCCAGCTGATGCGCCAGCACCAGATCAAGCACCGATTCAGTGCTGGTGGCATAAAACACCTGCCCTGCTGCCGTGCTGCCGGCGCTGGCCGGCAATGCGCGCCGAAAATGCACGCTGTCCAGCGCCGCAATCAGCGCAAAAAAGACCAGGATGATCAGCGAGCACAAAGCCGCCGCATCCCTGAAAACACGCCGCCAGCTGGCCCGCAGCAAGGGCGAGCGCCAGACATGCCAGACATACACCAGCACGGCGAGCGCGACCGCATACAAGACCAGATCGGTCCAGAGCCAGACCATCTTGGGCATCATGAGTGTGTTTTCCATCATCAACACGGCCGCGCGCTCAAGCCAGCCGCACACGCGGATCGACCCAGGTGTACAGGATGTCGATCAAGATATAAGACAGGATATAAAGCACTGAACCGATGAACACCATCGTGCGCACGATGGCAAAATCCTGCCCGCCGATGGCATCGATCACATAGGCACCCAGCCCCGGAATACCAAAGAAACTCTCAAACACCAGGCTGCCCATGAAGACATAAGGCAGGTAACCGCCCGCGCTGGTCAGAATCGGAATCATGGCGTTGCGCAGCACATGCCGGCCCAACACCAGCCGCTCGGCCAGACCCTTGGCGCGCGCGGTACGCACATAATCCTTGCCGATTTCTTCCAGAAACATGGCGCGGTACAGCCGCGCCTCACCACCCAGACGTGACACCAGCGACAGCAGCACCGGCAGCACCAGAAAACGTGCCGCCGACCAACCTTCCACATAACCCGACACCGGCACCAACTTGAGCGTGCGCGAAAAAATATACTGTCCGACCACGATGTAGAACAGACTGGAAATGGACAGCAGCAGCACGCACAGCACCACGCCCCAGAAATCGATGCGGCTGTTCCTGAAGAACACCAATATCAACGCAAAGGCGGTGCTGACAAAGATCTGCAGCACAAAAATCGGCACCGCCAACTGCAGACTCACGCCCATGCGGCGCTGAATCTGCTGGCCGATATCGCCAGCACTCTCGGCGTCGGATCTGCCAAAATTCAGCGTGAACAGTGACACCGAGCGCTCCCAGAAAATGGTCTCAGTAATCTGTTCCGTGCCACTTTTCTGCTCATTCAGATAGAGCGGCTTGTCATAACCGCGTTCGTGCTTCCATTTGTCGATCTGCTCCTGCGTGACGCGCTTGCCACCGATATTGAGGCGCGCCATGTCGTCGGGCGTATTGACGGTAAAGAACAGCATGAAGGTGAACAGATTCACCCCCAGCAGCAGCAGAAAACCATAGCCGAGCCGGCGCAGTGTGTAGGTCAGCATGGCGTCAAAGCTCCGGGGCGACAGGGTTTGGACGGGCGGTAGTCTGCTCATGGCGGCGCCAGCTGCGCCGGGTCAGCCAGAACAGCCAGAACGCCGCCACACCCAACAGCAGCAAGGGCCAATAACGCGGCGCATTCCAGGCTTGCTGGCGCGCCACCCGGTCGGGCACATCGACCCGGAAATACTTGGCCTGATCGCGTACCACGATGGACGGTTTGGTGTTGTGCAGCCAATGCTGATAGGCGCCACCGGAATAAGGGTAATAACCCCAACTCCACGGCGCATCCTGCTGCAATATCTTCACCATTTCGTCGATCAGGGCTTGCTTGGCCGGACCGTCGTCCAGAAACTTCAGCTGCTGAAAGCGCCGATCGAACTCGGGGTTTTCATAATTGGAAGTATTCTCGCCATCCGAGCGCGACTTGCCATTTGGTCCGTACAGCAGGAACAGAAAATTCTCGGCATCCGGATAATCGGCCAACCAGCCCGACATGAAGATCTGATGCTTGCCGCGCCGCACCTTGTCCTGAAACTGGTTGTTGTCGGTGGCACGGATTTCCAGCTGCACGCCGATCTTGGCAAACTGCTTGATCATCCAGTCAAACGAGGCCTTGCGTTCCGGGGTCGGGGCGCCATAAAAATCGTAATTCAGCACCAGCGGTTTGCCGCTGCGGGCATCGCGGCCGTCCGGATAACCGGCCTCGGCCAGCAACTGCCTGGCCTCCTCGACCGAACGGCGCACCGCCTTGCCATCAACCCAGCGATGCGTGACCGGATTGACGCCCGCTTCGGTGCCATGGCGTGAACCAAACAATCCCGCCGGCAGCGGCGACATGGCAGTTTCACCGGCATCTTTCGGAAAAATCCGGCTGTATTCTTCCCAATCGATCACGATCGAAACCGCTTGGCGCAGCTTGCGGTTTTTCAGCTGCTGTTCAACGCTATCGCCCTTGCCGACCACCGGATCCAGCATATTGAAACCGATGAAGTACATATTCAGATCAACGAAGCGTGGCAGCTGCAACCCCTTGTCGGTGTACTCACGCTTGATGTCGTCGGAGTCATCCATCTCGACCAGCAAGGCGGTGCCCCAATCGTCGCGGTCGAGCTGCGGCACGTCCAGATAACCCTGGCGGAACTTGGCTTTGAGAGAGATGCCTTCCTTCTCGATCTGGAACACCAGCCGGTCGATGAACGGCGTGGGTTTGCCGCAATCCACCAGCCGGCCTGCGGCACGGTCCGCCTCGCTGCCATCGCACGGATATGGCACACGGCGGTAATTGGGATTTCGCTGCAGCACATGGCGGCGGTCCTGTACCGATTCCACCATCATGTACGGCCCGGTACCGACTGGCCAGAGGTCTAGCGAAAAACCGTTGCGGGCCATGCCTGGCTGGGCATAGAAAGCATCGGCCTCCCAGGGTATCGGCGCCAGAAAGGTCATCGCCATCCAGTATTTCCACTGCGGATATTTGCCATGCACGCGGATGCGCAGCAGATACTTTTCAGGTGCCGTGGCACCCACCAGCGGCCAGCGCCGGAAATCCAGAAACGGCTTGTCGCGCAAGGTCGGATCAAGACCCTGGCGCAGCTTGGCGTCTTCACGCTTGATCAGCGCCGTGTAGTCCTTCAGGCCCAGCACGTATTCAGAGAAGATGCCGACGATCGGCGTCGTGATGCGCGTGGTGGCATGGCGCTTGAGCGCATAGACATAATCTTCCGCGACCAGTTCACGCGTGCCTTGCTGGGCGAATTCAAGCGGGCTGTGCTTGTCGGCCGTTTCAGCCGCACTCAGGTGGTGATAGAGATAATTGCCCTGCGCATCCTTGGCAAAGGCCGGATGGGGCTGAAACAAGATACCCGGCTGCAAGCGCACATCGTAGACGCTTTCAGCCACCCGCTCGCCCGGCGCATCGGCGGGCAGGGGCTGGCCGTTCTTGTCGAGATACTGCGGCGTCACCACCTCGACCGCCGTCTTGGGCACCAGCTGATAGGGTCGCTTCAGGTAGTGATAGCCATAAGGTGGCTCGTAGATATTGTAGGTGAACGGGGTTTCGTTGTTCCAGTACGAGGCAGTCGGGTCCAGATGGCGCGGCGAACGCTCGGTAAAGGCCGAATAGAGCGTGTTCGACGCCGTGTCACCCTCGGCATAAGGGCTGTTATTGCAGCCGGTCAAGCCCAGAGCCGCCAACAGCCAAGCCGCCAGCAGCCACCGCCAACTCGCACCACCTTGACCCAGACCACGCTGGAATCCCCGGATCAGCACCATCAGATACTTTCTTGCACCGCAGCGTTCAACCCCAGGCGATCAGCACATCACGCCCGTTCACGACCAATTCGACTTTCTGCCCGACCGGCAACGAGATGATCATCGGCTGATGCCCGAACGGCAACCCGGTCAGAATCGGCACCGGACACACCGAGCGCAAATGCTGGATCGCCGACTTCAGGTTATAGCCACGGTCCAGCGGCGATTTGCGCCAACCCTCGAAACTGCCCAGCAGCACCGCTTTCTGCGCGCCCAAAACTCCGGCCTGCTGCAGTTGCAGCAGCATGCGCTCGACCCGGTACGGGTGCTCGTTGACGTCTTCCAGAAACAGCACGCCGCCTTTGATCTTGGGCCAATGCGGCGTGCCAAGCAGCGAGCACAGCACCGTCAGATTGCCGCCCCAGAGTTTGCCGCGCGCTTCCAGGCCGTCAAAACCGGCTTCGGTGCGGAAACCCAGCGCTTCCAGCTCGCCCGACATCGCTTCCAGAAACACGTCGCGGGTGATTTCATCGACGCCGCCTTCGGCCTCAGTGCGGCCGAAATGATCCAGCGCCAGCGGCCCGGCCCACGACACCGCGCCGGTGTGGGCCAGCAGCCCGAGCTGCAGCGCAGTCAGGTCGCTGTGGCCAACCCAGCGCGTGCCGCGCTCGACACTGCCGGCCAGCCGCTGCCAGTCGAGCGCATCAAGCAACCGGGTCAGGCCGTAGCCACCACGGGTAGCCAGCGCCACCGCCGGAGCTGCGTCGGCGACCCGGTACAGGGCGGCCAGCCGGCTGGCGTCGTCACCGGCAAAACGCTGGTGGCGCGCGGCGGCATCCGGGTCTTGCTCGACCTCGAAACCCCAGCTCGCCAGCCGCTTGGCGGCACGTCGCAGCGGCTGCACGCTGCGCAGCACGCCAGCGGGCGAGTACAGATGCAAGGAAGGTCGCGGCGGCGCGATGGGTAACGGGGCCGACACTGCGGGCAAAGACAGACTCATGCGTATTCTCGGAGGGCCTCGGAGGGCAACCCCGCCATCATGAGGCATCCGCACTGGCTCCCGGATCGAGTTCGATCGCTTCACCGGCCGGGATGCCACCCTCGCCGGCCCAGACTGATTCCGGTCCGGTCGGCGCAGCGCCCTCCAAGGCGAGCCGCTGCGCCTCACGCAGGGCTTTCTGCGCCGCGCGACGTTCGGCAAAGAAGGCTTTCAGCAGCCGCGCGCTGGCCTCCTGCATCACGCCGCCCGCCAGGCCGGTGTGATGGTTCAGGCGCGGTTCGGCAAACAGGTTCAGCACCGAGCCAGCCGCGCCAGTTTTCGAGTCCCAGGCGCCAAACACCACCCGCTTCAAGCGCGCGTGCAGCAGCGCCATCGCGCACATCGCGCAGGGCTCCAGCGTCACGTACAGCTCGCAATCGGGCAGGCGGTAGTTCTCGACCAGCGCGGCGGCGTGGCGCAGCGCGACGATCTCGGCATGCGCGGTCGGGTCGCAGGTCGTGATGGGCCGGTTGTAACCGGTCGCGATCACGCGCGGCCCGTCGGACGTGTGCTGCACGATCACAGCCCCCACCGGCACCTCGCCGGCCAGCTGCGCGTTGAGCGCCTGATCGAGCGCCAGGCGCATCGCGTATTCATCGGCGGGAGAAAGATGACTCTGATTCAACGCGCTCAAACCCGGAACCTCACGGCAACAATCAAGCCGGAACTCTACCTGCGCCGCTCGACTGCGGCCAGCAGGAACACATTTGGTAGCCAGCTTGGTCGCCAGCGATCGCGACGCAGCACACGCCCCTCAGCCCAGGCTCTTGTCGATCCCATACAAGACCAGCCCGATCAGGCCGCCGACCAGCGTGCCGTTCAGGCGGATGAATTGCAGATCCTTGCCGACGCTGAGTTCCAGCTCGCGCACCAGCTGGGCGTCGTCCCAGCGCTGCACGGTCTGGGCGATATGGCGGGCGATGCCGTCACGCAAGCCCGGCACGACGGCACGCAAGGTGGTGTTCAGATGCTCCTGCAGCGATTCGCGCAAGGCAGGATGCTCCGCCAGCGTGCGGCCCATGGCGGCAGCGGCGTGCATCAGATAGCCACGCAAGCGTGAATCCGGGTTTTGCAGATCGTTTTGCAGCCAACCGCGCAACTGATCCCACAAGCCATGCACATAAGCCGTCACGGCCGGCTCAGCAAGAATATTTTGCTTGATGGCCTCGATGCGGGCGGCATAAGCCGGGTCGGTTTTCAGGCGCTGGATGAAACCCTCTACCGCCTGATCAAAAGCCAGCCGGCGCACGTGCTGCGGATCATCGGCAATCTCGTGCAGCCACCGATTCAGGCTGCGCACCATGGCGGCCGATACTTTCAGGCCCATGTCGTCGAGCTTGGTGACGCTGCCGACCAGGCGGGTGGTGGTGGGATATTCCTTGCCCAGCACCTCGACCAGCATGGTGGCGAGTGTTTTCTGCACGCCAGCGTCATCCAGATAGCTCGACAGGCCGCGCAAGGTGTGATCGAGCAATTCCTGATGACGCCGCTCGGCAGTCAGCGTGGCCAGCAGCTCACCCGCCGCGCGGGATAAATCGAGTTGTTGCAGGCGCTGCTGCAAGGCCTGCCGCAGCAAGGTACGGATGCGATCGTCATCCAGGCAATCAAGCAACCCGGCCAGGGTTTGTTGCAGTTTTTCACCCAGCTGGAGCTGGTTTTTTTCTTCCTGCAGCCAGGCCGCCAGACGGCCGATCGGATCGATCACGGCGAGTTTGCCGAGCAGCGTTTCGGTATCCAGAAACTTGTCGCGGATGAACAGCGCCAGATTCTCGGCCAGGCGGTTTTTCTGGGTCGGGATGATGGCGGTGTGCGGAATCGGCAAACCCAGCGGACGCCGGAACAGCGCCACCACCGCAAACCAGTCGGCCAGGGCGCCAATCATCGCCGCTTCGGCAAACGCGGCCAGCGCCGCCCAGATGCCGCTGCGGCCCTGCCAGCGCGCCAGCACGAACAGCGCGCTCATGGCGATCAGCAGCCCGGTGGCAAACCACTGGAACCGGCGCAACTCGCGCCGCTTGCTGGCCTCGGTACGCCCCGCCGCCAGGTCGGTGGGCGGGTCGGCGGCTAATGACATATCAGCTCAAGCAGGCGCGCTGGCCAGATGCGCCAGCAGGATGCGAGCGATCGACAGATTGGTGGCGCAAGGCACGTTGTGGACGTCGCAGGCGCGCACCAGCGCGTTGATGTCGGGTTCGTGCGGCTGCGAGGTCATCGGGTCACGCAGAAAGATGACGGCATCGATCTCGCCCACCGCCAGCCGGGCGCCGATCTGCAAGTCACCGCCGTGCGGGCCGCTGAGCAAGCGCTCGACCGTCAGGCCGACCTCGCTTTGCAGCCGCCCGCCGGTGGTGCCGGTGGCACACAGGGTGCAGCGGCGCAGGAAATCGGCATGCTCACGCGCCAGCGCGATCATGTCGTTCTTTTTGCCATCGTGGGCAATCAGGGCAAGGCGGTAAGTCATGCCGCGATGGTAGTGCGCTGCGGTTACCGGCGCAGATCAAGGCGCTGGTGCCGGCTCGGTGATCGGCAGATGGCAGGCCACCTCCAGCCCCGGCTCGGCATTGCGCAGCCGCAGCTGGCCGCCATGCGCCTCGGCCACCAACCGGCACAGGTAGAGGCCCAGCCCGACGCCGCCGGTGGCGCGCTGGCGCGCCGCGTCGGCGCGGTAGAACGGCTCTGCCAGATGCGGCAGATGCTCTTCGGCGACGCCGGGGCCGTGGTCGCGCACGCTCAGGATCACCTCGTCGCCCTGCTGGAGCAGGCTGACCAGCGGCGGCTCGCTTACTGCGCCTGCGGCAGCGCCAGCCACCGCACTGTGCTTCAGCGCGTTATCGACCAGATTGCGCAGCAGCAGGCGCAGGCGCATGCGGTCGAGCCGCAGAAGTGCCGGCACCGGCGCCAGTTGCAGCCGCACGCGGCCCTGCGCGCAGGCCTCGGCCAGCTCGCTGCGCACCAGCTCCGCCAGGTCGGTCGGCTCGGGCTGCAGCGCGGTGTGGCCGCCGACCAGGCGTTCGCTCTCCAGCAGCTCGCTGACCAGATCGCGCATCTCGCTCAGATCGCGCAGCAGCGCGGCGTGGGCGGCGCGCTCGTCGGGCTGATCCAAGCCGGGCTCGGCCAGTTCGGCGTTCAGGCGCGCGCGTGTCAACGGCGAGCGCAGCTCGTGGCTGATCGCCAGCAGCAGCGCGCGCTTGGCGTCGAGCATGCCGCGCAGCCGCTCGGCCATGGTGTTGACCTGGCCGGCGAGCTGGCCCAGCTCGTCAGGGCGCCGCAGCGGAATCGGCTGCGAGAAATCCCCTGCTCCGTAGCGCTGCGCGCCGGCACGGATGTCGTGCAGCGGCCGCAGCAGATGACGCACCCGCGCGTAGGCCAGCGCGGTGAAAGCCAGCAGCACCGCCAGCGTGGCCCAGCCGATGAAACGCGGCCGCTGCTGCGCCGGCACACCGGCAATGCCGAAACGGATGCGGTGCCCGTCGGCGCTGTGGCGGGTGAACAGCCACCAGGCGGCGTGCACGCGGTGCATCGGCGGCATGAACAGCGGCGGCCCGAGCGGCTGCGGCGGCTGGCCATCGGCACTGGGCGGATGCATCCAGCGGTGCAGCATCGGCGGCGGGATGGCCGGCAAGGACTCGGGCTGCGCGCTGTCGTCTTCACCGGCATCGGCCGGATCGGCATCGCCCAGTTCCGGGTGCGACTGCCAGTGCAGCTGCGGCCCGTCGATCACGATGGTGAGCGGCAGGCGCTGCACCAACGCCTGCGCGCGCGCCAGATCAGGCGGGCTGCCCAGCTCGGCCGCCAGCCGATCGACGTAATCCGCCACCAGCGGGCGCACCAGCTCGCGCCAGCCGCCCGAAAAGGCGCGCTGCATGCCGATCATGAAAGTCAGGCTGAGCGCCAGCGCAAAACCGACAAACAGCAGCAGCATCTGCAGGCCGATCGAGTCGCGCAGGCGCGCCAGCCGCAGCCGCCAGCCCGGCGCCGCTGACACCGCAGGCGGCGCCATCACAGCCGCGCTCCGGCAAAGGTGTAGCCGGCGTTGCGCAGCGTCTTGATGCAGTCGAGCGGCTCCAGCTTTTTGCGCAGCCGGCTGATGCTGATGTCGACCGCGCGGGTGTAGAGCTCGTCGGCGGCGTGGCCGCGCAGCCGCTCCAGGATCTCGTCGCGGCTGAAGACCTTGTGCGGCTCGCGCGCCAGCAGCGCCAGCAGCTCGAACTCGGCGCCGGTCAGCTCGACCGGCTCGCCCTGGCGCAGCACGATGCGGCGCTCCAGATCGATCTCCAGGCCGTCAAAGCGCAGCGTGGTCAGCGCTGCGGCCGGGGCCACCGGCGCACTGGCCGGCGCGCGGCGGCGGCGCAGGATGGTCTGCAGCCGCGCCGCCAGCTCGCGCGGCTCGAAGGGTTTGGGCAGATAGTCGTCGGCGCCCAGCTCCAGGCCGACGACGCGGTCCATCACGTCGCCGCGCGCGCTCAGCATCAGGATCGGCAGATCGGCGTGCAGCGGGTCGCGGCGGATGGTGCGACACAGCTCGAAGCCGTCCATCTCGGGCAGCATGACGTCGAGGATGGCGGCATCAAAAGGCTCGGCCGCCAGCCGCGCCAGACCTTCGCTTGGGCGCAGCGCGATCACCAGCTGCAGGTCGAAGCGCTTCAGGTAGGCCGCCAGCGGCGCACCGAGTTGCTCGTCATCGTCGATCAGGAGGAGGCGTGGCATGGCGCGAATCATGAAGCAACGGCCAACGCGTCGGTGGACGGGTTGGCCGCATCACCTCACTCAGTCGTGCTGCCAGAAGTGGCGCCGCTGCGGGCCCTTCGCCATGAATTCGCGCACCTTGGCCTGCTGCTCGGGTTTCAGGCTGTCGAAGAAGGTCGCGGCGGCAGCGATCACCTGCGGGCTGCCCTTGCGCATCGCCTCGGTATGATCGTTCACCATCGCCTGGGCCTTGGCGGTGTCGAAATGGCTGCCCGCCACCAGCGCCTGCATCTCGGCCGGCATGCCGCCCGGCTGGCCACCCATGGCCTTGCGCTGCGCCTGCATCGCCTCACCCAGCTTGACCAGATTGGCCTTCTGCGCCGCGTCCAGATCAAGCTGCTTGCTGATGCGCTCGATCATGTGCTCGTGGTGCTTTTGCATGTCGGCATCGCTCATCGCGCCATGCTGGCCGTGATGCATCATGCCCATGCCTTCCATGCCGCCGCCCATGCCCATGCCACCCATTTCCGGGTTGGCACCGGGGCCGTGACCGCAGGCCGACAAGCTGGCGGCCAAACCCAGACCCAGCAGACCGAACAAAGTGCGACGCATCCAGGGACGATTCATGTGTGCCATCTTGATTTTCCTTTCGTTGCGAGCAACGAAGCGATTGAACATGGACTCATGGTCGCAGAGCGACGCGGCTCTGTCCTTGCAGCGCGGTTTCGGCGTGTTTCGTTTTATTTCAGCGCGGCGGCGTCAGTAGCGCGTCGCCGCCAGCAGCAAGCCGTCGCGCAAAGCCGCGACCAGCCAAGCCGTGAAATCCAGCGCCGGCCCGGCCTCGGCGAGCGCCGCTGCCAGGCTCGCGCCACCGAGCAAGGCGCCCAGCAGCCGCGCCTGCCCAGCATCCAGCGCCACCGCCTGCGCGCGCCAGCCCTGGCGCCAGACCAGCGCCGTTTCGGCGCGGTGCTCGGCCAGTGCTTGCCGCACCGGCGCCCAGTCCGGCTCAGCCGGCGTTTGATGCGCCTGCCAGAGCGTCACCACCGGCCAGTCAGACACCAGCAGCGCCGCACCCGGCGCCAGTTGCAGATGGATCTCGGCCGGGTCCAGCTCGGCCAGCAGCGTCAGTGTGGCGTGCTCAGGCTCGGCGTCGGCAGCCGCTTCAGCCTGGGCCAGCGCCCAGTCGAGCCGCGCCACATCAGCCAGATACGGCAGTTCGGCCAGATCGGCGCTGGCGGCGATGAACTCCGGCAATGCCGCGCCCAACCAGGCCAGGTCGCCGCGCGCGGGCGGATGCGCTTGCCGATATGCCTTGGCCAGCGGCGCCATCGCCTCGGCGCCGATCAGCGCCGCGACGGTCGGAAAGCTGCTGGAGAGCGCCCGCTCGGCCGCCACGTAGGCGTTGGTCCGGTAGGCCGGCACGCCGGCTTGGTCAAGGGCCGCCGGCCGCAGCGGCAGCAGCCAGTCGGCGGCGTCGCGCAGCGTGCCGCGCTGCCACAGCGCCTGCAGCAGCCAGCGCTGGCGCTCGGCTTCGCGGGCGGTATCGCTATCCGGCGCGACCTCGGTCGAAGGCGGGATGGTGTTGTTGTTCATGCGAACTTCCGCGCTGGCACCGCCGCCGGCGCCGTGGCCGCCGCCATCAGCGTCTCGGCCTGCGCGGCTTCATCGAGCAACACGGCCAGCTCGGGCAGCGCGGTGTCCCATTCGATCAGCGTCGGCACGGCGCCCAGGTGGCGGCAGGTTTCGCGATAGACCTGCCAGACCGGCGCGTGCACGCGGCTGCCGTGGTCGTCGATCACCAGCTCATCGGCGCCGCCCTGGTGGTAGCCGGCCAGATGCAGCTCGCCGACGCTGGCCGGGTCGATCGCACGCACCCAGGCAATGGCGCTGCGCGCCGCCTGCGCATCGTCATCGCCGGCGTTCAGCGCGTTGACGACCAGATTGTTGACGTCGAGCAGGATCTGGCAGCCGCTGCGGCGCACCAGCTCCTTGAAGAAGCTCGGCTCGTCCATCTCGACGTCTTTCCAGGCCACGTAGGCTGAGATGTTCTCGACCAGAATCGGCCGGCGCAGACGCTCTTGCACCTGCTGCACGTTGCCGACCAGGATGTCGAGCGCCGCGCGGGTGCGCGCCACCGGCAGCAGATCGTTGGCATGCGTGACGGCCTGGCCAACCGCCAATGGTGCGCGCGAGAAGCTGGCGTGGTCCGAGACCCGCACCGGCTCCAGCTCGGCCACCAGGTCAGCCAGCCGATCCAGATGCCACGGATCCAGCCCGGCCGCGCTGCCCAGCCCCAGCCCGACGCCGTGCAGGCTGAGCGGGTAATGCTCGCGCGCCTGGTGCAGCACGGCGCGCGCCGCGCCGCCCGGGGCAAAGAAGTTCTCGGAGTGCACCTCCAGAAACGCCAGCGCCGGCCGCTCTTGCAGCAGCTGCGCGTAGTGCGGCTGGCGCAGGCCGATGCCGGCCAGGCAGGGCGGCATCACATCTTGACCTTCAGCTTGGTCTTGGCTTCCATCTCGGCCTCGGTCATGCCATTCAGGCTCTTGCAGGTGCCCTTGGCGACGTATTTCCAGTCGCTCTCATCCTTGTCCACGCTGGCTTGGCCGGCACAGGAATGCCCCCCCGGCAACAGGCTGGCGCAGTCGTTCTGGCCGGCCTTGACGACGCCGAAGCACTTTTCCTTGCCCGCCGCAGCAGCGGTCACCGGGCTGAGCAGACCCAAGGCCAGGACAGAGGCCAAGGCTGAAGAAACAATGTCACATTGGTTCATGAGATGACTCGATAGATTGGATTGAAAGGGGAAAACCGCTGCGGCAGTCGCGCAAGGCCGCCAGTGTCGTTCAACAGCGGGCCGATTCCGTACACTGCAGCGCAAACTAATCCACACGATCGGGCCGGCCGCCGCCATGACTGAATTTGACCATCAAGTCCAGACGTTGCGCCCGCAACTGCTGCGCTACGCCCAGGCGCAGCTGCGCAACCCGGCCTGGGCTGAAGACGCCGTGTCCGACACGCTGCTGGCTGCCTTGGAAAAACCCCAAGCCTTTGCCGGCTTGTCACAGCTCAAGACCTGGCTGGTCGGCATCCTGAAACACAAGGTGATCGACCAGATTCGCCGCCACTGCCGCGAAGTCTCAAGCACCGCACCGGACGACGAGGCCGATCTCGACGAGCTGCTGTTCGCCGCTGACGGCCACTGGCGCGAAGCGCCGCAGGACTGGGGCCGACCGGATGCCGCGCTCGGCCAGCGCCAGTTCTTCGAGGTGCTGGAAACCTGCATCGAGCAGCTGCCCGGCGTGCAGGGCCGCGTCTTCATGCTGCGCGAATGGCTGGAGCTGGACAGCGACGAGATCTGTAAGGAACTCGGCATCAGCTCGACCAACTTCTTTGTGCTGCTGCACCGCGCGCGCCTGCGCTTGCGCGGCTGCCTGCAAACCCGCTGGTTCAGCCCAGCCACCGCCATCCGCCCCTGACGCCATGCGACTGCTGCCCAACTGCCGTGAAGTGACCCGCCTGCTGCTGGCCGGCGAAGAGCGCCCGCTGGCGTGGCCGGACCGCGTGCGCATCCGCCTGCACCTGAGCATCTGCGCGGCCTGCACCAACTTCAACGGCCAGGTCAAATTCATGCGCCAAGCGCTCGGGCAATGGCGGCACTACAGCCAAACCGAGATCGAGATTGACCCGGCGGAGCCCAACTCAGGCGGCTGAGCGCCGGGCATTCAGTGGCCGATCACACGCTCCATGCGCTTGTCGGCGATGCTTTGCTCATCCGAGCGGTCCAGCACATCGTGCAAGCTGGAGCGGTGCGCCGCTGGTTCAGCCGGCGGGGGCGCTTTGGCCGGCGTCTGGCCATGCACCACCGTGACGGTGCCACGGCTGAGGCCGCTTTCCTGCATGCCCGGCGGGCAGTAATTGTCGGTATAAACCACCGCCGCGCCCTTCTGGCATTTGCGCATGGTGCCCGGCGGACTGGGCTGCACGCCCGAGGCTTGCACCGGCTCGGAAGCGGCGCTGTTTTGCCGCACCGAGCCATTATCAAATTCGATCACGACCGGACGCACCTCTTTGGGATGAATCAAGTTCTGCGCGAATTCAGAATTGCGATAACGCCAGCCCACCGCCAGCACCAGGAGCAGCATGGCGCCCAGGAAAATTCGTTTGATCAGCATTTGGCCCTCCCCTGCGAGGGGCCTATTTTCAGCGATTCAAGTGCCGTCAAGCACCCTTTTTCGCTTCCAACCAACTCGCCAAGGCGTGCGCGATCACCGCATTGACGCCGCCTTCCTGCGTCACCGCATGCTCGCGCAAGCGATTGACCAGTTCGGCCGGCAGTCGGCAAGCCACCGGCACCAGCTTGGTGGCGGCCTCACGGGCGCGCTGCTCACGCTTTTCAGCCGATTCGGCAACAGCGGCCGAACCCTGCCCAAACCGCTGCGGAATGCCAGCCGACTTCATCCGGCCGTCGAGTTTTTTCGCCAGGTTTTTGACCAGGTCGGTTTTTTTCATGCTCATGGATTTTCTCGGTAAAAAATGAGCCTGATTATCTCATGCCGACCCAATGGGTATTTCAGACGGTTTATTGGGCGTCCGACGCCGGCAAGCCCAGCTTTTGCGCGGTTTTGCCGATGGCGTGGCCGGCCGCAGAAGCACCGCGCTCAATCGCGCTGGCGGCCTTCTTGAGACCATGCTCGACCGCACTGGCCGCCACCAGGGCGCCGTGTTTCACCGCAACTTCGGCTTTGGATGCCCCTACGGCGGCCGAACTGGCCACCTCGGCCGGACTGGCGGCCGCCACCAGGGCCGTGACACTGCCGAGCCAGCAACCCACCAGCAAGCTTCGTAGGTACTTTGTCATTTCGAACTCCATTGGGCGTTTGAACCACCGCAATGATACGAGTTCTGAAATAGTGCCCTTGAAAGCTCAGGCATCACTTTCCTGCTCCGACAGCTCTTTGCTGATCACGGCCGGCAGGCTCTTGGGCGCCTTGATGCGCAGTTGCTTGTTGATATTGAACCGGCCAAAAACCACTTCAATATCTTTGGTGGTTACCCCAAACTCCTCCGCCAGAAATCGAACCATGTGATCGGTCGCCTTGCCGGCCACCGGCGTGGCGGTCACGCTGATTTTAAGCTGATTGCCTTTGGGCTTTCCAATGGCGTCTTTCTTGGCGCTGGGTGTACCGAGCACATTGAGCACCAATATATCGCCTTCCCAGGAACAGAATGATTTGATTTGTGATGCGATGCGGGCCATTTTAATGGTGACAGGTGATGTTGGCGGCAAGAGTGTAGCGCACCAGCCGCCTGGGTCCGCAGAAGGGTTATGAAACATGTAGCAAAGGATAAAGAGAAACCACCAGCAAGCCTGCCATGCTGTAGTTGAATGCCAGAAGATTGCGCCTCACCTGAAGAACGTGGCGCAAGCTTGACCCGAACAGTGCCCACACGCCCACGCTCGGCAAATTGATGACTGCGAACAGCGCTGCCACACAGGCGATGACAACAAACCCGCTTGATGCGGGTACATAGGTGCTGAACGCACCCACAGCCATGATCCAGGCCTTCGGATTGACCCATTGAAAGGCAGCCGCACCCCAAAAACTCATAGGCTTTGGAAGACGCCCATGGGATGGTTTATCTTCAAGCGGGCCGGACGTTGCGACACACCAGGCTAGGTAAAGCATGTAGATGGCCCCAACCCATTTCAGGAAACCGTAAACCCATGGCAATTGTGAGAAGACCTCTGCAAGACCGAGGCCGACTGCAAGAACCATGAGAAGAAAACCCGAGCTGATACCCAGCATGTGTGGTACAGACGACCTGAAGCCAAAATTGACGCCTGAAGCCAAGAGCATGAAGTTGTTCGGGCCAGGCGTGATGGATGTCACCAGCGCGAACAGCGAAAAGGCCAACAAAGTGTCTGGGGACATGTGAGGGCTCAAGATCCAGCATGCCAGCCGAATTGAGGTGCTCTGATGGGGTTGAAAAATCTCATCGCTGAGTCCTTCGGAAGGAGATGGCTGTGAACATTATGATCCTGTAAATCATCCGGAAGATGTCGTTGCTGCCGCGTTTGGTATCACGACCACCTCATCCTGGAGTGCTGATCCTCACCAAGATCTGCAACACCCGATTCACCGGTTTTGATCTTCGCCAGCCGCCCAGCTCCAATCCCAGCACCGACCCGCTGCCAGCCCCGAGTGATTTCCGCGTGACCCAAGGCAAGACGTCTGGCGTGCTGGATGTACATGTGGCTAATCAGCCGGCTGCGTCATCGTTCCAGATACAAATCTCGGTCAGCGACGCCCTCGAAAACGCTGAGTGGGCCCATGTGATGACATCAGTCTCTGGTATGCACATGATCCTCACCGACCTGCCACGCGGCAAACCGATGTGGGTGCACGTGCGTGGCGTCCGTTTGGGCGGTTATGGTCTGTGGACCGACCCACTGCGCGTCACCGTGTATTGATTTGGCAGCAGTTGCCGCCCCACGTTCAGATGAACTGGGGCGGTTTTTTGTGCAATAGGCTTGAGAATAATCAGGCGCCGCGAGGTCGATCGTATTGGATTGCCACCTGAATAAATCTCTTTGCACGACGCGATATTGCAAAAAAATACTAAACAGGTCAGACCGGCAGCAGGCCTGATCGACCAACCCTTTGTAGCCACCCCCACGGCAGAGTACGAGATAGGAACGGAGCCCCGCTGCCAAGTTAGTATTAGGACTTACGCAAAAGAAACTTTTGAATATGTACCGACAGTATCACTGGCATGATCAAGAACCAGTATATTGGTGATATTGTCATGAATATGAAATCAACCAGCAGAGATTACTGCCAGTTCCTGGCATCGACCCAGATCAACTACACACAAACCTACTTTGCGGATCATCACCGCACCTTCTCCCATGACGCGGTCAACCGTTACCTGCAGGATGCCGATC